>JADJXV010000017.1 GCA_016720145.1 Ignavibacteria bacterium | reverse complement strand
CCCTGGGAAATCGCCCGTCAAAATCTCGAAATACCACCCGAATATTTTAAGCCAAGTAGTCAGGAAATTGCTTCCTATAATTATCATATTGCCCGTTCACAAGATATACCTGGTTCCTTTCCTAAAACTGCAGGTGCCGGACTTCAAATCCCTTTATCATCTATTTGGGCATTCTTCGGACTCACAGAAGATGTCTCACCAGTCATTCGCTATGATGTAGAATATTCAATGAATGTCGAAGTGGTTGTTTATAGTCCTCAGGCACGAGTAATAGCCGTACTCCTTAAAATGCACCAACCCACCGGTAAATATCAAATTACATGGAATGGGCGTGATGAAAAAGGACGCAGAATGCCCACCGGCGATTATGTAGCCGAAGTGAGATTGGGTGATGAACGCTTCGTGAGAAAAAGGATTCAGATTCCGTAATATTATCATACAATAACACAAGACTCCAATGACACGACAAGCAATTATAGAACGTACGGTAGAGGTCATTAATCGGCTTCCGGACAACAAGGCAACGGAGATATCAGACTTTGCCGAATATATCATGATGAAATATGAAGAACAATCGTTGCTCCTGAATATTCAACAACTTGTGTCAAATAGCGACGCCTTTGATTTTTTACCTGATGAGGAAGATTTGTATTCACTGCATGATTTGAAAGAGAAATTCCATGAATAAAGGAGATGTTCTTCTTATTCCTTTCCCATTCACTGATTTAAGTGGCAGTAAATTAAGACCTGCGGTAGTATTAATCGAAACACAGAATGATGTTACCTTGACCTTTATTACCACACAAACACAATGGAAAGAACCAACAGATATAGTCCTGCAACCATCAGTCCATAATGGTATTAAAAAAGCATCCATTATTCGATTATCTAAAATTGCAACTATTGATAAAGGGCTGGCCAAAGGAAAGTTGGGCGAACTTAATTTTATTGAAATGAATGAATTAAATGTAAATTTAAAAGTACTTCTTCAACTACAGTAACTATGACATCTCGTAATCTCCATATCAGCATGAAAATCAAACACATATCTCTCGTTTTTGCTCTGCTTCTCGGCGCGCAGACATCTCTCTTCGCAGGAACCGACGACATTACCCGCGCTATGCGGGACGAACTCCAGCGTTCACTCACGCAGCTCGCATTGCCGACACTCCAACGTCCTTATTATATTGAATATACACTCACAATGCGGGATGCGCAGAATATGAAGGCCTCCCTCGGTGGCGTGGTACACGAACGCCATAGCCCGACTGCTACCCTTTCCGTCGGTATCAGAGTCGGAAGACAGGAATTTGACAATACAAATTATTTTGATGTAAGTCTTGGATTTTTTGGAAGTTCGGACGATGAAGAAGGTTTCAAGAATCGCCGCGTTCCGCTCGAACTCGACTACGCAGCTCTCCGCCGTGAAATCTGGCTCGCCAGTGATGCAGCGTATAAGCAGGCAGCCGAACTCTACGCCAAGAAAGAAGCATCTATCAAGAATCGTCTGCGCACCGACACCACGCCGGACTTCAAACTCCTGCCGCAGCAAACGCTCGCCGATACCGGCGCAATTCCCGGATTTGACGCCAATTACTTTCGCCAACTTTGCATGGATTTATCTTCGGTTTTTAAGGAATATAGTTCGATAGCCGCCTCAAGTGTCGGCGTGGAATTCACCCCGGAACGCGTCTATTACGTCAACAGCGAAGGCCGTGAATTTCAAAAAACCGAGTATTATGCCGGACTCGAAGTCGTGGCATCGACTCAGGCAAGCGATGGAATGACACTTGCTAATGTGTATTCGTGTTACACCCAAAATCCTGCTAATTTCCCAAATAAAGACTCGCTCATGAAAGCCGTACAAGCAACAGCTGCAACGCTTAATCGAATGACCTTTGCCCCAACTCTTGCCGATGGCTATTCGGGTCCTGTGTTATTCGAAGACCAAGCAGCTGCTGAAGTTATGGCGCAGGTATTTACGCCGAATCTTGTCGCTCAGCGCTCGCCGCTTACCGAACGTGGCATGCAGGAATCAGATCGCTACAGCGCATTTCAAAATAAAATCGGCGGACGCGTGCTGCCGGAATTTTTGTCTATCGTCGCTACGCCCGATAAGCCGATGTTCAATACCACATCCCTCATCGGTAGCTATACCATCGACGACGACGGTATCCCCGCGCAACAGGTCAATCTCGTCGAAAATGGATATCTCAAAACCCTGCTCACGTCACGAATTCCCACCAAGAAGCTCAAACAATCCAACGGACATCAGCGCGGCGGCGCAGCAATGCTCAGCACAATTGAACTCCGCGCCAAGCCGGAGAAAAAAGCCGACAAACAGTTAGACGCCAATGCCTTACGCCAGAAAATGATGAAAATCTGCAAGGATCGTGACCTGCCATTTGGACTTATTGTTCGTAAAGTGCTCAATCAGAATATCCTCTTTACTGCACTCTATGAGCAAACCGCAGGCGAATATCCATTTGCACAAGGCGATACCAAGCTTTCGCTCCTCGAAGTCTATAAAGTCTATCCCAATGGCAAGGAAGAGCTCATCCGCGGCAGCGAAGGCGCCGGCTTTACAGTGCAGGCATTTAAGGATATTATCGCTGTTGGCAAGAAACAATCTGCGTATAACTATCTCGCTCCGGCTATCGCTTCGCCGTTCGTCACCGGTGGCGCTCAGTATATCGGTTCGTCGATTATCGTGCCTGATATTTTATTCGAAGATGTAGAGATTCGTCCGCTCGAAGGCGATTTCCCGAAACCGCCGTTTCTTGTGTCTCCGCTTGGGAAAAAGTAGGATGCCATGACCTCGCATATCCTCACATCAACCTCGCGGAATTTGTCTATCATCTTCCGAATGAACGAATTGCATTCGAGCCACTCGCCGAGCGTTCGGCGAGTAAACTCCTCGTCGCCGATGCGGCAACGGGTGACATTACCCATTCGACCTTTGAGCATATCCCCGCATTTCTGCCGGAGAATTCCCTGCTCGTCGTCAATTCTACCCGTGTGATAGCAGCACGCATCCCCATGCATAAGTCCTCCGGCGGCACAGTCGAAGTCTTCATACTTTCACCCGCAGATGCCACTCCCCCGCCCGTAGCCCTCACTGCCACGTCGCCCGTTCAGTGGAAATGCCTGCTGCGCGGGAAAAACCTCCGCGAAGGCACGATTCTCACGGCCGAACATGATAATGTACAGCTCACGGCGACGATTATCGTACGCTCCGAACATACTACAATTGTTGAATTTACCTGGTTTGATGGTTCTGAATTTGCCCAAATCCTCGACCACTTCGGACATATTCCCCTGCCGCCGTATATCAAGCGCGATGACACTCCCGCCGATGCCGTTCGCTATCAGACCGTCTATGCAGAGTCGAGCGGTTCGGTCGCGGCGCCCACTGCCGGACTCCACTTTACCCCCGAAGTATTTACCGCGTTATCCGCCAAAGACATCCGCAGAATATCGGTTAATCTCACCGTCGGACTCGGCACCTTCAAACCGATTGATACCGATAGCATTGATAATTTCAGGATGCACGGCGAACAAATCGCCGTCCAACGTTTTGAAATTCAAGCAGTTATCTCATGGTTGGAGCAAGAAGCGCGCAGACGATTCATCTGCGTTGGCACGACCTCCATACGCACAATGGAGTCGCTCTATTGGTTCGGCGTGCGGCTGATATGCAACGACCATTCAGCCAAAGAGCTCCCGCATTTTGCCCTCGGACAGTGGGATGCCTACCGTCTATCTGAGACAGCAAGCACTATCTCAGCCGTAGAATCATTGCGGGCAATTCTCGAATGGATGGACATTCACACCATCACCGAACTCGTTGGTACAACTGAAATTATCATCGTTCCAGGCTACCAATTCCGGATCTGCACTGCTCTTATTACCAATTTCCATCAGCCGCACAGCACGTTGATTTTACTCGTCGCAGCTTTTGTAGGCACAGCCTTTCAACGCGCAATCTACGACTCAGCTCTTGCAAACGATTACCGTTTCCTTAGTTATGGCGACAGCTCGCTCCTTCTCGGGGCTCATTGATTTTTTGGGTTCCCCTTCTGCACGTTCCACAACTCGCCTGCGGGCACCCATTGCCGTCCATACCTTCCGAAGATTTTTTATCGCAAAAGACGCTAGCGGCGCAAACGGATGCAGTGAAGGGTAACTTGTTATTCACCACACCAACACTGTCCACGGTCACATTTTTTCTGTAAATTTGCTGGATAATTCCTTATTTCCTGACTATACTTGGGTACCTCTACGTGGAATCCATCGGACTCTTCCCTCTCGGCGTGGTGCTTTTCCCGTCTGCGTCGCTGCCGCTTCATATTTTCGAGCCGCGCTACCGCAATCTGCTCAATACGGCTATCGAGAAGCAATCAAGCTTCGGCATTAATCTTGTCGAATCGTCTAAGTTGTTTGAAATTGGGTGTTCAGCACGGGTGCGCGATGTCGTGCAGCGCTACCCCGACGGAAGATTTGACGTAATAGTCACGGGCGAAAAACGCTATCATCTCCAGAATTTCACCGAAGGGAATGCGAGCTATTTTGTGGGTTCGGTTGAGTATTTTGAGGATGTAGAAGAAGTGATGGACAGCGAAGCATTATGGAGTTGCATCGAAAAGTATAATCGGGTCGTCGAAATTGTCTTTCCCGACCGCAGTAATACCTTCGCCGGGGCGCAGGCAATGACGATGAAGCAGCCGTCATTTTTCGTGGCCCAAAAGTCAGGACTCTCCCTCCGCCAAAAGCAAGATATCCTCGAGATGCGTTCGGAAAACGCCCGACTCCTCTTTCTTAACAATCACTTAGACGATATTCTCCCCAAGATGGAACAGCAGGAAAAGATCCGTTCCGTGATTTCCGGTGATGGGTATATGCCGCCGAAGCCGGGGAAGTGGTAGGGAGTGAGTGCAGAAAATCAACGCGAGTCCATTGGAGTAAAAACCCCGATCTTATTTTACGTAAATTATCTATGAAATATGTAGGGGCGAATTGCATTCCCCCTGCCCTGCACGGCGCTGGGCGAATGCGATTCGCCCCTACAATTCGCCAATATGTCCGCGACACATTTCACCACCTCACCCAATTTCCTTCATACGTTCAATCCTACGAAGAATAGTTTCTCCAAAATCTTGCGCCTGTTTTCGGGTTGCGGTGAGAGTGCGCGTCCATTCTTCTTTGCTCGCTGCCGGATGCGCGAGACGCGAGAAGAGCAGGCGGGCTGTGAAATGCTCCTGCTGCGGAAATAATTGCGCAGCAAAGAAGATATAACACTCGAGTTGCAGGCGATAATGCTCAAAAAGAACATCGATGCCCTTTTCGGGCGTGATTTTGTTCGTCTTCCAATCCCAGATTTCCCAATCTCCCCTTGTGTTCTGCACGAGCACGTCGAGCACGCCCGTGAGAAAGTCCACGCCAATCGGCAGTAACAGCTCATATTCCTGCTTGGAATTGATCAGATTCCCGGCGAATTTTCTTACGAGCTCGGTCGAGGCGATATTCGTACACTGCAAGCGCACGGCACGTGTAATTTCTTCATTTGTATGGCGTTCGGCTGTGGCGAGAATTTCTGTAATTACTTCATCTAGTGCCGATTCGACTACTTCTCCATCCGCCGTGAGCCACTTCCCAAGCCGGCTGAGCACTTCATGGACGTAGGTGCCGAGAAGCGTGCCGGAAATGCTGTCATTCCGCGAACCGTCAGCGGGCGGAACGAGCGTCGGCGTTTTTTCACTCGCAAGCCCGAGACGGTAGAGCAGCGTGAAATCCTTGGGATTATCCTCAAATACCATCATCTGCGACGCAGAAAAATACTCGTCTTCAATCGTAGTGCGCAGCGGTTGTACAAGGAGCGTGGGCGTACGTTTGGGCGGCTCTGCGCTCGGCAAGTGTTGCCTGTTCTACACTTACGAGCGTTTGGATGTGGAGTTCGCAGTCTTGCTCGCTCTGCACTTTCACTCCTGTATCATCCGCTCGAAGCACCGGCAACCGCACAATGATACGCTCGGTGGAATTAAACGGAATTTCTGTGAGTTCGCGGTCAATTCCTTTAAAAATCAACTCCAGCAAGCCCGTTATTTTACTAATACTCAGATTTTTATTCTGCTTCACGGCACCTGTAATGACAATATGATCTTTCGCGCGGGTAAGTGCTACATAGAGCAGGCGCTTAAGTTCGGCCGTCTCGGCGGTTTTTCTCTGATGCCGCGCCATAGCATGCAAGGGCGAAGCAGCTCCTGCCGTATCGTGTTCATCCTCCGGGATTGGGAACGTAATGCCATACGGCGACACGAGCATAGGGTCGATTCTGCTGTTGCTGCTGTTGGTCTGATAGAGCGCTACGATTGGGAATTCGAGCCCTTTCGAACCGTGAATCGTCATCAGATTGACGGCGTCGGTGCCCGTCTCGACGACCGCTTCGCCTTCGTCCGAATCACTTTTGGCGAGTTCGGTGAGCTCTTCGACAAAATCATAGAGATTCCGAAAACCTTTTTGTTCGTAAGCGCGTGCATAATCAATGAGTTTTTCGATATTCGCCTCCATCTGTGCGGCGCGCTCATAGTCAAGAATCATCCCCCGCCAACCGCTCCGCTCAAGCAGCAATCGCAGAAGCATTGGAATCGGCATGCGCGGCGCGAGCGGGAGTAATTCATCGAGTACATCATGCGCCCGGCGAAGGGCAAAAGATAGTGGATTCTCGGGTGTGGAATTCGCGTATAATTTCTTCATTTTATCCCACAACGTCGCTCCCTGTGTGGTGCTCATTGCGTATAAGTCGCTGTCATTACAGGCGAAAAACGGTGAACGCAGTACGGCTGCGAGAGCAAGATCATTCTCCGTATTATGCAGAAAACTCAGGTACGAACGCATGTCACTCACCTCCTGTGTCGAGAAAAACCCACGTCCTCCATGCAGCACAAACGGTATTCCAAGCCGGCGGAGAGCAGTGCCAAGCGCGTCGAATTTACTCCGCGAACGAGCGAGCACTGCTATATCTCCAAATCGCGCAGGACGCGCCTCGGGCTGCTGATTGTTCGACTCATAGACCATGAGCGGATGGTCGGGCGAGGTCATCGCCGCAATATGCCGTGCAAGAAGCTCTGCCTCGCCTTGCTCATCTTCTTCGAATTCTGCGGGTTCGTCTTCTGCATCCTCAACCGCTGTATCTGCATATCGTTTCAGGGCTAAGAGCATCGTCACCGAACCCGCCGCGGGGACAAGAACGCCCGTTTGACGGGCGCATACCATCGGTTCGTACAGCACATCAAAGCCATCGGTCTGCGCGGGCATTATCCGTCCGCACACGAGATTCACAAAACCCGCAACGGCAGGCAGCAGGCGAAACGTCGCCGAAAGCCGGACATCTCCGACTGTTTCATGAGAATTGGCGGTAATGTTTCCGTTCGGTGTGGCAATTTCACCGGAAATTTTCCCGGAGTCAGCGTCACGCCGATTGGCAGATTGAATATCAAGTTGTGCTTGCTCAAAGACGCGAACGTCTGCGCCGCGAAAACCGTAAATACTTTGTTTTGCGTCACCTACGATAAATAGATTCGTCGACTCCCCGCCGCCCCCGGGCTGCTGTTCACTTACCGCAGAAACAAGCGCTTTAGCAATATCATACTGCAGCTGATTCGTATCCTGAAATTCATCAATCATCAGATAGCGAATCTTCCGGCGGAGCTTTTCGCGCACCGATTCGTTCGTAAGCAACACGCGCGCCTTGAGCTGTAAATCATCAAAATCCATCGCTCCGAGGTCATTTTTTTCACGGTCAATTTCCTCCATCGCTTCCCGGGCTATCGCATAGAGCGTACGTGCAAGCCGAAGCATTTGTTCGTCCATACTAAACCTCAGAAGCGGTTCAATTGCTTTTTTATCAATGAGTTCTGCTGATGACTCGAATTCCCGGATACATTCTTCTACACTCGCCGGATCGATAATTTTCCGAATATCACTCCGTAACTGACCTGAAACAGTAAAGAACATAATTTTAATGTCACTCACCGCCTGCAGGAGTTCGCCCATTTGCTCTACGGACAGCATCCTCGTTGTTTGCCAACCAAGCTCGCCGAGTTGCACGAATGCCGCCTCGACCTCATCGGCTTCCTTGGGCTTGAGCGCAGCGCGGTCTATCGAGCGGATAAGCTGATTAAGCGCGCTAATCGCAGACTGCACCGCCGGCATATAGAGCGCGCGGGTTGCCTCGTCCCTGAAGGCAAGGATTGCAGTATCATCTTGAGAATACAGGGCTTCGAGCGCCATCATATTCTCAGAATTACGAAGCAAAAGCCGCAGATATTCGAGTACATTCTTGCGTCCGATTGTCCGAAAAAGGGTGCGCGTTTCTTCGCTTCTCGGGTGCTCGGGCGCGAGCCAATCCTCCAACACGCTCGTCGCGGCACGGGTTCGCAGGCGAATTCCTTCGCTCGTCGTGAGTTCGGTAAAGTTCGGAGCCACAACGGCTTCAATCGGGAAATCCCGGAGTAACTGACTGCAAAAACTATGAATTGTCGATATTTTAGCGCTCGTCAGGCGTTCGCGGATGGTGCGGAGTTTGCTCATCTCCTTGGGCTCTGTGGCGCGGGCGAGGCGGTTTTCGATTTCTTTTGCGACGCGGGCGGTCATTTCGGCGGCAGCTTTGCGGGTGAAGGTAATTGCTACAATTTTTCGGCTATCGATATTATTGAGAAGTAAGTGTGCATAGCGTTGCACAAGAACGGAAGTCTTGCCGGATCCGGCACTTGCCGTTACAGCGAGGTGGCGGTCAAAGCTTTGCGCCAAGTATTGTTCGCGGGTGAATTGAGCCATGAGATTTCAGTACAATCAAACATCAAAAGATTATGCTTCAAAGATAAAGAAAATTTGGTTCTCCCATTGTGTGTACTCCGTGGAGTTTTTAACGCAAAAGGCGCAAGAGGCGCAAGAGACGCTAAAGGTGGGTTTGCTCTTTAGGTGGAATATGTGTAGTTTCGCTGATATGATTAATTAACGAAATGCCCTAATCCTCCTGGAAATAGAATAACACTACATGCACGATCTCTTCCCCCATCTAACGCCTATACTTCCCGAAACCGTCTTCACATCGCGTCATGACCCGGAGGATATCCGTATCGGCGACCTCTTAGCGCCATTTCCGAAATCGCTCGCGGACCTATCCTCGGCCATTGTACTCGTCGGCGCGCCACAAGACATCGGCGTAGCTCGTAATGGCGGTCGCATTGGTGCGAAAGATGCGCCGATGGCTATCCGCAAAGCGCTTTACAAACTCACGCCGTATCTGTATGATAATGGTCATGTTGTGTCGCTTTCGTCGCGACGCTTATTCGATGCGGGCGACATTCTCACGGACGGTTCGCTTGAGGAGATACACCTGCGATTGCGTTCGGTAGTGCGGGCAATTCTCGATGCGGGCGGTTTCCCAATCGTGCTCGGCGGCGGACATGATATCGCCTATCCCGATGGCGCGGCGCTTGGCGATGTGGTGCAGGAAATTGGCGTGGTGAATCTTGATGCGCATACCGATGTGCGTCCGCTGATTGACGGGCTTGCGCATTCGGGGAGTGGATTCCGCCAACTACTCGAAGATAAATCATTTACAATGAAAGAGTTTGTTGAATTCGGCATTCAGTCGTTTTCTGCTTCGGTGCAGCATTGTGAGTTTGTGCAGGCGGCTGGTGGGAAGGTTGTATTTTATGATGAAATCCGCAAATTGGGATTCGAGGCAGCGTTTGCGGCGGCGCTGGACAAGGCAGCGACAGGCACTAAAGGCACGTATATTTCCTTTGATATTGATGCCATTGCCTCGGCGTACGCGCCGGGCGTGAGCGCGACGGCACCGATGGGATTTACGGCGTATGAATATTGCAGGGCGGCGCTCATGGCGGGACAGCATCCGCTTACTCGCGTCATCGACATTGTCGAGGTCAATCCGATGTATGATATCGACGGACGCACCGCCAAGCTCGCAGCACTGATAGCAGCGCATGCGATGGGTGGAATTGCAATGCGATGAATTCGTGATGAGAAATTTCCTGTAAAATCTTCTATTTTTGCGGGTGATAATTGCATGTGGCATTCATAATTCAAGTACAAATGATTCGACTTCTCCTTCTTCTCTTCATCTTCTCTGCTTCTCTTGCTACGGCGCAGGTCTTTCCTGAGTTCGGCGGTGAGAGAACGGGAATATCGATTGCTGCGGCATTGAAAATCGGTGTCGGAGCGCGCTCTGCGGGGATGGGCGAAACATTTGTAGCGATCGCCGATGATGCTTCGGCGCTGTATTGGAATCCTGCCGGAATTACACAATTCAAGACCAATCAAGCACTTTTTGGTTATACTCGCTGGCTGAACGGTCTTACGCATCAGTCAGCACAGGGCGTTTATCATATCGACGAAACGAATTCATTCGGCGTAAGCATGAGTATCCTAGGAATTGGCTCGATACCGGTGACGACGGAGTTTCAGCCACGCGGCACTGGTGAGACATTTCGCATGCAAAATGTAAACGTGGGGCTGACATACGCCCGGCAATTTACCGAACAGTTCAGTGCGGGTGTTACTCTTCATTATGTTCACGAAGTCCTTGGGAAAGCAACAGTTGGCGGTGTGCTCTTCGATGCTGGCACGTATTACCGAACAGGTCTTGGCACGTCAAGATTTGCCGTTGCGGTGTCGAATTTTGGCGGTAAAATGACGCCGTCGGGTTCGGTGCCGACTGTGGGCGCGTTGCCTGACTTTAATGGCGGCACGCAGTCGTCGTTTCAGTCGTTCGACCCGCCGATTAACTTTCGCATTGGTTTTGCGATGGAACCAATTAACGAGGAAACCTATCATCTGACGACGTCATTGCAGCTCAATCATCCGAATGATAATGCAGAAAATTACTGTCTTGGAGCTGAGTATTGGACGAAATTCCTCGGGAGTTTTCCGGCGGAAGTATCAGCAAGAGCGGGCTGGAAGATTAACGCAGGTGATGAAAATCTTTCTTTGGGGGCTGGTGCTTTTGTACCAATAGCCGAACCTCTCGGCATCTCGATTGACTACAGTTATTCCAATTTTAAGACCCTTGGCGGAGTACATCGATTGAGTGCAGGATTTCGCTTTTGAATGAGAAGTAGCATTCCAAGCCGCTTACTTATTACTTTATCGTGACACACTCAATTCAAAAAAAACACGTATCTTGCGTTTGAATTTCATCTACGGCCGCATACAGCCGATACTTCAGCGGTTCGAATTACATCAAGAAAGGGCATACAATGGATCCAATTATCCGACTCCTCCTTATCATTACTCTCAGCTATATAGCAGGTTCGATACCTACGGCCGTTATCATTAGCAAATTATTTTTTGGTTTTGACATCCGCGAACGTGGCAGTGGTAACATGGGCAGTACCAATGCCTTCCGCGTATTAGGCGTCAAATGGGGAATCTTCGTTCAGGTAGTTGACATTCTCAAAGGTGTACTCGCAGTCGCTGTTATCAGTCATCTCTTTACAGGCGCGATGCCATTTGTCAATCGTACTCCTTTTGAAGATATTACCGTACTACGGTTAATCGCCGGTGTATCCGCAGTCCTGGGTCACGTCTTCTCGGCATTTGTGCAATTCCGTGGTGGTAAAGGGATTAACACTGCTACAGGCATGTTAATTGCCATTGCACCGGTCGATGTGGGAATTGCTTTTGCTTGTTTTTTTGGTAGTCGTCGTTTTGTCAGGGTATATTTCCCTTGGCTCTATTGTCGCTGCGATCTCAATACCTACTGCAATGTGCGTTCGTTATAATATTCTTCATGTAGATATCGCCGGGTATCACACAATGGTTTTTTTCTGCATTGGAATTGCTCTTCTGGTAATATATACTCATCGGGCAAATATAAAACGACTCATTGACGGGAAAGAAAATCGATTCGCTAAGCTTCAATTATTCAAACATAAGCCGCGGCGATAGAGCATAAAAACATTGAAATTTGTAATTTTGCAGGGCGGAGAATTTTTCTTCGCCCTTTTTTATTATCTGTACACTTGAAATAGTACTTGCTTAGGGGAAATTTATGTTGAAAACAGGTGTAATTGGTGCCGGTGGATGGGGTACTGCATTATCGATGGTTTTGGCAGAAAACCATCAACAAACTTTACTTTGGACACGTTCCGAAGAAATAGCTCATGAGATTAACTCTAACAATACCAACCATGTTTTTTTGCCCGATGTGACGATTCCATCCACTGTTCGAGCCACCATTGATCCAACAGATTTAGCAGATGCAGATATAATTGTCTTAGCTGTTCCGACTCAGTATATACGTTCTATTCTAACTACTTATAGTTTTTCACTAAAAGGAAAAATCATCGTAAGTGGTGCTAAGGGAATTGAGCGATCTTCACTACTTCGTGTGTCTGAGATTCTATCAGATGTAGCAAATATAACTATTGATAAATTCGCCGTTCTCACCGGTCCAAGTCACGCCGAAGAGGTCGCACGGAAAATGCCAACAACGGTTGTATCAGCATCTAGCTCGTCAGCCGTCGCACATGCAGTTCAGAAAGCATTCACTACTTCCACTTTTCGAGTGTATTCATCCAATGATGTGATTGGTGCCGAGCTTGGCGGCGCGCTCAAGAATGTAATCGCAATCGCAGCAGGAATCATCGATGGTGTGAATATGGGTGATAATACTAAAGCCGCGCTTATCACTCGCGGACTCGCCGAAATGACACGCTTTGGCACCGCGCTTGGGGCGAATCCGCATACATTTTCAGGACTTTCCGGTCTTGGAGATTTATTTGTAACATGTAATAGCAGGCATAGCCGCAATCGGCGCGTGGGCGAGCAAATTGGTGCAGGTAAATCACTTGCAGAAATTCTAACGGAGACGCAAACCGTGGCAGAAGGCGTGAGTACTTCCGAGTCGGCCTATCAATTAAGCAAAAAACACGGTGTCGAAATGCCGATTGTTGAACAGGTCTATCGTATCATTTTCGACGGAAAACCGCCACGGAAAGCCATCAGCGAACTGATGACGCGCCGCGCAAAACCAGAGCAATGGTAAAAACATAGCCCATGATTTCAATCATGGGCTATTTTTTTTTATACCTACGTGTCATTGCCTTTATAAGGTGTCTTCCCGGAATCGGGAACGCTACATGAAGAACGCTTAACACCATCCTGAAATTGAGTTTACCGCATCGGCACTTCCATCAGCAGCACAGAACTTTCCGTGCTTGAGTTAATTTTCAAATCTGAAATTTCACTGATTCCAATACCGTCGCGGCGCTCGAGTGTCTCACCGGCAATTTCGATAGCTCCTTCAATGACAAAGACATACACACCACTATCTGCATTACGGAGTTTCCACTCGACGCTTGTACCTGCCACCAAACTACCAACCGCAAAATACGCATCCTGATTGATCCATAATGCATCATCGGCATCATCGGGCGATACGACCACGCGGAGCCGGTTTTTACGTTCATCCGCCGAAAATGCTCGTTGATCATAGCGCGGAGCGATATTCCGAAGCTTCGGGAACATCCAGATTTGGAGTAAATTCACCTCATCCGTCTCTGATGCGTTGAATTCCGAATGGCGAATTCCTGTGCCGGCAGACATAATCTGCACTTCGCCGGAAGTGATTTCGCCATTACCGCCGGTGCTGTCTCGATGAGCAAGCGCGCCGGTGATTGGAATCGTTACAATTTCCATATTGTCATGCGGATGCGTCGGGAATCCGCCACCACCGGCAATTATGTCATCATTGAGCACACGCAATACTCCAAAATGCACGCGTGAGGGATCCATATATCCGGCAAAACTAAAGGTATGGCGGGCCGTGAGCCAGCCGTGGTCTGCGCCACCACGCGTGGCAGCACGATGAAGAATGATTTGCATAACCTCTCCAATGATAATAGATTAGAATATTTATTCGAACCTGATTGTTTGTATCTACGTTTTCTGCACATTGTAATCATCACGTGTCGAGACGCAAAATTTTGCGTCTCTACGGTTTCTTCACAATTATACCAGATTGTTACAACACGTATTTAAACAATTTCGGTTCTGTATCACCCACGAATTTCAGCCACCGACCAGCCGTCATCCGGCTGCAAATACTCCTCTGAAAGGCGCAGAATATCATCGGCCGTGACCTGCTCCACACGCTCTATTGTCGCGTAAATACTTTCGTGGAAACCTTCTTCAAGCTCGCTCTTGCCGAGTGCCTGCATTCGTGAGGACATACTCTCTAAGGACATAATTATGCCAGATTTTGACTGTTCCTGCGCGCGGCGGAGTTCTTTGGGAGTGATACGAGTACTGCACAGCTTGGCTAATTCCTCTCTAATCATCATCTCCGTTTTGGCCAATTTTTTTTCATCCGTCGCTGCATAAATCATCAGGGCGCCAACATCAGCCATCATTTGCACCGACGAATAGACCGAATAGGCGAGTCCTGCCCGCTCACGCACGCGTTGGTAGAGCCGGGAGCTCATACCATCGCCGAGGAGCGTATTGAGCACTGATAAACCATATCGGTCAGCAGACAGCACACCCGGGATCCGTTTCCCGAGCAGTAAATGTCCTTGCTGAAATGATTTATAGATGATAATACGATCGGCAGTAGTCACATCAGGAGATGTACGTGTCCTAATTGAAGTGCCACTTACTACACCTCCAAAATACCTCGCTGAAAGATTCACAGCCTCTTCATGTGTGATATTTCCACTTACAGCAATGACGATATTTCCGGCATGATAGCCAGATGTATGAAATGACTTTATATCATCTTCTGTGATAGCACTTACGGACTCAACCGAACCCGCAATAGGATTCCCAAGCGGATGATTACCAAAGAGTTGCTGTTCTCCGGCGTCGAAGATTAATTCCTCCGGTTCATCATCGTAGGATTTAATTTCCTCGATAATCACGGTACGTTCCTTCTCGATATCGGCAGGATGAAAGGCAGGTGTGAGGGTAATTTCAGCGAGTAATGAGAGTGTTTTACGGAAATGTGGCTTTAGCGCGCGCACATAAAAACAGGTTTGTTCTTTGGCGGTAAACGCATTGGTATAAGCGCCTAGCGACTCGAATTCAGCAGCAATCTGCCGTGAACTATGCCGGGCTGTGCGACGAAACGCGAGATGTTCGATAAAATGTGCGATACCGATTGTGGAGTCCGTCTCATCCCGCGAACCGGTATCGACCCACACACCAAGGGCGAAGGATTCGACGGTGGGTACGAATTCCGAGAGAACGCGGACGCCATTGGGAAGGGTAGTTTTTTCAACGGTAAAGCTATGAGAAGATAGGAGATGTTGCGGCATGAAAATCTGTGCTGATGGAACAAATAAAGCGCAAAATTACACAATCTGCCGACGATATTCTGCCACGTAACGAATATAATTCGCAGCTGATTCCTCAAGATGCGCACGTTCATCGGGTGTGAGGTCGCGTACGATCTTCGCCGGCACGCCCGCGACGAGCGTTCCCTCCGGCACCGTGAACCCTTCACGCACAACAGCACCGGCAGCCACGAGTGAATAATCACCAACCACGCTGCGATCTAATATTTTAGCGCCCATGCCAATCAGCACGCAATTCCCAATCGTCGCGCCGTGGAGGATCGCCGAATGTCCGACGGTCACATTCTCACCGATAATCAGCGGACAATTTTTGTAATTCACATGGAGCATCGACAGGTCTTGAATATTCGTGCGGCGGCCGATACGGATATAATTCACATCACCGCGGATGACGGTATTATACCACACCGAGCAGTCCTCGCCGATCTCCACATCGCCAAGAATGCGCACGCCCTCGGTCATAAACACCGAAGGATGAATGTTCGGCGTAATGCCATTATACGTGATAATCGACGCGTTTTTTCCTGTTTCTAATTTCATGATTTATAATTAGTTAGTACATTAAATTGTGTTTCTCTTCTGCATATTCCAAGTCTCGACTGCGGACACCCATTGCCGTCCAAACGGAGAAGTAATTGGCAAGTAAATGAACATTTCGACTAACTGTTAATGACATATTGATTTTTTCGTATTTTTTTGTAGATAACATAATGATAATAGTTAAGTTATCGTTTTTATATTCTGTATGCCGTATCGAAACGGTTGAAACCGTTGAATCGGTTGTATCGTGCGTATTGAAATGGTTAAAACCATTCCCAGATTTCAAAACCGTTAAAACGGTTGAAGAAATCTCCTCGCGACTCTTGAACCCATGATTGAAATCATGGGCTATGTTTTATACCTTGTCTCATTGCTTTTTGATAGGCGTTGGGCTGCCACTTCTTGAAACCTTTGTGTGAAGGTAAGTTGTTCGTCATGCTAAGCTTGCTTCTAACTATCAAGAATGTTTCAAATTTTTACGTTGACAACATTTTTTCCCCTAACTCACTTAAGCCACTTTTATCACCACATTCCCAACTTTCTGTCCTGTCTCGACATAGCGCGTGGCCTCAACGAGCTGTTCGAGCGGGTAGGTGCGGTCGATGACGGGTCTGTATGCGCCGCTTTCGACAAGTTCTCTCAAAAAAATCACATCTTCCCGCGTGTTCGTCGGGATGGGAAAGAGTACTTTCCGGCCGCCTAAAAATGGAGTGATAAGTGCTAGCCCAACATTCGAACAGTTTGTGCCGAGTTCGGTGGACATGTAGATGCCACGTTTGGTGAGGATTTTCTTGCACGCCGTGAACGAACTCTTCCCCACTGCATCAAACACAACATCAAATTTTTCATCAAGTTGCGTAAAGTCTTCGCGCGTATAATCAATCACTACATCCGCGCCTAATGACCGGACGAGTTCGAGGTGAGGAGTGGCGCACACGGCAGTCACCCATGCGCCGAAATGCTTGAGTAATTGCACAGCCGCCGACCCTATCGCGCCTGTCCCACCATTGACGAGCACGCGCTGTCCGCGGGTAATTTTCGCCGCGCGGATATCGCAGAGTGCGTAATGCGCGCCTTCACAGATGGGCGCGGCTTCTTCAAACGTGAAATTCCGGGGTAGTGGCGCAATGCATGCATTCTCCGGGAGCGCGCAATACTCGGCGTATGCTCCGAAGGTGGCATCATTATACCCAAACACAGCATCGCCAACCTTGTAGGACGTTACGCCCTTGCCAATCGCCTCGATCGTACCGGCGAATTCACTCCCCAAAATCTGATTTTTAGGTTTAATTAACCCACTGAATAATCGGGAGATAACATACTCAGCGCTCCGAAAACCGCAGTCAGTACGATTGACGGTTGTGGCGTGAATCCGTATCAGGAGTTCATGGTCTTTCGGCGTGGGCTTCGGTACCTCTGCAAAGTGGAGTACATCGGGAGAACCGTATCGTGTATGGAGTATTGCTTTCATGGGGTTAGAGATTTGTATGTTTTTTTGGGGAACAATGATAGAATAAATTTCGACCGTAGGGGCGAATTGCATTCGCCCAGGTCGTGCTTGGGTCGGGTGAATGCGCTTCACCCTGACAATACAATTTCATTTTACCTCGAATACTTTCAACGTCTTATGTGGACATAACTGTAAATATTATTTAATACTTATCACTTCCTACTTACCACTTACCACTCCTTTCACTTACCACTTACCACTTACCACTTACGACTAAAACCACTGCAAGCAAAAGTATCCCATTAACAATCGAACCATACTTCGCATCCCGCCACGAGGTAAAAATCAGCACTTGTGAAACGGTGGCCACCAGCAAGGCGAGCGCCCACCAATACGGGAAGTCAAGCGCAAACACCACAGCCAGAGCCACCGAAAGTAGAAATGCAATAAGCCAGAGTATTCCCAGTATCTTCGGTATCGGCACCGTGAGCTGTTTCACCTCCGCCAAGCCAAATGCCTTGACAAATCCAAGAATATGAATCAGCCCGTGAAGGAGGACGAGGAGGATAAATGCGATGTTCATGTTATTTGGGGGTTGGGAATTGTTGGATTGAATTATTCCTGCTTTGTCATTCGATAATCCTATCGCTAAAATCAAAAGTAAATTTCCTGTTAGTAAAGTCGGTTGCTGCTATATAATTGTCAGTAATTGTAAAATTATCTACAGCAATATCTTCGTAAATAACTGTGAAACTATGCGGATAAATTAACCGCAAAGCTCGCAGAGGTTTTCGCAAAGTTCGCTAAGTTCTACTTTGGCAGTTTGCAATTACAGGTAATTATGATAAACCTTAGTAGAAATATGTCATGCAAAGAATAAAACCTTGCAAGACCCCGGGCGAATGCAATTCGCCCCTACCGACATTCCACTATTCTCCCTGCAAAACCCTATCACGACCTGGGCGAATGCGATTCGCCCCTACCGACTTACAACTTACCGACTTACGACTATTTCCTGCAGTGCTCGCTCAAGCTTCGGAAAATGAAACGTATATCCTTGCTTCTGCGCCACTTCCGGCAAAACATGCTGTCCGCTAATCGCAATCCATGCCTGCTCTCCGAGGATGAGTTTCAGTACAAACGCCGGCACAGGAAACATACTCGGACGATGGAGAACTCTCCCGAGCGTTTTGGCGAAGTCCGCCATACGCACCGCCTCCGGCGCTACGATATTCATCGCGCCACGCACGGCCGGCTGCTCAAGTGACCACACAATCATCCCTACTACATCATCCGCATGCACCCACGAGAACCACTGGCGACCGCTGCCTAAATGCCCGCCAAAAAACAGCTTAAACGGCAGCAGCATCTTCGCAAGTGCGCCTTCGTGCTTGTCGAGCACTACCCCGATTCGACCACGCACCACCCGCGTTTTCGTCTCGGCGGGCTTTGTCGCCGCCTCCCACTCGGTGCAAACCATAGCGAGAAAATCCTTTGCCGGTGGCGTGGTTTCTCGGCAGTATTCATCACCTGCATCGCCGTAATATCCTACCGCCGACGCACAAAAAAACACCTCTGGCGGGTGCTCAGCATGAACGATAGCCATTGATACTGCATGAGTTCCGCGAGTTCGACTATTCAGAATTGTTGCTTTGTACTCCTTCGTCCACCGCCCACCTGCCACTGATGCACCTGCAAGATGGATGACTGCATAAGCGCCGTTCACCGCTGCATCTAGTTCTGGTGAGGACCCACCCTTCCATGCATGGTATTCATGCTGTGCGCCGAGCGTTTTTCGAGCGTTGTCCGGACTACGGGAGAAGATGACAAGCGCGTATCCCTTCGCCGCAAGCGCAGCAACTAAGCGTTTGCCCAGAAAACCGGTTGCGCCGGTGATGACTATTTTTTTTGGAGTGTTCATTAGGCAGACATCGCCTCGGTTAGGTATGCTAATAGTGGTGCTATAGCGACAGATTTAGCCTCAATGATATCCATAATTTGTTCGGTATAAATCTCTTCTGCTTTGAGCGGACATCCCACTAAATACTGTTTAAGCCGTAAATACTGCGCTCCGGGATGATCTTGTTCATAGCCACGTGGCACTTTCATGAGCATTTCGCCATTGAGACCATTTGGAAATTCAGTCATAAACATTGGCTGTCGGAGGATGGATTCTAATATCTGCCATTCATCCGCGATACGCTCACGAACTGCTTTAAGCTGTTGTGGCATAGGCATATAGAGTCCGCCGCCTATAAACATATCTTGTGGTGCAATATGTACGTAGAGTCCAGGTGAATTCACGGCAGTCGTATCATTCTTCCGAGCGTGATACGGAAAAGTTATACCGCAATTGGTCTTATACGGACTTTTGTCTTTGCTGAAGCGCGTATCGCGGTGAATCCGAAAAAGGGATGCTTTGGGAGTGGAGACAAATGGTAATCCAAGGTCTTCGAAGCGTTGACTCATCACATCGACGAGACCGAGCGAGGGGTTTTTGAGGAGGAGTTCGTAGTCCGGCTTGTGTTCAGCGAACCATTCACGGGTATTATTTTTTGCTAAGTCTTCCAGGAATTGCAGGGCAGCGGGAGTAAATCCCGAAAAGTAAGTGCTCATAAGTAATTATTCAAAGTGGAACCACGTAATTTTGAATGCAAATTACTACACATACGAGCATTTACGCAAAGATTTTTTTCGGTGCCTGTGTTGGTGGAGTTGTTTCGCTGGCACCCTGAACCGAGTCCAGACGTTTGCCTGAACACTGAGAGCATCACTCGGAAGTGATACCCTCAGAAGAGTCCTCCCGAGCCCCTCGCTTCTTCGCGAGCGGCTCGGTTGGGGCGTTTAGTTAGAACCTCTTGAAAACTGAGAGCATCACGAAGAAGTGATACTCTCAGGCAGAACGGTTGGTCAGCAAAGCATAAAGTGGTAATTTTGAACAAGTAGTATCCACAACTAATCGCAGGCAAAACGTATGATCATCGGTATCGGCACAGACATAGCAGACGTGGCACGGATCGAAGAATCGATCGAAAAATTTGGTGAACGGTTTTTGAAAAAGATATTTACCGAGACGGAACGGGAATATTGCGAGAAATTCAAACTGCACAAAGGACAGCATTACGCGGCTCGATTCGCCGCAAAAGAGGCATTCAGCAAGGCGATTGGCACCGGAATGCGCGATGGATTCGCGTTTCATCTCGTTGGAGTGCGCAATGAACCAAGCGGGAAACCGGTGATTGAACTCTCAGGACTCTTGGCCGAGCGGTGGGGCGATTGTAGAATTCACCTGACCCTTTCTCATTCTGCGACTCTTGCCGTGGCGATGGTGGCTCTTGAAAAACAGTAAACGGATTGTCTTTTTTGTAGATGAATCACTTCAACGTATTGATTGATAATTAACGGCTTATGCAGCATATAGCCTTGCTGCAAAATCCATCTGCCTTCGCTCTTCGAATTGATAATGCGCTGCTTTCATCATACAAGCGTACATTGCAATCATCTCAATCCACGCTTCTCTCACTTCATCGGTGAATTTATCGCTAAGTACTTGCGAAAGTGCCCACATCAATGCTTCACCTGCCATATCATAGTGTATCGCTTCTACGCCTATCTTGCTATAACGATCACCAAGATTTTTGACTAATTCATCTCTAGTTCTTACATCATCTAACCCATTGACCAGTAAACATATTATATGTATTAGTGTGAAATTTTTTTGCTTTGGATTATTCATGAAGAATAGCCTCAAAGAACCGTCGAGTTCAAAAAGGTGTTCGTAAAAATGTTCGCCGGTCGTAGTTGCCTTCAGTACAACCCACACAAAAGAAGCTTGCACCAAGTATCGATGTTTTTCAGTCACTTATGAAATCCTTCAATAATTACAATGGTTAATTATACTTGTCTTTCATTATGAGTTTGTTCATCGCTTATGTCTAGATACTCGGCCAGTTCCTCAGTCGAACTGAAGGTAACAGCTTCTGCAGATTTAATATTGCGTAAAGTCAGGGCGACTGTTTTATGGAGTGAGTCATCAAACTTCACAAGTTTGAGAATAAATGTTTCGCGTAAGGAGGTCATAAAATGAACATAGTTGTGTTTAGATTTTTGTATTTAATTCAAAATTAATGGCCTTCACTCACCGAACGCTCACCGTTTTAGGGCGAAAAATTATTTGGTTTACCGGTATTTGTGTGCGTCGCAGGATTTGCCCGGATTTTTTTAATGCGAAGGTGCAGAGATGCAGAGATATCTTTGCGTTCTCTGCGTCTTTGCGTTAAAAAAATTCTCTAAGTAGTTGATTCTTAACGCAAAGGCGCAAAGGTGCAGAGTAATCGTTGCGTTATTGGTGCCTGCCAGTTCTACCTTCACTTCCCTTCAAAAAAAAATTATAAAAATAATTCCTGTGAGACCGTGAGGTGAGGATTTGGTTAATTAAATCCAGCAATCCAGTATAACAAAAAACAGCCCTTCGGGAATTTCTCCCAAAGGGCTGTTTTTTTGTGTAATTATATTATGTATCAATCAATTAATACGACACAAGCAGCTTCTTGGTATAATATTTACCATCGGCAGTAATGCGGGCGTAATAGGCGCCTTGGCTGAGATTTGAAGTGTGAAGTGTGAGCTGATCGCCGGCCGGTACTACTTCCCGCGACACTTCTACACCAAGAATATCGACAAGCGACATACTGACCTGTGTGTGAGGTTCGCTTGGGAGGCGGAAGGTCACGCTCTCCCTGCTCTGGCCTACTACTGTAAGCGAGCTTGCAAGTGGTGTATTTTCATCGACATCTGTAGTTATTACCATATTACTTTTAAGCAATCCAAGTGTATCTGTACCAATATATAGATTACCATTGAAAAATTGTATGGAAGGAGCACTTTTACCGAATCTGTAAAAGCTTAGTATGTTTAATGATAATACGTCATATCTGTAATAAAATCCAATAAGATATCCGTAATCCGGGGTTTGTATCGAAGCAACTACTTCTTTACCATCTTGTAGTTTATCTAACGTTTCAAACCCCGACACATAAACTTCCGAAAGATGATCAGGTATTTGATATCGTAAATTAATCCATGTTGCGTTACTATGATCAAACCATTTTAAAAACTCTTTTACTGCTATTACCGGCGATGCACTGTCGCGCAGATTAGGAACAGGTCCGGAAGAACCTACATATAATACCGGATAATTCCAAGTATATTCACCACCCGATCCTGAGTGTAATGCTGTAATTGAGCGTGTAAATGGTGATTCAATAGCTTGCCAACCTGTATACCGATTCCATCCACTTAAATATAATTGTTCATCTTCATAATTCTTAGTAAATTCACCACCAACAATTATGGTCCCCATATGAACTGTTATCGCATTTATAGGAGCATTAAAATGAGCGCCTGTATAGTCTTCAAATTTTTTGTAGTATGAAGAATACGTAGCAAAATATTTGCTATAAGACTTTTCAGCAGTATCTAATTTCCCCCCGATAAAAAGTCGTCCTTCAAATTCTTTTATACAGCGAACTTCATACAATTCGCTAAATTTTACCCATGACTTACCATCATACCGAGCAAGCCCAAAGATAGAATCATTCCCCATCGTGAAGCGTCCGCCGACAAACAATTCGCCATTTAGTACTGCCATACAAGTCACTTTCCCTTTAATATCGTTAGGAATTGCGCTCCATGATGCACCATTAAAGACGGCTAGATTATTCATCGCCACACCGTTAATATTAGTAAATGCTCCATAAGCATAGAGTAAGCCACGTGTACTGTCTCTTGTAAATACCTTGACAATCACCTCCGGTGGTGCTACTTTAGTAAACTCAATATGTTCACCATACCAGGGCTGAATCAACGCCAGTTCATCGAGCGTAAGTCCGCTTTCGGCATGAAATTTTGTAAATACATCGCTCTTGATCTGCCGGATATAGATATTATTTACGTTCGTGCGGGTCTCGCCCACAAAGTCAGTATAGCCCGCAAGAAGCATCAAATACCCAACGGCGCACGGCACATTGCGGTCATCGACAAACACCGGGATGCGACCTCTGTGGGTGATATTTCGCGGGAATGATCCTGCTTCTGCGTAACCGACAAGGAGTGCAATATTATTTGCACGCGCTTGTAGCTGATTGGCAGATAAGCCGGTTATGCTTCTTGTTTTTAGAAGACGAATGACAGATTGGAGGTGTAATTGCACGAGTCGGCGCTCGGAAAGCGTGTCATTAGAGCGTTCATTACGAAACGCATCGACCGAAAAAACAGGATTATTCCATTCAGAATTCACCCGTGAGACATGGTCAAAAATGCTGGTTGCTTTGACGGGAAGAAGCGTGGCACAGAGTGCGAGGAGAAAGGCAGTACAGAGTTTCATAAGAACCCTTGTGAGAATTGTTGTAAAAAAATATATCCTCAGAAAGTACGGGGATTTCCGAATGCTTTCGGGAGGTGATGACAACTTACGAAATATTTGGGAACTTCGCACTGTATGGATAGTTAGATAGGGTTTTATCATCAAAATCCCTGAACGATCAGTTTAGCTTCTTTAGCCCTGTAAGGGCGACATGTTTATAGCAATTGCACCACCGAAGAACCATCGTAGCACACACCATCGGTGCGACACGTTTTTTGCGCAAACAGGTCGCACCTACGGAGCTAATAATCAACTTTTGAACTTCACTGCTACAAACAGGTCGCTCCTCTGGAGCTAATCGATCCACTGAAATTTTGATACAGAAACCAAAATATAGACAAAAAAAAATCCCGACTGCCGCTAAGCAGTCGGGATTTTTATATAACTCAAGCAATTGATTACGCTTCGACCGTTGTATTGAGCGCTTCGGTCACTTTATTGGCAGCATCCTGAAGATTGCTTGCTACGAGGAATGCCATGCCGGAATTCTGGAGAATTTCCTGTGCTTCTTTAGCATTGGTGCCTTCGAGGCGAACGATAACCGGGATATTGACTTCGACTAATTTTAATGCCTGGAGAATACCATTTGCCACGCGGTCGCAGCGAACAATTCCACCAAAAATATTGACGAGGACGGCTTTTACATTCGGGTCGCTGAGCATGATTCTGAATGCATTGGCAATACGCTCGACATTTGCTCCACCCCCAACGTCCAGGAAGTTCGCCGGGAAGCCGCCCGCAAGCTGAATGATGTCCATTGTTGCCATGGCAAGACCGGCGCCATTGACCATACAGCCAACGTTACCATCGAGCTTGATATAGTTTAAATTGAATTTTGATGCTTCGACTTCGAGTGGCGCTTCTTCAGCAATATCACGGAGTTCGTTGAATTCTGCATGACGGTAGAGAGCATTATCATCGAAATTGAGTTTCGCATCGAGAGCGATGATTTTGCCTTCTTCGGTGAGGACGAGTGGGTTGACTTCGAGCATCGAACAGTCCATATCATCATACGCTTTCACGAGTTTGGTAATGAACGAGAGGAAGCTTTTGAAGCCGTCACCGCTGAGGCCGAGACCAAATGCTAAGCGACGTGCCTGGAATTGTTGGAAGCCGATCACGGGATCGATGACTTCGCGGATGATGCGATCAGGATGTTCTTCAGCGACTTTTTCGATTTCCACGCCGCCTTCCGTCGAGACCATGATGACGTTTTTCGCTGTTTGGCGGTCGAGCACGATGCTGACGTACATTTCGGATGCGATGGCACATCCTTCTTCGATAAACATACGATTGACAATTTTGCCTTCTTCACCGGTTTGGATAGTGATAAGCTTATTACCAAATGTTGCTTTTGCATATTGATATGCTTTATCGGAAATATTTCCTTCTCGGATAACAGTCACGCCATGTACTTGTTTGCCAAGGACTTCGACGGGTTGGTTGGTAGTAGCATGTACCACGATTCCCTTGCCGCGTCCGCCGGCATGAATTTGTGATTTGAGGACAATCGTAGAAATTCCGCGGAGGACAAAATCGCGGTAGGCGGCTGTTCCCGCTTCTTCTGCTGTCGTCACAGCTTTACCAAAGAGAACCGGCACACCGTAGCGGCGCAGGAGTTCTTTGGCTTGATATTCATGAATATTCATTCAATTCTCTAAAAATGATAAAAAATAGGATAGTTGTTCAAAAAGAAATGAAATCAATTTTTTACTTGATGGTTCGGCAAGATTACCGTAAATTCGGAGTAAATCGTTGATTTCGACTGCAAAATTACCGAAACTTGGCATGACTGCCAAAGATAAGGACAAATCTACTATGAAGTTTGCTAAATTTTACATCCCTCTCTTGTTCCTGATTTTACTCTATTTATCCATCCGACCTACCTTCGAAAGTACTACTCTCGGTTCCAAAGGGAACCCTATTCGCCTACTCCTTGTTCCCTCGGTTGACGCTCAGAAGATTTCCACCAGCGCCGACTCTCTTGTTGCATATTTACAACGAGCGACGGGATATACCTTCTCCGCTTCACTGCCGACGAGCTTCATTGCGGTCGTCGAAGCATTCGGTAGCGGAAAAGCGGATGTGGCTGCAATGAATACATTTAGTTATGTACTTGCTAATAAAAAATATGGAGTAGAGGCTGCATTGAAAGTCATTCGCCGTGATGGTGAAGCGACGTATAAAGGACAATTTATCACCCGCACCGATAGTGGGATTGACTCGCTGTATGAACTCAATGGACGGAAAATCGCGTACGTCGATGCTGCCTCGACTTCCGGTTATATTCTGCCGAAATCGATGCTTGATAAGCGGCATATCAAGCCCTCGGAAGAAGTATTTGCGATGAAGCATGATAATGTCGTCACGATGGTGTATCAAAAGCAGGTCGATGCCGGCGCGACCTACTACTCCCCGCCGGATAAAAAAACCGGTGAAATTCTCGATGCCCGCGCCCGGGTACAAAAACAATATCCCGATATTTTCGAAAAAGTGAAAATCATTGATTTTACAGAAGATATACCGAATGATCCATTCGTCTTCCGTAAAGATATCCCCGTGGTAGTCAAGGAAAAAATCATCAAAGCTTTGCTCGCATTTCAGGCGACACCCGTTGGACGCAAGGCACTCTACGAGACCTACAGCGTCGAAGGACTCGCCCCGGCGCAGGACAGCGATTATGACGGACTAAGAAAGATGATTACCCGGTTTGGTGGGAATGTTGAGGATGCGTTGAAGAAACAGGTGAAGAAGAAGTAAATCAATTAAAGGTGTTTTTATGCATGATAAATTCGAAGAAATCGCACAGTTTTGGACAAAGATTAAACGCCATACAGAAACGTTTTTCAACTGGGACAATAGCGTTAGTTACCATCAAATAGCTTCTTTTATTATAGGTTATTTCACAGGCTTAGAATATATTACTAATATTCCTTACCATTGTAAATTTAGATATTGGTTTCTTGTTAAGTACAAATGGCATCCAAATGTTTGGTGGGATTGTATGATAGAAGACCATTGTAAAAAAAATGAGGCAAAATCAATCAGAATGGCTTTGCGGGAAATAGAGGGGTTTATTTTAGCAGAAAAAACAATGGTTCATGAATTTACCGATACTCAATTCGATATTACAATTCTTTGTTCTCATGAAACACTTCAAGAAACTACAAAAAAACGATACGAACAGCTCACATTGAAATTATCTCGTTTTATTATTGGACCTTTTGCGTTTACCACTGGCAAATTTGATCAAGAAAAAGCATATATGAGTGTTTTCGGCTATCTATTTGGACTTCTCTATGGCATGAGTCATTTTTCAGGTGTTGATTATGTGGAAAAATTCCAGCGTTGGTTATTTGTTAAACATTCTATTTCAGATGTAATACCGTGGCCCAGATTGTTTACCGAGCGGCTGTCGCTGGAGGATAAGTACCGAGCGGCTACAATGGCTTCCGAAGAAATTCTTTATTTCTTTAAGGAAGAGATAAGGTTTGATCGTCCCCCTGATTTAACACTGTAGGTAAATAGGAAGAAAAGTGAATAGTCCTGAAATAATCGGATATTTTTTTTGATCTTTTCCCGTCCGATCAGTTATTTCCAACTGATCGTAACCACTTACCACCAAAACGGTTGCACGACAGCCCGCAGAACAATAGCTATCATATTCAGTGATACACAAATATCGAGAACCAATCCCAGCGGGATTGAATGTCTGTAGCATATAGCATCTTCAAGCAGTTACGACCCTATCGGGGTCGAACGTTTGCTCGGTGATACTTACACAAGGTACAGACGAGCAAGGCGTTTCAGCGGTAAGTGTTGACGGTCAGTTGTAGCAACTGACCGAACGGGGAATCTAAAACATCAACTACAAGTAATTATATATCAATTATTTACAAGGTACTATCATGCGAGTACTTCTACTTTTTTGTCTTTGTAGTGTAATTCTTTCATCCGCTCCTGCGTTTGCGCAGACTACTCCTAATGACGGTGACTGGAAGTCCAACTCCGCCACGCTCAAAAATACCGAGGAAGGCGATGTGATGATCCGCGTCGGCGATATTGATAATCTTGGATTTGGCTTTCCGCAGGGCTTTAATCCCTTCACCGGCCGGGCGACCGAAATCCATCCGTATCCGTGGCAGGCGAAAAAAGATGACCTGCCGGGGCTAGACCGTATCATGGTCGGGAGTATGTTCGGCAAGAAAAATAGGGCTTGTAACGGTGACGGGTATTCGGCCTCGAACCCTGCGCGACCTATTCCGATTGACATTCCCCTTACTTCTGTCAAAGGCGTGAAAATTACCGGCGCAATGCTTACGATGTTTGTCGATGACTTTCAGGCACCGAATCTATGCTCTAAGTATATGGCGTATATCAATGGTAAGCGCTTTGGCAATCTCGAAAATGTGCTTAATTCTCTCAATCAGAGCGGTCCGATTGGTAAGTTTATCTCCGTGCGTATCCCACCCGAACTCCTCGATGTGCTTAATTCTTCTACCCTTTCCGTGAAAATTGACGACACCACCGGCGCTGCCGATGGCTTCGCGATTGACTTTATCAAGCTGCTGATTAATCCTAAGCCGATACTGTACAAAAATTCCATCACGGGCTATGTACACGACAAAGAAACGGGCGAATCCATCGTAGGCGCCACGGTCATGGTGCGGGGTTTTGGCGAGACGAAAAGCGACGCAGACGGGAAATTCACCCTCGGCGGACTCCCGATCGGTCTCAATGTAGCAGAGGCAAATTTTACAGGATATCAGAGCGGAAGTGAAGTGTTTGATGTGATTCAGGATGAGCATGCGGACGAACATACCATTTACCTCTCGAAGGCAAAAGCAGTGACGTTTCAGGATAAACAAGTGCAGGTTGGCGAGGCAATTACCCTTAAAAATATTCAATTCAACGTGTCAAGCGCGGAACTCCTGAGCGAAGGCAAGGTAGAATTAAATAAATTAGTTACCTTCATGACCGAGAATCCGCGCATCGAAATCGAACTCTCAGGGCATACTTCGAGTGAGGGTTCGCCCGAAAGCAATACCCGTCTCTCGCAGGCGCGGGTACAAAGTTGTAAAAATTACCTGCTTACCAAAGGAATTGACGAAGGCAGAATTTCGGCTATCGGCTATGGTCCGAGCAAACCCATCGCCGATAATTCCACCGAAGAAGGGCGCGTGAAGAATAGACGCGTTGAGCTTAGGATTGTGAAGATGTGAGCATTTATGCGTTTAAAATCAAAACCGCTTCCCCGGCCGAACCGAGGAAGCGGTTTTATTTTTCAATGACTTGCAAGCATCATTACTTGTGAACGACGAATGACCTTGTAGCAACACCCGAACCTGTCATAAACCTGCAGAAATACGTTCCGTTCGCCACATTCTTCGTGTCGATAAATAAGGAATACGTTCCCGCTTCCTGAAAGCTATTCAAAGCAGTCATCATTTCATTGCCATGTATATCATAGATTTTTACGGTAACCAGAAGGGCTGCCGTGAGTGCATAGCCAATATTGACAATAGTATTAGCAGGATTCGGATACACGCCGAGAACGAGCAATGGTTGTGCGTCATAGGTGAGTTCTTTCAATTCAAAGACCGACGTGATGCCTTGCGGCGGGTCATTGGGAGCAAAGTCGGGGGCATTTTGCTTGGCGGGTGCGGGAGTCGATGTGACGGTAATACGCGGGTCATTACTTGGAGCGGAGAATCCTTTCCAGAAGGTTTCTGTTTTGACCGGCACGGTAATCGAATCACTAAAGTAGTAATCCGCTTGCGTTTTGGAAGGAGTCACATCGAGCAGACAGTATCCATGACTCGTGAGCTCTACATCTTTGAGATGTGGATTAAGTAATTTCATCACGCCTTCTGCTTGCTGAATAAATGGCGTGCGTCCTTTAACATTGAGGAGTTCATCGATATTAGCTGATGATATACTTGGCGTTACGAATTCTACAGCGAGCGAACCTTCGCCCGTAAGGCGGGAATATTTCGTTGAGTCGAATGGATTAGATGTCAAATTAGACGCCCAAGAACAGTGGATATCACCGGTAAGCACCACTAAATTTTTAATTCCCTTAGTGGTAATTACCGATTATAATTTTTCCCGTTCAGCCGGATAGCCGTCCCATGCGTCTAAATTTGTGGGGAATCCTAATGCCTGTGCCTCGACTTGCATCATCATGACTTGATTGGCGAGTATTTTCCAGGTAGCTTTTGATTGTTGTAATTGTTCGAACAGCCATTGTTGCTGTTGCGCGCCGAGAAGCGTACGATTCGCGCTCTTCCACAATGCAGTATCAATGGCACCTTTTCCGGCGGTATCTTTCCCGCCAAGTTGCTTTTCACGACCCTCAAGACGTGTATCGACGAGAATCAAATCCATTATATTTCCATACGATATGGACCGGTATATCTGGTTGCTGGAAAGAGTCTTACGTCGAATTGGCATCCATTCGAAATACGCATTTTCGGCTGCCATTTTGCGTTCTTGCCAGCTACCTTCTTTCGTGCTGTCGTGATTTTCAGCTCCATCTTTGTACGAGTCATTCGCTGACTCGTGGTCATCCCAGATTGCAATAAACGGGTGCTGCTGATGGGCGAGGCGCAGGTCAGGATCGAGCTTGTAGAATGAATGACGAATTCTGTAATCTGACAACGAAATCACTTCACTTTTGGGCTCATGCCCGCGGTTTACTTCTTTTGTATATCCATATCCGCCATCGGCATACTCGTAAATATAGTCGCCGAGATGAATAACTGCGTCGATGTCTTTGCGCTCGGCAATGCGACCGTAAGCATTAAAAAAACCTTGTTGGTAATTCGAACACGACACGACGGCAAAGCGTAATTGCTGTACTCCATCCACCGGCGTCGTTCGCGTCCGACCGGTAAGCGATTTTTTACCAAGTGCTTCGAAACCATAATAGTACGTCGTATTGGGCTGGAGACCGAGCGCGTCGATTTTTACGGTGTAGTCCAGTGTTTGATTGGTGGTTGTCGTGCCGGATTGGATGACATTGGCGAGAGCGGTATCGGTTGCAATTTTCCATTGAACGGTGATATCACCATCTGTGTCGGGAGTAACGCGAGTCCACAAAATCACACGGTCATGGAGCGGGTCACCGGAAGCGACTCCATGATAAAACGGCTTGAGTTTGCTGTCAAAATTCATTGTTTGGTGATTGGCAGAGGCGAAAGGACGTGTATAATTCACCACATTTCGTTCATCTGCCTTTGGAATTTCAACTTCGATTTCTTGTGTAGGTGGGAGGGGTAATTGCCCCCAAAGTTGCTGATTCATTCCAATTACACTTACGCCAAAAACTATCAAAAGTGTACTCAATCGTATCATTTGTCAGCTCCACGTATTTTACAAATATAAATTCGTGTGCAAATTTACGGCGACAATTTTACGTACGTTAAACCAAAGTATTACCAGAATGATTGTTTGCGTTATCTATTGATTATAGTACAATTACTTATGAAGTACGGTTATAGAATTGTTATGTAGGGAAATACTGTATTATGGAGTAATTTACTCTACAAGTAACGAGCGAACAATACTATTCTCCCCTGATGCAAGGCGTAAGAAATAAACACCTTTGGAAATATTTGGAAGTGAGATTTGTAGTGTTTTTGTATCACCGCCTGTTGTGAGTTCATTCCGCAGCTGGCGTGAGTAATCGGCGACTTGCCTGCCCATCAGTGTATAGATAATGAGTGTAGCCGTAGGCTCGATTTGACCGCTCAATATTACATTTACAGGAAAGGAGGTCGTTGGGTTTGGTTCGATAGAAAGTGACATTGTTCCTTCTTGAGGATTGATTAAACGAACCCCATGTGTAGGATCTGTCCATACATCAGTTAATCGAAAAGTGGCCGATTTTACTGAATTTTTGGAGTCGATGGTGTCTCCGGCTGTATCAAACCACGTAAAGGTAAGGATATCGATCGGTGTGGACTCTGCATCTCCCAGACCTGCGGTTAGCTCTATTGTCGTAAGTGTATCACCAGACAGTTGATTGGCATATTTTCCGGTAATGGTTGCTGTTTGAAAGCCATTTGCGATCTTACCACGTTGAGATGTGTCGGTTGGAGTAAGGAGAGTAGCATTGAATTGGATTGTAGCAGTAAAATGATCTATTCCTACCGATTGGATTCTTGGCTTGGCTTGCAGCGAATCGAGAATGAGTGGTAACCTGACGATATCACCTGAAGCAGCTGAAATGTCAAGCGGTTTGATAGTCGAACTCACAAACTTTGTGTTAATCATGTTCATTCCGCCGATATAGCCGTACGAGTCAGCATTGCCATAACCAAAAACGTAGATTCCTATACCGCTATCGGCTGAAATTGTATGGACACCATCTTGAACTGAAATAGTAGCAAAGGAATAATCTGAGTTTGGGATCGCTATAAACTTTTCTTTAGGTGTTGCATTATCAAGTTTTACAGAAGTGACTGCGCTATTCGGAGCGACGACAATTACAAATTGCTGATCGTAGATTGGCTTAATTACTTGTACATCTTCATATCTCCTGCCTGTCCATCGGCGTTCTGTTGTAGTATCATACACTTGTGAATTAATCCATCTGTACGATTTTAGGAACTGTTCAGCCGGAGGAACAAGCATCATATATGGATCGCTACTATTATCATCACCACCTGTCGATTTCTTATACAGTGATACTAAAATTGGAGCCGAAGAAGTGATAGCTGCAGCTTCCGTCAAATCACCTTCATAAAAATCGCCCGCCTTAAGTGTTTTCACAAGTCGTTTATTAATTGTGACTTGTGTACCATCTTCTGATGCTAATATTCTGAATATATCCAGATTGTAATTACCTGTTCCTTTATTTGGCTTCGGCAAGGGAAGAAGATACGCATCATATCCCCATTTAGAAACCGCAGGCATTTCTTCGATGAGGAAATCGCGATTACCATTGTAATCGTAGGGTATAGCTGCTCGCTGCTGTGAGCCAAAAACAGCAATCGGCTTATTGGATGTGATGTGCGAACCAGTTAAATCATCATTTGTACTCGGCTTCGCTTGCAATAAATACACCTGACCTTTATTGAGTGTGATCTCACGGATTCGTGGGCCTCCTTGGCGGGAATTGATGACTTTTGTCGGTAGGGTAATTGTTATCGTGGTGGCATCCTCTGATGCGACAACAGCGAATTGTGAAGGAGTATCATTCTCACTATCTCGTTGACTATCATCTGAATTATAAGACATTACATAATAATTTGTCCCCAAGACATCAGTCGGAAATGCAAGGAACGCATCGCTTGTTTTTTCTGCTTTGCTGAGTCCATAGACAGTCACTTCATTTTCAGAAGTGATATGGAATGCTCGGGGAGATGGCTTTTCAGATTCTTCAGCATCTAGTAATTCGATAGCTTTATAGAAAACTTTATATGTGAATATTGGACTTGCTGCCGTGATTGAGAATGACACATTTTGCTGACCTCTAAAGCTAATTACCCCTTTGGTCGGTATTTCAGCACTTATGTACAAATAGAGATAATCATTATCATCATCCGTTCCGGTGCCATGAAAATTCGGCGGGAAAGCGATCCAGAAATCTTTCCCCTTAGTATCAAAATCAGAAGTCTGTGAGAAAGTAGTTGATGAACTACATAAAAGGAGAGTAATAAAGAAGATGTATAATTTTTGCATAATCGTTGTACTGATAGAGGTGTTTGATACTACTACATTGGAGAATATTATACAATTACTTTCAATATTCTATTCTCCACAAGCGCAGTAATGGACACATATTGAGAGATGTTACTCAATTTGCATACGATTATTTACTTTTTCTCTTTTGGCACATCGATTGCCACAAAATCATACATCTATATTATTACTTCTATGCGAAAAGAATTTTTACAGTATCCTCTCTTGGCCTGCGCTGCTTTTGTGGTTGGGTGTTCTACACCCAAGCCACCTCATACTCGCCATCCTTTACCGCCACTTTCAACGATGCTTCCTTCATCACAAACTATTACCGGAACTGATGCAGCAGCACAGGAAACAATAGTCTCAGCACCAAAGAAACGTCTCCTCACATTACGCGAACAAATGCAGCGGCTTGAGGACAAGCAGTCGGCCGGTGATGGTAAAATTGACTCTGCGCTACGAGAAATTTCATCGGTGAGAAAAGATGTGGAATTGCTCAAAAACACAATCTCAGAAACAGCTCAACCAAGATCAACAGCAAAAGCCGGTAAAGCGATTATAGCCCCCGACCCAGACGAAGATGAAATTCTACCTGATGACATTATAGATAAACCGGTTAGCAAAAAAACACCGGCTTTCGCACCCAAATCAAGAAAGTTCACCGAAACCAAATCAAAACCGATTAAGAAAATAATTCCAAACAAAGAATCTTCATCCGAGAATCTGGCAGACGAAATCAAACCGGACGAAAAGACCAAAATACTAACCGAATCAAAACCGGACAGTACCAAAGTCAAGCCGGGATCGCAATATCATAAAGCTCTCAATCTTATTTCCAAAAAACAATATGATGAAGCAAGTACACTGCTGCTTGAAATTCTAAAAACAGAGAAAAGTCCTGAAGTACTATCTAATTCATACTATTGGCTTGGTGAGTCATACTTTGGAATTAGTAAATACGATCAGGCGATATTTAATTTTCAGAAGGTAATCAGATATAAAAATTCGTCTAAATTAGATGATGCTCAACTCATGGTAGCCGAATCATATCAACGGCTTGGCAGAAATGACGAAGCAAAAAAATCATTTCAAAAATTAGTAGACTTTTTTCCTACAAGCGAATTTGTGCCACGGGCAAAAAAGATGCTGCAGAAATTGTAGAAGTTATTGACATTCGTCGACAGTAAACTGAAAGTAGATGACCAAACTGTTAACCTAAAATTACATTCTATCCTAAAATAAAAAGCCCTGCTTTCATTGTGAAAGCAGGGCTTTATGTTTTGTTATGCGGTCTTACTTTTGTTCATACCTTGTGCGATATTTCTTCGCCAGCTTTGTTTGCTTACTCGAAAGCGACACGCTGCGACCTTGAATATAGGCGAATTCAAGGGAATTGGTCAGTCCGTCGAGGGCGTTACCTTTGGATACAAAGAGGGTTGCATCTTTACCTACATCGAGCGAACCTACCGTACCTGCCACGCCGAGTATTTCTGCGGGTGTAAGCGTCAAAGCGCGAAGTGCGTCATTTTCAGAAAGTCCAAACGCCATTGCTGTTCCTGCTTCGAATGGTAAATTTCGCTGTTGCCATGAGCCTCCGTCCGAAAGTGCGAATTTCACACCTGCGGCGGCCAATTGTGCCGGCAGTGTATATGGAGTGTCATATCCTTGTTCATCACGACGTGGAACTGAGTGCACTTTTTGTAAAATCACGGGGATATTTGCCTCTCGGAGTACATCACTGCATTGCAATGCATCAGTTCCGCCGACAATAATTGCTTTTAGATTGAATTTTTGGGCAAATTGAATGACAGCACGTATTTGCTTTTCTTCGCTTGCATCAAAGAGTACCGGAAGATTTTCTTCAAACACAGCACGCATTGCTTCGAGTCGTATATCTTTTTGGTTGTCGGTCAATCCATTTTTTGCAGCTTCGGAATACATTCGTGCTTGCTCGAAATAATCAGTGAGATCCTGAAGGCGTTTTGAATTTTCTTTGCGTTGTTCATCAGCGCTTTGACGGATGTATGGCGCTGTAAACACCGAGAACCGTGGGAATTGTACCGCAAGACCTGTTACGGGCTTTAGAGCGATGTCTTCACGCGTCCAGCCGTCAAGCATCATGAGTGATGCACGTCCGGAAATCACTCCACCGTCAGGAACGACATTGGCAAGCAATACACCATTAGAACGAACGGTTGGGATAATTTCGCTGTCAGGATTATAAGCAACTTCTGCTTTTGCATTTGGATTATATATTCCGGACTCCGATACATCTCGTGTAGAGCGTACGGCTTCAATTTCGACCAAACCAATAGTAGAGACAGGTGCAATAAACCCCGGATACACGAATTTTCCGTCGCAGTTAATTATTTGAGCATCGGCTGGAATCTGAATATTTTGACCAACCGCGGTGATTTTCCCTTTATCAAACACTATTGTACCGTTTTGAATAATACCCTGTGTGATAGTATAGAGCTTCGCATTGGTCAATGCAATGGGTTTTTGTTGTGCAGCACCGGGAGTCTCGTCATTGGCAATTAGGAGGGGAAACGAACAAACGAGCACGAGGAGAAGGGTAAAAATTCTATTGAATATATTCATAGTATATATATTTAGCAAAGAATTACGAAGGAAAGTAGCTTGAAAGGCGAGAAGGGGAGCATAAACCTACAGTTACCCCCAGACAGTGAGATGCCCCTTGACGTCACCACTCGTCAAGGGGCACTCCCCTTCTCACCTTTTCACCACCACAACGAAAGGAGTTCATTAGGAGGTCGAGGGCAAAAATACGGGTTTGTCAAATATCTCGCAAATTTTATTTTCAATTATTGAAAAAAAAATTAAAATCTCTTTTAATGTCAATTCTCATCTATGAAAATTACGAGCAAAATCTACTTATCAATAGTAAATATTTGTCTATCTCAGAAAAAAGGTGCATTTTTGCGCTCCCAAAAAGTACGGGGTGTAGCGTAGTCCGGTTAGCGCGCCTGTTTTGGGAACAGGAGGTCGAGAGTTCGAATCCCTCCACCCCGACATTAAAGTCCCTCGCTATTTTGGTAGCGAGGGATTTTTTTTGTCACTCTTCTGCATCTTCCAACCGTGCGCCTGCGGTCACCCTTGCCGTCCAAACGGCAGAAGATTTATCGAATAATCGTCCCGAGACGTGACCAGCGTATGGTTCCTAATTTTTTGAAGAAGTCTCCCATACCGAGACCGGTATCCCACGACCAATAGACCATCATCGGTGTACCCACTACATTTTCCACAGGGACGAACCCCCAATAGCGGCTATCCAAGCTATTATTACGATTATCTCCCATACCAAAGCAATAGTCTCGCTCAATTGTATAGCTTGTGACCGGTTTACTGTCAATCAATATAGAAGTACCATCACTGCCTACGCTATGTCCTTCACGACGTATAAATGTATCCCATTCCAAACGGTTACCGGCATTTAATTGAACAACATCACCCTTTTTTGGAATACGAATTGGTCCGAAATTATCACGTGTATTTCCCTTTCCTACCGGAAATGTTTGATAATGATCACCCGGATTCATTGGAGTATTCTCGAATTTACCGTGTTCGGGTAATACGAATTCCGTACCATTGACAATTACTTTTGTATCACGTATGACGAGTGTATCACCGGCAGTTGCCACACATCGTTTTAGATAGTATTCAAAATTATCAGGTTCTGCTTGATCGCGCATTCCTGGGAAGATAAATACAATCACATCACCCTGACGAGGAGTGCGCCAGCCGGGTAAACGTAGGAATGGAAGGGGTTCATTCAAGAAAGGGAAAACTTGAGGAGTGGATGGAGCGAAAATAAGTCGATTCACAAATACAAAATCACCGGTGGCGACTGTGTTCTCCATCGAGCCGGTTGGAACTACAAATGATGCAACCAATAGTCCATTGATGACCATTACCATAAGTACGGCGCCGACTATTGTCTTAGTCCAGGAAACGGCGTGTTCCATGGGAGTGACTGGTATTTTTTTAGGTTTTTTACTTTTAAATTTTTCAAGAACTGACATACTATTTCGAATTAAATTGGTTAGTACATTGTTAATTATCAATACTCAGCACAGCAAGAAACGCCTCTTGTGGTATTTCTACCCTGCCGACCTGCTTCATACGCTTCTTACCTTCTTTTTGTTTCTCTAAGAGTTTACGTTTACGGGAAATATCGCCGCCGTAGCATTTTGCGAGTACGTTTTTGCGCATGGCACCGATTGTTTCACGGGAGACAATTTTCGCACCGATTGCAGCTTGGATTATTACTTCAAACATTTGGCGTGGGATGAGTTCTTTGAGTTTAGAACATAGCTTTTTGCCCCATTCGTGCGCTTTCGCGCGGTGAACGATGGCACTGAGCGCATCGACAGGTTCGCTATTGAGGAGGATATCCAATTTTAGTAAGTCACCGGCTCGATATTCGGAATAATCATAATCAAGAGAAGCATAGCCGCGGGTTGCTGATTTGAGCTTATCATAAAAGTCAAAAATCACTTCTCCAAGCGGCAATTCAAAGCTTATATCTACCCGTGTTGGTGAAAGATAGACTGTATTGATGAATGTGCCTCTGCGGTCGAGACAAAGCTTCATAATTGCACCAATATAGTCAGTAGGCGTGATGATTTGCGCCTTGATAAAAGGTTCTTTGATTTCGGAAATATTCCCCGGAAGTGGCATTTGGGCTGGATTTTCCACCCATAATTCTTCACCGTCGGTGCGGATAATATTATATCGTACGTTCGGCACTGTGGTCACAATTACTTGATTAAATTCACGTTCGAGACGTTCTTGTACAATCTCCATGTGAAGTAATCCCAAGAAACCGCATCGGAAACCAAATCCAAGGGCGGCGGAGGACTCCGGTTCAAACGATATCGCTGCATCATTGAGCGTGAGCTTGCCGAGTGCTTCCCGTAAATTCTCAAAATCATCGCTGTCGGCCGGATAAATCCCACTGAATACCATCGGTTTCACTTCTCGAAAACCTTCAATAGCTTTCTCACATCGACGATTATTGTGAGTGACTGTGTCACCTGCTTTTGTATCCTGTAATCTTCGAATATTTGCCGTAATATATCCTACATTTCCGGCGGTGAGCACACCGGTTCGTTGCCGTTTCATGTAGAGTACGCCGGCTTCCTCTACTTCATATACTTCATTTGCCATCATAAACAGGACTTTATCTTTTTCACGGAGAGTACCATCGATGACTCGTAAATAGACAATCACACCGCGATAAGCATCAAAAATTGAATCATAAATCAGAGCGCGGAGAGGAGCTTCGGGATCACCTTTTGGTGCCGGGATACGTTCTACGATTGCTTCAAGAATTTCCTCAATACCTATTCCGGCCTTTGCCGACGCCATGATCATATCTTCTTCTTTACAGCCGATGAGCTCCATCACTTGTTGCTTTACGCCTTCTATAGTCGTGGCAGCACTTGGAAGGTCAATTTTATTGAGCACAGGAATAATTTCAAGTCCTGCTTCAATTGCAAGGTAAAGATTACTAATGGTTTGTGCTTCTACACCTTGTGTCGCATCGACGACGAGAAGAGCGCCTTCACAGGCAGCGAGTGAACGCGACACTTCGTAAGAGAAGTCCACGTGACCGGGGGTATCGATGAGGTTCAGAGTATAATCTTTGCCACTTTTGGCAGTATAACTCATTTGAATGGCGTGAAGCTTAATGGTGATACCTCGTTCTTGCTCGAGGGGATTGTCGTCCAAAATTTGATTCATGGTCATTTCGCGTTTTGAAACTCGCCCTGTTTTTTCGAGGAGTCGGTCGGCGAGAGTTGATTTCCCGTGATCAATGTGGGCAATAATACAAAAATTTCTAAGATTCTCCATTAGTTCCTTTGATGATTAATAGTTGCAAAGCTGAGAGGGTAAAAATTATAGATGGATCGTGAACATGTTTTTATGACTTGATGAACATGCAATTTATTACAACCACAGAATTTTACTCAAAATTACGAAAAAAGAAAACCTCACGGAGCTTAAATGTCCGTGAGGTTTTCGGAGCGAGAGCTATACCGAGCGACCTTCTTAGCTATTTTCCTTTGGAACTTCTATAAATATAAGACGTGTTCCTTCTTTTGTCTTTAGTTGCAACCTAATAATATCACCACGTTTTGCATCAAATGCTTTTTTAAGTTGTCCCGGGGTTTGTATATTCTGTTTGTCGGCTTTGAGGATCACTGCATTTGGAAAGAGTCCACGTTCTGCGGCTTCGCTAAACTGTTCGACTTTTGTAATCACGACGCCTGTTTCTACATCATTATCTTTTTTAGCTTTTTCGGTCAGCATACCTACAGTAAATCCAAGCTGTTTAAATGAGACCGGTTTGCCGCTGTCTGTATCCATTTCATCATCTGTAAGTCCTTTTTTAGCATCATCGGAGGCAAGTTTATCTTTATCTCGTGGTTGCAAAGTAACTGATTTGGAAATTAACTTGCCGTCTCTCCAAATTTTGAGCTTGATACTCTCACCTGCTCTGTGCATTACTACTCTGCTTTGTAATTCATTGGATGTATTGACAGATACACCATCAAGCTCCAATATTACATCACCGCTTTCAAGTCCTGCTTTCATTGCTGCTCCGTCAGGGAGTACGTTGTCAACCAACACACCGGCTACTTTGTCTAGTTTCATTGATTTAGCAATTACTTCATCGACTGAACGGATTTGGACACCAATATATCCGCGATCGACTTTACCATCTTCCATAATATCGAGAATGACCGCTTTTGCGAGATTAACAGGAATTGCGAATCCGTATCCGGAAAAATATCCTGTTCTTGAGGCAATAGCTGTATTAATTCCAATCAAACTTCCCTGTAAATTGAATAGTCCACCGCCACTATTTCCGGGATTAATTGCAGCATCAACTTGTATAAAATTTTCAATTGCATAATTATCTCTGTTCAATCCTAATGCACCGCGACCTAATGCACTTACTATACCTGAAGTTACCGTAGAATGAAGACCTAGAGGATTACCGACTGCTATTACCATTTCACCTACCTGTACATTGTCACTGTTGCCTAAATGTACTGCGTACAATCCAGTCGCTTCTATTTTGAGTACTGCTACGTCGGTCAGTGGGTCACGACCAATCAATTTAGCTTTGTATTCTTTTTTATCACTAAATATCACTTTAATACCATCAGCTTTGGCATCTTCAACGACGTGATTGTTTGTCACAATATAGCCATCATCAGTAATCACTACTCCCGATCCTGCTCCTTCTGATTTCTCAGTTTGGTCCTTTCCACCATTATCTTCTCCACCGCCCTGACCGCTACCATCGTCCGGCATACCAAAAAATTTAAAGATATCAGGGATTCTGTTCTTCGATACTTTAGTTTCTGTAATTACATTAATACTGACCACTGCAGGATTTACAGACCTCGCGACATTAATGTGTGCATCATTGAGAGCACGAACTACTTCGCTGGTAACTACAGGAGGTGCTTTTGCACCAATGTCTTTTACTCCCCCGGCAAAAAGTGATGTCAATCCACTATTTCCAAAATTAGATACTAATACCACACCGAAAATAATCCCAACTCCTATAAGCATAATTGCAGTAACCAAAGTGCGTTTATTCATACTTATCTCCTGAAAAATTTATTGTTGAATTGTTAAAATTGAGGAGTGCGGTAACGAAAAAAATCACAGTTTGTTGTATCGGTTTTGTTAATATACGTTAATCAATTCCACACTAAATAAAAAGAGCGGAAAGGATATTCTCCTTTCCGCTCTTGGATTTCTATCTCCGGATAAGTTATTTGGCGATAATGATTTGCTGTTCGCTTGTAAATTGACCCGATGTCATTCGTAATATGTACGAACCGGAACTAAGACCATCAACAGGTAACTTCACACTGTATGCGCCCGGCTCAAGAACGCCTACTGCTACAATAGATACTAAAGATCCACTTGAAGTAAAGAGCGATAGATCAGTTGTTGCTTTTAGTCCAACAGAAAACTCGATATCTGCGCCTTTATTGCCAACCGGGTTAGGAGTAACGGCACTTAGATAATACGATACGCCTTTACCATCTACTTTGCGAATATCAAATGCACATGTTTCGTTAATTGTAACTTTACCCGGAGATGATGTAACCACCGCACATGCACTACCTACAACTTGTACATCAAGTGTAATATCTGTTGAAGGATCACCATTTGGTAAGTAAGCAGCAAACACCATATCTGCAAGCTTACCTGCAGCGGTTATCGAACCACTTGGATTTGTTATTTCAAATTGGACTTTACCTAACAAATCTGTTGGCTTGGTTGAGTCAGTTGCATTGCTAATTTTAAGCGTGCCACCTGCAATAAAGAGATTCGGCAATGAAACGAGGAGGCGCTTGTTGTAGGTAGCTGTAACAACTAACTTAGTAACGGTTGCGTTAGGGTCGATTGGATCTATTAGGGTAACCGGTACGGTTACTTTATCTCCAATATTTACTTTAAACATATTGCTTTGTGGGAGGGCTGTACCTATTGTAGCTGTACTGGTATATCGGAGACCGGAACCTGTAAAGTTTACTGTAGTATCATAGGATACATCTGAACCACTTATACTGTTAGTACCAAATACATGTAACGTAACTGTACTTGGAGCAGTAGCTAACGGAGAAGGAGTATAAAGAACTTCAACTATTTGATTTGTACCTTGAAGCAAGGTAGGAATATTTCTAGGATCTCCAGGATTTTTCATTGAAAATTCATTGAGTAAATCGCCTTCTATTATAATACTATCAATATGAAACGGAGTTGTACCGGAACTATAGATATTACCTAATATACTCGTTGGAGCACCCACACAACTTGAACCATTATTCATGGTAACTAATATTCTAGGATCTTCTACGAAACTCTTGATACCATTTCCTGTCCATATTGAAGTAACTTCTGCTTCTGCATCGCTTACAGTCGAGATTGAAGCTGAAGCCGAGCCGATACGTTGAGCTAAGAATTCAGCAGAATCCAAGAAAATCAAAGATTGATTTGGTTGTAATGTCAGCGGGAACATGTGCTCTGCTTTATTATAACGGAAACCATCTGTACTATACAGCAAACCTACGATATCTTCTTTGATAGTTCCACCGGCTTGTACTGCCAAGTCAGAAATAGTCACTGAATCTTCATATTGCCAGCTTGTGCTTTCGAGTTTGAACTGTCTGCGATTATTAAGTTTCTTATCAACATCAGTAGTTCCAAAGTCAATATCTGATGTTTTAAGGCGACCAATAATACCGATACCATCTAATTGTGATGTTGCAGAAATACCCGGTGTGTTCGTGACAAAATTAATTGTCGCTGTCTTTGGACCGGTAGTTGTTGGATCAAATTTAACGTCAAATGCTCTTCTTTCACCAGCAGCAAGAGTTACGCCGGCAAATACTGATAAATTTGGTTCTACACTAAATGTAGTTGCATCTGATCCTACCGCCCAATTTGCTGACTGAATCGTAACGGGTGCAGTTCCAGAATTTTCAAGATAAATTGTATCTGCATAAGACTTCATTATGCGTTTTCTCTTCCAATCATAAGGTGTAGCTATTAATCCAGGTTCTACAGCTTTTGCTTGAAGTACAGAAATACTGTCTTTAACTTTAGCATCGCTTGAGAAAGTAATATTAGCACTTGAAGGTCCAACTGTAGTAGGTACATAGTCAACTTGCAACGCTATGTTCTGTCCCGGCTTGATTATGAGAGGATATCTATGTGTCCAACTTATGACTTCGAATTCAGGAGTAGCTGCAAGTGCTGTTAAATGATCGTCACCATACACTTCCAAATCTACACGTCCTGAATTTTTAACAAGAAGTTGTGTCCATGGGGTACGGGAATTCTTAGCACGTGTACCATAATTAAAATCATCGACTTCGATAATTGGGCTTGCAACTTCTGCCTTAAGCTGTGTTCTATAAACAAACTGACATTCATCACCGATGCCAATTTGATCGAGATAAATTCCATCATCAGGTTTAACAAATGTAAACGTAATATCTTGTTTGTCACCAGGTTGCATTGTAAATGGAAGTGGAACATTTTCGATAGTAAAGCCTTGATTACCTGATTTAGTTCAAATGCTGTGACTTTTACAGGGTTCAGAGATTCATTCGTAAGAGTAATTGTTTTTGTAAGGATTGATTTGGCTTTAGTAAGCCGAAATCTAAATAATCATCAGGGGAAAGTGTGAGTTTCGATGGGTTATACTCCACAACTACTGAAGTATCATTGCCGTTTCTATCTACAAACCAAAGAACAGCACGAGCTTTTTGAGAAGGGTCTATCACTTCGAGAGTCCAATCAGTTTCACGTGTTTCACCTGCAACGAGAGTATGATTTTTGTCGTATTGGAAGTCATAATTATAACTTGAATCCGGCTCTAAATCCATGTAAATCAGTCCATAATTTACTCGAACATCATTTTCATCCGGAAAGTCCTTCACTAATCCGTCTTTGACCGAACCATCACAATTTACTGTGAAGGTAGGTCGTGGGCAAATGCTGTCTTTTTGCTCTAAATTACCCAATGCAACACTCGTTGGGAAGCCATACGAGTCATAATTAGAAAATCCATACGCATAAGCAGCAAAAGGAGCTTTTGCTCGAATACGATAAACACCATCTCCTGGCAATGTAATTTGCTTACAAGAGTAAGTAGATCCATTTACCGGTGTACTGAATACCATTCCAGGGGTACTTCCAAATCGTACGCTTACTTTTTTCCATTCAAATTTACCATTGACAACGACTGCAAATTCCAAATCATCCGGAACATTGCCTGCCGGTCCTAATTGATAGACGAGGTTTATATAGTGTAGTTTGAAGTTGTTATTACTTGTTTTTGCTCCAGGTGTACAAAATACAATTTCACGTTGATATTGCTCGAGTGGAGTGAGTACCATTTGGAATGGATCACTCGACACATTGTCATCCGCTTGACCGGTGTTATATTCTACAATATAGATAGGCTTGTTAGCAGAAACTACAATTGCTCTCGGTGAGCCGTCATCTGCACGGCGCTCGATATAACCATCTTCTTGTTTACCTGAATTTTTTGGGATTACCAACCATTGCTGACCATCACGATAAACTATAGTATTTTTCTCTTTTGCAAATATTCTGATATATGGCATCTTTTTTCTGCCATAGAAAGGAGTTACGTGGTATTCTTTACCCCAAGTATAGGTAGGAAGTTCCATTTCAGAAGTATAATCACACCATGGAACTCCACCGGGAACATTTGCACATTGATTAGCCGAAACTACGCCAACAGGCTTTGTTGCTTTTATACGACTACCGGAAACATCTTGTATATCACCGTCACTGGCAAATACCAAAACATCACCTTTGTCCATGTTAAATGTAGTTGATTCCCCGGGTTTTAAACCACCTGATGTTTGTGAAGAATTATTACCGCCCATAGTAAATTGTACGACTGTCTCATCATACGCTGCGGAAATAGCAGTTTCTCCAACTAACTGATACGCACCGATAGCTGTATATTGCGGCCAAGCAGCTACGATATACTCGTTACCCATTGAGGACACAGGTACTGCCAAGAATCCATCACTTGTGTAATTGTATCGAGTCACACCATAGCAAACAATTGGTGCTTTAGCTGATACGTGGATTGCAGCACCTTTATATACTTGCTCTGCAGGTGCTTTTTGAGATCCTCTTTTGAGGAATGGCTGAGCGACACCGGTAGGGATGACAAATTCGATAGCATCATTAGCAACGGCAACCTTTGTCATTTTCCAGCTTTTACCAGGTACTTCTACAGTAATAAGCTGCTTAACTCCGGAGCAAACAAATACCCGGCAACTATTTTCGTATCCGGCTGATTCTTCTTCGTAGCATGGTGGGAATGAAAAGAAAAATTCATTTCCTGCATTGGTAGGCGAAGTAAGTAACTTCGGTAGTTTTTTGGTGTCAATTTCGCCTGCTTGTGCTGACGAAAACATCATCGCGCACACAAGCAAAATAGCTGTGAGCATCGAGTAACTCTTCTTCATAATATAACTCCAAATAAAAATTAAAAAATGTATTGAAATAGATTTTTAGATGTATGTCGAAAAAATGCCTGAAAACTTAGCAAATATTTTCGGATTGTGCAAGTAGTTTTTATCTTTTTCTTTTAAGATTCAAACTATATGGCTGATTTACATCAATTCAACCAAATTATACCATAAAAACCATTGTATCTTTAGTAAGTTACTTCGTGGGTAAAGGTGTATTACTTTTGATAAAGTTTATCGTAATTATACATACAAAAGATAAAAAAACCCTCGATTAGGAGGGTTTTTTTATCTTTACTTTTTTCGGTTGATTGGTTTTTGCGGCTTAGATTGCTTATTGTTTTTTGATTGTGTCGGTTGACCTGGCATTGAACGTCCCTGCGAGGCAGAGAGCTCTTGAGCTTCTCTCATTTTCTTTTGTAACCATCCCTCTTTACGAGGCACCCCTCTTAGGTCTGCAAGGGTCAGTTTGTTTTTCGAAAACTTTGATACGTATATTTGCTGAATAATGCCAAGTAGATTAAATGTGAAGTAGTAGAGATTAAGACCAGCCGGGAAACTTGAGAACATCAACGTAAACATCACCGGCATCATATAGACCATCGCTTTTTGGCGAGGGTCAGTGACTGACATTTTTTGTTGAATAAAAAGTGTGGCACCCATAAGCAGGGCCAATCCGGAAAATTTATCAATTTCGAAGAGAGGTATTTTAAAGCCCAAATCAAAGATTACATCAGGTACGGACAAATCATGTATCCATCCAAAAAAATTCGCCTGACGAAGCTGAATCGAATTACTCAACACCGACCAAAGTGCATAAAGAATAGGCATTTGTAATATCATAGGGAGACAACCACCGGCCGGGTTGATGCCATATTCAGAATACAATTTCATCGTTTCCTGTTGCTGAGAAACTTGATCGTCTTTATACTTTTCTCTGATTTTGGCAATTTCCGGAGCTAGCAACTGCATCTTTTGCGTAGAGCGTACCTGTGAAATAGATAAAGGGTACAATAGCAGCTTCATAAGAGCAGAGAAAATCAATATTGCGATGCCGTAATTAGCAATAAAATGATGAATAAATGAAAATATCGGAAGCATGAAATATTCACCAATAGGAGCAATAATCCACCTCCAGCCAAAATTTATGGTGGAACCAAGTCCATACGTTTTCAAAATGTCGTAATCTTGTGGACCTATATAAACAGTAAAATCTGTCGTTTGATCAGCACCTCGATACGGTAATCGATAGGACATTGAGTATTTCTCTGTCATACCACCATGCTCAGCACCAATTCTCACTCCGGACAATGAAACAGTCGCTTCAGGGTTCGGGCTTTTCTGTATCATCGCAGCTGAGAAATATTTCGTTCTTGTCGAGACAAACTCAACTATTCCTGACTGGTCAAACTTTAATGGATTGACATATTCAGTCGCATCAAGTTCGTGTGTAGTTCCATTCATTGAAGCAATAGCGACTGCTGTATTGGCTTCATCCACACTATTTTGCTCTTGAAACTGTACACCCCCGTTCCACGAAACATCAAATCTTTTTTGTGAGAGGTAATTCTCCATATTTGAGAATGTTACACCGGCATCCATACTGTACTTGTCTCCATGGAATGTCATTTTTTTTTCAATAAATGACCCATTTGCTACTTGTAGCCGTGCAGTTAATGTTAAGGTTTGATTTGCTCGAATTTTAAAATAATCGCCTGCCGGAGATATGGTAAAGTCTAATTTTCGTGAGTCAATACTTTTTCCGTCTTCGCTAAAAAAATGGAGTGAAAATTCACGACTATGAGGAGTAATAAGTTGCGCAGGCTCGCCATACCATGAATTATACTTTTTTAATTCCCAGCGCGCTATCGTTCCGCCTTTGGTACTGATTTTTGCTCGGTAGAGGTCTGTTTCGATCGTTATAAATTGTTCTTTTTTACCGGTGAACTTCCCATACGTCGTACCGAATTTATTAAGATCATTATCCGTTTTTGGAGTAGACATCTCGCTTTTTGGTGCTTCTTTTTGCTCAATGACGGCTTTAGTTTGAGCCGGTTCTACAGTACGTGTATTGGTTGAACTGTAAACAATCCAAGCAGTTATGATTATTCCAATAAGAATAAATCCTATAAATGAGCGTTTATCCATTTGTTCCATGAGTTTTTCGAAATAGTCGTAAGTAATAATATAAGTAGTGTTCAAGAGCTGTAATTCAGCATGAAGTCAGGAATCTAATCCCATAAAGATAATTATGGTACATTGTCAATTCCTCCTTTGTGAAATGGATGACAACGTATAATGCGCTTGAATGCCAACCAAGAACCTTTAAGAGCGCCATACTTTTCAAGGGCTTCGATTGAATAGGCCGAACAAGGTGGATAAAAACGACAGGAAGGGGTAAGCATAGGGGAAATCAATTGTTTATATCCGCGAATAAGAACGATAAATACTGTTTTCATTGCGACAATCAATGTTTCTGAGAATAATCGTAAGCCGCTCGTAGTACCGCTCTCACATCTACAAGAATATCATCTAACTTTATCAAAGTAGCCGTAAGAGGAGCAGAATTACAGAATAAAATAATCCTATCAATTGGTGGTGTTGCTTCAAAATATCCGGCATCGGTAAATTCACGGACAACCATTCGAACGCTATGGCGTAATAACCTTTTGACTCGATTGCGAACAGTTGCTTTTTTAGCAGCTTTCTTTCGAATACTGACACCAACTCGTATTTGAGGCTCTACCACATTTTCTTCGTCTTTGTTTGTAGTCGATCCATTTATTTGAAATGTGACAATACACGTAATTGCTCTTTCGGTAAAGCGTTTACCTGATCGCATCGTATGAGCAAATGCTGCTTTACCTTTTAGCGGTGCGACTTTCATGATATTTACCTGTGTACTGTACACTCAGAATCGGTCAAACGACTATTACTCTAATACGAAAAGAAGGGCGAAAAAAACTTCTCGCCCTTACTTTGAAATCATAAGGCATCTCCGCCTTTAGTTATTCTTTTCCAACTACTTAATTCTTCCGTTCATCACTGACAGTCAATTTATGACGACCTTTAGCTCTGCGGCGAGCAAGCACTTTTCGACCATTTTTAGATGCCATACGTGTACGGAATCCATGTGCATTTTTACGCTTACGGCGGCTCGGTTGATATGTTCTTTTCATTTAATTACCCTATGAATACAAAATTTGAACGGCAAAAATAGGAATTTTCAGTTGAATAACGAAAGTAATTTTTAAAGTAGCCAAAGGTTTATTATCGATTTAATATTCTGAGTTTGGCTCAACAGGCAATCCAACTGTAATTATTGTCCCTTTTCCCTCTGTACTATCGACATGAAAATCACCTTCGTGCAGCTCTACAATTCGCTTTGCAATTGCAAGCCCAAGCCCTACGCCCTGCTGCTCGTGAAGGAGCCTGTCAAACTGCTGATAAGCACCAATATTGGAGATTTGTTCTGCACTCATTCCACGGCCTTCATCTTCAATTCGTACTTCATATAAATTATTATTAATCCTAGAGCTTATGTGTACTTTTTTGCCTTCAGTCGAAAATCTGAGTGCGTTATCTACGAGTTCATCGACAATTTTATGATAATTCTCTGTCGATATTTGAATGGTAATTCCTTCAGCCACTTCGCCATAGCGGACATCGTCTATTCTGTTAAGTTTCATAGCTTTAGCGGCGACCAGATCAAAAAGTGAAGCGCTTGGCTCGTCTGTTTTGAGTAGGCGTACCTTCTCTCTCATCACAGAGTCCGCAAGCAAAGATTCAATCTGTACATACCAAAGAAAATTTTCAGTAATCCGGCGTAACCGATTAGCAGACTCCAAAATATCCTGTGTCATTTCTATTATATTTTCGCTTGTCGCACCGTAAGCGATGCTTTTGAGGTAGGAGGCAGAACCCATGACTTGATTGAGTACTATCCTGAATTCGTGTGGTAATGCGTAGGTTACATTTCGTGTGACTTCTTCGATTTTTTGACCGAACCTGCGTTCTAATTTTGAATGCTTCTCCCATTGTGAATTCACAGCCGCCATCAATTCATCACGTGTATAGGGCTTGACAAGAAAATCATCGGCACCCTTTGCCATCCCGGCACGCATGTCTGCTTTTTCTGTACGAGCAGTTAAAAATATAAAAGGTGTAGAGCCAAATTCATTCGTAGCACGCAATTCTTTTAACACGCCAAATCCATCAAGAACCGGCATGGAGATGTCACATAATATCATATCCGGTAAATGGGTTAGCGCCATTTCTACACCAATTCGACCATTAGAGGCTGTGATTGTCTCATACCCCTCAAATCGAAGTAGTAACGCTGTACTATCGAGTATATAGTCATGGTCGTCTATTATCAGTACTTTTTTCATAGTAAACGCACGATGAATTTTAATTTGAAAAGATTGGTTTCTACAAACTTAATCAAAACGATATAATAATGATACATTATAGCAATGACTCGATATGGCACATCTGAGAAGCATATCAAATTGTACTTACTTACTTTTCTAAAATTGTAAACTCCACTCGTCTGTTCTTTTTACGTCCCTCATCTGTTTCATTGGAAACTACCGGAGCAGCTTTACCTTTTCCTTGGGTTTGAATCTGACTTCTCGGTATCCCTTCCTGCTCTATAAATTTTGCTACTTCATCAGCACGCTTTCGCGAAAGCCGTAGATTATATCCATCACTTCCCGTATTATCCGTATGACCGGTAATTAATATTTTCATATTCGGTGATCGTAATAATTCTTGCCCAAGCCGTACCAACTCAGGGATAGACTCCCTCTCTATTTCTGATTGGTTATACGCAAAGAATAAGTTGTTCAAAAGAATGGTCTGACCTACCTCATCAGGCACAAGTGATAAATCATAGCGAAGTACTCTGAATTCGCCTAATGTCCTGAGATCTATATGTTCAGATACAGGTATCGTACCCTTACTCTCAGCTCTAAATCCATACGTAGTACCGGCTGGAAGAACGATTTTATATTCTCCTGTTTGAGGATTAGTCTGGGCGACACCTACTTCCTTACCTGTCAAAAGATTTTCGTAATAAATTTTTGCAAGAACAGGTGTTTTAGAGTTGGAATTATACACTTTACCTTCAACTAATACCACCGGAACAACTTGCAACGATGGTGGTAGTTCAATATGATATATATCACTGTTCCCATTAAGTTGACTCGATACACAATATGCGTTCTTGCCCGATGCATCGACAGTATAATACGCATTTCCGCCTTTGGAATTTACTTTATCTCCTAAATTCATCGGCTCGCTCCAGTATTTCCAAGAAGCGTCGAGCCGAGTACTTACGAATATATCATTGCCACCGTAGCCATTATGTCCGCTGGATGAAAAGAATAACGTCCGAGTATCCGGAGCTAAAAACACCGTCGATTCATCACCGGCTGTGTTAATTGTTCGACCAAGATTCATGGGTGTACTCCAGGTAGAATCAGACTGCACAAAACTCACGTAAACATCTTGATTACCTTCACCTTCATCACGTTTCAAACATAATAGCAATGATTTGCGATCACTCGACAGACAGTAATGTCCGTACGTGTTCCGATTGTAATAATTCTGAATTGTCTGCGCCTCCGGGAATCCCCATCCGCCATCTGCATTTCTAATAGATATAGATGTTCCACCCTTTGGTGCTCCATATTCTATATATTCATTTCCTAAGAGCATGGTCGTACCGTCAGGAGTAATAGAACAAATAAAATTCGGATAAATATCATTGAGAGGATCACCTATATTTTTGGCTTCATTGAATACTTTACCGTCGTGTTGTACATCCGCATACCAAACATCGCTCGACTCCGATGAGTTCGATCCCGATCTTCCTGTACGACTGAAATACAAGGTCTTCCCATCGGGTGAAATCACCGGTGCCAATTCATTATCAGGTGAATTAATCTCGGATCCTAATTTTTTTACCTTAATTTCCGATGAATACGGTGCTAAGTTAATCTCAGCCTTAATACTGTCTAATCCACTACTTATAGCTATAGCATCGATTAAATTCCAATCTGGAATCTGACCAGTATGCAGCCAAATACCGACTTCTGCTATCTTAAATGGTGGTGGTTCGAAAAAAATATTGAGTATCCTGCCCTCGCTCCCGACCGGTGCCGGTACTGTGCTGTAGAGAGTTTTCGATTCTCCATTTTCACCGTATCCAACTACTTTAGATACTGTCCCGGGATTATACGCTTCGACAATTGCTACCTGCGTTGCAAAAATCGGCTGTTCAAATCCAACTCTTATCGTTTCTACTCGATTAGAATATTCACGTGTATTTTCTTTTTCCTCATACCTCCCGGCCCAAGCACAGGGATTGAGACCACCGCTGTACGATCTTAGATTCGGCTTACCTAGTAGCTGCCACGCAGAATACGGGCCTTTTTCGTTGTAGGATGAACTATAGGATACTACTCGCGAAACCCATTGAATTACAGCAGGTTCATTTTGGCGAACAGTTTCACTTGGCTGCCCGAGGAGTGGTGTAGGTGTTTTACGAGGCTTCGAATGTTTGTTTTTTTGGGCAATACTAGATGGGACAGTGGCGACAACGAACATCAAAACGAGCACAATGCATTTAGATTTCGTTGGAAAATCACGAAGTTTTAGTGTAATAAAATCTCTCAACAGCAGTAAAAAAAATACCATATAATACGATGTAGTAATAGCTCTAATTGATTTCAATTGACCCAAAATATTCTCAACAGTTTACCGTTACCGCCGCACACTTAATTTAAATTTTTAAGGCTGTTTCAATTGTTTGAGAATGTAAATATATGAAGATTTCTGAAATGTTTAATCGACTTTTTACACGTATAGGATTCAGTGTATTCACTATACTAATCTTCGCTGCCACCACACCACTCTCTGCGCAAAAACTCTTGATTCCAATGGATTTATCTCAGACTGACCATCTCAAAGCGTACGGTCTCGCCTATTGGGGACTCACCAAAAACATTGAAATTGATTGGTTGTTGAATTATCGAGCAGGTTCTTTTATAATGGACTATGCAGATAATATTGCGGCTGAATGCAGAATCCGCGGCGTATATTTCGAACAAATTGACGGGGCTACAGCGTCGCAGATTTATTCAGAAGTCCAAGGTGAAAACACCAATATGGACGCCGTCCGCCTCGAAAAGCCACCGAAAATTGCCGTTTATACTCCTCCCGGCTCCCGGCCTTGGGACGATGCTGTCACCCTCGCTCTCGAATATGCAGAAGTCAAATACGACAAAGTATGGGATGAAGAGGTCATCGGAGATAAGCTCAAAGAATATGATTGGCTTCACCTGCATCACGAAGATTTTACAGGTCAATACGGCAAATTCTTCTCTACTTTTGCCGCCGCCCCTTGGTATATTCAGCAAGTTGCTTTGCTGGAAAGTACAGCCAAAAGCTAGGCTTCCGGAAAGTATCAGAATTAAAAACAGCAGTGGCAGAAAAAGTACGTGATTTTGTCACTGCAGGCGGCTTTATGTTCGCCATGTGCAGCGCTACCGATAGCTATGATATTGCTCTCGCCGCAAAAGATATCGATATTTGCTCTGAAATGTTTGATGGTGATGGAGCTGACCCAAGCGCAAATTCCAAACTCGACTTCTCCCGCACATTTGCTTTCGAGAATTTCCAATTATACATGGATCCCTACAAATACGAATATTCAACCATCGATGTCGATGCCAATATGCGTGCTAATATTAATGATAATGACTACTTTACGCTCTTTGACTTTTCAGCGAAATATGACCCTGTTCCCACAATGCTCACCCAATGTCACGCTAATGTCGTCCATAATTTCCTTGGTCAAACCACCGCCTTTCACAAGTCAATTATCAAAAAATCTGTCACGCTCCTCGGCGAAAAAGACGGCACCGATGAAGTAAAATATATCCATGGCAATGTAGGTCGTGGCACTTTTACATGGTATGCCGGACATGACCCGGAGGATTATCAGCATGCAGTCGGTGACCCGCCGACCGACCTCGCTCTTCACAAAAATTCACCCGCTTATCGGTTGATTTTAAATAATATACTCTTCCCGGCAGCTAAAAAGAAAAAACAGAAAACGTGAGATTACTTAGACTATTCGAAGCATTTTTAATAGAATTAAGCTACATAACTCGACAAAAAAAGAGACCTTCAACGAGGTCTCTTTTTTTTGTGTCCTATTTCACTATTATAATTTTTTCTCGAGTTGTAATTCCCATTGAAGACACCTCCAAGAAATAAACGCCGGGTGAGAAATTGTCGGTACTGATAGATACTGTCGATGTATTACTATTAATGTATTCTTTTGATATATAACGTGTTATGCCCATATAATCAGTTAGCTTCAAATAGACATTTTGTTCGTCAGATGAGGTTAGTTCTAATTGAACTGCTGTACGCACCGGCATCGGTGGTAATATCCGAGCAGTCAGAATCGGCTGTAAATGCAGCCCACCAAATGGATTACATCCTACATCTATTTTCAAAAAACCGTTGATTTTTTCAATCTGTGTCGGACGCTTTGAATCCACATCGAAAGTTTTAATTGTCAGTGTAGTAGTATCCGGGAGTGAAACAAGCGCAAGCGCTTTAATTTCAAATACATCACCAATTGATCCTAATTGATCCTCAAGCGTAGATAATTGCTCTACTTTCACAAATCCATGTCCATCTATAAAAGGAATACTTATCCCTTTCCTCTCTACACTCATAATGGACAGTAAATAATTATCATACAGAATTTCTGAAGTAATTTTATTCACTCCGGCTAACGTAATACTACTATCCAAATGCAACGGAATTGTAATCGTATCACCATAATTAACCATATAGTTATCAAGCATCACCCGAGACTTGTATAACTCGTCCAAGATGTTCACCTCAAGGTCAATCATCGTTGTATCTATACACACCGACTGCTCAATCACTTGCACGCGACCTGTATATCTGCCGGCAACCAATCCTGTGCAATATACTTTGAAATTCCAAGCGTTTCCCGGTTGAATAGTTTCAGGATTTGTGAGTGTGTCTGCAAAGAAATTTGGAGAATTACCTCCCTCAATGTGCAACGATACTAATCGCTTCGACAAAGTAGTTCGATTTGAAACAGTAACCGGAATACTTATGGTGTCATTCTTGAGAAGCTGTCCAAAATTTATTGATGAAGGCGTAATTACGAACATCGGCCGTACAATTGTACACGATGTATTCACGGAGAATGAATCCCCACATACACCTTTGAATGCATACACTTGAGAGTAATCACCCACTCCCTCAAATTGCGATGGAATCATGCGTAGATACACTTGCACACTGCTTCCTGCCGGAATGATAAGTGTATTCAGCGGACTAATTTCAAAACCCGCACTTCCGGCGGCAAATGAAATGGAAAGCGTATCTGCCATCAATCCGGAGTTGTGGAATGTAATGGTATCCGAGATAGAATTCTCACATTTTTCACGTGTACGATGAGTTGATTGCCCCGACATCGCCGTACGTGTGCGCACAAATGAACCTTGCACCGGTAGCGTATATCGCACCGTATCGGACTTGACTGACCATATCGAAAGTTCGCCGGTCGCCTGCCCCTCGCTGATCTGATTATATTCGACTTCCACAGTTCCTATACCACCACCGGGAATTTCCAATATTCCGTTTTGTGGTGTAATTACTCTAAAAACAGGTGTTCCTTTGATTAGAATTACATTGACAGAATCTACGCCTGTTCCGTCATTTTTTACCGTAAAACTCTTTCGTTTTGATTGAGTAACGCACGTAGCATTCCCAAAGTCAAGATTATTCACAGAGAAGCCAAGCCGAGATGCAATACTTTGTACTTTAACCGGGATACACGATTCGGCAGCACACACTTGAGTGGAGGCAAAACAAATTTTCCCATCAAAAAGTGTATCGTTGACGGCAAAAAATTCCACACCAATTGTCAGACTTTGACCTGAGTCGAGAGTCACAGGCAAGGTAGGAATATCGACCAAACGCCAATCAGTACGCAGAGGAGATAGAGTAATTGACGATATCACCGCTTTAGCACTTCCCGAAGACTGCACCGTACAGCTCCGTTTCGTAGGAATTGTACCACCCTGAATCTGCTCCTGAATACTAAGTGGCGTAGTCACAAGGGTGGTTTTGATACCGGTACATTGTAGTGGTACGGTAAATTTATCGCCACAGGGTGAGAATTCTAACTGTAAGGTATCGGTAATAATTCCTTCACGATCAGGAACAAAAAACACAGTCACAATCAGAGAGTCTTCCTGTCGGACTTGAGATCCGATTTTTGCCGAATAATTAAAACCACGTTCTTTGCTTATCAGTTTCGTAATACCTGCCGGAATCGTCCCGATGTTTTTTATGGCAAATGTCATCGTTTTCTGCGTGCCCACACAAATTTCACCGGCATCGATGAGCGTATCATTGACACTGAGAATCGTACCGGCGAGTTCGCCGATGAGCTTGATATCTGTCGGATTCTTCACTCCACGAACGCTCGTCGAGTCGTTATTTTCGATACGCAATGTTGCTAATTTTTGCTGTCCTGCCGATACCGGACCAAAACGAATTATTATACCATCGGACTTCCCAATTTCAATTAAACGTGGTAAGCTGCCACCACTTACAAAACCGACAATCTTGAAATCTGCAGAATCTGGTCCAAACACCGAAAGTGAAGGTATATGCATGAGAGCATTGCCGGTATTACTGACTATAACTGTATCATACATATATTGATTACAGCTCAAGGACATTATTCGCGATGTAGGTGCAGTAAATATCGGAGAAGTACCATACGCTCGTACATTCACCACTTTGCTACAGACACCAAGCCAGACGACATGAGTCGTAGTAATCCATCCAGTATCAGTAGGAAGTACTTGGAATTGAAGGGAATGCTGCGATCCAGGCAGCATTTTTATCGGAACTAATGAAGTCATCTGTAGCGGGTTCGCCTCTGTGACTCTATCGACACGAACGATAGACTCGGTATCGAGACCGGGATTAGAAAAACGCAATGAATCCAGACTGAGTTTGCCAACAGGTGCGGATTTGAAGGTGACTAATGTATCTGTGGTAAAAGAGAGAATTTGCTTGGTCTTACCGATCATTTGGATTACAAATTGAACGGAAGGATTCGTGAGCTGAATAAATAAGGTTGCTGTTTTTTCACCGGCTATTATCGGTCTGAATTGGATTATTATCCGAATTGAGTCACAGCCGGGAGCTATAAAATCACCGCTCGCTGGGGTAAGTATATGGAAATCTTCAGGGTTCGAACCTCCTATATTAATCGTAGCGTATGATTGATTAAACGACCTGCTATTGACCCAAATCGTATCATTCACAACGCCTGGATAGCACGCTTCTCCAAAATTAATAGCACTTTTAGATACAGATCTATACGCCGGAGCGAGTCGATAAATTGCACCACGACCCACCACCCAACCCGTTGAATCATTTATAAAATACGTATCGTCAAGATCGGTTGTAATTCCACAATTCTGTAATTGCCACGTCTGTCCGTAATCTGACGTGTAAAACATCTGAGAGCGCAGTCCACAAGCCCATCCTGTTGATTCTGAAAGTAAAAACGTACCGTACATGTGGTCGGCAACATTCGTATTTATCCAGTCCTGTCCGTCGTTTGTGGAGAATTTCATACCGCCTCCCGTGCCCGCACCCGAACATGACTGCCCGGCAACCGGTAGCAAAAAAGACTGACCCAAATGGGTAATTTCTTCATGCCAGAACTTCTCGCCGGTGGACATAAAAGTATTCCATGATTCTCCTCCATTAAACGTACGCCATAGCCAGCCACTGCTGACTGCATAGCCCAGTCCGTCACCTGAGGTGAGAATCGCATCGGTGAGACCGCTATTCGTCACATTCATTAATGAATCAGTCCACGTAAGTCCACCATTGGTAGTGCGATAGAAATTTTGAGAGCTTCCGCAACCGCCTCCAAGTACTACACCTGTATCGGCACTTGTAAAAAAACATCCCCAAATATTCAGTGCATTCGGTGGAGTGATTTCCGTCCAGGAAGCTCCTCCTGTCGTCGTTTTAAACACACTCTTGCTTCCGGAAGTATAGCCCACATTTTGCGTCGGGAAATGAATACTTTCAAGCTGAATATCGGGTACGGCATTGACTTTGGTGCCTTGCCACGTATTGCCGCCATCCACAGTACGGATTACCATACCCTGATAGCCGCATACCCAGCCGAGGTTAGGATTGGAAGGAAGGAAAAACACATCGAGCCAGTAATTACTGTTGTACGGTTCGCCAATGACGACCTTGTCCCACCTCTGCGCAAGTGAGGGGGCGACAGCGATAAAAAACACGACAAGTATTGCAAAAAAACGGGGTAAAAATTTGAACATAACCACCTCTCTTTATATGAGTTGAGAGCATGACTGACAAGCGCTTCGTCGGATAAGACAACCATGCACCCGCAAATTACTGAAATAGAGACAATTTTCAGGTGAAAAACTGTCGAATTGATGTATTTTTTTGTTCTGCATGTTTACAATTCCAACTCTTCCTTCTACCGAGAGTATAGCTGAATAGCTATGTCCTCGGTTTACATGTATGCTCGGAGTCGAACCTAGGGCTGCTAGCGAAGAAATGAGGGGCTCGGTAATATTCCTCTACTAGGGCCACACGTTTCTCAGCTAGTAGCTCGGTTGTATTTTAAGGTGTATTTGGCTAAAGCCCAATTCAAGAATGAATACACTCCCTCCAGCTAAAGCTGGAGTCTATTGAGACTGAAGATGTATTGACCGGCTCCCTGCTTCAGCTGGAGGGAAAATGAAGAAACCCCCTGAATAGACTCCAGCTTCAGCTGGAGGAAAAATGAAGGAATCATACACAAAATAGCCCATGAGCAAAAACTCACGGGCTATATATAGTACTCACAATTGCCTCACACTTCTATAACTCCTCCGAAGAAAACTGCGCCACGTTCTCCTCCACCGGCACAAAAGCCATACGAACTGCTCGCGTAACCTCTTGAATTATTTCGATATCCGGCTTGGACTCAACATAAATAAACGTGCCGTTGTCCCTATTGCGATACATCCACGATGTGATAATCTGAATCTCGTTGATCTCCTCACGTGAGTATTCGAGTGGCTCATCTGTTTGCGTGAAATACGTTGTGAGTATCTGATTCTCAATCATGGAAAGATCTGCTTTTCGCCCAATCGTTTGCTGAAAATTCAGACGACCTCTATGAATTAAAAATACTTCGAGCGTTTTGTCACGTTCGGATGCCGGGATGACCAAGATCACATTATTCGCATTCACCGACGTGGATACTTCCCTGCCACGGTCGAATAACCGACGTAATTCACCAATACGATTACGCAAGTATATAGCAGTTTCGAAGTCTAAATTCTCGGCTGCTTCCATCATTTCGACTTCGAGATGCGGGATAATTCCATCCGAATATCCGCTGAGGAATCGGCGCACTTTACTTACTTCATCCTGATATTCACCATGGGTTTGGAGCATCGCGCAGGGAGCGGCGCAACGCTTAATTTGGTGATAAAAACACGGACGGAAGCTCTCACTCGGTACAATCGGTTCCCGGCAAAGCCGAAGCTGAAAACTCTTCTGTATCGTTTCGGCGATTTCCCTCGCCATACCACCACTACGGAACGGACCGAAATACTCAGCTCCTCCTTCAGGATCGATGGTATTACACCATTCAAGGCGTGGGAAAGTATCCTGCACATCGAGCCGCAGGAATGGATAGCGTCGAGTTTTCTTGCTTGCGGTGTTGAAGGGTGGCTTGTGGATTTTGATTTCTTTCGATTCGAGAGTGAGTGCGGAAAGCTCTGAACCGGTCTCCACCCACGTAATCGAATACACGAAGCGCACCATTTTGCCGATTTTTGGGGGTAATTGCGCGCCGGCTTGAAAGTAACTCCGCACACGGTCGCGCAGGGATTTCGCCTTGCCGATATAGAGCAAGTCGCCATCTGAACCAAACATTTTATACACTCCGGCTTCATCAGGCAAAGCATCAAGGAATGGCTGTACTCGATGGATCACCGTCGCAGTGACTTTTGTAGCAGCGATGCGTGAATTTTGAAATCGCAGCACTTCTTCGATGGTCTCTATTTCATATTCTTTTTCAATTTGTTCGAGGAATTCCATGAAAAACATAGCCGTTGCTTCGGCATCACCTAATGCACGGTGGCGGTTTTTGATGGTGATGTTGAAGTATTGCGCTACCGAACCAACGTTCTTTTTGGTGTTTTTGGGGAGTAATCGTCGGGCAAGCTTACATGAACATAATTCGGGATTGGTAAGCTGTGGCAGTCCGCACCGCTTGAGGGTTTCTTGGATAAATTTCCAGTCAAATTGCGAGTTATGCGCTACGAATATCGCATCCGGCATGGCGAAAAGTTCGAGTACTTTTGGGAAGACTACTTCCGGATCCGGCGCATTGAACACCATGGCATTGGAAATACCGGTCATTTCGGCAATAAAAGGCGGGATGAATTGGTGTGGATTGACAAGGGAAGTGAATGTTTCGATAATTTCACCGCCACGCAGGACGACACAGGCGATTTCGGTGACACGGTTGTGGACGGGGTCATGCCCGGTAGTCTCCACATCAACCACAATAATCGGTACATCCCAAAACGTATTCATTACTTGATATTTCCAATAGTTATACGGTTCACTTCAGCTATTCTGGGAAGATATTTCTGCAGCTTTATGTCGAAATCAGACTGATTCTTGTAAGTTTATTCGAACATCATGGTGCAAAATAACTGTTTTTTTTCAGGTGGGAATATTCTCAAAACTGATATTCACACGAAAGTGAAATAAGAATTATATCTTCAATTTTTTTCCTCTCTGATGTGGCTTGGACGGCCATGGGTGACCGCAAACGTCGGGTGGGAATATGCAGAACGGATACCAAATTTCAATGTTGCTTTTACCGTGTAACCATGATTTTGCCGAAGAGTGTGTCGGTGTAATTATCCGCTTGGACATTCAGACGATAGAAATATACACCGGGTGGGACTTGGTCACCGAAACGGTCGTAACCATCCCATTTGAAATCATTTGTACCGATATGGGCGATTGTTGTGAGCGAACGAATATGCTGACCGGACATATTGAAAATGTCGAGCGATGCCGGTACATCTTGCACTATTCCTACATACGTAAATTGTATAGAAGCTTGACCGGATGTAGGATTCGGGATGACGAGATCCGAACTGATAGCGGCAAATTTCGCAACATTGAGATACAAACGCAGCGTATCTTTATTGGCAGTTGCATCTTCTGTGATAATTTGAATAAAATTTTCTCCCTCATCCAAGCGGTGTGTGATAAATGTAAAATTCACGCGCAGGTCGCCATTTCCTTTGATTCGTTTGAATTCTGCTTCGCGGGTTGTGGTATCCGGCTGTACAAATCTATTAATTCTCACACGGATTTTGCCGGAATCGATGACAAGCTGTGAGTTGTCACGAACTAATATTTCAAAACGTGGTTTTGGAGATATGTAATCGCCGTCGCGGACAGAAATACCATCGACGATGAGCTCTACACGCGGCTTGAGGGTATCCTCAAGAATATGATAACTCACTGAACTTGAGTTGTTAAATCTATACAATTCATTCAAAGTAGATTGTGCGTCGATTATTGATTTTATTCGTGATATTGACGCAAGCTCATTGCTGGCAAGGGTATCGGAGAATTGCAATACATCTCCCGTTATAATATACGGTAAATTATATGTCCGCAAATAAGTGATGCCCGCACCTTTTTCAGCTTCTGCGGAAATCGTTAGCAATGATGTATCTGCTAATCCACGCTTTGCAATGTTGGTCATTGCTACAGAATATATAGATGTATCGCCTCGCAGTACCATTTCGGGAGTAATTACATCAGAGCCGGGCATCAGTGAATACTCGACTGTGGGAGTGTAATTACAAGATAATCCATATATAGATGGTTCAGAAGAATAAACTGAGCGTTTTAATTGCGTTTTTAGACGTAAATACGGGAATTCTTTTGCAGATATTTCGTTGAGTGAAATTCTTGACGAGTCTGTTGTTTTGAGTAATTGTTCGGGTTCTGACTGTCTGAATTTCCCGTAAACCTCTGTTTTTACAGTTGAATGCACAGGAATATTCGACATAACCACCACAGAATCCCAGTCATACGCCGGACCAATCGTTGGTGATGAAAAGTCACCGGAGAACGTGTAGAATTGCAGTGTATCATGCACTTCGACGGTATCGAATCGACTGTTGTATGCTTCGACAGCTTTGAGCGTAGAATCACCTTTTCGTGCGATAATTGCCCAAGAAGCAAGGTGTCTCCATTGTGGATCGAAAAACGTTCCGTCAGGATAGGATGTTCCGTAAAACACCGAATCAATCAACGTCGAGTGGTAGTGTTTTTTCAATACTTCAATCAGATTAATCTGTGACCCTGCACTATCAGGATGATTAAACCCAAAACCGGTAAAACATGCGTCTGCGGCTGTAATGATAATAATATCTCCATCGGCTACACTGTCGCGCAAGTATCGTACAGCCCGATCGCAGTTGAGTAGATTTGGAGCAGTCAAACCGGTAAAATTATAGAACGTACGGTAATCAAAATAGGTACCTATCGTATCTTCGGGTGTGAGATGAGTGATACTGAAGCTTGTTTGGTCAACTGTTGCGCTGTACTCATGCTGACCGACTACCGTCCTGCCATGTCGATCACCCGCACCATTACCACATGAATAGGCAACTATCGGAAGTGTAAAATTATGAAGGTGGAGTTCGGTAGAGTCGCCTCTTTGCACAGCTTTTATATTATTCATAGAGTTACCAAGTAGTTCCGACGAACTTTTTTGTCTCCACTGTGCAGTAGATGATTTCAATGATTCGACTGCATAAAACGGTACTTGCAGCCAATCACTGACTTTCCCTGTTTCGATATTTTTGAGGCGCGCATGTAAGGAATATGATTCGCCTGCTATTAGCTCGACTGAGGGTAACCATTCAATATACAAGTTAGTTATAGTCAATTGACTGGTGGATTCTGATGATGTAAGTGTAGCTACAGGAGCGCCGCTTCCACCGTCACGTTCGATTCGGAATTCAAATTCAGGCTTCAATATTTGCTGTGGTAATACAAATCTAAATGATGGATTGATAGCCTTTACATCCCAATACGGACGTGGGTCAAGGGATGCTAGTCCTGCACTAAACACTTCGAAAGTAAGGGTGATGGTATTATTATTGACTCTCGATTCATTGAGAGCACTGTCCGGATCGATGACAAAAGTAAGGGTGTGAGTGCCGGCTCGATTAAGGATGTTTAGCTTTGCGAGGAGATCTATCCGACTGCATAATTCTCCGACATTCAAGCGAACGGTATCGATACCACCTTCGTACCGGTGAATGATACGTATAGGAATATCCTGACTTTCATTCACTCCTGCATTACGTAGAATAAATGTTAGCACTGCGAGAGAATCTGTTTCGCTGAGGGTTGAGTTGCCAAGGCTTGTAGTGATTCTTACCTCTTGCGGTAATACATAAAGGTCGCTTCTATTGTCAAGTGCCAGGCGTGTAAGTGGGTCACCAATAAGTAAATGCTGCATCATCATATTGGCACCTTCAGGTGCATGATCATACCCAAATTTTGCAGATTTAAGGATATCTCCTACCCGTCTAGTTGTGTCGAAATGTAGTGTTTTGAACATACCATAGGATACTTGCGCATCTACATCTGTTAGACCTAATCCGGTATTTCCAAACACTGCCACCGAACCTTTGCGCTCAGCTACTACATACGATTCATTACGTGCAACTCCACTCGGTTTCGAAAATTCACCACTTGTGCACGAATACGTAGTGAGCATATTATAGCGTCCGGTATTATTTAAGTCCTCTACTCTCCAACCATCTAACTCAAAAAAATCGGGTGAACTGTGCCCGTTGAACGATAGCCAGAGAACACCGTCATTAATGGCCGTTCGGATCTTTGTCGTTTTTGTATAATCAACTGCGCTTTTACTGTCGCCACTAATATGGATGGTATCTCCGCAAATAGGTGGTTGTAGAATAAAATCTTCGACATCATGAAAAGCTCCTTCAAATGCAGACGATCCTGAGAGAAACATAAACTTCTTTTTCCATGGAGCTGACGGTAACGTGTCGTATTCGATTAACTTATCGACGACTGCGATTGCTTCTTCTTCGGTATTAACAGGCAGCCGTCCAACGACCATTTCCGGTAAAAAATCATTCCCGTCGAGGAGTGTGTACCAAAAGTCACTCGTAGGATACCCATACGAAGGTACATAATCTTCATTAGTCGCACCATATTGATTTTTTCGAGGGTCCCAGCTCGCATCTCCCATGAGTGTCAGATAGGCCGGAGCCGGCTTTGGCCAATTTTGGTTGGCAAACTGCAGGAATTTCCGAAGTGCAAAGGGAGATTTTTCACCGTCATAAAATTCCTTGTAAATATCCGTCACACTGACGACATTTACTTTCCATCCTTGCGTAGCACGATGCTTTGCCAATCGGTTAGCTTGTTCTAGGAATTTAGGATGAGTAATAATTATCGCATCATATCTCGTTGTAGTATCCCGTAAATTACTCGCCGGCTCACGGAGAACTGAGGCGATTTCGGCAGAAGATGCACCCGATACCTGTAACTGATATAGTTTTCGGGCAGTAAGTGAAATTTCTGTTTGATACGCTATGGCACCGGGATGAGAAATAAATTCAGAAATGGATGCCGGATTACCGCTGCTTTCTGCAATCAACCCTGTTCCCTTTTGAAAGCATGCAACCCATGGTATTCCTGATGCAAGTCCGACAATCTTTTTACTTCCTAATTCATTGAAATAATTTTGAGTTGCTGTGTTTAGAGGAATTGTATCGTTGAGACAAACAGTGATAATACTGCCGTCTTGTGCGGCATCAATAAATGCACGGACTTCGGCTGAATTATTTGAATTATCCCTGAATCCTCTGGTATCGACGAGGAGGTGGTTTGGTGCATAACTGATAGAAACAAGGAGAACAGGCTGACTGACTATATGACTTGATTTTGAATAATTTATCGATGTTTGTTGACCGGCAACTGCCGATGCTCGAACTGAAGTGCCGGAAGTGCCTTTTTTAATAGATAGATATGATTGAATAGTATCTATGATTATCACTTTTTCCGAATGTAGATCTTTGATAGGAAGGCGTGAATTTTCCGGAAGATTATCTATTGTCCAATCTGCTTTCCCATCTATAGCAAACGGCTTGACTCTGCCGTTGATGGAGAGATAATCTACAAGAACGCTCGAGATACGTAATTCATTATCTGCATTATTTGGCACCGGTAATGACTTGAACATTAAGTTACTTATACCGGCAACGGCATTTGTTGGGAATAGCTTAAAACGAAAGTCCCCACTTTCAATCCCGCTAACGCTTTTGGTCTGCTCCTGTAATCCGTTGAGTGAACATGATAATAAGTAGTTAGGCTCGAGTACAGGATTGTTGAATTTATCCTCATTGAGAGCAATTGTATGATAATGTATAGCTACTTCAAGTGAATCAGTAGCGAGTGAGGAAGGTATAATTTCGAACTGATGTTGAAATGGGACTGCTCCAAAATTATTGGGAAGATTCGACCAGTAGAATCCTTCATTGTAGAGAATTTCTGTTCTCCACACAGATATTTCGGCCGGCAAACCATAGTCTCCTGCATAGTACACATGGTCTTGTTCGATATGACGGGATATAGGTACAGATTTTATTTCAGCACTAGTGTTCGCTGGTTCAGGGAATGGAATGAATCGCTTGCTTACACTACTATTATCATAATACAGATAATACACAGCTTCATCGGTGAGACAGCTCAGCCAAGTCGAATCACCTTTGGCGCGTTGTCCTGCAAAATAGAATTCATCATCTATTGTGAGTTTGCCATCCTCTTGATCAAAGCCGATTGGAATTTCATTTCCTTTATACAGCAGATGGAGTCCACTGCTTGCTAGTCCATTCCATTCCGGTGCTGAGCGAAGAATATCTGATGCTCGAAGACGAGCTACGCCATCGGTAGTAGTCGCTACACGGAGATATGTCTTATTCGGATCGTACCACGAATTATCAGATGCTTGTTGCTTGAGAATTGAAGTGGATTTACGACTTTCGCTATGGCTTTGGAGTAGCAAAGCCGGTATCTGACGTTGATTAGCAATATGGGATAGACTCGATTGGTCGAGTGAGGAGAGACCTTCATTTGTTGCAGGAAGTGGAGTTGAAAAGGTAATGTCAAAAATTGCTGAATCCATCACTGACAAGTCTCCATCTTCAGAGTATGAAAATGGTTGGATATCGAGCTCAGCAACTGATACGCCACGTTCAATTCCCAAACGGCGGAGGGTAACATCCATTTTGACAGGTTTGGACGGATTAATCAGGATCTGATGAGTGGGTGATGCATATACATCTTTTGTAATTGCAAGTTTTTTATTCCCAAGAGATTTTGTTCTGCTTACCTGAAAAGATACCGGTAATTCACCGACAGAAGGAACTGCAAGGTAGAGTCGTAATTTCTGAAGGGCAGGATAATTTTTATCGGTCGAGAATACAGCGTATTTACTATCAATCATTCCACTGTATGTGGATGAAGACGACGCTTTGAGTGATACATTCGGCTTGAGAATTACAATACGAATACCATTTTGAGATGGTATCACGTGCACTGATTGTTGGGCAGATGAAGTTTGAAATAATAATACAAGAAAGGAAAAAACTATACTATTGGCAAGTGTTCGGAAGGTCATGTACGTGTACTTTCCCAAAATGTGTAAAACCGAGTATGTTTTCAAATTGTACTACTGTGGCGGGGACGCGTTAAACTTGACGAGAGTACCGAAAAGTTCCATTTATCAAAAGAAAAGTCGCATTTCAATAGTGGAAATGCGACCTTACTTTATATGCTATCTACTGCAACTGCTAATAATCAAAATTACTTGGACATGCCGGAAGTAATTCCTTTGCTGAGTGCATTCATGACGATTTTACCAAGCTCATCGGCTAGCTCACCACGTAGGTTGTTCGGGTTCGACAAATATTCCGTAACTGCTTGATTTACTTTAGTTTTGATCAAATCAGAATTACCCTCAACCAATGCAACAGACATTTTATGCATATCTTTTGATACATCTTCGAGTGTTTCTAATTGATTTCGACTTGCATCTTCCATTTTCTTGAGCATTCTGTCCATACGCTCTTCTTCTTCAGTATAAACAAGTGTAAATGCGAGAAGGCCAAGCATCGAACCTTCGAGGAAGATAGCGCCTAAGATCATCGAAGGGCGTGTAGGAGGGATGAATTTCAATCCACGGATACCGATGATGATAATAAGAATAGCAGCTCCAAAGTATGCGAGTCCTGTTACGTTATTAGCATATTTTTCGGTAAAGTGATGTGACATGTACAAGCGTAATCCGCGCATAAACTTTAATCTGTTTCTGCTATAGGATTGTGCTTCTTTTGTGTCAATAATTTCCTTCATCACGAAATCCGAGAAAAACTCTTTAATTCTCAAATAAAGGACTTCGTTACGGAATTCAACAATATCGACATTTTCATCAAATACAGCGTGAAATTTTACTCCTTGCTTACCGGTCACATCTTCTTCCGGCTCTGTTCTATCCCATACGTATCTGAATACTTTAGCAACATGATCACGTTCACTTGCCTCTAAATCATTCTCCGACATAGTCAGTACGTTTACGATATCGTCGTTAAATCCAGTTTGGAGACGAATCTTTGACTTGGTATGACCAATTTCTCGGTCAACTTTAAACGCCATATAACCCAATGCTGAGGGCATAATCATGGTGAGGACAAGGGATAGTCCCGCACCAAATACTAACGCAAGAATGGAGAACCCAAGAGTTGGCTGTAAAACAATTGCTTCTTCACCTAATTTTGGTGCTTTTACAATCCATTCATTTGAGAGCTTGGTGTATCCATCTTCTGCTTCGGTTCGTTCCTCAGTCGTAAAGTCAAATATAAACTCGGTATTAATCATACCTTTCAGCGGGCCACCATTTTTATAACGGGATGATTCTTGTGAACCCATCGCCCGTACACCGTCAAAATCTCCAAGCTTCTTATCTCCCTCAGGCTTAAATAAAGATACGACCGCACCTTCAACAGCATTAGGAATGATATAATTGTAGAAGACATAGGATATAGAAACCAACAATCCGAGTAATATTACATACTGCATGAAGTTGTGCTTGTAGATGTGTTTTTTTGCGTCTTTCGGGGACATTGAACTATTCTCCGTTATTATAAATGGAAATGAATTGTTGTAGAATACTGCAAGTTATCTAATCGCGGGAAATTGAACAAATATTTTCTTTCTTTCTCCCATTATTTTCTGCAATTTCTCAGAGGAGAGGCAGGTAAATACTTTGTAACTGCGGGTTATCTTAACCTCAATTTTTGTATTTTTGTGGCGATATGAGAAGTAAAACCCTAATTGCATCGCTTTCGCTTTCAGCACACGGTACCATCCGTGGTGGGTCTTTTTTGAGCGGAATTGCTCTAAGAGATGCTTTACTTTCATGTCTGCACCGCTCGTCGCCCGATCCTATCTACACCTACTAAAGAATATTATTACTCGAAAGGTCTTAGTTTTCCACCAAAACTTGTGACTTGTTGTATCAATTAATTTGTCAGGACAAGAATTTTATTTGTCAGGACAAGACATAAATGTATAGATTGACCTTACTGCAAAGTTTTTTTTCTTTATTAGACTATTATAACATTAAACATTACTCTCACAAGGAATTATTATGCAATCGAATTATACTCCCCTCCACGCAGTACAGCCGGATGATGTACTTTCCGAACTCAGAAAACACATGTTAGTTGACGGATTCGAATACGTACTCGACCTGAACAATAGTCAAGGTGCACGACTTCTCGATGCACGAAATGGCAATCGTTATCTCGATTTCTTTACCTGCTTTGCCTCTACTCCGGTTGGTATGAATCATCCTGCAATGACCGAGCCGGGGTTTTTGGATTATATTGCTTCAATTGCAGTGAATAAGCCATATAACTCTGATATTTATACAGAAGCTATGGCTACTTTTGTCAAAAGTTTTTTTACCATCGTAGTCGCACCGGAATTCAGGTATTGTTTTTTTGTCTAAGGCGGCGCACTTGCTATAGCAAACGCTCTCAAAGTTGCATTTGATTGGAAAGTTCGTAAAACTTTGCCAAAGGGTACCTTCACGAACGTGGTCACCAAATTCTTCATTTTAAACGCGCTTTCCACGGAAGAAGCGGCTACACGATGTCGCTGACCAACACCGATCCCACAAAAACAAATCTATACCCGAAATTCAATTGGCCACGCGTACACAACCCTACAATTCAATTCCCTCTAAACGAGAGGAATCTCGCGCAAGTGATTGCAGAAGAAGAGCTTTCAATCGCACAAATCAAGCAAAGCTTCATCGACAATCCCGATGATATAGCGGCAATTATTATTGAACCTATTCAAGGAGAAGGTGGAGATAATCATTTCAGACCTGAATTCCTCGCATCACTCCGTCACATCGCCGATGAAAATGACGCGTTGTTAATTTTTGACGAAGTGCAGACAGGTGTAGGACTTACAGGCTCAATGTGGGTACATCAGCAATTAGGTGTAACGCCGGATATTATGGTCTTCGGTAAAAAAATGCAAGTCTGTGGAATTATTGTTACTTCCCGTATCGATGACGTTCCCGAAAATGTATTCCACTCGTCAAGCAGAATTAATTCTACATGGGGCGGCAATCTTGTCGATATGGTACGAGCTACGAAATACCTTGAAATCATTGAACAAGAAAACCTTATAAGCCATGTAAATACAATGGGTATCGAGCTTCATAGACAGCTCACAGATCTGACCGTGGAATTCCCGTCAATCCTTTCTAATCCTCGTGGACGTGGTCTGTTCCGTGCATTCGATGTAGCAAATGCAGGCTTACGTAAGAAATTGTTACAGTAGTGTTTTGCTCAAGGGTTGATAATTCTCGGATGTGGTGATCATTCTGTTCGTTTCCGTCCTGCGCTTAATTTAACTGAAGAAAATCTGCAAGAAGGTATCGGAATTATCCGCTCAGTCGTTCAAAAGATTCATTCTTGATGATACCTACAAAAGCTTCATTCATAATCCAATCCGAATTTAAAAAGCCGCTTTCCTCACAAGAAAACGGCTTTTTGTATAATTCTATCACATAACTTTAATTTGTTGTTAACGGTTATGCGCTATAGTCGCATTATTCTTTTTTATTAATCTCACCCTTGGCTGGCTTGTGTTTTTCGCCGCTTAATACTTCGGGAATGCTGTGAATGGTGTTGGTAATTTCCGGAGAGGATACTGATATTTCCGTCAGATTCTAACAAAGCTAAATTTACATCTTCAATTTTCTCAACACCATGCTCACGACATGCTGCTTCTAGTTCTGAGGTTGGTATTTGGGCTATACTGAGATTTTTTTCATTAATTTTTCCTTGATAGATGAGCAGCAGAGGTTCGCCCTGCAATAGTCCTCGTAACTTCTTCGAACGAAACAAACCAAATTTGAGAAGTGTATTAATTACAAACAAAGCAGCGGCAGCAGTTAGTCCTCCAAGAAGAGAAGTGTCGCTCCCAACCATTGCATTCTGAACTGAGTTGCTGATTAGCAAAATCAATACTAAATCTATCACCGATAATTGTGCAAGCTCAGTTTTGCCACTGATACGAATCGCCATTATCATAAATAAATAGACAATGACACAACGTCCTACAATTTCTAAATATGGATACATAGTGCTGTTATCGAATTTCATCAAAAGAATTCAGAAGTAAAAATACCATTTTTCCTCTGGTAAACTGCACCCATTCGTAGTATTAATCTGTTGAATTACAAATGTTGGCAAGGTGTTTGTGAAAGTATGATAATCAAGATTGTTTGCTTGTGGCGATAAGAAGGGCTAATTTTGCCGCAAAAGTTTTGACAGTAGTGCTTTTAGATTCTGCATTGTTCTGTTTTTATTTCATTTAGACCATTTTATTATGATGTATTGTTTCGATTATTCCTCACGCCGTCTAAAACATATCTTTCTGTTCGTGGCCATAGCAATTGCAATACTCTCCTGTGGAGACGACAGCAGAAAAGCATCGGCTCAGTAGCAAGATTACAAACCTTTCAACAAAGAGCAGCTCCGCTCAATAATACCATCTTCATCAAGATTTGTCAGCAGCTTACAGGGCAAATGGGAACGTAGCTCTGATGGAGGTAATTCATGGGATGTGGTTGAATTGCCATATTCTGAACCTGAATATCGCAAAGTAACCTACCGACGTTCACTCCGAATTGAAAAAGATCTCCTTCAAAAATATAGCTGGCAGCTCCATTGTGCCGGTGTGAGCGACGAAGTAGAAGTCTATATAAATCATCAATATGTAGGACGATATTTCGGCGGTATGATACCGTTTTATATAAAAATGCCGGATCGTATGATCGTAGCAGGCACCAACACACTCGAGCTCGTCGTGTCCCCAATGCCATCTTTTACCCAAAAACATATTTTTTCTCAACGAAGCTATACAGGTATAATGCGAGAATTACTCCTCGTCGGGGTACCACATATTTGGGTGAGTGATGTTAGATTAAAGAATACATTTAGCGGTTCAAATTGTGAAGTTAAAACTCTTCTCTCCGTCACTTCAGGTGCCATTGAACGCATACCATTACCCTCCGCCGACAGCGGTAAGACATTGTCCCTCAAGAAGTTTCCGGTGAATGTCGAAGTAGCACTTCGCAAAATGGGTAAGCTTGAAATGGTAGCCCAATCCGAACCTCGAAGCGTGGAAATCGAACGTGATCGTACAATTCCTGTTGATGTGGTGCTACGTGTCACAGCGCCCGAACTTTGGTCACCCACAGAGCCAAATCTCTACGAAATGACGGTAAAAATCACTAAAAATAATGTAGTCCTCGATGAATATGTCCTAACCGTCGGCCTACGGGATGTACGTATTTCTAAAGAAGGTGAAAAATATACTGTCCTCCTTAATAATTCTCCACTAGTTATAAAAGGTGTAGAATACACAGAAACGTTTGGTAATCTTGGGCAAACTGTTTCGGCAGAACAGCTTGAGAAGGACGTAGTACTCATGAAAACTCTCGGTACGAATGTAGTCCGCGTTCGATACGCTTCACCTCACCCATATTTTGTGGATTTATGTAATCGCAACGGTCTCTTAGTACTTGTCGATATTCCTGCCTATGATATTCCTTCTTCTATTGCGGGTTCGGATGAATTTTTGGTGCGGATGAAAAATATCGCCGAGCGCAGCGTCGGTGCTTTTGACCGTAACCCATGTATTCTTGGATGGGGAATTGGCGACGGATTCGTGGAGAATTCACCGGAAGTCAAAAAATATCAAGAAAATATATGCTCAGCTTTGCGGCAATTGACAACTAAAATTCTATACAAGACTGTTCGCTTCGGTTCCAAAACAATCGAATCAGATGGCGTCGATCTGATCTCCTATCGCGCAGATAAGACATGGCTTCCCGGTGATGAATTTCGTGAAGAGATTGAGCGTTTGCATGGTCTAGCTCCTACCAAACCCTATATGATAGACTATGGTAAGCTTGTACAACCCAATAATTTAAATGGATATGCCGATCCACTTTCTGTAGAGTCTCAAGCTCAATATATACGTGATTGCTATCGCACTGTGCAGTCTTCGGGTGCAGTAGGTAGCGTCGTATGGACTTTCAACGATTATTCGACCGGTCAGCAAATTTTATCAACAAATTCGACAGATCAATATGTATGTACCTCCGGCCTGATGGATGCTTTTCGTCAGCCGCGTCTATCATATTTTATGCTCAAGGCATTGCTCAATGATGAAAAAGAACCGCTTTTGCGTGCAGGTAATTTCAAAGAAGATACTCCAATTATCTATATCGCAACAGGTTTGATCTTCGGTATATTAATTTTTCTCCTCATGAGCCGTTTTCGAAGATTCAGAGAATATATCACCCGCGCATTATTTAGACCCTATAATTTTTATGCTGATATCCGTGATCAACGGATACTTTCGACGATTCAAACCCTAGCACTTGGATTTGCAATTGCCGGCACTTCCGGTATAATTCTGTCTTCTATATTTTACTTTTATCGAGCGAGCACCGGTACGGAATTTTTGTTTATGTTATTAGTACCAAACGGCATACGCGCTGTACTCGATAATGCGTTATGGTCGCCGTCCTATTCATTAGTAATCTTTACGTTACTTGTCTTTGTCAAGATTTTACTAATTGCATTAGTTATACGTATGGCTGCATTTTTTGTACGAAGCAGGATCTATTATTCTGATGCACTTACAATTACTATTTGGTCAATTCTCCCAATTTTAATCACCCTCCCAATAGCTCTGGGATTATTCAAAATCCTGACGCTGTCTCCTACTCATTCGATTTTAATTTTTATTATGAGCGCAGTGATTTTATGGTGTATATCAAGAATACTCGAAGCAACGGCAGTAGTCTTTGATCTCCCTAAAATGCGTGTATATTTTCTTGGTATTCTCTTTCTATTTATAATGGTTGGCGGTGTAGGATTCTTCCTGAACTATCGATCCGGATTATTTAATTATTTGCAATATTATTTCGCCGTTCTACGGTAAGCTTGGTCTATGGTTCAATTCTTACACCTTCGCATTATGCGCTTTCTAAGCCTAGCTCTTCTTCTCGCACTTGTTCTTGCCGGCGGAGCGAACTCCATGGCAAAGCAAATAGTTGAGGATAGTACCGCCTTCAGTAATTCCTTGATGCTCTCGCCAAGGTTTTTCGTGAATAGCAGCGATCCTGTTACTGACTCACTCATCCTGAAAACAACCACGGTCACAACAGCTATCGCAGGAATTATCGCCGATATCCGCATCGTGCAACAATATGTCTATAAAGGCACCAAGCCACTCGATGCCGCTTATACCGTACCGCTTGCCCAAAATTCAACTATGCTCGGACTCATCATACGCTCAGGCGGGAATATCATCGCAACTTCACCGCAGGATCGAGAAGAAGCCAATGATTTGTATGATAAATTAAAAAAAACCAACGAACCTTTTTTCGTCGATTGGCGACGGGAAAAACTATTCCAAGTGCATGTATCCGCTATTCCAAGTAATAGTACATTCGAAGTGGAAGTCCATTATACAGAATTACTTACACCGAACAATGGCATCTATCAATATCGCTTTCCCAAGGTAGCGTCTCCGAACTTTATTTCCACCAAAAATGAAATCCCTATCTCCAAGAGTTCATGGCCGCTAAAGAGCTTTTCCGATGTTCCAAATTACCCAACCGGCATCCTTCATTTGTCGGTTACCGTGAGTGGTTCGAATGTATCCATACCACTAGCACTCACATCACCCACACATGAAATTACAACCAAAACCATAGGAATCGCTACAACTGCTACCCTTACCAATACAGACACAGACAAAGATGTATTGATTAATTATCAATTAGCCGGCCCTAAAACACTGACCAATCTCCTGCTTTTTCAAGGCGTAAAGGAAAATTACTTTCTGCTCGCTCTTCATCCGCCGCTCGACACTGCGGGACGCACTTCTCCGCCACACGAATATATCATCCTTCTTGACTCAACTGCCACAGATGCACGAGTAATTCTCTCCTCATTCTTCAGCACTTTCTCTCAATCATTACGCCCGAAAGATAAAATCAACATCGTGAGATTTGGGTCACGTTCAGATATTCTTGCCAATAAATCTCTCCCCGCGACTGCAGATAATATCCGCACAGCTCAGGAATTTTTGTCCAAAGAATCAGCACAATCCAACCCATCTAAACTCTTGGACGGTCTTCAAAAATGTACCTCTCTTCCGACAACGAACGGTTACGGACGCTCTATCATTATGCTGACAAATGGATTTGTATCGGTCAATCAGGAAACATTTGACTTCATTGCCGGTAAACTCAATCTCGCGAATATCTTCGCTGTAGGTATCGGTGAATCCACCAATCCTATTTTCTTTAATGTGATTGGACACCTGACGATGAGCGAACCTACCATGATCGCCACCGACAAAGAAGTCGTTCAAAAAGCTACGCAATTCACTGCCAATATCCGCTCGTCGGCACTCTCGAAGGTCAAGGTGGACTTCAAAGGCCTCGAACCCTATGACATCGAGCCGGCAAGCTATCCGGACGTCTTAGCCAACCGCCCGGTCTTTATTTTTGGTAAATGGCGCGGCAAGCTTACCGGTAAAATCACCGTTCGAGGCAATGCCGCCGATGCGCCTTTTGTCTCAGCTATCGACCTCACCACCATCAAGCCGAATGAATCAAACATCGGACTCCAATACTTATGGGCACAATACCGCACCTCGCGCCTGACAGACTACAACGTCTATAGCCGCGACGCCAAACGCGTTCAGGAAATATCCAATCTTGGGATGGAATATTCCTTGCAAACAGTTTATACGTCGTTCGCAGTTGCCGGAATGGACACCGTCGCTCCCGGCGCAATCTTTGCCGTCGTACAGCCACCCGTCGTGATCGAGCAAAATTCTAATTCTTCAAGTACTTCGCCCGGTCTATCTTCAACAAGTGTGGTCGAAGTGGCCGTCTCGGCGTGTTCAATTGGTGATGCCGAGTCGATGGACGAAGAAGGGTTTATCTCAATCGGCGAAGTGACGGTCGAAGAAGGACTCGTGAAAGACGCGATAAAAACACAAATTGACCAACAGAATTATGATATACAGCTCTGCTATGCCACAGCGTTACATCATTTCCGGCATTTGCAGGGCAAGGCAAAAATGCGGGTCGTGGTCGATGCTGAAGGCGCTGTGTCGGAGATCTCGCTACTCGACTCCGAACTCAACATCGACGAACTCAATCAATGCATTGTCGATGCAATTCGCAAATTCAAATTTACGGCGCCGACCAATGGCGCTACGCCGGCAATGACTTTTTGGTTGATTTTTGAAGTGATTTGATGTGTCGGTGCACGCGCTGTACTGAGTAACTATTTGAAAATCAAGGTTAATTTTAACGCCAAGCTCGCAAAGGTGGCGCAAAGTGCGCAGAGGATTGATTAAAAATCAGCAGCTTTGCGAACTTTGCGATACCTTCGCGAACTTTGCGGTTAATCAGCGCATGCTCCGCCGAGTGACATATTCATATACAAGCAAGCTAACTCTCTTATTTAATTATTACAAGGAAATATTATGCGTCGTGAAATACGAAAATGGTGGTCGCCCCGCCTCAACAAAGAAATGGAAATCGTCGCCTACGGTACGTATGGTTTTGCGCTCCTGATGTTCCCCACAGCAGCAGCCGATTATCTCGAATACGAGCGCTTTTATCTGATCGATGCCATTCGCCCTGCCATCGATGCCGGTAAGTGTAAGGTGTATTCCATTAACAGCATTAACTCCGAAAGCTGGCTCAATTCCCGCATGAAGCCGCGTGACAAAGCTATCCGTCATCAGCAGTATAATGGCTATATCACCGAAGAAGTGGTGCCGTTTATCTATAATGACTGCGCAGGACGCGTTCCGATTATCACAACCGGTGCGTCGCTTGGCGCCTTCCACGCTGTGAATACCGTTCTCCGCAGACCCGATATTTTTGACGGGTTTATCGGCATGAGCGGCACGTATGACCTGAAAATGTACGCCGGAAAGTATTATGATGAGAATTGCTATTATAATTCCCCCGTGGACTACATGCCGAATCTCTACGACGAAACATGGCTCGGCAAGCTCCGCCAGAAAAAACACCTCCACTTCGTTACCGGACAAGGGAATTACGAAGCACCGGAATGTTCGAAAGAAATGGGACGCATCCTCAGCGCCAAAGGCATCCCGAATGAAGTCGATGTCTGGGGACACGACATGCCCCACGACTGGCCGACATGGCGCAAGATGCTACCGTATTATCTGAATTATAAGTTCTAAGTGATTGTTACCCCTTGCCTTCCAAGCCGTGTTTTTTTAACGCAAGAGGCGCAAAGGGCGCTATAATAGAATAGCCCATGATTTTTTCATGGGCTATTTCTTTTAGGGCTTGTCACGCTGAACTTGTTTCAGTGTCTCCGTGGCTGTGTGGTCGTGTTTTATTCGTTGTGGTGGAAATTATGCCGAAATATTGCCTTGACATTTTCAATCTGTATCGCATCGGCTATACAAAGGATCAAATAGTCTGTCCAAGAATTCCATCGATCGCCACTTGGTATGTAGGCGTAGAACATAGTCTTTAAATCTTCTATTAGATTTTCCTCGTCTGTAAAATACGTCATAATGTGATCCGATGAAGGGTATATACTAGTCAAATCTACCAAAACATCCCAAGCGTACCATGCATTATTCCCGGCAAAAGCAATACCTAAAGGATTTAACGAAATAAGATAGTTGAAAAACTTATCTGTTTCCGGTGATTCAACGATATCACATCCAAGTAAAACAAACAACATTGAATTCTCAAATCTCTTGCTATCAAAGGCAAAATCGATTGTTTTGGTTTCCGCTATTTTTTACTTCCCGTTCAAGATATGTACCAATGGCTTCAAATTTTATTTTCATGGTAATTAATTGGAAATTAAGAGGATAGAATCTAATTGCTGTAATTTACCGCTATCTCCTTTAATCTGAGGTTCCGGCGGTGGTTGTATTTTCGGTGTGATGCTTTCCAGTTGAAAGGATGCTTTGACGGTGCTGTCTCTCTGAAGGTCAATATTTCGATAGAGTTCCTGCAATTTATGGAAAAGAAAATGTAGATCAGCTGGCATTGAAAAATCATATTCAACTACTCCGCGATAGGTCTTACCACCTGCTTGTATCACAATACCAAATGTTCGGTAATCCGTCCGAATGGCATCATAGACAACTTTCAATTCATCAAGATTAATTGATTTAACCTTGTTATTTATAATTGAGATATCGTTGACTGATACTTTGCCTCTATACAGTCCTCTTTTATCAGTATAGTATCTGCCATTGAACAGAAAATTGCCGGCTCTGTCGAGTTCGAGGTATAGTTCCGGCTCTCTTCTCATACCTGTCGAACAGTAGAACCCGATTCTCTCAAATGGCAAATTGTGCTTCATCGGCAGCTTATGCAATTTCAATGTATCCGATTCCGACAGCAATACTATCAATTGATTATTCAGTACGCTCATCAATCTGAATTTAAGAAAAATACTACCGTCACGTACCAGCTGTTCGCCCGATGCCCATTGATTATCCTCTAAATAATCCTGATCTGTTTTCTTCCTTTCAATCAGCTTCTCTCTAATAAAAACCGTATCCTTGTAAATCGTAAAATTCGCGTAAAGCCCGTAGCGGTCAAAGATTGAGCATACAGAGTCTTCGAAGGATAACATAGCCGTCCAGCTTCTGTCTTTGCTCTCATCACTTATCCAATCTCCCTTTATTGCCACTCGCATTTCTTCTTCATTCGAACGATTGCAGCCGATGCAGAGGAGAGTCAAGGCGATGAGAATGCCGATGTGTTTCATGGTAATTAATTGAATATTAAGACAATAGAACGCTGAGGTAGCTAATTATTATGATATTCGTGGATTTAGCGACTATTACGTTCGCGGCAGCTTGAAGGTAATCGTCGTGCCTTTGCCTGCGGTGGAGTCGATGAGTAATTCACCGCGATGAAGCTCTACTACTCGCTGCATGATCATCGTGCCGATACCCGAACCTCCATTGTCCTTTGCGGTGGTGAAAAACGGCTTGAGCATGTTGCTTTTGACGTAGTCGTCCATGCCGATACCATTGTCAGCGATGGTAAAATACACGTGGCGTTCATCGGCGCGAGTCGAGAGTTCGACAGTACCAATCGAGGACTGCAAGGCGCGAATTGCATTTTCAACAGCATTGCGTAAGGCGCGGGAAATCTTGGTCTTATCGCAGTCGAATTCTACGGGTCTGGCGTGAATTTCAAATTTAATATTCGGGTGCGATGACTCGTCGAACTCATGAAAAACCATCGCACAGAGTTCGCCCGTGTTAACGCGGGAAAGATCGAGCTGATCGCTGCGCCCTACGGTCACAATATCCCGTACTTTTTGCATCAGCAGCTTGCTTTGATGGAGAATTTTCCGGCGGCGTTCATCATCCTGCGGGTTGTGCGCAGAGAGCTGCTCGGCATTCAGGCGGATGACCGAGAGATTGGTCTGCATATCATGCGCGAGCTGCGCCCAATTAACGAGCCGCTTCCGTTCGAGTTCTTCAGTAATATCAAGTCCGGTGATAATGAGTCCGTTGAACCGCCCGAGAAACGCAAAAAGCGGAATAGCCGACCACATAAATTCTTGGGATTGATGTTCGGTAATGATGGTAATTTTCTGTTTTTGCCCGATACGCTCGGCGAGCGAACGTTCGATAAACTCTTGTAATTGTTCGTAGATATGCGCATCTCCATAAAACTTAAACGGACGCCGAAGCGGCACGATATTCGAAATTCCGAGGAGCGTTCTGCCGGCTTCATTCACCCGAAACAGGCGACCCGTAGCATCAATGACAAACACCACACCCGTTTCCGGCAGCTCGAGTGCGGCATTGAGCACGCGGCGCTGACGGCGGTATTTGCGCCATAGATAGAACACCAGCAGCGCCACGCCGAGCCACAGAAAAATCTCGCCGCTTTTTTTCATGAACGCGTTGAGTATCCAGAAAGGGTAATCTTCACGGAGAAGGAGCATCGAAATATTCGCACTACGCAGCACAAGGTGTGAAGTGAATCGGTCAATACTCGGGATCTCCGTAAATACCTCACCCAAAGGGAAATAGTCTGCCGACTGAACTTGTCCGTCCAAAGAAATACTCACAAGTCCATTTCGAAAAAGTAGAATAATTTCGCTGCCTGTATTGCGAACGGAGAGCGGCTCAATGAAGCCGTCGGGAATGACAATGACTTTGGATTCACTGCCGGACTGCTTCGAAAGTAATTCAAAACTCAGAGCATATTGATTCCCCGACTGCCGGAGAAAGAGCGAATGTATCCGCGTCTCTTGCACGACGACTGCGGACAGCTCTATCCGTGCCGGCAATATTGCCGAACTAATCAGACCACGTCCATTCTGAAAAATATCGAGGAAGCAGGATTCATTTCCACCTGTCGAGAACACTGCCACCAGCGAACTATACGCATAAACTTTATATTTTTCATGAAGTTGCAGAAGTGCAAAGCCACGCTCATGGAGATTCGCATCCAGATAATGCAGCGCCGCAGCATTGCCAAATCGCGAAATATACGCCGCTCCATACTCCGTTACAGTAGCTGAGAGTACATTGTCGGCGATCTGTACCACGTGAACCAAGGAATCACCGGAGTGTTCAATCGCAAAGAGAGTGGAATTAATAGTCACGAGATATTGCTCATCAACGACTCCATTCCATTCTATGCGAGATGCCGTGATCGGAAGTGATTTCTCAGAAAGTACTTGCGCAAGTGAGTCCACAAGTAGAGCTGATGATTTGCCATTCCGTGAGACGATCGCAAGAAGAAGATTACCGGTAGAAGTAGCCGAGAGTATAGAAGCACCGGAAAGCGTAGAGCTATGTGAAGCGCCTCGCTCAAAACCCTGCCACGCTGTAAGCACTGTCGCCTCATCTGCCCAGACAGGTTTTGGGGAAAGTAAAAATGCGCTCGGAGGTGTAGCGGTCGAATATATCACTTCACCACGCGTGAACTGCGCAAGTGTATGATATGAATTGGGGAAGGTGTTACCGGCAAGAGCAGAAATTGGTGATATGAGCAGGATAATCCAAAGCAGACAGAACCCGTTGAACCCTATGCGAGATGCGAAACGAATACTGAAAACGGGAGAAAAAAGTATCATGGGCTCAATGCAAGCAGTTGTTTTTTCGGCAAAATAATGATTTCTGCGTGAATGGAGTTCACTTGCCGTGGAATTTCCTTTTCATCATCAATGTATTACTATATCTTCCGTTGGCTTGGCGGTCAATTTTCACTATCTTTGCCATGCAGGTGTGAATAATGTAATAACCAAACATCAAATTATGATATCCCAACTTCGTGGAACTCTTATCGAAAAAACTCATTCAGAAGCAGTAGTTGACTGTGGTGGTGTGTGTTATGCGGTATCGATTTCGCTGGCAACGTATGAACAATTACCCGAAATCGAAACCAAGATCCAGCTGTTTACACACTTGATTCCCCGTGAAGATGCATTAAATCTTTATGGATTTTCCACCAAAGCAGAACGTGAAGCATTTTTGATGTTGACGTCAATATCAGGAATTGGTCCTAAAAGCGCGCTCGCCATATTATCTTCCTTAACTCTTTTTGAATTAAGAGATTATATCCTGAGAAATAATCTACTCGCCCTCCAAAAAATGCCGGGCATTGGTAAAAAAACTGCCGAACGCCTCATCATCGAGCTCCGCGATAAAGTAGGCAAGCTCTCTCTCTCTGAAAGTGTCGATGTGTCGTTCATCGGTGGACAAAAGCTCATACAGCAAGACGCACTCGCCGCGCTTATCTCTCTTGGTTACAACAAGCTTATCGCCGAAAAATCAATCAAATCCGCTGCATCGGAGCCCGGAGCAGAAAATATCACGACGGACCAACTTATTAAAAAAGCGCTTCGCTTTGCAGCGCTGTAAGTGTTTTGACACGAGACAGTTACTTCCTACTATGAAATACACCTATATCCTACAATGTATCGCTGTATCGCTCTTGTTTTTCAATGGAATGAGCGCATATTCGCAGCAAACTGACATCGGTAATTGGTTCATTTACTTTGGTAATCAGTCATTTGACAAAAATTGGAACTGGCATAATGAACTCCAAATTCGGAATTTTAATTTCATCGGTGATATTCAGCAAGTACTCGTGCGTACAGGTATTGGATACAATCTAACAGAGAATAATAACAACGTGTTACTTGGGTATGGATTTATTCATTCCGAACGGTATCTACCGAATTCCGAGGAAAAAGCCAGTACAGCAGAACATCGAATCTTCTAACAGTTTATCACTAAGCAGAGTGCAGGCGGTGTGTTTATTCTCCATCGATACCGAGTCGAAGAGCGATTTTTACCAGATGATTTTCAAGTACGATTTCGATACTTTTTAGCGCTTAATATACCTTTGAACAATTCGACCATGACCCCGAATACCATCTATCTGTCTGCCTACAACGAAATTTTCCTCAATGCACAATCACCGATCTTTGATCGCAACCGACTCTATGGAGCACTCGGGTTTGTACTTGGCACTTCTACACGTTGCGAACTCGGCTTTATGGCACAATCTCTTGAAAATTCCGGAAGGAATCAATTTCAGATTGTTTTTTATAATAATCTACCGTTTTAAAATAGTCGTAAGTACGGAAGTCTGCAAGTCGTAAGTCTATAAGTGGCAAGTAGTAAGTAGTAAGTAGTAAGTCAGAGAGTCGTACGTAGTAAATCCTTACTGAATAATAATTTGATTGCTATTCATTGCGCCTCTTGCGCCTCTTGCTTTTAAAAATATTCATCGCCCAGTTAGTGACGGCACTATGCGCCGAGTGCCGACATAGCCAGATGCAAGATAGTCATCGGTAAGTGGCTGACGGATCACACCTTTTGAAGTGGAAGCATGAATAATATTCCCACCGCCAACATAGATACCGACATGCGATATCCCGCCGGTAAAATCAAAAAATACAAGGTCGCCTATATTCCATTCTTCTGGCTCGACTTCATTCCCTTTAGCGTACTGTTCGGCTGCTGTGCGTGGCACTCCAACTCCACTATTCGCAAACACTTGCTGTACAAATCCTGAACAGTCGGTACATTATGTGCTCTTGCCTCCATAGCAATAGGGTACACCAAGGAATTTTTCGGCTGAGGAGATAATTTTATGTTGGAACGGGGTGATGGAATGTTCGGATAAGTTGTATGATTGCGTGGCAGAACCCTTTGATTTACCAACGGTTGAGGATGTAAATCTCACAGAACTTTGGCATCCGACAAGAATGAGAATTAATAGCGCTATAAAAATATGTGGATTCAAAGGTAATTGTCGTATCATTTCAATTTCAATTTCTGTATAAAATATCAATCTTATCTATAACCGCAAGTTGTATGCCATGCCGTATGACTACTATTTGACGGATGGATAAAATGGGTTAATTTTACACATTATTTATTTTTATCGAGGAACAAATGGACGACTTAAAACGAAAATATCAGCTCCGTGACCGTGTTATTCGGGCGATTACAACGAACGGAAAATTCAGAGTGGCGGCAGTAAAATCTACAGCTACTTCACGCATGGCTATGGAAAATCATCAACTTAACTCTCTTTCCGGTTTTTTACTGAGTCGCGCTTTATCCGGTGTAGCATTGTTATCTTCATTTTTGAAGGGTGAAGAACGAATTTCGATTCAGTTCGACGGGAACGGACCTGTTCGCACTGTTTATGCGGAAGCACTACAAGTAGGTGAAATTCGCGGCTACGTACGTGCATCAAGTGAAATCCCGGAGATTAACTCACTTGCCGATGGAATTGGGATAGGATTTCTGAAAGTGTCGAAGTATTTATATGACAATTTTGAACCAGTCATGGGAATTGTCGATCTACAACGCAGCGACATAACTACTGATATTGCCTATTACTTAGCGCAATCCGAACAAATTCCGTCGGGAATTACTCTCGATGTGCTTTTCTCAGAGAATGATGAAATCTCTGAAGCAGGCGGAGTACTTGTGCAGGCAATGCCGGGAGCAACTGAACAAGAAATCGAGCAAATTGAGGAAGCTCTCACGAATCTTCCACCGATTGGAAATTTACTCGCAGACGGTATTTCGCTTGAGGATATACTTGCGCGTGCTGTGCCGTTTGAATTCGATGTTGTCAACAATTCACCGATTGATTTTTTCTGCCGTTGCTCGATGGATAAATTCAAGGATCTACTTCTTTCTCTTGGAGTTAATGAAATTCGCGATATGAAGAATTCCGGTCAGAACGAACTTGTGTGTCAATACTGCTCGAAAAAATATCTATTAGAACCCATCGATTTTGAGGAAATCATCACCACGCTCAAGGCGAGAGCGAATTAACTTTCCGTTTACCATAGATTATATTGAAAGTAGTTCAATTGAGCCGGTGAGTAAATAGCTTCGTATTTTCAGGATCTATCACTTCTCTGGTAAATTTAAACTCTACAGTCCTATGTTCAAAGGTAGAACTCTTCATGTATATATGTACAAGACACATAACTCCACATATCGTATTGATTCAATTCTTTTAATTTTATTCCTGGCTATCTATGATTACTTCAAAATCTGCGTTTTTAACGATATATGTACTGCTGTTTGCCGGACTTTTTTATGGTTGTCCAAAACAAGAGCAAACTTCGCTCCGTGCGGCAAAGGATGGTAAATTCTACGGCGGAACTTACAGGATAAATATGGTACGTGGCAATCCAAACGGTCTCGACCCTGTGATTATCAACAGCAAGCTTGCCGATGATCTGGCATTGCAGGTGTATGACAGATTGATTTCATTTGATTCTTCACTCAACTCAATCCCTGAATTAGCAATGAGTTGGGAGATATCTACTGACGGAAAATTATATACATTTCACCTTCGAACGGACGTCTATTTTCACGACAATCCATGTTTTCCGAATGGTATCGGGCGCAAGATGGTAGCGCGTGATGTGGAGTATTCGCTCAAGCGATGTTGTGATCCTGGCACACGTTCAGTGCATTTTTGGGCATTCAAAGATCGGGTAGTCGGTGCTACAGAGTATTACACAGCACAACTTGAAAAGCGCGCAAGTGTCATGTCGGTCAGTGGCATACGTGCAGTGAACGATTCGACGCTCGAGATTGAGCTTTTGCGACCGAGTGCTCCATTTTTACTCACACTTGCCAATTCGCTTGGATGTGTGGTGCCGAGGGAAGCAGTTGAAAAATATGGTGCTGATTTCTTTCAGAATCCGGTGGGAACAGGACCGTTTGTTTTTGAGAAATGGGAACATGACCGGCAGATGACGATGCGGCGTAACCCTAAATATTGGCAGCATGATAAGGCAGGGAATCGGCTTCCTTTTTTTGACAATCTGTTTGTGAGTTTTATTAAGGACGACAAGATTCAGTTGCAGGAATTTTCAAAAGGAAATTTGGAAGAATGTTTTACGATTCCGACTGAGTTTTTGGATAATGTGATGGATGCAGGTCGCAACCCAAAGCCGCCATACGACAAGTATATTTTTCAGAAGCAGCCGGCGATGTGTACGTGGTTTTTGGACTTTTTATGTACCAAGCCGCCATTCAACAATGTCGATGTGCGTCGGGCATTTTCACTGGCAATCGACCGAGATAAGATCGTCCGGTATGTATTGCGTAATGCTCCATATTCGCCTGCATTTCATGGTATTACACCACCTGTAATGCCGAATTATTCTACTGATTCTATTCCGGGATTCGGCTTAGATCTAGCGAAGGCACGAGACTTTATGACGAGGGCGGGATTTCCCAATGGCAAGAGTTTTCCGGTAGTGCAATTACATATATATCCAGAGCCACGCCTTGTGCAGGTAGCAGAAGCGGTGCAGAAGATGCTTGACGAGGCATTGAATGTGAGGGTAGAGATTAAGACCGTGCAGTTTGCGGAGTTACTTGCGCTAGCAGAGCAAGGCAAGTTGAATTTTTGGGGAACACGGTGGTACGGTGATTATCCAGATGCAGAGAATTTCATCAATTTGCTTGACGGAGCGCTTGTACCGGTGAATGAGAATGAGCCGAGCTATCCGAACAGTACGCGATATTCGAATCCTGCGGCGAGTGAGGCATTAGCAAATGCGGTTGCCACGACAGATGTTACGGAACGAATGCGTTATTATCGCTCAGCGGAAAGCATAGCCATGAATGACGCTCCGGCGATAATGCTTTTCTACGAGATGCACTACAGAATGCTACAGCCGAATGTGCGCAATTATCCGCTGGATGCGATGGCGCGGGTAGTGCTAAAGAATTCGTGGTTTTCGAGCAAGTAAGAGGTGTGAAGAAGTCAAATCTTACGTCAATATGCGAGTAGTCAACCATTGAATTACCAGATAATAGATTGCTATAGCTACTTTCAACTATTAGAATTCAATTCTCTAAGCATTGCTTCTCGTTCGATTTCAAGCTGGCGGATTTTGCGTTCGATGGAGTCGAGTTCTTCTGGCAAGGAATTGCTGTAACCTAGGAAAATCACAACATTTGGAGTGATAAAGTATTATGTTTAGTTTTGTATAAAATTACGTTGTCATATTATACTGGGACTTGTCTATAATGTGCCGAAACCAGTCAGTTATTGTTTGTTTAAAAGCTATGGTAATACTTTTACTCGTTGGCTTTTTTATATCTACTCAAGTAAATGCACAACTATCCAAATTTTATTGGGCTAAGAATATGGGTGGCACCCTGATGGATGAGGGAAACTCTATTGCTTTAGATTTGAATGGAAATGTTTATATCACAGGATGGTTTCAAGGTCGAGCACGGTTTGGTGAAGGTGTAAGAACAGTATATTTGATATCAGCTGGCGCATCAGATATATTTGTTGCCAAACTAGACAAGAGCGGTAATTTATTATGGGTTAAGCAAATGGGCGGTGACTTAAATGATGGAGGATACGCCATTGCCATTGATGCAAATTGTAATGTTTACACTGCCGGTTTTTTCAAAGGAACTGTTGACTTCAATCCTAATTCAGGAGCCCATAATCTAACTTCAGTTGGTGACTATGATATTTTTGTAACGAAACTTGATTCTCTTGGAAATTTTCTCTGGACCAAAAGAATGGGAGGTAATTCTATTGAGCAACTCTCTTCCTTGGTCGTTGATTTATCAGGGCAAATTTATATTGCTGGGTATTTTAGAGATGTAGCAGATTTTGATCCCGGAGAATTAGTTTTCAACATGTCTGCAGCAGGATTGGATAATGGCTATGATATATTTATTGTAAAATTAAACGAATCGGGTAATTTTATTTGGGCTAAGCAAATGGGTGGTACGTCTGATGATTTACTACATTCTCTTAAAGTAGATATAATTGGAAATATATATTCAACAGGATCATTTATTGGAATTTCTGAATTTGATCCCGGAATTGATACACTTTTATTAACATCAGTATCAAGTCGTGATATATTTGTTTCTAAGTTAGATTCGTCAGGTAATTTGATTTGGGTAAAACAAATGGGTGGCTCTTCAAGAGATATCGCTTATTCAATAGCTGTTGATGTAAAAGGGAATGTATATACTGCTGGCCTTTTTAGCGAAACTGTTGACTTTGATCCGGGAACTAATATAACCACTTTAACTACGATTGGTGAAAATGATGGTTTTATTTGTAAATTAGATTCACAAGGTAACTTTATTTGGGCTAAACAATTAGGAGGGGATTCATCAGATGCAGTCAGTTCATTGGTACTCGATAATTCAGGAAATATTTATTCAATGGGTTGGTTCAGTGGTTCGGTTGATTTTGATCCAGGACCTGAAGTACATATTTTAGAATCTGTAGGTCAAGATGATATATTTATTTCAAAACTTGATTCATCTGCTAATTTTATCTGGTCTGAAAGAATGGGTGGAGTCCTCGATGATTTTGGAATTGATTTATTGGTAGATCCAAGCATGAATATTTATTCTATTGGTTATTTCGAAGGAGTTGGAGATTTTTAATTTAACCGATAATCTTCCCAATAAATTAGCATCATCCGGCTCCCACGACATATTTATAAAAAAATTCAGTCCTGTAGAAAGATTACCTAATCAAAGTATTTTTCTAACCTACCCAAATCCGAGCACTAATTTTATTAACTTAGATTTGACAAAGACTATTATCCATGGGAATTTAAAAATATTCAACATCTTAGGGCAATTGGTATTTGAAAAAGATGATTTTAACGGAGATTCATTTAATTTCGATACTAGCAATCTGTCGTCTTCAGTGTACTTAATTTATTTATTAGAAAATGAATTGACATATCATGCAATGTTCATTAAGAACTAATTGTTTGCTTATCTATTCAACGTTCATCATAACTCAAATTTAACATATTTTCACGATCAAGCACCTTAACAATCTTTAATATCAGGTAGATAGATGATGTATTTTCTGCAAATCAACCTACATAGTCTGTAGTATGCTTATATATTAACATTCAGCTCCCCTCAGCATTGCTTCTCGTTCGATTTCAAGCTGGCGGATTTTGCGTTCGATGGAGTCGAGTTCTTCGGGCATGGAGTCGATTTCAATCGTAGCTTACTTGCTGCTTCATCAACGAGATCTATAGCTTTATCAGGCAAGAAACGGTCAGTGATGTATCGTGAAGATAGCTGAGCTGCTGCTACGATTGCCGAATCCGTGATGCGTACACCGTGATGAACTTCGTACCGTTCTTTGAGACCACGTAATATGGATATTGTGTCATCAATTGTTGGCTCATCGACTGTTACTTTTTGGAAACGGCGTTCTAGAGCAGGATCTTTTTCGATATGTTTTTGATATTCATCTAGTGTGGTAGCTCCAATGCAGTGTAAATCGCCTCGTGCGAGAGCAGGTTTAAGGATATTTGCTGCGTCCATGCTGCCGGAAGTAGCACCCGCACCTATGAGAGTATGGAGTTCATCAATAAACAGGATATATTCTCCATCGGAATCCGTTACTTCTTTAATCACTGCTTTGAGACGCTCTTCGAACTGTCCACGAAAACTAGTACCGGCAACGAGGGAGCCCATATCAAGAGCGACGATGGTCTTAGTTTTGAGAGATTCCGGAACGTCACCTGAGACTATACGTTGAGCGATCCCCTCGACAATTGCAGTTTTACCGACGCCGGGCTCGCCAATAAGAACGGGATTATTCTTTGTCCGTCGTGACAGCACTTGCAGAACTCGTCGCACTTCATCTTCCCTACCGATTACGGGGTCTATTTTACCTTTGCGAGCTTCATCATTGAGAATCCTCCCATACCGTCGTAATGATTGATACTTATCTTCAGGATTTTGGTCAGTAACCCGTCTGTCCCCTCTGAATTCTGCGAGAACTTTCAGGAATGATTCATTGTTTACTCCTTGGTCACGGAGAAGTTGAGAAGCATTTGATTTTTGTTCGGTCAGTGCAATTAAGATATGTTCGGTACTCACATACTCATCTTTAAGAGCAGTAGCTGCTTTGAGAGCGACTTCTAAGACAGACGATAAGCCTGAGGAGAGGTAATGATTAACATTCGACCCGGATGATTTGGGAAGGGATTCAATTTGTTCGTTAATTTTAATTTTGAGGTAATTCATATTTGCACCAAGCTTGAGGAGCAGAGGTGGGATAATTCCGGTAGAATCTTGAACGAGTGCAGCCAGCAAGTGAATGGGTTCAATAGCTTGATTATTATAATTTGCTGCAATTTCTTGTGCCGTTTGAAGGGCTTCTTGGCTTTTGAGAGTAAGTTTTTGGAGGTTCATGAGATTATCTTTCATTTATTAAACATTTGAGCTGAGGACATGACGAATTTATTTGATGGATAATTTGAATAAAAAAACCACTTGAAAAACATTCAAGTGGTTTTTATACGTTACGGTATTCTTTATAGCTTTATTGTTTATTTGTATATAAGATCATTAGTTCATCTTCTGAAAGTGCACGATTAAAAACACAAGCCTCATCCAAACTGCCTCTATACCAACTTTCATTTCCAATAACTACCCCATTTTGTCTCCCAAAACGAATTTTAGCAGATGAATGAGTAAATGAGTAATTCCCATTATCTTGATCATGTATTTTACCGTTTTTAATGTAATAAACTGTGTTATTTGTAATAACCACACCTATCATAGTCCATTCGTTAGATGGAATACCGAGTCCATTGCTCATTTTATTAGGACAATAGCTACCACATCCTGTTGCATTATTTGTAAAATGAATCTCTCCACCGTATATTCCGAACCACCAATCTAACCCAGTTGGCTTATTTTCAACTTCCCACTTTGTTAAAATTGCATGGAATCCGTTTACACTCGTGGGTCGTACCCACATAATGATCGTCATATCTTTACCCGATGTAAGTAGTTGTTTATTCCCTAAATCAATCCATGATCCATCTGTGTAAAAATTCATTGCCTTGCTTCGAATGCCATCTGAAAATTGAAAACTTTCTATTTATTTCCATCATACCGTTCCCTGTATTGTTCTAGCCGTAAAATCATTAAAACTCCATCTTGCTAGTAAATCAGGAATATTAACCAATGGTGGTAATGAATCTATCTCAGGTTGATTTTCAAACATCAGATATATTTTTTCAAGTTCTGTCTTATTAAGAGCTCTATTATAAACTCGTACTTCATCAAGGCTACCATTGAACCAACTTTCATTCCCAATTGTTTTGTTGTTTTGTTTACCAAATCGAATATGAGAAGTACTATTATTAAAACGATAATTACCTTGATCTGTATCTGTAATTTTACCGTTTTTAATGTAATAAAGTTTATTGTCTGTAATAATAACACCAATCATAGTCCAATCATTATTTGATATATTTAATCCGGTACTCATTTTATCAGGACAATATCGACCACATCCATCACCATTGTTTGTAAAATGAATTTCACCGTCGAATAAGCCAAACCACCAGTCTGAGCCATATGGATAACTATCTGCATCCCACTTTGTCATTATAGCCGCAAAGCCTTGTGTATTTTTTTTACCCATGCAGTAATTGTAGTTGCGTTTCCTGATTCTATCAGTTTTTTCCGTTATCTTCTACTTCGAACCAGTTGTCAACACCATTGAATTTTAAGCCACTACCTTTAGTCCCTTCGGAAGGTGTAGAAAAATTAGCCTTCAGAATCCCGTCGAAACCATGTCCAGTTTTATCTTTAGCTGTATTATCGTCAAAATCCCAAAACGCAACTAAATTAGAATCAAGTTGTACAGTAGTAGCATTTAAATCAATTGGTTCAGATCCATCTTCTACAGGAAGTTTCTCTTTACAAGCACTGACTAAAACCACAATACCAATAATACACGATACTAAGATGTATCTAAGATAATTATACATATTCATTTCCCTTATAATAATAATATATTTAAAAAGTTAACATCATACCTGTACAAAAAGATATTTTTTGGGCACTGTACCAATTTGAATGATATCTATACCCCATTACTGTACCCTCTGCTGCAGTAAAAAAGGACATTTTATTTTTAATTGGTAGACTAACTCCTATAATTCCTTTTGCTATAGGACCGAATCCCGTTCCTCCACTTACAGTTTGGATGAAGGGTCTTAAATTTCCTAATTTATTTATTTTTGGTAACGAGTATTGATAAATTATACCTGTCCAAGCAATGGTTGAAGTAGGCTGGAGTCGACCATCGCTTGTTTCAATCATACTTGGAAAACTTTCTTGGCCTACCTCAATACCAATTGTATGATTTTCATTCAAATCATACTTTAATGTTACTCCTAGGTTATTCATTAGTGGAGGTGATGGAACAACTGATGATTGGTTGTTAAATAACATACCGCCAAAAATTCCTCTTATTTGTAATGAGATTCCTTTATCTATATTCAAAGAAGTGTTTGATTTATCTTCTGATATCTTAGAATAATCTATCATTAACAAACGAGATAATTCTTCTTTAACTCCAATTATTTTATTTGAGATCGTTTTGAGTTTTGATTGAGGTACTATTGTGGATATTTCCACAGAAGCAGGGCCAACCGATTGCTCTGTCTCGTTATTTTCGGACAAAATGGTAATGCCATCGGTTGTACCTTTACTTGCCTTCTGTATGTGGTGATAGGTAGGTGTGTGAAAAGGTGAGAGGGTGTTTTCTGTATTATTCAAGAGTCGACTATTGTTATATGAAGTTAGAGTTTTTTCTTTTCCCACATACATAGTATATATTTTAGGAAGAAAAACTGGAAAGTTAGATAGTTTGGTTTGGACATCATAAAACCGATTTAACAGTAAAGAAATGATTAAACCAATACCTAAGAATACGATTGCTGTGCCAGCAAGTGACGACCATTTTAGTCCTGATTGTGCAGTTATTGAAGAAGTAGCTTCGACGGGCAATTCTACACCTGCTCGTTGAAACAAATTATTTGTAAACTCAAGCGAAGGAATGCTGGCTATCACATCGTTAGAAAGAGCTCTGCGTATTGCAACTGCTTGACGGAATTCTACTTGTAACGAATTGTCACGTGAGAGTAACTCGAATAAGGTGGTAGCTTGACTAGTGTCCAATTCACAATCCAATGCAAGATCAATTAGTTCGGACGGAGTGTAATGATAATTATCCATAATAATCGTATTTATTGTCATTCATTCGAGAAATAATTTTACTTTGACTCGCTTTGAAAGAATGGGAGTAATATTGCTCGTATTTGTTTTTTTGCGCGCAGTATATGGCTTTTTACTGTATTTATAGGTACTTGACGTACTGCAGCTATATCTTTGTAACTCATTCCACTATATACCTGTAGAGCTAATGTTTCACGTTGATCCTCTGGCAACAGAGCTAACGCATTCACAACCAATTGGTTTAATTCTTTTTGTTCATAATTGTGATTCTCTGCACTGTAAAGCTCTTCTTTGAATTCATCTAAAGCTACTTTGGTTTCTTCACGTTTAAATCGACGTGTTTTGTTTTGAGCAATTCTAAATAAATAAGATCCAACATTACAGACAGTCGTTTGTTTTCTTCCATGATCTAAGAATGAAAGAAAAATTTCTTGGCAAACATCCTCTGCTTTATCATCGCCAATAATACGACGACAATAACCAAAAATCCGGTAGGAATAACGACGATACAACTCACCAAAACCGCAGTCTGATTCAGTTTTGGTTCCACCTAACATGGTAAATAGTTCATCGTCAGAATATGTTTTCAAGGTATTATTCGATTTCATGTATGTTAAGTGGCAAAAAACGATTAAAAGGTTGCAGAAGAAAAAAAAAATCACTAAAAAATAAAAAAGGTCACGCAATATTGGTATGCGTGACCCTTATCCATAATTAATTAATCAATCATTCTTTATTTTATACATTTAGCAACTAAATACTACCTTTACTCTCCAATTTTCCACCCAAGAAGTAGGTATTATTTTTAAATAGTCCCAAATCATGTGGATGAAGATGATGACACTCTATCATAACTTCACTAAACATTGAAAATCGCTTTTGCATAGTTCTTTCTGCTATATGACTAAGGACAAGCGTCGTCTTTCGCGAAATTCTATTCGTGAAAGTGTTTGTCGATAAGTCTCCCTTAAAAACGTAGGGAAAAGTATATACTTAGCCATAAGAACAAAAATAGTAATGGGCAGAATTGCGATTATAAACTGATATTATTGCCTGACCACCTGGCTTTAATATTCGATATGTCTCCTCTATCGTTTTCTGAATATTTGGAGTGTGGTGAATTACTCCAAAGCTATATACTGCATCAAAACTATTATCATCAAATGGCATATTCTCTGCATCTGCAAGCTGTAAATTTGCTTTTAATCCATATAATTCAAAGCGTTTTTGAGAATTTCTAAATGTATAGGTGATAAGTCAATTCCGAAACTTCAGCCCCATTTATTGCAAATTGGAAAAGATCAGTTCCCATACCAAAACCAATCTCAAGAATTTTTTTCCCATTGAACTGTGTAAAGCCCATCACTTTTTTCATCCATGGGGCATACTCTATATAACGATTTTGGTTGACACGCTCGTAAAATTCTTGCGTTCCTACTTCGAATCCTTTTGCTCCTATTTTACCACATGGATCTTCAGTCCATTGTTTGATTGCTTCTTGTTTATCATTAAGGAGTACATCCATTATTATTATTCCTTTATTTCTTGGTTATTAGACGATTTATCAGACATATTAAAATTTTGAGGTTGAACTCATACTGATATGGCATAAACTTGTTTAATTTGTTAATTCATTTTATTTAACTTATAATGATTTTATCTACTAATAACAAATCCAACAGTATTTTCATATTGGCCAGAGGTTATCTTGCAAAAATACAATCCACTTTGAAATTTATCGGAGAGATCAATCTTATACTCACCACTTTCGTGGCATTCGTCCAATAGGCGTTTACATAATTTACCTTCACAGTCAAATATATCAATTGTTGTTTTACCACTTAAACCAATTTTGTATGAAATTGAAATCCCATCTAAATATTGATGATCCAAATTCACTGAAAGTGCATATCCAACTTGGGAAAATTTAACTAATCGACCCTCAATAAAGCATGATTCCAGAGTAACTAATCCATTTGGAACTGTTGCAGGGAAACAACCTACCATACTTTGACATCTATTTCTGTATCACTTGTCTTATATGAAAGAACGTCAGGTAGGTAACTTTGGAAAGCGACCGATATTATACTATCTCCTGTACCGATCGGTGTTTTTCCTTTACCTGAAACTAGAAGTGTGGTAAGAGTATCTTTTATGAATGATCGACTTGTTAATGTCCATGTATTATCTAATGCATTACCACGCATTATCGTAGGAATACCTATCAAAGAATCTACAAACATCATTCTAAAATTAGAAGTTATGCTCGCATTAAATTCTTTTATACCAAATGAACCAATATTATCATCAGTTGTAATTTGCCATATCAAATCGTCGATCTGGAGCAACTTTTTTATTTGCGTGATAATTTAAAATTTATCGGCTGTTTGGGTAAACAGTATCTATTACAACATTTATCTGCGAAATCATATTTGACACGCAGAAGAACCAATAGCTATGCAAGTATATGTTATTGATGTATCGTCGGATAACAATTAAGCATTGGACAATTGGAACAAGATAATTTATAAGTAGGCGACCAATTATACTAATGGGCAGGATAAGAAACTCCACC
>JADJXV010000016.1 GCA_016720145.1 Ignavibacteria bacterium | reverse complement strand
AGATTGTGTTCGCCAATCGCATCATTGACTTCGCCGGTGATTTCCTCAAGGTCGCGCCGAAGATAACCGTCAGCATCGATATTCCCGATAAGGTATTCACCAATCAGCATTTCCTCGCGATTGAGGTTCAAGAATCGAAGCTGCGTCATCAGGTCATCGACAAAAGTAGGCACGTCTTTGACCTGAAAAAAGTCACCGTCGTCTTCGTCAGTATTGCGAGGATTGTCGGATGGCGCAGACTCATTCCATGCCATTTCATAGAACTCAAACGGGTCGTGATGGTTTTCATCAAATTGTTCGTCCGGACCGGCTGCGGAATAATCATCATAGCCGCCATCATCGTCCCCGCCTCCACCACCGCCGCGGTCTTCGTCAAAGGTAATCCGGCTGAGCGGCTCCTCTGTCATCGGCGCATTACCTTCAAAATCATCATCTTCGATCGTTGGAATTTCATCTTCCAATTCCTCAAGCATGGGATTCTCTTCGATCTCCTGACGGATGTGCTGTTCGAGCTGGAGAACCGGAAGCTGCAAGAGCTTCAGGTATTGAATTTGTTGTGGAGTAAGGGTTTGCAGCAGTGACGTCTGCAAGGAAGTGACAATTTCATAGGCGTCACCTCGACAGGTTTGATATTCGGATTCAGCGGGTTCGCGCAGCATCTCGACAGCATACGTCTTCTCACGTTTGCCTTTTTCAAGAGCAGGGTCACAAGTAGAAAATGGCTGGTAGGACAGGTAATCGCCGCCAAAGCTCCCCAATCGAATCGGAAACAAATGGCAGGAAATCGGCTTGCGGAAGTCGTATTCACCGGCGAAATATGCTTTTTCAATCGCGCATTTGGCGACGCCGCTTTCGTAAAAGACGAAGACGCAATCGCGGCCTTGGATGCAGGTCGTGGAGTAGTCTCCGGCCGAACCCGACACAGGACCCTTTCGCGCGATTTCCTCGAGCGAACGCTTGGATAAGTAGGGCGTGGCCACCTTCACAGCGGCATGAACGAGCTCTACTTCTTCATCTAATAGCGGTGCGCCATCGCCACCGGGGACGGTGCAACAAGCGCCTTTGCATTTATGTAAATCGCAACTAAACTGTTTGGTAGCAAGTGCTTCATCCACCAAAACCGTATCAATCAAAACATAGAATTCCCCCAAATTCGTTGTGTTCTGAAAAATGGTATAATTATTGTGTGCAATCTACGAAATTTTTCCGCTTTCCGCCAAACTTTACCGCATATCCGGCAAATTATTTGTCATTACCTAATTGAGTACTTTCCATTCCCTTGACTTGAAATGCTATCGTTTTGATTGAGATATCGTTTATGTGTAGTTTTGTGAAGGTAAGGTAATTTCAATAACATCTCATTCAAGTCAAGCTAAATCTTCGAACAAAAACGATTAATTCTCATAGTCACAACATCAATAAGTCCATAACCTTATGAATACTCCTCGAGAAAGCCTCTATTGGCAAACCGCTGAAGTCAGAATAGATAACAATGCTCCCTCTGAATACCATCCAGGCTGTTCTGGATTTATAACTACTACGAACTACATCGACTGCGAAGAAATATCAAGGGCATACAATGCTGATATTGATACGTTTGTATATACGATTCGGTTAACTGATAATACGTTAGCAACTGTTCCAGAGAAATACATTTTAAGAGATAATACTTTCACCAGAGGTGTTTCAATTATAATATCACACGATGCACCTGAAATATATCGCCCCGGTGAGTACGGTGCTGTCGTGGGAATGACTTTAGTTACCAATGAAATCAGAGCGTTGAAATACAATGCAACTATTGGCACATGGACATATCTCGTAGAATATATTGACGGAACTGACTGCGAAATCCCCGAGAGGTATTTGGTGTTGGATTTGGAGGAGAATTGATGCGGTTTGTGGAGCGGATGGAGTGATTGTATCAATTAAATACTGCGGTCGTTCCATTCTTTTCGTCCTTGTGTTACAAATTGTTGGAGTGCTTCAGCGATATCCGACGGTAATTTCCCTGCATATTTTTCCGATAGTTTTTGCGATGACTGACTGCTCTTTTGCAGCACGGTAATAATATCCAAGTCTTCAAGATCCTCCAAAAGCTTATATGCTTTTGCGTTGTTAATTTGCAGAAGTACAGTTTCCATGATTTCCTAAATTTTCAGATGGTAATGTAAGTAATTTATCGGCTAGATGATAGACAATGACACCATGTACAAAAATACGATAATTCTTTTCTTATAGAGTAATTATATAGATATTTCTCTTACGAAACCACACCATTATCTCCTCTCTGTAAATTCCCCGATAGAAACGAGAATTCCAAATCTGAAATTCAGGGCATGTCACATCACTAGTTCGCTTGTCTGATTGTTCTATTGTTGACGTCAGTTTCGATGAAGAATATTCTCTAAGCCCACAAAAAAAAAATGCCCACTCATCGTGGGCATTTTCATATCAATTCTCCTTCTTCTTCCCCGATTTCTTCGGAGGTTCTGTTACCGGCACAGCCAGTGTGCGGAAGGCATACGGCAGCGCTTCTGTCAGATGTCCAACCGGTACAATATTGAGTCCGGACGTAATAATCGGATTGATTTCCGCGATATCCTGTTGATTGTCTTTCGGGATTAATACCGTCGTATATCCTTTACGTTTCGCGGCTAAGAGCTTTTCATTGAGACCGCCGATTGGGAGAATATTCCCCCGAAGTGTAATTTCACCTGTCATTGCAAGGTCACCGCGTAGTGGCTGCAATGTAGCTGCTGATATTAGCGCAAGGGACATCGTAATACCAGCTGACGGACCATCTTTCGGTATCGCACCTTCCGGCGCGTGGATATGAATCTCTTTGTTCTTTGCAAATTCCTCGGGCACTCCGAGTGCATACCAGTTCGAACGTACGTACGAGAGCGCAGCCGTGGCAGATTCTTTCATCACATCACCAAGCTTTCCGGTGAGGGTGAGCTTTTCGGTGCCGGGCATGATCGTCACTTCGACCGGAAGCGTATCGCCGCCCATGCTTGTCCATGCGAGTCCTGTCGCTACGCCAATTTTGTCGGATAACTCATTCGCCTGAGCGCGGAATCGCGGTACTTTGAGGAATTTCTCTACAAGAGCTTCGTCGATGATGTACTTCTTGTTTTTTGGTATTTTAAATTTTGCTATTTGCCCCAACTCGCCCTCTTTCACGTTCTTTTTCGCGGCTTTCGCGCTTTGCTTTGCTTCGAATTCCAGCACAAGTTCTTTAGCTACTTTACGTAAAAGTGAACTAATCTCCCGCTCTACATTTCGTACGCCTGCTTCACGGGTATATTCGCGAATAACTTTCATAATTGCTTCATCCGTAAAGGTAATACTCACATCTTGAAGTCCGAATTCCGATAAAAGTTTAGGAATCAAATGGCGCTTGACAATTTCAAGCTTGTCGTGATCGAGATAGCTTGAAATTTCAATCACTTCCATACGATCAAGCAACGGAGCCGGAATGTCATACTTCACATTGGCAGTTGTTATAAAAAGTACTTTTGAGAGGTCATAATCGACTTCGAGATAGTGGTCGTTGAAGGTAGAATTTTGTTCGGGGTCTAATACTTCCAAAAATGCGCTCGACGGGTCTCCACGGAAATCCATCGCCATTTTATCGACTTCATCGAGCAATATCACCGGGTTAATTGTGCCTGCTTTTTTCATGGATGCGATGATTTTACCGGGCATCGATCCAATATACGTCTTGCGGTGACCGCGAATTTCAGCTTCGTCACGCACTCCGCCGAGAGCGATACGGACGAATTTTCGGTCTAATGCTCGGGCAATCGACTTACCGAGGGAAGTCTTACCAACGCCCGGAGGTCCTACAAAACAAAGGATTTGTCCGCGAAGCGAACCTACTATATTGAGAACTGATATATATTCGAGGATACGTTCTTTGGGTTTTTCGAGGTCGTAATGATCTGCATCGAGGATCGAGCGAACGTGGTCGATGCGAAGATTGTCGGTTGTTTTGGTCGTCCATGGTAAGCTTGCAAGTGTCTCGATATACGAACGAATCACGCTGAATTCGGGTGACATCGACGGTGTTTTCTTGAGTTTTTCGAGTTCTTCATTGGCTTTTGCGAGCGCTTCTTCGGGCATTTGAGCTTTGTCGATTGCCTCGCGGAGGGTGGAAATTTCGGGGTTGGACTCATCGTCATCATCGAGTTCTTTTTGGAGAGTACGAATTTGCTCCTGAATAAAGTACTTCTTCTGCGTTTTTTGCATCGTGTCGTTTATCTTCTCGTCGAGTTCTTCCTCGAGCTTGAGCACTTCGATTTCCGCGCTCATGATCGAGATGAGTTCGTAAAACTGTTCCTTCATCGTCGTTTTTTCGAGAATTCGCTGTTTCAAATCCACTTTCTGATCCACATTTGCGGCTGCATAGTAAAGTTTGCGGGAGAAATCATCGAGATTATCATACGCAGCCACGATTTCCGGCGCGAGATTACGATTTGTCTTCACATAATCGGCGAAGCGTTCGGATGTGCGGCGCACCATTGCCTGTAATTCCACATCTTTTTCATCATATTTCGGATGAATAATATCGACTTTCGCTTCAAGGAAGTCTGTATTCTTAACAACGGATGTGATTTTCCCTTGAAACACACCTTCGACAAGCACTTTCAACAGATTATTCGGCAAACGAAGCACCTGTAAGATCTTGGCGACGGTGCCATGTTTGTAAATATCAGCGTGTGTCGGTTCTTCAACGGATGGGTCTTTTTGCGCGGCAACGAATATAAACTTATCACGTTCCATCGCCTCCGACACCGCCTTGAGCGATGACGAACGTCCTATTAGCACGGGAAATATCATATTCGGGAAGAGCACAACGTCGCGCAGTGGCAACACTGTGATTTTTTTCGGGATAGAGGGTTTTTTCTTGTCTTCGAGGAGTGAAGTGAGTACGTCTTCTGGAGTGGGCATGTTTACCTTTTAATAGCGTTCAATAAATTAGTTTGTCTTCAATCGACGCGCGTTGACGTAAAAAACGGAGAATAATTTGGAGGACTCGGAGATTAGCTCAACCTGATGAATTGACAATTAGAATATCCGTTATAAATAATTGGGTTCCCCTTCTGCTTACTCCAAGCCGTCGCTTGCGGTCACCCGTTGCCGTCCAAGCGTCCGAAGAATGTATAACGTAAAAATTTTATGTCTATTCTTGCTACTAACAGGTTGCCCCGATGGGGCTAAGCAAGAAAATGTAGCCCCATCTGGGCGACCTGTTTGTAGCAAGAAGGTATCCCCCAAGATTCTAATTAACCCCATCGGGGCGTCCTGTTTGTAGCAAGAAAGTATCCCCCAAGATTCTAATTAACCCCATCTGGGCGACCTGTTTGTTAGAAAATCATCAAGTCATGCGCCAACCCTACATTCAATTCCCAACCAAACAAACACCTGCAGATGAATACCTACGAGCACACGTTTCATCGGTAGGTGTATAGGTGTTTGGGTGGGAAATTGTCTGAATTAGGTTGGTAGGATGTGAGGATTGGAGGTTTCGCGGTACATTTGTCTGAACTAGGATTTATAGGATTAAAGGAAAAGGCCCAGAGGGGGGGGGAGAGGGAAGTCATAGAATCCTAGTTCAGACAGTAAGCGAAATTGTCGGAACTAAGATTAAAGGATTAAAGGATGTAAGGATTAAAGAATTAAAGAGGATGAGGGCGGAAATAGAGCAGAATAGAATCCTATAATCTTATAATCCTACGAATCCTAGTTCAGACAGTAAGGAAATTGTCGGAACTAAGATGTATAGGATTAAAGAATTAAAGAATTAAAGAATTAAAGAATTAAAGAATTAAAGAGGATGAGGGAGCAGAATAGAATCTCTCTTATAATCCTACGAATCCTAGTTCAGACAGTAAGCGAAATTGTCGGAAATAAGATTAAAGGATTAAATGATGTAAGGATTAAATGATGTAAGGATTAAAGAATTAAAGGATTAAAGGATTAAAGAATTAAAGAATTAAAGAATTAAAGAATTAAAGAATTAAAGAATTAAAGAGGATGAGGGCGGAAATAGAGCAGAATAGAATCCTATAATCTTATAATCCTACGAATCCTAGTTCAGACAGTAAGGGAAATTGTCGGAACTAAGATGTATAGGATTTAAGGATGTAAGGATTAAAGAATTAAAGAATTAAAGGGGAGGGCGGAAATAAAGGATAGAATCCTATATCTTATAACCCTACGAATCCTAGTTCAGACATTAAAGAGAAATTGAGGAACTAATGGTGTATAGGAGTAAAATTAAAAAATAAAGAGGATGAGGGCGGAAATAGAGCAGAATAGAATCATATAATCTTATAATCCTACGAATCCTAGTTCAGACAGTAAAGGAAATTGTCGGAACTAAGATGTATAGGATTAAAGAATTAAAGAATTAAAGAATTAAAGAATTAAAGAGGATGAGGGCGGAAATAGAGCAGAATAGAATCCTATAATCTTATAATCCTACGAATCCTAGTTCAGACAGTAAAGGAAATTGTAGGAACTATGATGTATAGAAGTAATGAATTAAAGGATTAAAGAATTAAAGAGGATGAAGGCGGAAATAGAGCAGAATAGAATCCTATAATCTTATAATCCTACGAATCCTAGTTCAGACAGCATCTTTTCCCACCATCTGAAGCTGGGGGCTAGTCAGGAAGAGGTTAATTTCATCGGAATGAAATTGCACTTATTTTTGGTGTGTTTCCAGAGCCCTTCGCTTTTTCGCGAGCTGTTCAAAATTGGCTTGGAAACCGAGGGCGTCGCAACTTCGAAAACGGCACTATGGTACTTTAATCCTACCCAAAACCGAGGGCATCGCTCCGAAGCGATACTCTCGGAAAGAGGTGAAGAAATCGTGCCGAAATTACACGATTTTTCCGTATTTTTGCAGCCTGAAAACATTCAAAAACAGTTCATTTCTACCACTATTAACGCGAGTGTTATGTCCCTAACGTCTGAGCGCATTCTTCCTGTCTTGATGGAAGATGAAATGCGCAATTCCTACCTCGATTATTCCATGTCGGTGATTGTTTCCCGAGCGCTGCCTGATGTGCGCGACGGTCTGAAACCTGTTCACCGGCGAATCCTCTATGCAATGTATGGCCTGGGTCTTCTTCCGAATCGTGCGTATAAGAAATCTGCACGTTTGGTGGGGGAAGTGCTCGGTAAGTATCACCCTCACGGTGACAGCTCGGTCTATGATGCGATGGTACGCCTCGCGCAGCCGTGGTCGCTGCGCTATCCGCTTGTCGATGGACAAGGTAATTACGGTTCGGTCGATGGTGACCCTCCGGCGGCTATGCGATACACCGAAACGCGGATGTCGCACATCGCGATGGAAATGCTCCGCGATATTGAGAAAAACACCGTCAATTTCCGTGGTAATTTCGATGACTCCCTCGAAGAACCAACCGTCCTCCCGAATGTGCTTCCTGCCTTGCTAGTTAATGGCGCAGGTGGTATCGCAGTCGGTATGGCGACCAATATCCCACCGCACAATCTCACCGAAATTGTCAATGGTATACAAGCGCTCATCGAGAACGCGAATATTACTATACCTGAGCTCATGGCTCATGTCTCTGCACCTGACTTCCCAACCGGCGGTATTATATACGGTTACGAAGGTGTGAAAGAAGCATTCATGACCGGTAGAGGCAAAATTTTACTTCGTGGTAAAGCGACCGTCGAGGCAACGCGTACGAAAGAAACGATTGTCATTACCGAACTCCCCTATCAAGTCAATAAAGCGAATTTAATTGAGAAAATTGCCGAACACGTTCGCCATAAAGTGATTGAAGATATTTCTGATATCCGCGATGAGTCTGATCGTGACGGTATGCGGATTGTGATTGAATTAAAGCGAGATGCCACTCCTATGGTAGTGCTCAATAACTTATTCAAACACACGCAGTTGCAAGTGACCTTCGGTATCATCATGCTTGCTCTCGTTGATGGACGTCCGCGTGTGCTGAACCTCAAAGAAATGATGGAGGAATTTGTCAAGCATCGTAATGAAGTGGTGGTCAGGCGTACCCGCTTCGAACTCGATGCCGCCGAAAAACGTGCTCATATTCTCGAAGGATTTATCATTGCACTCGATAATATCGATGAAGTAATTCAAACGATAAAAGCTTCACCTGATACTCCTACAGCATCGATTCGATTGCAAGAGCGTTTCGGACTTTCTGAAATACAAGCAAAAGCAATTCTCGAGATGCGTCTCCAACGCTTGACCGGTCTCGAACGCGATAAAATCATGAATGAATATCGTGATATTATCCGTACGATTGAACGCTTGAAAGCGATTCTTGCCAGCAAAGAACTTCAATTACAAATCATCAGCGAAGAGCTTGCCGAACTCAAGAAAAAATACGGTGATAAACGACTTACTGAAATCGTCTATGACGCTCGTGACTTCACTCTCGAAGACATGATCGCCAACGAAGATGTGATCGTCACTATTTCGCGTAAAGGGTTCATCAAGCGTACGACTGTCACCAACTATCGCCGTCAGAATCGCGGCGGCAGAGGCGCAAGCGGTGCCGGGACGTATGATGATGATTATGTAGAACAAGTCTTCCTCGCCGCGACGCACAACTTCCTCCTCTTTTTTACCGACAGAGGTCGTGTGTTCCGCGTGAAAGTCTATGATATTCCTGAAGGTAGCCGTAATGCCAAAGGTCGCTCACTGGCAAATGTGATTGAAAAATCAAATGATGAACGTGTAACAGTGACATTAGCAGTATCTGACTTCCCCGATAATAACTTCATCTTCATGGCAACCGAAAAAGGCACCGTGAAGAAAACATCTCTTTCAGAATTCGAAAGTGTACGCGCCAATGGTAAAATCGCTCTCGGTCTCGATGAAGGTGATCGTTTGATTTCTGCTCGCGTAACGGATGGAAGTTTTGATATTATTCTCGGTTCAAATGTAGGTCTTGCCTGCCGCTTCCGCGAAGGTGACGTTCGTGCAATGGGCCGTGGCGCAACCGGTGTGATCGGTATGCGAATCGATGATGATGAGAAAATAATCTCAATGGTTGCGATCAAGAGAAGTGATGCACAAGTAATTGTCGTTGGTAAAAACGGCTACGGAAAGCGTACCAATTACGAGGACTTCCGCCTAACAAAACGTGGCGCTAAAGGTGTAATTTCTATGAATGTTACCGAGAAGACCGGCGAAGTGGTAGCAATTATGGAAGTGCAGGACACCGAGGACTTAGTCGTAATGTCCACCGGTGGCGTTCTTATTCGTCAGCATGTGAAGGATATTCGTATTATCGGTCGCAATACACAAGGGGTTCGCTTAGTGCGCCTTGACGAAGGCGATTTGATAGCCGATATCACAACTGTTCCTCACGAGGAAGATGTGCCGGAAGAAGATGAAACACTCATCGACGGCGAGACAATTACCGCAGCAACGATCGAGACAATTCCTGATGTAGATTTAGGACTTATCGAACCGACTGAGTAATTGATTGGATTGATATCATAATAAAGCCGCTCTGTACAATTTGTGCAGAGCGGCTTTTTTTTATGTGCGATTAATGAAGTCATTCTGATATCCTCGAACTTGTCATTCTGAACTTGTTTCAGAATCTTCGTGGCTGTACAGACGTGCTTTACCAAATACTTGCGGAGATGCTGAAACAAGTTCAGCATGACAAGCGACCAACTGATTACAAATAAACAATCCATCCCCCACTAATTCCCAAAAGCATCCTCAGCAAACCTTGTAAAATGCAATGACTTACTGAGCTGTTTTGCGGCTTTCTTGTAGCGGGTAGCTTCTTGTGGACTACTGCGTGATACAATAGTTGAGATATTGGTAATTGTCAATAATCTAAACTCATTACTCAATTGATTACACAAAGATGCTGCTTGTCGTAGATTCTCCAAAGCTAGATTATGTTCGCCTAGAGAAATGGCAATACAAGCTGAGGTATTAAGTGCAAGACAATGAGTTTCAGGATTCGGATGATTCAGTAAAAGTTGTATTGCTTGCGAACATGCAGTACGCGCCATAAGGAGCTCGCCTGCTTCCAAATGTGCTTTCGACAGCAGTACCACTATTCGAGCTTTATCAGCATTATCCGGTATATCGATCAAGCTATGTTCAGCTTTTTGAATGGCTTCAGTGAATTTTCCCGCATGGTACAGTTCGACGATTTCACGTTGGAGTAGGTCAATATCTATTTCATTAATTTGAACGACTGCAAATTCATCATCAATATCATTCTGTACATGATGCATGATTGCATTCATTTCATTTCGAAGAGGCTGATCGCCCTCTTCAACGGTATGAAACATTTCGACTAATCGCTCTTGTGCTGTATGTACAATTTCAGCACTTCCCATATCAGCCGCTACTTGCGCTGAGATTATGAGCATTTTTTGTGCTTCCGGTTCATTTCCGGACTCCGCATGATGCGCTGCGAGATAGGGTGCGATAAGATTTTTGGTTTGTGTGTCCGGCGCTTCATCGTATTGCTTTTGCAGTAATGCGGCTATGTGATCATGAATTGCTGCTTTTTCTTCAAATTCAAGTAATTCATGAAAATGCTCCTGATAGAATGTTTGTCCGAATTGATAGACCGTCGTCTTCACTCCATACTTTGTTTTCGCCCCAAGACTTCGTATTATCCCCGTTCGTTGCTGGAGAAATCGCAATTTTTTAATCGTCGTAACCACATCGGTATTCATTAGTTTAGACACAACAAATGCAGTACATTCATTCCCTTCAGCGCTGCAAATGCTGAGAATATTACGATCTTCTTCCGTGAGCTGTTCGGCTAGCTTGCTGAATGCAGCATGCACCGACGCCGGCACGATCTCTCCCCGCAGAAATTCATCGGTAAGCTTCCCACTTGAGTCAAACGGACTCACTCTATCAAAATAATGAAGGTATTCAACCACAATTTGAGGGATGCCACTGGTCTTTTCGAACAGCCACTTCTCAAATTCCTTATTTTGCTTATAGGATGAAAGCACTGACGAACATAAAGAGTTCATGTCAGGGAGGGTAAAAGCAGGTATATCAATTTTGAGAATAGATTTACCATTTGCAGGATATTGCTTGAGGAGGGAAAGCAGTGGCGCGAGACGGTCTTGAACTACACTTTGCCTATAACTCACGACGAGCATTATGGGAAGTTCATCGAGCTTTGCAGCAAAATGTCCGAGCAAATCGACCGAGTCGGCATCAGCCCATTGCATGTCATCGAGCAAGAGAACAAGCGGACTCTTTACAGTGTAATTCTTTAATAATTCAAACACTTCGCCGACTGCATTGCTAACTTTTTTGTCTCCGTCTTTGTCTTTTTTGAATTCTTTCACATCTTTACCGATTTCTTTGACAGCGTAGATAGCGTCGCCGATAAATGGTAGGACTGATAAAACGGACATTCCGATATTGAAAGCGAGTTTTTTTTGAGCTGACTTCGACTCGCGTTTGGTTAACTCCTCTAGAACCCGTACAAATGGATGCAGAGGTTGTAAATTCCCTACTTGAAAATTACCAACCGGTGACTGACATTCGACAAGCACTGACATTATCCCGGATTGAGTGCAGTCTTGTTCAAATACCTGGAGAAGAGCAGTCTTACCATAACCCGATTCGGACGGTACAAACACAATACTTCCATTTTTTTTGGTAAGTCGAGTGCGTGCATTTCGAAGAGTTTCAATCTGCGGTGTGCGACCTATTAAGTTTATTTTGTCTGTACTTGTCATAATTAATCACTCAGTTCCGTATTTCCGGACTTTTTCTTTTCAAAATAGATATAGAAAGGTATTCCGATAGCAACTAAAAGTGTGCCGAATGCAGAATTGATGATAGGAGTCGTTCCATTGTTGTAATTCTGTATGTCTGTGATCACTGAAATTACGACGAAGACTGTAGCGAATGCAACAAATATAGCCGGTATATACGGATAACCCCATACTTTATATGGTCTTGGCACATCAGGCATTTTCTTACGAAGGATGAATACTCCATAAGCGCCCATTGCATAAAATGCCCAAGAGACGAAAATGAGCATATCGGTGAGTGTGTCGAACGTGCCGCTAAATACCAGCACCGACGACCAAATCGCCTGTATCAAAAGGGAGCTTCCGGGTGTGCGATACTTTGGATGAATCTTCCCTAATGACTGAAAGAACATACGTTCGCGACTCATCGCAAAATACAGTCTAGCGCTTGCGAGAATTGTACTATTGGATGTACCAAAAGTTGATATCATAATTGATGCCACGATAAAACCGGCACCAATTGCGGCAAGTGAAGGATTGATATGCATAAAAATCAGTTTGGACACATCAATTGCCAGAAAACCCGAAGCTGCCATAGCATCAATTGGCATGATATATAAGTAGGCGAGATTCACGATAATATAGGTGGTGATAATCACCATCATCCCGATAAACAAACTTCGCGGAATTGTCCGTTGCGGGTCTTTGACTTCCCCTGCTATATAGGTGATACTATTCCATCCGTCATACGCCCAAAATGCTCCTGTCAATGCAGCCACTATAGCACTTACCATACCCAAGCCGGAAGGAAGTATTACTGTCGAATCCTGCACAAAATTGGATGCATTGCCTCCGCCCATTGTGAACGCGAGAAAGACAATTATGGCGAGCGCGAGGATCTTGAGAACAGTAAACACAACCTGCACAATCCCGCCTAATGCTACTCCTCGGTAATTAATTAATGATAGTAAGAGTATTATTGCGACCGTCAAAAGCTTCACCCCAAAGTCTGCGAATGGAAATATATTCCCGATAAAAGGTAAATAAATAGCCATTGATTCCCAGGCGGGAGCGAGATGAGGCAAATGGAAAAATGTATCAGCCGAAAGCGAAAAAACGTAGGTAATAGAAGCAATTGAACCGGCTTGCACCACCGAGAACATCGCCCAGCCATAGATAAAAGCAGTGAATTTCCCGTACATTTCCTTGAAGAAGATATACTGACCACCGGTTGCGGAGATCATTCCGGCGACTTCGGCATTGGTGAGCGCGCCGAAAAGGGTGAGAATTCCGGCTAGTATCCAGACGCCGATGAGGAGTTCGGGTGAACCGAGCTGTTGCGCCATCGGAGCAGATTTTTTGAAAACACCCGACCCAATCACTGCACCGACGACGATCGAAATAGTTGTTATAAGTCCTAGGGTTGGAAGTAAACCATGCTTTGGAGAAGTATCATTTTTGCTCATTATTACCTTGATATTTTATTGATATGTTACCTGCAAAAGTTAAGTAGTACATTCACATTAAAGGCGCTAAGATTTTTTGGATATTGATATTACTTAGCGCCTTCTGATAATTTGAACAAATATTTTATTTCACATACTTAGTGAGTGTTTTCTCTAAGTTATCACTACGGAGAGCTTCTTCCAAAGCAACAATTTTTCCGGTTGGGTCAATAAGAATTGGTTTTGGAATTCCCGATACTTCAAATACTTTCGCAGCTTCACTTTCCCAGACACCTTCGGAGAAGGAGTGCATCCATGGCATTTTGAATTTACCACCACGGAATTTGGTGACGTCGGCTGCTTGGCGGTCGAAGGATACGCTGAGCACGACAAAGTTCTTATCCTTAAATTTTTCATAGACTTTATGGAGAGCCGGCATTTCGGCGACGCATGGTCCGCACCATGTAGCCCAATTGTCAATAAGCACCCATTTTCCTTTGAGAGATGCAGGAGTGATTTTTTTGCCGGTCTCTTCATCTACACCGTCGAAGGAGAAATTCGGGATAATATTTCCTTCTTTCACTTTACGATCAGGGTTGTATTGTTTGGCTGCATAGCGTGCGGCGTATGTATCCGGGAATTCTTTCATGAGTTGATCGTAGTACGCTCTTAACTTCTTGTCATCTTTATCTTTAGTGGCTTTTTCAAGCAATGAACTCAGCACTTCTGACTTTACGTAAACCGAAGAATTCTCCTTGAGTGCTTGTTCTAAATACCCGCTTTTGTCTTTCATTAAAAATATCGCTTGTCCGATTAAACGTGGGTCTTGTCCCCAAACGGAAGAAAATGCCGGAATTGACGTGAGTATTTCTTTAGCGAAGACAGGGTCTGCGCCTGTAGTATCATCAGAAAAATAAGGGACTGCTAAATACCGGATCATTTGTATCTCGCGAAGAATGGGATTTTCTTCAGCAGCTATATCTTTTCGTACTCTAGCGCGAACAGTTTTTGGATCGTAATTCTCCGGTTTACCTGTTTTGCGCTTGCCGTAGGCAGCAAAAAACTCTTGGCGATCTGCGTCTTTTTGAAGTAAGATTGCCTTGACAGCAAGTGAGAACGCATCCTTGAATTCTACTTTGCTTTTTCCGGAGGAAGTCGGTAATTTTTTGGGGTCGAAAACGATTTTAGCTGAACCGTTTTTCACATTTAGTATTGAACGATAGTCACCTCCCCCATCGTATTCGTAGCTATCGCTCATTGTTCCGTTTATGCTGTGCTCACCTTTTGAATCTCCGCCGAAGACAAGGACCTGATAACTTATTGTGGGTTTTGATGTAGTAAATTCTGCAGTAAATGTACCATTCGGCTGCTTGGTCATATTAATTGCTTTTGAGAAGTCGTACTTCGTCAGATCAGTAATTATCAGCACAGAATCTATTGCACTCGGTGCGGCATTGGCTTCGAGCTCGGCTGTAATCTCTATCGGCTGACCACTACAATACACCTCCACCGGACGTTCGGGAGCTGATGTATAATCGACACCTGAGAATTGCAAGCGATACCATCCGTTGCGTAAGGAAAATGAAAACGTGCCATTTTCATTCACAGTAAAGGTTTCCGGTATTGGTTTATAGGAATTATTACTCATCGCATGGACATGAGCTATTTTTATCATACCACCACCTGCAGCAGTTACTTTGCCGCTCACAGTAGTATTTTGGGCTGAAATATTCAATGCGGTACAGTAAAACAGTGCCGCACAAATGAGAAAATACTTCATACAATTCTCCTAAAATATTTGGGTTGGGAATAGAACATATTAGAATGAGGGCGAAATTAGAAAAATTCAGGTGAATGTAACCCTAAAAAATGGATTTGGTTGGACAAGGTTTTATCTCAGTAGAGTATTCCTTGTTAGCTTGATAGGTTTTGCTGAAAGTAAATACAAAAAGATGAAGCATTTTCAATAAAAAAATTGAATGACATTTCCTGTATGTTTGATTGTATCAACAGATTGTAACTACATACCTATGAATCTGTTGCAATGATTTTATGTAAATGACAGGCAGAACTAATTTGGATAAATCCCTAATTTTAAACTTCTCCTCCTCCAGCTGAAGCTGGAGTCTATTCAAGAAGATTGTTGCAGTACTGCTTCCAATACGTATTTACCCTCTTCTACTTTTACTCATCCCACGTACGAGGTATTGACTGCTTTTTCATAAGCAATCCCAATTACTGTACGATTGAGTTATTGACCAAATTGCAATGTTCACTACTTCCCTAAAAATTATACAAATAATAGAAATTTTGATGTAATACAGAATACCGAGAATCACCGTAATTTAGTCACACATTCCTAACTATTTTAATTATAATTATTTACGGTTGATTGGTTGAATTCGGCAATCTGATATTGTCATGTGATTCCCAAAATATGACTTTTATCATAGTTCGATGGAGTGTCAACCCATAGTTTTGTGGTGTAAACAGAGAGAAGATAGAGTAATACTCAGATAATTAGAGTATATCAAACACAGAAATTCAACTACATTTTTTTAATATCATAAAGGTCAACGTCATGAAAACAAGTAAAGTAATTTCGCTTTTCGCGCTGATGGCGATTCTATTGGTGCCAAGCGCTAGAGCAGATAAATATGCATCGAAGGCTCACAAAATGATGGTATCCGGCACTTCTACACTCCACGACTGGGAAGCACCGGCCGGAACACTATCTGCCAAGGGTGATATCACCATTAATAATACAATGCTTCAAGCGATAAGTTCACTCAATCTCACCTGCGGAGCCAAATCGATTAAAAGCGCAAAAGGCGAAGACATGGATGAAAAAATTTACGAAGCATTGAAAGCCGATGAGTTTCCGAATATTACCTATACACTTTCAAAAGTCTATTCGATAACTAAGAGTGGCGATGAATGGGTAGTCGAAACAACGGGAATGTTGACTATAGGCGGAAATGCTCGTGCTGTCGAAATGAGTGTCAAGGCAAAAATCGAAGCTGATGGTGATATAGTATTCACGGGAACAAAGAAAATTAAACTTTCCGGTTTTAATCTCGAACGCCCGTCTGCCATGCTTGGAATGATAAAATGTGGTGATGACATCACACTTACTTTTAGCTTATCAATGAAGAAAAGTTGAAATAATTTTTATAGTAAATATTGTTTTGTTTTTTTAAATATTTTATCTATTTGGAGTTAGTCATGAAAACGTTTGTTAAAAATTTTGCTCTCGGTCTTTCGGTATTTGCATTGTCTGCGACGACAGTACTCGCACAACAGCCAACAATCAATAATTTCCGTCCTTATGATAAATCAGGTGTCGGAATGTTTGAATCTCCCAAAGATAAACAAGCTAAGTTTGACGGTCTGAAAGTTCGATTTGGAGCAGGATTTACCCAACAATATCAAATACTTAATCATAGTAATGTACCTGATACAGGATCAGCTTTTAAGTTAAAACCAATTACAGGTGGCTTCGGAACAGCGATGGCGAATCTCAATATGGATGTGCAATTAGAAAAAGGGATCCGCCTCAATGTCACGACCTATCTTTCAGCTCGTCACCATAATGAGGCATGGGTAAAAGGTGGTTATATACAATTTGATGATCTTTCATTCCTCGGTGTGAGCGCGCTAGATGATATCATGAATTACTTGACCATACGCGTCGGTCACATGGAAGTCAATTACGGTGATGCACACTTTCGACGATCAGATGGTGGTGCGACACTTCAAAATCCATTCTTAGAAAACAATATAGTCGATGCATTTGCAACTGAAATCGGTGCCGATATACTCTTCAGAACAGGTGGATTTTTGGGTCTCGTTGGTGTGACAAACGGTGCGATAAAAGGTAGCGTGGATGCAATTAACCAAACAGCAATCGACAAAGACACATCCAAATCACCGGCATTTCTATTCAAAGTAGGATATGATGATAAAATCGGCGACAACATGCGCCTCCGAGTGACGGGTTCAGGATATATGATCAGTAGCGCGCAAAGCAATACTCTTTTCTGGGGTGACAGAACAGGATCTAACTATTGGATGGTCATGGAGCCAACGACTGCTTTTTACACAGCAAACGCATGGTCAGGTAGAATAAATCCGGGTATGTCTGACAAAGTAACTGCCTTCCAAATCAATGCGTTCTTTAAAGTAAGCGGACTTGAATTCTTCGGAACGTACGAAACAGCAAAAGGTCGCAATGCTAATGATAAAGACCCTGCAGACGTTACCGGCAAAACAGCACTTGACAGATCATTTAATCAACTCGCAGCAGATGTGCTTTATCGATTTGGTGCCAAAGAAAATGTCTATCTCGGTGCACGATATAATATGGTAAAGGGTAACTTTATTACGAGTAACATTACGGAACAAAACATAAGCCGAATAGCAGTAGCAGCCGGCTGGTTCGTCACCGAAAATGTAATGATCAAAGGTGAATATGTCACCCAAACCTACAAAGATTATCCTGTGAAACATATCTTCTCAGAAGGTAAATTTGATGGTATAGTATTCGAAGCCGCAGTTGGATTCTAATGTATAATTGATTTTCTAAAGAAAATTGATTTGAGAATTGAATTCTTATCGAAAATTGAAGACATACAATTATAGAGATAATGCCGGCATGCGAACATTACGCTTAGTAGTCAGTCCTTCAGGAGGATCAAAGCACAATGGTCAAAAGTCCGGCATTATTTTTTTGGATAAAAAGTAGTAATCATGTAATTTTGAGTGTAGTTAACAGAATGTGTAGATAGTTCAAAGATAATAATTTACATCAATTGTACGCCTGAAACGTACCTACAAGCTACACAGTTTTATTTCGGAGAATTTTATGAAAAAGATACTTTTAAGTTGTTCACTTTCGCTCCTCTTTTTTGGGTTTGTATCTGAAAACTCCCCAAAACGTGCCTCATACACAGCACATATCGAGGACAAAAGCAGATTGTACATTTCAGGAAGCAGTAATGTCAATACGTTCGAGTGTAACAGCAGAGACAAATCAGCCCCAATTTCTTTTGATTTTACCCTCAATGATAAAGGCGACACATTACGACTATCAAATGCAATGCTCTTGCTTTATACCAAGAATCTCGATTGCTCCAATTCAAGAATGAATGCCGATTTGTGTGATGCGATGAAAGCTAATCAATATCCAACCATCAAAATAGATCTTCTCGGTGCCATGATGATGGGAGGAGCAAATTTTGAAGATGTCGAAGGCGATTGGAAGCCACTCAAAGTACTTGCAAATCTTACAATTACGAATGTTACCAAACGCGTCGTCCTCGAAGTGAAAGCCCGTCGAATTGAAGGAAATAAGTATCGATTTGTCTCCGTTAAAGATGTACACATGACCGATTATAATGTACAACCACCGGAAGTAATGCTTGGAATGATAAAAGTCAATAATCTCATAAAGTTAAATATTGATATAGTCGCTCGCCTTACAAAAGAATAGTTGTGAAAAGATCTACTTTTAGCCGTTTGGAATACTATTGATAGTTCCAAACGGCTTTTTTATTGCCATTACAGCGAAGATTTTAAAATTAGTTAGATACTGTTATTGCCCAAATTTTCGTTGGTTTGAGATTATTGAGTAAATTACTACAAGACTTTATTCTACTAACTAATTATCACACTCTATGAATACTACATATACCCAATTCAATTCTCAGCTCAGATTTATTGCTTTGAATTTACTATCTCTCTGTGTACTGTTAGTCTGTGCTTCACATTCTTGCTTCGCACAAAAGTTTAAGCGAAGTGAATTACCAACACTTTTGAGTACTCCATGGGAAGTCACCTACGGACCCGATAATTTTCTTTGGGCTACCGAGTCTGGAGGTACAGTTTCCCGAATTCACGCTGTGACCGGTGAAAAACAGATCGTATTCACAGCTTCTGATTTTTTTCCGGGTTCGCCAAAGGAACAATCCACGCTCTGTATCAAGCCCAAAATTGCATTCGGCACGCTAGGATTGGCATTACACCCGAATTTTCTCGACGAAGCAACTTCTTTTATTTACTACCTATACTCCTACAATAGCGGTTCGGTAGATACACCTGCTACTCGCTTCAAAATCAAACGTCTTACGTGGGATGCAGCTTCGTCTACCGTCACATCCGACAGTGACATCGTACTCTCGATTACCACGGGCTACGATCATGTGGGTGGGCGTATGATGATTATTCATCAGGAATCAATACCATATATTTTTCTGACTATCGGAGACAATGGTATATCTGATAAGAATTATCCGACGTGCTATGAACCGCAATCTACCAACCCGAATAATTTCACCCAGGACCCTACTACTCAAAACGGAAAAATACATCGTTTCAATCTCGATGGTACGATACCTGCTACTAATCCACTTGCAGGTAATTCTTTCTATACGAGAGGACATCGTAATCCTCAAGGACTCATTTACAATCCAACTCATAATCTTATCTATACGATAGAACATGGCGACCGCTCTGATGACGAGATTAATATCCTTCACAAGGGCATGAATTACGGTTGGAAAAACGTGCGCGGTTATCATGCTGACAACAACTATCCGGGTGAGGCAGAGTTTGTGAATAATTACAAACCCGACCCTAGAATTCCCGGTGATTCCCTTGTCGAACCTTTTTATTCATTCTGCGCAAGTCCCTCACAGGACACTTCCTCCGATGGCGCGAATTGGTGTTCGATTGCACCATCAGACGGAATATATTACGGAAGTCCAGGTATTCCCGAATGGACGAATAGTCTGCTTATTGTCACCCTCAAAGATGGAGTAACCACCAATCCTGAATTGTACCAAGTAAAGCTCCTTCCTGACGGATCGTACGCACCATCAAGCAGTCAAAATCCAAATCCCAATAGGTTCTTCGGCAGCGATCAAGCGCTCAACGGAAGACTGCGGGATATAGCAGTATCTCCTGACGGACGAACAATTTACCTTGTTAATAATTATGGTGGTGACAGAGACAAAATCACTGTCTATACGTATGATACATCAGCAATTGGCGTTGATGAGCCGGGCGTTCGCGAGGAATTCAGCGTCTATCCCAATCCTGCCAATGAGTATTCGCAAGTAGAATATATTCTTGCCTCCCCTGCAGTCGTATCTATATCTATTTCAAATTTATTCGGACAGGAAGTGAAGGTCTTGGAGGAAGGTTTGCAAGCCGCAGGCAGGCACGTGAGGAACATTGAGACGTCGGGACTCGCATCGGGAGTCTATGTATTACATCTGAAAACAAAATCAAAACTCATTGGATATCAGAAACTTATCATATTAGAATAGAAAGGCTTACACGATTAGTTACGAGAAGTGTTCTACCGCACAATTATCTCCCGAACGATCTCACTGCCACATCGTTCATTGATTTTATTACGAATGTCTTCGCGCCGAAGGAGGAGTTCGGCGCGCCATACAGCAGCCCGGACTTCAACAAAAAGCTGTCCATTTTCGAAATACTTGACTGTCGAAACTTTATCAACTTGTTCCCCAACAATCTCTCGCCAATACTTCGGGATGTTGTATTCGATAATTTTATTCTCTAATCCTCGTTCACGCAAGAATTGATTCAATAATATTTTCAACGATGAAAAATTCTCATTATTCATATTGTATTGATACTTATATTCGTTGAATTTGCCCGGCAACTACTCTGAAAAAGCCGATTGTACACCGTCCGGAATTGCTTTGCGCAATGAATCTGACTCGGTGGTTGTTATAAAAGTCTGTGCGTGTGAACATATTATATTCTCAAAAACTCTCGACGTTCGCGCGCTATCCAATTCACTGAAAATATCATCAAACAGCATAATCGGCATTTCATCCTTTGCTGCACGAATAAATTCAAACTCTGCTGTTTTGAGTGCGATTAAGAGTGATTTATGCTGACCTTGTGATGCAATTTCACGTGCATTTCCGCCGTTAATTCCGATGTACAAATCATCTTTCTGCGCTCCGAAGACAGTCACACCACGACGCATCTCTTCTATTTTTCTACGGTTAGCAATTTCCAAATATTCTGCCTCAATGTCTTGTAGAGTTGGATTGCTATCCGTAAATTGAATAGGGAGAGAATCCGGGTCATACCGAAGCACGATTGGCTCTGCTTCACCCGCCACACCACGATACGCTTCAATAAAATAGGGTGTAAATTCACGGATAAAGCTCATCCTACGGTATGCAATCTCTGCACTTGTTTCAATAAAAGAACTTGTCCACACATCGAGAAGGTCTAGGTTTATATTTCCATGAAGCTTCCCTTGTGAAAGGAGATTATTTCTTTGTTTGAGAATGCGCTTCAGATTCAACGATTCCTCTGCATAGCGTTTACTTGATTGCGAGAGAAGCATATCAATAAATCGTCGGCGATTATCGGGTGAACCAAACGTAATTTCTTTAAAATCAGGTGATAACACCACAAGTGGCATTTCTCCGATGATATCCTTCGGCGAGAGATTTTCACCGATTGACGAACCAATGAGCTTACGACTACCCGCTGTATATTGCACGGCGATTTTATAGGTCACCCCAAGCGAACTTTCAGCAGATGCAGAAGATCTGTAGAAATCAGCTCCTTGTCGTATGAGCAAAGGTTCAGACGTCGGCAAAAAACTTTTGGACAATCCACAGATTGAAATACCTTCGAGAATGGTAGTCTTCCCGGCACCATTCTCCCCTTCGATGATATTGACTTCGGGTGAAAATTCCACGTCAGTTTGCTCGTGGTTGCGGAGATTCATGAGTGAGAGAGAGCGTATATACATCGAATAATTTATCTGATTAAGTATATGAATTATATCAAATTAACACTGAGTTGAGTTTACTGAATTTTATAATAAAGAGACTCTGAAATCCATTAGTCTTGCGTTAAGTTTCATTCAATGTCTTAGTGGATAGCTCACCGTGGAGCATATCTTTGAGTTTGTAATACATCATCACGGTCGGACGCCAAGTAATATTCATTCTTTTCATGATGTTATCCGGTGTGACGCCTCTATCTGCCATGATTACACCGGCAGTGTGACGGAGAGAAAATGGAGTAAATTTCATGGTTGTACCACGCAAAATCGAACTCGATTTGAGACGAAGATTAATCGCTTCTCGAATGCCGCGGACAGTCATTGATTGATGAAAAGTACGATTACTATAGCTCAAGAATAGTGGTTCTTCCAGTGGTAAGTTGTTGCCACGAGCTTTCAAGTATGAAGTGATTGCTTTCATCGTTTCATTAGGAATAGTAATAGATTCCGTTTGGGTGTTCTCACCGGAATTTTTCACATGTAAAACCCAATTTTTATCTATTTTTTGGAAATCACCGACTCGAAAGTTTGAGATTTCAGCATCAGAACATGCGCATCCAATCATTATTTCGACAAGTGCTTTATCACGGAGACCGATAATTGAATCACCTCTAATACTGTTGAGCAGTTGGTTAATTTCAGCGTAGGTAAGAAAGGATCGCGACTTTTCTGACACTCGTTTTATACCTTGGACACTTTTGGCAGGATTATGTACAAGTACTTTTATATCAACCAAATACTGACATAATCTTCGAAGAGATGTCAGGTAGGAGGCTACCGATACATCCTTCATTTTTTTGGTCTTGAGCAGGTATATTTTATAACGTTCGACATCTTTTTCGCGGAATTGGAACAGTCGATCAGTCGAGTAAAAAATCACAAATTCCTTGAGAGTGCGCTTGTAGCCAGCTTGTGTTTCCTTGCTTTTCGATGAACATGACTCGATAAATCTATCAACATAACCTGTCAGTACAGAAAGCTTCATTTTGACAGGCCTAAAAACATCTTCCATTATCTTTTTCGAGGAAATCATACGTACAAAAACGAGACTACAATTCAAATTTACTTCATTTTCCTCAAAGTGAACACTCGGATTTCCCCGTTAATTTGGCAAGCCGACCAATGGTGCGTAGTTTTGAATTCGTGAAAGGTATGTTTATAATACATCCGACTCACCAAATCGCTCCTCATACAAATTCATACATAGGTACATGACAAAATCCCTCAAAGCCGAACTCTGGCTCGTTAGTATTGCATTCATCTGGAGCGCAACGTTCGTTATCATCAAAAATGCTTTCGATGATGTTCCTCCTTTTTTATATTCAGCAATTCGATTTACCTTCGCTACGTTCTGCGGACTTGTGTTGTGGAATAAAAGTCTCCGAGGCATTACCCGAGACGAGATCCAAAAAGGAACGATACTTGGACTTCTCTTCTCGGCAGGATTCCTGCTTCAAATGTGGGGACTCAACTACACGACGGTCTCCAAATCTGCCTTTATATCCGGTTCGATGGTCGTCTTTACTCCGATTTGTTATTGGATAATGGAGCGCAGACCGGTGTCATTATTTCAAAAACTCGGTGTGATCATCGTGATCGGTGGCTTGTGGGTATTCACGCAACCCGACTTTTCTAATCTGAATATGGGTGATGTTGCCACGCTGATTTGTTCTGCTCTTTGGGGAATGTATCTTACGTATTTAGATATGATTACCCGCGATAGCAAAACCATCGGAACCCTTTCGGTGCGCCTTGCAATGGTGCAATTTATAGTTTCAATTATCGCATCCCTCGGTTTATATTTTTGTTTTGAAGGTACACTCGCACAGCTACCAACCCTCACCTTGAAAGCGCTCACGTCAGCTCCCGCACTCTATGCTATACTCTATACCGTACTACTCGGTTCTATTTTCTGCATGTATATTCAAGCCCGTGTGCAGCGGGACACCACACCGGTAAAGGCAGCGCTCATCTTCTCGCTCGAACCTATCATTGCCTCCACACTTGCGGTGATTATTCTCCACGAAACCTTTTATTCCGATCAGATTTGGGGTGGCGCGTTGGTATTGGGTGGTATTTTGGCGGCGGAGGTGGGTGATGCGATTATGCGAAGGTGTGGTGAAAATCAGATTTTAACACAAAGTACACAAAGGTAACCACAAAGTACACAATAAGATAGGTGTATTTATAGTGAACTTTGTGCAACCTTTGTGAACTTTGTGTTTAAACTGATTTTCAACGCGGAATTGCAGATAATTCTTTGCGGTCATTGCGCTAAAATACTCAAGTGCGTGACTATACAACAATCATGCAACCGTTTTATTGGCAAGTAATTACAGTCAGTTGTAGCAACTGACTGGACTGAAATCATCCAACCGTTTTCATTGGCATGTAATTGAACACTTCGACAAGCTCAGTGTGACGCAACTTACTACCTTCTTAAAGACTTACTACTTACTACTTACTACTTTCGACTAAATCCCAATTTCCCCTCTCATCTCTTCATACTCCGGTTGTAATTTCACTGCCCATTCGAACATTGTCATGGCTTCTTCTGTTGCTCCCGCATCGCGGAAACAAAGCGCAGTCCCATAACATGCATCAGCGTTTTCGGGATTGAGCTTCAGCGCTTGCGTATATATTTCATGAGAATTTTCGAGGTCGCCGAGTTGGAATAATGCTCTTCCGGATTCACAGAGAAGTGTGTCGAGTGCAATACCGAGCGCTGCTTCATACCGGAAATTTTTCCAATTCCCGAGGATGCGATTGAGCAATTCAAGCGACTCAACCCATTGAGATTCAACAGCATAGCAAAGCGACTCGATATAGAGCGAATCTGGATGTGGAGTTTGGATAGATTCTGCTTTTTTCACAAAATCCCGAGCAAGCTGCACATCGCCATCTACGACCGATATCCATGCTAATCTGTGGATTGCTAGTATACGGTATCTCTCCGGCAAACCACCAATTGTAATTGCATTTTGATAGTGCGCAATTGCAGAGTCGAAGTCATTGATATTCATAGCTTCTTCAGCAAGTGCCAACGAAGAAATGCCGTCGTGAATTTCTGGTAGAGTAGCTTCAAATCGTTCAGCCATTGTAGTACCCGAGATCGCGTCAAGCCGTGAGAGCATTTTGATCGTCGCACGTTTCCATGTCCAGTAGGTGCGTGCTCGATGACTTCCCGCTATCCCTTTGTGCATTCCTTCTACAGGATGTGAGAACGCGAACCGAAGAATTTCCGAGAGATCACCGCCGTCCGGCTCGAGCATAAATCCTTCTTCTGTAAGCTCATAACCGTTGATAGTATTCCCTATCGAACGTTTTCCGGCTGTAATTTGCCATCCAACAGATTCATCGACAAAGTCATCACTTGCGCCTCCGTCTGTGACTATCACCGGCAAGCCGCACGCCATTGCTTCGAGTGTAGGCAAAGAGAATCCTTCTCCACGATACGGCGAGACAAAAGCATCGCACGTACGATAAAGCGCCGCAATGTCCTGTTCGCTCATCTGTGCATCGGCATATAGAATTTCCGGCGCGCCATCGACCCGTCGTATCTGCTCGATCATCGCCTCGGCTGTTTGACCTTTATAGAATGAATCTCCACCCATGTCTTTGATTATCAAGCATACATCGTCATGTGAAGCAAAGGTAGTAGAATATGCTTTTAAGAGTATGTCAATACCTTTACGGTAAATTGTACCACCGACAAAGAGAAATTTATACCGTTTTTTGGTTGATAATTCGAGGCGAGGTCCATTGGGTGTGAAGAGAGTAGGATCTACGCCATTGGGCACAATTTGTACTTTATTAAAGTCCACACCGGAGGCGATGAATGCGTTGCGAGAGTAATTTGAGGGTGTCCAAATCTCATCAGCGCGGTTGAATAATTCCACAAAATCTTTGCGAAGCGCAGAGAATTCCCACGGTTGTTGTATTACCCATTTTGCACCTTTCGGTTCTTCGGTGCTTGGTGGCCACTGATGACGAACCCATACATACGGCAACTTCTTAACATCTTCACTAACCTCTGACTTATAACGTAAATCGTGTGATGCGAGGAGTTCGTATTTTGGGTTGCCGGTAGCGATAAATTGATCCGGTTCGTACGGTACAATCGTCACTTCAGCCACTCCGGACTCTATCACATTCGCGCATTGTTCACGATTAATCAATGCTAGAGAATGAACGACAAATTGCGAACCTTCCCAGACCAGATTAATCGATGGAGATTCTGTATTTTTCGAGGTTTTGGTTTTTGTAACATTCTGTTGTGGTTCAGGTTGCTTTACTTTGGGTTTAATTTCCTGCTGAACAGTTTTCTTCCGCGCTTGAACGGTCATATTGAGATTAATATAACCTGAGGTCTGGGGAGTATCGACTTCTTCAAAACTCAATATTTCAAACCCGGCTTGTTCCAAATGCTTGCGAATTGAGCGTTCGTCGAAACCGATACAGTGATAATCACCCGGATTGGTCTGTCCACCGAAGATCATATAAGATGCCACATCGGCATCCCAGGTACCATTGTGATACGCCTGCATTTGTAACCTCAGCGACGGACATCGAATAATAATTTCCCCACCCGGCTTGAGTGCACGCGCCCATTCTCGAAGGATTTGATCGGTTTCACGGTGGGAGAAATGTTCGAGCACATCACTTGCAAGCACGCCATCAGCCACATTATCCGGTAAATCTATGGTACGTATATCCATTAAAACGACACGTTCATCATCGCTGAAGAGATCAACATTGACAAATCCATCCCGTACATCGAGTCCACAACCAAGGTTCAGATACAAGGGACTTGGCAATGGATTCGGCATGGTAGCCCGAGCATTTTTATTGGAGAATCCACCGCGAATATTGTCGGTGAATTGCAAACGATTGAGAGGTTCATTCGACATAGATGTAGTAGGAGTAGTTGATGTTGATATTGATGAAGAAGTTGATGTTTCTTGTGTTTGAATTCTTGATAGTTCCTGTTTAAAAATTAACGTCGCATCGATGGGATTCGGACGTTCCCTTCTGGCTAACTTTTCATAGAATTGGGATATGAAGTTCACAAAATCCGTAAAAGTATAAGGAATTACAATGTTCTTTCGCCATACGTCAAGCAATGATGGATTTTCAATTACCTCAACTATTATCGTTGTAAGTTCTTGTAGAGAATTATGATTATAAAGACGTCCATTCACGCCGTCTTCTATAAAATCCGTAAATCCACCAATTCTTGACCCTATGACAGGCAGTCCGAGCGCGAGTGCCTCGACGATGACAAGCGGCGCACAATCCTCCCACATACTCGGCAGAATTATCGCATCAAGATTCTTCGCGATTTCCGGCAAATCACTATTCACATACTTTCCGTGGAATTTCAAATGCCCTTTTCGGTCAATTTTTTTGAGTAAATCTTTGTATTCTTTCAGACCTGTACCATAAATATGAAATTCTGCAGATTCAGGGGTAAAATGTTGCGCTACCTGCGCTAAGACATGAACACCCTTGAGCGCCATTATTCCACCAATAAATCCAAATTTCAATGGTCGTTTTGTTGACTCTTTTCTATCCGGTATTTTATCATAATCTGTACTTTCGGGTACTTGATTAACAGTCGTTATTCTTGTCGTATCGCCTGCAAATTCTGTCAGTAGTTCTCGTTGTCTGCTCGAAACAGCAAACGTATAATCAATCGTCGAAGTGAGTAACTCACGTGTCTTCTGTTGACGTAGTTTATATTCTCCTCGTTTCGCAGGATATTTTTCCATAAGCTCTGAATTATCAAGCATATCCACGCCATTCCAAAGAGAGAGGTCGGGGCGAACAAGATATAACTTTGGGTCCAAAACATGGTAATTATGCGGTGTATAAACGGTAGGAATATCGAGTCTGAATGCTACATCTGCGATAGCAAAAGACAACCCTAAAAAATTGTGATAATGTATGACATCAGGTTCAAATTCATCGACTACTTTTTCGAATAATCGTACACAACTTTTGTTTTCAATTTCCCGTTGTGGATTTGCATCATCGACGAAGTTCGTCGGGCGATTATAGACGCCAAATAACCTTATATTTTGTTCAGTCGTTTCTTCCATGTAGTATGGAGTCTTGACTGTAGGATGCGGACCATCTGCATAAAACACAGCAACGTCATAAACCATTGATGATAATCGAGTAGCGATTGCCTACTGGGATAAGTAGTACCTCCGCCGGATTCATTCCATCCGTACATCGTAAAGAGTATTTTTAAACGTTTCGTTTCTTTCAAATTGACAAGAAGTGATGGTAATTCTGCATTCATCAATGGGAGTTTTCGTAAAATATCTTGAGTAATCCCCTGCTTTTCTGAATCTTCAATCCAATGATAAAAATCTTTCAATATTTCTTTTGACAGCAGATATTGAAGTTGCTCTACCATCTGTTTGGCAGTCGGGATTTGCCCGACAATTACTGCGAGGAGCGCGATATTGTACTGAGCTGTCACATTTTCCGGTTCGTATTCCAAGGCACGTTGATACCACAATGCTGCAGCTTGAGGTTTGACTACTATTTGTTCTCCATACCACGGTTCGCGCAGAGTCATCGCTGTATTACCTATTGCTATACAAGCACTTGCTTGTTGGGTGGGAGATGAGAATGAATGTGTTGGGAAAAGCATTTCGAGTGGCATTTTTGCAAATTCAGCGCGTATCGCATTCGATTCTTCATTCATTAATGCTTCTTTTTTGGACTGCTGATCATCGTGGAGTAACGCCATGGTGAGAGGTTCGGCGATATGCGCCGCACCATACGAAAGTCCTACTCGTGTGAAAAAATCGAAGTCTGCGGCTAGCGTATAATTCTCATTAAAACCTCCGATTTTCTGCCATGCAGTCTTTCTCCACAACAGCGTAAAACACCCAAGATTATACAGCACAGCAAGCGTTGGGTCAAAATCCGGGCAATAGCAGAAGCGTAATTCCATGATTTATAAAGAGGTTCACGCTGAGCCGAACGTTCATATCGGATATGCGGAAATTTCTGCTGAAATTCCCTGACAATTACACCTTCATTCTGCGGCGAACAGGCATCAATCACCAATATTTCGAGTTTACCCTGCGCGTACAGCGTCTGACGCGTCAGATCCTCCAAACATCCCCGCATGAATTTCTCTGAATTATACGTCGAGACCACCGCCGTCACAAGATATTCTCTTCTAACTGAGGATTCATTCACACCCGATGAACGTTCGTTCATTTTTGAAATGTTATCTATCAAAGGTTGGTCATTTTTCGGTGAATGAATGTTCATTCCCACTTCTTCACGTGTATTTAATCTAATAATCTGAACTTTGTTTGGCTTTTGCCAGTGATAGAACCACGACCATTGAGGCATATCTTCAGTAGGATTCCAATCATAAGATTCCTGCACAAACACTCGCGGCTTACCTGTTGATTCATTTAGACTTCGGCGCATAGCTTCTGTGAGAATATCTTGCTTGACTCCTCGAATACAATGAGGTGTCGAATATCTGCATTGCCAATTACACCCAAAGCATTCGAGTGGCAGACAGACAACAGACGATAGTGGAGAGTAAGGCATGAATCGGCCAAAATGTCCACCGCCAAGAAGCACGACATTCCGTGTGCCGACAGCACAGGCAAGATGAGCAGCGCCTGTTTCTGCGCCAACAGACAACGTACATTTTTTGAGTAATGCTGCAAGCTGGCGTATTGTTGTCTTTCCGCAAAGATTGATTGTGCGCACGCCGGTTGCATCCAATTGCTTTTGAACTGCATCGAATTCTTTTTCCGTTCCGAAGCCAATTACCGTCCAACCATATTCAACGCAAAGTGGTGCAAGTGCTTGTCCATAATGATCATATTGACGAATTGGTACTTGTACTCCGGCAAATAGTGCTATTGTTGATTGTTTATCTAACTGATGCTCACGAAAGAAATTTTCTGCGAAATCATTGTCCGATTGTGTAAGCCATACTTGCGGCTGCAAGAGTGGAACATCGATGTCAATTCCCTTCAAAAAGTCGCGGTGGCGTTCTAATTCCGACTTCCATGCCATGTCTGTTTTCACAATCTGCGAATACTGTTTATTATTCTGCAACCGCATGGCATCATTCATGTTATCAAGAGCACCTTCAAGTGCAATTGTCCGCTTTGCTCCTACTGCCAATGTATAGAAATCTGTGAGAGGTTCACGAGAATAGACACTATTGAGCGCCAAATCAAAATTCATCCTTTGCAGTCCAAGCGCTACGGAATTCCGATAGTTTTCATCCTGATAAGCGCGGTCTTTGTCAAAGCCAATCACGATATTGACATTGGGACACGAGAGGTAGAATTCACGAAGATGATTCTGACAGAGAACCGTAATCGAAGCGTGTGGATATTTTTCTCTAATGTGTGGAAGCATTGATGCTGAAAGAGTTGCATCGCCGATAGAATCCGTCCGTACCCAAAGAATATTCGTTTTGTCTGATACAAATCTCGACTTCGAAGCACCGCGTTTGCGTCCGATGATACGAATTTCCTCACCCATTCCGGATTGATTAATGCGTTCAAGCGCCGGTGCGAGCTGTTCGGCTGTGAGATTTGGTTGAATTTTCTGCAACACCGCGAGCGGGATTTCTTTGCCGAAGTCGCCTGAAGTAGTGGTGCATTCCTCGACATACAATCCTGCCTGAGCAAACATTTCGCGGAGGACTTGTGGGGTGAATTGTGAGTAATGCCAGTCACGTTCGAGCCACGCCCACTGTTCGCGGAGTGCTTCCGAACATAGCCCACCAAAATTAGGAACAACACATGTAAATATTCCTCCCGGTTTCAAGACAGATTCGATTTTTTGGAGGAATTCAAACGGTAGCGGGACATGTTCGAGCACATGGCTCATCGTCACAATATCGACCGAATTCTCATCAACATCGCCATCAATAAATTGCTGTTGCCGGATATCAAGCCCGAGTACATTCCGTCCAAATTCGACATTTGGTGCGGTGAATTCGAACCCTACGACCTTCATTCCTTTGCGTTTAGCATTATGAAGAAGCGCTCCCCAACCGCAGCCGATGTCGATGAGCGTGCCGCCGCGAATATCCTTGCCATACACAGCAACTGCTTGATTAAACAAATTTTTACGTTGTGAACTTATAAATTCAGGACGTTCATCGACAGATGCTTTGGATGGCGGGACACGCACCATTGGCGCAGCTTGTGGATTATCCACCGCATAGACATTAGTATAATACTCTTCCATCGCCGTGGTGGTCATGCGATCGCGCAGATAGTGAAATCCGCAGTCATTGCATTTGACGATATCATCGCCGCGGACGGCAATTGCCTGACGCGAACCGCACGCAAGGCACGGCACACGTTCTTTGTGATTGGGCAGCTCGGCGATTGGCGCAAAACGTGACGAGAAATCATGCTTGACGTGTTTGCCGGATAAGCGTACTGCGAGAGAATGCAAAGCTTCTTTGAAACGAGCGCGATGATAACATATATATAATTCAGATAGATGGGAGTATCCTCCCGCACTCCAGTGTTCACCCCGCGACACTTCTATCCGCGGCACATCCCGCTTACAATAATCGCTGAACGTGACACACGATATCCCGGAAGAAACACCGATAAACGCGTCAGCAAGATTAAAAAATTCGGCATTCAGGCGGAAGGGTTCGGCACACCAGACTGAGCGTGGATATTTCTCGTGGAATTCATCAAAAAAGGGAGGTTTATTCTTGGCGGTGAAGACATAGACGGGGTCAATTTCCCGTAATTCATCGGCCATTTCGAAGGCATAATCGTCTTTCCAGTGGCTTTGTTCGGAGTAGAATTCTGTTTCGACGAGGATTTTTTTACCTTTTGGTAATGCTTGCCAATACATGCGGGCTGCGAGCTTTTCTTTTTCGGTGAGTGTGAATATCGGGATGAATTCGAATGTCCAATCGAGGCGTGCGGCTGTTTTAATTAAATCGAGCAGCGACCCACCCGGAAGTACTTCATAATTCATGTACGGAGCGGGAGTGAAAAATCGTGTCCACTGACGCGCAGCTTTCAGTCGCGGCATTTCGCTATCGAGGGCAATTACGTCACCATCAAGAGTAATAATTTCATCGATAAATGGGTTATTTTCGAGGATAAAACGGTATTTCGCGGCGGTGTACCACGTGATATGGCAGTCGGGTTCATTGATTTTGAGTTGCTTGGCAATAGGCGTACAATTAAGAATATCGCCAATTCCATGAAAGATTGCAATGCCGTACTGTGAGGATGTTATCATACTTCTGTCTGATTATAGCCAAGAAATTCTGCAGAATATTGTGCAGAAAGTACCACAGCGAAAATCATGCCTTTTGTCCTCAGTGAGAATGCACTGCAAGCTCAGAACTCCCTAAATCATTATTTATCAATTATTTCCCTCACAGCATTAATAAGCTGTTCTGCAGAATATGGCTTCACCAAGAGTCCTGAGACGCCAACAGCTTGGAGCTTTCTGGTCGTCTCGCTATGCATCAGACCGCTTGCTCCTATAGTTTTGATATTTGGATTAATTGAGTTCAGCTTGGCAATGAGATCTATTCCATTCATAATTGGCATCATCACATCGGTCAAGACGAGTGCTATTTCATCTTTCTTTTCGAGGTATAGTTTGAGAGCTTCGGCTCCGTTGGTAGCGGTGATTACGGTATATCCGTAAGCAAGTAACACGTCTTCGGCGATGGTACGGATGAGATCTTCATCGTCGACGAGGAGTATAGTTTCAGGATTATGACGTTCAGCAATTTCAATGCTCGACAGTGATGATTCAAAAGTATTTTGATTTTCAGATGGCAGATATATCGTGAATGAAGTACCTACATTTACTTCACTTGCAAGTCCAATAAACCCTTCATGTCTGTTTACTATGGAGAACACGGTCGTGAGTCCGATTCCTGTACCTTTGCCCACTTCTTTGGTTGTAAAAAACGGCTCAAACACTTTATCTCGATGTTCGGGTGGAATACCACATCCTTGGTCACTGATAGTAATTGCAACATAGCTAGCTCCCAATTTTGCATCAATATAGTTCTGCACCAAAGATTCATCAGCTACTATCAGTCGCGCTTCAATTTTAATGATTCCACCTTTCGATTCCATAGCATCTCGTGCATTGATACAGAGATTGAGAATAATCTGATGGATTTGAGTAGAATTAGCATTGACGATGAGATCATACGTAGGGAGATCAACTTCTACATCTATTTCTTTTGAAAAGGTTTCACGGGCAATTTTTACTACTTCGTCGATATTGTACTTGATGTTGATTGGCATACGTTCATCATGTGAGCCACGAGCAAATGAAAGTACTTGGCTAATTAAACCCGAGCCGCGCTTGACGGTAGAAATAATCGTATTAATACGTTGGAGGAGTGACTCATCAGTTATTTTTAACTTGATGATTTCCATGCCAAGTACGACAGGAGTCAGCACATTATTGAGATCATGAGCGATCCCACTTGGCGAGTGTACCGATACTTTCCAGTCGTTGAGCTCTGAATAGCTGTGATTCAAGATTTTTCTTCTCGGTGATATCGGAATTCACTACTAAAATAGAATTTGGTTGATTCGCAAAATTTTGAAGTAGTTTCCACCGTGAATGAACTAAAAGCAATCGACCGTCCTTCGTTTTTTGACGAAATTCACCTGACCAGCTTCCTTTTGTCAGGAGTGTTTTCTTAGCAATGTGAAAATCATTTGGTTCTCCGGTACCTATTAATTTTGGAGAAGTGACTCCAATTGCTTCTTCTGAACTCCACCCGTACATAAGTTCGGCACCTTTGCTCCACATCGTGATGATATCATTGATATCGCGAACGAAAATCGCATCAGGCACTACATCAAGAAGCACTGCTTGCTCGCGGATTTTCTGTTCTGCTGTAAGTCTGTCTGTCACATCATGATAAATTGCAACTATTGCATTTACACTGTCCTTCGAAAGAAAATTAAATGTGTTGGATTCGATCCATCGCCATGTGCCGTCCTTGTGAAGCCACCGAAATTCAACAGGTTTAAGTTCTTTTCCGAAAGCACTTGGGCAAATCTTAATATCGCCTCTGCTTTATTGTCGGGATGAATAATGGTGAGCCGATCAATTGTCATAAACTCATCGACGGTATAACCGAAAATAGTTTCGGTGGATGGGCTGACGTAGAAACATTTTCCGTCTTTCGACATCAGACTCACACCACCGAGAGTGTTTTCCATAATCATGCGGAATTTTTCTTCACTTTGGCGTAGTTTGTTCTCCGAACTTTTACGTTCGCTCATATCTCGGGAAGTCACAATCACCGCATTTATTTCGGGATTATTGAGCTGATTATTTCCTTGAGCTTCGAGGGTGATATAGGTATTGTGTTTTGTCAAAAACCTGAATTCTACTTTAACACTAACACCTGAATTCTGCAACATATTTGCAAATACTTCCACTACACTTTCTTTATCATCGGGATGGATCCTGTCAAACGCACTAAGACCAATTAATTCATCCTGTTGATACCCGAGAACAGTTTCGATGGAGGGAGTCTCGTAGAGAATAATACCGTCTTTGTCTAATAGTGTAATCACATCGCTTACATTTTGGACGACTGCGCGAAATTTTTCATCACTTTTTCGAAGTTTTTCTTCGGAGTTTTTATGTTCGGTCAGGTCTTGCAATGCCCCTATCATTCTGATTGCTTTACCCTTATCATTCCGAATAATAAATCCTCTGTCGTGATAATATCGAAAGCTGCCGTCTGCTTGGAGTACTCTAAATTCAGACGAACACACCGATAGCTCGCCATCGATTGCATCATGAAATTGTTTGACAATTGTTTGATAATCATCAGGTTGTATTCGTAAGAACCATGGTAAATGTTCATCTATGGTCGTCATTTGCTCACATTCCATGATATCACACAGGATTTTGTTTCGCCAGACAGTCTTCGATTCAAAATCATAATCCCAGATTCCTTCATTCGTGGCCTTGGACACTGTTTCGAATCGGTGATGAGACCGTGCAATTTCTTCTTCGGCTGATTTACGGGTAGGAATATCGGTAAATGATTCGACGACTCCTATCGGCGAAGTATCTCCATCTCTATAAAGAGGTTCTGAATTAATTGACACCCAAGTCAATGTGCCGTCCGGCTTATGAATTCCCATAATTTCACCGGAAATTGACTCACCCGTAACGAGCGTACGATAAGCAGGATGATCGAGTCCGGGATAATCAGTACCATCTTCATGAATTGCCAACCATTGTAAATTCAATGGGGTAAGACCTTGAAGAGCGTCAAATGGAAGACCGAGAATTTCCTGAGCACTTTCATTAGCATCGATAATTTCGGCTTGTTTGTTGAATATAATCACTCCTTCTTGGAGAGAAGCTACGACAGAACGGTATTTTTCTTCACTTTTGAGGAGTTTTTCGGTGGAGATTTTACGATGGGTAATATCTTGAAAATTTATCACAATTGACTGAATAGCGGGATTATCTAACATGTTCTGAGCACTTACTTCTAACCATATCCACGATCCATTTTTATGCATTGCCTTTGCTTCGAACGTATCGACGCGGTCCATTCCTTGCTGTAACTCATAAAAATACTTGTTGGCGAGCGGGAGATGATCAGGGTGCACCACATCTGCAAAACTTTTCCCGATACGCTCTTCGAGAGTATAACCCAATATATTATAGTTAGATGGGCTATGATAGGTGACCATACCTCGCTTGTTTACAATAGTAATTCCATCCTTACTATTTTCGATCATTGCTCTGAATAATTCCTCGCTTTTATGGAGCTTATCTTCAGCATTTTTTCGGTCAGTTATGTCTCGAAAATTAGAAATAATTGCTTCTACTTTAGGGTCATCGAGCAGGTTCACCATTGTACCTTCGAGCCACAACCATTTTCCTTGCTTAGTACGAGCTCGATATTGATAAAAAATTGGTATCGATGGATGATTTCTCACGAAGGATATCTTTTCAGTCAGCTTCCCAGCCTCATCCGGATGGAAAATATCAGCAGTGGTAAGTGTTACATATTCATCCATACTAAAGCCGGAGATACGTTCGAAAGCAGGTGAAAAATACACGACTTTATTTTCCCTATTAACCATTGTCACCATATCGCCGCTATGCTCGATTAATGCACGGAACTGACGTTCTGTTTTCGCGAGGAGTTCCTCCGTTCGATGTTTATCGGTCGTATCCCGAAAGGTAAGCACCACACCTGAAATCGATGTATTTGGGTCATACATCGGAGCTGCTGAAACTTCAATATTATACTCATCGCCATTTTTTGCAACGAGAATAGTATGATTAGGCAAGACGACAGTACGATTCTCTTTCAGTACGAGTTCAACGGGATTAGATTCTGAGGCGCGGGTCAATTCATCAATTATAGTAAATACTTCCTGTAATTGCTTGCCGGCTGCCGATGTCTGCTGATACGCGGTAAGCTTCTCAGCGACAGGATTCATGAATTGTATAGTTCCAAGACGGTCAGTGACTATTACTCCATCTCCTATACTGCTAAGTGTCGTAGAGAGCCATCTGCGGTGTTCGTTCAGGCTCTTTTCAATCTGATACCTTGACATTGCCATCTCGATACTCGACTGCACTTGCATGATATCAAATGGCTTATGAATATAACCATACGGCTGTGTAGCTTTTGCTCGTTGAAAAGTAGCAGCATCTGCTTTGGCTGTCAAAAAGATTATAGGAGTGTCTCTACTTCCATGTATCTGCTGTGCTGTTTCGATACCGTCCATCGGACCATTGAGCCCGATATCCATGAGAATTATATCGATAGTGGATTGTTCGAGTAAGGGTAATACTTCTTCACCAAAGCCGGTAATTCCTACGACATCAAAGCCGGCTTTACTGAGTAATAAACGGAGAGTTGTAGCAATATCGGGTTCGTTCTCTACAATGAGAATTCTAATTTGAGCTGATTCCATGTACTGTTTGAATTTATATTTACAGGTGGGTTACGACTATTTTCATGCTAACTGACAGAAGTCTGCTTTTAGGTTACAGCGTAGCATGAGTTGCGAAACTACCATTAAACTCACAATATCCCAAGAGTAAAATCCGAATCGAACGCTAACCCTTTGTATTTAGATAAGGAACATGGAAGTACTGAAATTACATCTCAGACCTGACAGGTTGAAGAAAACCTGTCAGGTCGTTGTTTTTCCCTCCTGAGAGTATCACTTCCGAGTGATGCTCTCAGTGTTCCGCCCTCATGTTCTCGTCAGAGACCTGACAGGTTGAAGAAAACCTGTCAGGTCGTAGTTTTTCCCTCCTGAGAGTATCACTTCCGAGTGATGCTCTCAGTGTTCCGCCCTCAGTGTTCTCGTCAGAGACCTGACAGGTTGAAGAAAACCTGTCAGGTCGTTGTTTTTCCTTCCTGAGAGTATCACTTCCGAGTGATGCTCTCAGTGTTCCGCCCACAGTGTTTCGTGCAGACCTGACAGGTAGGGTGTACAAACATCAAATAAAAATCCCCCCTATATTTGTATTGCAAAATACTTAAAACATGGGGGGGAAGTGTCAAAAAAGACATTTAAAAATAAGGATAATCCTTGGAAGAAAAAGCAATTTCGAGGACTAAAACCATTAAGAAGCAGAATAAGAGAATTCAGGAGTTGATGGCTTCACGAGATGGCTGGAAAATAGATGTAAGCAGAATGAGCAGAACGCTTCTCTTGGTCACTTTGATGATGAGAAAGCTGTTCGTCATCAGTATCCGATACAGATGGTTTTGCTGATGGTCGTATGGCAAGCGTATGGTCAGATGAGCCTTCGTTCTGTCCGTCATTGTTTTGCTCAATTGCAGATAGTATTGGCCTTGCATTGTAGAGTTCCGAGCCATAGCAGTATCCGCAATTGGCTGTCAAGAGTGGGTATTATCGCATTCAACGAGAACAGAAGTCAGTACGTAACCCCTGCTGAGCAATGGGCGCTTGTTATAGACGAGAGTATTACCATCGGTTCGGAGAAGATATTGTTGGTGTTGGTTTAGAGCTGAGTACGTGGCAATTTACGAAGAGTTTGAGCGTAAGATGTTCGGGTATTGGCGGTGGAAACAAGTAAAGGTTGGAGTGAAATGATAAGCCAACGCTTAACAGACGTAGGCAGAACGCACAACATTCGCTACGTTATCAGCGATGGAGGTATTAATTTAAATGTGCTTTGCGCCTAAGTTCCCTGGTTCATGTACCTGATTGTAGTCATGTAGCCGCAAATGCGTTAGCACGTCAATACACCAAGCATGAGGGGTATATATCGCTCAGTAAATCCGCCGGCGCGTTACGCAGGAAGTGGTATTTGAGTAAGAACGTGGTGTATATGCCTCCTGTACAACGCAGTAAATCTCGTTTTCAGAACATATTCCCGACGATAGAATGGGCTTCACAGTGCAAGAGTGGGAAAGAATCCCGATTGAAGTCCGCGCCGAGCTTTTGTTTGTCAAGAAAAATGAGGCACTTGTGGTAGAAATGTTTGAGCAAATAACGGTCGTCAATAGTCTCCTAAAGATATTAAAGGTCAAAGGATTTACAGCCCGGCCAAGGAGCAAATAACGGTGCTAATCGATACTCTTACGACTCCGCGAGTCAGCGCATACGCCAAGAAATTGCGACCTATCTAGCGACGCTTTCGTCATTGACAGCTACAGACGAAACGCTTGTGTTTGCTCGGATATCATTGAAAGCTATTTTGGGAAGTTCAAACAAAGATCAATCCAAACTCTCCACATTCATTGACAGAGTTTGTGCTGACAATCGCCAACTTTGCGGAGCGTTTAATAAACAAGAAATCAAAGAAGCGTTGGAAAAATTACGTGAAAGACCTGTCGAAATGGAATAAAAACGATGCGTCTTTAGCCAAAAAACGAAAAAAAATATTCAACAAAAATGGGATGAAGAAAGCTGCCTAGTTTGTACACCCTACCTGACAGGTTGAAGAAAACCTGTCAGGTCGTAGTTTTTCTTCTGAGAGTATCACTTCTCAGTGATGCTCTCAGTGTTCCGCCGGTTGAAGCGAGAGGTTCAGATAAGAAGCGAGAACAGCGGAAATTTCCCACGTCCTGACAGGTTTTCCCAAACCTGTCAGGACTTTTATTGCCCATCCGCACTTGATTTCAGCCGGAAAATTGAGTTTTTTTATTGGATGTAAAAATTTCATTATACTCTTTCAGCTGAAAGTTATATTTTACAGTATTATTTTGATGAGATGATAATGTAATCATGATGCGATGTTGTTTTAAGCATGATAAGATGGTGCTTTATTGTGATGAGACGTAGGTTTTATCGTGATGATATGAGAATTTTACAGTTTTTTCTACTAATTATGTGGAGAGTCCTATGAAAGTTTATGACGCACATCATATAAGGAATATAGCCCTGCTTGGGCATTCGGGTTCGGGTAAGACGACCTTTGCCGAGACGATGCTTTTCGAATCCGGTGAGATATCGAGGAGAGGCAGTGTCGAGGAACGTAGTACAGTATCAGATTACCATGATATCGAACACGAGCGTGGCACTTCTGTTTTCGGTTCGGTGCTTTTCGCCGAATGGCGCGACTACAAGATAAATATAATTGATACACCGGGTTACGACGATTTTATCGGCGAAGTTGCCTCCGCTCTTCGCGTCGTTGATACCGGTATAATGCTTCTCAATGCACAAAACGGCGTCGAAGTGGGTACCGAAATTATCTGGCAATACACTGAGAAATTCCATACACCGATAATGTTTGTGGCTAATAAACTCGACACCGAACAGTCCAAATTTGACAAAACTGTCGAGCAAGCCAAAGAACGATTCGGCCGTGAAGTGACCGTCGTCCAATACCCGCTCAACGAAGGTCATGGATTCAATTCCATCATCGATGTCCTCAAAATGACGATGTATAAATTCCCTCCGACCGGCGGCAAACCCGAAAAACTCCCCATCCCCGACTCCGAACGTGAAAAAGCCAATAAATTACACAATGATCTCATCGAAGCAATCGCCGAAAACGACGAAACGCTCATGAATCTCTATTTCGAAAAAGGCGAATTAAACGAAGATGAAATGCGCAAAGGTCTTACCAATTCGATGATTAACAGGCAGATTTTCCCACTCTTCTGTGCTTCTGCTAAAAACAACATGGGCAGCGGACGTATTATGGGTTTTATCGAAAATGTCGTGCCTGCACCGGTTGAAATGCCACCGGAAGTTGCGATGTCAAGCGCTCCGATACATTGCGAAGAGAATGGCGCGCCGTGTTTGTTTGTGTTTAAATCAATCTCAGAAGCCCATTTGGGTGATATGTCGTTTTTTAGAGTGTATGCAGGTAACATCAAGCCCGGCATGGACTTAGTTAACGAGCAAACCGGTGTAGCAGAACGCATCGGACAAGTATTCGTCGTCAATGGCAAAAAAAGGGCGGATGTCACCGGCATTGCGGCTGGGGATATTGGCTCGACCGTCAAGCTCAAAAACACCCATGTCAATAATACTCTCCATGAAAAGGGTAAAGATACTTCCCTCCCGCCGATTGAATTCCCCGCTCCCAAAGTTCGTACTGCCGTCGTTGCCTCTAAAAAAGGCGAGGAAGACAAGCTTGGTCTTGCTCTCCATCATATTCATGAAGAAGACCCGACGATCATTGTTGAGCATTCGCCCGAACTCAAACAAATCCTCATTCATGGTCAGGGAGAAATGCATCTCGCTGTTGCTAAGCGGCATTTGACGCAACGTTTTAAAGTAGAAGTAGATTTTATTGAACCCCGCGTACCGTACCGCGAAACGATTCAAAAGAAAGTACAGGGAATGTATCGTCATAAAAAACAATCGGGTGGAGCAGGACAATTTGCTGAAGTCCACATGCAAGTCGAGCCGTGGCACGAAGGAATGCCCGATCCAGTTGGTCTGACGATCCGTGGCACGGAAACGCATGACTTGCCGTGGGGCGGGAAATTAGTATTTGTCAATTGTATTGTAGGTGGTGTGATTGAAACGCGCTTCCTACCGGCAATCATGAAAGGTGTGATGGACAAAATGCAGGAAGGTCCACTGACGGGAAGTCCTGCCCGTGACATCAGAGTAAGCGTTTTTGACGGCAAAATGCACGCTGTGGACTCAAATGAAGCAGCGTTCAAGACTGCTGGACTCATGGCATTCAAAGACTGCTTCATGCAGGCAGATCCGAAGCTCCTCGAACCCGTTTATAATATTGAAATTACCGTTCCCGACGACTTCATGGGTGATGTCATGAGCGATCTTCCGTCCCGCCGAGGAATGATCATGGGAATGGATGCAGACGGACATTATCAGAAGATCAAAGCCCAAATGCCACTTGCCGAACTCGACAAATACTCGATGGCACTCCGCGCGATGACCCAAGGGCGTGCAAGCTATACCCAAGAATTCGCCGAGTATATGCCGGTAGCAGTGAATGTGCAGCAAAAGTTGATTCATGACTATGCATTGCATCATAAAGCGGATGAATGATGGTTACTTCTTTATACAAAAAGGGTTGCAGATGGTATCTGCAACCCTTTTTTTGGGGACATTTAGACCTGACCGAGCAACACCGGAAAGAGTCACATATGCTATCGCTTTATTGTGAACGCAGAGTTGATGTATTGGGAGTTTTGAATTCAAGTACTACATCTATATAGGCTGCAATTCTTGCCCAGATTAATAATATTGGAATATTGTCTACATCATGGAGAAGTGTATAAATTACCCATAGTACGTCTTTACTTAACGTACAATTGTAATAGTTGTAGAAATAGTATTCTCAGCACTTGACAACTTTACAATGTACGTTCCCGATGCAAGCGCCGATACGTCGAAGGTGCTCATATGCAATCCCTCCTCCTGTGTGCCTGATTCGAGCATTTTGATTTCTTCTCCACTATAACTGAAGAGCTGTAGATGAACAACTGTTCGGGATTTTAACTCATACCGCACCGTTATATTTTCTTTTGCCGGATTCGGTGTGCAATTCAGCGAACGTAACCGCGATGGATTAATCGTTATTTGAGCATCTTCAGCAGATGTTGAGATGGCATAGGATGTAGATGTATCAGTTGATAGAAGATTACCACCAGCATCATAAACGCTAACGACAGGTTGTGGAGGCACTAATGCGTTACTAGATATAACTGTTGTAAAGTATCCTGAAGAATCTCCTGGATTGATTGAGTTCACAAATTTAAACAATGCATCTTTCTCACCTTGTGAATATTCACCGATTTTTGCCTGACCTACTGATTGAGACGTGCCAACCCATGATTGACCTGTGCCCGCTACAAATCGTGCATCACTTTCACGCAGGGATAACGAAACCCATCCTATTTTACGGCGGATATCACTATTGAGTACCCGTAATCTACTGATAAACATTTTGGTTGAATTGGGTACACTATTAATCATTCCTTTGGCTTTAGATAAATTCGGTGTCCAAGGTCCATATGTATATTCAGTACTTTCTCCATCTGCATGAAGAACAGTAATCGATACTGTGCCCGACCATGTGGAGAGCTTGGGTACACCAAGATTGAAAGTTATTTCTGAAAAACCAAGATTTTCTGAATTCGTAAGAGCAGGTATATCAATGTCATCTCGATTTGCATCCCATTGAAATTCTCTGCCGTCAATCATAAGTTTGCTACCGACAAGCACTGAAGTAGGACCGGAATTGTGAATATTAATTTTTATAATTGGAGAATAGGGTTGTTTAAGATTTTCTACTTTGAATGCACGCGCTTCCGAAAGAGTATCCGTTACTTCAAATGTCCTGGTGTAACAGACACCTTATCTTTAAATTTAATACCGGGTACTGCACAACTTATTGGAATAGAAACCATACACGTCCCTTTTGAACCCATAGCAATATCAAGATTCAGTGCCATATTTCCGGAGGCAGACGTCGGAATTCCATAAAATTCAACATTTAAAGGCTTATTGCACGGAGTACTAAATAAGAGTTTCCCATTGCTCGAACCAACACTTATGCTCCCTGTCGAAATACACGGAGAAGTTGTCATACTCTTTACTGTGCCACCTGTTATAGTATAGCCAATACTTGTGATTGGATACAAAGGATCACTATTGAGTGTAAAATTCGTACTACAGCATAATTTATCAACAGGCGCTGTTGTAACTGTCGGACATTTGATTACTTCACGAATACAAATATTGTCAATCAGACCTATGACATAGCCACTATCTACATCTATTCTGTCTGATGTAACAACGATTGTCAGGTACTTGTAATTGTTGATTGCCTTCCAGTTCGGAATTGAACGCGGCTGCCATTCAATTTCTGACAATTTCACAGATTCACCAATTATACATCCACTATCTATTGAAGTTTTAGAGATTACATCCGTGGTCTTGGATAGTAGGAAATTTGAAGCAATAAATCTGATTCGCGGTACTGCATTATCATCTGATGCTTTCTCGTATTTTGCATCAAATGAAATTTGATATTCGATTCCTTTTTTAAATGTAATTGTTTGATGAATTCCCTCACCTTTATCTAAACTCCCGTATAGCTCCATAAACACATCCGCAATTCCTTCTTTGGTTGAAACAATTGTTGGAGAAGTTTTAGCCATGGCTGTCCAGTATTTTGGGAAATCCGTTGCGAATGGACCAGAGAGATTTCTATTTTCAAACCCTCCATTCTTCACAAGATTTTTGTCACAAACATCCGGGTTCTTTTGGGGATCAAATTTAAATTTCGAAGCAATGATTGCCGACGTTGCTCCCGGCGCTGAGGAGAGTTTGAGTAGATTACCAAAATAAAGGTCAGAACTTGCAAAGCCGCCACACAGTGTAATCAGTCCGTCGAACGTAACGATTGCGTCTGTTATTTCGTCGTCCTCGGTTCCTCCTAAGGCATAAACATTATCAATACTTCCGGATATGTCGATGGTTGCAAAGAAGATGTCCTTTTTGCCATACGTACCAATTGCGCTTTGTTCGCCGTCTATTTCCGGATATTTGCTGCTGCTTGTAAATGACAGCAGAAAGTTTGACGAGTATGAATCGTGAATTGACATCCGCGCGAAACTCGTACCACCAATTTTTAGCAGATTTGATGGAAGGAATCAGTATCGAATATCGTAACACGAAGTGCATCGTTTGTTCTGGTTTTGGTATTTTTGGGAACAGTATTGCCAAAAAGCTGGGTGCAGCGCATACCCGGATAAGCTTCCTGCAATTTTACGATTCGCGCCGCTTGGCATCACAGACATCTTCTGTTATCACCACCGTTTCGGTCCCACGACTGCGGGAAGCTCATCGCATTGAACAGCGCCGGTTTAGTTGAGCTTTACGACAAAGAAATCATTTGCTCCGCTATTGGTGAGCTTTGATTGTTGGAATTTTATCTCCGTACTTTCGTAATTGCCACATACATAGACATTTCCTTGGGCATCTTGTCCAACCGATGAAGCATAATCCCTGCCTACACCACCGAAAGACTGGGCTTTCATGATATTTCCGCTGGTATCGATAATCGCTACAAACGCATCTTCACCACCATTAGAATGTAGTACATTATCACCCATCACATAGTCCTGTCCGACAAAACTTCCGACGAGAATACACCCACCGTCAGGAGTAGCTACGACAGAAGTAACAACATCATTCGATACACCGTCTGCAGAAGTAGCCCATTCAACTTCACCGGTAGTTTGATTAAGTTTAGCCACAAAAATATCCGATGTTTTATCGGCTGCTTGACCGGTATTCATAAGAGTTAAGGCGTCGAATTTTACTGTTTTGCTTATGTAGTTACCGGCAACTATACAATCACCTTTTGAATCGATGGTCAATGAAGTAGGTACATCATCGAAGCTCCCTCCATACGATTTTGCCCAGATAACAGTCCCACTTTTACTTAATTTTACCACAAATACATCTCGACCACCTTGATTGGAGAGTGTAAAAGAACCGACCTTCATTTGTGCTGATTCAAAAAAACCTGTTACATATAGATTTCCTGAACCATCATTGACAACTGCCGTGCTTTTATTGACACCTGTAGTGCCATAGGAATTAGCCCACAGCCATTCTTGGGAATTTGCTGCAGACAAACGAGTTACTAAAACAAACAATAAACAGAAACCCAATAATCTCTTAGTGAGTTCATTTCTGAAATAGTTTGTAGAATTCATAATTACCCCTTTCTTATAATGACTCATTTGCATTCAATTGTTAATAACAAGTGAGTCGATTTCAAAAAATAATTTTGAGTAAAATTACATTACAAAATTATAGAAGTTAAAATAGTGATTTGTCATGGAATTGTCAAATGGAAATCAAAATAATATCATGTTATACCACTAATTAAGAGAAAATTATGAAAATCTACAGTTATTTGTTAAATGTCAATCATTTATCTAATTTTTCCTGAACCTCTGGTTGTTCCCAATGGAAGTAATCAGATATCTAGGAAATGTCTGCGTTTTTACAACGACATTCTCCTTATGGTAATCCTACATCAAGGATGTAATCATTAGAAGGGTATATATTGGTAGTGGCGGGTATCTGTAGGGAAAGGACTACGTAAAGACATGACTACGTAAAGATTAAGTACAACCTGTCCTCACTTAGTGGTGTATTTTTAGTCCGGTCGGTTGCTACAACCGACCATCAATACTTTCTTTTGAATCGTAATGCTCATTCGTACAGCGCGCAAGCATCACCAAAACATTCGACCACGCTGAGGTCGTAATTTCGTGGGTGTGCATCTTGCTACAAACATTCGACCACGCTGTGGTCAATTCTTTGCTGTACATCTTGCTGAAAACATTCGACCACGCTGTGGTCGTAATTCTTTTGCTGTACATCTTGCTACAAACATTCGACCACGCTGTGGTCGTACAATCTTCTGTGCCCTTCTTGCTACAAACATTCGACCACGCTGTGGTCGTAATTCATTTGCTGTACATCTTGCTACAAACATTCGACCACGCTGTGGTCGTAAATTCATTTGCTGTACATCTTGCTACAAACATTCGACCACGCTGTGGTCGTAAATTCTTGTGCGTTCATCTTGCTACAAACATTTGACCACGTTGTGGTCGTAATTACTTTGCTGTACATCTTGCTACAAACATTCGACCACGCTGTGGTCGCACTTCCTTTGTTGTCCTTCGTGCTACAAACATTCGACCACGCTGTGGTCGTAATTCTTTTGCTGTACAGCTTGCTATAAACATTCGACCTCTCTGAGGTCGAAGAATCTATTGTGTACATCCTGCTATAAACATTCGACCACGCTGTGGTCGTATGGTCTTGGATGTACATCTTGCTACAAACATTCGACCACGCTGTGGTCGCACTTCCTTTGTTGTGCATCGTGCTACAAACATTCGACCACGCTGTGGTCGTAAATTCTTGTGCGTTCATCTTGCTACAAACATTTGACCTCTCTGATGTCATTTTTCTGCGTATATCCAAAAAACTACGACCTCAGAGAGGTCGAACGTTTGTAGAAACGTGCCAACCCAAAAAACCACGACCACAGAGAGGTCGAACATTTATAGCAACGCACAGCCTAAATGAATCACGACCACAGCGTGGTCGTATGTTTGGTTGATTTTTTAAACACATTCCGTATGTGCAGTACGTTTCATCGGGATGTGTTGTCAGTCGGTTGAATCAATCGATAGGATGGAAAAAATACCGTATATTTTATCGTTTTTACCTGTAGAGACGTAGCGTTCTACGTCTCTACGTCGGAACGGAATTTGTTCGTGGTCAATATGCGCGCTATTTTTCCTTTTTACCTATTGAAACGACACCCCGATCATCCGATTTCCCGTCCGGCCGTTAATTCCCAACAGCCGTTAAGCTAAACAATAACGACCATTGATTCCAACATCTATGGCACTATATACCGCAGTGCTGTGGTAGCCATCAGTCGAATTCCATATTGCATCCCCGAAGGAGCGAATCCCCTACTGTCGTTATTTACGATGCCATTGCTTGTGACGGAGGTGAGGCATGGATTGAATGAAACATACCCGCCGAGCCAGATTTCACCGCGGGTTTGGGCGCTTACCCGGGTATTCGGCTTGTCCTGAATGACGGTTTCCTGCAAGCCAAGACTCAGTACTTTGAAATACCCCTCGATTCCGATACCGAGATTGATGTTGAGCGTCGTATATTCGACAATGCTCGAGCTCCGGGCATCGAGTTCGCCACGGAGATTTCCTGATGGTATTCCGAGGAAATTAGTGTTTTTACGGTTGATATCCATTGAATTAAATCCAAAGCCCAGTCCTACCGAGGGAACCACTAAAAACGAACTATTCTGTACGAATGAATACCCGAGCCGCAGATGTGCACCGAATGAGGAAAGGTCAGTACGTATGTCACCAAGCGTATCCGGGCTGACACTTGAAAATGGCGGAACATAATACAGCCCCGAACCGAACAGAAATCCTTTGCCGACCGATATCTTGGTATCCATACCGAGTACCATAGCGTTGTCATCCACTGGATTGAGGTTAGAATTTTTCAAGCTAGTATTGAGCTGCTCGACATCGAAAGACATCCAGCCAATTTCTGACGATACGAACGCTGCATAGCTCAGCGAATCCCCTTCGAGTGGCTTCTGAAGAGTCTGCGCCGATGTAAGAAAATGTGAGAGTAGCACAATTCCCAAAATGATACACCACTGCTGTGCACTTGCAATCTTTGAAACGTAAAATTCACCCATGTATTCTCCGTGAAATAAAAGAAACAATAATAAACACCTCGTAAAGTAAATAATTCACGACACTTATACTTGCGCAATAACTATATTGTTCCCTCGAGCAAAAAAAATATTTATTTTTTTGTAAAAAATCGTTGGTAGATTCACACAAAATTGTTTTAATTTTACTGTCAGTTATAAGTCAAAGAATACTTTCGTAGTATTCTTTATTCAAATATTTCAGTGCTTTTATGAAATACCTCATCCTTCTTCTCTCTCTCCTCTCCTTCACCGCTCTGCACGCGCAGAACGGATGGAAAGACATGGGCGGGTATAAAGAAACTATGGAAACCACCGGTGAAGTGTTGCAAATCAAGCCTACGACGGATGGGAAATACTTGTATGTGCTGTGTAATCTGATGGATAGTACGGTCAAGAAAACGGCGATTCAGAAGTGGGATGTGGATAGTGGGAGGATTGTGTTTTCGAGGTTTATTAATAGGGTTGCATATTCTGCTGTGAGGGTCAATCTCAATTGCGATGCTGCGACGTACTCGATGTATGCGGTTGCAGCAAGTGGTGGAACAAAATATTTACTTGTAAAACAGCTTGATACAGATTCGTTGCTGCTTTCAAGAATAGACAATGATAATATGAGTGTAGCACAAATCGATTATGACACTGTTACTCATAGTTTTTATATTGCCTATCTGAATGATTATTATCAATCTAATGGTCCTGAATTTTTTACTTATTCCAATGGATTCATTTCTAAGAAAACGGTAACGCAGGATGGTATTGTAGGAGTGCCTATCATAGCTCCGAACACTGTAAGATTTAACCATACATTAGGAACATCGATTGTAGCAGCAGTGAATTACTATCGTTATACTTCCAATAAATCATTTGGCTCCTCTAACAACAACCAAATTAACTACATAGGCAATTGGGGTAAAAGTATGAATCTCGAAACATATTCAATTTCAGATAACCAGGATAATACCAATTGTTTAGCATTATCGGAGAATGGATTGACAATAGCTGCTTCGAGTACAGAATATCGTAATTTTTCGACGTGGTATGTTGATTCAGCATTACATCCGATACTACTGCAGACCTATCCAATGTACACCAATAGTCTTACTTTTTCGAGCGATAATAAGTATGTACTTGCTAATTCTCCTTCAGATAGCAGTATTTATACGATCAATGTAGCTCTGCGAACAATATGCGGACGTGTACAATCTCCTTTTATCCAAAAGACGACTCAAATTGCTTCAATACCTACCACCAATTCTATCCTTGCCATTTGTTTAGACAAAAAAATACGCCGAATGGATGCAATTAAAGACTCAATACAACAGACGTATTCCATAGAAGCTTCTAAAACAAGTATTTATCAGCATGATACTATTGCATTTTGTCCTGTTATTCCTGCTTTTGACAATGAAAGCATTGCATGGGATTTTGGTGACGGATCTACTTCCTCCTCGATTACCCCATGGCATACATACGATTCAGCAGGATTCTTTGATGTGAAGTTGACAATTTCAGATAGTCTAGGGACCCATGAGGTTCTTCTCAAAAAGCTAATAGAAGTCAAGCCCACTCCCGTACCGAATACCCTTGACTTTGATGCTGATATTACCTTCGGTTCTGCCCCTCTGACTGTTAAATTCAAAAATTTGTCTACCGGTACGATTGTCAGTTACAAATGGGATTATGGTGATGGTTCATCTTCAACAGCTCGTGATACGACGCATACATTTTCAAAGCAACAATTTTATACAATCACCCTTACCATAAATAATGGAATAAAGGATACTTCGCTTACTAAATTTCACTATGTAAATGCTGATACCTATCCCTCATTTTCATTAAAAACCAAATTACTGACATCGATGATGGGTTCCAAAACTACATTTGCTAGTGAAATTCATGACCGTTCTGAAGTTTTTGAAAATATGGTTCGTACTCCTTCCGGGAAAGTATTTGTAAATAATATTTCCTATGAAGATGATTACGGAATTTCATATGTAAGTGGAATGTCATACCATTGGTGTAATGCTAGGGCAAGTGTTTATCGAATTGATAGCGAGGGGGCAGATGTTCGGTTCACGAAAGCGCCAAGTACGATGTGGCCAATACTGTTATCTGGTTGTGATATTGGAACAGGAGTTTTGGGCTCACTCAACAACAATGCTATTTCTTTTTTCACTAGAATCTATTTTCCCTATAACTATACCTCTGCCACTTATATACTCAATGCAAACGATGATACTTCTGCAATTAGACTCGATACTTTGCCATTTTTCACGATGGATTATAATGTTCGCGCTTTGAGCAACAACATCGACTGTTACTCATTTCGCGATGACAGAGGGCACACGAGTCCAATGTCCTATTTGTGTTTTTATAAAGATACCAAACAACTGCTGAAAAAAGACAACATAAAGGGTTATGCTTTACCGGCGGTAGAAACAGCTGATGGTAGATTTATGAGCGTTGTATCTCCAATCTCAAACGATACAACCATCAATAGACGTATTCAATTACGATGGTACTCTAGCACGGGAACATTTCTGGATTCGGCATATATTACCCGACCAACGTCTGATTTTATCCTTGATATAAGCCCTCTTACCGATAATTAATTTATGCTTTGTGGGAATACAACCTATACCACTCAAATAAATCAGGTGATGTCTGGAAGTCATCTCAAAGTTTATTCTTGATTATTGATGAGAATGGAAAGGTGGAATTCAACAATCAAGTACCTCAATGGAAAATGTTTAAAAAAATTACAAAAATGGATGATCGTACTTTTGCTCTGACAGGTATTCCAACCCTACCTTTTTCAGGTTTTTTAGCAGTAAAATCCGATGGTATAATTGTAGGTGATTTTCGTGCCGACTTCACCCGTCCAAGTGCAGGTAGATATAGCACTTATGAAGCATCAAATTATATTAAATGCGTCGATGTAAACTTTGGCAAAACCATGCGTACCGTCTTCTTCACGAGAAATGAAGGTCTCAATGCCGAACTCTACGTCAGCGACAATCCGTACTTAAAAGACATCAGCGTCTCGGTCGATGAAGCTCCTAACACCAGTAAACAAATTGAGAATACTCTTACTGTCTCACCCAATCCGACCGATGGAAATAGCACGCTGATCTATTATTCAACCACTCCACAACGCATCACGCTCACCGTGACTTCTCTTCTTGGTGAAGTGTACCGTTCGCAAGTGCTGGATGTCGAGAGTGGAGAGAATTTGATTCCGCTGGATATGAGTGCGTTTGGTTCGGGTGTGGCGTTTGTGACGGTGGCGGGTGAACGCGATGTGCATCATGTGCAAGTGTGTGTTGTTCAGTGAGTTGTTGTGGATGTAGGGGCGAATTGCATTCGCCCTTTGTCCTGCATGACGTGGGCGAATGCGATTCGCTCCTACGGTTGAGAAACACTGTCCTCCAAACCAATAAACAACAAAGGCGTTCCCATCGGAACGCCTTTGTTTATTGATATGGACATTTATTTATTTCTGCATTGCCAGTGCAACGGCTCCTGCTACTTGGCTGCCGCGTAAGTTTTTAGCAAGAATCTGTCCTTGCGCGCCGATAATCCATACGCTTGGAATAGATTCAATGCCATATTTCTTCGCTGCTGCATTGTCCCAGAAATTACCGTCTGCGACATGGAGCCAGTCCATTTTTTCGTTTGCAATGAAGCTTTTCCAACGTCCTAAGTCTTTGTCGAGCGACACGCCAAGGATCACAAGGTCTGTGCCGGCGTATTTCTTTTTGAGTTCTTTCACATCCGGTATCGCACGCACACACGGACCACACCAGGTAGCCCAAAAGTCGATCATTACTATTTTCCTCGGAAATCACTGAGGGACATTGGCTTACCATTTTGATCATTTTGTGTGAAATTCGGAGCAATTTGTCCGATGTCGAGACCGGTGTTCGGTTCGGATGCCGGCTCGGCTGCTTCGACCGTTGCCGCTTCCGGCATCGGTGCGTCTGCTTTTGTTCGGCTGCACAACGCCAAGGAAGAGAAAAGGAGTACGGTCACTCCCAGTTTGATATGATTTCATAGTTACTTTTCGGAAAATTAGAAAAAAAGCCCGCGCACGGATGCGAAGGCTGGTAGAATTTCAAGAAGTTATAATGCTTCAAGTGCAGACATTAACGCCGGATAATTTGGTTCAACACCAGGATTTTCGGTTACTTCGACGTAACGGATCACGCCGCTTGCATCGATGACATACACGGTACGCATACACGAATCGAGACCGTCAATATGGGCAAAATTATGCAGGAGAATATCGTATTGTTTGATCACATCACGATTGAAGTCAGCCAGCAGCGGGAATCCCAAATGATAGCGCTCAGAAAATATTTTCGCGGTAAACGGAAGATCGATACTGATACCAAGTACTTGGGCGTTAAGATTGTTAAGATTCGCAAGCGCATCCTGAAATGCGCACATTTCTGCGTCACAGACGCCGGTGAAGGCGCCCGGGTAGAAGGCAAGAACGACGTTTTTGCCATGATAGTCGCTCAGTGAACGTGCGGTGTGTGTTTCGTCAAGAAGCGTAAAGTCAGGCGCGGTTTGTCCTATAGATAAAGCCATGAAATTATTCCTTTATAATTGAGTATGAATGGTTGAATTTGCGGCGCAAAAATAACGAAATGACTTCAATTTCACGGCGTAATGATTTATTATTATGGTTCCCCTTAATTATTTTCCAAGCCATAGCCTCGGTCACCCTTGCCGTCCAAGCGTCAGTGTCATGCGATACTTGATTTGGTTGCACAAGAAGCGTTTAGCGTAGTTTTGTTGTAGAAATTCTTTCCACTGAAAATTTCCAGCAATTCCTCAAGACATGACCTACTGTTTAGCATACACAATTAATCATCAAACTGCCTCTCTATAACCGACAATATCATCATGACTCAAGAGCAAACTGCTATCAAAACGACGTATTTCAGTATCTTTGGCAATACCGCCCTTGCTCTTATCAAGGGTCTTGCGGGATATTTTGGTAATTCATACGCGTTAATAGCAGATGCGATTGAATCGACGACAGATATCTTCTCTTCTTTACTTGTATTATTCGGGATTAAATACGCCAATCGACCGGCAGATAGGAATCACCCGTACGGTCATGGTAGAGCCGAACCTTTAGTCACATTTCTCGTTGTTGGTTTCTTGATTACTTCAGCTACGATTATTGCCTATGAAGGGTTTTTGAATATCAATACTCCTCATGAATTGCCTCATCCCTATACACTCATCGTGCTTGGCGCAATAATTATATGGAAGGAAATTTCCTATCGGCTTGTGATCAAAAAAAGCAAAGAAATTCACAGTTCGGCACTCAAAGCTGATGCCTGGCATCATCGAAGCGATGCGATTACGTCAGTCGCTGCATTTATCGGTATTACCATTTCTCTTTTTGCCGGTGAAGGATACGAAGCAGCCGATGATTGGGCAGCAATTTTTGCCTCAGGATTTATTCTCTACAACAGTTATTTGATCTTCCGCCCTGCTCTCGGCGAAATCATGGACGAACATGTTTACGATGACCTTATCGAAGAAATACGGAAAGTTTCGCTGACAGTTGAAGGCATCGAAGGCACTGAAAAGTGCTTCATTCGTAAAGCAGGAATGATGTATCACGTGGATTTACACGCAATGGTAAATGCTACAATATCAGTGAAAGAAGGTCATGAAATTGCACATAATTTAAAGGATACACTACGCCGGGAAATTCCACACCTTGGACATGTTCTTATTCATATCGAACCGAATGAGTGAATTAAAATTTATGCATAAATATAGTTCACATGGTAACCAATAGGTATTTTTGTTCTTATTCAAGTGTTCGGACAGCAAGGTCTGTTTGGCAATAAATATTTTTGGTTGTTTTATATGAGGTGCTTTATGAAAATTTTATTTCTCTTTACTATGCTTGCAGTAGCAAGTGCTTTAGGATTACAAAGTTTTGGATTAGAAGACAATCCTTCCCCGAAAATTCTCGCCGATTCTGTTTGTTTCACCCGCGATATCCTTCCAATGATTAATTCAAACTGCTCGATGACGAAATGTCATGACGCAATCACTCACAAAGAAGGGCTGACTCTCACTACCTATACCGGGATTATGAAAAGCGTTCGAGCCGGGAATTCTTCGCAGAGCGAACTTTATAAGGTAATTGCGAATAATAGTATGCCGGAAAGTCCATACCGGCAATTAACAGCCGAACAGAAAACCATGATCAAGAACTGGATAGACCAAGGTGCAAAGAATACTACCTGTGAAGTGACTAATTGTGATACATCCAACATAACTCTAAAGGACATAAAGCCAATCATCACAGGAAATTGCATTGGATGTCATGATGGGAATAATGCTTTTGCAGGTATAGACTTATCAACGGATTCGGGGATTGAAGGAATGAAAGAACTTATACTGTGCTCAATCAAACAAGAAACATACTGCAAGCCGATGCCGTCAAATGGACTCAAGCTCAGTATTTGCGAACAAAACATGATTACGCGTTGGGTCAATCAGTCATCGGTCGGTAATATTCACGAAGGCACGCCTGTCGTTCAATCGCTGGCAATTATACCAAATGTAGTAAACGAAGGCGCAGTCGTTCGCTTTACTATCGAGAAACGCGAGCATCTTACTCTTTCGCTCTTCAATTATACCGGTCAAAAGCTCAGAACACTATCTTCCGGCGACTATCAATCTGGAACAAGTCAAGTATCATTTACTGTAAATGACTTAGCTCATGGAGTGTATTTTGTGCGAGTTGAGTCCGGTTCGTCAATCCAATCTATAATGTTCACGCATTAATTCACAAGTCAATTCTTTCTAAGCCGATGTACTGTAAAGACACATCGGCTTTTTTTATGTAAATCATTCAACCAAAGTATAAATCACATATTGAACTTTGCGTTAAAATCTACCAAGGGTCAAAAAATCTCAAATTCCGATTCACGCCAACTGTTGGTATTTCAATTAATTACTCTGCAATTAAATTTCGAACTTGTATTTGAGCCGTGAATGGTTAATTTTGCGGCAGTTGTACGAATTAATTACATTTTTTGCGGTTCATCTATCTACTTTTTGGGAGGAATGCATGGCGGAATCTACTCTTTTTGTGAAGAAATCTATTACTCAATTGCAAAGCGAAGTCGGTGGAGATTCAGAGCACGGACTCAAGCGAACGCTCGGCGCGACAAGCTTGGTAGCTCTCGGAATTGGAGCAATTATCGGTGCGGGATTATTCTCAATTACCGGTGGCGCGGCGGCGCATAACGCGGGTCCTGCTGTGACGATTTCGTTCATCATTGCTGCTGTTGCATGTGCGTTCGCCGGATTGTGTTATGCAGAATTTGCTTCGATGATCCCTGTCGCCGGTAGTGCCTACACGTACTCCTACGCTACTATGGGTGAATTTATTGCATGGATTATTGGCTGGGATTTGGTGCTTGAATATGCAGTGGGCGCTGCAACAGTTGCGATTAGTTGGTCGCGGTATCTTGTTAAGTTTTTTGGGTATTATGACATTCACTTGCCTGCCTCGCTGACTCTCTCACCCTTTACGACCGCCACGATGCCGGATGGCTCGGTCGTTAGCGGATTAATTAATCTTCCGGCAGTCTTCATCGTTGTCCTCATGTCTCTCCTCCTCATCAAAGGAACCAAAGAATCTGCCACGGTCAACGGTGTCATTGTTGCCTTGAAAATTGCCGTTGTACTTATCTTCATTGGTCTTGGATGGGGTTATATTAATCAAGCAAATTACACGCCGTATATTCCTGATAACACCGGTAATTTCGGAGATTTCGGCTGGAGCGGCGTGGTTCGTGCAGCAGGTATTATCTTCTTTGCGTATATAGGATTTGACGCTGTATCGACGGCCGCCCAGGAAGCAAAGAATCCCAAACGTGACATGCCAATTGGAATACTCGTTTCTCTTGCTATTTGTACAGTTCTTTATATTCTTTTTGCGCATGTCATGACGGGTGTAGCAAATTATACAAGTTTCCAAGGCGCTGATGGTATCGCTCCTGTGGCTGTGGCTATCGATCACATGGGTACTACTGGCGCAAATGGGATGATTACGCCTGCCTTCCCTTGGCTAAATAAAGCAATTATTATCGCAATTCTCGCCGGTTATTCATCGGTGATTATGGTGATGCTCATGGGTCAAACCCGCGTGTTTTTCTCGATGTCCAAAGATGGATTGTTGCCGAAAATCTTCTCGGAAGTCCATCCTAAATTCAAAACTCCCTGGAAATCAAATATCTTATTTATGATCTTCGTAAGTTTATTTGCTGCTTTCGTACCATCAAATGTCGTTGGTGAAATGACAAGTATTGGTACTTTATTGGCGTTTGTATTAGTATGTGTCGGTGTAATAGTTCTTCGCAAAACACAGCCAAATCTGCCACGTGCATTTAAAACGCCGCTCGTGCCGCTCGTCCCAATTCTTGGTATCGTTGCTTGCCTTGCTATGATGGCATCTCTTCCTGGAGATACGTGGCTTCGACTTATAATTTGGTTAGCAGCCGGCTTTATCATTTACTTCGGCTACAGCGCGAAAAACAGCAAGCTCAGAAATAAGAAAGCATGATTTTTCGGCTTGGTTCGTTCCTTTGAAATGTCTGGCTTGCGCATTTGGCAAGCCGGACATTTTTTATTGGATTTGTTGGGGTGAAGGTGGGATGATTGGGCAATGTATTAAGCTCATAATTCGAAGAAGATTAAAAAGTATGTCATTCTGAAGGAGTCTTCGACTGAAGAATCGAAACGTGATGATGACGTAACAGCTTGGTCATGCAGCACGTTTCGATTCTTCACCCTCCGAAGGGTTCAGAATGACAGTGCTTTATTTCGTAAAAAGGATACTTCTACTTTCATATCAAACCTTCATCCTCAAACGACATATTCCCTCTTCCATTTTTCATGAAAATAAGTTACTTATGACGTTTCTTAATCCTCTCGTTTTACTCGGTCTTGCGGCTGCGGCTATTCCTGTGCTGCTCCATCTGCTCAACCTCCGCAAACTAAAAACCATCGAGTTTTCTTCGCTGCGCTTCCTCAAAGAACTCCAAAAAACGAAGATTCGGCGCCTGAAACTGCGTCAGATTATCCTGTTAATTCTCCGAACGATGATTATTATCTTCTCCGTACTCGCCTTCTCGCGTCCCGCGGTGAAGAGTTCACTCCCCGGTCTTGGCACACACGCCAAGACAAGTGTCGTCATTCTCCTCGATAACTCCTTTAGTATGGACGCTTCCGATGAAGGCGGCAATCGCTTCAAGCAGGCGAAAAACTCGGCGCTGTCCATCCTCTCGGCGCTCAAAGACGGTGACGAAGCGATACTTCTGCCAATGAGTGTGCAGGATGAAAAGCATCCGTCGTTTTCGAGGAATTTCACGTTATTAAAAGAAGAAATCACCAAGCTGCCGATAGCATCCACCACCGCCAAACTCGAAACTGCCATGCGGCTCGCCTCCACAGCTCTCGAAGCGTCGAATAATATCAACCGTGAAGTCTATCTCATCACCGATGCACAACGGAATATATTTGCCGAAAACCTCAAGGATTCTGTTCGCTCATTCGATGACCGGGTCGCAGTCTTTGCTGTGCCTATCGGTAGAAATGCCAGCGCCTTAGAACAAAACATCTCCATCGACACCGTTAGTGTATTAACCCGAATATTCCAGCCCGAAAAGCCTGTCGAAGTCGAAGCCCGCCTGCGCAATTCAAGTGCAAAAGCAGCAAGCGGCGTAGTCGTGAGCATGCTTTTTAATGGTGAGCGCGTCGCTCAGCGAACGGTCGATATTCCAGCCGGTGAAGTGCGCAGCGTACAGATTGCAGCGCCCCCGCAAAAGCGTGGCATCACAAAAGCAACCATCGAAATCGAAGGCGATGCACTCGATCAGGATAACCGTCGGTATTTTGGGTTTTCGATACCGGCGATGCCCACGGTCGCACTCATCGGCGCACCGCAAAACGTGAAATTCATCAGTCTTTTATTGGGTGATAATCAATCGGCGACCGTTACAACTATCGCTCCGCAGGATATTTCGGGTGTAAATTTTGGTCAGTATGATGCCGTGATTATTGCCGGTGGACTCCGCCAAAGTGAAGCTGATAGATTAGACGGGTATATCCAAAACGGCGGCGGCGCGCTTGTGTTTGCTGATGGTACGATAGAGCCGGCGGCGTTTACGGCGGCGATTGCTCGGCTAGGGTTCTCGGGCGTGAGCGAACAATCCTTCAGCAACGAACAACCCGCGGGCTTCACCTCCGTTGATAAGCAGCATCCGCTCTTTCAGGGTGTGTTCAAAGGTACGACCGACTCGAAAGCCGTGGTTGAATCTCCTAAGATTACCAAGGCATTACCCGCAAGTGGCGGTCAGGCGCTCATCAGTATGGCAGGTGGTGCGTTTTTAGCAGAATCAAAGCATGGCGAAGGCAAGATTATCTACTGCGCCGTGCCTCCGAGTACGGAATGGAGTAATTTTCCCTTCACGGGAATCTTCCCGACGATGCTCTATCGGTCGCTCGTCTATCTCACTATGAGAGAAGGTCTTGGCGCAGAAGTCACTGCCGGCATTCCGCTAACGCTTACGCTCCCCAAACGTTTCGCAGCAGGTGGGAATTTCAAGATTTTGGATGTCAATAACACCGAATTTTTCCGTCAAGCAGCTCTTCTTCCGAGCGGTGCGGCTCTTCCGGTGGGTAATTTGCAACAGCTTGGTGTGTATCAGATTTTTACAGCCGACGGCAAACCGGTGACGACGGTTGCGGTGAATTTTCCGTCCTCCGAAGGACTCCTTTCCTTCCTCTCGAAGGATGAATTTGACCATGATTTAAAAGGAAAAATCTCACCCAAAGCGGTTATTGAATGGATTGATAATCCGCAGAATGTGGTCGCAAGTGTAGCGCGAGCGAGGATTGGTTCGGAGTTGTGGAAGGCGTGTTTGATAGCGGCACTATTGTGTGCTATTGCTGAAATGCTTGTGGCACGGGCTACGAAGAATGATGTAAATGGAGAGTAAATGCTTGAAATTCCTATCAATTTCTATGAAGAATTATTCGATGGTATCTCATACATAGCCCACGGTTTCAACCGTGGGAAGAATGTGAACCCCATACACATACAGCGAGCGTGCGATGCAAAGCAGAAAACATACTGCATGGAAAAAGAATCGAAAATTTGGTGATATTGCCGGCGGACGGATGAGAATGAAGGTAACCGACAACATATTCAACAGACTGCATACTTTACAAAAGCCGTCTTCTCTCGATGCATTGCCGGTGTTTATCATTGAAAATCCTTCGCGGGACTTCTATTTTCCTCTGACAAAGGGTGAAATTCAAGCGGTGTTAGACACATTACCGAGTGAGCATACGCAACATATTACGCATATTTGGTTGCAGAAAGTTAAGAAAACAGAGTATCAAAAGGGCGAAACCTTTCAAGGGTGTTTTGTTTCGGGCAGTGGAGTGAATGTACTACTTTTACACCCGTTTCCTCATGATTTCAAGATGCGAGTAGGCACTCAAAAGCCGCCGCAGAGGGTGCTTAACTTTTACAAACGGTACTCTCCTCTTCTCCACGAAGACACGGGCGGATGGTATTTGCAATGGACGGCAAGCGAAATCAAGCGATATTATGCCGAAACGCTCCTGTTGCATGAAATCGGACATGCCATCGATAGCTTGCATAAGCGTTTTTGGAGCAAAGCCGCTCGAACAAAAGTAGAGAAATTTGCAGATAATTATGCAGCTGTGTGGGCGGCAACGGTACGGGAGTCAGGGGTTTTAATCAATGATGAACTTGACCGGTAATTGTGGAAGAATAGCGGTGATGTATTTCTATGGAATTACCTATATTTGCGATATGAAAACCGAAGTAACCATAAATGCTGACATACTCACTTGGGCAATAACCCGAGCGGGGTATGAACTGCATGAAATGTTAGATAAAGTACCAAATGTCCGGAAATGGTTAAGCGGTGAGAAGAAGCCCACCGTAAAACAGCTGGAAGAATTTTCCAATACGGTACACCTTCCTTATGGATATTTTTTCTTACCTGAGCCACCGAACGAAAAGCTATCCTTTCCTTTCTTTAGAACCAAGTCCGCAATTGATACTCGTGTAAGTGTTAATATTTATGATACCATACTCTTAGTAAAGCAACGGCAAGATTGGCTTCGAGAGTATCTCTTAGATAATGGATACGACTCATTACCATTCGTTGGTAAGTATCACAATCTTCATGATGTACAGGAAATTGTTGCTAACATTAGAGAAACACTTGGTTTGGATTTGCATTGGGCAAGTACATTTAGCACTTGGCAAGATGCGCAAGATCATCTCGTTGAGCACATCGAAGAAAAAGGTATCATAACTGTCTTTAATGGTGTAGTTGAAAATAATGCTCACAGAAGCATTTCGGTTGAAGAGTGCCGTGGATTTGTTTTGGTCGATACTATGGCCCCTTTTATGTTCATCAATAATGCAGACAGCAAATCGGCTCAAATGTTTACGATAGTTCATGAATTAGCACATATTTGGATTGGACAAAGTGCAGGATTCGACAATAATAATCTTCAACCCGCAAATGATCCTATTGAAAGATTATGTGATATGGTTGCTGCAGAGTTTTTAGTACCTGAGCGTGCATTTATAAGCGTTTGGCAAAAAAACCGGAGTTTTACAGTAGCTTCTAAATATTTTAAAGTAAGTGAAATAGTAATCGCAAGACGGGCATTAGATACGCAGCAAATCACGTCAAAAGAATTTCATGATTTTTATAATGATTATATGAATCGTGAGTATGTAAAAAAAGGAAAAACCTCGGGCGGAGATTTTTACGCTACCACAAAAAAACGACTAAGTATCACCTTTGCATCTCATGTTGATACAGCCGTCAAATCCGGCGCTCTTTTATATCGAGATGCCTGTAAACTCACCAGTTTGAAAGGTGATACCTTCCACACTTTTTTTACCGAACATTTATAATTTTATGGATGTTTATGTTGTTGACAGCAATTTTTTCATTGATGCCCACAGAACGACCTATCCGTTAGATATCGCGTTCAGTTTTTGGAGTAAGGTCAAGTTCTTAGCTGATGCCGGAAGAATTATCAGCATCGACAAAGTACGAAATGAGCTGTACGACAAAAATGATACATTAGAAGACTGGTGTCAGCAAAATTTACCCCAAGATTTTTTCAAAGATACTACGCAAGTAATGTCCCAATATGGCCAAGTCGCAATATGGGCTACCTCGAAAAACAGCCATTACCAACAAAGTGCTTTGCATGAATTTTTAGATGCTGATGAAGCAGATGCATTTATTGTCGCCTTTGCACTTGCAGATTCAAATAGTAGAATTGTAGTTACACAGGAAACAAGTGAACCGGCAAGGAAAAATAAAATAAAGATACCCGATGCTTGTAATGCCTTGAATATTAAAGTAGTAAATACAATCGGAATGTTCAGACAATTAGGCGAAACATTCTAACTGCCAAAGAATTCCGAATATACATATTCGATTAATCACAATAGTGCCGACGCTTTCACATTTAATTTTCTCACCAGAACTCCCTGTGACACGACTTCCTTCTTTCATCCTCGCATAATACAGTCTATTACAAGATAGTTGGAATGGATTTGTAAGCCCTCCGCTTGTACACTACCATATTTTAACGTATTTTTGCATCCAATAGTACCCGCCCATGCCTCTCTACGATGCACACTCTGGCGGGTTTTCGCTTTTTATAGATGTTGCTCAACATCTCTTCCAGTCGATTTATACAGATTCCTCTCTCAATATGACCATATTCTCCTGCAACAACATCGCGAAGTCCTTTCTTGACAAGCTACTTTTTGAAAACATCTCTTTTGGTATGGAAGACGGCGAACGTATCGGCGTGATCGGACGCAATGGCGCCGGTAAGACGACCCTTCTCCGTATAATTGCCGGCAAAGAAGTTGCCGATGAGGGCATCGTGGCGTTTAATAATAGCGCGCGGATGGAATACCTCGAACAACTCCCCAATTTCGACAAAGCTGATAATGTACTCCATACCGTCATGGGCGCTAAACCTGAAGTGCAGGGCTTGATGGATGAATATCACCACCTCTGTGGTATCATGGCCGTCGAGTCCAACGCCGACATCGAAGACAAACTCGCTAATGTGTCGCATGAAATAGACTTACATGACGGATGGAATTTAGAAAATGACGCCAAAACGATATTATCCAAACTTGGTGTAACGAGATTTGATGAAAATGTGAAAAATCTCTCCGGCGGTCAACGCAAACGTGTCGCCCTCTCCCGTGCTCTTCTCTCTAAGCCGGATTTGCTGATTCTCGATGAGCCCACCAACCACCTTGATGCCGACTCCGTGCAATGGCTTCAGGATTACCTGCAAAATGCCAACATCGCCCTGCTTCTCGTGACCCACGATCGGTATTTCTTGGATGCAGTTGCGACGCGTATTGTCGAAGTCGATCGTAATACGCTCTTTTCGTACAGTGGGAATTTTGAGTATTACCTTGAAAAGAAAGAAGCTGCGCTTGATACCGAGGACAGAACAGCCGAACATGAACGCAATAAACTCCGCAACGAACTCGTATGGCTGCAGCGCGGCGCAAAAGCGCGGCGTACCAAACAAAAAAGTCGTATAGATTGGATTGCTAAAATGCAGTCTGTTCCCAAACCTACCGAACAAAAAGACATTAAGATTGAGCTTGGAAATAAGTTCTTGGGAGGGAAAATCATCGATGCCGGGAATCTCAGCAAGTCTATTAATGGTCAGTTGTTATTTAGGAATTTTCATTACAAAGCAGCACCCGGTGACCGCATTGGGATTATTGGCGCTAATGGTGCCGGCAAATCGACACTATTAAACATCCTTTCCGGGCGATTACAGCCCGATAGCGGTTACGCGCAGCTTGGAGATTCTGTCACCCTCGGCTATTTTGACCAGGAAACAAAGGGATTAAATGATGGTCAGACGCTCATTGGCACCTTGCGTGATATCGCTGAATTTATTGATACCGGTATTGGAAAAGAACGCTTTCTCACCTGCAAAAACTTGCTCGAACGTTTCAATTTCCCGCCAAAACAGCATCATTCACAAGTTGGTACACTCTCCGGTGGTGAGAAGCGGCGTCTCTATTTGCTGACGATTCTCATGAAGAATCCTAATGTGCTCTTCTTTGATGAGCCGACCAATGATTTTGATATTCAGACGCTGAATTCTCTCGAGGAATATCTTGATAATTTCCTTGGTGTGTTGATAATCGTATCCCATGATCGTTCGTTTTTAGATAAAACTGTCGAAACGATTTACTGTTTTGAAGGTAATGGAGTTATTAAGGAATATCCCGGCAATTATTCAGCGTATTTAGAGAAGAAAGAAATCGCTGAAAAATCATTGAAACAAGACATCAAGTCCGGAAAAACTACCCAAGAAGTCAAAGTCAATTCTCCAAAAAAGAAAGCACTTTCTTTTAATGACAAAAAAGAGTTTGATCAAATTGAAAAGCGAATTGCAGACCTCGAATCAACCAAGAAAAACATCGAAACGTACTTAAACGGTGGCGAAACTGACTACAAAAAGCTGATGGAAAAATCCGATGAATTAGCTGGTGTTTCGGGTAAAATCGATGCACTCACGCATCGTTGGATGGAGCTGACAGAACTTATGGAGGGATAAATGAAAACAAACTGTTGTAGAATATTAGACGCCCATTCCATCACCTACAAGCTGCTCGAATACACGGTGGACGAAGAGTCGCTCGACGCTATTACAGTAGCCAATAAAATCGGACTCCCACCCGAACAAGTCTTTAAAACGCTGGTCTTAGTCGGTGATGTGGTGAAGTATTTTGTGGCGGTGATCCCGGGTAATGAAGAACTTTCCCTCAAAAAAGCGGCGCAGATTTCGGGTAATAAATCGTGTGCTATGTTACCACTGAAAGAATTACAACCGCTGACTGGTTACATACGCGGCGGTTGCTCTCCTATCGGCATGAAAAAGCAATTCCCAACCTTCATCGAAGAGACCGCCCAACTATTTGACGAGATTAGCATTAGTCCCGGGCAACGCGGACTACAGATTCTCATCAAGCCGGCGGATATTTTGGCGGTGACGGGCGGGGAGTTTGTGGGGTTGATTTAATTGTTGTTTTAGTTATTATACTTAATTTTCAACGCAAAGGCGCAGAGCCGCAGAGACATCTTTGCGTTCTCTGCGCCTTTGCGATAAAAGAACAGAATGTAGATTATTTTCCCCACCACTCTCCCATCAATATTTTACGTATTTTGGTGAATTCAACCGGTAGTATTCTCTATCTTTTATGAATTCCAATGAAATACCTCCTCTTATGCCTACTGGCGACGTTCTCGGTTTTCAATGCATTTGCTACAGTCTATTACGTCGATTCCAAACTCACTTCAACGTGCAAAAACAGCTATTCAATTGCTCAACGGTCGTGTTCGGGTAGCGATGGTACGGCATTTTCCTCGCTTGCTGAAGCCGCTGCTTCTGCTGTCGCGGGCGACACGGTCTATTTACGTGAAGGTGTGTATAATCAGCAACTTGCGCCGAAAAATTCGGGTACGGAAAACGCTCCTATTACCTTTAAAAACTATCAACAAGAAGTCGTACTTCTCACAGGCGCTGCGCTCAATCCTGCAATCTGGATTGACCGCAAACACTACATCATCATCGACGGACTCACAGTCGCCAATGTCACGCATTGGATGAGTGTGCTCGGCGCTACTCATATCACTCTGCGAAACTGTACTTTCAAGAATGCAACCGACCCGGCAGGAAGCTCCAAAACGGGGATTTTCTTTCAGAATAGCAACTATAATTCTATCATACACAACACCATCGACAGTTCGTCGCAGGACAATCTCGCCTTCATCAATTCCGACTATAATCTCGTGCAGCTTAATACCATCACGCGCGCAGCGCATACGCTCTGGACGATTAAATGCAGCCGTCATAACGTGTTCAAATACAACGTTTTTCACAACCAACTCCAGAAAATCGGTGAAATATATGATTGCGACGAGGTCGGCTATGGCAGCACTGATTTCCCAAAGTTGTCGGCTAAAAACGATACGCAGTATAATCTCATCGAAGGTAATATTTTTGCTTATACTGCTACTCCCATCGACCGCTCGCCCTACGCCGGGATACAGCTAGCCGCGCAGCATACGATAGTTCGGAGAAATATCTTTTTTAATTGCATCGGACCGCCGATTGATCTGACGAATTATGCGGCGGAAGCGGAGTTTACGACGGGCAATAGAATTTACCACAACACCTTTTATCACAATCACTTCGGCGGAATGAGTCTTGCGGGTGTCACAGGATATGCGTTCTCGGATAATGTGATCGTCAATAACATTTTCTATAAGAATGATTTCATACAATACGACTCACGGTGGGCATGGTATGCTGAGCTCAACACGAAACGGGTGCAGCTCATCACAGGACGGACGGATGGGTTCAGATTCGAGAATAATGTGCTTTTCAATAGCACTCCCAACGAACAATATCTCATCACCTATGGCAACAGAACATCCGGCACGAATCCGGCACCGCAGCCAATCAGTGCCTTCGAAAGTGGGTATCCGTCAGCATTTAAAGGTAATCTCCAAGTCGAGCCGTATTTTGTGGATACTACGAAGATAAATATGAGGCTTATGAGCAAAAGCGCGCTCATCGACAAGGGCGCTTTTATTGCAAAAGCCGTGAACTCCGGCAGCAATGCGACGACTCTCATTGTCGATGATGCGGGGTTTTTCTCGGACGGTTTCGGTTTGACCAATGGCGATACAATTCAATTTGAGAATCAACAAACCACCGCCATAGTGCAGGCAATAAACTACACCTCCAATACCCTCACGCTCACTACTCCCCTATCTTGGCAAAGCGGTCAGCGCCTGAGCTTAAAATACAGCGGAAAGCACCCGGAAATGGGCGTATAGGAGTACGAGCCGGCGAGTACAGAGAATGAAGAGTTACCGATAGTGGGCGAGGAGCAGAGTATTCTCCTTCCAAATCCTGCTCACACGAGCGTCAGAGTGCGCCTCATGAAAAGCAGCACCGTGCATACCATCATTATCTTCAACCACTTGGGCGAGAGAATCTATCAGGCGAACGGCAGTGATGAGTTTGTCATTGACACGCATACATTTGCAAGCGGAGTGTATAATTGTGTGCTTTTTTCGGACGGGATTCCGAGTGTTGAGCGGTTGGTGATTGTGAGGTAAATGATACATAGCTTAGAATGGTAACGTTTCGGTATATTTGACCTTCCATAGAATTAAACGACGCAAATTTTTCCAACAGTTGAATTTGATTTCTTTATGAAAAGAATTGCTATCTTGTTTGTACTACTAATGATACAGGCAAACGTATCATTTGCTCAATTCCCAATGCTTTTCAATCGCCATAATCCCGACCCACTTAAGGGCGGTTATACACATGTTTCGCTGTATTGCCGTGCGTATGAAAACACTCGATTCGACACTTCAAAAAACTACTTAATTTGTAAGAATACGTATAACAAAAACGCACAATTAACAGAGAAAATTTACTGCGACCCCGGTGTATGTTTTCCCTATAAATTACAGAATTCGTACGATTCCAAAGGCATGCTACTCTATTCGCTGCACTACAAGCTTAATGACAGTAACTATTCAGAAAAAATAAGCTATACGTATAATGCAGGTGGTAAAGTCACAGAAGAATTCAGTACAGGACCAGATAGAGCTTTCCCCTCAACCCTTAAAACGATATACAACGCTGCAGGAAGAATAGATTCAATTATACAATTTACAAAGTCTTCAAAAGTTTTTTATAAAAAACGCTTTCAATATAGTAGTACCGGCTATCAATCAGAAGAAGTTTACTTCAATGAGGATGGGTCGCGATCTTCTTCAATCACCGATAAATTCGACATTAACGGTAACCTTCTCCAAAAGTCTCAATTCAACGAAAAAGGCCTCATTGATTGGATAACCTATTACACCTATAATACCAACAATCAGCAAACTGAAGTTCGCACATACAATTCCAAGGGACTTTCTACCCACAAAGAGACTATTAGATATGATACTCAAGGCAATAAAACAGAACACATTACCTACAATCCTGATAAATCAGTCGATGCATTTACCTACCAATATAACATGCGTCGAAAAGGGCAAAAAAGAGTTCTCTATTACCCCGAAACTTCCACCGAGCTAACCAACGAAAAATCAAGTTCTTATAATCAATATCTGGATGACAGACCACGTAACGGTGCTATAGAATCAAAACGCCTATACCGCTACGACAAACAAGGATTACTCCTCGAAGAATCCCTTTTTGACGCAAAAGGTGGAATAGAATCCCATATTCTCTACAGCTACGACCTCTATGGAAATTGTTCCGGTTATGTTGAATATGATGCTACCAATAAACCGGTGTACAAGACGGAATTTGTCTATTCGAGGTAGGCAGATATTGTGTAATCCATGGTATATAAAGGAGTAAGCTTATGGCTTGCTGCTTGACGGCACTTTATGTTCCTTGCGTATTTTCTCAAATAGTTCTTCTTTCCCTGCATTTTTCATTTCGGTGTACATGAGCCGGATATTGTTTTCAATGTCTGCTTTTATTGGCGGGCTATCATAGTTAAATACTTGATATGCAGTACACATATTTTCAAGTCCTTTTTCAACATCATGAAGTACTTCGAAGTAGAATTTCCCCAATTCATAAAATGGTTCGGGCTTATCCGGAATAATGGAAGTAAGTGTCTGATAGGCAGCTATAGCCTTATCGAATTGCTTCATTTCCCGATAGGCAGACGCTTTCATGAAGTGGGGTGTCATCGAGAGCAGGTCAATTCTCATAGATTCATTACAAGCGCTCACTGTTTTGTCGTATTCACCTAACTTATTGTAACTCAAAGCAATTGTATTCCAGGCAAAAGCGAAGTTAGGATCAATTTTCAGCGCTTTCTCACAGTATTCGATAGCTTTTTGAAAATCACCAGAATTCAATTCTTCTTGGGCTTGAGTATAGAGAGCGAAAGATTGAGGATTGTCGCCTACTTCAAGTCTATTATCGATTTCCTCCGCTCTGATTTTTCGCCGGATCTCCTTGCAATCAAAAAACATAAAGCGCTCGATATCATAATAATAATGCCGTAATTCATCGCTTGTCGGCGCCATGACAGGCACCGCTTGCTGCGAAGCACTATCTTTGTTTTGTTCCATCATTTTATACATTGCACTAAATGACTTGAGGATTGTCAACGATGAGACATAGCCACTAATTTGCTTTTTGATGCAAGCACTTATCTCTTCAGAAACTTGCACACGTGATTTATTGCGGGTATTTATGGAGTCAATACATACACAGGCACGAGCTGATAACGTTTTCTGTATGTTGAAAAGAGCAGCTTTGTCTCTATCTGTTGATTTCCCGGTATTATTTTCGAAAGGAGAAATATGATTTTCCTCCAAGATCTTATTGAATTCCTCTTCTTTCCCTACTTTTTTCATCTCAGAATAGATCATATTTATTACTTTCTCGGCGTCGGTTCTATAGGGTGATTTGATTTTGATGTAGAGATTATAGGCTTTGCAAATATAGTCAAGACCTTTTTCATACTCGTGCAGTGCATTTGCATATACATTACCAAGGCCGTAATAAACCTCGGGGTTGGATTTATCGATTGCTTCTAATCGCTTATAGGCGTCAATTGCTTTATAATATTCATGCTTATACATATAAGCCATCGCTATATTTTGGAGGGGCGTCATACCGATCGGGTCTATTTCAAGTGACTTTTTGTACACCTCTATTGCCTTGTCATAATTTCCTAATTTCCGATAGCAAAGTCCCATATTATCCCAAGCAAAGGCAAAATTCGGATCAATTTTACTGCTTCCTCGTAGTATTCTATTGCTTTTTGAAAATTCTGCTTTTTATCCTCTGCCTGTCCTTTGGAATAATAGCTCCGTGCTTCACGGTCATTCGAAAGAGAAAATCGATTCATGAGTTCGCTGGCTGCTACTTTTGATTTGAGTGCCGGACAATTCTCCATCATAGAGCGTTCTATTTCAAAGTAGTATTTTTTATATTCAACGGAAGTTGAATTCTTGTCAATATTGATGATTATTTCTTTTTTTTCACTTCCTTCAAGTGATTTTTCTTTCAATGAATTACTTACACCCATTAATTTTGACATCATTTGATAACCGACGGTCTCATTTTCAATACACTTACTCAGTTCTTCCGCTACTTTTTCCCGTGTCTTATCCACAATATTGATAGAGTCAACGCATTTGCATCCTTTATTGGTATATGTTTGCAGCAAATGCAATTTTGTTGAATCATCCTTTTCAGAAGAATGACCATAGGTTTGAGTAACAGGGGAGATGATAAGTACCAATACGATTAATAATTTCATGAAATCTCCGTACTACTATTTAATAAAAGACTTATAAGAGATGACTTGGGTTAATTTCCGGCTTCTGCCTGCGCTTTTGCCACATTGACACGGGACAAAAGCCCAAGTCCAAGCACAAAAAACACCACTAAGGATACGATAGCGATACGGTAACTGCCTGTAAATTGAATTGCAAGACCAAAGAGCAGCGGTCCGAACCAACTCGTGCCACGTTCGCTGATTTCGTAGAGACTAAAGTATTCAGATTCACTCCCTTTCGGTATCATGAGCGAGAATACCGACCGACTCAGCGCCTGGCTCCCGCCCAGGACGAGTGCAATGGCAGCCCCGAGGATGTAGAATTGCCCTTCGGTATGAAGGAAACTATGTGCATATACGAGTGTAGCAATCCATATCACGAGAGTGAGTATGATGGAGGTTTTGCCGGATGTAATTTTGGCGATATAATTAAAAAATAACGCACCAAAGAACGCCACGAACTGCACCATGAGAATCACTGTCGTCAGTACATCGAGTCCGAGGTGGAGTTCTTCTTGCCCGAAAGTCGCCGCCATGCTCATTGCCGTTTGCACGCCATCATTGTAGAGTAGGTATGCGCCTAAAAAGAGCATCGTTTGCGGATATTTCTTCGCAGATTTGATCGTATGAAATAGCTGCTTAAATCCCACCGAGAGAAGGAATTGACCTTCTTTCAAATGCTTGACCGCCTGCCGGGATTTGAGTGTAACGAGCGGAACAAGGGTAAAAATTGCCCACCACAGACCGGCTGATGAAAGGGAAATCCGTACGGCATGTCCTTTGGAAATACCAAAATCGGCCGCTTTGGAGAATAAAAAGAGATTGAGCGCAAGTAAAATCCCACCGCCGAGATATCCCATTCCCCAACCGATTGAGGACACTGCATCGCGCTTTTCCGGTGGAGAGATTTCGCTGAGATAGGCGTTGTAGAAGACGATCGATGCGCCGAAGCTGAGATTGGCGAGAACAAAGAGGATGCCGCCGAGAACGTAATTGCTGCCTTCAAGAAAGTATAATCCCATCGTAGAGAATGCGCCAAGATACGCAAAGCCGGCGAGGAACTGTTTTTTGAGATGGGAATAATCGGCAATCGCGCCTAGCACAGGCAAAAAGAAAACCTGGAGAAATACCGAGAGTGAAATCAAATACGGGAAGTACGAGGCAGCTTTGACGGCTATACCGACAGGATGAATAAAGCCATCAGCATCGGCAGCCGAATGAGCAATATCTGTTAAATACGGTCCGATGAATACAGCAATAACGGTGGCGGAGAAAGCTGAATTCGCCCAGTCGTATGTGTACCAACCGACACGTTCAGCGCGGGTAGAAGGAATGTTTGTCATGTGAATTTGAGAGCGGATTGAAAGAAAAACATGTCATTCGGTGTAAAATTAACAAAAAAAGCGGGCATTATCTTTATAAATAATGGCCGCTTAGGGTAGTTTCCTTCAATACGGTTGGTCGGCAAGGGTGTCCGCAAACGTTTCTATGGAGTTTGCAGAACGGTACCCCAACTTCCCGTTCAAGAAAATGAGAATTTACTTCTCATCGACGATAGTATAATCGTTGACCATCATTGCCAGGCTGTCCGTCACCCGGAGCTGCGCCTGCTTGTGAGTACATTTGGGTTGATGCATCGCTCCATGCAGTATTGAGAGCATCGGTCGCTGCGCGGATATCGGATGGATTATTCTTGATTGCGTCGGCGAGGCGTTCTTTCGCGGCTTCGATCTTTGTAAGGTGGTCTGCAGGAATTTTATCGCCTAAGTCTTTAATTTGTTTATCAGTAGAATAGATCAGGTTATCTGCTTGGTTGCGTTGCTCAATTTCCTCTTTACGTTTTTTGTCTTCCGAGGCATTTTCCTGAGCTTCGCGGCGCATTTTTTCGATTTCTGATTTGTCGAGTCCGCTTGAGGCTGTGATACGGATGTTTTGTTCTTTTCCGGACGCTCTGTCTTTCGCAGCGACATGGAGAATACCATTAGCATCGATATCAAAGGTCACCTCGACTTGTGGCACGCCACGAGGTGCGGGTGGAATTCCGTCGAGGTGGAATCGTCCGAGCGAGCGATTGTCGCGTGCCATTGGGCGTTCACCTTGTAAGATATTGATTTCGACTGATGTTTGCTGGTCAGCGGCTGTTGAATACGTTTCAGACTTCTTAGTTGGGATAGTTGTATTTGCTGTAATCATTGGGGTCATCACTCCGCCAAGTGTTTCAATTCCAAGGGTTAATGGAGTTACGTCAAGCAAAAGCACGTCTGTTACATCTCCGGTGAGCACGCCACCTTGGATAGCAGCGCCAACGGCTACTACTTCATCAGGATTCACTCCTTTAGAAGGTTCTTTACCGAAGAAGTTCTTGACAAGTTCCTGAATTTTCGGAATACGGGTAGAGCCTCCAACGAGTATTACTTCATCAATTTGGCTTGGGTTAATTTTTGCGTCTCGAATAGCATTTTCGCATGGTTTGAGTGTTTTTTCGAACAAATCAGCACACAATGATTCAAATTTTGCACGTGAAATGGAGATATTTAAGTGCTTTGCTCCGTCGGCTGTTGCAGTTATAAAAGGTAAGTTTACATCAGACTGAAGCATTTGAGAAAGTTCAATTTTTGCTTTTTCCCCAGCTTCTCGGAGTCTTTGTAGGGCCATTGGGTCTTTTCGTAGGTCAATTTTTTCTTGTTTGTAGAATTCGTCAGCCAAGTAGTCAATCATTCGTTGGTCGAAGTTGTCACCCCCAAGATGTGTGTCGCCGTTCGTTGACTTTACTTGGAACACTCCGTCACCAAGTTCGAGGATAGATACGTCAAACGTACCGCCACCTAAGTCATACACTGCAATTGTTTGGTTGATTCCTTTTTTATCGAGTCCGTATGCAAGAGCAGCTGCTGTTGGTTCATTAATAATTCTCTTTACGTTCAGGCCTGCTATTTCGCCGGCATCCTTTGTTGCTTGGCGTTGTGCATCGTTAAAATATGCCGGGACAGTAATTACTGCATCTGTTACTTTTTGTCCCAAGTAATCTTCTGCAGTTTGCTTCATTTTTTGTAGAATCATTGCTGATATCTCTTGTGGAGAGTACGATCGTCCATCGATATCGACTCGAACAGCATTTCCGTCATCTGATGAATCGATACTGTAGGGCACCATTTTTGCTTCTTCGCCGACTTCATTAAATCTTCTCCCCATGAACCTTTTAATTGAATACACAGTATTTTTCGGGTTCGTAACAGACTGTCTCTTTGCTGACTGACCCACTAATCTTTCGCCATTTTTCGAGAAGCCGACTACGGAAGGAGTCGTTCTGACACCCTCACTATTTGCTATTACGACAGGAGTACCGGCCTCCATCACTGAAACGCACGAATTCGTGGTTCCTAAGTCAATTCCAATTGTTTTGCTCATACTAAACACCTTTAATTAATATAAAAAATTATAATACTATCATTTACGAAATAATAAAGCAGGAATTCGATGTTATAAGCAGGCGACTTCCTGCAGTTTTAGGTAGTCATTTTGAAAGCCCTCGAGTTATTTAATCTCGACATTTACTTCTTTGGGTAGTTGTGGTTCTATTTTGGGGAGAATCACTTCCAATATTCCATGTTCAAACTTAGCTTGAACTGCATCAAATTGAACATTTTCTGGTAAGCTGAAGGAACGCACAAAGTTGCCATAGTTGCGTTCAACTCGAACATAATTTATATTTTCATCAGTAACAACACGCCTTTTTTCACCTTTAAGGGTTAGCATGCGTTCTTCAGTAACTGATACTTTTACATCATCTTTAGCAATTCCCGGGAGCTCTGCATGTAGGTAGATATTCTTATCATCTTCGGAAATATCGACTCTCGGCGAGAAGTCCCCTATTTCGAAACGAACACCTTTTTCAATTTCACCAACAAAATCATTCATTCGTCGGGAGAGCGAATCAAAGCCGCGAAAGGGTTCAAATTTCAACATTGTCATTTTAATTTTCCTTTAATAGTGGAGGAATATAATTTATTAAAAATTTTGCAATTGCATTTTGGCTTTATACGATATATATGCCAACTATATTTTTATGTATATAATGGCCTTTTTTATGAAAATATGGCAATTTCAGCGGCAGAATTGACAACAATGATGGCAGTAGCTAGTCAAGTATTCGCAATAGATGGCAGTATAAATCTTAATTTGGTACATTCTCCTCTAAAACGTCAGCCGCCCTTTGGATATACTCCAAAGGGCGGCGACATTGTCCATCATACGTAACGTATGATTATTTTACTATCTGTACCAAGCGGGTAGTTGTTTCACTTCCTACTTTAAGTACTAACTGATACATGCCACTGCTGAGTCCATTGCTGTTGATGGTTGCAGGATATGTGCCTGCATTGCGGTTTCCATTATCAACGTTTTGGACTAAGCGTCCCATCATATCATATAAGTTCAGTGCTACTTCACCACCAACGCTCAAGCTGTAGGTCACTGTACTTGAATTATTGATTGGACTTGGAGTTGTATTACCTAAGCTTAATGTCGTAGATTCTCCACCGACGGATACTTCTACTTCATACGAATAGCCTGATTTACCGTCACGGTCTACATTTCTCAAGCGATAGGTATAGACTGTGCTGCTTTGTACATTCTCATCTTTGATACCATAGTTGAGGATGCTTGTGCTGGTTCCGGCTGCAGGTACGGTCGCAATATTCGTAAACTCGCTACCTGCTTGTTTACGCTCTACTTCGAACCAACCGCTGTTTGATTCACTTGCGGTGCTCCAGTACACATTCACACTCTTACCGGCTGCTTTTGCATCAAAGTCGGCTAATTCTACCGGTACTACTGTGCCGTCGTTTACATCAAAGAAGTCTAATATTCCGCGAAGTACACGATCGATACCATTATTTTGGGTTGATTTGCCATAGTGGCGCCAGTCAACACCTAAGTGGACGATGTTTGTACCTGAACCTGTAACCGTGATTCCCATTGCTGTGTCAGCTACGTTTGCATCGCGTGTTGTATATCTGAATGCCGGACGTCCCAAGCCTTGTGTAAAGCCATCGACATAGACACTCATAAGTGCAGGTAATGGTAGTGGATCGGTCCATGCACCATTAACAAATCCTGTTGCTTTGATATTCTCTGTGAGATTCTTTTCGATGGTCATACCAACCACATCAGAGCGGAATGGAGCGACAATCGGAGGCATTGCATAGCCGGCTGCTACCGGTGTTGTGATCACGGTTGGGATTACTGCCGTCGATTTACCGCGTTGACTACGTAATGTATAGCGTGGGAAATACTCGTCATTTAGTGCATTCATACCGACATGCGTTTTAACGATTTCTTGGCTACCAAGTACGAAGTTCTTCTTAGAACCTACTACATTGCTTGCTGCAACGAAATCACGAATGTTATCTCGCTCGAAGCGGCTCATGCCGGTGTTGTCTTCTGACCAAACGAGTGTTCTGTACCATGTGAATCTACTGATCGTGGTTCCCAGCCATCGCGGTCTATGATATCATAATTGATATCTGAAAGTGCGATTCCTGTTTTCAAGCCACTATAGAAGCCGATTGCATCCAAGCCGCGTTTCAAGCTGTCTGAATTGAGGCGAGCTATTGTGTTGCGTGCATAAAGTGGATCGTTTGTTACATTCAGTGTATTCGTATGATCGTAGGATTTACCAACTCAGTTGGTCATCATCTTGATATTTGAACGTCGGATATAGAAGCGTGCATCCATTGCATCGGAATTATTGCCGAAGTTCTCATCAGGAGTTGTAATACGCGCTTGAATTCTGTAACGTGGTGTTACATTGGTGCGCATTGATGCATCTACTTGTTTTTGCATCCAGATTGGAGTCGTATAGCCTGTAAGCTGAGATAATGATTGTGGATTTAATGTTCCTAAATCAACATCTTTTGATTCACCGGCAGCGATTTGAACAACTACATTGCTTAAACCATTAAATGAAGAATAGCTTGGCAATGAATTTCCGCTTGATGCCACATTCTCAAGTGTATATTCACCGACTACATTCACTACTTGTGAGATACTGCCATTATTGCGAAGGCGTGCAATGACTTTTACAGTATTATCTACCATTAAGTGTTCTGCATCGGCAAAGTTCACTTGTGAAGCACCCGAGCGGTACGAACGTGGAGTTAAGATTGTTGTCACTTCTACATCATTGACATACGATACGCCATTGAATTCATCAGCACCGATGTCATACGCTTGACCGGCTGAGCCGCGTGCTTGACCATCGACATCTGAGGTTACATTAGCGATTCGTGTACCGCGATTGTTCAGTATTGAACCGGTTGGAGATGGATTCGTTTTGATACGAAGGTATTGAATCGGCGCTACACCACTAGTGACATAATCACCTGTCCAGTTACCAATCAAACTGTTGAGATCTTGCTTTGTCCATGCTCTCCATTGAGCAAGTGTTTGATATTCATCTTGATAGCCGGCAAGTAATGTTTGGCTGATCGTGTCGACTTCGACGAAGCGAACCGCTGCTGCATTAGGTGACCAGTATGCATTACGATCTGCTACCAATCCACCCATGTATTTTGGATGTAAACCTTGGTAGAAGAGAGCTGAATGTGGATAGCCACCTGCGATATCAGCTGTTGTATTCGTGCCGGTCATCGCTATTGCATTATTCATAAGAGTGGTAAACTTACCGTGTTGCACTGCAATTCCGACTACGCCACCACTATTGCTGATATTATCATTAGCCATCATGATTGTATTGTTGGCAATTTGATCATTGCGGGTAAAGTACGTAGATATTCTTGCTGTGGTTAAGCCCGTAATTCCTGCTGCGCCATTGCGATCGGTAAATAAATGAATACCTGCTCGGCTTGCACCTGCATTGGTACGCGATATTCCCCATATCATGTTGCTATGAATATTCATATTCTCAGGTACACCAGGCTGTAAATAATCTCCCGGAGGTGGTACGACTGATGATAAATCATTCAGACTTTGCTGTACTTTCACACCACGTGCAAATACATCAGATGTAACACCATTGATTTCGTTGCGACCAATTTCACAATTGATATTGTTGAAGCCAATGTTAGATAAATTATTTTGCTGACCACCTACTTCGATACCGTTGGCTTCGCCTGTTTTGCCGGTTGCGAGCAGACCGACTGAAAAGATTTTGTTACCAGTTACGATAGCGCCATCTTCATAACCCAAAAAACACACCTGCGCGACGGACATTCGATATCATGTTGTCACGAATTTCTGTTCCGCTGTTGTAATAGCGGGTTAACTTATTGTTCTTCTTGAGTGTACCGATACCGATACTTGCTATACCATAAGCAAATCCACGAATTTCATTACCAATGAATTTATTCGCTTTATTGCCGTAGTACGTTACATTATTCAGTACTATACCTGTATCTAAACCTTCTCGATTATTACCGAATTCATTAGCAGGCGGCATGTTACGTTGGAAAATACCGGCGGTAAATGTACTAAAGTTAGCACCGAATCCGGAAGAGTCAGCACCAAATTTAAAGGCATTTGATTCTATAGTTACACCTGGAATTGTGCTCCAGAAATCCAGCTCAGGAGTATTAGCGTCCAATTCGATGATACAATTTTTGATGGTATTGTTATATGCTCTTTTGCCTACATAAAACACCGCACGACGATTTGCAAAAGTACGCAATTGGAATTTCAAAGATTTTTGTGCTCCGCCATCAAACTCCATATATCCAGGAGAATTCGCATTTTCTTTATTTGGGAATTCTAGTTGAACTGCATTGAAGTTTGCAGGAAAAGAATTTTGACCCAAATAAACACCGATACCATTTGAACTGTTTAATTGAATAGTAACTCCGGCTTTTGAAAGGCCGGTTGATTGTGGATCGGCAATCCAAGTTACCGAGCTATTGGGTCCAATTCCTATAATATTTGAGGAAAGATCTAGAGCAGGTGTCCCAATGCTTGAAGTATTCCCAACAGCATAGAATGGATCAGTAAGTAAGAATCGAACGTTCGCACGTACGCCTCGCTGGTAGAGAGCATCCACAGCAGCTTGAATTGTAGGGAATCCTGGTACTCCAGGCTTTGTATTTGTACCTACCGTGAAATCTCCCGCTAACCTATCTACTACCGTAATAGTTATACATTTTTCGTCATTGGCAGGTACTTCGTCACCTTGTTGGGCAGCTTTTATACAAATTTCATACTGTCCACCGGCAGGAGGAGTAAAAGGTGGAAAACTAACAACAGCTTTATTGAAAATACCGTTTGGTACTTCCACTAATACCATCTGATTAGTAATAATTGGAGTATTAGGTAAGAGTCTGATATTTAAGAAGACTGGAATTGGATCTGCAAATGCGCCATTGTTGGCAATTTGAGCACTCGGAGTAGCAGGTCGGCCGGCATAGATACCGCTGGATGGACTTGTAATATTTACAATTTCATAATCAATAAGATTTTTAACTATAAATGTAAATGGTGCAGCTCCAGCCAATGGATAACAATCATTGAATGCTTGTTGGTCAGGGATTGGGTCTAATAATTCAGTACAAATAGTAATAGAGAATGAATCTGCTTGTATTGTTGTAAAACTTGGGAAATCAAATTCATCAATTACACCTGTCAGAATTCCACCTGGTGGAATTCCACCACCGTTTGCAGTACGAATAACCTCATCTCGTCGAACTAAAACGCCGGTAGTTGAATTTCGAATCTCACAAATGCCTTTATAAGACATAACAGGTTGAACACCAACATTCTTGAATTGTCCAGTAATTGGAATATTATTCGTCTTGAAATAAACCTGTTGGTTTTTACTCAGTGGACGTGATAAGCCGACAGCAGTCATATCTCTATCCACAGCTATTACAAAATCATTGACAACAGTTTGAACAAAACTCTGTGTCCCTTTTGTAGTCGTTGCAACTACGGTCAACCTATACGTACCACCTTGATTTGGAGGAACAGCAGTATTAAGAAAACCAGTTCCGTTTGCTACTAATGGAGTACTTGGATTAGCAAGTAACCCACTTGCATTAGGAATAAACATATTACCACCGCCAGCAGGGGCGGTCATAGTTGTCTGCCCTGCAGCATCGAGACCGCGGTAAACAACTGTATTGCTAGGTAGTGGACCTGTAATCGTATAAGTAAAGGTAGTTGTAAATCCAGGTATGCTACCGAAAGTAACACCTGGGCGTGAACCTGCAGGGGCTTCGGCATTGGTGCCGTCATAAATTGCATTTGATCTCAATAAACTACTATCAGGCATTCCAACAATACGGCTACTTTTAGGAAAAGTATTTTTCACTCCAACCGGTCTAAACTCAAAACGCATTTGTGGGCGATAGTTAGTATTTGTAAAATTCCCCGAGCCAAGACCGCAATAATTTGCTCCATCTGTAAAAAGTATATGAGTTGGTATATTGACTGCAGGAACAGTACTGCACCAGACATTCGCACCAGTTGTAGTATAATCAGCACCACCAAAATAATTATTATAGCATTGATCTATAAGAATATTACTTACTCCATCCCAGAATATTGTGGAAACAAAATCATGTTGGTACCAGCCAGTGGTAGCTATGGTTAAATCTACCGGTGCAATTACTTCTGTCAAGCCACTTATATCTAATGGATTTGTCAATGCAGTTGCAGATGTAAGTTTCATTTTCAAAGTCCACCCTTTAGTAAGACCATTGGCTCCAGTGACTGAGCTTACATTAAATGCAAGACCTTTAATATCACCAGGTACTGCTCCTGCAGCATTGAGCTCAGCTGCTGTGACCAAATACTGTTTATGTTCAGATGTGTACCACCTATCGTACGGAGACCACATGGCTGTCCCTGTTGATGCCTGAGTCTGAGTCCCAACTGTAATTTGAATCTGCGCTTGGGTTTGGCTCAATCCAATTGTAAACAAAATAGCGACAAACATTGCCTTGAGCAATAAAGACGCACTTTTCATAAATAATTCCTCAAAAAATATAAAAAATCAGATAGATTATTAATTTAATTGCTGCTTTTAAACTTATATTATATTTACTTGTTTATCATTTAGTGCAAAACTCAGGTTCAAGAACCTAAACCTTTACAATCTGAGAAAAGTTCCATACAAGTATTACCAAAAATTAGAAATCAATACCCTATTTCTAGTAATTATCAAATTTAGTCACTGAATTTTGATAGCTATTGTATAGCATTCCCATGATATACAAGCGCATTATCCTTCAAAATTACCACTTTTTTTCACCACAAACCAAGACTTTTTTGTTTGTTTCGAGTTCAATTCCCAAATTTTTATAGTTCAAGATTGTTTGCACCTTTTTTCGTAGCTTTGTCATGTCTTTGATATTTACAAATCTATAAACTTCAAGCTGCATTTATCATGAAAGTTAGTGTAATTATTCCAGCAGGAGGCTCCGGTGTTCGCTTCGGCAATCTAATCCCTAAACAGCTGGTTTTACTCGACGATAAGCCTATTATTGTGCATACAATTCAAGCTTTTGAAATTCATCCATTAATTTCAAGTGTGATTCTATCTGTCGCTGAAAATTGGATCGATAGATACCAAGAGTTGATTTTATTACACAACTTATCCAAGGTAACAACTATTACAATCGGTGGTAATAATCGTCAAACATCTATCGCTAATGCACTGTTCACTTCAGAAGCTCTTTCCTCAGATATAGTACTTGTGCACGATTCTGTTCGCCCATTTATTTCTCAAAATCTCATTTCAACCGTAGTGTCTACTGCTATTCAATCAGGGGCAGCAATTCCTGTCCTGAATTGCAAAGAAACTATTAAGTTAGTGAATTCTAATGGGATTGTAATACAAACACTTGACAGAAATCTTCTTCGGTCAGTACAGACACCGCAAGGATTTAAGCGTGATATACTCGTAAGTGCTTATAATGAACATCAAATAAACTCAATGTCAACTACCGATGACGCAAGTTTGGTTGAAGCAATAGGAATACAGGTATCTACCATATCGGGTGAAGAATCAAATATTAAAATCACAACTCCATTAGACTTCAAGCTTGCAGAACTCATACTGAGTGACTTGAAAATCCAACAACATGAATAATCAATACACCAAATATCATGCAAATTGAACCAAACAAAATACTCATAATAGGTGCTCGCAGTAAAGTAGCAGAAGCACTTATCAGACATTTTCTTTCCTTGACTGATTGGAAACTCATACTCTTGTCGTCAGGATTTACTTCTACTGTTCAAGTTGATCGAATTACTTGCTACCCTTACGACTACAATCAATCTCAACATCTAACAAAAATAATTCAGAACACATTACCTACATTTACCATTAACTGTGCCGCAGTGACTGACGTTGATTCTTGTGAAATAGATCGTAAAAAAACATGGAATATTAATGTAAATCTCGTTGAAACTATTGCTCGGATTTGTAAAATTACCGGTTCACACTTTATCCATTTTTCTACAGATTATGTATTTGATGGAGCTAAAGGTCCCTATTTTGAGACTGATATCCCAAACCCAATATCATATTACGGTAAATCTAAACTTGCGTCGGAAAACGTATGTCTTACTTCAGATGTAATTTCAACCATCATACGTACTACTGTAGTTTATGGCTCCTCTTCATACAGTCATTCAGATTTTGTGGACTGGGTTATTAAGCAATTGAAAAAGAACATTCCATTTCGAGTAGTTACCGACCAAATTTCTAATCCGACCCTCACAGACGACATTGCCTTTACATTAATAAGAATCATAGATTTACATAAGAAAGGGATATTTAATATTGCTGGATTTAACTGGCTATCTCGTTTTGAATTTGCACAGTTAATTGCTCAAATTTTTGAATTGGATGAGTCGCTTATCCAACCGATTCTTACAAGTGAATTATCACAAAAAGCAAAAAGACCACTTAAAGGTGGTCTATTGACTCTAAAAGCAGAAACTGAACTTGGGGTAAAGTTCTCTACAGCTGAAGAAGGACTAAGAATTTTAAAAGATCAACAAATAAATAAGTTATATCAAAACCTTATGTAGAACTTTTATTTAAGTTGTAAAATTTGACCATCAATATCAACCATTTTAATTCCTAAGATATTACCAAGCGTTGGTGCAATATCAGCCGGAGTGACTTTGTAAAGAAATTCATTTCTACTTATTGAATTTCCCATCAGCATGAATGGAACATATCGATCATAATCATAAGGTGTACCATGAGTTGCAGGATTTGCACCGAATATCCAATAGGGCTTGGGATAGCAAATCATATCTCCTGTACGAGCACTAAAAATGTCATTTTTGACCATCCTCCAAATATCATCATCCCAAAGTTCAGGTTTTGATTTTTTGAGTTTATTTGTAGAAGCAGCTAATTTCATACCTTCGATTCGTAAGGTAAAATCTACCAATGAATCAAGTAATATTTCTTCATCAATTTTATATTTATCAAGTACTTGATGATTTATGAAAACTGATGGGAGTTCAACTCTTTCAATTAAATTTTCTTGGATTCCGATAGGTAGAAATTTATGGAGATAGTTGTTCATATCTGATCTCAATTTTGCTTTTGACAATCTACCAGCATCAAGCTTCTCAAGACCTATTTCACGTACAACTTCCGGTATCGGCCCCACTCCATGATCGGATGTAATGACAAGCAAATACTTATCTCTTCCAAGTTTATTATCTAAAAATTCAATAAATTCACCCAAATATCTATCTGCGTGCACGTATAATTCTTGGACTTCTCGGCTATCGGGACCAAATATATGACCAACGTAATCTGTGGTTGATACTGCTATATTGAGAATATCCGGTGAATTATCCTTCCCTAAATCTTCGCGCGTAATCATTTCACGAACAGCTGCAAAAAGATATTCTATCGAAAATGGACTCACCAAAAATGCTTCCACGCACATCTTATCATTCAAATCTACAGGTATTTTATGTGGGAAAATCTTGCTGCCTCCGGGATATTTTCCTTCCCAATGAACAGAATCAATGACACTAATCGAGTCCGGAATACTAGTGTTCCATACTTTTCCGATAAATTTATGAAGACTATTTTTCCGATTCCACTTCCCGAGCCACTGAGGACTTTTATAATACGTTGATGTGCTCAATTCGGCAGTTTCCTCATCAAACCACAACACTGTTTGTGCTTTTTTGCCGGACATTACAATACCTGAGCGGTCTTTTAAGCCAATACCCATCACTTTACTTTTAGGATATTTTTCAATAAGATAATCACCAAGTGTTGGCATCTTCATCAGTAATGGTGATCGACCCTTTTTGTAATCGCCACCTACAGGATACAACGAATCGGAAGTACAATAACACATTTTACCTAAGCTCTTATCATAAAAATCGTTAGAGACTATTCCTGTTTTAACGGGATAGCAGCCGGTGAGCAATACTGCATGCCCTGGACAAGTCATATTTGTCGCATGGTCGAAGTAACATTGAGAGAAATTAATCCCATCCTTTCTAACACGGTTAAATCCCTTCTTCCCCCATATTGATTGCCACTTATCAGGATAGTCTCCACGCATTTGATCGTATGAAATCACGACAATCAACTTCGGTTTACCTGCCGACATCGATATCGATGTCAAAATTAACAATAATATGAATATGACTAAACGAAGCATAATATCTCATCAAGTAATAACTTAGAAATTTGACTTATTTGATTTTTTTTTTCAATTTCATCAAAATCGATTAAAAAAAGAAAGCCACAATCTTTCAAATGTGGCTGACCAGTAGTATCTAATGTTTATTCAATTTTCGTTTCAGCGATTATACCTCTGTCTAAGGCTTGTTTGGCGGCAAACTGTTCGGCTTGCTTTTTATTCTTGCCACTACCCGTACCAAGAAAATCACCTCCTACATACACTCCAATCACAAACTCCTTTTCATGGTCTGGTCCTGCCTCGCTCATTACAATATATCGTGGCGGCTCTTTCCCTTCACTTTGCACTAATTCGAGAAGAATACTCTTGAAATTTGTATCCTTCATTACTTGCTCGTTCATCATAATAGGTAGCATCGATTGTACGATGAATTTTTCTGCACTTTCCATTCCGGAATCTAAGTATATTGCTGCTATGACAGCTTCCATTGCATCGGAAAGCATTGTCTCATTACCCTTTTGAAGTGATTGACTTGCACTGAAACTCACCATAAGGTATTCTTCCAAATGCAGGTAGCGTGCGCATACGCCAAGCGACTTTCTATTGACCAACCAAGATCGCATTTTGGTGAGCTCACCTTCTTGGTCTTGTGTGTAATTATAGAATAAATATTCAGCAATGACAGCACCAAGTATCGAATCCCCCAAGAATTCCAAACGTTCATTTGAAATAAGCCTAGGAATATTTACAACTTGCAGATATGACCTATGAGTAAATGCCTGCTCATAAATATGAACATTTGAAATTTTTACTCCGAGAGTTTTCTCGAGAGTCTGCTTTCGTTTATCGTCCAAAAAGCCGACTTTCGGGAACATATTAGCAGTATCTGATTTCTGCAAATGTGTCAGTCGCAGAAAGTTAGAATATATGTGCTGGAAGATGTCTTTCAAAATAATTTGTCGGTATAAAAAAGGTCAGGCATTCCTGCCTGACCTGTAAAAAACTAGTAAATTCTCATAAACTGATTTAAGGTTAACCTTCGTATGCTTTGAAGCAAAGTGATGCATTATGTCCACCGAATCCAAATGTATTACTAATTGCAGCTCTAATTGTACGAGCTATTGGACTATTTGGCACATAGTTTAAATCACAAGCCGGATCGGGATTATGATAATTAATAGTTGGTGGTATCATTGAATTTTTAATAGCAAGTACCGTAGCAATTGCCTCAATACCACCTGCCGCTCCTAATAAATGTCCGGTCATAGATTTTGTAGAGCTTACGGCTATACTTGCCGCTCTGTCGCCAAAAACAGTCTTAATTGCTTCTGATTCATTTTTATCATTAAATGGAGTAGAAGTCCCGTGGGCATTAATATAATCTATATCATCAGGTACAAGTCCAGCATCTTCTATACATAATTGCATCGATCGTACAGCCCCTTCTCCTCCAGGAGCCGGCTGAGTAATATGAAATGCATCATCCGTGAGACCCATTCCGCTGACTTCCGCATAAATTTTTGCTCCTCGATTCAATGCATGCTCCAAAGTCTCAAGTATAAGCATTCCGCTTCCCTCGCCCATAACGAATCCATCACGTCCTGCATCAAATGGTCTGCTGGCTGTTTCAGGTGAATCATTTCTCGTTGACAGAGCTTTCATTGCATTAAAGCCACCAATTCCCATTGGACAAATCACCGCTTCTGTGCCTCCTACAACCATTACATCTGCATTGCCACGTTGCAAAAGCATAAGTGCATCGGCGATTGAATGTGAGGAAGTCGCACATGCTGAAACAGTTGCGTAATTAGGACCTTTCAATCCCCATCGAATTGCAACATGTCCGGCAGCGATGTCAGAAATGAGCATCGGTACAAAAAACGGAGATATCCTATCAGGCTTGCCACCACGTTCATATAAGTTCGTTTGCTGATGATGATATGTCCACATTCCGCCAATTCCCGAGCCTATAATCACTCCGACGCGATTTTTGTCAGTCTTTTCAAAGTTAATTCCAGAATCTTCAACAGCCATTACTGCCGATGAAATAGCAAATTGTGTAAATAAATCCATTCGTTGGATTTCCTTACGATTCATGCATAGTAGTGGATCGTAATTTTTAATTTCACATGCAAATTTCGTATCAAATTCCGATGCGTCGAACCTTGTAATTGGTCCTCCACCAGACTTTCCAGACATCATACCATCCCAAAATTCTTGAGCAGTATTGCCAATAGAGTCACTGCACCTACTCCTGTAACTACTATTTTTGGAAAATTATATCGCGCCATACATATTTAAATTTGAGTTTCGGGGTTGATCGGCGATTTGGCGAAATTGTAAGAAGCAATTGCCTAAACGCTCACTTAATATTTCATTTCGATTCTGTCATCTAATTTAGTGAAGAATAAGCAGCGAACTATTATACAATTACTTTTGACTCTAAATAGTTGATTGCATCACCAACTGTTTGGATTTTCTCTGCGTCTGCATCATCAATTGTTAAATTAAAGGAGCGTTCAAACTCCATTATCAGCTCTACCGTATCAAGAGAATCTGCACCTAAATCATTGGTAAATGAAGCTGCAAGGGTGACTTGTCTTTCTTCCACGCCTAATTTATTAACGATAATTTCTATAACTTTTGTTGCTACTACTGTCATTGGAACCGGCATTACTGTCTCCTATTAAAAGTAAATATTAAATAAATAATCTGATTTCAATTTTTTATACACGCTCCCAGCGTAAGTTTTTTTCAACCAGCTACATGGCAAGTCCACCGTCAACACACAATACTTGACCTGTAATATAGCTCGAATCGTCTGACACAAAAAAAGCAACTACGGAGGCAATTTCTTCAGACTTTGCAGCTCGTTTGAGTGGTATCTGAGTAGAAAAACCAGCACGTTGCTCTTCAGTTAATTTGTCTGTCATATCAGTTTCAACAAATCCCGGTGCGATGCAATTTACTAAAATATTTCGAGATGATAGTTCTTTTGCAAGAGATTTTGTTAGACCTATAAGCCCGGCTTTCGATGCGCAATAATTCGCCTGACCGGGATTGCCGTTAATTCCAACAATCGAACCAATATTGATAATCCTTCCCTTGCGTTGACTCATCATTGTTCTGCATACAGATTTACACGTCAGGAATGCTCCTTTAAGATTAGTGTCAAGTACGTCATCCCAATCTGTCTCCGACATTCTCATCAGGAGTGTATCACGTGTAATTCCTGCGTTATTCACTAATACATCAATTCTACCTACCTCCTTCACAACTTCATCTATTAACTCTTTTACGGATTGTTCGTTGGAAACGTCCGCCTGTATAAAGCGCACCGATTGTCCATCTTTCGTAAGTTCATCCTGTATGTTCTTTGCACGCTCAGGGTTACTGATATATGTTGCATACACGCGAGCACCCTCGCTTGCTAGACGCCGTACAATTGCCTCACCTATCCCTCGGGAACCGCCGGTGACGATTGCTACTTTTCCTGCAAATCTTTTATCCATAATTTAATTAGTCTGTAAGTCTATAAGTCTGTAAGTCTATAAGTCGTAAGTCTGTGAGTCGTAAGTTTATAAGTCTATAAGTCGTAAGTCTATAAGTCGTAAGTCTGTAAGTCTATAAGTCGTAAGTCTATAAGTCGTAAGTCTATAAGTCGTAAGTCTATAAGTCGTAAGTCTATAAGTCGTAAGTCTATAAGTCGTAAGTCGCAAGTCTATAAGTCGCAAGTATAAATCGAAAGTCTATAAGTCGTAAGTCTGTGAGTCGTAAGTCTATGAGTCGTAAGTCTATAAGTCGTAAGTCTATGAGTCGTTAGCTTATTATTGCACAATGGTTAGTGTCTGTATGATATTCTCCAAAAGGTACTAAGTACTTAATTGCATTCCATTGAAAACATCTATATAAGTATTTATCCAAGCTTTTGTACATCAGTGTATGTGTCGTATCCTGTGAAGGTTACCCCGTTAAGCGTTCTTTTTACAAGACCTTGCAACACTTTCCCAGGACCTATTTCAATGTAATTCAATATTCCTGCTTGATACATATTTGCCATTGTTTCTGTCCATCGTACCGGGCTGATGAGTTGCTCGATAAGAGAAGCGCGAAGACTATCGGCTTGTTTTTCGGGTTGTGCAGTGAAATTACAATAGACCTCGACCGTAGCATCCTGAAATCCTGTGAGATGAATTGCCTCAGCAAGGCGCTCTTTTGCGGGTAACAATAATGGAGAGTGAAAAGCACCGCTAACCGGTAACTCGCTGACCATCCTTGCACCTGCGTCTTTGAATGTCTGAATATTTGCACGTAAAAATCCCGCAGAACCTGACACAACTACCTGTCCGGGAGAGTTGAAATTCGCCGGTACAATCACACCACCGTTGCCGTTTAATGTCGTACAAATATCAATGACCACATCATCGGTCAGACCAATTATAGCAAGCATTGTTCCGGGATTGTCCTCTCCAGCGCCAAACATCAACTGACCTCGTAGTGCTACCAGCTTCAATGCTGATTCAAATTCTAAGACGCCTGCCGCATAAAGCGCCGAATATTCTCCAAGTGAATGTCCTGCAACAGCTTCGAACGTCAATTTATCTTGTAATAAATCAACCAAAATTGCTTCGTGTACAAAAAGCGCCGGTTGTGTATAGCGCGTTTCTTTCAGCATTTCTACAGGTCCGTCAAAGCAAATCGAACTCAGAGAAAAGCCGAGGATATCGTCAGCTAATCGGAGCTTTTCTGCAGCACGAGGATAAGTTGTAATAAGTCCTCGCATCATACCGACATACTGCGAACCTTGTCCTGCAAATAAAAGTGCGTTCATTGAATTCCCCGATAATTATTTCATTCCCCACCGCAAGTAAATACTTCCCCAAGTATAGCCGGCGCCAAAGCTAGCGAGAATAACGCCATCGCCATACTTTAATTTCCCTTGTTGCCACAATTCTGACAAGCAGATTGGAATTGTACCCGCGGTAGTATTACCATAACGATCGATATTAATCATTACTTTTTCAGGGCTTAGACCCATTCGTCGCGCCGTGGCATCAATAATTCTGAGATTCGCCTGATGAGGGACAAGCCATGTAATATCATCCGCAGTAAGATGATTCTTTTCCATAATTTCAGCTGATACATCTGCCATACCGACTACAGCAGATTTGAAGACTGTCTGTCCATCCTGTACTGCATAATGTTCTTTATTATCAACTGTTTCATGTGAGGCTGGCTTCGCGCTTCCTCCAGCTGTCATATAGAGCGAGGAGCCACCATTGCCATCCATTTTGAGAATACTGTCCATAATGCCGACGTTTTCATCTTCTGAGCGTTCGATGAGCACTGCACCGCCACCATCTCCGAATAAAATATAAGTCGTTCTGTCCTCAGGATTAAGAATCGAACTCATTTTGTCGGCTCCACAGAGCAAGACTCGATTCACCGACCTGACTCGACGAGTGAAGAGGCAGTCATTAAGCCATATAAAAATCCAGAACATGCAGCCGAGAGGTCGAATCCCCAGGCATTAGTGAGACCTAATTTACGTTGAACGGTTGCAGCTGTTGAGGGAAACATGTTATCCGGTGTGACAGTGCAAACTATAATACAATCTATATCTTGCGGTGATATTCCACGTTGTTCCAGACATTTTTTTGCTGCAGGAACAATTAAGTCAGAAGTCGCACCATTCAAAAGAAAACGTCGCTCTACGATACCTGTTCGCGTACGAATCCACTCATCGGATGTATCAATTTTATCCTCAAAATAGGAGTTTGGGAATACATCTTCCGGAACGTAATGAGCGACTGCCGTAATATTTGCGGGCATAGGATTTATACTTTCGATTTAGGTATTTTCGGCGGGAATTGTGAGAGTTGCAAGAGTTGATGCGATCAACCCATTAACATTTTTACTAGCGACGTCAACAGCGCGAAGGATCATATTTTCGATAGCTTTAGGAGACGACTTACCATGACCGATTATAGCCACTCCATTCACTCCTAAGAGAGGTACTCCTCCGTATTCCTGGTAGTCAAATTCTTTGAGTATTTTGCGAAGTGTGGGCGCCATCGCTCCGACGGCCAATTTTTCTAGGAACCCTTTGTCAGCATGCTGCTTGACTTTAGCTTTAAGGACGCCAATGATACTTTCTGCAAATTTGAGGATAATATTACCTGTAAATCCATCGCAGACGAACACATCAGCTTCTCCAAAAAGTATATCACGACCTTCGACATTTCCTGTAAAATTCAGCGGGCTTTGTTCGAGTAATTCATAGGTTTGCAATATGACTTCGGTCCCTTTCGTGCGTTCTTCACCAATATTTAACAGACCAACTTTTGGATGCTCCACACCAATTATTTTGGAATAATAAATACTCCCCATAATCGCGAACTCATATAAATGTCTTGGCTTACAGTCGATATTGGCACCAGCATCGACTAGAAGAGCAGGTCGCTTGTGAACTGTAGGAAAAAAAGAACCGATTGTCGGACGGGTTACACCTTTTATTCTTCCCAATACTAATGTACCTGTCGTCATCACTGCTCCGGTGTTCCCTGCCGATACAAATGCATCCGCCTTTCCATCAGCATGCAACTCAATACCTTTAAAAAGAGAAGAGTTACGTTTTTTCTTGATGACAGTAGCCGGTTCATCTCCCATTCCAACGACCTCGTCAGTATGGAAGATTGAATAATTTAGACCTGATGCATCAACCTTGCTTAATGCAGAGAGAATGTCTTTCTCGCGCCCTACAAAAATCACCTCAAGGTTAGATTGTATTCCCAGCGTTTTAGCAGCTAATACAGCGCCTTGCACTTCATTATCTGGTGCAAAATCACCTCCCATTGCATCTAGAGCTATTCGCATAAGGTTATGCTACACTTAGGGAAATTGAAGATAGGTTTTCCGCAATTGCTTCTCACGGAAACACACTGGGTTGAGTGGTTAACTACTCTACTGTAATTGCTTTGCGACCGTTGTAATATCCACAATCCGGACAAGCGGCGTGTGATAATTTCACGGAATTACAGTTCGGACAGGTACCTGTCGTAGGAGCAACTGCTTTATAATGCGTGCGGCGTTTGTCGCGGCGTTGCTTGGAATGGCGGCGTTTAGGATTTGGCATCGTACTTCTCTACTTATAATATAAAAATTAAATTGTCTGAAATTAACTGATTCTATCTTCTATCGTTATTTAATTATTGAATGTTAGCCCTTTAAGTGCTTTCCACCTATCATCTATCCCCGTCGCAATTTCTGGCGCAATATCTTCCCATTCTTTATCACGGAATTCAGGTGCTACTCGCTTCATCGGCAAACTCAGTGCAAGCTCCTGCCGCACTTCATTCGAAAGGTCAATAAAAAGTTCATCATCTCTAATGATGGTCATTTCACCATCTTTTTCTTCAGCTTGCATCAAATAAACTTGTGTGTCGGCTAAAAAGTCTGCAGTGACAGTAGCAATAATTTTTTCGGTGAATTCATTGAGTGTACGGTCACAAATCATAGTCGCCATACACGTCGCTTCGCCTTTAAAACTATAACGCTTACCAACTTTCCTAATAGTACCGGTTAGTGTTATTTCTCCACTAAATTCCGGGAATATGCCATCAATATCACGGACATTTGCCATTAAATTAACCGATGCTTGTCCGTCTTGTAATCCTTGAATTGGCAATCTCAACATGGCGATTTTGTGCCTCTAAATTTTTACAGACTGCAAATATACCACTTTTTGCCTTTTTGCCAAGTTTTCAATCGAATATGGTAGATAAATCCCTTGATTATTCTATTGTCAGGGTCAGATTCTTTCAAAATCTTAAATGTGAGTCTAAAGCAAACCAACATGAATACTCGCTATATTCCGTAATTTCGCGGACAATTATAAACGTTGAACTTCACAGAAAAAAACACACAATGCTTTGTTTGCAAAATACAACCAACACTGAATGGATCGCCGTAGCAAGCGCACATCTCGACAATATTCTTATAGACCACGCACATTGTGAAAAGAAAGCAGCCGCCAATGCCATGAGTATGGTACAACGCTACCCCGACAAGCCGCATCTTGTCCGCGAGATGATTGCAATTCTCAAAGAAGAATGGGAACATTTCGAGTTGTGTTTTGATGAATTAGAGCGACGCGGCGTGACGATGACTCGTGACAAAGGTGACTTTTATGTGCAGGAGTTAGCGAAGCTTGCCAGGCGACAGGAACCTGAACGTTGCCTCGACTTATTACTCATCGACGTACTCATCGAGGCACGGTCTTGTGAACGGTTTTCGATACTCTCTAAATGTGAGGATATCCCGGAAGATTTACGGAAATTCTATTATTCATTGCTTGCTTCGGAGGCAGGACATTACCGTATGTTTACCGATCTCGCCCGCGAATATTACCCGACAGACGAAGTCAAAGCGCGTCTGAATGAGCTCTCTGCAGCTGAAGCTGATATTATCCGCTCGCTCCCCAATTCTCCTACTATCCATGGATAAATCGATGAATATTATTTTTATGGGTACACCCGAATTTGCCGTTCCTTCACTGCAAGCTATTCACCAACACTTTGGCGTACAGGCTGTGGTCACCGTTCCGGACACACCCCAAGGACGCGGAATGAAGCTCACGCCGTCTGCTATGAAAATTGCAGCACTCGAGCTCGGCTTGCCGGTGCTCCAGCCGGAATCGCTAAAATCCGAAGAATTTAGACATGAAATAGAATCACTCAAGCCGGATATTATTGTTGTGGTTGCCTTTCGCATATTACCTAAGTCGATCTATTCCCTCGCGAGTCTCGGAGCATTCAATATCCACGGGAGTTTATTACCCAAGTATCGTGGAGCGGCACCGATTAATTGGGCAATTATCAACGGTGAGAGTGAATCAGGCGTCACATCTTTTTTGCTCAATGACAAAGTCGATACCGGCAAAATTCTCCTCAAAGCATCCACGCCGATTACGGATGGGATGACAGCCGGCGAACTCTACGAGACGCTCATGCCGCTCGGCGCCGAACTCGCCGTGAAGACATGCGACCGACTCCTAAAGCACACCGCCAACCCAATTCCGCAAGAAGATGAAATTGCAACACCCGCTCCCAAGCTCATTAGAGAGAATTGTGTAATTGACTGGACGAAACCGGCAGGGGAAGTAAGGAACTTTATTCTCGGCGTCAATCCCGCTCCGATAGCATGGACTTTGTGGATTGGCAAGCGAATTAAAATATATCGTGCTACATACTCAGATGCGCATATAAATACAGGCTCTTGGTCAATTAAAGGCGGTCAATTCCTCGTTGGATGTGGCGATGCTGCGCTTTCATTGACCGAAATTCAGCCCGAAGGTAAGCCGAGAATGTCTGTTGCTGACTTTTTGAGAGGATATCGTGGTGAAATGGGTGGGGAATTTATGGGGTGGGAAGTCGATAACTCGTAAGTCGGTAACTCGTAAGTCGATAAGTCGTATGTCGATAAGTCGTATGTCGATAAGTCGTATGTCGATAAGTCGTAAGTCGATAAGTCGTATGTCGATAAGTCGTATGTCGATAAGTCGTATGTCGATAAGTCTGCCCTTATGTAATTTATGACTTTTTAGTCCCTTCAGTCCCTTTAGTCCCCTTAGTCCCCTTAGTCCTTTGTGTCCCTTCAGTCCTTTGTGCCCCTCTAGTCCCGTCACCCCTTGTTCACCATTCATCGACGGTCGCTGCCGCTATCATTCCTCCCCATTCTCTATTCTCACGATCCACTTCCACACTAGCAGCAATGGAACTATCCCAATGATTCCAAAGGAGGTGTCAATAATCTGCCAAAATACAGGAATACCTCGCAGTGGACCGCATATCAGCGCAAGTGGTATCACGAGCACACAAGCAATCATCCCAAATTCTATGACCCATTTGTTCTTCACGGGGTCATGCAAGGGACCGATAAATAAGATGGCGAGCACGATATGCGCAAACGCCAGCCAGTCGGTGCCGTATGCAAGAAAAGGATATTTTACAGACGTTTCGACGAGCCCGCGGTTGACGAGTTCGAGCCATTCGGAGAGTGCGGGAAAGATGTGAGAGGTTGTGGTGCCTGCGCCGAAGTTCCGCACCAATATATCCAATTCCACAAGCGGAAAAGCGGTAATACCGCTCAGAGCTAAGGAGATGATAAAGAAAACAATCATGCCCTTGATTTTGCTGCGCAATCTGATACTGTTTGGCTTCATGATGGAGTGTCCTTGAGATGTGAGAGGGATGGGAGTTTAGGATGGTGACGGACGTTTTTTATTTAACTTCCCGTGTATTTTTCTCGGTCGGTTGGGTGTTTATCAGGCAAGTCGTTGACGTCAGAAATAGCATCTGTTGAGCCGAATGCAGAGAACCTTGCGTCCTTACTGTCCTTTGTGTCCTTACTGTCCCTATTACGACTTGCTATTAACATTCGACCCCGATGGGGTCGGGGCTGATTTAGTGTGCGTCTTGCTATTAACATTCGACCCAGATGGGGTCGGTTGTTGTATTCCCCTTTCGGTCGGTTAGTAAGACAAGGAAAACAACCGACCGACACGGGAGGAAGTCATCGTTCAATCATGCATCTTACTTAAGTCTTGATTGGACAATATGATTTTCAATTTTTGTGATAATGAAGTATCTTGACCCAATGTAGCTTCCAGGTAATTGAATTCGAATTGCAAATACCAGTCAAAGACGAATATTTTTCTACTATTGAGATAGTACTCTATATATACCAAATTCTGAGGTTTTATTCTTATTGTTGTATCGGTTAACGGCCTAATATTTAATGTGCGATAGGCCGAAAAGTTTGAGGCCAAATAGCTTGAATCGTAACTAATAAATTTAACATCGAGAGTATCTTCTTTGAGAGCATTTCCTAATGCCATAGTAATACTATCATTAAAATTCTTCTCGACTGATTTTGTAATATAGCCAAACCTGATAATACCCACTTCAACGTTCACATCTTTTGCCAAAGGTATTTCATTTCCGGATCTATATTGTGGTAGATATAAGACAATAGCGAGTACCAATCCTACTATTATCAGTACCAATGCTACAATTATACTATTTTTTCTTCGGTTGCTTTGATGTGTCATCTTGTATCTGTGAAGTTTAATAGAAGTGAATAAGTTAGTATTACACATATGAAAATGTTCCCATCCCCTCATCAACTACATCGTTGGAAGTTCAACAGATCGACAGAAGCCTATTCAAATTTCATTGTATTTCGCTTTTCAAATCTCATAATTTGTATTTTCTCCGCAACTGTTGTGTCAACCATACAAGCCAGTCTTCCCCACATCTCAACTCTTGACAGTAATAATCTCCCCAAGCTTGGTCGTATAGCGTTGCGAGAGCTTTTCCTGCTTCATTTTCCAGATTCTGTCTTTGTCTTGGGAGGCGAGCTTCACGATTTGGCGACCGTTGGTGTGGTTGATATTGTCGATGGCTTTCATGAGGATTTTGTGTTTTGGGTGCTCGCTGATGAAGAGGTTTTGCTGGATTTCATCTTCCGAACAAAAATCCATGAGCACGACGCCTGCCTTCTTGTACGCATAGCCCTCTTTGAAGATTTTACGGAGACCTTCCTCGGCGAATTTCGCGAGCTCAATCGTGGAATTCGTGGCAAAAGGTAATTTCACTACTATACTTCTACTGTACTGCGCGAGATCATCGCGAAAGCCGTTAGTGCGGACGAAGACTATGAGCGCTCGGCAGGCGGATTTCTGTCGTCGGAGCTTTTCTGCGCAGGAAACGGAGAAGGTCACGACACGCTCTTTGACCTGATCGTAGCTTGTGTAGTTCGACTCAAATGTCCGCGTAGTGGCGATTGTCTTTTTAGGTTTTCTGCCTTCTAATTCTATCATCGATTCACCGCAGAGCTCATGCTTGAGACGCACCTCGACAATACTCATCTTACTTTGGATAAACTCATCTTCGAGATTCGTAAAGTCGTAGGCGGTCTTGATATTGAGGGCTTGCAGACGTTTTGCATGCTGGCGTCCTATTCCCCATATATCTTCTACTTTGAGCCATTTTAGCGCTTTGAGGCGTTTTTCCTCCGTGTCGATGATATGGACTCCAAGTGTTTCTTTCGGGAATTTCTTGGCGACCCGATTAGCAACTTTCGAGAGCGCTTTGGTATGTGCAATACCGATGCTGATGGGAATACCGGTCGATTTCACGACCGTCTTCACGATTGCTTCGCTATACTCTTTATAATGAAGATGTTCCATGCCCGTAAAGTCAAGAAATGCCTCGTCGATGCTGTAGATTTCCATGTCCGGACAATACCCCGCGAGCAAGTTCATCACGCGCATGCTCATATCGCCGTAGAGAGCAAAATTTGCCGAAAAAACGCGCACATTATGTTCGGTAAAGAGATCTTGAAACTTAAATGCAGGCGCGCCCATCGGAATGCCAATTGCTTTTGCTTCGTTGCTGCGGGCAATGACGCAGCCGTCGTTATTCGAGAGGACGACGACGGGCTTTCCGTTGAGGTCAGGACGGAAGACGCGTTCACAGGAGGCATAGAAGTTATTACAATCGACGAGGGCGAACATTATATTACTTGTTCATTTAGAAGTATTTAATCACATTCGTCACGATACCCCAGATGATGAGTTCATTATCGGACGTTACTTTCAGCGGCTTGTAGTCTTTATTGGCAGGAATGAGCCAGTAGCAGTCTTTTTCTTTTTTAATGGTCTTGACCATGAATTCGCCGTCGATGAAGCAGACGGCAATTTTCCCGTTTTGAGGTTCTAAACTCTTGTCAATGACGAGCAAATCGCCATCATGGATCCCGAGGTCTTTCATAGAATCGCCGCGGACCTTGCCATAGAAGGTAGAATTAGGATTCTTGATAAGCTCTTTATTTAAATCAATACTTGCGTCTAAAAAGTCATCGGCAGGCGACGGGAATCCGGCGGAGATCCCATTTTTGACATACGGTAATGAAAGCTCAGTATCGGTAAGAGCTGAATAAAAATCAATCGATGACGCCGAATGGAGTATGGACAATTTCATATACCTCGTTTTCTAAATGGACTATGCTAGGAGAGTGCGCTCGAAGAGTACTATTTACCCCACAAAACTACGCTTATCTCCGCACCATACCAAACGGTATTTTAAATAAAAAAGTGACTTCGATACAGCACTTCTATACCATACTTCATGCACTTCAGTGACAATCATAATTCAGAGTGAAGGAGAGCAATTTTTTGCATATTCATTTGAGTACTATGTATCGTGGAAAGAGATAACAATTGCGATAAATCATAAAATATGATGAAATGCATGCTACTGCACCTTGCGAGGTAATTTTGGGTGATCTTTGAAATGTTCTACGTAGTACTTATACTGAATACAACCTAACTGCTATCAAATATCACGTGATACAGTTCATACAGGGTGAGATGTATAATTAATTGCCACAGCTACTACTTAAGAGTTTGAAATTTAAAATTTTGCAATCATAATGGCGTATTTATCCTGTCTTTAAATTTAGAGTGAACTCATTTACTGTTAATTTTGAACTGTTACTATCGCATAGCAAGAGGATTATACTCCCCAACACACTGAGAGATAGAAACCTTTATTAGTTTTCGAGAACGAGGATATTTCAAGCAGTATGACCAATGTCATAGATTTTACATTTTCAATGTGTTAGATTTGGGCTTATGAGTATATACTATGAGTCGATGCGTTGGTGGATGCGTTGATGAATTACAACCAAATTAAGTTATAATTCGAGAATTATTTATCTGAACCGGGTAATTCGTTCAGGAATATTTGAATCACTTAAATTTATAAATCACATAAGTTTTATGCAGTTCATCTTTGAATTTAACCGGTATTCTGTACAATTGTGTGTTGTAACATTCTTTTGAAATTTACACTACTCCCCTCGGATTAAACGACGTGATGATTATCTTTTTAAACTTTTCGATTCTATTTATTTCTCTAACATCATGAAATTCATACTACTTTCGGCTCTTCTTCTTTGCACTCTAAGTGTAGAACGGGCTTTATCATTACCACAGTTTTCTCTCATTACCGGTAATAAATGCCAAAGCTGTCATATTAACTCACAGGGTGGTGGTCTTCGTAATGACCTGGGTTGGTACTCTTGGAACGAACAGTCCCTTATCGATCCGGCAAGTGTTGGCTTAGGTTGGTTATATGGCGAGAATAATACGTGTAATACTTTTTTGGATGATAATATTTTGACAGTAGGTACTGATTTACGATTGCAATTTGCCCGTGGTCATGCGTCGGAAAATGCACAACGGAAGTTATTTCCAATGCAGTCTTCGGTGTATGCAGCAATTCGTGCTACAAAATGGATGCAGTTTGAAGGTTCGGTAAACGTAGGTCATAAGCGTTTTGGTAATACTCAGACAGCTAATTATCCCGGTCAACAGCCATGGACGGCTTCGGTCATTTTACAGCCGTCGGTCACAATGCCGCAGCTTCGGGCAGGATTTTTCATGCCGACGATTGGCATGCGTAATGATGACCATACGAAGCTTATCTGGCATGTACCGAGCAAGGACGGTACCTCGACACAGACATCAATTATCCCGCCTCTTTTTGCGGAATTCGGGACTGAATTAACATACGATGCTACAAAGTGGCTCACAGTATCTGCCGGTGTGTTTGGCTCCAACTCTCTTTCAGAAATGACAGTTACTGAATATGAATCGCCCAATTCCAGTTCGCAAGTTTCTCTCCTTTCCTCTTCTAATTCTCCAAGTGTTGTCGTCCGAGCTGTAGCATGGCCACGTTTTTTTGATGAAGAACTCAACACCTATATTGGTGGGTCAGTGTTCACCAATGACGACTTCACCTTAATTAACGGTTTTGCAGGTATCGGACTTACCGACAAAGCATCGCTGATGTTTGATTTTGCCACATCGGACAAAAAGGCATCCGAACGACGAGTGTAGGTTCGATCGAAGCGATGTATCAATTACTCGAAGCACTTTTACTAACAGCAAGAATCGAGACAGGTTCAACGACGACAGTCAATGCCTCGACCGCATATACACAGGCAATTGTACTCGGCGCGCATGTTTTTGTACTCCCCTATGTAGAGCTAAGACCTGAATATCGCATTATGGATACTGATGATTTCAGATCTTCTCGGTATGCAATTCAATTACACCTATTCTATTAATTAAAACAAATATTTACATAATTTCAGGAGAACGTATGAAGTGGAAAGCTGTCAGTATTCTAAGTCTGGTACTCATAATACCATTAGTCGTTATGTGGCTTGTGCAGGGTAGAAACATTTATACCAAAGACAAAGTGCAAGTATCGACAAAAGTCAAAGATGAAATATTCGGTGGTGAGTCCGAGAAAATAGAATGGGTCGAAAAATTTCAACTAGGACTCTTGCCCGGCGTCGATGAACCATCTCCTAAAGTATTACTGTCGGTATCTGTTCCAAGTGGAATATTGGTCGCGATAGCGATATTTGGGTTGTGGAAAGATAAAAGATCAAAACTATAATCCTTCGAATTCTCTCGGTACACAACAATTCCATCCTCAAATACGTTCTAAAATTTTATCAAAGTAACCGGAACAAATATGCCTCCTGAGCAGTTTCTTACCCGAGTTTACACCTTAATTTTTATCATATTCATTGAAAGTACATCATGAAACTATCTCATATTGCGTGGCTTACCGCGCTTTCGGTCACACTATCGAGTCCACTAGTCTATAGTGGTACACAATTCAAAGTCGGCGCTCAAGGTAAAAAAAATATTACTTTGACCAATAAAGTTGGAGAAAACCTCATTAAATTCTTAAGTGCTGCTCCTCTTGAAGAAATCAAGGGCACTACTTCGGGGATATCAGGTTCATTTGTATTAGACTTAGATAATTTAGAAGCAACCAATGGCAAAATCAGCATTGATGTCGAGTCCATGAACACCGGGCTCAACAAACGTGACTCTCACATGAAAGGGAAAGAATGGTTGGACGTAAAAAAATTCCCTGAAATTGTGTATGAAATTGAAGGACTTTCAGATATTCAAATCATCAGAGCTGATAATAATGGCGGTGAAATCAAAGCTATGGCGACAGGTAACTTTATCATGCACGGGGTGACAAAGCAAATCAAAGCTCCAATTACTCTAAAATTTGTGAGAGAATCAGATGCTACCAAAAAGCGTGCAGCAGGCGACTTCGCCCTCGTCCAAACATCTTTCAAAGTAGCACTAAAAGACTTTAACGTCAAAGGTACCGCAGGGATCGTCGGCAGCAAAGTAGGCGAATCCATCGATATTGATGCAAATTTTTACGGCTCAACCGCCGGACAATAATTACCAAAGACTATGACTCAATTACCAGTATTAGATCTAGATAGACGTGAATTTATTTCCCAATCCCTCAAGGGGTTGGGAATTGTCGTCTGTGGCTCGGCACTTGCCGGAGTGATGGCAAGCTGTGAAATTCAAACGACTAAAGTAGTCGTCACCGGCGATCCGGCAAATTTCAATATCACCGGAATAACTGCTCTCGAAACTGTCGGCATAGGTTATCTGAGGGAAGGGCAGCTCGATATCAACGGTGGTAAATTTAACGGGGGCAAAGAACTCGTAATAATCCGGCTCAAACCCGAAGATGTGATAGATTCGTTTTTAGTACTTTCTGCAATATGCAATCATGAGGGACGCGTTGTATTTCCTCCAGAAAATCCTGGTGAAGACATTATCTGCCCGTTCCACAGTTCAGTTTTCTCACCTACCGACGGTTCGTTGAAAGAGGGTCCGGCAACGGCAGGATTACTCAAATTCAAAAGCAGTTATGATCCTACAACAAAAATCCTGACAATTACACCGTAAATGATTATTTTTACAAATGATTCTACAGTAATCTATGATTATAACTAAAGTTTATCATTTTTTTCAAATAACTCGATAGGTGAGGTGCCTTATGAATTATCTTTACAACCTTCTGTTCCTCTTTACGGTTGGGCTTATGTGCTCAACGAGTGCTATAGCTCATATCAATGGAATTTCCGGACAATCACAGACCGGCTGTACCGGCGCTGCTTGTCATGTGGTCGCAGCAAATGCAGCAACTTCAGTGACTATGATTGGAGCAACTGGTACTATCACAGTTGCTCAAGGCGCACAGCGTAATTTTTCTGCGTTTGTAGCTCACGCCACTCAGCAAGCAGCGGGCATAAACATCTCCGTAAAAAACGGTGCAGGAGCCAATGCCGGAGCTTTTGAAGCCGGCACCGGCCTACAGCTTTTGAATGGCGAATTAACCCATGTTGCACCACAGCCTATGACAGGTACTCCACGCGGTGTAGCATTTAATTTTGTGTGGACAGCTCCATTTGTCCCCGGTACTTATACCCTCCGCGCTGCAGGAAATGCCGTAAATAACAGTGGGAATCCTGTAGGTGATGTATGGAATTTCATGGCTCCGATTACAATCATAGTACCCGGTGTACAGGTCACTGCACCCAACGGGAACGAGCAATGGTGCCGAGGTTCTTCTCGGAATATCACATGGACTTCATCCGGAATTGCATTCGTAAATATTGATGTATCAACTGATAATGGTGGTTCATGGCTGAATGTAGCTACAAAATTACCGGCTACACCCGCCACGTATCCATGGCAAATTCCGGTTGGATATGTTCCGTCAGGTGGATATTTAATACGAGTATCTGATAACGCAGACGCCAATACAAGTGATCAGAGTAATGCAAGCTTTTATATACTGCCTACCCCTACAATTACCGAACATCCAACGATGGACTCTGTATGTGTCGGTCAGCCAAAACATTCAGCGTGACTACTGATTTTCCACAATCTTACTCATTTCAGTGGCGAAAAAATAGAACATCGATTTCCGGTGCTACTTCTACAACATACACGATTACATCTGCAACTGCAGCAAGCGCTGGTAATTATGATGTTGTAGTCACCGGATGTGGCAGCATTGTCACCAGTGATTCTGCTCAGCTAATTGTATTCTCGCCTCCGAGTATTACTTCTCATCCCAAAGACACTACAGTCTGCCCGGGAGTGCCTGCTCAATTACATGTCGTAGCAGCTGGGTATGATCTAAATTATCAATGGAAGCGAAATGGATTTACCCTATCCTCTGGTACAGAATCAACATACTCCATTAATTCAGTATCTGAATCTGATACAGGCAAGTATGAAGTGGTTGTCAGTGGAAGATGTGCACCTCCTGTGACAAGTACTGTCGCTTTTTTAAAATTTCCAACTCCACCTCAAGTATTTAAATCACTAATAGATACAGCTCTCTGTATTGGGTCCGGATATTCAATGTCTGTGCAAGCTTCCGGCATTGGTCTTACGTATTCATGGACAAAAAATGGTACTCTTATCCCGGATATTAATGGCCCGGCTTATACTATTTCATCAATGACAGCTGCAGATACCGGACGGTATTTAGTACTTATTACGAATAATTGCGGCTTTTCTACAACGGTAGCTGCTCGTGTGCAACTACTTAATATACCGACAATTACCAGCAATATCAAAGATACAACTCTTAATTCCGGAGGTACCATTACTCTGAAAGTAGCAGCCGCAGGGGGTGGACTCGGCTACCAATGGCAAAAAAATAGTGTCGATATACCGAATGCAACCCTTGCAACACTTTCTATTCCCAATTCAAGCTCGAGCGATTCCGGTAGCTATACATGTATCATTAGAAATTCATGTGGTCAAATAACATCAGCAACTGCGAAAGTAACTGTGAAAGTCGTTGCAACTGCTGTTCTTGCTTTTTCGCTGACAGGAATTGATTTTGGATGTGTTTTCCCAGGTAGTCAACGTGATTCTGTCATTACAGGCTTCATACAAAATGTAGGTGCAGCCCCTCTGAATATAACAGCAGCAACCCTTACAGGGGCTAATAGTACAGAGTTTACTTTAGAGAATCCAAAATTTCCTCTTACCCTTGCACTTAATGAAAAAGCAGTAGTTACTGTTCGATTTGCCCCTACTACGGCAGGTATGAAATCAGCTCAATTAGCACTTACAAGTAATTCTTCCGGTTCTGCATTAAGTGTTGCCCTCACAGGGCAGGGTTGCGTTACAAGTGTAAATATTACTAGAGTAGTCTTTGATTCTATTGGAGTTGGCTCGACTCATGACTCGATAGTACAAATTTGTAATAATAGCACGGCGGCGTATGTCGTTACCAGCGCCCTCATTACAAGTGGCATGACAGAATTCGAATTAGTGACCAATGATCCTCTGCCAAAGACCATACAGCCGGGCGCTTGCCTCTCGGCAACGATTCGATATAAACCGACCAGTACAAATGGTGCTTTGGGATCACTGACAGTGATTACCGGCGGTGAAGTACACATCGTCGAGCTTATCGGCAGAAGTAGCACTGTTGGCGTGGAAGAGTACGACAATCAACAAGTTACGTCCCTTCGCGCATTCCCGAATCCAAGTATCGATAATGTTTCATTTGAAGTAAATTCTCTGACCGCTGACTTCTGTTCTCTCACAATTCTCAACAATCAAGGTCAATTAATCTTTAGAAATTCTTCACTTCCTCTAACGACTGGTGTAAATACTCTCCATTGGAATGGACGCACATTACTTGAATCAAAAGCCGCAAGCGGAAGTTATACTGCTATTGTTCAACGTAAATCCGGCGTTGTTTCTACTCAATTCATGATTATTCGATAACGTTTTACAAAAAAAAAGCGGACTAACCTCCGCTTTTTTTTTGATTATTCTTCTTTATTCATTTTTATTATTCAAAGGTTTTATTCTATGTTGATTCGTTCTCTATTTGTATTCCTTCTACTTGGAATTTTCGCGGTAAATTCTTCATTTGCTGACCCTAAAGGTCAGACCGGCAGAACAGCATCTACCGTAGGATGTGGCGGAAGTGGTTGCCATACATTAGCACCAAGTACCGCTACGACCGTGACAGTAACCAGTAAATCAGGTTCATTTACAACGACACCGGGAGGGAAATTAGAACTGACGGTGATTGTCGCTCATGCCACTCAACCCTCAGCAGGATTTAATTTAGCAGTTAAAGCAACCAAAGACGGTTCTGCAAATTCAGGCGGTGTATTTACTGCCGGGAAAGGGAACAAAGCATTCCTTGGTGAGATCACTCACAACGACCCAATGCCAATGACCGGCGGTAAAGCAGAATTTAGCTTCACATGGACCGCCCCCAATAAAGAAGGTACGTTCTTCATGCAAACAGTAGGCAATGCTTCAAGTGGGCTAAATGGAGCCTGGAACTGGGCGACTCCTATTCAAATAGTAGTCAAAGCATCGTCCGGTGTCGATGAAGTGACGAAAACAGAGTCCATGCTTTCTGTGTATCCGAATCCTTCAACTTCAGCTGTTTCTGTCAATTACTCAATCCCGGTAACCGGAGAATATCAGTTCATGGTTACCGACTTGACCGGACTCACTCTATATACCGAGCCGTCGATGATTGAGACAATTGGCGAGCATACCAAAGTGTGGAACGGACGCACCTCCGACGGTGTTACCATAGCAAATGGACACTATGTCGCAATTCTCCGTTCAAGTGAACGCATGTATAGTATTCCATTCGTGATATCACGCTAAGTAATTTATTTCGTTAAAATGTAATAAAAAAGCCGCTTTTGAGCGGCTTTTTTATTGTGGTTTAATTCTATTCAAGGAGTAATGTTTGCCACGCCTTATCAATATCGTCCGCCTCCAAAAACACCTTCGCTATTCTGTGTAATATAATACGTTCTTTACGAATACTTTTAATTGCATACAATGCGCCAAGTCCATTCCCTGCCTGTAATTCCACTTCCAATGAATCTGCTGTGAGATGTTCGGTGAAGTATGGAAAATTCTCATCTCGCATCGGCAATTCCTTCACCCCGGCTAGTTTGGCGAGATCATTGCCGGTCAGAATATCACTAGAAGTAATTGACTCGGGCAACGCATCGAACCCTATTCCATTCCACTTCGGCTTTGCTAGCTCAAAGACTGCCTCTCCATGAGCACGCACATACCAATTATACCCCATTCGCGCCACCAAATCTAATCGCTGCGGGTGTAATTTCCCATCAACAAACGCTGACTCTGCTATATGAAATCGCACCGCCTCAACAAGCATGAGATTACCATTACCGCCAATACTTCGTCCTAACGGTATATTTTCCAAATATTTACATTCCATCGAAAATAACGACTCGGCGACCATCGGCGGCTTGACGATCTGGCTCGGACGCTTGGTAAGTCCTGATTTTACAAACTCATCTGTCCCCCGCTCATACTCACACGAGGCGAGATTAATCTGTTCGACCATGGAATATTGCACAGAATTAATCGTACATTCCCCCGTTTCGATGATATTAAGATACGTGTCCTTTGCCTTACCGGTCGCCGCACTGAAAGCAGGTCCAATCGCCACAATCGGCGGCTTGGAGGCGTACGCATTAAAAAAACTAAACGGCGAGAGATTGACATTACCGTTGGAGTCCATGGTCGAAACAAGCGCAATAGGACGCGGCGCGACTCCCGATAAAAGTATCGAATGCATGTCACGATGAGGAATGTCTGAGGGTTAATCGTTATCATTATATGTTCAAATATGAATACTTTTTCGGCAAAATTACAAAACCGGTCGTACATTCTCAGTAGAATCTACTGAAGCAGTAAAATTATGTTTGTGCGGCTTGGCGAGGTTTGCTAAGTTGCAGGAAATTCTTTTCAATTTATCAATCTATCTCTATGAACAGATTGCTCCTGCCTTTACTGCTTCTTATGACTACTCAGGCTTTTAGTCAGTCCGGCGCATGGACGCCCGACTACTCAACTTCTCATCCTCGAATTCTCTGCGGAATTAATGATACAACTACCATTCGTAAATACTTGAGGCAAGGATTTCTGAGAGATCTCTTCCCGAATGTCTATGCAAGTGCTCTACCTAAACCGCCCGCCGATAATATCGAGAGCAATAACCGCCGCGAACGTGCCCGACTCGCCAAGAATGCAGCATTTATCTATTTCATCGGCATGCAACCACTTGCTGACTCGGCGACAAACTTGGAAGAAACAACTGCGAATTCGCTGAAAGCGAAAGTAATCGACTTACTAAACACCATTAACACCACAATTCCTTCGCTGTCTATTACAAATCCGGGTAATTACGACGACTGGCAGTGGCGTTCCAAAGATATGATTGATTATCTTTCTGCTTACGACTTGTTGAAAGGTGCGGGAGTGCCGGACTCCGCGCTCGCACCTGCAAGAGTACTGCTTAAGCGTTATGCAGGGAATTTATACCGCGAAGCGAACCGATCATTTCTTGGTTTTACTTTCCTCTCTACTATTAAGAATAATCACGCACTTATGACCTGCGGCGCGCTCGGGGTAGCTGCCGTCGTGCTCAATGATGCCACCAGCACCGATTTGAGCGAACAGCCCACAAGCTGGATCAACGCCGCGCTTTGGAATATCGATAATATTCTCTGGCGGGATGCAGCACGGCAGTCTGATTCGGTTGGAATTGCAGGCTATGCAGAAGGTCCATACTACCTGCGCTACGCAATGCTGAATGTAATCCCATTTATGCGGGGAATGGCTGAATTTACGAAAGCTACGACGTTTGAAATGGAATTTGCCGGCGAAAAGCGATCAATTATCAACCCACAAATGGATGATAAATTTCGTAATCTTTGGAAATGGATATATGAAATCACTTTACCCGACGGTACACTCCCGCCTGTAGGAGATACTTATGTTAATACAGCATTTCCTGAAATTGAACTTTTATCCGGTGTAAATACCTCCGGAATCCGTCAAAATTCAACTGGTACGAATACTCGTAATACTCAACTTAATTCAACAGTAGATATGAGGTCAAATTATATAGCAGACTATTCTCCGTTCAGATTAAAATTAGAAGATGAACCTTTACTTACAACTTTAACCGAAAGCGGCAACCTAGTCTTCCGTTCATCCCGTGACTCTGCGCATGCGCTTTATCTTCATGTAAGCGGCGCACATGGAGGCGCGCGTACAAGTGGAGCAGGGCACAATCAAGCAGATGTCTCGAGTTTTATTATGTATCAGGGTGGTGAAGCACTTGCGCGCGATGCGGGGTACTTAAGTTATGCTCGGAGAGGTGAAGTCGGTAATGCCAATAACCACAATATGATTTTAGTTGATGGGGAATGGTCCTGCCATCGGCGCGCCGTCACAACCGAATGATGCAGATGGATTTATTGAGAATACTGTCGAATTCCCCGGGATTGCAATACGGAGAAGTGCGCACCAATTATCTGAATACAAATATTTCACGTTCATTTTTAATGGTGAGAGGTTCGTACTTTTTGAATGCTGACTTTGTGAATTCTGACTCTAAGCATAGATATACATAGCAATTGCACGGCAATTCCCTTACAAACGGAGCGCCAAATGATACGAATTTTACTTTTTCATCCACAAATCTTTCTCAAACTGCTGTATGGCGCGGAACAAATGCGAAATTTTCGGCGAACATTTCGTCACCGTGGCTATCTGGGATTTCCTATTCTTCAGACTCTTCCGTTCATGAAGTCGGATATAATTCTTCTGCACTACACACTCGCCTCCTCGCCACGACATCACCTGTCCAAAGCGCAGCTTCACTTACACTGCTTGCACCATTCGAAACCCTTAGCTGGCACTCGTACTTGGCTATCACAACATGATTTTACATATACAAATATTTACCTTTTTGATTCTGTATCATCTCACACAGATTATGCAGTAGTTCAGTCCGATTCTTCTAAATTTGGGTCGAAATTCGTTAACAATCGTGGTTACTCTGATTCTCTTTTTACAGATTCTCGTTTTTGTTTTTGGTCGGCATCAAATTCTTCGACTTTCATTCCTGAGACAATTTTTATGCGAGAAGGAACTTTTATCTTCAATTCCAATCATTCTACAGAGATTCATGCTTCTCCACGAATGAATGTAGCTTACAATCGTATAAATGACACATTATTATCTACTTACGGCAGCAAGGCAGGAATTATTCTAATGAAAACCCCCTATCGTGCAGTAAAAGTCATCGGCCCAGGTGTAACGGAATGGCATTACAGTAATGACTCTGCTCAGGTGAGTATTACCCTCGATTCTGCAAGTACAGTCACCATACAACTCACCAAAGATCCAACTTCAGTTGTCGAATTGAGGGAATCTACACTCCCTCGTATCAGCGCGGTTTATCCCAATCCTCTCTCTCACGGAAAATTGCATGTAGAATATTCAGGACATCGTGGCATTGGTGAGATACGACTTGTCAATACGCTTGGGAAGGTATGTGCAACTGTTGGAATTACCGACTTTGATGAATCGACAATTATTTCGACAAAGAATATTCCGACTGGTATGTATCAGGTGCAACTACTTGAAAATGGTACAGTTGTATCAATGCGGAATGTGGTGATTATTCAATAACAGAAGAATTATAATATTCTAAAAGTAGATTTTTCGATCGAAAGCAATATTATAGAAAATTGAAATGTAGCGAAGGGGTGGATCGCATTCACACGGGTCGTGTTTGGATTTGTGAAGATGCAAATCGGCTTTATATTATAAGTCCAAACCATGAAAGTATCAGAGAGCTATTCAAACATAAGTATCAATATTTTAAAATATTTATTATACATTTTTATATGAGGTAATGTAATGATAAACTTGTTCTTACGAGCCAAACATTGGCAACTATTTCTCTTTACTTTTGGAATTCCAATACTTTATCAAGCTGCTACAATGGTCTCTTTGGTAATGACTATCATAGCACGAACTTCGTCGAATCCTGAGGAGGTATTTGACCAATTAAAATACTTTCCAATAATGATGCTGTTTTTAGTTGGTGGATTATTCGGATGGCTCTGGTCTGTAGGAGTTGGACTCCAGAAATATATTCCGGATGAATTTAAACTTCCTGTGAACAAGTTTAAATTAATTCTGCTCATACCATCATGTTATATAATTTTTTTTCTTGGATTTGTTATTTGGGTATTGTCACCCAATGAGCCAGATCCTATGATATTTGCTGTCATTGTACCATTTCACCTATTATCGATGGCATGTATTTTCTATAGCTTGTATTTTGTTTCGCGGACCTATAAAACGGCTATTTTACAAAAGAAACTAGAAGTTGGCGATTACATTGGAGAGTTTTTTATGATCTGGTTTTTTTTTATCGGGGTTTGGATTTTACAGCCGAAGATCAACAAGATGATGGAACAGCATTCAAAACTTGAATGATCTCTAGACTCAAATAGAATAGTTCGATCGTTCAAGTACATGAGACAATATTTGTAAGAAAAGTCTAATGTGGGTACATATATTAAAACACCGAATAATTACCTTAGTCAACATGTTTATAACTATGAAAAATTGTTTGAGTTAAACGATATTTTTATTTAATTTTACAATGTATGATATTTGTCATTTTTTGTTATAATTGTGTTGCTTAATTTTGTGTAGTTTGTTCGAATAGTCATGTAAACATTCAAAAATCAACGTGGAGTTCAGATACCACATAAAAAAACGGGGCGTTTCCGAAAAGCCTTATGAGTAGGATACTTACAGGAGTACTACAATGAAAATTTATTTACTGTTTGGTTGCGTTTTGATTTGTATGGTGATGTCGGCATCTGCCCAGATTACCATCACACAATCAGATCTCAGCAACTTGAATGGAGTATCGGTGATACAGATACTCGACACGACAAATTTATCTGCGATATCACCCGGCAATGCTGGTGCTAACCAAACATGGAACCTCTCAGCGATCGGAAATGATTCTCAAGATACATTGATGTTTCAAAACGCAGCGGGTGTTGGATGTTATACCTCTTTCCCTAATTCAACATACGCCATGCAGATTCCGGGATTTGAAGGATACGTGTATATTGCTGTGTCGAGCTCATCTCTTGACATGCTCGGAATGTGCGGTGTCTTCATGCCACCGGATATTACCATCGCCCCATTTACACCGGGATATAAAAAAATTACGTTCCCGGCTACTATGAATACTACATTCTCCGGTACAACAAAGCAAATCTTACAATTCGGCTTGGATAATCCACCACCGGATCTTAGGCCTGATAGTCTCACCGATTTCTTATACAACTACTGTCGATGGTTGGGGTAATGTCACGACGCCGATAGGCACGTACAATTCGTTGCGTGTCAAGAACATTGAAACAAAAGTTGATAGCATGTTCATGTATATGGCAGGCAATTGGGCATTTGCAGGACTGCCTCCGACGACAACTGTCAAAACGACCTATGAATGGTGGGTGAAGAACAATTTTCCTGTAGCCACTCTTGAAATGAATGCAGCCGGTCAAGTAACAGACGCTTCCTATTCAGTGATTTCCTCGTCCGGAACTGACGAGCCAACGTCAAGCATCCCAACGTCTTACATTTATCCGAATCCGGCATCGTCATCGTTTGAGGTTGTGAATTCTCATCCTGCAGCTAGGTCATTCCTCGTTGTCAATCTCCTCGGGCAGACAGTGTTCGAAGCACCGATTACCGACGCCGTAATGCAATACTCAACAGCGACCATGACCAAAGGAATCTATATGACCATCATCCGTGATACGAAGGGCGAAACGCTCAGCACAGGTAAGCTGGTGGTGGAATAATACGTTTTCTGAAAATATATAAAAAATTAGGGCAATGTCATTGATGACTTTGCCCTTTGTGTTATTATGGTAAACCGGTTCCTCCAGCTGAAGCTGGAGTCTAGTCAAGGGGATTTCTCGAATGTAATTGAACGCCAGAAGGCGACAATCTTCCTGAATAGACTCCAGCTTCAGCTGGAGAAAATGGTTGGTGTTATGGGCTTTAGCCAAATTTATCCTACGACCTCAGAGAGGTCGAATATTTGTAGATAGGTGCAGCCCATAGAAATCACGACCTCAACGAGGTCGAACGTTTATCCGACGACCTCAGAGAGGTCGAATATTTGTAGAATGGTGCAGCCCATAGAAATCACGACCTCAGAGAGGTCGAATGTTTGTTTGGTGGGGCTTACACTCAGTACGGATGAGCAATACGTTTCAGAAGCAAGTGTTGACTGTCAGTTCTGTGAACTGACCGGACGGGAAATTAGAGACAAGCTCAGCTATCGTAACAAAGAACGGGCAATGTCAGGTGTGACATTGCCCGTTGTATTCTTGGGGTAGAATTTGGATATCACAATCAATTTCTAACGTTTTTGTATGATAATCAGCGCTCAATTATTGATACTGCGTTTCAATGAACTGTCATGCAAGCGTTTCAACTGTAAGTGTTTAAGTCCGGTTAGAATAAATGGACGGACGAAAACAATACTAACTCCATCAGTATTTAGGCTTTGTAATGTCAATCTTTAGGTTTTAGCCTAAGTATTGAAAAATTAAATTCAGTAGGGCTCTCCCAAACAAAAAATAGGTTAACACTAGAAGAATCGGCGCAGTATCCTTTTCGTAAGTTATAGAGATTGGCC
>JADJXV010000015.1 GCA_016720145.1 Ignavibacteria bacterium | reverse complement strand
GGAGGAGGGATTGATGGATTATAGGGCTTTAGCCAAATTCACCGTTAGGTTGAATTTCCTCTGTTTCACATCATTATGATCTTCATCTTATTTTTCAGCAGGTATTCGGATATTTCTTCAATCCACATTTTTCAACCAACACATAATATTCTTTCTGAAATGATGTATGTTTATGGTGTTCTTCTTGATTGCGTATATACTCCCGTACACGATCTACCACTGACTCCGACACCGAAACTGCTAAATATTCATCCTGCCATTCAAATTTGCGGTCGAGTACTCCCTGTTTATTCATCCAATAGGCAGATTCTCCCTTGAGTAACTGCACAGATTTTTTGAATAGTCTGGTCTGTGCCAAGAGAAACAAGACAATGACAATGATCAGAATATCCATCGATAAAGTCAACAAAGATCCCCTTACTTCTTGCATTTTCGCGAATATGTTTCCAGAGCATCTTTCGCACCTCTTTCGTTGCTAAAAATGGCGTTCGATTCTTGGTGCTCCATACAAAATGGATATATACTTTAACCTGTGACATGGTTAATTCCTTCTATGTGAAAAATATTTGTGAATTTTGGCTAAAGCCCTTGGTGGGCTTTCTTTTTCCTCCAGCTAAAGCTGGAGTCTAGTCAACGGTGCGGAATTTGACAATTCCGTGATTCCTGCAATAGCGTGATTACTGCAATTCCGTGATTTCTACAACAATAACAAAAATGACAACAATGACAATTCCTGCAAGTCCGCTTGAATCACGTACAACGTGATTCAAGCGAAAGAAAGCAAATTCGCAATTGCATTCCGATGCGATAAGAATCCCCCTGACTAGACTCCAGCTTCAGCTGGAGGGAATAATGATGATGATTGCTATTCATTCCCATTTCCACCCAATTCACCATCTCATGATTTAATATTCTCAAGCAAGACCTCAGCAATATCCTTAATCCTCACATCATCAATCTTCTCAGCAGCTTTCACTCCGTCGGTGATCATCGTCGTGCAGAACGGACAATTCACGGCGATGGTTTGCGCGCCTGTCGCGAGTAATTCGTTCGTGCGCTCGATGTTGATGTACGTGCCTGCTGTCTCTTCCATAAACATACGTCCGCCGCCTGCTCCGCAGCATAAGCCCTTGTCTTTTGAACGTGCTACTTCGAGAACCGTGAGACCGGGGATATCGCTGAGCGTCGCGCGGGGAGCTTCGTATTCTTCATTATATCGACCGAGGTAACATGAGTCGTGGTAGGTAATTGCACCCTGTGATGCCTTCGACTTGTCAATCACGAGGCGCTTGGCTTCAATCAGGTCGCGGATATACTGCGTGTGGTGCATTACTTCATAATTACCACCAAATTGCGGATAATCATTCTTGAGCGTGTTGAAGCAATGCGGACATGTCGTGACGATCGTTTTCACATTATAGGCGTTCATCGTATCGACGTTCATTTTCGTGAGCATGTCGGCGAGGTATTCGTTGCCGCTTCTGCGTGCCGGGTCTCCAGTACAACGTTCTTCCGTGCCGAGAATCTTGAAATTCACATTCGCAAGCTGCATGAGTTCGGCAAATGCTTTCGTCGTCTTTTTCGCACGGTCGTCGTAGCTGCCTGCGCAGCCAACCCAGAAGAGTACATCCATCTCAGGACTCTCCGCTACCGTCTGCACTCCCGTACCTTCGGTCCAGTCTGCACGCTCGGAAGGCGAGAACGCCCAAGGTGTTGCGTTGTTTTCGAGATTCGAATAGGCGGGCTGCACTTCCGGCGGAAAATTCGCTTCCATCATCACAAGTGAACGTCGCATGCCGACAATTGCCGGAACATGTTCGATATTCACCGGACACTCCTGCATGCACGCGCCGCAGGTCGTACAATCCCACAATGCTTCGACCGAGACATAATCACCGATGAGCTTTTTGTCCATAATTGCCTGTTCGTCAGCCGTGAGCTCTTGTCCTGCCTGCTGCTTCATCACGAGCGGCGCTTTGTCCATTACCCGATCATGGATTGCCACGATAATTCCCCGCGGATCAAGCACTTTCCCTGTTTGGTTCGCCGGACACACGCTCGTGCAGCGTCCGCAATGCGTACAGGTATAACTGTCAAGAATTATTTTCCAGGAGAAATCTTCGATATCGACGATGCCGAATTTTTCTACGCCTTCTTCTTCAAAATTAATCGCCGGCAGAGAGTTACTCGGACCCAATTTGCTGAAAAATACATTCGGAATCGAGGTGAGCACGTGAAGGTGTTTGGAGAACGGCAGGTAATTCGTAAAGGCAAGTATGAGCACGATATGCATCCACCAGAAAATTTCATACGACATCTCGCCAAGAGGCAGTGCGCCACCTACGAAATGTGCGACAGGTCGCATCGCCCACGAACCGTCCATGCCGAGATTGACTTTAGCCGAATTCTGCAGCAGGAGTGAGGTCACTATTCCAAAGATTGTGAGAAGAATCATTCCTGCCTCGACCTTTTCGCCTTCGACCTGAAGTCGTTTGATTTTCGACACATAGCGACGCCAGAGTGAGGCAAGAACGCCGAGGATAATGAGAAGGCAGAAGATATCGGTCAGGAGCGTCCAGACGGTATAGATGGGTCCGAGGAAATTGAATGACCAGCCGTCGTGGATGCCCTCGAAGACGGCTTCGGCGGCCGAACCAAACAGTATCATAAATCCCCAGAAGATACCGGCATGGATGGGGCCGGCGGTTTTGTCGCGGAGGATTTTCTTTTGAAATATCCCGACTACGAGCGTTTGTTTGATGCGCTCGGGCAGACGATCCCAGCGGATATCGGGCTTGGCGAGCTTGAGGTAAGAAATTAAACGACGCACATTCATGGCAAAAATGCCACTTGCTACGCCGAAGATGAGAAGAAAAATGTAGTTCTTTAAGTGCATAATTGATTTGAATAATGATTGAAAGTGTCGCGGGTTAGAATATAGATTTATGCCGATTTTATTTTCAAATGCAATTTACGATAAACGGCCAAGAATGCCAACGGGTTTTGGTTTCTATAGTACGATTTTAGTTGAATACTACGATTACGAGAATAGTATTTTAATACAATATCTAGGAATGAATAACCTTAAAAAAGTGAATATTGCTATCAAAACACTACACGAAAAAATTAATAATGATACTTCATATTTTTTACATATTTTGCTACTGTATCAACAATGAAGTTAGCTATAGGTTAATAGAAGTTAGCATAGGTCTTATGATGAATCCGGATTCACGCAATTCCTACAAATTGTCTATAAAACTCAAATATTTATTATTACTTTCTTTGGTTACGATATGAAACTTTTACTACTATTGATTTTGTTTTTAGTTCCTTCAATTGTGTTGGCAGCAGGAAATGCTACTGCCGATACCGGTGATACTGCCTGGATGCTGATGGCTACAGGTCTTGTGATGATGATGACTCCTGCCGGACTTGCTTTGTTTTATGGCGGAATGACACGATCCAAAAATGCTCTCAATACCGTCGGCATGAGCTATGCTGCCTATAGTATTGGTTCTCTCGTGTGGGTGTTGTGGGGATATTCTTTAGCATTCGGTACCGACATTGGTGGAGTAATCGGTTCGCTCGATCATGTATTTTTACATGGAATTAGCGTTAATTCGGTCACCGGCAAGATACCAACACTCCTGTATATTGCTTTCCAAGGGATGTTCGCTTCCATTGCCATTGCTATCGTTAGCGGTTCGGTGGTTGAACGTATTAAATTCTCTACCTGGATGGTATTTTCTGCATTTTGGGTTACATTTGTCTATGCTCCCACGGCGCATTGGGTATGGGGCGGTGGATTTTTAAGTACTTCAGGGAACTTAGACTTCGCAGGTGGAACTGTGATACACATCAGCGCAGGTGTATCGGGATTAGTAGTAGCATTTATGCTTGGAAAGCGTGAAGACTTTGGTATTTGGGATACAAACGCACCAAGCTCGACCAAGCTGACTGTTCTCGGTTCAGCACTTTTGTGGTTCGGCTGGTTTGGATTTAACGGCGGCAGCGCTCTCGAAGCAAACGGATTAGCAGCATCATCTATTCTTGTCACGAATGTAGCAGCATCTGTCGGTGCTCTTGGATGGATGCTCACTGAGTGGTTACTCAACAAACGTACGACCATGCTCGGAGCCGCTTCAGGAGCGATTGCAGGATTGGTCGGTATTACACCGGCAGCCGGCTATGTGGATCTAACGGGAGGATTGGTAATAGGTTTACTCGCCGGTATGATCGGTTATTTCGGCGTGTTTGAAATCAAGAAAAAATTTGGCTATGATGACCCTTTAGATGCATTTGGAATTCACGCGCTTGCGGGAATTTGGGGAGCGATTGCTACCGGAATTTTTGCAAATCCGAGTGTGAATCCGTCCGGAGTCGGCGCACTCTACGGCAATCCTAAGCAGATTCTGACTCAAGCGCTCGGCGTGGTTGTGACGATAGTATTTTCTGTAATAGGTACATTCATAGTATTCAAAATTTCCTCGTTGATTACCGGCGGTGGACGGGTGGATAGTTTAGAAGAAATCACAGGATTAGACGAAACAATTCACGGAGAAAGAAGCTTTAATTTATCCGATTGATATACGAGTGTATCTGTTTGATTATTAAATAATTACTAATTATCTCATAGCATGTGAATTTTCAAACAAACAACGTCCAAAATAAAATGTCTTCAAAAAAAACAACCAAGTTTATTCCTCAAGAAATAGGATCCAATCTCACAATATCTGATGCTGAAAGTAAGGGTTTGACACATCTAGAGCAAGAATACCGCCTCTTATTTGAATCACTCGATCGTGATGCCAATGGATTGATTTCGATTAATGAATTGTTGCAAATATTCCGAGATATCGGCATTCGCAATGATGATCCACGGCTTGTTTTAGATTTCGATTCTACTCTGCCTACCGGAGATACACTTGATGCCAAAGAAAATGACTATCCACTTAATTTCGAACAGTTCAAAGTCATCCTCCAGCAAAGTCAGGGCAATCTCGTCAAAAATGCCATTCAAGGCAATCTCATCGTTCCTGATTTTAAAAATTTCCGTGCTGCCATCAAGCGTATCTACGAGAAAGCCAAAGCTAATAAGGGCGGACATGTAGCCACATACATTCCACAGCTTGGACGTGTCAATCCTGAGTATTTCGGCGTGTCAATTTGTACAATTGACGGTCAACGTTTTTCACTTGGTGATTATATTATTCCCTTTTGCGTTCAATCTATTTGCAAACCAATCAACTATTGTATTGCTCTCGAAGAGCATGGCGAACATAAAGTTCATCAGCACATCGGTCGCGAGCCAAGCGGCATCGGCTTCAACGGACTCGTGCTCAACAGCAAAGGTCTGCCGCACAATCCGATGATCAATGCCGGTGCAATTATGGCATGTTCACTCGTCAAGCCCACGCTCGATATGGCTGATAGATTCGATTACGTACTCGATACATGGACAAAATTGAGTGGGAATATTCGTGCAGGATTTAATAATGCAGTCTATCTTTCCGAACGTCAGACAGCAGACCGAAATTTTGCGCTCGGGTATTTTATGCGGGAGAATAAAGCATTCCCAGAGAGTACGAATTTGATAGATACATTAGAATTTTATTTTCAATGCTGTTCGATCGATGTGACCGCCGAAGCGATGGCAATCACCGCCGCAACCCTTGCTAACGCAGGTATTTGCCCTACTACCGGAACCAGAGTTCTCCAGCCGAATACCGTCAAAAACTGTCTCTCGCTCATGGCATCGTGCGGTATGTATGACTTTTCGGGTGAATTCGCATTTACAATTGGTTTACCGGCAAAAAGCGGTGTGGCCGGCGGACTCATGGTGGTGATTCCGAATCTCATGGGAATATGTATTTGGTCGCCGCGCCTTGATGAATTGGGAAATTCAGTGCGAGGAATTGAATTTTGCAAAGAACTCGTCTCGACGTTCAATTTCCATAATTTCGACAGCTTGACCGGCGGGCAAAGTCAAAAACAAGACCCGCGATTACATCGTAACCAATCGAAAATTGATAGTGTGATTAGCTTGTGTTGGGCAGCGAGCGAGGGTGATGTACTTGAAGTGCAGCATCTCGTAGCGCGAGGTATCAACTTCAACGAAGCCGATTATGACGGACGCACGGCAATGCATCTCGCTGCTTCAGAAGGTCATACCAAAGTAATCGAATTTCTTTTGTCAAAAGGGGCAATTCCGAATCCGAAAGACCGCTGGGGCAATACACCGCTTGACGATGCATTGCGCGGTAATCATCAATCGGTGATACTGTTGCTAGAGAATTGATGAGGTAGAATTCTATATTGCTCCCTGGTGCACTTTGTGTTAATAATGACATCGCTGATGAATAGCACGCTGATTTTTTTTATGATTTTCGCGGATAAATCATCTTCGACTGTGAGGAATACAGCTTGTGACTTTTTTTAACACAAAGCCACCAAGATACTCCACAAAGGTCACGATAGATTCACCTAATCTTATAGTGAACTTTGTGGTTACTTCGTGCCTTTGTGTTAAAAATGACATTGCTGATGAATAGCACGCTGATTTTTTATGATTTACTATGGTTTTCGCGGATAAATCAACTTCAACTGTGAGGAATACAGCTTGTGACTTTTTTTAACCCAAAGCCACCAAGATACTCCACAAAGGTCACGATAGATTCACCTAATCTTATAGTGAACTTTGTGGTTACTTCGTGCCTTTGTGTTAAAAATGACATTGCTGATGAATAGCACGCTGATTTTTTATGATTTACTATGATTTTCGCGGATAAATGATCTTCAATTGTGAGGAATATAGCTTGTGACTTTTTTTAACACAAAGCCACCAAGATACTCCACAAAGGTCACTATAGATTCACCTAATCTTATAGTGAACTTTGTGGTTACTTCGTGCCTTCGTGTTAAAAATGACATTGCTGAGGAATGGCACGCTGATTTGTATGATTTGTTATGAGTTTCATTGATCAAATCAACTTCAACTGTGAGGAATACAGCTTGTGACTTTTTTTAACACAAAGTCACCAAGATACTCCACAAAGGTCACTATAGATTCACCTAATCTTATAGTGTACTTTGTGGTTACTTCGTGCCTTTGTGTTAAAAACTGATTGTGCCGTACAACGGGCAGCAGGTGAAGTCATGCACCATCGCAGCAAAAAGAACATCGGTTAACTTTTACGACGGCTGTTCTGCAAGATTGCTTGGAGAGTATGTTCATTAATTTCTTGACTGTCAGGCGGGTAATACATACATCGCAGTTGAGCGCCGAGCAAGTAGTCCTTATCGTAAAATTCAAACGGTAATTCTCTATCCGCAAGCTGAGATTGGAAAAACCCATTGGTGAGCTCTTCCAATCCTGCCTGTTTATTCATACCTATATATATTTCAATTACTTTTGACCAAAAAAGTGTAATCGTTTCATGATAGCCGGACGAACTCGTATTCGCTGTCTGCTGAGCATTATTTAAGGTGATAATACCTGACTTGATCCGGCAGACGGCGTCATAAAATTCATACGTCGATAGATACCACAGAGCGACGATACAATGCGCTTCGTGCGTCCATTCAGACTTGGGAAGTGTAGCTGAATTGAACTGATTGACTATGGATTGGATTTGTGAATGTGAGGAATACATTAGCAATATTTGAATGGTTAATTTAAGAAAATACCAAAGAATTCCGGTAGATGGAGAGAGTACATAACCAAATAGATAAATTCACAAAATTGCTTGATAATTAATGTACAGTACTACTAAATATTTCACAAAGTTAATATTCTACAATTTCCCATGACATAGAATTTCAAATTCTTTGTGATTCGATAATCGAAAAAATTACCCCTGACAGATTACTGTAATCTGCCAGGGGTATTTGAATAAGAATTAGAAAGTTTTCGAAATTAACCTAATGCATTTAGTAATATTTATCGAATAACTATGATGGGTAGATTCATTTCACTATTCGCTTGTTTTACATTCAAACGATAAACACCGGTCATTAATCTCGAAGCATCGAAATTATACTTGAATTCGCCTATTGGTATTTGTTCATTCGTGAGTAAATCCTGTACTTTTTTGCCTAAATTATCAAAGACTGAAAGTGACAATTCAAGTTGTTCATTGTTTGGAATTATAAATGTAAATTCTCCGGAACTTGGATTTGGATAAACTCGAATTGTAGTCTTCTCAATAGTTTCTTCAACCGATGTTGGTAAAAATGCACCTTTCAGTAGTAAAGAATACTGACCAACAGCAATGAATTCAGTGCCTTGAATGATAATATCAGTTATTAATCCACCAAAATTATAGATCGTTTTCCATGTTTTGAAAGCATCATCAGTGTAAATTAAATTACCATTAGATGTTGCAGCAACTCCCCAACGCATGTTATCGTGCATAGCAATTGTCACTACATTTTCATTCAAAGATGCTGTGTTAAACTTAGTCCATGAAGCACCTTTATTGGATGTTTTGTATAGTTCACCATCAAAACCACAAGCAAAAGCTTCTTTTGTCGAAGTCATATAAACATCCGTTATCATTGCGTATGATGGAGTTGTGGATTCTTGCCATGTACTTCCGGAATTTGTTGTGTAATATATCTTTCCAAAACTTCCACACACAAAACCATTGTCATTATCTATAAATCTGATAGTCGTTAAGTTTAATGAATCCTTGACTTTCACTGTAGTCCATTGATTTTTATCAAGCTTATAAACATCTCCATTGGTACTTGCTACAAATATAATATCTCCTGATACCGAGAAATCATTACAAACTACGCTACCACTAATCTTTGAGAATTCTTTCCAAGTGACACCTGCATCAGATGAAACGAATACAATTCCTCTTTCTTCGAGTGCATATACAAGATTTCCGACAGCAACACTTTTTCTGTAGAATCCTACCGGTAATTGAGCAATCGATTGGATTTCATTAGTGTTAGATTTCTTCACTACTTCACCCGATGTCGATACAACGATGGAAGTTTTCGAATCTAATGCAAGGACAGAAACATAGTTTTGGTCGTAGGAGGCAAATAATCTTGGTAATAACCCCCGTTGTTAGAAGTATGCTTTGCGTTAGAGTTTTCACCTACATTCAGCCAAGTTGTATTACTCAAGATGAGCATTCCATTAATTGAATAGAGATTGGGTGTCAATGTCTTTGACCAATTTTTACCATCATCTCCCGACCGATAAATAAATCCGGAGTCCGATACTGCGAATGCATCTCGAGCTAATGTTTTAATTAGCTTAATACGCAGACCATTAGGTTGATTAGCACGTTTCCAAGTTGCACCATCATCCTCCGAATAATATATTCCATTGCTCCCACCAATTATAAAAGCATTGTCGGTAGCAGCTATCGAGTAGAGAGTCCCGAGATGTGATTTGGAGGACATTGTCCACGTAGAACCCAAATCTGTTGATTTAGCGATAAATCCGATATCACCGGAGACCAGTGTCGTATTATTTTTTGTAGCAGTTGATCTAAGATCAATACTGACAGGCAGCTTAATTTTTGACCATTGGATGCCGGAATTTATTGATTTATAAAGCGTTCCGTTCATAGCTGTAATAATTGCATGCGTTTCTGAAACAAAATTGACGGATGTGAAAAAGTCGGTTGAGTCTTGTATTGTTTTTGTCCATGTTTTCGCATTATCATTTGTATTTAAAATTATTCCACCGGTAGCTATTATAATTCCATTGGATGTAGAATTAAAATCAATATCTACGAGCATAGCTGAGCCAATATCAGGTAATGCAATTCTTTCATGTAAATCGATACTTGCGTTTGAATTACCTGACAATAACAATCCACCATCTCCACACATGAAATCCTTATCGCCTAATTTTTCAACATCTGTCAAATTCCATACTCCATATTTGGATGGAGATAGTATCTCGACCTGTTGTGATAAGATTTTCTGCGAGCCACCTAATGAGATAATTAGCATCAGTAAACAATGAATGACAAAATCCCGATTCGTCAAATTTATACTTAATACATTGAAGTGTAACTGTTTCATTATTATCTCCTTAAATTATGGTAATGCAAGAGTTAGTGGTTTATACGGGCGGAATTGAACATACGCATAGAATCGAAGAGTAGCAAGTAATTTTGTTTCTTTATAACCATGTACTCTCGCATTACAATTAAAGGCAGATTCCCATGGAGAATCGAGAGCATTACAAGCTAAAAGCTGGACATCTCGGATGGATGGATTTCTACTGCATCCCCAGAAAGTTTCGTTGTACTTTCTTGCTATAAAACTTGTGTATTCATCAAAACTTTCCGAAGTATTACCTGATAATAATACATTTCCACCGGACCCATGTCCTACCATACAGAATGCCTGATAACATGGATCTTCTAATATACTGTTTATGATTCCAACGGATGTATATTCATAGAATGTAACATCATACCCGGCTTTTTCATACGCTTGAACCATTGATTCTGCTACAGAATGGAACCCCGACCCTTTACCACCATACACATCATCAGCTTTATGAACAATAAGGTGATAGAGTTTGACAAGATCACCTGTATTTTCATCATCTCCAAGACCAACAAATGCTTTCGGTTTTTTTGCTTTTTTAACTGTATAATTTAATCGTATGACCGGGTCCTCAGCGAGTGAGAATTCATTTTTAATTTCACACATCAAAACAGCATCTTCTGATTGGGATTTCCTGAATACGACAGTCGAGCCGGTATTCCCTAAGGGAAACTCGCCTTTCCCGGAGATGAGAATCCATGTATAGCTAATATTGTCTTTGGCAATAATAGTCTTATTAGATTTTGTTTTACAGGTTTGAGATTTAAACTTTGGAGCACATTCGATAATAACTTGATCTTCATCAATAGCATTCACCGACAAGAGTACGGCATAGTCAGGGCAAACGTTTGGAGCGATTGTTTCAGTGATTGGATTTACGATACTTATAGGTGTATATTTATCGTATGCAAGAGGTGATGATTCACAATTTCCGATTAATGCTTCTGTATAATCAATACTTTCACCCGGATTTAATTTTTGAATTACAGCTGTTATTTTCATGGCTGTCGGATCCCAATCTGCTTCTCCGGTTGCCGGAAAATATCGTCCGGGCAGTGGGTGGTGATGAAGTAACTGCTCCGTTGATTGGTTTGTCCGGCTTGAGACCCGTTGGTTTATTCCTTATCGTCACGCTAAGTACAACCGTAATTGTATTTTCATTCCCGCTTCCACCTTTTGGACATTCAGGTATTTTGTAAAAAATAGAGTTTTTCGTACCCACAGTCGGCTGAACTATACTACCTTCGCCCGTCAAAACCCAATCATACTCGACATCATCCGGAAAATCACTCATGATTTTACTGTTGATTTTATCTTCACAACGACAATGAGCAATCAATTCATCGAGGTCTTCTACCTTGCAACTCACACCTATTATATCGCCTGGTTTCATTTTTCCATTCAAACTAATTTCATCCGGAAAGAGAGTATTGTTCTTGATAATAAATCCTATACCTTCATTCCATTCGTAGCCAGTAATACATTCAATGGAAACTACATCAATGACAATACTTTTTGTGTTATTGGATAAATCAATATCATCTGCGAAAGATATGGTGATACTTACGGTGAAGGTGCCTATTTCTGAAGGAGTCCATTTTGTGGGAACGGAGACTGTCCGCGTTGAATTTGGTGCTAAGTTAGCATACTCTCCTAAGTATGAAAAAACGGAGGTGTTGGTTTTATTATTCTTAATAGTTACTAAACCAGTATATTGATCAGCAACTAATATATTTATATTTTGAATCTCATAAATTATATCGAGTGCTGCGCTTAATGAATTAGCAGCAAGAGGACTCAGTATATTTCCTACCTTTAAATCAGTAGAAAATAATGAGTTAGTTGTCATCAAATATACAAACAAAAGAAGGAGAATTTTTCTCATAACTGACCTCCAAGGATATTGTGAATGTTGTTAATTATTTAAACATGTATTTCCTTAATTTTCTAATACTTACTATACTGTGACAGTTTTATTCCTTTTGCTCAATTAACTATTACTAAATTAAAAAAATTTCTCTACGTACAAATCAATTATTTCTCTAGGTTACGTCATGACAACCATAAGACAGTAACTCCTCTATAACAGAAAAAATGCTACTTGTCAATCTCGACAAATAGCATTCTATAAAATCTATTCTCTGTTGCTACTATTCATACAATCAGGTTTGATTTTAATCCCCGCGCTCATCTGCACTCTGTACCGAATACATATCACCGTCATTTAATGTAAAAGACAACGCGCCACTCGGGCATTTGCGTACTTGCTCCATGATTGCTTCGCTTGAGGCATTATCCATCTGTATCCAAGGTTGTTCTTTCGGCTGAAAACTGACGGTAAGCCATGCGCGCAGTAACCGGAGTGCCCATTTGTGGCTGCCAGAGTACAGTAATTGTTCCATTAGCATATTTGACTGTAGGTTCTTTTTCGTTGCCCATTTCAATTCTCCAAATAGTATTTATATGATTGAATTTATTACCAAACTTACCGAAATTACTCGATTTATCCATAATTTATCATTACATTATAACCCAATTCAAATGTCAGTACAATAAAACGCGCCGCATATTCGTACAAGCGGCGCAACTTTTATTAACGGAGAATACATGTATCTGCGATTACTTCTTTCCATAGCTTTCTTCCTCTCTGTCGCCGTCACGGCGCAATCACAACCCACCAAAATCGGTGATAAATTCAAACTCGGACAAGCATACGAGCAAAGCGGCGACTACCGCAATGCAGCCCGCGTCTATCAAGAATTATACGCCGCGAATCCCGGTTCTGACCAGTATTTTCAAGGAGTTATACGTACACTTTCAAGCCTTCAACAATATTCATCTGCGCTCCCGATTGTACAAGAACGCCTTCTCAAATACCCGTCTCTCGAGCTTCATGCACTTGCCGGACAATTACTCTGGCGCACAGGCAAAACAGCAGAAGCCGACAAAGCATGGCAAGCCGCCCTCGACTTGAGTGATAAAAATGAATCCTCGTATGAATATATAGCTCGTACACAGACAGCACTCCGGCTTACCGATAAAGCAATCTCTACTCTCCTCCTCGGACGCGAGAGGATCGAACGACCGACAGTATTCGCCGATGAACTTTCCCAACTTTATGCTGCCGTTGGCAATTACGAACAAGGCACACGCGAAGTAATGACGCTCTTTCATGCAGTGAAAAATTCCGCAATTGCTCAGGGACGTTTGTCTGCATTGATGACCACTCCGAAAGGCAGAGAATTCGTAGGTTCAATTCTCGATCGAGAAGCGGAAAGCGGTGACTATTCAGTGCAAAAGCTTTATCTGTGGTATCTCCGAGAAGCGAAAAACTACGACCGCGCACTCGAAATTTCCGAAAAAATCGACCGTGCTAATAACTTACAGGGTAGAGAGTTATTGGAATTCGCCGATATTACTTCCCGTGACAATCAATACGATATAGCCCTCAAAGCATTTGGCAAAATTATCGACCGAGGAAAATTCAGCCCACATTTTCAATCCGCACTTTATGGATACGCGCGCACACTTGACAATCGCCTGCAAAGCTCTACTGCTCTTTCCGAAAAAGATATTAATGACGTCATCGAACGCTACCGCACCATCGTCGCACAGTTCCCGAATAGTCAGCAATCAGCAGATTGTCAGTATCATATCGGCTTACTCGCGTACGAACGCCTCGGCGACTATTCCCTTGCAGAGAAAGAGTTTAAACGGTTATTTGAGAATTTTCAACGTTTTCCCGTTGTAGCGGCAGGTATGGTAAAGCTCGGTGAACTATACATCGCGCAGGACAAAACCCCGGACGCTGAACGTATCTTTGCCGAAACGGTGCGCCTCTATTCCTCCACGAATCAAAAAGAAGCCGACAAAGCAGCGTTTTTACTTGCCGAACTCGAATACTACCGCGGCGCCATCGACTCCGCGCAGGAACATTACGCCCTCCTCGCTGCGCGTACCGATGCTGATGCGTCGAATGATGCTTTAGAGCGTATCACGCTTATCGAACAGAACAAAACTTCCCTTGATACGCTGCGCAAATTTGCCGTAGCTGAATTCAAAGAACGTCAGAAAAAATACGACGAAGCAATTGTACAATTCCAAAAGTGATTGAAATTGCGCCTGAATCCGACCTCGCCGAACAAAGTCTGCTCCGCTCCGCGCAGATTAATTTTACGCGTAAATCTCATGAAGCCGGTCGTGAATTCATCACCACCCTCCTCACGAAATACCCAGACTCCATCTACGGCGACCGCGCGATGCTCGACCTTGGCAACTCCTTCACAGCAGAAGGCAAAAAAGACCTCGCCATTCAGACCTTCACCGACCTGCTCGCCAAATTCCCAAGGTCGATTCTCCTTAACGAAGCACGGGAGAAGATTCGTAAATTGCGTGGCGATGTGTGATTGCATCTTTGATTTAGTTATGAAATCCTCTAGCGCAATCACCCCTTCATTACCTTCTTGATGTTGTTCGCCCCACAAAACAGATCCTTCTACCCTCCACGTAAAGACCATACCCAAAAGAAAAGTCGCCCAAAGATTGCCCAAGGAGCGAGAAACACATAGTTTTGCGGTCAGAAACTCAATATTCGTACAAACATCCCAATGAAAAGAATCATGACCGATAAGCTTACAAAACTAGCACTTACCCGCGCTGAGGCACAGCTCGGCGGCGGTGAAAAACGTATTGCAGACCAACATAAAAAAGGCAAACTCACGGCTCGTGAACGCCTCGATTTATTACTCGATGAGGGGAGTTTTGAAGAACTCGACATGTTCGCCCGCCACCGCTCGACCCAATTCGGACTCGAAAAGCAGCGTCCGCTTGGTGATGGCGTCGTGACCGGTACCGGCAAAATCAACGGCCGTACGGTGTGCGTGTTTTCCCAAGACTTCACCGTTTTTGGAGGTTCGCTTTCTGAAGTACATGCCGAAAAAATCTGCAAAATCATGGACTTAGCCATGAAAATCGGCGCGCCGGTCATCGGACTCAACGACTCCGGCGGCGCACGTATTCAGGAAGGCGTCGTTTCACTCGGCGGCTATGCCGATATTTTCCTGCGGAATACCATGGCAAGCGGCGTGATACCGCAAATCTCGGTGATATTGGGTCCATGTGCCGGCGGCGCGGTGTATTCGCCTGCGATTACCGACTTTGTGTTCATGACGAAGGGCACTTCGTATATGTTCGTCACCGGACCGAATGTGGTAAAGACTGTTACGCATGAAGAGGTTAGTTTTGAAGAACTTGGCGGCGCCGACACCCATGCTTCCAAGTCCGGCGTGGCGCATTTTGCATGCGAGAATGAAATTGAATGTTTGCAACAAGTGCGGAAACTGGTGAATTTCCTCCCGGCGAGCAATCGCGTGTCGCCACCGCCGATTCCGACTGCCGACAAACCCGACCGTTTATGCCCGCGTCTTGACACGCTCATCCCGTCCAATTCGAACAAACCGTATGATATGAAAGAATTTATCCGCGAAGTAATCGACGAGGGCGATTTCCTCGAGGTGCATGCCGATTACGCGCAGAATATCATTGTTGGTTTTGCGACGCTCGATGGACGTTCGGTCGGGATTGTGGCGAATCAACCGAATGCGATGGCAGGAGTTTTGGATATTAATTCATCTATCAAAGGCGCGCGGTTCGTCAGATTCTGCGATGCCTTTAATATTCCGCTTGTCGTATTTGAAGATGTGCCCGGTTTCCTTCCCGGCACCGATCAGGAGTGGCGTGGTATTATCCGCCACGGCGCGAAATTACTCTATGCATTCTGCGAGGCAACGGTGCCGAAAATCACCGTCATCACCCGCAAAGCATACGGCGGAGCGTATGATGTGATGAATTCCAAACACATCCGCGGTGATTTCAACTTTGCTCTTCCAAGCGCCGAAATCGCCGTCATGGGCGCTAAAGGCGCGGTGGAAATCCTTTTCCGGAAAGAAATTAACGAGGCGGAGGATAAAGTGGCGCGCGCAGCCGAACTCGAAGCCGACTACAACGAGCGTTTCGCTAACCCATATGAAGCAGCCGAACGTGGCTATATTGATGATGTGATTTTACCGCATGATACCCGTACCAAGCTCATCAAAGCGCTCGCGATTCTCGAGACCAAAAAAGATACGAATCCTTGGAAGAAGCATGGGAATATTCCGCTTTAGGATTAGTCGTAAGTCGGTAAGTCGGTAAGTGGTAAGTAGAAAGTCGGTAAGTAGTAAGTCGGTAAGTAGTAAGTCGGCAAACAGTAAGTCGGTAAGTGGTAAATCGTTAAGTTCTAAATAAAGTATTAACAACAGTCACACTGAGTCGTTAAGTACTAAGTAAAGTATTAGCAACAGTCACACTGAGTTCCTAACGGGCGTACGAACATCCGTAACAGTATGCAATGACAGAAAGTTGCCCAAAAGAAATCCCCCGCCTAAGAAGACCCCTTTATCAAGGGGTCAAAGAGTCAGAACGTCCCCTTGTTAAAGGGGAAAATGTTTGCGAAGCAAACGAAGGGGATTTAAGGCGATGGAATAACAATATGATGTATATACTAATTATGTTGTTCGCTCCAAATATGTCATTAACAGTTATCAAGTGGCGGAAGACCGTCTCTATCCTAAAGCAATGACACAATTTAAAAAACATAGCCCATGATTTCAATCATGGGCTAGCCGCGACGAGATTTTCTCAACCGTTTTAACGGTATGAATACACTCATGAAATGATTGGAACTATTAAACAACAACTCATTTCAACTCGAACTCACGGTTTAAACCGTGGGCTATGTCTTTAGAAATATACCAAACCACTCATTCACCAATTCATTCCTCTAATTCAACAAAATCGGCTATATCATCAGCGCTCTTGAGATGTAAGAGTAGCTTTTCTTCAGCGAGGAGATGCACTGCCGACTTTGCTGCCTGCAGGTCGATCCGATGATGATAAGCAAAGCGCCAGATATCTATTGGCGCGTTGTTGATTTCGAGGGCAAGGAGCTGAGATACGGTCACCGTTTGCTGAGCTATGTAGCGTTCTTTCACACCTTCAAGCAGCACATCGGCTTCATCACTAATAAAATGATCATCCGTAAAGTAATAATTATCAACGGTTTGCAAATCGCAAATCGGAAAACCCCGTACATCGTCGAGGAGCGAGGGCAGCAAACTGATACTCACGATATAGGGCTCGAGGGTGATGTCGTCGGAGTACCATAAGTCATTCCAGACAGGCAAGTCGTGTGTGCGCACCCATTCAAAGAACATCCTTTCTTTCGCCGGTAGCATCAGGAATGCTTTCCCATGGAAATGATGAGCGATGGCTTTAGCTTGCTCGAGTGTAAGGTCATGAAATACATCGTCAGGCAGATCAATATAGTGTTTGGTGGAGATCTGTTGATTGCAGAGTTCGAGTAGAGAATCGATAGTCATGGATGTTGAATTGTAAAGGGTTAGGATTGCATTTATAACGAATTGATTGCGAATTGACCGCACTGCTATATCAAAATACCAGTACAAATATCTATAATTCGCAGGAATAAAACTGTATGAAGCAAGTATAGAAGGTAAATCTTGTGCTGTGAATATTGGTAAAAATATGTTCTCTGACATTTTGTGGAATGGTGTATCATAATTCCTCACCCGACCACATCAATTCTCCACCCGCACTCCTCGCCATCTACAGCAATTCGCACAACTTGCGTCGGCTGTGACAAGCCATATCCTGCGGAATACTCGCTTGGTTCGACTTTTGCAATGCCGGCAGTCCAGGAGAGAATAATCGTGATGTCTTCATTTTTCAGGGTAATGGATGTGCTTGTATTTTCTATTACTTGGGCGTTCGGCGCGCAGTGGAAGCTAATTACTTTACTGCCTTGGGCGGTGCACACATCTCGGCCGTGAATCGCGGATGGCTCGAAGCGAAGTTCACGCGTATGCACAGCGCCAAACCCTCGATGTTCTCCTATCCACTCGTCATCCGAACGTGCAATCACCTTCGCCTGCGAGCGGTCGCCGAGCATCCAAAAGAGCACATCACCGCCGCCGGGGAGCCATGCGTTTTGTTCTTTGCCTTCGATAGTAAGCGTGTTGTGCGCTGCTGTCGAACGGTACAGATTCCGCTTATCGGGCGCAGGAGTATAGAGATACGTGCCATTGTCAACAAAGAAATCGCGGTTTCTCACCTGCACTTCGATGGATAATTGATCATTATGCGCGTGTCCGCCTTTGCCGCGCTGACCGATTGCACCGCATCGCACGGCGCAGTAATATTCAGACGTGCGATAGACATCGAGCCCAAAGTCGGGAAACGCATCATGCTTTGAAGTAGGATGCATGAAGGAATCGATGATGTTTTTCTCCGGGATTCGCTGTTTGCCAACAAGAAAATCGTGAATGAGGAAGAGTTCGCGGTGGTCGTTATGTTCCCCGGTGAGCGCTCCGGTCGCTTCATTTTTTCTATAATTTGGCAATAAGATATAAAATCTCCCGCTGTCATTATCTCCTATTTGCGGAGAATGTCCGTTGGGCTTCATCGTGCGTGCGGAGAAGGCAAGGATAGAGTTTATTTTTGACGTAACATTATAGTTTGAATGGAGAGTACGAAGGTTCATCGGTGCATTTTGCAGTTTGGGAACACCCTGCTTGAGTCGCGCATTGTACGCTTGGAGTGCATCAAGCTTTTCCGGCGGCAGCTTCGACAGCAAGGCATCGGCATAGAGCACCATTTCGGCGGAAAGGCGATGATACGGCACCGATGCTTCGAAATTCCCGCCATCGGGGAGGAATTGAAGGGCAGTCTCGGAGAGCATTTCCTGAATACTGAAAGCGAGCCACATATCGGTCTCGGGCATACAGGGCAAATAAGCAGCAATAAAGAGCAAACCCGCCACATCAGCCAGGTAGTGATTCCCGCGTAAGTCGGGAGAATATTCGAGATTATGAATGATGTGCGTGCCGTGTTCATAGATGCTGCGGCGGAAGATTCCTTCGAATTCTTCATCGAATTCCACCCCAATCGACCGGAACAAATCATACGTCACGAGCCAATTCACGGCGCGGATACCGATATCCATGCTTGTCGTCCAATTCACACCCCAGCGCGGAGGATTCATTGCAATAAAATCGAGGATTTGATTACGGAATTCACGGGCATACACATCCGGCAGGGCGAAATCTTCACGATTACGCTGCGCCAAAAACGCTGCTTCGGCGAGAATAGGGAAATGCTGCATTCTCGCAAGTTCCCATGGTACCTTCACATCGGCGCCTGTGGTCGTGCCGTAGCGGAGGGATTTGTACCAAGTGTTGGTACTCCAGCGGTAACCCGACTTGAAGTCAATTTGCCAGTCAATCGGCGTGTAATCTTTATCGACAAGCGCGAATATCCGCGCGGATTCAGAGCGATTCGGCGGGTTAATCTCAGAATTAAGAATGTCGTGTGGACTTGTATTCTCAAATTTCGCAGAGAATACAACTCCTTCAGTGCCAAGAGCTTTCATTCCATACTGAACGCGCACCCAACCCGAACCAAGCAGATCGAATTCGTGATTGCAATACAGTGCCGCAAGCTCAGAAATAATCGCACGGTGTGGGAGCAGGAGTTCATCCTCACGAAGAGAAAAATATGTATAAAGAGCAGGAATATGCTTGTCGGTCGAATACGTCTGCTGTTTTGCATCGCGGCGTTTGGCGAGCCGGCGTTTGAGAGTGCGGGCTGCAATTTCAACTGCTTTCCGCGCCGCTACATGCGGAGGGAGAGCGAGACCTTGTCTGATTTTTCGGAGGAGTTTCACGCCTATTGTCCTGAATGTTTTATTTTTGTAGGTGCAGCAAAATTACAACCATGCGCGATAAATGTACTCAAAATTCTTTACGAACTACTCCTCATGACTACTGCTACTCTCTATCTTCTCTCGGGTTCGGCTGATGAAATTTCCCGCCGCCACCGGCTCAATTCCCCGCGCATCGTTGCCTTTTCAGAAAAACAAATCCTTCATATCGGGCAGACGATAGCTCTGTTGCGCGCGGACACATCCGATGAAATCTATTTCGGAGCCAAAGCGCTCGAACTCCAACGGTATCACCAAATTCTCAAGGGCATGATGTTGCTTGCCGGTAAAAAACGCGGCGCCCTCATCGACGAAAACGGCGTATCGCTCCCCTACTCACGTTCCCGCGTCGTGTTTATGGACTCTTTCCGCCTTGCAGGCGAGATTTGTGCAGCGGTGTGGGTGGTGTGTGCAGCGGTGGTGGAGTTGGGGTTGCGGAGGGAGTGAGTGGGGTTTGTTGATTGGGTGGAGAGGAACAATTTCCAAGGATATAATTTTAGAATAAATCATCGAACGCACACAACGCAGGATAAACCACTATGAAAACACATACAATTGAAAGTATGAAGGAAGCGCTGGAACCAGAAGATTACGTTACTGATGATACATTAAAAGAAAGGGATGATATTCTCTTGGAGTATAGCTACTCTGTGATTGTAGAAGGTGAATATAGAGCGTTTGACAGTTTGGACAGTTGGATAAAACAAAATTTCGAAGCCGGTACTATTTTGCATATTGCGCTTACCAAGACAGGCTATGATCATGGTTTCTACGAATATTTTATGAATGATAAAACGACAGAGGAAAAATTGAGATTTATAATTCCCAATATCTATTTTGAAGCTCACAACTTGGGCATGGAGAATTTCCACGCGACAAAAAGTAACGGGTATTTAAATTATATAGATAACCCGACCGATAAAGATGCCATACTGTACGACGAAGATACCGATACATTCTCATACATTACAGGTCCATAAGGGGATGAATAGCATATTGTGAGGGGCAACCGCAAGGGATGGCCCCGACGACTTAACTCTTTGTTTTATAAATCTTAATATACCCCAATGAATATCAAAGCAGAATTAAAAAAGCGAAAAATACCGATTGTGAAAATCGACCCACGCTTGAATAAATACGACGACATGGTTGTATTTCCCGAAAAGCTTGAAAAAGCAAACGAAATGTTGCCAAGAGTGGGGCTACCAAAGCAGCATGCAAGCGAGAAGGTGAGGAAATAATCCTATCTCGAGGTATAGTGCGCTTTCATGTACATACTTTTACCGACAATTTTATAATAAATTGCCGGGACTGAAAACTGACATCTACAGGAATTACCAACGTATGCTTACCCTACTTTTTTCCCCATGCTCTCAACTTAAGAATTAGACATATGCTTGATGTTTCGATAAGCTTGCAAAACCTACTACATATAGTTACTATGAGCTTATCAAATTGTTTTGCTTGCAAATTTCTTGTTAAGTTGACAGCATTGAGTCATGGCTTGTCCCAACGGTGGAAATCGTATAGAAGAATCAACCTCGTTTTGAAACAGATTTCGGCAATTCTACAGTAACCATATATTCGTTAATTATTTACAGCGCTACAATGATATTTTATCTTGAAATGTAAATAGTAGGTTATATAATTATGAGTTAATTGTAGTTTTGTACTAAGTGGTTGTTTAAACATACAGCTTTCTTTATAATTACTATCTTTGTTCTTTATAATATATTTAAGGATTAACCATGAAAACACATAAAAACACATGGGGCAGAATCTTTTCTACTATTTTATATATATTTTTTCTACCTTCATTAATGATTGCTCAAGAATCGTGGTTCACAGCTTCCTCAAATGGATTTACACCCCGCTTTTTTCATAGTTCTAGCGTTATCGAGGGGAAAATTTATTCTGTTGGTGGGAGTACTGATCCTAATAAAACAAAAGCTGCTACAAATACATTAGAAGTATATGACCCAGCCTCAAATTCTTGGAATACTGTAAATGGAAGTGGAAATTTTGCTCGTCGTTACGGAGCGACAAGTGAGTCAATTGAAGGAAAGATTTATGTTATAGGTGGAGCAGACTCTAATGCTGTAATTTCGTGTACATTAGATGTGTTTGATATTGCTAAAAATGAATGGAGTACTCCTACAACTTCTGGAGTTTTTACACCTCGGTATGCTTTATCCTCAGTAGTATTTAATGGGAAAATTTATGTTATTGGTGGAGGTGGTAGTACCGTTGGAAATTGGGGGAACGTCACCGAGGTCTTAGAAGTTTTTGATCCTGCGACCAACCAATGGAGCACCCCAACAACAATTGGCACATTTAGCCCTCGACGAGGTGCAGCGACGGTAGTATTTAACAACAAAATCTATCTTTTAGGAGGGTTTGACGGCTCAAAATATACTACGAAAGTTGATGTATTCGACCCTGTAACAAATCAATGGACATCACCAACTATTTCAGGAAAACAAATAGGTCGCTCTGGCATCTCAGCGAGTGTTATCGGAGGATATATTTATATATTTGGTGGTAATGCTAATAATAGTTTCCCTGTTACAGTAGAACAATTCGACCCTGTGAATAACAAGATTACCACTGTAGTTACTTCAGGTACTTTTACTGCTCGAACAGGTATAACGTCGAACGTAATAGGAGATAAAATCTATGTCATCGGAGGATATGATGGTAATATAGTGGTTGGAAGCAATGAAGTATTTTCCCTCCAACCAAATTCAGTGATTGCAAATAATGAACTACCGAAATTGTATCTTACTCCTAATCCGTCCAATACCAACGTAATCATTCACGGAGTTCCTGAGAATATTCAACATATATCGATTTTTAATGTATTAGGTGAAAGTGTTGTAGAAATTATGAATCCACAGGGCGGAAATACAACAATTGATATGTCAAATCTATTGAAAGGCATTTATTTTGTTCGTTTACTTTCCATTACATCAACATCCACTCTCTTTTTTACAAGAGAATAAAAGATTCATAATTCTACAATATTATATCCATTTCTAGTGACAGGTCATGGCTTAATGCTGTCAACTTAAGAATTCGGCATTTGCTTGACTTGTATATACAAACTGTTAGTTACACAATATGTTCTTAGGTTTCTTTTGGGTAGTAGTTTGATTACAATTTCCAGCCGCTTAACCCTCCCCTAAATTTCCTCACGAGAGATGACTTAGGTTGGTAAGTAATTGATTAGCAGACTCTTCCGCTCACTCAGGAGAGGTCAGAATGTGGGCTCTTGAGGTTAGTAATATTATGTGAGTTATTGATTTCGAAAGAGAAAACTGCAGCTTACGAACTCAGCATACCATACAAATTACCTCACATCCTCTTTGCCTAAAAGTGTAGCATTACTTACCTATTCCTTCTGTATGTCGGGAGTAATAAGCTGGCATCTTCCTTTCTCACACTCCTTCTTCCTTCTACAAAGCCCCCCCAACACGACATCCCGCAAAATTTTCGTAAATTCGCAATAGGGTTTATTGCAGCATCCTTTCCAACCTGTTATGTTTTCAAATACTACTGAATTTAATCGCGCCGAATTAACAGAACTCTTCGGTAGCGACAGCGTTTATCAATTACCGGAGAATTCCCGAGGTGTATCGACTGATACTCGCTCACTTGTTTCTGGCAATATTTTTGTCGCACTTCACGGCGAAATCTTCGATGGACACGAAAAAATCGACGATGCCATTGCAAATGGAGCTGCTTTGGTAGTAATTGATAATAAAGCAATTGCTGATAAGTTATCCACAGAACATAAAAGTTATCCACATATACTTGTACCAAATACTCTCCACGCCCTCGGACAGCTTGCTCGTTTCCATCGTAACAGATTCACAATCCCTATAGTTGCAATTGCCGGCGCATCAGGCAAAACCTCTACCAAAGACCTCACCGCTCACGTTTTATCCGAAAAGTTTTCCACACTAAAGACCTCCGCCAATTATAATAATCAAATTGGAGTGCCGCTGACTTTGCTACAACTCACTCATGAACACCAAGCAGCAGTCATTGAAATCGGCACGAACGAACCAGGTGAAATTGAAATTCTCTCCCGTATTACAGCACCTACTCACGGACTCATCACCAATATCGGTAAAGAACATCTCGAAAAACTCATTGATCTCGACGGCGTCGAACACGAAGAAACGGCGCTCTTTCGGTATCTCCATGACTCTAATGGAATTGCCCTTGTCAATCTCGATGATGAACGCTTGAAAAAGTATCGGGATCATTCCTCAACGACTCGTTCTTTTGGCATGGACTCATCGGCTGAAATTGCTGTAAGCGTTCATTTTACGTATGAATTACACCCTATACTATCCTTTACTAGTCGTTTTGAAGTAGAACTCGAAGCATTCGGTTATGCTGCTGCGCTGAATGCTATGGCTGCTGTGGCTGTTGGCGTTACCTTAGGTATGACAAACGCCGAACTCCAGCGCGCTTTAGAATCTTTCGAACAGCCACCCGCTCATGGTTATGGTCGTATGAATGTCGAGCAAGTGCATGATATTATTATTCTTAATGATTGCTATAATGCCAATCCGGACTCCATGCGAATTGCTCTTAAAACCCTCGCTCTCTACCCCGCTCGAGGAAGAAGAATTGCAATCCTCGGCGATATGCGAGAGCTTGGCGCAGCGGCTACAGAAGAGCATTTATCACTTATAAGTGATGCTGAAGCATGTACAGATATTCTTCTTATACTTGGTGAAGAAATGCTGAGAGCAGCGGCACAGCTGATTAATAGTAATTCTATTTTTATGAATTCCAAACAGGAATGCATCAACTTTATTCGTACGAATCAAGCAGAAGGAGATGTGGTTCTTGTTAAAGGTTCGCGCGGGATGGCTATGGAGGATATTATTGAGGGTATTGCAGGCGGACGGTGATGGGGAGGATGCGCTGAATGTATGTTTCGCAATTAATTGATGCTTCGACAAGCTGTTAATGACACATTACTCCTGCACCCTTATAAGTTTGTATCCGAGTTTATCTGCTTTTTTCTCTAAATTTTTAAATCTCAACTTGTTATAACGGTCTTCATATTCTTGCGAACCAAACTCATGATATTCTTTTTTTGAACTTTAAGAGGTTGTAAATTAGAACCGCCAACTTCCTCGCCGTTGCAGTAATTGCTGTTGGGCATCTTTGATAGTGCTGATTCTTCTGTAAAATGATCCTAAAGCCGTTTTACTTCTGCCTATGTTTCGAGCGGGCTATTCGTAATATTGTTGAAGCATTTGTTCCTAAGCGTTTCGTACGGTTCTTACCCTTTTTCTTTTCCACTACTATGTGAACCTGGGCTAAGACCTAACCAAGACGTAAAATGTTTCTCCGTCAGCCAACGGCTCATATCCGTGCCTATCTCAGCTAGTAACTGCAAACTATTGTAGGACGTCATCCCCGGTAAGACCGACAAGTTTACTCCGCCCGTCAGCTTCTCTAACTGCGCTTCCAGATTATAACCGGGATCTCGACGACGGATGCGCTTCAATGGACGTGATGAACTCAATGAACCAGATGAAGTTCCGCCGCTCGAATCTGGCGTTGGACTCTCGAGTTGGGAATTAAGCTCTTGAAGAAGCTTCTCTATCTCTCTATCACATTCTTCTACCTGTTGCATGTAAAATTCATAGCCGGCTATCGCTTGCTTTAACGCAAATATATGCTCCTGACGATAGTTCCCCTCTAATGACTGCAAGACCTCCGATTCCTTCTGATTCTTAATGCGGGTACTACACAACGATAATAACGCCGAAGCCAGAACGCTCTCCTGCAACTATTGCCTTCATAACCTTCATACTACTGACACCTGCTGTCTCTGATAGTACCTGATGAAACTTAATGTTCATCTGATCAAACGCTTTGTGCATGTGCTGGATATGAGAGCTTGCACGTCGGATATGATCTTCTTTTTAGTCGAGTATAAGAACGTAAACGACGTATCGATTCTGTCGGAATAAATGAATCTCGCAAAAGACCCACGCTGTATATTTTCTGCAACCATTGGCAATCCTGTACATCGCTCTTTCTGCCCGGAGCATTTTTCACATGAGAGGCATTGACAAGTGCCATGCGGAAGCCATGGCTCTCCAATATCCCAGAGACAGGTATCCAATAACTACCCGTCGATTCCATCACAACACCAACAATTCCTTCACTCTTGAGCCATCTCGCCATATCGGTAATATCACGCGTAAAACATCCAAATGATCGAACATGATCTTTACCCTGACCGACTGCCACATAATGACGTTCTGAACCTATATCTATGCCAGCCGTATTGGGGTAGACAAGTTCAAGCTTTGCATTTGAGGGGTTTCATGTATTCCTCCTAACTATATAATAAAATATATTGTTACATAGTTCTCAGGGAAGCATTGTTATTCTACGATAGTCTGTTAAGCGGGTATTAATACACCAATTCTGCTATCTGAATGCTTCCTGCCCAAACTCAGCCACGGAATCAAAGTTACCAAGCATGTCTCGGGCTACACCTAAAAACTACAGCAAAATTATTGTATTTTTGTGTCATTGCATTATGATAGGGGCGGGCTGCCGCCTCTTAGAAACTCAGCATGACGAACAACTTACCGTCACACTGAGCTTGTCGAAGTGTTCAATTACTTACCAAATTATGAAGCTAGCAGTGAATCTTATGGTTCGGTCTTTATAACCAACTTGGACGAAACTCTTACGCCCAAGATCAGCACGACCAGGGCGAATGCAATTCGCCCCTACAGTTACAATTCTCTAACCCATAATACATGCAATAAACTATTAATTATTTTAATTCATTAACCCAATAATCCTATCGAATAATGCTGTACTATCTTGCACAATGGCTTCGGAATACTTTTGATCCTCCCGGATTTGGTGTATTTCAATATGTTAGTTTTCGGGCGGCGGCGGCGGCAATTACGGCGTTGCTTATTAGCTTTATTGTCGGTCCGAAGATTATTGCTCTTCTCAAGCGCAAGCAAATTGGTGAAGCTGCAAAGAGTGAATTACAGACCACCGGCAATCATGCACTCAAGGCGGGTACTCCAACGATGGGCGGACTCATCGTACTCACCGCACTTCTCGTGCCTACCCTACTCTGGGCAAATGTGCTTAATATGTATATTATTTTAATTGTTATGGTGACGGGTCTGCTCGGTGCCGTAGGATTTCTCGATGATTATCTGAAGGTAATTAAAAAGCTGCGGAAGGGGCTTATCGGGCGATATAAAATTATTGGTCAAGTAACCGTAGGGTTGATTGTTGGTTGTTCAATTGCTTTCTTTCCCGAGTGGTTTTCGTCAGTCTTTAGTAGTATCAACATGCTCACGACTGTGCCATTTGCGAAGAATATCAATTTAGATTTCGGGTATTGGTATATCTATATTCCGGTCGTGATTTTTATAATTACAGCTACGTCGAATGCCGTCAATCTCACCGACGGACTTGATGGACTTGCCATGGGGACGGTGGGAATTGTAGCCCTTGCATTGGCGGTGATATCGTATGTGTCCGGTAATGCTATATTTGCAGATTATTTGAATATTATACACTTACGAGGTGCAGACGAGCTGACCATCTTCTGTGCAGCACTCGTTGGTGCAGCGCTTGGGTTTTTGTGGTTTAATTCTTATCCTGCTCAGGTATTCATGGGCGATACCGGTTCGCTGGCTTTAGGTGGTGCAGTGGGTTGCTTGTGTATTTTAATCAAAAAAGAATTCCTTCTCCCAATTCTCGGCGGAATATTTTTCGCAGAGACATTGTCAGTGATTATTCAGGTAAGTTATTTTAAATATACGAAGAAACGTTTTGGTGAGGGTAGGCGGCTTTTTAAAATGTCACCCTTGCATCATCATTTTGAAAAAAGCGGCTGGCATGAGTCAAAAATTGTCACACGATTTTATATTATAGCCGTCATGCTGGCTATAATTACAATGGCGACATTTAAAGTGCGGTAAGTAAATGTATTATTTATAATTGCACCTAATTAAACAACCCGATCCAAATTAATTTTTATCACTTCGTTCGTTCGAAAGGAGTAGTCTCGTATGACTCCATTCTACGGTTTTTACCAAGTATCTTGTCGGATAGTACTTCTGCTAACCTGCGTATTCATGAGTATGGAAAGCATCCATGCTCAGCCCGTCAGTAGTAATCGCGGTCGCGATTTCAGCTTCTCGTTCCTGCCTAATTTTCATAGTCTGGCTAATGATACTACTATAAGTACTGCCAATAAATTTCGAGATAGTCTTTATATTTATGTAGCATGTGATGTGCCGACGCAAGGTACGATTACTGCTACGAATCGCTTCGGAACCTCCATTCAGATCCCCTTCCAAATAGCCGATCCTACACAAATTTATACGTATGCTACTCCTTGGCAGGGATATGAGTTAGAAGGATGGAATCATCACGGTGCTCCGGCATCGAATAGTGTCAACCAATGTCAACGTATAGCATTGCAACATTTTCGTGTGGTAGCAGCTGATGAGATTACAGTCTATGCGCTGAACCAAGCAGACCGTACGAGTGATGCATTTCTCGTGTTACCCACATCTGCACTCGGACTCGAATACCTTGTCATGAGTTATCCAAGCGACGGATACATGAATAATGGGGCAAATTCAACTACTATTCACAATGCGAGTACGCCATCAGAATTTGCTGTAACTGCTATATCTGACAGCACAAAAGTATTGATCTATCCTACCTCTCCTACCTACCGGTATGGTTTAAAACCAGACACGGTGCTCCTCATGCAAGGACAGTCATATCTCGTACAATCAAGTATTACTCCAACCAATCTTAGAGGCGACCTCACCGGAAGCAGAGTGGTTGCAGACAAACCGGTCGCCGTCTTCGGTGGTCATCAGCGTGCCTTGCTACCGGTGGAATTACGAGGAGATATCAGTTCAAGAGATTGTATAATTGAGCAAATGCCGCCACTAAGTGCTTGGGGCAAAAGTGCCTTCCTTGCCCCCTATCCTCAGGCACCCGGAATTACACAATTAGGTTCGGATAAATTTAGAGTACTTGCTGCATTTGATAGTACCGATATTTTTCTTGGAGGTACACCATTACGAACACTTTCTGCCGGACAATTCTACACAAGCGATCTACTATCGACTGAATATTTAACTGCCTCCAAGCCCATTTTAGTAGCTCAGTACAAAAAAACTTCATCCGGAAATTCTCAGGGAAATGGAAATGTCATTGCTGATCCATTTATGATGATAATTCCACCGAAAGAACAGTTTTTACTCTCGTATCGTTTTATTAATGCTCAAGCTACGCAATCGAATAGACCACTACCTCCTACTCCTATGTTCACCGCTCAATATGTGATGATCGTCGCACCGACTACTGCGCTCAACACAGTTCGGCTCGATGGTAATCTCGTCGGTGCCGGCGCTTTCCAACCAATTCCAACATCTAATTATATGCTTGCTACGCTGCGTGTTGGCGATGGTACGCATTCACTGATAGCATCTGAACCCATTGGGATCTATGTCTTTGGATATGGACTCGTCAATTCGTATGGATATGTAGGTGGGATGAGTTTTATCGAATTTGACTATCAAGAGCCTGAAATTACGTCTCTCGACACCTGTTTTGGCGTTCGCGGAGTTGCCTTTGACATTCACCGAACAGATTCCCGTCTCGGGAGGGTCGAGTCACCTTTTCCTTCGCAAAAGAACATAATTGTAAGTGTAGATTCATTTAAACGTTACAGTGATTCTGTCCATTTTTCGGGTACCTTAAGCGATATCTATCAGGATGGTGAATTTGCAATAATTGCCGAAGATTCGGCTGGCTTTACCACTGAACAACAGTATTCTATTCCAGGATTTACTGTATCTGCTTCCGATTCTGTGACAGGTCAGGACTCCATCGCTATTACCACCGACGGTCCGATCGACCATCAATATTGTTTTCCGGTCAAGCTTTATAATTACGGTAAATTCCCACAAACTATTACGTCGGCTTCATTTCAAAATACTACTCGATTTTCCATTCAAACTCCACTTCCATTAACGATTCAACCGCAATCCAACATAGAACTTACGGTATGTTTTTACGATAAAATTAACGGTATCTATAAAGATATCCTCACGATTGAAAATGCCTGCGCAGGACGCAATGTAGCAAGTATTACCGTCAGTGCGAAGCCGGATACGATTGCGCCACGAATTATCCGCGCTGAGAAACCTTGTCCGATACCGATCGACCTACTTATTCGTGAATCGTTGCCAACTGACCTTGGGATAAAATCAATAGAACTCATTGATTCTTTAACAATTAACTGCACCGTCACGCAATCTATTGACACGGGGTATCAATCCTCACGTATGGAAATTTCCCCTACAAATCCTGATGAAGATGCTTTTTACGCAGTAAAAGTAACCGATGCAGTAGGGAATGTATCTTTTTACCGTGACACCATTCCGGGATTTACATTAAGGTTCTCTATCTATGAAAATAATATGATTACTCACATGGATTATGGTGAAATTCCCATCGGTGAAATTGTATGTCGTGAAGTGACAATCGAGAATTATGGTCAATTCCCGTTGGATTTTGGGCTTCCTTTTTTGGTGAATAACATGCGCGTTTCAATGCCACAATCTCAAAAATTCCCGATTATTCTCCAGCCGTATTCTGAACAAATTCTAACATTATGTGTAGCACCTATTGTCGCCGGGTTGAATGTTTATGATACGTTACTATTTACTTTCGGATGCCGCATTCGTCCCCTATCGCTTTTTGGATATGGCAAGGAAGTTATCAATGAAGGACCATCTCGATGTGATGTACCGATTCGTGCTGTCTCGATGATTATGCCGGCGTCCTACGGTCAGGGATTTTTATCGCAAAATCAGCCCAACCCACTTGTTGTAAGCAGTACTATTCAATTTGGATTTTCTCGTTCGACACAGGCCACTCTTACACTCTATGATGCTCTTGGGACGAGACGTTTACTTCTTGCTGATGGACAATTTACAGCAGGATTGTATGAGGTGAATATTAATGCTGAGAATCTTGAAAATGGTATGTATTATTATGAACTCCTCACCCCTCATTCGAAAATTACCAAGCAGATGATGATTATCAGGTAGGAATTACCGGTTAAAATCTATTTCTTATTACATTGTTCGATTCCTCGCAGCTACTTTCTTGTATTTTTGCGGTAAATAGACTCTCAATTAACCTATCGATGAACTCTTGCGCTTATGATTACCGTCGAAAATCTTTGGAAAAGTTTTGGTAAGAATGAAATCCTTCGTGGGATCAATTGGCATCAGCACAAGGGTGAATTGACAGTGATTATCGGTCCGAGCGGTTGTGGTAAGAGTACGTTTTTGCGCTGCCTCAACCAACTCGAATCCTTTGACGAAGGCAAGATTAGTATTGCAGGTGTGACGCTCGAGCACACGAAGAACCGCAAGCACACGAAGAATGAACGTCAGAAAATCCTCCTTCTTCGCCGAACAATTGGGATGGTGTTTCAGAGTTTTAATCTCTTCCCCCACCTGACAGCCCTCGAAAACATCACGACAGCCCCCATGTCGATCAAGCATTTATCCAAGTCCGATGCAACAGACAAAGCAATGCAACTGCTTGAAAAAGTAGGCCTTGCCGATAAGAGCGCTCATTACCCTTCTCAGCTCTCGGGCGGGCAAAGTCAGCGAGTGGCAATTGCCCGCGCGCTAGCGATGGAACCGCAAGTGATGCTCTTTGACGAACCCACCTCTGCGCTCGACCCGCAATTAGTAGATGAAGTATTATCCGTCATGAAAAACCTCGCCGACGAAGGTATGACCATGCTCGTCGTGACCCATGAAATGCGTTTTGCACGCGAAGTAAGTGACACGATTGCAGTGTTTAATCACGGCAATATCGAGGAAATTGGTACACCCGAGAAGATTTTTTCTGAGCCTGATAGTCCGATGACTAGGGAGTTTTTGAAGAAGTATTTGTGAATCAACTTTGTCATTGTACCATTATAGGTGTAAATGATCAGGTTCTCTGACAATTTTTGTGGTTGAATTGCTACAGACTCATCGTCCTCCTCAATCGCGTTAGCGATGACATATCGGTAAAAAAGTGAACGAATGCACGAGTAAGTCCCGTAGGGACGCAACCTTATAGAATTGACATGTCGTCCCTACGGGACTTTGTGGCATATCAGAATCTCGTTTTCTACCAATATATCGTCCCTATGGGACTGTGGCAACATACAATTTTGGGCATTCATTACTCGGTACCACAAAAATTGTCAGAGAACCAAAGATAAACCTTAGTAGAAACGTGCCCAGTAAAGAAAGAACCTTATTACTTTATAAGGTTTACTCCTTTTCCCGTCCGGTCAGTTGTTTCCAACTGTCCGTCAACATATACCAATGAAACGTCTGTGAGTCGAAAGAACGGGGATAGAACTGCAGATTTCATTGCGATTTGTCTTTTACCAATCCGTAATGGATACAGAGTACAGCCGCGCAGTACGTTTCATCGGTACTTGTTGACGGTCAGTTGGGAACAACTGACCGGACTGGAATCTACAAACGTTCGACCCAGATGGGGTCGCGTATCTCCTTGGTAGCACATCGTACTACATACATTCAATCCCGCTGGGATTGGTTCTGAGTTTCACTGAATGTCTGCCTTTATTGTCTATACTTTGCAATTCTACATACGTTCGACCCCGATGGGGTCGTATCTGCTTGGTAACACTCAGTGCTACAAACATTCAATCCCGCTGGGATTGGTTCTGAGTTTCACTGAATGTCTGCCTTTATTGTCTATACTTTGCAATTCTACATACGTTCGACCCCGATGGGGTCGTATCTGCTTGGTAACACTCAGTGCTACAAACATTCAATCCCGCTGGGATTGGTTCTGAGTTTCACTGAATGTCTGCCTTTATTGTCTATACTTTGCAATTCTACATACATTCGACCCCGATGGGGTCGTATCTGTTTGATAACACTCAGTGCTACAAACATTCAATCCCGCTGGGATTGGTTCTGAGTTTCACTGAATGTCTGCCTTTATTGTCTATACTTTGCAATTCTACAAACGTTCGACCCCGATGGGGTCGTATCTGTTTGGTTGCGCACCGTGCTACAAACATTCAATCCCTCTGGGATTGCAGACTTGTCAGGTCTCTTCTTCGACCTGTCAGGTCTTCTTCGACCTGACAGGTCTATTACGAGTTGCCGACTTGTCTGGTCTTCTTCGACCTGACAGGTCTATCGCATAGTATGTAACTCTTACTCCTTGACTATCATCCTCGTCACCGTCCCCGCCTGAGTGACAATACGAACAATATACATTCCTGCCGGTGAATTGTTAAGATTGATTGTAGTAAGTGGGTCGGTAGGATTAACTACTTCTGCGACTTGTTCACCAAGTAAATTTACAATTGACAAACGGAGAGTATTTGCCGGTATATTTTCAATTTTCAACAAGTTTCCGGTAGGATTGGGCGAGAGGCGGAGGAGTGATTCTTCGCTTGTGTTGTGTACACTACTCGGAGGGAAAGTCAGGTATTCGTTGTATGGGGCAATCGGATCAGATTGCGAACCTCCGATGATATAGTGCCGGTTGCCAACAGTTGCTAATGCCACCCCCGAGCGTGTCGAAAACTGTCCTTCGGTATTGATGGTCGTCCAGCTGTTGGTCTTTGGGTCGAATTCTTCGATGATGTCCGGCAGTGCTCCATTATACCCGCCAATAATATACATTTTACCGTCAACGACTGCTGCTGCTGCTCCTGCTCTTGGAAGTGGTTCACCGGAAACACTAGGAGTTGACCACGTATTAGTCGCAGGGTCAAATACTTCTAATGTATTGAGATACGCTGCTCCGTTGAAACCACCGAACACATAGATTTTATCATCAATCACCGCTACTGCCGACGCGCGGCGGGGAGAAAAGGTGCCGGTCGTCGTGAGTGAAGACCATACTTTAGCAACAGGATCGAGTACTTCTACTTTGGTTTGATAGGTGGTTGATTGCGCGCCACCGATAATGTAAATTTTACCACCGACTACTGCAGCACAATGTCGATTACGAGCGGTCATTGAGCCCGTCGATTTATAGGTAAACCATTCACCGGCGATTGGGTCGAGGAGTTGGACTGAATTGAGTGCGGTTCCACTCGCGTCCGAACCTCCCACTACATAAATCTTTCCATCGACTACACTTGCACTCGCTCCACCACGAGCAGTCATTATGCCGCTCAGATCCGGCGTTATCCATTTATCTGTTGTAGGGTCGTACGCTTCACATGTGCTTTGAGCGCCGGTCGCAAGAATAGTGGAGAATCCGCCGAAGACATAAATTATACCGTCAACAGAAGCGGCGCACGGGTAGGTACGAGGAGTGAATCCATCGGTAGAAGAAGCAGTCCATTTACCCTGAGCAGTTGCAAGCGAAGGCATAAGAAGGAGAGCGCTGAGGATAAAGGCAAGGAAAGCAGTACGTAAATGTTTCATAATTTTTAGAATATGAGTTGTAGAACAATTGAGAATAATTTATTTAATCAACCGCAAGGAGCGAACTGAAGATTTTATAGGCTTCAAATTACAAAAATACTGCTCAATGATGAAATTTGGGGTGTAGTAATGATGAATACCACATCAATTTTTAGTGTGTTATTGTGGAGTAGAAGAGCCTTAACGGAGTGAATAGTCTTAGAAGGAATATAAAAATGGCTCATGCTAGCTCTTACGTACGGAAGTCCACCACTTTCGATGAGTAGTCGAACAAAGCAAATTCAATATAGCCCATGATTTGAATGATGGGCATGTTATGTGAGATGAGGTTGTAAACCGTTTTAACGGTTTTGGAAGGTAAGAATGGTTTTAACCATTTCAAGTGCGCACGATATAACCGATCCAAACGGTTTTAAACCGTTTACATACAGCGTAGGATTATACTACAGTTAACTTTATTATAAACAATAAGTTAACTGTAAGGCTATTCGATGAATGTCAATGTGTTATTATTAGTTTGCACGAACAGGATGTAAATACCTGGCATTTGTTCGATTTTCGTAGAGAGTTAGTGAGTATAGCAGATGTATGCTATAGGTGTTGAGGGGAGAAAATTATCGTGCTTTGGAATGAAGGAATTTCTTCGATAGGGTTGCTATTTTGCAGCTTTCTGTTCGGTATTTTTTTTGCAACTATACTATTGATATGAAAGTTAATTTGATTTATCAATTAGCCGTATTTCTGACATTTTTAGTGCGATGATGTTTTGCATTGTAGAGGAGAATTGCATACATCCAAACATAAATACGAAAGGGGCGAATGCGATTCGCCCCTTTCAACTCAAATTCTATTTTCCAAAAAATTGTCTAACTATCTATACTATTTTAACATACCATTATGAAAAGTATCGATAAACTCTTCTCGATCATAAAATCCTCAACTGCATTCGAACTATGAATTGTAGTATCACCCTTTAAATGGCGCATAGCATTTAATTCAAAATCAAAGTCAATAGTTTCGCCCTTTCTGAACCGTTTAGCTTTTGCAAAAGTCGAACTTTTAATTTGATTGCTCTTCACCGATTTGGTTTCCTCATCGATAGATGCCATTCCGATAGGAATAATCAGATGATTTTCCCCTTCTTTATTGAGAAACTCATGCACACCTTCACTCGCAGGGGTATGATAGGTGTCGTGTCCCTCTTCAATCAATGCATCATCGACTTCAACATCTAAATACACAACTCGTTCGGTAGCTTTATTGACCAGCAAATGATCTACTTTCCCAATAATGCGGTCACTTGCATCCTTTACATTCCAGCCCCTTACATCAGAGTAATTTTCAGCAACTTGGTAATCCGGTAAGTCACTCAGATAGAAAAGATTTTTGTTTGTGTTTGTCATTGTATTATTTTTTAAAGTTGGTATTTGAAGATTTTTAGATATTGTTGAATGTCATTCTGAAGGGATTTTCCGTTTGACCTGAAGAATCGAGGATCTCCGTTGACGTTCTCGCATGAATACCTACTTGCGGAGATGCTGAAATAAATTCAGCATGACAGCGACCACCTCTACGTTCATCAATTTTAACGATTCATAACAATTGTCAAAGAATCTTAAAGTGTAATTAATTCATTTTTTTAAGCAAGTCAGCGGCCTTTGCAAAGTACATTCCTCACGGCATCTTTTTGCTTCAGCGTCTTTACGTTCGGGTCGATTGCTTCTGCGGCACGTTTTAATTCCTCAATGTCACTTGCCATGGTAGGATATTTTGCCATTTGGATATTTTGTAATTCATGGGCTAAAGTATCATCAGCGATTCTAATGTAATCGGCATGGGTTGTGACATATTTCTCTTTTGTGATGATATTCGCATATCCCTTTACCTTTTCTAAATCTGCCTGAATGGTATATCCTGCTATACCGGCCATTGCTTTTGTAGCTTCGATGAGTTTCAAGAGCGCTTCATTCGAAAAGGCGTGATCGAGCGTCATCTTTCCGGGACTGTTTTCTATAAAATCGACATACGCCGCCACCGTTGCGTTATTTTCTTTGACACCGAGGAGGTCTGCCGGTTTTTCCGGTTGGGGCACGTACTCTGTAGCCGCTTCTATGTCCATGGGTTTGCTGGTATCACGAGACACCATTACCGCTATCACGAGTATAACGATACCAAGACCGGCTAATACCCAGGGCCAAACCTTTTTTTTCTTTTCAATCTTAATCTCTGCCATACAATACTTTCTTAAAAATGATACAATAGTTTGTTTGAAAATGTGCGTTTGTAATTGCTATTACTAAGAGCAAAATTCGGGTAATTTGGCGTGATATATGTTACATAACATTGGGTAATTATTTACATTATTCATACATCACGAAAAGTTTCCGCATCTTACAATCTGCATAACGAATAGTACCAAGGACATCATCGTGCTACTACAAATTTCTTATACGTGACATCAGTGTCGGCTGCAAATCGTACGACATACATTCCTACATCCATAGTGGCTGATTCTATTTTCATGGAATGTTGTCCTTGATATTGCACACCATCTTGGATGGTAGCAATCTCAGCGCCTAATGCATTATAGACCTTGATCGATATATGTTTTCGTGTTGGAATCGAGTAGTCAATACTGGATATATCTGTTGAGGGGTTTGGATAAATAGTGAAATCCATAGTGGTTGGATACTCTCCTTCGCTGCTTGTCAATGCGTCGTCGGTAGTGCTTGTATTAGTATTCTCTTCAGCGCTTTCATTACCTATCAGAACTATTTCTTGTCCACCTGATGGATCAACTCGAGAGATGTCTCCGCTCGAATCTATACTCCAATGGATTTCATCCTCAATATTGGACATTTCTCGGGAAGTTGTAAGCGTTGTGGGTAGTTCTGACTGTACGTTTGTCTGCGAATACGCCGTTAGCGAACTAGCAATAAGAAGAAATACTGTAAAACCGATATTTTTCATTTTATGTATTGAATATTCGTGAGAAAACGAAAGGCTTTAAAGCCTGACTGTACAATTCAAAATTACACAAGCTAGAATTGTAAGGTGTTACATAATATTGGGTAATGTTTGCAGGATTATGATATGGGGGGGGGTGCAGGTGGTGGTGGGAGTGGTGGATTTAGAATACCGGTGGTTTGATTAGCGCCGTAGGTGCGACCTGTTTGTAGGAATGAAGGTCGATGGTTGATTTAGCGCCGCAGGTGCGACATGTTTGTAGGAATGAAGGTAGATGGTTGATTTAGCGCCGTAGGTGCGACATGTTTGTAGGAATGGATGTCGATGGTTGATTTAGCGCCGTAGGTGCGACCTGTTTGTAGCACATGAATGCCTAAGGTTGATTGAAGCGCCGTAGGTGCGACCTGTTTGTTCGAGAAAGAGCCAATATATTTCGTTCTGCATGTTTGGGGGGATTCTTATAGGTGTAATTCTCAATCAGTTGCATATTTTTTACCATCAGCTGCTTCAAATTTCAGTTGTACGATATTGTCGTACACTTGACTTCCTTCCTGCGTCAGCTTCTTTTTCAAATCGCTCCACAATCGCTTGGGAATACTACTTCCTGTTAGTATTTCCTGTCCGATCGGTTTCTCAAACCGATAGCCAACACGTACCTATGAAACGTCTTGCAGGATAATTCATCCATCGAACGTGCAAATATTCGCGTGCCTTTAGTTATATGCAGAAGGAGTAGCTTTACAGTATCAAGCGAACGTATTGTGTAGAGATGGTGTGTAATGTAGAGCTACATAAGTAATACACACGCACACGTATTACGGGTGAGCGGGATCTTTGATTTGGAGGTGTTGATGGGCAGGGCGGGGTAACTGCTTGGTTGCGGGGAAATCTATTTAAATCTAGTTTGGAGATTAAGTTTAAAGAATAGTTTTCCCTCTTCCTCATAAAGCCATCCATAGTAGTATTTCTTTGTACCTTTTTTTATTCGTGGAGTTCCGGGATTGTCTTCGTCTTCACCTGTTGAAGACTGTTCAAACTTTGTATTACGTAACAAATACTCTCTAAAAAGATTAAAATCATAGATATGAAAGCAAACTATATCTCCATCTTTTTTACAGATAATTACACCGCCTGTGGTATCGTACATTCCATGCCAAGGAGTTTCCGCAGTCATACCCATCGCGCATTCGGCTAGGAATCTCTTTAATTTATACTCATAAAGCTTTTGTACTGATTTTTCACCATTATAAAAATTCATCGGGTCAGAATTTTCAAGCAATTCAGCCACTTCTACCATAGTAACCTTTTGATACTTATACCTGTACAAGAGCGCATAGGCAAGTAATTCCGGTAAATCGCCATCTATCATTTTTAAGTTCTTCCATAATTGATTTGATTGAACTGACGTAAAGGTAAAAATCAACTTTAGTTCATCAATCAATTTTTGTAGTCGATAAGTGATTTTAGAAATTCCTCCTAATGGTTTGTATGTCATCTCATTGAATTGTGGAACAGAATTTGGTAAGTTGTTCTCTACTTTAAAGATAAAGTTGTAATTCTCACCCGATATTTCAAAATCTTTTTCTGGTATATCAGAATCCCTGATTTCAATACTATGATCCTCATTATAAATTTTATGCTTCATTTCTTAAAAACCTTATCATAATGATACTCCAAAAACTCTTTGTCGGGAAGGAATCTATCAGGTAAAATTATTCCTTGTCTGTCGTATTTCAAAAACAATTCTCCAATTGAATTATCCTGCTTGTAATTATCGAACCATTTCGATACTTTCACTTTATAATCAGTTGTAATTGTTATATATCCTTGGTCAAATGCTCTATCATGAAGTGTATTAAGACATAAGCCATTACGCGGATTAAGGCGATGATGAATATGATCTTTATCTCTCCATGGAATAATATGACTTGCCACTAATAATTCAGATACAGATAATCCTGTAATACAACATTTCTGATTATATGATGAGAGTATTGTTGAACGAAAAAAATACTGATTGACTCGCACTTTCACCATAGTTTCGCGATCCCTCCCAACTGGCAAATCATCAATTATAATGCCGGTTATTTCTTCAATAGGTTTATTGGAAAATTGTGCAATCAACGTTTCACTATGATATGCGAGAAGTTCCCAATTACTATTGAATTCGTCCCATACTTCTTTATCTAATCGACTTGCATTTGCCAGACCAACAATTCCTTTAGCTTTTAGCTCAGGATCAAAACTTCCGAAATTGCCCACTTTCATTTTCACGGCATTTGGATTTCTACCAATAATGTTTGCAATTCGAATAATGTCTGGATGAGATGAACTCACCCTATTAAATGGAATTTTGCAATAAAGATTTAACGCTATAATAGTTTGCTCGCGAGTCCAATTTTCATTCCGTGGCATAATGTATTGGTAGGATAAGTTTTATGATAGATTCAATTGATATAAATAACTTTTAAAACTTTGGATAATTGAAGTTAGGTTAGGGATTAACTAGATTATGCGTACAATTTTCGGATACCAAAATTTCTTGTTTGATTTATGGTCTTGCTTGCGAATTTCCCAATTTTTGCCATGCCAGAACTCTCCATCGACAAACACGGCGATTTTCAGTTTTTTGAAAGTCAGGTCAGGTTTGCCAAATACGGAAGTATTATTTTTTCTATACCGATACCCTCTTTTCCAGAGTTCTTTCGCGAGCATTATTTCGATTGCAGAGCCTGTACTTTTCACGGCTTGCATATTCTTTCTGCGCTGTGCTTTGCTTAGCTTGTCCATTGCTTTCTTGTCTGACTATTTTTTCAGCTAAACTACACATAATCATGTATGCAACAAAATGAATTTTCACCCCTTCCAAGATACACTAACACCTCCTCCCTACTATCTACAACTTACATCTCAGCCACAGTGTAATCGTCGCCGTTAGGCGCATGATTCGCATGGGGGGGTATGAGGGTTTACTCCTACGTACCCTCGTCCTGAGTCACATACATACACGCAAACATAGGTAAGCAATCCACGCAGAGGTCTTCTACCATTCCAGGGATGATTAGTTGTATATTATATTCGTAGGATTCTTTCCAGAGGTCTCGTAATTTGTCCCGGGCATCTTCATTGCAATAGACCGAGTCGTCTTTGAGGATGAGCAGCATTGCTACATCGCCGGAATTTTCGGTGAGAGTCATCAGAAGATCGTTATTGTCTTCGTGCATGATTACTTTTAATTCCTCGATTTGCTCTTCTAATTCATACTGATAGCGTGCAAGCGACATGGGCGAACCGTTCAGGAGAGCGTTCGTCAGCTTGTTGGTGTAGTATCGTTCTGTTATTTGGGTTGGTTTTTTCTTTGACATGGCAGATTTGATGATTGATGTGGTTAGGATGTATATCGTTAGTAATTACGTACTGTTGGGCGGCGTTTGTTTTATTCTGCGATAATAGGGATATTCTTTGAGTGCGGCAAGGTTGGGAGTGGAGGTGAGGTTTTCAGCCAATGCGATCAACTTAAGAAGAAATAGGCAAGTAATTGAGCAATCATAGGCAAGCTCAGGATGATAGTAAGTCGTTCTTTATGCTGATTTCCCAATTGGCGGAAACCCGACTCTATCATAAACAATGACACAAGGTAAAAACATAGCCCATGATTTTAATCATGGGGTCAAGAGTCGCGATAAGGATTCATAAACCGTTTTAACGGTTTTGAGAACTGAGAATGGTTTTAACCATTTCTAATACGCACGATACAATCGGTCCAACGGTTTCAATCGTTTAGTAATTGCACATAGAATCGATAATGACAACTCGACTATTATCATTGTGTTAGCTGTTGGAATAATGGATGAATGCCAAGTCTGTCAATAACAGATTGCCTATACGCACTAAGCAAATTCCTATTTCTTATGTTGACAGTATTTGGTTGTCTGCAATGGTAACCATGAACTCAAGATAACAGCAATTTATATTTTTTCTAGGTTTTGCGAGAACAATACATTTCTCATGAGAATTCAACGATTGCGCTAGAGTTCTTCCCTCATATCAATTCACCACAAAAAAAAACCCTTTGTAAACAAATGCTTACAAAGGGCTTAACTTGTGTACGCCCGACAAGATTCGAACTTGTGGCCCACAGCTTAGAAGGCTGTACATAAATATTACTTGTTTAGTATGATTTGTATGTTTATGTTTGTAAAGGTGTTTGATAAATAAGTACTTACAAGCAAATGATTTTATGTACCTTTTACGGTTTCTTTCTTAAATTAGTGTGCGAAAAGTGTGCGACTAAGACCATTAAAAACGTTTGGTGTGCGAAAAGTGTGCGACTTTTTTTAGGAATAATTACATTAGAACAATGAAAACAGATAACAAAGTTTCGGCTCGGTTAATCGTGGTTTGGCTCGACACACGTGAGGCAATGAAAAACGGTAAACACCCTTTTCGAGTACGTATCACAATCAAGAAAGCACGGTATTATTTCAAGACTCCTCTTGAGGCAACTGAAGAACTATACAAACGTGCTATGTATGGAGAACGTAAGACCACCGAAGAAAAAGAACTATTCTTTCAACTTGGCGTGGTCAAAACTTTTGCTGAAAACGTTTTTGACTCCCTACCTGAATTCACACCTGAAGCGTTCCGACGTGCTTTTTATAAGGAATCAACCAGCACTAACGAACGCGATGTATTTTCTACGTTTCGTGATGTGATTGGCGAACTCGAAAACGGAGGTTTTATCGGAAATGCTAATATCTATAAAACCACCATGAGAAGTATTGCAGCGTTCTGTAACGGGAAACTATTGGAACATTCAAAAAGCAATAAATCCGGCAAAAAGCAAGCCGATATAAAACCACCAAAATTGAGATTTGAGGAAATTACACTGCAATGGCTAAAACGGTACGAAACGGCATTAACGGCAGTGAAAGTGTCACCAAGTACGCAAGGAATATACCTGAGAGCTTTGCGCCGGATTGTGAACATCGAACGCAAACAAAACCCTTCACTTCCCTACCCTTTCGGAAAAGATGGATTTACTCCACCGACCGCAACGAAAAACAAACGTGCTTTAACTATAACCGAAGTACGTTCCATACGCAACTACTATACTCTATCTGAATTAGAACAACGAGCAAAAGACTTATGGACTTTTTCATATTTATGCAATGGGATGAATATAGCCGATATTATTAAATTGAGCTACAAAGAAATAAAATTTCATTCCAATGGTTGCTCCATTGAATTTTCACGTCAAAAGACACAGCAGAAGAAGGATAAGACAAAAATTCTAATTGAACTTGATACTGAACCGACTGAATTGATTAAGTTAATTATTGAAAGACATGGGAATGATTCGAAAGATAGCTATGTTTTTCCTTTTATGAATGGCAAGGAAACTCCTCAAGACCAGTTCACAGCCAAACTGTCACTCTTGCGCCAATTAAATAAAGCACTCCATAAGATAGGAACAAAGCTTAATTTGCAGATAGACCTAACCACATACGTAGCAAGACATTCATACGCAACGGTCATGCAAAGAAGCGGCGTTTCGATTGCAGAAATTAGCGAAGCTCTTGGGCATGCAGAACTTAAAACAACTGAAAACTATCTCGGAGGTTTTAGCGATGAAAGCAAACGTATTAATTCTAACAAGTTACTTTAAATGATTGAATCTATTTATTGAACCTCTACGAAAATTATCTTAGCTTTTAGGGTGTTTTCAAATCCTTCACTATACTATGTTAGATTCAACTTTTATCGAATATTTAAGTTTTATCGAGATGAGAAATATTAGAAGATTTTGTTTAGTTCTTTACAATACGAATACTTAATTCAATGAGTAATAACTAATTACGACATTATAATAATGTCCGCTATAAATACAGATAATTATATAAAAATCCATTTTTACTTAGTCGGAGAATAATCATGACTCAAAAACATAAATTTACTAAAGCACAGGATGAGATTAAATACAGAAATGATGTATTAGAAATTGCAGGGGATTATCCAAATGTTGCTATGATTCTGGCTCCTGAATATATGTTAGAATTATTTGAAAAAACTAAAGTCGCTGATCCACAAACTACAATTTTTGGTATTTGGAATACGCTCAAAGGTTTTTCGCCTTTTATTAGTGAATTAACAAATAATCCAGATTATTCAGCATAAACTTATAAAAAAACAAATATTCTACTTGAATCATATTTTAACTGGTTACAATGAATCTCACAACGACATTGTTAAAGCTATACATGAATTTAAACCTACAATTTTAGAGCAGATTAATGAGCTAGAAAAATTATTATTAATTGGTGCTTCTATAGGTAAAAAACGTAAATTTCCACATATTGTAAAATCACGTTTAGCTGCAATTTTAGCTGATGAGAAAACAAGTCCAGGAAGTCCGGTATTCGCATACAAAAAAAGTCAATTAACAAAAATTGCATTTGAACTATTTAGAGATGAAAAAGGCAAGAAGTTTACAAAAAAAGAAAGTTTTCATACTATGTTGAATCAAAGATGCAAATACAATCCTAAAGAAGGTGTAATTGTTAAAGATTATCTCCAAATTAATAAAGATGTTATAGATACATTTTAATTTATTCTTACCGGTAAGGATTCGGTAAGTAATTCGGTAAGTAATCGGTAAGAACTAGGGTAAATAATGGTCTAATATTTTACTAACTATCGTAATATAACAGAGTAAAAAGAAAGTAATAATTTCGGTAAAAATCCGAGCAAAATACTTGCGTTCTAGCCCTTAAATATATTAGTAATATTATTATTTAAGGATTTTTATGAGTTATACATTCGAACGAATGGTACAGGATTTCCCTGAACTGTTAACACGCTTAGAACGGGTTGAAGGATTGCTTTTTGGAGAAGTCTGTGTCACAAAATTGCCAAAAGATATGATGAATGTCACCGAGGCAGCAGAATATTTAACCTTATCTATTGCAACCGTTTACACCAAAGCGAGTAAAAAAGAAATCCCCTATTCAAAATGCGGCAAACGTCTTTATTTCAGCAGACTTGAACTCTCAGAGTTCATCAGAGTAGGTCGCCAGTTGACAAATGAGGAGATAAAACAACAAACCATTTCACATGCTGGTATTTTAATGATGAAAGGATGCTCAAAATGAGTTTCCTACAAAAACGCCCTTTGTTATAAGTTGTAGCAAGGGGCTTTTTTTTATTGCGAATTCTACAGAATATTCACATTCCGTTCAAAGATTACCACTCATTACGGTGAAAGTGTACCACTCATTACGGTGAAAGTATACCACTCAGAACGGTGAAAGTGTACCACTCAGAACGGTGAAAATACCACTCGTTTCAGTGAAAGTATACCACTCGTTTCGGTGAAAGCGTTCCACCTATTTCGGTGAAAGGATACCACTTCACTCGTCATCTTCAGTACTTGTCATAAAAATACTGTCTTACAACGACTTCAATGCCACTTTTACCTCGAATTCTGATAGTTTACATAAAACACACTGCTTGGTCATTGCTTCTCTCCTCTTATTCCAAATATACTATCTTATTGTTTTGACCAAACAACGGAGGGATGCTCATTAATCTTGTTGTAAGACCATGAAGCTAGTTGTAATCTGTTTTGTTCCTTGAGTAGCAGATAATAAATAGACACCTTGTGGAATTCCATTGAGAGGAATTTTGAAGGATTCGAGTGAAGATTCGGTTTCAATGAGTTTAGTACCAACTAGGCTACTGATGGAATATCTAATTTGAGAGTTTTGGGTAAATTGAGAGTTGCTTCTGCTTATGGTAATTGATGAATATGCCGGATTCGGGTAAACTTTCAATTGATTTGCAGATATATTTTCATCATGATTTTGTGGTTCTGAAACGGATACTGCATTTTCATACATCCACATACTGGATCCATTTGCCCCGCCAAAGAGAGTTTTACCGTTAAGTGTTATGACATTGATAACATTACTGGACAATCCTTTGTTCATTTGAGCCCAAGTTGTACCTTTATCAGTACTTTGATATACTCCTGAATCTTTTGTAGCAATAAAAAGAGCTTTATCATTACCTACAAATGACATAACTTCAACACTCGGCATTCCGGTTTTTGTCCATGTTGCCCCAAAATCAGAACTTATATGCATAAATTTATCAGTATCACAAGCATAGAGAATTGTTCCGACAGCTGAGAGAATAGTGATGTTTTGTGTATCAAGTCCTATTTTGGTCCACGTCTCTCCATAATCGGAAGTCATAGAAACTCCTCCATTTCCTCCTCCATATAATGTATTCCCGATAATTGCAAATGCTCGAGATTTAGCAGGTTGACCCGATGGAGCCAGTTGCCATACATTGTCTTTATCTACATATCGGAGACCATTATCAGTACCGGCAAATACAGTAGTACCAATTACTGCCAACGACTGTATTGTTCTATTATTAAGTTGCGGATTAAAACTTTTCCAATTTACCCCGCTATCTGTACTTTGATAAATCCCACCCCCATTTGTACCAACTAAAACAGTATTTCCGTATCCATATATTGATACTGCAGATAATGAACCGACACCTATTTTTCCATAATTCCAAATAGTGCCATTATCTTTGCTGTAATAAATTCCGTTTTGGGATGAACCCACATAAATTGTATTATCAACGGCATTAAGAGAATAAACATATTGATTTTTCAGCCCAACTTCATTCCAACTAACACCTACATCAGCAGTTTTATATATACCGCCACTTTGTGGACTTGAAAAAATATCCGAACCTATTGTAGCTAATTTATACACAACTTTATTATCAGCTTCTGTCTTTACTTCACTCCAATTATCTCCGTTATTGGTACTTTGATATAACCCACTTTGAAAGAAACTTGCTGTTAAAGTAGTACCATTTACCGTAAAAGTTGAAACATAGCGGCTTTCAAACCCTGGATGAATTGCTGTCCAACTAACTCCATTATCAGAACTTCTATAAAGACCTATAACGGTATCTGGATCTCTATCTAAATCATTATAATCAACTGCATGTGTGCTTACATAAAGAAAATGATCTTTGACTATAAGTTTACGAACATACTTGTGTTTAAATGCAATAAGATTCCAACTTTTTCCATTATCAATACTACTGTAAATACCTCCACCTTCATCAGGATTCTGACTTTTTAGCCCTGCTAATAAAGTATTACCCATCGTAGCCAATGATAAAACATAATGATGAGGAATGGGAAATGGTGAACAAGTCCAGGTAGATCCTGTATCTGAACTTCTGCAAAATCCTTCATATCCACCAACAAAGATATCAGACCCCATTGTAGTGATTGCATCTCCGATTGAATACGTACTCACCTTTTTCCAAGTATCACCATTATTTGTGCTTGCATAGACACCTTTACCTATGGCAAAGAGCTTACCGCCGAATTCTATAATATCATTAACCTGACTATCACTTCCCAGTACAATTTCGGTCTTTGACCATGTAGCACCTTTATCAGTACTTTTAAACAGACCATTATCGTATGCAAAGAGAGTAGTTCCAATAGTAAAGAGTCCGGTGATCTTCTTATTATAAAGACCATTGCATTGTTTCCATTGGGCTTGAAGTGATGGTGTCACACAAAAGAGAAGCAGAGCAGTGAATGCTACCATACATTTAGATATAGTAACTGTTGAAGTGAAAAGGTTTTTCATGAAATATCTCCTTTAAGAATTTTATTCTTATCCATATTTGGGAAAAAATCAAAATGGCTAACATCTTTCAAAATGATAACACATAACTATATAAAAATTATTCAAAGAAAGTTGCTTCAAAAAGTAAATTTTGTAATGAGTTAAACTATAAAGACTCAACCACAAAATAACACCTTTCTATTGAAGAGCAAATGTAACCAAAAAGCGGTTACCATCCTAACAGACTGTTGAAAAACTAATTTAATTATTTAGCTATAAATTTACAATAAAATACAACCCAAGTCGTTACATCATTAAATAGTTACATGCAAATATACATTCAGTTATGATACGTAAAAAGGCAGTCCAGGCACAAGCTACATTTTGGATATCTACAGACGAGCTACAGGTCAAGCCACAGATATCGTTTTATACTAAACTCAATGAAGTTCTTGACTCAATTGATTTAGGTAATAAAATTCGAACCCTCTGTGAGCCATACTATAGCGAGAAGTCGAATTGCCGTCCACCGATTGACCCTGAAATTTACTTTAAGATGCTGATGGTTGGCTTTTTTGAGAATATCACGAGCGAGCGCGGTATTGCCTCTCGCTGTGCCGATTCACTTTCGATAAGAGCATTTCTTGGCTATTCGCTCATCGAATCAACACCCAACCATTCAACCCTTTCTATAATTCGCCACCGATTACCGGCTACTATCTTTGACGGTCTCTTTACCATTATCCTCAAAGGATTGATATCCAAAGGATTAGTTAAAGGAAAGAACATTGCATGGGACTCTTCAATTATCGAAGCCAATGCCTCTTTACGCTCGCTTCAAAACAGAATGACAGAAGAAAGTTATGCAGAATACATACAGAAATTAGCCAAAGAATCAGGCATTAATCCAGATGATAAAGCCGCAGTTGCACGATTTGACCGTACAAGGAAAGATCGCAAGACATCGAACAAAGACTGGCACAATCCTCATGACCCGGATGCAAAAGTTGGTCAAACCAAAGACGGAGCAACTGATATGGTCTATAAACCCGAACACGCAGTTGACCTTGATACAGGAGCAATTGTTGATGCGGATATACTTTTAGGAGACCGAGCCGATAGTCATTTGTTTTCAGAACGGATAGTCTCCGCACAAATACGCTTAAACGATGCATCAGATGATCCGATTACCGCAGAGCAAATAGAATCAGCAACGACCGATAAAGGGTATTTCAAAGCCGGAGAAGTAGTAATTATAGAATCCTTTGAAATTACACCAGTTATGCCGGACCGAGAGATCAATAGAACTATCAGTAAATTATCAGATGAAGAAGCATCGGCCGTCGAGGTAGCCAGAGTAGCCGTCAAAAGTAAAGAAGGGAAAGCACTCCTGAAACGCCGAGGGATGTATGTCGAGCGAAGCTTTGCCCATGTACTTGATTGTGGGGGGCAACGAAAGACAACCCTCCGAGGAGTAGAAGATATTCGAAAGCGATATTTAGTCGCTACCGCGTGCTTTAATCTTTCATTACTTATGAGAACACTCTTCGGATTGGGAACGCCTAAACAGTTCCTTTTGTTCTTGAATTTTGTTCGTATGGTCGTGTATGCCTGCTATTATGCAGTCAAAAAACAAATAAGTAGTTTTTCCTCAATGACTTTTTTGGAGTCACCATCAAAAGTTGGGGAGCAGAATTTTAGAATTGTCTAAATTGCCTATAAAAACACTATGCCTACAATCGACATATCTTTACTGAGTGCTCTGTTTCCCTCTGAGCTGACGCAGTACTTCATAATTACCAAATTTGAGTTAAAATACGATGTAGATAAGACTGAATATTGGCTAATCGACTTTGAAGAGAAGAACGATTTGCCGACGGGTTATTCATCATCTGACTATGAATCTAAGGGTTTCATGCAAAGCTCAACAATCCAAGATTTCCCATTACGCGGCAAGGCAGTTTATCTTCGTATAATGAAGCGTCGCTGGCGTCATAAAGAGAATGGCACAGTCTTACGCCGCGATTTCAGCTTTATCACCGAGGGTTCCAAATTAACACGAGAACTTTCGGATTTTTTAAAAGATAGAGGTAGAGACGCGGACTGATACGATCAGCACAATCGCAAGCTATTATGGAATCAGGCACCAAACACTTCAACGACATTACAAGAAACAAATAAGCGGATTTGACAACTGGGAACAGGCATCACACGCAGAGGAGTATGTCCTTTATCCTGAGAATATAGGCGAGCATCTGAGCATAGATGAAGTAGCCTTATCAAAAGGTGAACTCTACACGATAGTAACAAATAAGCGCTTGGATTCATGTCATAAGAAGAGCGTTGTAGCAATCATCAATGGAACGCAAGCCAAGACAATACAAGCAGTTTTAGAAAGAATACCATTACCACAACGAGAGGCAGTCAAAGAAGTAAGTATGGATATGGCTCGCAATATGGGCATGGCATCAAAAAATAGTTTTCCTCAAAGTAACATCGTTATAGACCGTTTTCATGTAGTGAGATTAGTACAGGAAGCCATGCAACATCTCCGAGTACAGCATCGCTGGAACGCGATAGCAGAAGAAAACAATCTGATCAAAGAGTCAAAGGAAAAGGGCGAAAAATATCAATCTGAAACACTTTCAAACGGAGACACACTAAAGGAATTACTTGCAAGAAGTCGCTATTTACTCTATAAATTTGAACATGAATGGACGTCGAATCAATCAAAAAGAGCTGCTCTACTTTTCAAAATATACCCGGTATTAGAAGCTGTTTATAAATTAACAATTTCGTTTAGAAGTATCTACGAGAACACTTCAAAAGAGAACGCATCAGAACAATTTAGATCCTGGAAAGAAAAAGTAATAGCCTTGAACATACCAGAGTTTAACACAGCAGTTCACTCAATAGAATGCCATTGGGACTCAATCTTGAACTTCTTCGACAACAGAAGTACTAATGCTTATGTCGAGTCATTCAATTCCAAAATCAAAGGATTTAGAGCCAATCTGAGGGGCGTAACTGATGTGAAATTCTTCCTTTTTCGATTAGAAAAATTGTTCGCTTGATTGAAATGAAAAATGTCTGCTCCCCAGAAAATTAGTGTGTCCCCTTTTTTGGGTCATGTCAAAAATCAACATTGTAATTCTTTCATCCTAAAATTATTGGGTTTTAGACTGATACACTGAATTTAGGGTTAATCAACAGTCTCCTAACAAATTTTACATATAAATATTTACAAACTTCAGCAGCTGTACTTTCCCTCATTGTATGGACAAAATTGGAGTACTGATAAGATAGAAAGTCTTAAATGAACCGCTTCAAAATCTTGCTCCCTAATATAATTCTTTAGTTGATTTATTTATTAGTTATGAGTTCCACCGCTTTGAGTTCTAGAATCTGAAATTCTCTACAATACAGCTCAATACTAACTCAGTTTATATTTCATGATTCTTCGGTGTCTCCAGCTTCAGGTACAATGTAAGTAACCCCATGATTTTCAATATCTCAGCTACTTGCGTTTCACTCTCAAGATACCTCCCCTCTCATATCGTTACAGTCATCCATACGAGTCCTAAAATCGTGAATTTTTCAATTCTAATGCTACTACGCTTTGAAATCAGGAGTTTATTTGTTGTGCCTTATTACTCAGTACTTATCTCATTTATTATTCTATAGTTACCGAGATAATTTTATTACCAGTATTTGTGCTAAATTTCTTTATTTCGGTAATAATTTTTAATACTGCTAACAAAACAGTACTATTACTAATAAATAGTTGAGGTTTATGGATAAATTGGATAAATTTGTCAAACACTAATTTGCATTTGTCAATCGAATCCGGCATATACTACTTTCCCATACTTTTATAAACGGACATTCAACATGACCCTCAGTTGGAACGAAATCAAAGATCGCGCCTTCCACTTCTCGAAAGAATGGATGGAGGCACGTCGGGAAGAAGCTGAAGCCAAACAATTCCTCATCGAATTCTTTCAGGTATTCGGTATATCTAATCGTAAGGTCTCGACGTTTGAGCATCGAGTAAAACGCCCAGATACAACTGACGGTTATATCGATCTTCTTTGGAAAGGGAATATCCTCATCGAAATGAAATCTAAAGGCAAGAACCTCGATCGTGCCTTTGATCAAGCGAAGGCATATCTTCACGGCCTTCCGCAACATGAGCTCCCCAAATATATTCTCGTCTCCGACTTTGATATTTTCCGGCTGCATGATCTCAAAGAAGAACGAACAATCGAATTCAAACTCAATGAATTTGTTCATAATGTTCATCACTTTAACTCCCTTATCGACTACCAAAAGAAAGTATTCAAAGAACAAGACCATGCCAATATCAAAGCTGCTGAACTCATGGGCAAGCTCCACGACCGGCTGAAAGAAATCGGTTATGACGGTCACCCTCTCGAAGTGTATCTCGTGCGACTGCTTTTCTGCCTTTTTGCCGAGGATACGACCATCTTTCAAAAACAACAATTTCAGGACTACATCGAGCAGCGTACCAATGAAGACGGCACTGACCTCGCGCCACGCATTCAGGAACTCTTCCAAGTGCTGAACACACCGGAAGCGAAACGCTTCAAGAATCTTGATGAACAGCTCTCGGAATTTCCTTATGTGAACGGAAAGCTGTTTGATGAATCGCTTGCAACTGCGAGTTTTGACAGTAAGATGCGCCTTGCCTTGCTCGAATGCTGTTATCAGGATTGGAGTAAGATTTCGCCTGATATATTTGGTTCGATGTTTCAAAGCGTGATGAACCCTGTTGAACGCCGGAACTTAGGTGCGCATTACACCAGCGAAAAAAATGTTCTCAAAATTATCAAACCGCTTTTTCTCGATGAACTTCGCGCTGAGTTTGAAGCATGTAAAAGCAATAAGTATAAACTTCAAGAATTTCACCGGAAGCTTGCCAACCTGAAATTTCTTGATCCTGCATGTGGATGTGGTAATATCTTGGTGATCACGTACCGGGAATTACGGCTTTTGGAGCTGGACGTTCTCCGCATACTCTACAAGAATGAACTTGTGACGAGTATCGAAACGATAGTTCTGCTCGATGTGGACATGATGTATGGTATAGAATACGAGGAGTTTCCGGCGCGAATAGCGGAAGTGGCAATGTGGCTGATAGATCATCAAATGAATATGCTGATCAGCAATGAGTTTGGTCTTTATTTCGCGCGACTTCCCCTCAAAAAATCGGCAATGATTGTTCATGGTAACGCTTTGCAAATAGATTGGGAGTCTGTTATTGCTAAAGTTAAGCTGTCGTATATCCTTGGTAACCCTCCGTTTGTGGGGAAGAGTCTTCAAAATGCAGAACAGAAGTCAGATATGGAAAAGGTATTTACAGGAGTAAAAGGTATTGGTGTATTAGACTATGTAACTGCTTGGTATTTGAAAGCAGCGCAATACATGAAAAATACGAAAATCAAAACTGCCTTTGTATCAACAAATTCCATCGCACAAGGAGAGCAGCCGGGAATATTATGGAGCTTGCTGTATAATCTCTACAAAATCAAAATTCATTTTGCCCATCGCACATTTAGTTGGAGCAATGAAGCGAGAGGAAATGCCGCCGTTCATGTTGTAATTATAGGGTTTGCGAATTATGATACAACAGATAAGAAAGTATTTGAATATGATGATATTAAAGGAGAGCCGCACGAGATTAAAGTGAAGAATATCAATCCTTATTTGGTTGAAGGAAAGGATTTAATAATCTTAGGAAGAACAAACCCAATAAATAAAGTTCCGAGCATGGTGTATGGTAGCAAGCCTGTTGATGATGGTAATTTCTTTTTTACAGATGAAGAGAAAGATGAATTTCTATCTATTGAGCCAAGCGCTGCTAAGTATATTAAACCAATACTTAGTAGTCACGAATTTCTTAATGGAAAGAATAGATGGTGTCTATGGTTGGAGAATGCAAATCCATCGGAATTAAAAAGTATGCCTCATGTAATTCAACGATTAGAAAAAGTTCGGATATTCAGAGAGAACAGTACAAAGGAATCTGTAAGGAAACAAGCAAAAACCCCATCCTTGTTTTCTGAAATACGCCAACCAAAAGATAACTTTATTGTTATTCCACAGCATTCATCCGAGACAAGAATATACATTCCATTTGGCTTTTTCAAACCAAGCACAATTGTCAGTAATTCATGTACAGCTTTACCAAATGCAAGTTTATATTTATTTGGGGTATTGATGTCCATTATGCACATGACTTGGGTGAAAAATGTTTGTGGTAGATTAGAAAGTCGATTTCGATATTCCAACACCATCGTGTACAACAACTTCCCTTGGCCGGAATCCCCGACCGAGAAGCAAATCAAATCAATAGAGACAGCGGCTCAAAAGGTATTAGATGCTCGGGCTGCTTTTCCGGAGAGTTCACTTGCGGTTTTATACGATCCACGATCAATGCCACCTGCACTCGTCAAAGCGCACAATGAATTAGACAAGGCAGTTGACAGCGCGTACCGTTCGCAGCCATTTGTGAATGAAGCTAATAGGATGGTTTTTTTGTTTGAGTTGTATGAGAGGTATGTGGGTGGGATGTTTGTCGAGGTGAAGGGGAAGGGGAAGATGAAAGCCCTAGTGTAGGAGGTCTGGAAGTATTATAGGTACGTGATATCTAATACTTAACTTCCTGCCTGTTTACAAAACAATTGCTAATTTTTATATGTTGTATTACAATATGGATGAGTCAATTGTCCGTTATCAGGAATACCTAGACCTCCATCTGATTTTCTTTGAATATGGTCAATTGAAATTGCATTCTTATGAAGATAACCGTTACAGATTTTGCATCTCAAACCATGTTTAATTGCTTCTCTAATAAATACTTCTGATTTCGTTTCAGTAGTAAAATCTCTGAATTCATATTTTTCATCTTCAGTGTCCTCAATTTTGACAAACTTGTATTTATCTAATTTTATTATTTTTTGTATGGACTCTTTAAGTGGCGTATCTGCATTTAATTCAGCAACTAATAATGAGAATAACTCTACTACATGTACAATACTCCTAGTTGCACTTCGATAGTTTCTTGTTATTTGCGCTAGTATATAATCATATTCAAGCAGAAATTTTTCGAAGTCTTCCCTTACTTTAATAAATAAATTATACGAATTATTACGCTCTAACTCTAGGAGTAGTGCTACTGTATAGTAAAAAGAAGCCGGTTTATGCTTCCCTTCAATTGAGTAGAAATAAACTATTGGATGTAGCCCAAGTGAAGAAGGATGTACGCTATTTATACGCCAAGCAATTTTTCTAGCTTGCCTTAGATAATTTATGGTAACATCTCCAACTTTATCATCATCCAAAGATTTTGAAAAATCATCTTCAATTTTGTTAGTCATATTGACAAACTCTAGAATCAAAGGTAGGCTCTGAGCTGAGAACAGTTTACCACCTATAGGTATATCTAGGGTTTTCACTGGTGTTTTTAAAACCGGGCTATACATTATGTCGTGTATTTCTTTGGATAGTTTTTGTATCTCAGCTTGATTCTCAGCAGAAAAGTCAGCCCAGTATTTGTGTCCTAGCCCGCCTCTAATAATACCTCTTGCTGCAATACAATTAGGCTTTTTTCTAGATTGAAGTATTCTTAGTTCAGTTGGATCAATTTTAGAAGCTTGTTGGTTAATCTTAAAAAATGAATTTTCCGCCTTTTTAGCATCTCCATCTACCCATTGAACTTGAATTGAATAAGCACCAAGATTTTTTGCTCTTTCTATATAAGCAGATTTTAAGTAAAATATACTTGGTGCAGAAATAATATCTTTGTACATACCGATTTTTTTATTAACCAAGTCCCTTGTTTTATTAGCAACATCTAATTGCTCTTCGTTTATAATGGAATTGTAAAACTTTCTAGATGTCTCACCGTCGCCGTAATCATCATTTATCCATGAAATCAATGCACTTAATCTATGAGCTCCATCAATAACAAAATACAACCCAGTCTGGCTACGCCATAATATAATAGCAGGAATTAATTCTCCATTTATATAACTTTCAATAAATTCGAGAATCTTTTTACTTTCCCACTCATTAGTTTCTCGTTGAAAATCTGGTTTTCTAAGAAAGGGATAGAAAAAACCTCCCGTGAAATTGGTTATCGATATAGAACTAAATAAATTAGTTGAATTTTGAACTCCAGATATTTCAAAATCTTCTCTCGGAATGAGTGCATCTAAATTAACCTTCGCCATATTTATTATTATTAAAGTGTATAGTTAAATGATCTTCTCAATTTCAGATAATAATAGAGTAAACATTAAGTGAAATGCGTTATTAATTTATCTCTGCAAAATACCTCTCCAAGATAGACCTCGAACGGAATTCTTTTGTTTACTTTGTGTGAAGAAGTGAATATATTGTAGGAAAAATCTAACCACTTCCAATCTTCATACTCAGGCTATTCCAACTCAGAGCAAGAATTGAGAATTACATAGAAGTTCGTCTTAATTTAATTCGAGTTGTATCTTCTGCCGCTTTTTGGGCATCATTTCACATAAATACCCAGCTAACCATAGCACATAATAACTACTTTTTACCGAAATAGATGGTCTCTTTTAGAAAAAACCGAATCCAATTTCTTATTTTTTCTACGATCTCTTTGTACGCTGAAAATAAATTTAATTGTGCTTGGTAATGCTTTGTCATTTTTAATAATTCTTTATTCTATTTCGAATATAAACTCATTGTCCATTCTCTTTTTTACATTCTTTCGGTTGAAGTCTGGTGGTGTTGGCTTAAATGATTTGTCTTCCTTTTGTTTGTCATATTTCTTGTATTGAAATCTTCTAAGTTTTGCAATGTCAATTTCACTAATCAATATCGTATCATTTTCGCCACCTTTTATCTGAATTTGGTTCTTACTTTCGCTCTTCGATGGTAATGTAATTCGTGAGTCGCCAAATTCAGAAGTGTTCACTTGCATAAAGTAACAGTGAATTTCTCTTGATGCTGTTTCTACTATTCCTGAAAAATAGTTTGTGTCGGGATTCCATTCGGATGCTATCACTAAATCTATTAAGGAAACAAACAAACTACGATGAAGTATATTTCCTAATTCGTAGCAATAAAAATTCGTGAAGTATAAATTATTCCAGTTTATAAGATCGTAACGATAAACTTCCGGAACTGGAACTTTCAAGTCCGAACCTGACGTAAGTACATGCCTTGCTTCCTCATGCGAGTAATGATTTTTTAACCTATATAAAACTATTGCATCTGGCGTGTTATCAATCTTGATTGGAATTATAGTAACGATGAAATTGAAAGATACATTTTCAACTCTCCAATGTTCAAGTCCTATGACGGATGCTAAATTATTTCTTGCTCCGAATTTCGCAAAAGTAGGAACTAAATCATAGGGAACGGAACATTCAGGCATTCCTAGCAGATTTGCTTTTTCACTTTTGGAAAGATTTAAGATTGTTGAGAATGTTTTATATCTTTCTGAATTTATGATTGGCTTGCCCTCAATACTTTGCTCAAAGTAGTAGTTATTGCATTTAGTGTTTGCAATAGACAGTTTACATTTTGTAAAACTACTGTGTCCTTTCCTTATCTTCACTTCATTGATGATAATTCTTTTGTTTGAAAAACCATCAAACGAACTAACTTTACTTTTCCTAGTTTCGAAAAAAGCTTTTTTAATTTCAATATATTTCTTTTCTCTTTTTGTTGAATCTTGTAAATCCTTATAGAGGTTGTCGTAATTAAGGACATAAAACACATCGAATGCCTCGTGCAAATGATCAAGTTCTGAATTGCTCCGATAAACAAAAATCGAATCACTTTCAACTTCTTTGGTAGTATCAATTGTATGTTGATATTGATAGTAGTATGTTGCTTCGTAAAGCTTTATAAGTCTTGGACTAAACCGTTGCATATTTTTGTTTAAAGAAAGATTGTTAGTGTCTTCACTAAACAGATACTGATTATTATACTTGTTATCAATCTTAATCGGTAGGTTAATGTCAATTAGCGAAATTGTAGTGTTGTATGCAAGGTTTGTGTAATTGATGAGTGGATGAGAAATGTATTTATCTCTTACAAGATTCGAGCGTCGAAACTTTATAAATTTAAAATCCTGATTGATGTCAAAATAATTTTCAAAATCTTTAAATTTACTTTGGTTCCAAAAAATTTTTATGTCGTCAATTAGTTTATTGTCACCAAATTCAGGCTTTAATGCAAATGCTAATTCTGTTGCAGTTTTCAAATAGTGCAATAAACAACCTTTTATCATTGCTTCACTGTAGCTAGAATCAATGATGTTTTCAGTAAATTTCAACTTTATGATGTCCTTAATTGTGTTAGTGTAAAATTGAAAAAAACCTCTCTTATCATTATGTACTAACAAATAAACTATGATTCGTTCCCATAATTGAAAGTAGTCAATGCAATTAGCTCCTTTGAAAAATGAAACAATTCTTTTTGATTCTTGTTCGTTGAATGTTACTTGGTGCTTGAGTGCTGCAAAAATTTTGTTTGCCAAGTAGACAGTCAAAACAAACTTTGAGTTTCTTAGTCCTAATATCTTATCTGATTTTTTCCCTTTCCCACTTAGCACAGCTTCAAAAGTCTCTTCGTTGTAATCTGGAAATTCTTCACTTTCATTAGGCAAGTCACGAAATTCACTTGAGTTTTCTTTTAGTCTTTTTTTTAATCTATCAATGAAGTGTGTACTTTCGTTTGCATCAATCAAGTAAAGAAATGTTTTCTCGGTTTGAATTTTTAGATGTTCATATCCCTCACATACTATTTTGAAAAAATATTCTTGTCCGTCTTTTTCTTGATTTTGTATTAATTCTACTTCAATTATTGGGCTTAGTTCTTTTAAAATAAATTCATCTGTCTTGCTTACTTTTAGTTTTGGTCTTTTTGTTTTATCAATAGCATCGCATTCTTCCGCTTGATTCTTTTTTTCAAAGTCAGGATTATTTAAAACTATTAAAATGTCGTCAACATAGCGACTGTAATATATTGGTTTGACTTCTTGAAGTATTCTCTTGTCAAAATTGTCCATATACCAATTTGCAAGCACGTATGATGTTGGTAAGCCAATAGGCAGAACAAACTCTTTATTTTCCAGGATTTTGTTATAGTCATTGTCAATATATTGGTATCTACTTATTCTTTTTGTATACTCTCTGTTAATCTGAATAAATATTTTGTGAAGCTCTAGCAATGGACCTTCAAGTTTACCTACAGCTTCGTTTAACTTTTTTTCGGAAATTGTTGCGTTATAAAAAAAATTTTGGATGTCGAGATTGATAATTGCAGCATCCTCTTTTTTTTCAATTAATTCCTCAACTTTATCGATTGCTTCATTCCTCCACTTTTGATACTGGTTGAAATATGGTTTAAACAAACGTAGTCCTTCTGTTACTTTTTTATTGTTTCCTAAAGTTAGCCTGTTGGCATATGCCTTATCATAAAGATTGTGTTCTAATTTGCAACCAATTTTCAAAAGCCATAGCACTGAAATTATAAGGAGTTCTATGTCTGCGTCTAAGAAAAAAGTTAATCGTGATACTTCATAGTTTTCAATAGGATATTTATTAGTGTAAATATTGCCTGGCTCTTCAGTTATGGGGTCAAGTGATTTTGGTAGAATGTTAACTGAAATCTTATCTATTTTATTTTTGAAGAAGCTGTTTTCACTTGCTATAGGTTCTATAATTGTATCGAATATTTTTCTTATTTTATTACTAATATTGGTTGCTAAGTCAAAAATATCTTCTGAATACTCCGTATTGAGGTTGTCTGTTTCAAAATCAGCAATCTTTGCTTTTGAGAAAAGGTCGTAATTGTCATAATAGATATATGACTTTAGCTTTCTGTAAGCCAGTTCGACATCAAATTCGGTTATTTCATTTTTCATTAATTCTAATTGACCATTTCATGTAAAATATTAAAAATTTAGATAAATAAGTTGGAAAGTCTAAACTTAAATTTTGCATCTTATTATTTTAGTAATCTAATTAGATGTTTGTTATGTATTGTCTTATATAACCCTATGGATATCGCATTAAATACAAACATACTTCCATATTTCCTAATTCTAAATACTCCATCTCACCACAAAAATAGATAATTACAATGAAGTACTTTGCTATTTTTCTATGATCAGTATTGTGGACAATTGAAGTAGAATAGTTTCTCCGGAAGAGGTGGTATAATTTCTCCGGAATATCCACAATTAGCATTTATTATCCAAGAGTTATCAGATAAAATTCTCAAGAACGCCACGATTGATTTGACAATCCGCGAATGTACTGTTAAAACTCTTGGTTATAGTCAAATGCACCCTTAAGAAGTATGATTATCTACCGAAAAAGTAAGCCAAGGCAGTAGAAACGGTTCTGAAGCAAGCGGAATTATTGGCGAATAGCTTAGTGTAGTGTTTAAAATTCTTTAAAATCCCTCATCTCTATAACACTCAAACAGTGTTTTATCCGTTCCAGACCCCAGAAAAGCCGGAAATTATTTCATGGTATGCCGAATAAGCCCTATATTGCAGGAAAATCATTATAAAAGTGGCTAAAAAATTGTGAAAAAAGGCACTATTTAGGGCTTGGTTTGAGCAGAAATTGAAATATCGCATAAAATCAGGATTTTTTCAACATGCAAATAACACTGATATGACACTGATCCTACATTCACGAGCAGTGCAAATGAAACTGATTCGACACTTTCGGGCAAAAAATATGGTCAAAAAACACAGTTTTACAGACAGAAACACAGAAATTTTACTAATTTGAAGGTGATCACATGATGAATGGACGTGAATTAGGGTTCATTTTACAAAAATCAGGGTTAACGTACGCCAAATTTGCTGAAAGTATCGGCAAAAGGTCGGTGAGTACCGTCCAACGATGGGTAAGTTACGATGCAGAGGTGAAAGGCATCTACATTTTGATGCTTGAGCGCATAATAACGAAGGGATTGTACCAAGAATTGCGGTCAGAATGGAAGAGATTACACCCACCACGTGCATGATGTGCAATTGACCACTAGTAGAGACCACTAAAAAGCTGAATTTCCGATCAAATGTGCAATGCTATTGCACATTTGTACAATGGTTTTTAAAAATTCACAAATTCAGTCGAATAAGTGAGGCGAATTCCCAAAAATTGGAGCTGCCCGTGAATTTTCGAGCTGTTCTGAGGACGAATTTTCGTTGACAATAGAATAATTAGCTAGCATTTTGCACAATTATGCAATCTGAATGCAGATTCCGCAAAATAAACAATACCGTTCTTATTTAGCAAGATGTTACCTCACTCTATTTCACCTGAATGTAGGTATAGAACGGAATTAAATCGCCTAAAATTCTCATCAAATCAGATTTATACATCGAAAAAGCAGTAAAATTCAATAATTCCAAAAGCTGCTGTACAATTATGAAATCGCATTGCACATTATCACACTTTATGCACTTATATGTACGTCCTACGAACGCTTTTACCCCAAATTGACCACTCATTACAACGATTTCCTGTTGTAATTCTTACAGGTCCTCGAAATTCAGGCAAAAAAACGGTGGCAAGATATGTTTTTGAAAAAAAAGGAGCATATGTATTAACTTTTGAAGATCCGGAGCTCCGGCTGAAGGCTCAACGAGATCCAATTGCATTTTTGAATGGCTGTCGGGACTATGTGATAATAAATGATGTACACCGTGTTCCCCAACTGTTTGACCATCTTGCATCTCACATAGATGCGAACCCAAACAATCGTCTTATCCTGATATCTTCTCAGAAGTTAGATACCAAATCGCTACTACCGGAAAACCTTGCAGATCGTGTCAAAAGCTATACACTTTTACCAATAGCGAACGAAGAACTACCGAATTTTAAGACTGAAAAGCAGAGTTTATCAAAGGCTTGTTGGTTAGGTGGTGTCGTAGCCCCTTAAATGCCTGGACAAAAATTCTACTTATTTTGCAATCAAAAATAGGAGAATTTTATGAAGACGAAACGCAGTTGGACAGTTGAACAGAAACTCGCTATACTCAAAGAAGCTGATGAATCTGGGGTAACAGCGACCATTCGCAAACATCAGATATTCGGCAATACACTTTATGAATGGCGTCAGAAGTATCTCACGTCGGGCGAAGCAGGTCTGAAGTCTGCTTATATCAGAACGAGTCCTGACGTCAAGAAACTCGAAGCAGAGATACGTATGCTCAAAGAACTCGTGGCTGAGAAAGAGCTCACGATCCGCATCAAAGATGAGCTTTTAAAAAAAACTCTTGTACGACACAAGAACGACGCGAGGTAGCACAAATGTATATTAATCAAGGGCATAAAGCTACAACTGTACTTTCTATACTTTCTCTGCCACGTAGCGTGTATTACTATCAGAGTAGCAATGCTCCTAAAGGCAGACGGATTACAACGCATACGCTTAAGACTTCCGGTGAAAGCATTTGCGATAGTGATGTGGTCGCAATAATCAAAGCGGAACTTGGCATCGAATTTATCGATTACGGTTACCTAAAGATGACTCATCATCTACGCCAGAAGTATGGCTATATCATTAATCCTAAGAAAATGTATCGATTAATGAAAAAACATCGACTTCTCTACAAGCCGGTGAGCCGTCTTCCGAAGAATAAACTATGGGTTAATAATTGCGTTCCTATCGCAGACAAACCGTTCTCATTTTGGGAATTCGATATCAAATACATGTACATCGCCGGAGAGGATCGCAATGCTCTCATGCTGACGGTTATCGATGTCAAAACGCGAATTGTTCTCGGCTGGATACTACAGGATCGCATTCAAAAGTATGATGTTATAAAACTACTTGCACAAATATTTACGCGCTGGAAACTTCCGGAAACGATCACGGTTCGCACAGATAACGGTAGTCAATTTGAAGCTCAACTTGTACGGGATTATCTCAAAGAAATGAACGTAATTCACGAATTCTGCCATCTGGCAACACCGGAGCAGAATGGTCATATTGAATCCTATCATAGCATCATCGAGCGTACTATATGTAGGTCATATGAGTTTAAAGATTTGAAAGAAGCCAAAGATACAATGCACCGGTTTGTGAGCTTTTATTGTTCTGAACGAATCCATTCAGGTGTTGGTTATACAAGCCCTTTCAAGTTCGCATTTGCTCTAGGAGTCGATGCAAAGTATCTTTGCGTACCCAAAGATTCATCAATTCTATCTACTAACTCATACTACAACTATAGTGAAGAAAATACAGACCTAAACACATTCGAAACAACTCTCAATAATGGACAAATTTCAACAAATATCAAAAGTAGAATTTCTGTCCAGTTTTAAGGGGTTTGGTACAGTGGTTATCACCGGATGTTATTTCGTGTAGTTCCTACATCGAACCATCAGTTTTCGCAATATATTCATAGTTATATCGAGCAAGATGTACTTCAATTGAAAAGTATTGAGGATACATCAACATTTTTGTTGTTTATGAAGGAGTGTGCGAAGCGAGTTGGGCAGTTGCTCAACCTTGCGGCGATTGCGAAAGCGTGTGGCATCGCAGCCAATACTGCAAAGGCATGGTTGGAAGTATTAGAGAAGGGATATATGGTGTACCGTTTACCACCTCACCCTGAAAGTTTCGGCAAGCGTGTGGTAAAAGTACCGAAGCTCTATTTCTATGATACCGGACTTTTGTGCTACCTATTAGAAATTAAAGAGGCAAATGAACTTGACCAACATGAAGCATTCAAAATGATAGCGGAGAATTATCTTTTGAATGAGATTGTGAAGTCATTCTATCATCGAGGAGAATCTGCATCATCCTTATATTTTTGGCGAGATCTTCGAGGGAAGGAAGTTGATTGTCTGATTGAACATGGCGGTAAGCTTCGGGCAATCGATTTCCAGCCATTTAGCACGACTGAATTAGAGATAGATTTTAGAGGAATGGAGCATTGGCAAAAGCTAAGCAAGTATAGTATGTTTGATAGTGTTATCGTATATGGTGGGAAAGCAGTGAATAGACAAACCAACAGCTCAATGGTATTCAGTTGGCAGGATGCATTATCCGTTACGAATGGGATACTGATACGAGATTTAGCGAAATTCTATAAAGACTTGAAGAAGAAAATTTAGATTTGGCTCTTTAAGGGATAGAGTGAGTAATTGAATTTTAGCTTACCTGCATTGAAGTGAATAATATTTTAAATCAATCATATTTTGGAATCCTCTGGTTCTTCTTTGGGCAAGTTCAACCTTTCACCAGAATGAGTGGTATACTTTCACCATAATGGGTGGTCAGTTTCACCGTAATAGGTGGTCAGTTTCACCGTAATAGGTGGTCAGTTTCACCGTAATAGGTGGTCAGTTTCACCATAATGGGTGGTATACTTTTACCGTAATGGGTACTATAATTTTACTGTAATGAGTGGTATATTTTCACAGTAATAGATGGTATTCTTTCACCGTAATGGGTGGTATACTTTGGTCGATATATTCATGAATTCATACAATAGCATTCTGATCATAATCATGAATTCTTTACTCTTTAATTATTGTAACATAACAGAAATTCCCAAGAGAGTAAACAAAAAAAGTTAATTTTGAAGTCGTTTCTTGTTACTACATTTCTGCAATATTAATTTCGGTGTTATCGCAACTTCTTACCCGGTAGATATTTACTCAATATTTCTACTTTCACAATGACCGTATGATTAGCGTATGCTTTTTAACTCCCTACATTTTCTCCTATTTTTCATAGTCATTACAGCTTTCTATTTTTCACTTGAGCACAGTAAGCGCTGGATGCTGCTTCTCGCCTGTAGTTGCTATTTTTATATGGCATTTGTGCCGGTGTATATTCTCATACTCGGATTTACAGTTGTCGTCGATTATTTCGCAGGCATACTGATTGAAAATTCAGAAGGAAGGCGTCGGAAGATGTACTTGCTCTCGAGTATAATCGCTAATATTGGTGTGCTCGCCGTTTTTAAGTATTATAACTTTTTCAATGATAATTTCAGCGCTCTAATGCAGGGCTTGGGTTCTTCTATTTCTCTGCCGTATTTGTCGATTCTCTTGCCAATTGGCTTGTCTTTTCATACATTTCAGGCTATGAGTTATACGATTGAAGTCTATCGAGGTCACCAAAAAGCAGAACGTCATTTTGGAATATACTCACTTTATGTGATGTTCTACCCTCAGCTTGTAGCCGGACCAATTGAACGCCCACAGAATTTATTACCTCAGTTTCGCGAACGTCATGATTTTGATTATGCCCGAGTGACAAGTGGACTGAGGCTCATGGCATGGGGTTTATTCAAAAAAGTGGTTATTGCCGATCGTCTTGCGATTGCAGTCGATACCGTCTATACCAATCCAGAGCGGTACAATAGCCTCAGTCTCATTCTCGCAACAATCTTTTTCACCTACCAAATATATTGTGATTTCTCGGGTTACTCCGATATGGCAATTGGCGCAGCGCGTGTCATGGGATTCCGCCTCATGACTAATTTCAACAATCCCTATCAGTCCTCAAGCATCGGTGAATTTTGGAAGCACTGGCATATTTCACTCTCGACATGGTTTAAAGACTATCTTTTTATCACCTTGGGAGGCAATCGCGTGCCGGTGCCTCGATGGTATTGCAATCTACTTTTCGTTTTCTTGGTCAGCGGATTGTGGCATGGAGCAAATTGGACATTCGTCGTCTGGGGAGCAATTCATGGTGTGTATTTAATTGGTGGAATATTCACGTTCGGTATTAGAAAAAATATAAAAAAATACCTTTATGTCGATAAAATCCCCTTGCTTTCGGTTATGACGACCTTTGGGCTGGTGGCATTTGCATGGATATTTTTTCGCGCAAATTCGGTGAACGATGCTATCTATATTGCAAAGCATAGTATTACCGGCATTCCGGATATAGTTCACCGTCTCATAATCAACCAGCCAATCTATGAGTATCTGGGGCTTTCGACAAGCTTTATTGTGGTGATGATATGCTCTATTATCCTCTTGGAAACGGTGCATTACATACATAATAAATTTAATCTAGCTACCATCTTCCAAAAGCTGCCTACTCCCGTTCGATGGGCTTTCTATTATGCAATCGTTCTCGCAATTATATTCTTTGGTGTTTTTGAAAATCGCCAATTTATCTATTTCCAGTTCTGATGAAAAAATTACTCGCAAGATCTCTGATTTTCCTGATACCGCTCTTGGTATTTTTCATCTATCTTGAGGTGAATTTATACAAAATTCAGAACAGCTATTCCTATAAACGTCAATGCTTTGAGCAACAGCTTGACTCTATCGAAGTCCTTGTACTTGGCTCATCACAAGTAGTCTATGGTGTGAATCCTACTTTTTTTTCACTCCATGGATATAACCTCAGCAATGTGAGTCAAACGCTTTATTACGACACACATCTGACGAAGCGTTATTTAAACAGAATGCCACGCCTGAAGTATGTGATTATCAATATCTCGTATTTTTCATTTGGCGAGCAGCTCATCGACGGGCGGGAAGCATGGAGGGATTATTATTATTCTCAGTATTGGGATATGAATTTCCCGGAGATGGAATATCTTGACAGTAAAAGATTTAGCAAAACATTCCTCTATACGCCACTGCGTTCGTTGTCCTACCTTTTAGACGGGTTTCAAGTGAATTTGATTAAAAATTACGAGCCATCCGGCTATGCTAGAATTGAAACCACCGAGCATACTCAGAGCGACAGTACAGGTTATTTACGGGTTAGAACGCATGAGGATTGTTTTCAAGAGAGACGCGTAGAGGAGAATCAGCGAGATGTCGAGGAGCTTATTCGCGTATTGCAAGCGAGAAATATCACACCGGGTATAATAACACCACCTGTCTATGCAACTTATGCAAAATTTATTAATTCAAAGAAAATGCAGCAAAATTACGATAGAATACAAAGTATGTTTAGCTCGTACAACTGCAAATATTTCAATTACTTCAGAGATAGTAGATTCACCTTTGATGACTTTTGCGACAATGACCATTTGAATTCTACTGGAGCTGAGAAATTCAGCAGGGTTCTCAATCGAGAAATTTTGGGAGGTCAGTGAATCTGTTTGGAATTAACACTTGCCTCGGTACATATTTTTTTTTTCACAGTTTTGTGGAACCCTGAATTCTATTAATCTTTTTGAAATACAATCAAACTCTCCCTTACCTTATTTATATTTCCACAATATTTTGTTTTTCTTCTATTTATGTATCTTAATACTTCTATTCTTTTAAGTTTCCAACCTTTTCTAGTTCCTATCTCTGCTAGTATTAAATCAACAGGTATCTCAACCCCAACATAAACAGAATTTGCGACAACCAACCACAATTCTCCTTCTTTTTTTGCTTTAACTAATAAATCAGTTAAAACATTTTGCATATCTTCGAAATAACTTTGTATCATAGTAGGTATTTGTTTGCTCCATATATATTCTGAATTATTTATCTGTTTGAAAATCGTATTATAAATCTCCCCAAAATCACTGCTGATTGGTTTATGTAATCTAATTTCTACATGTGAACGAATTGTTTTGAAACGTAATTGCTTAAGCTCGTAGCTTGAATTTATGAATTTCCCAAGAAACAATTCAGGTCTGTAAATATCTGTATAATCGAATGAATTCAGATAGGGAGGAGAAGTTATACATAATTTAAATTCATTTTGAATTGATTTTATGATTTGTCTCGAATCTGCATTAATTATCGTCGCTTGATGTGGGATAAATAAGTCTTTCAGATCTGATACATTTTTCTGCAATCGTTTTTCAAGTGAATTAATAAAACTTTGTACGCTAAAATTCTTTTGTTCCCAATTACTCCGATATTTTAAACACTTTCCATCTTTTACAGCATTACAATTATCCATTGCAGCTCCAATTATTGATAACTGAAAAATACTCTTTTTTGCCGTTGAAAACTTTTTTAATGATTGCCAACCACCTTCAAAAGAATTTAACACATCACTATTGAATAACCATTTGGATTTCCCAGATTCTTCTGAAAATGTGGAATAAGTTGACAGCTTAGATTTTTTTCCTAAAAGTGCTGAGCTCAAGACATTTTGTATATCCTTTGAAAATTCTTCACTAGAGAAATTTTCCAATTTAGCTCTAGACATAAATGCAACAAATGGATTTACTTCAATTCCAATTGATTTAATATTATTAATTGAAGCTGTTAATGTAACTGTTCCATTACCATTAAATGGATCTAAGATATAATCATCTTTTTCAATTCCCACTTCGTTTATTGCTTCTACAACCAAATTCGGAGAAAACCCTTCTTTATAACCATACCACCTGAATCTAGGTAATGAATGATAATCGATTGAATTGGAAGCATTTTTACATGATAAACTTTCAACTAATATACTTTCATTTATCATATTTATTTACTAAGTTCATCTGCTATTGAAAATGCAAGAATTTTTATTCGTTCATCTTTTGTAAGTTTAGCTATATCTATATAATGTATAGCTATTTTTTTTAGAATCTTGAGGTTAGCATCATCCCTTTCTATTTCAAATAACATAGATTTAAATATATCACCGAACTTGATATAATCGTTAATAAGTACATCAGTGTTTCTATTCTCGTTTTCGTTTTTTGTTTTTGAAATTACATTATTACTACTTTCTAAATTAGATTTTAGAATTGGATTAGCACTTTGTAAAGTTATTTGTGCTAGTAATAATCCGATTTGCTCAGAATAAAAAATCAAACTAGTAATATTTGAAGCAATATTACTTGATTTCAAGTCTCCAATAAAATTGGAATATTTCTTTTCATTCGTTTCCATATTTTTTTATAAGTTTTAATTTATGTTTTTCAAATTCATCAATATTTGGTTCAGTATTATTTGGACTCTGTACTATATGAGGTAATTTATTTATTGCTCGTTTAAGTATCTCTTCGTCACAGTAAAAGGCTATTGCCCTACCTAATTGCATTGATTTATTGATGTTCATAATGTTATAACCATCAATTTTGGCAATTTTTTTATTCAGATTATTAGAATCTTCTTCCGTAAAATTATCAATAAATTCTATACACAAGGTTGGAAGTTCATATTTAGCTGAAACAAAATTAACATTCCTCATTAACTCATGAATTTTACAAATTCTAGATGCAGCTGCACCATTTTTAATTTTCCTTTCAACAACATCCAAGAAAGTCTGAAATAAAATTCCGAAACCTATATCAATTTGTTTATCCTTAATTTTTATTGAATAAATTGAACTTCTTAAAATCATCATACCACCAATGCCAGCTATGATAATATTTTGAATTTCAAAAGAATCTAATGCTAAAACATTTTGCCCTCTAAAATATTTCAGTAAAAATAGTGCAACAATTGAAACAATTCCATTAATTGCAATATATAAGATTGTATAGAAAATTACATTATCTTTCCAATTAAAAGTGTATTTAATTTCACGGTACCGTTGTAATAATTCAGTAAAACCAATGATAACACCAAATAGGAAAACGGCTAAAAGATTTAATGTTACCATCATGACTTTCCCATTTTTATAAAGTTCTTTATTAGCTCGACTTCGTAATCTTTACTTTGTTGACTTACATCGTGTTCGAGTAGACCGTTATATTTAACAATATACTTACTAGAATATGGTACATTAGGCTTATTATTTTTTTCAAATCTAATTTGTCCAATACGCATACCAGGATATAATTTTACTGTAGTAGGACCAGCGTTATATATTTCAAATGTTAAAACCCCCTCAAAACCTGGATCAATATAACCAGCTGTCATGTGAATTTCAATACCTAATCGCGCAAAACTACTTCTACCCTCTAAATTACCGCAGATATAATCTGGTAATTTGATATATTCCATTGAATGTCCAAGAATAAATTGTCCAGGTGTAATCGTAATGCCTTCTATAAAGTCTAAGTTAATTCTTTTAGAAGATGTATTAAAGTTATGAGTATTATTTTCTTGTGTAAAATCAATCATACCATACTGATCTGGATAAAAAACTTGAAAACTTGTTCCTAATCTAATATCTATTGAAGTTGTCCCAATTTGATTATGTACTTTACCATCTACCTCGTGATCAAGATACATTAAAGGTATTATTTTCAATTCATCTTGATAGATCAACGATTTTATTTCTGAATCCATTAAAACACCTTTTATTTGAGATAATGACCTCTTATCATATTTATGTTTTTCAAATATTATTATTTGTTCTGGTCTTGTCGTAGCCCCTTAAATGCCTGGACAAAAATTCTACTTATTTTGCAATCAAAAATAGGAGAATTTTATGAAGACGAAACGCAGTTGGACAGTTGAACAGAAACTCGCTATACTCAAAGAAGCTGATGAATCTGGGGTAACAGCGACCATTCGCAAACATCAGATATTCGGCAATACACTTTATGAATGGCGTCAGAAGTATCTCACGTCGGGCGAAGCAGGTCTGAAGTCTGCTTATATCAGAACGAGTCCTGACGTCAAGAAACTCGAAGCAGAGATACGTATGCTCAAAGAACTCGTGGCTGAGAAAGAGCTCACGATCCGCATCAAAGATGAGCTTTTAAAAAAACTCTTGTACGACACAAGAACGACGCGGTAGCACAAATGTATATTAATCAAGGGCATAAAGCTACAACTGTACTTTCTATACTTTCTCTGCCACGTAGCGTGTATTACTATCAGGTAGCAATGCTCCTAAGGCAGACGGATTACAACGCATACGCTTAAGACTTCCGGTGAAAGCATTTGCGATAGTGATGTGGTCGCAATAATCAAAGCGGAACTTCATCGAATTTATCGATTACGGTTACCTAAAAGATGACTCATCATCTACGCCAATGGCTATATCATTAATCCTAAGAAAATGTATCGATTAATGAAAAAACATCGACTTCTCTACAAGCCGGTGAGCCGTCTTCCGAAGAATAAACTATGGGTTAATAATTGCGTTCCTATCGCAGACAAACCGTTCTCATTTTGGGAATTCGATATCAAATACATGTACATCGCCGGAGAGGATCGCAATGCTCTCATGCTGACGGTTATCGATGTCAAAACGCGAATTGTTCTCGGCTGGATACTACAGGATCGCATTCAAAAGTATGATGTTATAAAACTACTTGCACAAATATTTACGCGCTGGAAACTTCCGGAAACGATCACGGTTCGCACAGATAACGGTAGTCAATTTGAAGCTCAACTTGTACGGGATTATCTCAAAGAAATGAACGTAATTCACGAATTCTGCCATCTGGCAACACCGGAGCAGAATGGTCATATTGAATCCTATCATAGCATCATCAGGCGTACTATATGTAGGTCATATGAGTTTAAGATTTGAAAGAAGCCAAAGATACAATGCACCGGTTTGTGAGCTTTTATTGTTCTGAACGAATCCATTCAGGTGTTGGTTATACAAGCCCTTTCAAGTTCGCATTTGCTCTAGGAGTCGATGCAAAGTATCTTTGCGTACCCAAGATTCATCAATTCTATCTACTAACTCATACTACAACTATAGTGAAGAAAATACAGACCTAAACACATTCAGAAACAACTCTCAATAATGGACAAATTTCAACAACTAACAAAAGTAGAATTTCTGTCCAGTTTTAAGGGGTTTGGTACAGTCTTCTTTTCTCTTTTATTAAAAAGTCGAACCATTCTGAAACCTGTATAGATTTCAGGATAGCTTGATCATGTCTCATTATTAACTTCTTTATATTTTCAAAAGTATCTTTGATATTATCAACAATATCTTCTATTTTAGAATCTTCTATGGTTTTTAAAACTTTGGGAATTAAATCTTCAAATCTGGAAATCCAACTTGCTAAGAAAATCTCCTGCACATATGTAGGAATTTCCTCGTACTCTACTCCATGTGTCTTAGTTTTAATACTCGGAATTGGTAATCCTTGTTTTAATCGGTCAACCAAATACCGGATAACTTCAGGATGAATTCGAACATATTTGTTCACAAGTTTATTTAAACTTGCACTGATTTCCGGATTAAATGCTAATTCGGAAACCCCACCTTCTTTTTTATTGGGTAAAAAATGAGATTTAAAAAAAAGATCAAATGCAATAAATATTTTAGTAAGATTTGGATTTCCTTTAAAACTAATACTATCATCATCTTGAAGTAATGTTGTCAATTCCTCACAAGATGCAATATATTTATCGGCAAGTATTTCATTATATAGCTTTAAGAATCTATGCGAAATAATTGACTCAATTAGATCTAATCTAAATTCATGTGGAGGATGGGTTGGTGTAACAACCTTCTCCTCAACATTAAGAAAAACAATGAATTGTGAAAAATACAAAGATGGACCTATTAAAATACAAGCAAATAAATCACTCCAGCATTCCTCCAACCAATGATATAATTTTGATTTTGTTGTATCATGGTCTCCATTTTTAAGCCAATGAAAATATTCATCATAGATTACATTTTCTTCACCGTCAACAAAACATAAAAATTCATCCACAATATTATTATTATTATTAAATTTGACTGACTGAAATAATGAATGGCACATCTCGTGAATAAGCGACGGCCATCTAAATGTGTTAGATGCATCAATTCGAGGTATCGTAATATTTATCCTTTCATTATCTTCGAAACTACTATTTTTATTCAAAGAACTATACTTTACAAAATCTCTAAATTGTGCATCCTCATTAATAAATTCTTCTATTGTCCTTTTGAATTCAAATAAATTATCACCATAAACTTTTTCCCCAATATCTTCATTTAGTGATATAGAAATATCCTTTTTCAATTTTGAATCTGTGAGTTGAACAATTTGTTTGTGAATTACCCTTTCAAAACGAGTTAATTCAACTGGTTCGCTTGGTCTAGGTAAGATTGATAGGTGCTTTGTGTGTAATTCGTTAACCGATTGTAAAACTTTTTTGAGAGAGCTGAAAAATGTCTCATAATTATCATTTGAAATAGCTTTGCTTTCAAGATTATATCCAAATAAGACAAAACGTAATAGTGTATACAATGAATCCTTGAAGTTCTCTATTTGCGATTTTTTACCTTTATCATCTTTAAAGAATTGTGCTTCAATTTCCTCTAAATGTACAACAAACCTTACAATACGCTCAATAATCTCATACGTAAAACTAGAAAGTACATTCTTATTTATTTTAGCTCCAATATATGTAGTCTTTATTAGTGGGAGTGAATGTTACTTTAAGCAATATATTCTTTTTTTTAAGTTTTTCATTTATTGTTTTTTCCCAAAGTTTTACATCATCTTCGTTATCAATTTTATCGTAAATATTGAAGAATTCACTTTCTAATACCAAAATATAAAGGATATATACTAATTTATTCCCTATCCCATCTAGCTTAATATGTATTTTTTTTTTGCCATTTAGACTTGAAAGATAATACAAAAAATAGTCGATTAATTTAGGAGTTGCAGGATAAGCTGTATAACAACCCTCAATGTTAAGTTCTATATCTGTATCATTATTTAATATATTTGATTGCTTTATATTTTCAATTAACTCGTTAATGTGCCTAATCTGCCCAATTTTAAGTTGTTTAAAACCTTCTAAAACGTTAATTGTTATCATAAGTTTAAAATTTTAATCGTCCGTAATAATAAAATCCTACTTTATTACCAGTGTCAAAAGCATTCCTTCTGAGTTCAGTATGAGAAATAAATTTGGGTAAAAGCAGCATACTGCGTCCATCCCAAATTGACATTTCCAAATTAAGATCTACGGCTCCATCCATTATCATCGACATTCCAATTCCTTTATTTCTTGGTTTTTTAGAAGTTGTTTTACCTGTTGTAAATGCAAATTTATAAGAATCGGTATAAGAAAGGTGATTTTCAACATCTTCTCTAAGATGGCTATCGTTTTGCCTTAGATATTCTTTCACATTCATGTAAATTCCTTTCCCTAAATCAGAACATGAAAAGTATTTCTCCTGTCTTTGAATTTAGATTTTCAATCATATCTAAACCCCAAAAAGCATCTTTTCCAGTGTGATCTTGACTATTTTTTGCGAGCTCAGTAATAATTGTTAAAAATACATTAATTTTTTTGACATTATAGACTGAAAGATTATCAATCAAAACATCAGTAATCCAATTTGAGAATTCATCAACAATTTCTCGATCGTTATTTTTGTTATACTTCAAATGGAAAATAGGAAAAGAAGTTTTTTTAATGTTTTGAATTTCATCATATTCTATAATCGCTTCAGGTTGTTTATTTATTTTTATCGTTTCAAAAAGATTTTCTTTTTCAAATGTAACTTTTTGATCCAGAATATTTAAAAAACATGATTTCTGTAAATGCCTTTCGACAAATAGATTATTTTCTGCTTCAGGCATCACTAACTTAAATAAATAATCCTTCCCTTCTAATAACGAAATTAGTTTTGTAAGTGTAATTTTTGAGCCAGAAGAATTGATTCGCTTTACACTTGAAAAATCAAGATTAACTACCGTATTATTTGGTTTGCTTAAGTGTCTATCTGAATATGGAACCATCGATTGAGTTATATCATCTAAGTATGGCCATATTTTTATAGAATTTTATCTTTTAAATACTTTACTTCATTCATTGTAATTTCTATCTATATTTTTTTATATATACAAGCTAAATTTTATATCCAGTTTTTGAGAAAACTCATTTAATCAAATTTACAAAATCTTCATATATAAATTTTGGTGTGCAATAAGCTTTCAAAAGCTTAGTTGACGAAGAGGAAAAAGAATTAAAAGTATTCTTTATTATAACCAACAGGGCGACGAATATAGCCGCCCTGTTGATGGATTTGCATAGCCTTTGCATACTATTGTCAAAGTCTATAATTTTAGCGAATCAATATTATTTTCTCTGACTTCATGCCGCCTTTCCATTCGAATATGCAGTAATAAACGCCGTTACTTAACGTACTGTTATGATAATTAATCGAGTTTCTTCCCTCAGCATATATTGTATTAGAAATATTATCAATTACTTCGCCTAATGCGTTTGTTAAATATACTTTAATGCGTGATTTTGTCGGGAGATCAAATGATATGTTTGTTGCATCACTCACAGGATTCGGCTCGATGTTAACCACAAAACTTTGAAGCATGATATTATCTTCGCTATTATCATCAATTCCATTTGTATTCTCACATTTAAAGTCAATACGTGAGCCGGAATAATTGAGAAGTGAGTTAATTGTAGAAGTACTCGAAGCACTTTCACGAGCAAACATTCTTTGAATATTTGGCTGACCTGTCAAGGCAGTTGAATATGAATTCAAACGACCTGCTTTGTGTAACTTTAAATCAACCAACATTTTATACGAATCAAAATCAGGATATTTATCGCTTAAGTCTCGGTTAGCATCCATAACTTCTGATAGCTTGGATAAGTTCTCTCCTGGATTCTTCCCTTTAATAATTTCACCATACATTGCCATAAATTTATTCTTTTGTAATACATCAATCAAGGTATTGTAGTCTTTATTGTCCTTGTTTTGAGATAGAAGTCCACTTCCATGCAAAATACCTGTGTATGGATGTTCAAAAGAAATAGAACCACAAGTTTCTGCATAAGGAGACGCCTCAGTTTGATTACATGAAGTAACTTCCTGATTATTTGTAATATCACCGCAACAATAATAATCATGATCAAACCAATCTTCGATAATCGAAATCGAAGGAGGAACACCCGGAGTCACGGTACAATTCGTTCTAATACTAGTTGCAATTGGAAATAGAGTTGGGGGGGAAATAGTTGTGTGAGCCATCAACGCTGAATCCTCCTGAGCCTCTATATCTTATGTGGTAATATGAATGTTCTGACATGTGATTATGACCACAAGCCATAAATAATGAACAGCACTCATTATTTATACTTATATCTGCAGAGTATAGCGTCCTTTCACACTCTTTGGATAAATAATTGTTATATGAATGAGGATACCCACTAACTGTTTCATGTTTAAACCAATTCCTTCCATAAATAATACCTACGCCTCCTTCTACAACATCTCCGATTCTAATCGGAGAACAATCTGATGAAATGCCAACAACATATTCATCAAAAATGTTATTTCGCAACCGTTGCTCTTGACTTGATATTGCTGAAAATGCTATTCGAGATTTATTATACTCATTATTGAATACCCTACCTGTTAAGGATCTGTCTCTAACACTGCCAAACTTTACTAAGTTGAAGGTATCTTGACACAAGAGGGTCGTTGATGCAAAATCATAATCTCCGATACCGCATGAATCAAACCGTGAGTTGTGTATAAATGTTTGCTCACAGTCGAAGGTATTTACTCCAAATTCCAAATTCCCAAATCTTGTATTCTCAATCTCTGCTATATCATATCCTTCCACTATTACCCCACCGGTTCTATAAATCAGTTTGTTGATATCACTGTTATTGGGGGGAGGTAATGGTTGTGTTAAGTCTTTGAATATACTGTTTTTAATCCATAAGCTTTTAAACTTGTCTTGTTCACATGTTTGACAATTATCGTAAAAAGAAAGTAAATAATCAAACTTAAAACTTGGATTCGTTATATCGGTTTTTACTATAAATTCACAGGAATCAATTGGTTCACAAATATAAATATTGGAGCCATTGATAGAGATATCCTTAAATATAGCATTCTTCAATTTCAAACTCTGAGTCGGAAACGCGGGTTCTTCATCTTCAGGATTCCAACACTCAGTTTCAATTGAACAGTCACCTTTCATAAAGATTACCGGCTGCGTTTCAACAAATTGATAATCAGAATACAACGGGAAAGGTGTCTTACTATCTGTCGGTAGACATGTTGGTGATAAGTTACCTACAATTATTGCCTTACCCCAATTGGTAGCATGTATTAAAAAATTACCGTCGCATATTTGCTTCGCATCTTTCAAGGCTAGCGTTGCGCTTGTGTCTATTATTATTGTTCCTCCCGGCTCAATATTTAAGTACTTGACTTTGGCTACACTTCCTCTTCTCAAAACAACTGTTCCATGATTCTTTACATTTAATTCACAGTCAAAAGTAACAACAGCATCCAAATCTATCCACAATGTTACCCCATCTTCTACCGTAACTGCTCGTCCAGTTGTGCTTGATATTTTGGTATTGTGCTCCATCGTATCATTCCTGAAAACATCCTCTGCGGCCCATCCACCTTTTAAGCGAAAGTCTTTATCGCCATTAAGATTAACAGACGAGCCAGGTTGCATCTTGATATTCCCATTCGAATAAATAAAACCTAAATTGATTACATCAACCTTCCCATAAATTTCACTTAAGTAATTATCATCTTCATTCCCAGAAGTTCCAAAGCCAATACACCCGGATTCATCAGCAGAACCCTCATCGGTTGTACCATCCAAGATTACATCACCAATACGTAGATTCCCATAGAGTTCAACATCTTTTATATATCCCTCCATTTCAATAATGGAACTATTGGCTTCGGTTGTCCCGTCTGTTCGAACATAATGACAGTATTCCGGCTGGTCAGAGAATAATATGCCATCAATTGCTAAAATACAATCTTCAGGAACTTCTATATAATTCTGAGCATCATTTGTACTTGTGATTTTTGTTACTCCTTGATTATTATGGAATTCTCCCGGCAAGGATACTCCTCCCCAATCTAAGACGTTTAAGACACCGTCATTGCCTGGAGATGATCCTCTAAAAACAGGCATTTCAAACAAACCTGTTCCTTCCTCAACTTGTGAACCCCAATGCATTGCCATTCTACCTCCGTATGGTGTACCTGTTGAGCTGGGCATAGTATATCCCCTCTTTTCTCGTTGGTCTGTAAAAGTTCCTGAGCCGTCATCAGCATCAAAAGTAAGCGTTATTGATCCGGATAAGTTGTATTCTTGCAACCCTTTTTGACGTATTGAATGTGCTATCGAACGATAAGCATCTACCAGCCCAAATCCTACTCGTTGCGCCCAACTGCGTTTTAATTTGTCGTTCCATTGTGTTCGGTAGTCGTATTGAATTGGCTGGCCTACATCATTGGTGGTTGAGTAGAATCCTTGTATACCATCTACTGTAAATACATCAGTATTAAAATTTTGAAAGTCAACGATTTTTTTTGCAGTGAAAGTAAGAATATCATAGACTTTTCGTTGTACATCTCTACCATTTACAGGGTTCCCGTTAGTTTGTAATGTAACACCTATAAACTTATTAGATGAAAGCATTAAGCCAATTATACCGGATACAATAGGCGCAGAGAAAGAAGTTCCACTTCCATCAACGTTATACTTTCTCAGATTTGAAAGAGTAGATCCACCATCTGCAAATGTAACCCTTGCCGGTGCTATAATATCAGTCATTGCACGTTCTTTTTCATGTAATCGTATTGTGGCATCTGAATTTGTATTGAATTTATCTATTCCCGGACCAAAATTAAAGCGTTCCAAAAACTGAAATTCATCACTGAAATTTGGTCCTAGCCAAGAACTTGGCCATGGGTTACAATCTTGATCTTTTAATACACCATCTACGGCTGCTCCAACGCAAATAATTCTATAATCCATATAGGGGTCGGTTGGATCGTCAGGGTCAGTATAGGCACTTGCTCCAGGGAAAACAGTAGCAGGAAAATATTCGCGTATCCCATTTGGTCTTACAATAGAATATTCATCGCATCCGCCATTTAAACAGCTTCTTGAATTCGCTGTACCCGAAACACAAACAACTCCTGCATCCATGTCAGTTCTATCAAGTCTGTCTCCAGACCAATCCGATAAGCTCTGAATCGCTGAACTTCCATAGCTCATGTTACGAATATCTGCAAATTTAAGATATCCGTTTACTACACCATCTATATCTATCTCCAAATTTGCTCCATTTGTACTAATTGTTTTACATCGTGGAGAACTACCAACCAAAGGATATCCGTTATCATTTTGAGCAACAGCACAAGAAGTTACCCATAAGCCGTGATCTGTACGGAGTGCTCCTGTATTTGTAATTCCATTTCCCAAATCTGTATTGAAAACATGATTATTAGAAATGTCAGGATGAATTATTTCGTCTACCCAAATATCATCAATTGCAACACATACATTACTACTGCCATACGTTAGCTCCCATGCCATAGGGCAAAATATATTATACATATAGGACTGAAAACCGTTTGGTCGCCAATTTCGCGGATAGAAGTAGTTAGGGGAACCCAAATAAATATCAGCAATTGTATTATTTGCTTTCATACCTTTATCATTTGGTAAAATACATGGATTGCCGGCTCTGTTACTATAAACGAATTTCACTATTGAATCAATAGTACTTGTAAAGTGTTGTACTATAAAATCAATGTCCTGATATTCTTCAAAAAATACTTGAAGTACGGGATTTAATAGTACGATTGAATCCGAATAGAAATGATTTAACCCTTGAAAGTATATAATTCCAAAAGTATCTTGAATTTCTAGAAACCGATTTTTCAGTCCCAAATATGCAGAATCAATATCACTTACTCCTTTCACCTCACCAGAATCTAAAACATGGTCAAATGGGTAGAAGTATATTGGGAACTGTATGCGAAACATTCTTTTAGCATATTTATGATTATAAGTTGCAGACCCGGAACAAGTATCAATCATCACTGAATCGGGATTAGAGCTACCAGAGTTTCCGGTTGTAGTATCATAGCCGGGATTATGCGGTAAGTACATTCTAAGACAACTGTCCGGCGTGGTTGCGGTTGTTATAATCGGGGCACATGAGAGTACCGCAAGAAATAATAATATAGTTTTCATTCTATTGCCTTATTCCTTTATAAATTTAATGTAATGAGAATTTATCTTTAGTACATAGACACCGTTTTGCAGCATCGAAACATCATACTTCTCTTTATATTCGCTTTCCAATACTTTTTACCATCAATTGATATGATTTCTATTTTATCTTTTGATCTCCCTATTTTATAACTAATGGTCAGGTAATCATTAACCGGATTAGGATAAATGGAAAAATTGCTAGTTTCAGATTTTTCATTTACCCCTATGGGATTGCCGGCTCTGTTATTATAAACGACTTTCACTATTGAATCAATAGTATTTGTAAAGTGTTGTACTATAAAATCAATGTCCTGATATTCTTCAAAAAATACTTGAAGTACGGGATTTAATAGTACGATTGAATCTGAAGAGAAATGATTTAACCCTTGAAAGTATATAATTCCAAAAGTATCTTGAATTTCTAGAAACCGATTTTTCAGTCCCAAATATGTAGAATCAATATCACTTACTCCTTTCACCTCACCCGAATCTAAAACATGGTCAAATGGGTAGAAGTATATTGGGAACTGTATGCGAAACATTCTTTTAGCATATTTATGATTATAAGTTGCAGACCCGGAACAAGTATCAATCATCACTGAATCGGGATTATAGGTACCAGAGTTGCCGGTTGTAGTATCAAAGCCAGGATTATGCGGTAAGTACATTCTCAGACAACTGTCGGATACAGGTGCTGATGAAACAATATTTGCAGCAAATAAAAAAGCTACAAAAAGATATAACGTCGTTTTCATAGTCGAACCTTTAATAAAAAATAGAATATTGGGTTTTAGATTGTATGTGAGATATTACCGTATGTCAACGGTTAGCTGACCGGGTTTTATCTGTTGTTAGGGTTTTACTCGATGTGTGAGGATACTACCGAACAGCTTTGGCTCTAAGGGAATGAGGGAGTAGTTTTGTGATCATAGGCTATGATTAGTTTAACAGCGTGGAAAAATTTAATAGTATGTGATATTGTATACTATGTTCAAGTAAGATAAACGACATCCCTCTTTATATATTTAGCTGTTAGACATTCCTGTTACAACCTAAACTTTAATAAAATTATTCGATTGATATACATTGATTGTTTTAGTGTAATTCTAACTTAATACCACGACTCAACATGTTTATCCGTATGTTATCTCGATTAGTTAAACGAATATAAACTATATATCCTTTGCAACCAAACGAATAAATGTTGTGGCATTATGTCGTGATAAATTGTTGTGATATTATGTTTGTCTCATGTTCATCTGATAGCATCTCAATTGGCAATCCAGTCCATAGTTTATTGATAATATTATTATAACTACAGAATAAATCATCGGAATCTAATAGTCTATAACGGCTTTGAAATGGATGCTCTCCGAGAAACAATTTGAACGCAGATATTAATGGTTTAGCATCATGGAAAAAACCAATTTTAGCCAAGTCTAACAATTTCGCTTTTGTTGAAATTTCGGGATATGAAATAATCCACTCAATTATACATTCGAGTCTTCGACGCCTTATTAAACATTCTGGAGTAGTCCCATATTCCATTTTCACAATCGTATAAAATCTACTCCGACTTAACTGAATTTCTCGGCTAAAACTCTCTACAGAAAACTGAGCTGTTAGTGGAGTGCTTCTTAACACTTCAATAATTTGTTTGGTTTTCATGAGTTAATTTGATCTAAAAACACCAAAGTTGATTTTGATAAAGTATTGTTCATTTGAATCGCTATTTTACAATCTAAACTTTCATTTTTTGTTTTCATTGCTTGATAACAAATTTTGATTTTCCTATATTGTTAAGATTACTTCCTCAATTCGCAAAAGATCAGAGAAATAGAAGTTTCAAATTTCTAGAGATTTATCTCTTTTAAATAACCTTTTCCTTATTTTGCTTAATCATTAATACAATATTATCTATACTTTGGTCAGTTACTTAAATTTCTACAAGCCAATGGTTTGTGTAAATCTAATTCCTACAGCTCCTTGTCCACTACTAAAATCCTGTATTTCACCATCAAATAATATTCCTTCATAAAAAACACTCATCTCACCATAGTTAATAGTTAGTAAGAAATCGAATCCTATAAAGAATGTTGATGGTGTTTGTAATATTGATTCCCTAATTCTTGTATGGCTTTTGAGGGCAAAATTTCCTGATATAATCCTACTGGCCAACAACAAATCACCGGTAATCGACAAATTTTTATCGTTAATAGGACGAGGAGAGTCAAACTTAAATGAAACACCAATTCCTAAAGCTGTAATATTAACATCATCTACAAAAGGAATTTTTGAGGCACTATCTAATAAAGCCGTAGTATCTTTTATCCTTCCCCATCTATTACCTAAGGTCGTCCTCATATATCCATAAAAACCTACCCCGCTATTACTATTATCGTCTTTATAAATAAAAGGAACAGATCGTAATTCTACACCAAACCCTGTTCTAGTAGCTGGGCGAATTAACTGCTTGCCATGCTCAGCATAAACTGTGTCTGAATTTGTACCAATATTAATATCTGCTTCCATTCTCCCAATTTTAAAAAATGGGAATGATACAGCTATAGCTCCAGTTCCTACTGAAGTTTGTTTACTAAATGCTGTTTGTAGAGAACCATCAACAAATAACCTGAAACCATTCTCTTTTGATGTAGTATCTAATTTCTGATCGTCAATTGCAAATACATCCGAAGTACATAAGGTCAACAACACAAGATAAAAACATAAAAATAACTTCATTACAATTTTAGTTATATTGAATGCCTACTCTATTGGGTTTTCGGCTTCCCATTTTTTTTGTCAAAGTTCTTTTTATGTAGTTATTCAAGATTAGCATTTAAATTAAGGCTAATAAATTGATTAACTACTATAAAATTCAAGACAAGTGTGCAAAATTTTATAGAAACTATTTCTAAGGATGTAAATTCTTGAATTATTTGTATAAACTGTCACAAGTAGATATTCTGAATGTAATTAAATAATAAATGATGCTCGTGAGAGCCGAAATACAAATTAAATTCGTTTTGGCAAATCTATTGTTTGCAGTTTGCCAGAAAAAAGGGTTGCTAATCAGCTAACATTTCCACTATCATTGCTTTACGAGTATTCCAATTTCATCTGTGCAAATAAATGCGAAGCATGCAACATATCTAATTAAATTCTAAATACAACATCTACCCAGAAGCCGCACGAACTTTTACGATAAAAGGACTTCTTATTTATTGAGATAAGGACTTATTGTAATCTGCCGTGCAAATCTGGAAAGGAAATTTTTCAATTAACACTTGCCACTGTACGCATATCACTGGGGATTATTCCTATTATATCTTCGCTTGCAAAAAAACAACGAGCCGATTTATCCGCCTCGGCATAGAATTTATAAACTGAGCGTTTTGTAGCGGGCTCGAGTACCAATTCATACCTCGCTGCTTTCACCTCTTCAGTTCTGCCACTTATTAGAAGTATGAGAAATGCTGAATTCATCTTATTTACCCTTTGAAGTTTTAAAGAAAAATTGTAATTTGATTACAAGATTAATAACCGACTGGTCTATTTTGTATATCGAGTATTTGAGCATTCTGACCATGTTCTTGTTGTATCTGTAGTAGTAGTTGCGAATTTTGCTCAATACTTTCTATACTTGGTTGTTGACTTGCAGAGATCGCTTCAATTTGCTCCCAAGTGTAGGTTTGTCCTGTTGAAATCGAACTCAAATAGAGAAGAATGGCTACTAAAAAATTCATGAGTTACTCCATAAATTATTTTGAAAAACTTAACATTATTTATGGAGCGAAACTACCTGATTAGTTTAGCGTGTCCTTGGACAAATGAGGTGATTTTGGGACATCATTTTTGTATTTTTTATGGTATTTTACGTTGTATCAAACACTACTATTATATCATAACTTCATTATTTAATTATTGATGTATTCTTAGGTGTTCAAACACACAATCTGCAAATGTTGGGACATTAAGAAAGGTAGGAAGTAATGGAAGATCTTATAGAAATAGCTCGTCTCATAAAGAATGTGGGATTGAAACGGCCGGATTCTTTCATCAAACTGAACGAATCACCCATGATGAAAGCATACTATACAGGTATTGAAAATGGTGAGTTTCTTAAAGATGATGAAGCTGCATTGAAATTATACAATTCAACACCAAATGATGAACGATATAGGAAACTGAAACTGCGATTACGTGAGATATTATACGATACTGCGGTTTTTATTGACTATGGTACTCCGGTTTTTTCTATGTTACGCAAGAAAATGAATGAATGTAATTGTGAACTAATCGCAATGAAACAATGTATTGAAAATGGAGCTCAAAAGGCAGGATTCATGATTGCTAAGCGGTTACTATTAAAGGCAAGAAAATATCATCTAACAATTGTTGAAATTGAATGCCTTTATGCTATACTCAATCATGCTGCTTTTAGCACTGGGAAGTTCAACGACTATCTTAATATTAGCAAAGAGCTTAGAGCCGCACAGCTTAAAATGTCAGCCGAAACAGAATCCGAAATAATATTTAGCTCAGTTTCGGTTAAATATGCTGTAGTCAGTTCAGATCATCCCGAAAATGTTGATTTCATCGCAAACTGTATTTCACAACTTGAACAATTACTTGTACAACATGATACTTTTAGGATTCGATATCATTATTTCCTGCTTCGCTCATGGTTGGGACAAGTAAAAAGGGATATTGATGAACGTATTCATGTGTGTGAAGATTCTATTACCTATTGGAAGCTCCATCCTGATATAGCAGGAAAGCTTACCGCTATATTTACATTAGAGATACTTACTTGTTATTTCCAGAAGAGAAATTATGAGTTGGTATTGGGGCTGGCTGAAGAGTGTGATTCTCTTTTCGACAGAAACTCCAGTAGCTGGTTGATTTTTAAAGGGTATCAACTACAAGCTTATTTGAGTCTTGGGCGAACTACAGAAGCTGCAATGCTCTTCTCGACCGTTAGTAGGACACTAAAGAGAAGTAGTGGTGGTTCTACAAAATTTATTGAGCGATGGCAGATATTAGAAGGTTACTTGTTTTTTTTCATTCATATTAATAAACAGAAAAATGATTTAGAGACTTATCAAATCAGTCATTTGGAAAAATATTTGAGGAAACTGGTTTCATATGAATTTAGCACCATACAAAATGATAAAGAGGGTGCGAATGTCGGGTTGATGATATTACACGTGTTACTTCTATTCTGTATGAAATGTAATCCAACCGATATTCTTGAAAAGGTAATTGCACTTGATAAGTATAGGCGCAGGCATTTAGACCCTTCTAAAAATTCAAGAACTGATTCCTTCATTACAATGCTCATGCATTTTACCTATGCTCTCTCCGATAAAAACAGAAAACACTTGAATTATATTGAGCATTTCAGCAACGTATCGCCTACTATTCCAGCTTCAAATAACTCAACCGAAGACTACGAGCTTATCCCTTTCGATATTATCTGGAAACGCATGATGAAATTTTATGAAGTGGAAATTTAACCCAGATTACGCATTAGAATTTTCGAACGGGAAATTAAACGATTCAGATGTGTTCCATAAACCTCTGTACCATGCCCTCCGATTTTTGTTTAGGGCAATTTTCAATACGAGTTTTCCATTGTTTATTTCAAAATAAGCACCAATTGCAAATGTTTTGAATCTCAATGTTGATAGTGTCTTTTGTGTTTTTTCTTGAATAACAAACGTCCTAAAAAGTGACATTAAATTGTATGCAATCATAGCAAACATCAATGATGCTTCCGTAGCATAAGCTTTTGAGATTAAAACTATCGAATCCAAAATCATATTTTAGTTCTTTGATTCTGTTTTCTGCATCACCTCTACCCCTATAGAGTCTCCAGATTTCTGAAGCAGATAGTTTCATATTTGTTACATAGGCTGAATAGCGGTAGCTCTTATAAATCTCTTCTTCGGCAAATAGTTTTAATTGCTTTCCTGGAGCCTTAGGTCTATCTTTTAACCGCTGTCTAACTATCACTATTCTGCGTGCGTTACTCCATGATTCACTTTGATACATACGCTCACAAATTTCGATACCTGTGTCCAAAACAATCCAATTTATACTATCATGAATCATGCGTTGAATTGGTTGTGTGAATTTTACAGCTACTATATAATCCATTACTTTACTTTCTAAATAGTCCAATATATTGGACTGATAAAAGCCACTGTCTATAGCGTATCAAACTTATAGTTTTATTCTTGAGTTTAGATAAAGTATCTTCCAAAAAAGAAAGGAAATTATTGGCTGATGAAGTGTCCCCACTTCGTAACCACATGTTAGCAACTAATTTAACATCGGCTATAAATGCAATGAGTGGATGGTGGCTGGATCTACCTTTTTTTGTTGGATTGTACCCTTTTTTGGCTCCTTCTTGGTCTCCATATCGGGTCATTACCGATGAGTCAATATCCAACGTAAAGTTATCTAATTTAAGATTTTCAAAAAACCATGAGAAAAAATAACCACCGACATTTTGATTGGTAGTTTGTGTGAATTTTGAAAAATAACGCTTGTATGTATCTTGACCCGGAGTTCTTTTCCAGTCAAATATCTTTCCTAATGTTGCATCATGACGCGTAACTTCGGTATGTAAAAACCGATTGGCTCCACACCAAATACTAGTAATAAAACTTTCTAAAATTGTAGAGGTTTTATATCCTCTGTTAGATCCTGAAACAGGTAATGCAGAACAGTTGTCAATCAACTCTCTGAAGCCAATTTTATTCAACATTTGCTTAAATGCCATTCCACCCCACGGTGTAATCTCTTTACTTGTAAAGGAGATATCAAAATTCATAATTTATTTCCCTCTAATGCTAAGCGTTAGAAATTAGTTGAATGCAAAATTAAGATTTTTTCCTATTGCGTAATCTGGGTTTAACTCTATTCTAAACCTAAATACTGTCCGATCTTACCCCTTCAAAGTATATAAATGAAAGAAGCTTGTTTTCTGTTCGTAAAAACACGTTCTCAATATCTATCAGAGATATATTGGATATTTCGGAGATGGATTACCAAATATTTCGGTAAAAAGTTACGACTCATATCAGTGAAAGTTTACCACAAATTTCGGTGAAAGTATACCACGAATTTCGGTGAAAGTATACCACGAATTTCGGTGAAAGTATATCACAAATTTTGGCGAAAGTATACCACCCATGACGGCGAAAGTATACCACGCATTTCGGTGAAAGTATACCAAGCATTTCAGTTCGTACGACGGGAGAAGCTCATAAATTACAAACATCATTCATAGTTCGCAACTATACAATACATACCGAAGCAAATTTTGCTGATCACATGTTTTCTCACCTGTTATGCCTGAAAATTTGTCTTTCCTAACTTAGTTTTATAAGCTCCTTATTTTGATTTGGTGTGCGAAAAGTGTGCGACAAGATAAATTTGTTGACAAAAGTACAAAAACAAAGCCCTTCGTAACTATTAAAATTACAAAGGGCTTAACACCAGTACGCCCGACAAGATTCGAACTTGTGGCCCACAGCTTAGAAGGCTGTTGCTCTATCCAGCTGAGCTACGGGCGCGTACTTTTCGAGGCGCAAAAATACGAAATACTCGTTGCTTTGCAAACTTTCAACACACAAATAATGGTTTACAAAATAAAACAGCCGAACTTTTCACGGTTCGGCTGTTGGAGAATATCATCTGCTCTTGCAAGCAAACTTGGATTAACGATTAACAACAAAAGGAAGTTGTACTCTTTCTGTTGATGTATTGGCAATAATTCTATAGCTACCGCTAGATAACATTGAAACATCAATCGTTTCGGTATAGCTGCCCTGCGAACGTAATTGTGAACTGATTTCAGCTATACGCTGACCAAGTGTATTCACAATATAAAGCTCGAGATACTGTGGCGCTGAGCCACCGATTGTAAAGCTTAGAACTGATTTATCGGCAGTAGGATTCGGTCCGATTTTCATCGAAACGACGGTTTTGGCTTCTTCAGCAGGAGTAAACACTCCTAATGGTTGTCCCTCACCACTGAGCTCTACCGTAACTTCATTATTTGCTTCATTATTATTATTTGATGTAATTTTCAAGAAAGCTAAAAATGATTTGACAGAGGTAGGTGTAAAGGTCACCATGATATTAGCTTTTTCGCCCGGCTTTACTGTAAATGGCAATGAAACACCTTGTAAACTAAATACTTTATCCCCTGCAATTTCTAATTTTGTAATAACAAGATCAGCGTCTCCTGTATTTGAAACCTCTACTGGCATTGCTTTTGATTTACTATTGTCAACCTTTTCAAAATCTAACGATAAATCTCACCAATAACCGGTTTTTTAGCAGCTGGTCCTGAAGATGCCCATCCTGCATTATACACTTCTTTTGTAGCTGTGTTTTGTGCCCATACAATTACTTCGAGGTTTGCTATATCTTCGACTGAATTTTCGCTAGCCAATTTGATACGATTTGCAGATTGACCATCAGATGGCAAGCGGTATTTACCGGGGAATGTGTATTCAAACGTTTTGGTCACTTTCGTTCCTTTAGTCATTGGGGCGAGAGGAGTTCCGTTTTCATCAGGCAGCATTTTCTTTACCACATCTTCAAATACTGTTTCTCCGTTAGATTTAATATTTTTAACAGTACGTTTTTCTAAAATCGCTACATAAATTTTCATGTTTTGCTCGCTGTAATCTGCGAGAGGATCTAATGTAGCAGTCACACTGACTTTGTTCCCTACTACAGCATAACTTGCTTCCCAGTTAAGCAAACAAATTTGGCTGGTTGCATCATTCATGACTTGATTAGTAAAGCTTGATGCATTTTGATCCCATCCGCCATCAACTTCCATACGTGGGATACTGTTGATATTGTAAAAATTTCGACGGTTAATTGTTTCATTCGTTGCATACGGATCACCTGTGCCTGGGAAATCCTGCTGGAATTTCAACACAGTATAATTGCTACGATCAATTGGCTTAATTACTGCGTCTAATCTCTCGTTACCTGGCTTGCATGGGCCACAAGTAGAGGAAGTAAATACTTCGAGAAGTGGAAGACGTTTAGCTGTAACATCGACAAGTGTCATTTTCACAGGAATTGAAATCTTAGGATTTTTAACGTCGTCAGATGCAATTGTAATTGTAGAAGTATAGACGCCTTCAGTCATTCCTGTGGAATTGGCAATCATATTTACTTCAAATCTTTGTCCCGCTTCGACGGTAAATTCGCCCGCATCGCTGGTGAGCCACTTATCAGTACTTGGAGAAGTAAGGACCACATTCAATGGCAGTGTACCTAAATTCGAAATAAAAATTGATTTTGTACCAGTTGTACCTGATTTTAACTTGTACTCAATTGCAGCTGGCGCTGTGCCAATGATCGCAACTGGTGCACCATCAACGAATTTGTACGTTTCTGGGCTATCAGCACCGTGGATAAAGTAGAGGGAAGTACCGTCACCGACCATGTTACCGGTATAATACGTAGCTATCGGCATGGTAAATGAAGACGACCATTTGTTTGCAGTCACATTGTATTTATAAGTTGACGCAAGTACACCATCAGCATTCGAGCCACCGGCCACAAAAAGATTACCGTCGGCAATACCGGAAGCTGCTCCGGAAATAGCGACAGGTACGTTGGTCATTTTTTTCCATGTAATTGTTGCGCCATTTACTGTTCCTTTGAGGAAAGTATTAAAGTATGAAGTAGATTGTCCGCCCAGGAGGTATATATCATTACCGATAGCAGACGCAGTCGGATAGATTGAAGACAAAGTACTTGCTGTCGAATTTGCCCATGTATCTGCAGCCACATCATAGACTTGTGTGGAGTTGGTATAGTTATTATTTGCTATTCCACTCATCACATAAATTTTGTTTGCAACTACCGCGCCTGCCATACCATAGGTAGCTAAAGGCATAGTTGACTTTACTGTATATGAATTAGCAGTCGGATCATATTCTAATACTTCCGGAGTAGTAATACGAGCATTTCCACTGATATAAAAACCTCCAATAATGTAAATTTTACCGTTGACAGCAGCAGCATACGCACTTACCCGTGCTACAGGCATGGATGCAATTGCTTTCCATTGAGGATTGAGGGTTTTGGTATCAAGAGACCATGCTCCGGTTGTCGCTTGGCTTAGACCGGGAGCACCGCCAAACATATATAGTACACCATCTAAATACACCTGCGTATGGAGGGAATTATACGTCGTAATTGGCGTAGGTGCATCGAGTTTCGTCCATTGAGCAGATACACTGCCAATAGAGAATAAACAAACAAAGGCGGCAAATATCATTCTCTTCAAGAATGAGTATTGATTTTTCATAAAAACTCCAATAATACAATTAAAAAAATAACCGGGATATGTTCTACTGTAAGTGTGGTAAATATCTGTGTTCTAACATTCGAAATTAACAATTTAGAATGATACAGCAGTAAGAAAAAAGTAATGAATCTTATAAATTTAACAATTCAATTTTTTTTCCTTGATTTTGGTGCTTTATTTATAATGAAAACAATAATTACTTTTTATCAGTAATGATAGTAAGAAGTAATAAAAAAGCAATTGATGCAAGTCAAAAGCTCATACTTAACACTAATAATACCCTACAGTTACAGAATGTCGGCGTTAATGCAACTAAAATTTATTTCTTAAAAATCTCTACGATGTAAATGAACTATTGTAACCACGACATCTGAATCTTAAAAATCCACTTTCATAAATAGATGATGGTTTTTATTAACGTAGAAAAGATAAATTCTTATTGTTATATGCAAAAAGAATCTATTGTGTTTTAATTATATCAACAGTAAATTTTCAGCAGGTAAATTCCAACAACTACCACCTAATTCATCGACAATGCTTTCGTTGCCGACCGCATAATATCACGCTCACCAATTTGCTGACGCCACATCGCATAATATAAACCCTTTAATTCTAATAGTTCCAAATGCTTACCCGACTCTATCATCTGACCGCGCTCAAATACATAGATCCTGTCAGCATGCATAATTGTCGAGAGTCGGTGTGCTATCAATATGGTAATCAAATGCTTATGCTTCGATATATCCCGAATTGTCGATGTAATCTCCTCCTCAGTCAGAGAATCAAGCGCACTTGTCGCTTCATCACATATCAGCAAATCAGGGTGACGTAATAATGCACGTGCTATCGACAAACGTTGTTTCTCACCACCCGAGACCTTCACACCTCCCTCTCCAATGAGTGAATCCAAGCCCTTGTCAGCACGCGAAAGCAGATTCTGACACGCCGCTTTATTCAGAGCTTCAAGACATTCCGCATCCGTCGCCTTGGGATTGACAAAAAGCAGATTCTCCCTAATCGTACCCGAGAATAATTGCGCATCCTGTGATACAAAACCAATCTTTTCTCGGAGCTTGTCGAGGTCAAGCTCAGTACCCTCTACTCCATTATAAAGAATCTTACCGGCGATCGGCTGATAAAGTCCGACTAACAGCTTGACAAGAGTAGTCTTACCCGAACCCGACGGTCCGACAAATGCAATGGTCTCACCCTTCGACACCTTGAACGACGTTCCCTCGAGCGCGTTCGTCGAGGCAGATTGGTGTTTGAAGGTTACTCCATTAAATTCAAGTCTATCAATCGATTGAAGCGGCGTCGGATTCACGGCTTTCACTTCTTTTGGTTTTTTGAGAATTTCATCGAAATTATTGAGAGATACCTCTGCCTCGCGGTAAATACTGATAAAGCTCCCTAATTCCTGCAATGGTCCAAAGATAAAGAAGGAAAAGATAAAGAGCGTCATGTACTGCCCGAGCGTAATCTGTTGCGTAAAAATCAAAAACATCATCACAAATTGAATACTCGTGCGAATGAAATTCACGAGTGTCCCCTGCACGAAGCTCAGCGAACGTATATACCGCACTTTTTTAAGCTCAAGCACAAGAATCTTCTGCGTCGTATTATTGAGCCGGTCAATTTCCTGTTGCGCCAGTCCCAAGCTTTTCACGAGTTCAATATTACGAATCGACTCGGTCGTCGCACCGGCAAGCGCCGTCGTTTCCCCGACAATTACTTTCTGAATGGTCTTGATTTTCTTTGATAATTTATTACTTACAAACGCAATAATCGGGATCGCTCCAAAGTACAGCGGTATGATAAGCCAATTAACAGTAAGCGCATAAGCAGTCACGACCACCACACCGACGAGCGTCATAAATAGTATGTTAATCGCCGCCGTTATAACCCTCTCAACATCCGAACGTACCTTTTGTAATTTCCCGAGCAGCTCGCCGCTACGCTGATCCTCGAAGTCCGAATACGGCAATTCGAGCGAATGCCGGAGACCGTCTGCATAAATCTGCGCGCCTAGCTTTTGGGTAATGGTATTGATATAATAATCTTGGAAGTTTTTGGCTAAACGCGAGATAAACGCCGCTCCCACTGCCAAGCAAAGGAATTGCGCCACACCCTCGATAAACTGCATCTGGGTCAGCTCCTTGGACTTGGTCGCGTATTGGTCAATTATTCGCTGGAGTATCATCGGATCCATCAGTGAAAACACCTGATTAATAGTCGCAAGCAGGAGCGCAAGAAAGACTAAAGAACGATAATTTTTGAGGTAAGAGTAGAGAAGCTTCATGCTTTGTATGTGTGTTATTAGTAAGATAGTTTTGGGTTTTTACGAAATTTTATGTGCCTTAAAATTCGTAGGGGTGTATCGCATTCGCCCGAGTCGTGCTGTGCTAAAGGGAATTCAATTAGCTTCTACATCAGGTATGATAAGATCAAACTACATAATTTCTATTACCACTTCACCCATTTCCACCCAGAAGCGCCATCACCGCCATACGAATTGCAACGCCATTCTGCACTTGTTTTTGGATCACTGATTGTAAAGAATGAGCTACATCATGGTCAATTTCCACTCCATAATTCACCGGACCGGGGTGCATGACAAGTAACTCAGGTTTTTGAAGAATATGGTGCATTTTCACACCATAGTACTTCGAGAATTCTTCCATACTTGGCAGTAATCCGCCTTCCATTCGTTCCCGTTGGATGCGGAGAATATTCACACAATCTGCCCAGTCAATTGCTTCTTTTACTGTAGTCAGCCGCAGACATTTCCACTCGGAACTATTATATGGTAAGAGAGTTGTAGGTGCAAGTAATCCAACTTCTGCGCCAAGAGTGTGCAGCAAATGAATATTCGACCGTGCCACCCGGCTGTGGAGAATATCGCCGATGATGCAGATTTTTTTTCCTGTAAGATCACCAAAATACTGCTGCATGGTGAGAATATCGAGCAACCCTTGGGTGGGGTGTTCGTGCTGACCATCGCCGGCATTTACAAATAGGCAATCAGAGAATGTACTCATGAATTCCACCGCTCCCGACGCGGAATGACGCACAATCCACATATCCGTTCCCATCGCATCGATTGTATGGAGCGTGTCAATGAGCGACTCGCCCTTCGATAAACTGCTTGCTGACGCAGTAAACGATAGCACATCAGCGCAAAGACGACGGGCGGCGAGTTCGAAGGAAAGTTTTGTACGAGTCGAACCTTCAAAAAAAGCACTCACGACAGTCTTTCCTTGTAGATAATCGTATTTATTACGAGCTGATAGTCCGTCTTTGAGGAAGCGATTAGCGAGTGTGGTGATAGTGGAAATGTCCTCTGCACTCAATTGTGCAGTCGAAAGCAAATGCTTGTGATTAAATGATTTCGATAGAGACATAGTAGTTAATTTTCGATAGATTGTCTGGGAGATTTTATACTAAAACGACATTGAATTGCAACCATTCACGTTCTAAACCTGACAGGTTCAAGAAAACCTGTCAGGATTTGCTTGGCAGTTCAATTCTGTACGGGTTTATGGTAAAAATAGAGATTATTACCGCGGTTACCAAACCTACTGTACAAATTCCTATCGACAACCGAGCACCTCTCGATGAAGCGAGGAGCTCAAGATTCTCATTTGAATCACTCCTTCACTACCGTCCGTATCATCCTGATATTCCCTAATGAAATTTCAACTACATACATTCCTGCCGGGAATTGGGACAGCGAAAGCTCGGCTGTTGAGCCGCATCGTAATTCACTGTCTATCACTTCCATTCCAAGCAAATTCTTCACCTTGCAACGTGCAAGTCCTTCATTTTGAGGAAGTTCTATACGCAAGATTCCATCAGTCGGATTAGGGTAAATGTGGATATCCATTTCGCTTGTGAACTCCTCAACGCTGTTTGATTCTACGGTAAACTCATCAGAAATTGAAGTACAAGTACGATCATCATTGATTTTTACCGCATATTTACCTGCGCCTGTCGAAACGAGAAATTGATTGATCGCATTTGGAATAATCGTTGAATTTTTACTCCATTGATAGCCCTGAGCAGGTGTTGAGAATAATGTATCCACTCGTTTAGTAATCGTCGGCTTGGGCGGACGTGGATTAAACGTTACATTTTTCGGTGTAGATGAACCTGTGCAATTATTTGCATCGGTTACAGTTACCGTGTATGACCCGTTCGACCTTACGATAATACTTTCCGTGGTTTCACCAGATGACCATACATAATTTTTATAACCGGCTGGCGCCGATAAAATCACGCTGTCTCCTTCGCAATCCACGCCTCCAGTTTGCGTAATTATAGGTGAAAGTGTCGAACTAATAGTAACAGTGTAAGTAGATGAATTCACACAATTTGTAGCGGATGTGGTACGTGAGAGCGACACATTTCCTGACGTAGTCCCCCACTGTACGGTAACACTATTTGTCGAATTACCGCCCGTAATTGTCCCACCGGCCACATTCCACTGAAATGTACTTGGAGGCGTGTCCGGCACTGAATACGTAGCAGTTGAATTATTACATAAAGAATTCGGTCCGGTGATTGTGACGGGCGGCTTTGGATTAATAACGACTGCTACCGGAGCTGATGTTCCTCTGCAATCACTAATATTCGTTACAGTTACCGTATAATTACCTGCTTGCTGTGCTGTAATTACCTGTGTCGTGGCTCCGTTAGACCATTCGTAGGATTTAAAACCTGTCCCTGCGTCCAACACAGTATTTTCACCTTCACAAAATGTCGTCGGCTTTTGAGGCGTTATCACGGGATTCGGCCTGGGGTTCACGATTACCGTGACCGGCGGTGAAGTCTGTTCGCAATCATTAGTATTCGTCACTTTGACAGTATAATTACCTGCAATTTTTGGGTGAATTAATCGCGTCGAATCGCCGGTTGACCATAGATATTTTTTATAACTACCCGCATCAAGAGTTGCGCTGTCACCTGCGCAGAAGATCGTCGAACGAATAACATTAATAATCGGTGTTGGCAATGGATGCACAGTCACACGCATCGTATCGAGGGTTTGACATGAATTGGCATCCGTCACAGTGACGAGGTAATCGGTTGTCGTCGCAGGAGTTGCAGTAGGATTCGCTGATGAAGTAGAATTTAATCCCGTCGCCGGACTCCATAAATACGTGTACGGAGGAGTGCCACCTGTCGCAGTAGGTGCTCCACCGATAGTAGTCCCCTGACCAATACAGACAGATTTATCAATTCCTGCACTGACCGTCGCTTTTGAATAAATTGCGATAGATACGGTATCTCGAATAATACAATTATTGGCATCAGTTACTGATACAATATATGATGTGTTTACAGTAGGCGAAGCTGTTGGATTCGCAATGGTCGCATCACTGAGAGCGGTAGTCGGAGTCCAGCTGTACGTAAATGGAGGAGTTCCATTGGAGGCAGTCGGCAAACCGCCTATTGCAGTATTTCCGCCAAAACATATTGATTTATCGATTCCTGCGTTTGCAGTGGGACGAGGATACGTAGATACGGTGATTGATTTTTGATTCACACATGAACGGTTGTCGGTAACGGTAACTGTATAGACCACCGGTACTAATGAAGTAGCAGTGACAGTTGGATTCGGCAGTGCTGGGTTATCTAAGCCGGTTGATGGACTCCAAAGATAGGTATAGGGCGGAAGTGTACCGGTAGCCGTGGGTGCTCCACCCAACTGAGCAGTCGTGCCATAACACAACGTTTTATTCGTACCGGCATCGACCGTCGGTAATGCGTACACATTGATATAGTTAGTACGGGTTAATGAATTTGTTCCGCTTGCGTTCGATGCTGTCAATTTCACGGAATACGTGCCGGGAGTTGTGTATGTATAGCTTGGATTCTGAGAAGTGCTTAGCGCTGTCCCGTCATTTTTGAAGTCCCAATCCCACAACGTAGGTGCGTCCGTACTTTGGTCTGTAAAATTCACCGTCAGTGGCACACATCCTTGGAGCGGCGCACCGGTAAAAGCTGCTGAGGGTTGAATTCCAACATCACAAGTTCCCGCTGTGAGCTTGGTCATCACGCCAGGTCCGCATGGCTTGGTGGTAATACTTCGGGCTACCACGTCATTACCGCCGCCGATATCGCTTACAGCATTAAGAGTACGAACATCAGAGTTAGCCCCGAGCGCGTAGTGCATTACTTTACCGGTAGAAATAATATGTCCAAGCTGATGTCCGTGACCGATTTCGTGCAGAGCAACTGATTGAAAATCATAACGATTACCATTCGTTGCACCGGGACCGAAATTCCAACCGCCGGCCGGCGCAGTAGTTATAAACACATAGTCCATCTCACGGAGACGCCAATAGCCCGTCGCACAACTACTCCAATAGGAATACGTAACGCCGAGCGCGCCATTCATGAGGGTGCAATTATCATCAAATGTCACGATATTCACGCCATCATTGCCATTATTACAATTAATTGCCGAAGTTCCTGTGGCGACCCCATAATTCACGAATGTGCCGCAACGCCATGACTTCAAAGCTCGTTTGAAAGCAGCGACTGCATCTGTATTTGTATTAAAATTGGTGTTGAAAGTAATTGTATATCCACCATTTCCATTGGTATTCGGCAGGTAAGTTTGTTGTACGGCATTATTCCCGTCCGTTAAATTAAACACCGCAAAATCAACTGTTAGCGTTGCGCCGGACGTCGCCTGAGTACCATCGACACCCGTCACTCGTATCACACCTGTACCCGCAGATTCCGGTACGCGCACTTGAATTTGATTGTCCGTCCATGATACAATTTGACTTGCAATCGCAGAAGTAAAACTCGCTCCACCATCATCGGCATTCCGGAAATCCATTTTGGCGGCGCCGGTATATGAATTACCAAAACCCGACCCATTCACCGTGAGCACGGAATAGGTGCCGGCCGTGATTACCGTGGGATTAAAATTATTGATTGCTGCTGCTAATGTCTTCTCCCCTTTGGCTTTCGGGTTGTATTTTGGTGTAGAATTCGGGAGGATTAATGGCTGAATCTGACGATAGGTACTCCCCAGCAAGCGAGTAATAGCAGAATATAATGCTGGAATATGAGTGTATGATTTGAAGATATCTCTTGCACCACCATTGTCATCATACCTAATTATACACTGTCCCCATGAATATGGTTCATACCCCGTAAAATCTCCATTTTTCGTATGAGATTGCAGGAAAAATATACCGGTGTGTCCATGGTCAAATTTCACTTCGGGAGACACGCGTACTGCTTCACGCCCTACTACTCCACCCTCAGTAGTAAAAGTCACGAACTTCTGAGACGGAGCTAATCCCTTGAATATCTTTGTAATTTCAGCAGTATATTCGGTGTAAATCATCCCTTGAGATCCGGCGGAAAAGCTGCGATGTGAAAGAATTTTCCCTTCGATAATCACTTCGGCTTTGAGAGTACGTTCGGCAAGGGGAACAGGATACTGCATGCATTGTGCAGCAGATTGAGAGGATTGAACGATGAGAAAGATGCAGACAAGAAGTATATTTTTATTCATGAGATTACCTCTAAAAATGAAATTTCGGCGTGAATTTCAGAATTGTACTGCGAATATAAAACTTTGGTTTATAATAATAATGGAAAATTAGAGAGAGTATGTAATTACTACTTATCAAGTGAAATTTGTTTATCCACATATTATAATTCAAGTGTTGAACTACTACCACATTTGATATCCGGACAGAAGAAAGAAAAGATATTCAGCCACTTTATTCTGAATCGTGAATTCAAGCCACCAATGGATAATTTTCAAAAAAAGACAACTACTTAATTCCCGACTTATTAATTCATTATATAGTATAAATACTTGTAAAATATGGAAACAATAACTATTGCCTTCCTCGGCTTATTAGTTGCACTTATTTATTGAATTCAGGTTTGAATTGCTAACTATTATTTCACATTGCAACTCTGTGTCAATTTCCAATAATGACTATTCCACTACAAATTTCCCTGAGAATCGCTGACCTTTACCGGTAATCTGAAAAGTATAAATCCCTTTTGTCCATGCAGATACATCAAGTTGGTGTTGGGAGTCTTTCATGTGAGTTTCAGATACCGACTTCCCATTTATATCAAACACAGTCAGCTTTTCAGAGCCATGTACCTCTGAGAAAGTGAAAGTCACGACGCTAGCCGTTGGATTTGGGAATACCGCAAGGGTAGAACCAATATCTTTATCTCCTTGCTCTTCATTCACATACGTCACACCACCCATTGCTTTGAAAATATTAAGCCGTCCATTCCCCCAGCGATTATTAGGTAATGCGCCATAGAGATTGGTTAGGGAATCTTTATCGGTCGTTGATATTATTGCATCTTTTACTTGCTCGAATGTTGCATTTGGAGATCGTTCCAGATAGAGGGCGACTGCACCGGCAGCCATTGGGCACGCCATGCTAGACCCCTGATAAACGATTGTGTTGTCATCGGTCATCATAAAGGGGGCTATGGATGAGTATCGTGACTTGGACGAAGCTACATTCTGACCCGGCGCACCGAAATCGGGTTTGATTCTACCGTCTGTTGTCGGGCCGATACTCGTAAAATTTGCAAGCACCCCTTCTGTGGTTCCAACTATCTCTTTTCCCAGTAAGTTAATGTATGATTTTTTATTATTATATGCTCCTACACAGAGCACTTTCCTGCCTGTTCCTGGTATGAGAATTGTGTATTTATTATCGTAATCGCGAATTTTCGAGTCTTTTCTGGAATTATACGAACTGAGCATTGCATCTCCACCACTCCATGTATGAAATATACCTGAACCTTTATAGAGAATTCGAAAAATATTAGTGCGGGAATTCAAGGGTTTTTTATCGAATGGAATAAGATTATATGTTGAAATATACATATCGGTTGTAGTACTGTCAAGGGATGAAGCAACAAATATTACTTGACCGGCTGATTCACCGTTACCGTAAGCAACATCAAAAATTTTCCCACCCGACAATTGTTTGAGATCTTTGATTTGCATCCATGGAGACTGGTACACTTGTGACTGACTAATAATCTCTTCATCAGTAAAATTCATCGCCAAGCTGTCCATGCATACCGATACCCATATACTATCGTCATACATCGATTTATTGGTATGATATAATTCAAAATCATCAAACGTATTACAGTAGAACCACGAGGTATCATTCCCTAGCTTATATCCACCGTTATGTGATCTATTCGTTCCCTCATTTCCGGCGGCTGCACATACAACGAACCCGTTTCTTTGATTTGTCATAGATTCTATGCCTAATTCTATCAAGTCATTACCATCGTGGGCACTCCCATCGTTCGTACCCACGCTTAAGTTTACTACACAAGGTACGTTTAGTTCAATTGCTTTTTGGTAGAGGTAATTTATTCCATCGAGCATATGCACCGCACCATCATCATCATTTTTTAAAGAAACCATACAAATATCTGCTTCAGGGGCTATTCCGCGCAGTCCGGCGGCAGAGCCGGCAACATGAGTACCGTGACCGATACTGTCATGCTGATTGATTATCCCCGGCAATGATATTTCAGAATTAACGTTCGCTTGTGACCATTCAGCACCATAGTTGAAATTTTTGGGCTTCATATTAATTGTATCATTTTGATCCCAAATATAGACGATACGAGTATGTGTTGTATCACCTTTTTTACGAAAATCAGGATGTAAAAAATCGATTCCTGTATCAACAAACCCTATGAGTATCCCCTTGCCTGTATAAGGAGTTCCATTAGGAAGCATTCCAGAATGGACGTTGACTGCGCCAATATTGACTTTTGCCTTATCGTTTAATCGTGTGACTTTTTGTGAGGATTGGATCTTGATAATTTCTGGTTCAGCAGCAAAAGCCGTGATGGTGCTTATAGGAAACTCCGCAGTACAAATTTGTCCAATCACAGAGTGTAATTTACCGTTATGCTTTACTACCAAATCCGCAATATTCGTAGAAGTTGTCCTGAATATCACCTTTATCTTCGGATCGACAACACTTGTTTTTTTGGATTGCTTTTGTAAGTTCTGCTCAAAGATCAGAAGCTTGAGCTTCGCATCGATTTTTGCTGAGACATTAGGAGGCATTCCGGCAGTTTTCTGTGCCATCAAACACAATGGCAAACAAAGGCCGGCGACTAAGAAGAGGACAAGGATTTTATTCATAAAACTAACCTTGCAATAAGTACATGAATATAAATTAGTTATCTATCAATTGAATTAAATTTATTTCAGGCAATTTCACTTACAATTTCAAGAATTTTTTCACGAAATATTACTCTTTGCAAGTATCGCTGAAAATAACTCGTTTAATTAAATCGGTTAGGTGAAAAATTATACTGCAATAATACAACTATCATTTCAATAAGATTGTTATAAATTTTTATTCTCCACAAAATACATCTTCAATTTACCCTTGTTTTTTGCTTCAATTTCTCTACGTAATTCAACAGTGGTAGATAAATCATACCAAACAGTTCAAGTGCCAGAGGCACGATATCTTGGTAGATAATTCATACCAAACAGTTCAAGTGCCAGAGGCACGATATATTGGTAGATAACTCATACCAAACAGTTCAAGTGCCAGAGGCACGATATATTGGTAGATAATGCATACCAAATAGTTCAAGTGCCAGAGGCTCGATATATTTTATCAACTTTTTATTCTGGAACTTTGAATATAAACTGTTCATTATAATCTACTTGAAAGTTTTCAAGGAACAGTTTATATTCGTCCAGAAATGTTCGTTTTCTATGATGTTCCTTTTGTCTTTTAATATAAGAAATAACATCTGCCACCTGAGATTTTGAATAAGAAAACGCGCCATAGCCGGATTGACATTCAAATCTGAGTTTCGTTAATTTATTTTCGTTAATCTATTTTGAAGAACTCGCTTTTACATCTTGAATTAAATCACCAATTGATTGTGTTGTATGAAATCCAACCAGCATATGAATTAGACCTAAGCATTCCATTGATACATAGCATTTTATGGTTATGGTTTTGTACAATTCCTGTGATATATTTATACAAATTATATTCCCAATCTTGATGAATAAGCGAATCACGAAATTTTGGTGCAAAGATGAATTGCAAGTATATTTGAGTATAGGTATTTGCCATGATAATATTCCATCGCTACGCGATTTTAAAAAGAATGTGTTTGTTATGCTACCAATATTACATCGCTACGCGATTTTGATTACAGTTTCTCCACAAAATACATCTTCAATTTTCCTTTATTCTTGGCTTCAATTTCACCCC
>JADJXV010000014.1 GCA_016720145.1 Ignavibacteria bacterium | reverse complement strand
AAATGATGGGCGATATTCAATTACCAGAAGATATTCGCACTTCCCTTCCAAAAGGCGCAATTTTCAATATTAGAATTGGAATTAATATCGGTCCGGCCTTTGGTGGAATTGTCGGTGAAAACCGTTTTGTGTATGATATTTACTCAGATAGCGTGAATACGGCTGCGCGGATGGAATCGCATGGTGAACCCGGAAAAATCCACGTGAGCGAAGAGTTTGCGTTTCATTTGCAGAATAGAATGGATATGACGGGTGATGACTTGTGTGGGATAGTGTTTGTTGAGCGCGGGGAGATGGAGATTAAGGGTAAGGGGAAGATGAAAACATACTTTTTGAAACAAAGTAACATAGCAACACTATGAAAAATCAAGAATTACAAAACCAAGTCGATAACACAGAAGAACTGATTGAACAAGGAAAATTTAATGAAGCTGAAACTCTTTGCTATGAAATTTTATCTAATCTACCGGACCAAAGTGAGAATGCTGAACGTTGGAGAGAAACGTTAACAATTCGGTCTAACGTTCTCCGCTTCCTAGCTTGGGCGCTTCGGGAAACTGACAGACATACGGAGGCGCTTGAAGTTGCAGAATTAATTCTTGCGGGAGCAAAAGAAGCAGGAAGTAAGAGGGATGAAGCAATTGGTTGCAGAGTAATTGGTTATGTTCATCGAGCCCGACGTAATCACCCCGCTGTTTTGGAGTATTTTCACCGTGCTCTTACTCTCTCCGAGGAAATCGGCGACAGAGAGTTGATATGCAGGTCGTTAAATGATGTAGGTGCGGTGTATTGCGATAACGTGGAAGATTACACCAAAGCATTGGATATGTTTAGCAGAGCACTTGCTATCGGTGAAGAACTTGGAATTAATTATCAAATAGCTGCCAGTTTAGAAAATATCGGAGTGGTTTATACTAAATCCGGTATGTACGACCAGGCATTAGAATGGTGTGGAAAAGCACTTGCAATCGCAGAAGAACTAGGAAGTATATCTCGAGCAGCAAACATGACTGGGAATATCGGCGTACTTTATTATTATCTTGGAGATTATTCGCGTGCTATGGAATTCTTTATACGCTCCCTTGCTATGTACAAAGAGCAAGGGAATAAAGCTTTTATAGCCCTACAATTAGGAAATATCGGCGAGATATATTCCCTCCCAAAATTTGACGGTTATGACCCTGCAAAAGCGGAAGAATATCTGATGAAAGCCATTGCACAAAACGAAGAAATAGGCATTAAACCATGGGACCAATACCGCGCACTCGCCGAAATGGAACGTCATGAAAAACGATGGGAAAACTCAGACACCTATTTCCGCAAATATCATCAACTTGAGAAGGAAAGCAGTACTATTGAAATAAAGAAAAAAGCTGAAGAAATGGAGCGAGAAAAACAAGCCGCGGAGCGGGAGAAAATTCTGTCTGTTGAACGCGAACGCTCTGATGTAACCACAAAAATTCTCCATCAAGTTTTACCTCCAAGTATCGCCGACCGCTTGATTAAAGGCGAAAAAGTAGCCGATTACTTCTCCCAAGTCTCCATCCTCTTCGCCGACATCGTCGGCTTCACACCTATTGCTTCAAAAATGCCCGCTCGTAAAGTGCTCGCCTTCCTCAATTATGTCTTCGGTGAATTTGACAGAATCATTGAAAAACACGGCTGTGAGAAAATCAAAACCATTGGTGACGGCTACATGGCAGTCGCCGGCGCGCCGATCGAATGCCCCGACCACGCCGAGCGCATAGCCCGCGCTGCGGTGGAAATGATGGGCGATATTCAATTACCGGAAGACATTCGCTCTTCGCTTCCCAAAGACGCAAAGTTTAATATCAGAATTGGGATAAATATCGGTCCGGCCTTTGGTGGAATTGTCGGTGAAAAGCGTTTTGTGTATGATATTTACAGTGATGCGGTAAATACGGCTGCGCGGATGGAATCGCATGGCGAACCGGGAAAAATCCACGTGAGCGAGGAGTTCGCGTTTCATCTGCAGAATCGGATGGATATGATGGGTGATGATTTGGGTGGAATTATTTTTGAAGAAAGGGAGGAGATTGAGATCAAAGGTAAGGGGATGATGAAAACGTATTTTTTAGAGGCAAAACAATGAAGCAAGACCTCATCAATGCAGAATCGTACAAGCAGCTCGTATCGGAAATAGGCAAAATTCTTTCGGATGGAAAGAAAAAAGCGGCTGCTGCGGTCAGCAATATTCTTGTGCATACCTATTGGCTCGTCGGCAAATACATCGTGGAATTTGAACAAAAAGGGAATGTTCGCGCCGACTATGGAAGCGAGCTACTTGACCGTTTATCCAAGGATTTAGCATTTGAATATGGGAAGAATTTTCATCGAAACAATCTCCTCTATTTCAGAAAATTGTTTCTTCTTTTCCCAATTAGTAATACACTGTCTTACGAATTGACATGGTCGCACTATGTTGAACTTTTAAAAATCGAACATCCTCTCGAACGCAGTTTTTATGAAAAACAAATTGCCATCGAAAACTGGTCGGTGCGCGAACTTAAACGGCAAAAAGAATCCATGCTCTTTCATCGGTTAGCGCTCAGCAAAGACAAAGACGGAGTTCTCAAACTTGCGCGAGTTGGAAACCAGCCGGAAAGCGGCGAAGACCTCATCCGCGAGCCATATATTTTGGAATTTCTTGGGATTCCCGAGCAACATCATTACACCGAGCGGGAAATCGAAACCCGTATCATTGATAATCTACAGTCATTTCTTTTGGAATTGGGAAAGGCTTTGCTTTCATCGGCAGGCAGTATAGGATTACGCTTGGCAACACGCACTATTACGCCGACCTTGTGTTTTATCATCGCATACTGAAGTGCTTTGTAGTCATTGACCTAAAGTGCGGCATGGCTGACCATTCGGACATCGGACAGATGAATATGTACCTCAATTATTTCGCCAAAGAAGAAAACGTGGAAGGCGATAATCCTCCAATAGGACTCATACTTTCTGCCGAAAAAGACAACGTAATGATAGAATATGCGTTGGGTGGAATTTCCAATCAACTGTTTGTTTCTACTTATCAGCTCTATTTACCCGAGAAAGAGGAATTGCAACGCCGACTTTTGACGCTACTAACCCAAGAAGGAGATTTTTTATGATGAAAGAAAAATTTTATGTTGTAAAGGAAGGCAAAATCATGATTGACCTAGACATTCAAACAAAAATTGACACATCAACCGAACTTCTCAAAGAAGCACGAAGCTTCTATGAATCATCAGATTACGACGAGTCAGAGCGATGCGCGAATGAAGTTTTGACACTGCTTGATAAGGAAACCGAGCGAAATGATTTGGGAGAAGAACTTGATATAAAATCTCAGAAAAACGCTGTTCTCGAATTGCTTGCTCACGCCTACAATCGTTTCGCAACCATTTCATCTTCACGCGGTGATTACACATTGACGTTGAGTCATGCAGAAACTGGAATTGTATTTTGTGAGAGGATTGGAGCTCTTTACCGAAAAGCCGGATTAATCACCATTATCGAGGGTGTATATAGTAACCTTTCGGATTACGGTAAAGCAATTGACTATTACCAAAAGTCGCTGGCAATGAACGAAGAACTTGGTCGTAAAGGAGGTATGGCATACAATCTCGGCAATATCGGAAATGTGTATAGGAATCTTTCGGAGTATGACAAAGCTTTGGAGTATCATCACAAGGCACTGGCAATCGACGAAGAGCTTGGCATGAAAGCAGGCATTGCTCGACATCTCAACAATATCGGGAATGTGTACGCAGAACTTTCTGACTACGCCAAAGCGTTGGAGTATTGCCAAAAGTCGTTAGCAATGAACGAAGAACTTGAGAGCAAACAAGGCGTCGCAATCAATCTCGGCATCATCGGCTTGCTCTATGCCGAGCAAAAATTCGAAGCATACGACGCGGAGAAAGCAGAGGAGTATTTGCTCAAAGCTATTGCAATAAACGAAGTAATTGGCGACAAATACCATTTGTATTGGACTCATAAACGCCTTGCGGATTTATACGAATACCAAGATCGTTGGAAAGAATCACATGTTCATTTCAAGAAATACCACAATTTAGAAAAGGAAGTTCAAAGTGATGAAGCTAAGAAGAAAGCTGAGCTGATTGAGCAGCAAAATTTGCTTCTTATAGAACGTTCGCATGCAAAAGCTACGGCAGATATTCTCCACAAAGTCCTTCCCTCAAGCATTGCTGACCGCCTCATCAAAGGTGAGACTATAGCTGATTACTTCTCCCAAGTCTCCATCCTCTTCGCCGATATCGTCGGCTTCACACCCATTGCTGCGCAAATGCCCGCCCGCAAAGTGCTCGCTTTCCTCAATTATGTGTTCGGAGAATTTGATAGAATTTGCGAATCTCACGGTTGCGAAAAAATCAAAACTATCGGCGACGGTTACATGGCAGTAGCCGGCGCGCCGATTGAATGTGCTGACCATGCTGAACGTATCACCCTGGCTGCAATGGAGATGATGGGCGATATTCAATTGCCCGAAGATATCCGCTCTTCCCTACCGAAAGGCGCAATTTTCAATATTAGAATTGGAATTAATATCGGTCCGGCCTTTGGTGGAATTGTCGGTGAAAACCGTTTTGTGTATGATATTTACTCAGATAGCGTGAATACGGCTGCGCGGATGGAATCGCATGGTGAACCCGGAAAAATCCACGTGAGTGAAGAGTTTGCGTTTCATCTACAGAATCGGATGGATATGGTGGGTGATGATTTGGGTGGGATAACTTTTGAGGAGCGTGGTGAGATGGAGATTAAGGGTAAAGGGATGATGAAAACGTATTTTTTGGAGAAGAATGTCTGAATAAGGATTGGTGGGATATTGAAAATCAAAGGAAGATAGCAGTATTTTGCCAAGAATACACAACGTAGATTACATTACTAAAAACAAGAGCAACTGTATGACAAATGATGAAATTGAACAACTGCTGACACAGGCGGCAATCAGTAATACCAAGGAAAACTTCGCCAATGCGGAACATCTATGCCGGAAAGCTCTGAGTATATCTGATGGAGCGCCGGTAAATGAAGATGAGGAAAATATTTCCAAGCTGCTGTCTATGCCGGCTGTGCTCCAAAACGCTGTTGCGTTGCGACTACTATCCGAATCTCTTTGGCGGCGGGGAATGGCATCAAGATCACTTGCTTTTGCTAAGTCAGCACTTGCCATTGCGTTAGATTTGGACAATCAGCCCGAAATCGCATTGTCATTAAGCAATGTAGGGATAGTTTATGAACACCTTTCCGATTCTGTTGCTGCTTTGGAGTTCTTTACGAAAGCACTCGCAGTCCAGGAAAAACTCGGGGATTCTGAAGGTATTGCCAGTAACCACGGGTATATAGGAGTGGCATATAAAGCAATTGCCGAGTATCCTCTTGCTTTGGAGCATATGCATAAAGAGTTGGCTTTTTATGAAGAGTCCGGGAATCAAAACAACATTGCAGCATCATTTCATAATATAGGATCTGTCTATCTTGATCTTATGGATTTTTCGCGCGCATTGGAGTATTACGGCAAGGCTCTTGCGATGAATGAAAAGAATGGAAATAATGTATGGATGTCTAATAATCTCAGCAGTATAGGGAAAATTTTCATCGATCTTGAAGATTATCCTCAGGCATTAGAATACTATCATAAATCACTCTCTCTTGTGGAAGAAATCGGAGTAAAGGACGCTGTGGCAAATATGCTCAGCAATATAGGAATTGTGTATTCCAGAATGTTGGATTACCCAAAGGCGATCGAGTATCTACAAAATTCTCTGACTATCTCAGAGGAGATGGGATTCAAGGTACACATCGTACGATGTTATATTAATATCGGGTATTTTTACAAGGGCGCCGGGAGTATTCAAGTGCATTACAATACATGATATTAGCAATGGATATGGCCGAAGATCTCGGGTTGAAAGAACTGGCTGCAAATAATCTTGGTAATATCGGCGAACTTTATGCCGAGAAAGGGTTTGACGGCTACAATCCGGCGAAGGCGGAAGAGTACTTACTTCAGGCAATTGACTACTACAAAGATGATAGCCAAAAACAAAACCAGTGTGATTTTTACAAATCACTTGCGAATGTATACCGTCATGAAAACAAGTGGGAAGAAGCCGATACATGTTTTCAGAAGTACCATGAAATCTATGTTGAAATTCGCAGCGACGATACAAAGAACGTGATTCAAAACTTTGGCTATGAGCGCAAAGTGGCCGAGCGGGATAAGGAAATTGCTATCGCCAAAGCTGCCGCAGATGCCAGAATGAACGCCACAACCGGCTTATTACACAAAGTACTACCACCGAGCATCGCCACTCGACTCATCAAAGGCGAGAAAATCGCCGATTATTTCTCTCAGATCTCCATCCTCTTCGCCGATATCGTCGGCTTCACGCCAATCGCGTCCAAAATGCCTGCCCGCAAAGTACTCGCTTTCCTCAATTATGTGTTTGGAGAATTTGATAGAATCATCGAATCTCACGGTTGCGAAAAGATCAAAACTATCGGCGACGGCTACATGGCAGTAGCCGGTGCGCCGATTGAATGTGCTGACCATGCCGAACGTATCACCCGGGCTGCGTTGGAAATGATGAGCGATATTCAATTGCCGGACGACATCCGTTCTTCGCTTCCCAAAGATGCAATTTTCAATATTAGAATTGGAATAAATTGTGGTCCTGCTTTCGGTGGAATTGTCGGCGAAAACCGTTTTGTGTATGATATTTACTCAGATAGCGTGAATACGGCAGCGCGGATGGAATCGCATGGCGAACCGGGAAAAATCCACGTGAGTGAGGAGTTCGCGTTTCATCTGCAGAATCGGTTGGATATGGTGGGTGATGATTTAGGTGGGATTACTTTTGAAGAGCGTGGTGAGATGGAGATTAAGGGTAAGGGGATGATGAAGACGTATTTTTTGGAAAAGGTCTGAACTAGGATTTATAGGATTGAAGGATTGAAGGAAAGAAGCATTGAAAGATTGAAGGATTGAAGGATTGATGGATTGAAGGATTGATGGATTGAAGGACTGAAGGACTGAAGGATTGAAGGATTGAAGGATAGAAGGATAGAAGGATTGAAGGATAGAAGGATTGAAGGATAGAAGGATTGAAGGTTTGAAGGATTGAAGGATTGAAGGATTAAAGGATTGAAGAATGTAAGGATATTCTGAAACCATACTACAAATCTATTCGACAGATTTACAACTACAATTAATAATCATGTTAATCATGAAAATCACATAAATCAAAGTTCAGACAATGACACACGAAGAATTAAAGAACCTACTCACTCGCGCAGAAGACAAGAAAAATACAGGCAACTATGAAGAAGCAGAGAAGCTTGCACGTCAAGTCCTCGACAGTGTGCTTATTGAAAATATAGGGAGTCGGGATGGAAATATACTTCGAGCAAGTGCCACCCGTACCCTCGGATTAATTGCACGGTGGCGAAGCAATTACCACATCTCACTCGAATACCTCACAGACGCACTTACCATAAGTGAAAACAACAATGATCAGGAAGGAATCGCAAAAGCACTCGGTAACATCGGAAATGTGTATCTCAATCTCTCGGACTATACTCTTGCTTTGGACTACTATAGAAAGACAATAGTACTCGCGGAAAAACTCGGAAACAAAAATGGAGTTGCTTTCATTCTCGGCAACATTGGGAATGTGCATCTTTATCTCTCAGACCACACTCTTGCTTTGGACTACTATGGTAAGGCATTAGCACTCGCGGAAGAACTTGGAGACAAAGCCGGAATAGCAAGACATCTTGGCAACATGGGGGTTGTGTATTTCAAGCTCTCGGACTACCCGCTTGCGTTGGACTATCTCAGCAAGGCATTAGCAATCACGGAATATCTCGGAGACAAAGCTGAAATGGCAAGTCATCTTGGTAACATCGGGAATGTGCATAAAGCTCTCTCGGATAACACGCTTGCAATGGAATTTTTCGGCAAGGCATTTGCCCACGATGAAGAACTTGGCAATAAAGCCGGTGTAGCACGGTGGCTCGGTAACATTGGTGCAACCTATGCAACACTTGAGTTCGGTGAAGACGATACAATAAATGCAGAAAAATACCTGCTTAAAGCATTGACAATAAGTATCGAAATAGGTGCGAAACAACATTTGTATGAGGTTCATAAAAATCTTTCCGACCTCTACGCTACAACAGAACGTTGGAAGGAATCAAGAGTGCACTTCAAAAAATACCACACCCTCTACCTCGAAGTCCAAAGCGAGGAAGCGACCAAACAAGCGCAGCTTATGGAACACCGCCGGAAGATTGAAGAGTCCGAACGTGACCGCCAAATCAAACTCGCCCGTTTCCAAGAACAAGAAAAAATACTCCATAATATCCTGCCGGCACAAATAGCCGAACGTATGGTGGCAGGCGAGAAAATGATTGCAGATTCCCACGACCATGTTTCCGTCTTTTTCTCTGATATTGTTGGATTTACGAAGCTATCCCAGCAAGTGACAGCCGAGGAATTAGTGGGAATGCTGAATGGTATTTTCAGTCAATTCGACCAACTCGCCCGCAAGCATGGACTCGAGAAAATCAAGACCATCGGAGATTCTTATATGGCGGTCGCTGGAGCGCCAATTCCACAAGATAATCACGCTGAGCGTGCGGTACTTTTTGCGTTGGAAGTAGCAGAGTTTATGGAAAATTACCGCACAGATTCAGGTGATAAAGTTGACCTCAGGATTGGCTTACACACAGGTTCAGTAGTAGCCGGTGTGATCGGCGAGAATAAATTCTCCTATGATATGTGGGGCGATGCGGTGAATGTGGCGAGTAGGATGGAGAGCCATGGGGAGCCGGGGAAGATACATATATCGGAGGAATTCAAACATGCCGTAGAGACGTTGCATGCAACGTCTCTACAATTTAACCTGCGTGGTGAAATGCACATAAAAGGTAAAGGAATGATGAAAACGTATTTCTTGGAAAAGGTCTGAACTAGGATTTATAGGATTGAAGGATTTTCAGGATATCGAACTACAATACTAATCGACAGATCAACAACTACAATTAATAATCATGTTAATCATAAAATCACATAAATCATAGTTCAGACAATGACTCACGAAGAATTAAACGCCATGCTCACCCGAGCAGAAGATGCCCAAAATACAGGCAATTATGATGAAGCGGAAAAACTTGCACAGCAGGTTCTCGACAATGTGCTTATTGAAAATGTGGCAGATCGGGATGGGAATTTACTCCATGCCCGTGCATCACGTATACTCGGCGTAATTGCATGGCGATGCGGCAAATACCCCCTCGCGCTCGAATTTCTCACAACGGCTCTAAACATAAGTGAGGACAACGAAGATCGGGAAGGTATAGCTAAAGCTCTTGGAAGCATTGGGCTTGTTCATTTGGATCTCTCTGATTACACTCTTGCTTTGGATTACTACAGAAAGGCACTAGCACTTGATGAAGAACTAGAAAATAAAATGCACAAAGCTCTCATCCTTGGCAACATCGGAGTAGTGCATAAGATGCTTTCGGAATATTCGCTAGCTTTGGACTACTTCGGAAAGTCTTTAGCCTTGTTGGAAGAACTTGGTAGTAAAGAAGGATTGGCAACAGTGCTAGGCAACATCGGGAATGTGCATAGGAATCTTTCGGACTACCCAAATGCTTTGGACTACTTAGGAAAAGCATTAGCTCTTGATGAAGAGCTAGATAACAAATTGGGAATAGCAAGACATCTCGGCAATATTGGAGGTGTGTATAGGAATCTCATGAACTACCAACTTGCATTGGACTACTACGGAAAGGCATTAGTTCACGAAAAAGAATTCGGAAATAAACCCGGATTGGCAATATTGCTAGGCAATATTGGAGGAGTGTATGGGAATCTCTCAGACTACACACTCGCTTTGGACTACTTCAGTAAAGCATTAGTACTCTATAAAGAACTTGGAAACAAAGCCGGAGTTGCAACCAATCTTGGGAATATTGGTCTTGTACATTGGAATCTCTCAAACTACCCTCTTGCTCTGGACTACTTTGGCAAAGCATTTGATCTTTCAGTATTACTCGGAAACAGAGAAGGTATGGCAAGACATCTCGGCAACATCGGGCTAACGTACTCGACTATGGAGTTTGATGGCTATGATGCAGATAAATCAGAGGAATTCTTGCTCAAAGCAGTGGAGATAAACAGCGAAATTGGCGCGAAACATACAATGTGTGTGTTTCATAAAAATCTTTCCGACCTCTACGCTACAACAGACCGTTGGAAAGAATCAAGAGAGCATTTCGAAAAATACCACACCCTCTACCTCGAAGTCCAAAGCGAAGAAGCTACCAAGCAAGCGCAGCTTATGGAACACCGCCGGAAGATCGAAGAATCCGAACGTGACCGCCAAATCAAACTTGCACGTTTCCAAGAACAAGAAAAAATCCTCCATAATATTCTCCCTGCCCAGATTGCCGAACGTATGGTAGCAGGTGAAAAAATGATCGCTGATTCTCACGACCATGTTTCTGTCTTTTTTTCTGATATTGTTGGATTTACGAAACTATCCCAGCAAGTGACAGCCGAGGAATTAGTGGGAATGCTGAATGGAATTTTTAGTCAATTCGATCAAATAGCCCGCAAACATGGACTCGAGAAAATCAAGACTATCGGTGATTCTTATATGGCGGTAGCCGGCGCACCTATTCCTCAAGATAATCACGCTGAGCGAGCGGTGCTTTTTTCGTTGGAAGTATCAGAGTTTATGGAAAATTACCGTACAGATTCAGGTGATAAAGTTGAACTGAGAATTGGCATACATACAGGTTCAGTAGTAGCCGGTGTGATCGGCGAGAATAAATTCTCCTATGATATGTGGGGCGATGCAGTCAATACGGCGAGCAGGATGGAGAGCCATGGGGAGCCAAGCAAAATACATGTATCGGAGGAATTTATGCGAGCACTATCCTTATCGTCCATTTTGACCTTACAGCCCTTTCAATTCGTGGAAAGAGGCGAGATAGAAATTAAGGGTAAAGGGATGATGAAGACATATTATCTCGAAAAGAGGAGCATACAATGACGCATGAAGAAATGAATGAACTGCTCAGCCGGGCAGAAGCAGAAATCAGTAATGGCGGTAATTTGCAGGCGGAGAAACTGTGCAATGATGTGCTTGCGGGTTTGCTTGAAGTACCTGATGACTCCGGCAGTTCTCACCTTGTTTTCAGATCCCGCGCCCTGCGCCTGTTGTCCGAGTCCCTCGCGCGCCGGCGGCGTGGCACCGACGCGCTACCGCTTGGCGAAACAGCGCTAACGACGGCGAAGGAAGCCAAAAGCGACCCTGAAGAAGCAAAAGCAATCGCTAATCTGGGCTTTATTTATCACATACTCGCGGACTATGACCGTGCGCTGGAATTCTGCAATACTGCTCTGACTATGTTCAGGCATCAAAGCGACGCAATGTCCGAAGCACGGATTCTCATAATCTTCGGGCATGTATATACTTCGCTTGGAACATACAACATTGCATTAGAATATACCACAAAAGCACTTACAATCTATGAGGCACTCAACGACAAACAAGGAATAACCCATGCTACAGGTAACATCGGGATTGTTTATGGGCAACTCTATGATAATGAAAGAGCTTTGGAATATTATAACCGCGCTCTTGACGGGCATCACGAACTCGGTAATCGTGCGGGAGTTGCCGGTATGTTGTGTAATATCGGAAACACGTTTGTCGCTTCACTGGATTACCCGCAGGCATTGGAATTTTATGGGCAAGCTCTTGCCATTCTGGAAGAAATCGACCTCCAAGGGTTCATAGCAAATGTCCTGAATAATATAGCTGCGGTTCACTTTCGTATGTCAAATTATGGAACGCTACTAGAACAATACAAGCGTGTGCTTGCTATTCGCGAAAAAATAGGCGACAAACTTGGTGCAGCAGATCAGATGACAAATATCGGGGAACTCTACGGTCAGCGAAGTTTCGATGGCTATGATCCCATCAAAGCCGAGGAATATTTACTCAAAGGTCTTGCAATGACCGAAGAAACCGGCGCGAAACATTCTCTCTGCGACACCATTAAAATGGTTGCCAACTTTTACAAATCAGAAAAACGGTGGCAGGAATTTGCCTTCTATTTCGAGAAATATCACGATCTTGAGAAAGAAGTACTCAACGAAGAAACCCAAAAAGCGGTTGAGCTCACCGAGCATCGAAGACAAATCGCCGAACGCGAAAAATCGCTCGCCGTTGAGCGCGCCCGTGCACAAGCAACGGAAGTGCTCCTCCATAAAACCCTTCCCCCTTCCATCGCTGACCGCGTGATTCAGGGTGAATTGAGAATCGCCGATCATTTTGAAAGCGCGTCAATTCTCTTTGCTGATGTAGTAGGATTTACCAAAATTTCGGCACAAATGCCGCCGGCAGCTGTGCTTGGATTTATGAATTTTGTCTTTGAAGAGTTTGATGCAATAGCCGCCAAACACGGCTGCGAGCGCATCAAAACCATCGGAGACGGATATATGGCTGTCTGCGGAGCGCCGGTAAAGCATCTTGATCATTCTGAACGACTTGCACGTATGGCACTTGCAATGATGGAGGACATACGATTGCCGGAGGATATCCGCAAATACTTGCCGGAGGGTACGCGTTTTCAGTTGCGAATTGGCTTGCATTGCGGGGAAATCACGGCAGGTCTCATTTGCAGCGGTAAACTTGCATACGATATTTACGGCGATGCAGTGAACACCGCCAGCCGAATGGAAAGCCATGGCGAAGCCGGGAAAATCCATGTGTCCGACGAATTCAAACATTCCGTAGAGACGTTGCATGCAACGTCTCTACAATTTATCCGGCGTGGCGAGATGGAGATCAAAGGCAAAGGCATGATGAAAACATATTTTTAGAACTATCAACATAACCTATGAATCTTGATACACTTAAAGACCTGCTGAAACAAGCAAATGAATTCAACAACTCAGGAAACTACAAAGAAGCTGAAAAACTTTCTTCATCCGTACTTGCTGAACTCGAACATGCAATTGACTCGGGTGAAGACCAAACACTGACGGAACGAAAAACCCTCCGCTGCTCCGCTCTTAATACACTCGCAACTACTAACTACCGACGCGGGGATTATCAAACGGCGCTCTCCCTCGCTCATACCTCACTCGACATCGCGGAAGAATATGAGCTGAACCAATGCAAAGCTAAAGCATGGCATATCTACGGTCTTGTGTATAAAGAGCTTGGCTCCTACGACAAGGCATTGGAATACTACGGCAAAGCGCTCGCAGCACACGAAGAACTCGGGGAGAAATCAGGAGCAGCCACCGTTACAGGAAATATAGGGAATGTGTTTCGAAAACTTGGATCCTACGACAAGGCATTGGAATACTACGACAAAGCGCTCGCAGCACACGAAGATCTCGGGGAGAAATCAGGAGCTGCCATGGTTACTGGGAATATAGGGATTGTGTTTCGAAAACTTGGCTCCTACGACAAGGCATTGGAATACTACGACAAAGCTCTCGCCGCTCATGAAGAATTGGGAGAAAAATCAAGCGTTGCTAGCGTTACGGGTAATATCGGAGCTGTGTATCACTTTCTTGGCTCCTACGACAAAGCATTGGAATACTTCACCAAAGCACTCGCAGTACACGAAGAACTCAGGTCGAAATCAGCAGCCGCCAACGTTACGGGAAATATAGGGATTGTGTATAAATCACTTGGTTTTTTCGATAAGGCATTGGAATACTACGTCAAAGCGCTCGCAGTACATGAAGAACTCGGCGAGAAATCAATAGCTGCCTCTGTTATGGGGAATATCGGGTTTGTGTATCTAAACCTTGGCTCCTACGACAAGGCATTGGAATACTACACCAAAGCACTCGCAATACACAAAGAAAACGGGGTAAAATCCGAAGTTGCTGTCACTACAGGGTATATAGGTGAACTCTATGCCGAGAAAAAGAACGATGGTTACGATGCCCCAAAAGCAGAGGAGTTCTTGTTGAAGTCGCTGGCGATAAGTACCGACACTGGCGAAAGGCATCATCTATTTACTGTCCATAAATCCCTTGCAGACCTATACGAGAACGAATGTCGTTTGGCAGACGCCTATGTTCACTACAAGAAATACATCGAAATAAGAGACGAGCTTAACCTCGAAGAAACCAAAAAACAAGATTCCATCCGAGAACAACAAAAAGTAATTGAACTGGCAAAGGCAAAAGCCGATGCCAAACACCAAGCCACCGAACAACTCCTCCACAACGTACTTCCACCAAGTATAGCCAATAAAATGCTCGACGGCACGAAACTCATCGCCGAGAAATTACCAAGCGTATCTGTCCTCTTCGCCGATATCGTTAATTTCACCAAGCTCTCGCAACGTATTACTCCTGAAGAGCTTGTCGAAGGACTAGATAGAATATTCAGTGCATTCGATGTACTTGCTGAGAGGCATGGCTTAGAGAAAATCAAGACAATTGGCGACGCGTATATGGTCGTCTCGGGCGCTCCGATTCAGCGTGAAGATCATGCCGAATCAATGGCAAATTTTGCCCTTGAAATGGTGGAAGCGATGAAGGAATTTCGTTCAATTTCTACGGGTGAAGAGATCCAATTACGCATAGGAATTCACAGCGGAGAAGTGGTTGCAGGCGTGATTGGCAAGAAGAAATTCGCGTATGATTTGTGGGGTGATGCTGTCAATACAGCAAGCAGGATGGAGAGCCACGGCGAAGCAGGGAAGATCCATGTTTCAGAGGAATTTTTGAAGAAATTATTAATGGTTAAAGGGGAAATGGTAAAGGAAGAAACAGACGATTTTTCCTCATTTACCAGTAATCAATTACCGTTCACTATTATTCCTCGTGGTGAAATGGAGATAAAGGGTAAGGGGATGATGAAGACGTATTTTATAGAGAGAAATAATTACGATGAATGAGAATTGCAAAAGTATCGGTATATCGAAAGAGTTGAACATACAATCTGTGTAGATGTTTTGGTTGAATTACCATGTACAATCGTTGTAACGTATGAATAATGATAAGCTTACCGAGTTAGTCCGTGACGCTGATGTTGCATTGGAGAATAATAATTACTTCGAAGCCGAACGTTTAGTGCACGAGTACTTTGAAGCGAGCACTTCTGATTGCGAACTTCGAATTAGGGCGGTATCGATACTCCGAGACGTGCATTGGAAGCGTGGAAGAGCGAACGATGCGTTGCCTTTAGCTGAAGAGGCAATTATACTTGCCAATAAATCAAACAAAACTGAAGAAATTGCAGAAGCAATTTTTAGCAAAGGCTGCATTTATAATTCTTTGTCTGACTTTAGTCGAGCATTGGAATACTTTAATGAAGCGTTGAACATGTTTACAGCAACCAAAGACAAAAATAAAATTGCTGGAAACCTTAGCTAACATCGGTATCGTTTTTGACGCACAATGTGACTATCCACTTGCTTTAGAGTATTATTTGCAGGCACTTACGATTAATCAAGAGCTTGGATTGCACAATAGTATAGCACATGTGTACGGGAGTATTGGCAATGTTTATAATTCATTGTCAGATTATTCTCAAGCATTGGAGTATTTCCGAAAATCGCTCGTTATTTCATTAGAAAATGACAGAAAAGATACTATTGCCCGGACATACAACAACATTGGACTTGTCTATTATTTTCTGGCTGACTATCAGCTCGCTTTGGATTATTTCATGAAAGCTCTTGCTGTGAATGAAGCACTCGGTAGAAAAGATGGTATTGCAGACAATTACGGGAATATAGGAATAGTATATGATTGCCTTGAAGAGCATGACAAAGCAATAGAGTATTATCAAAGATCACTGCAATTATCCACGGAAAACGGAAGGAGAATTAGTGTTGCGAACTCATTAGGAAATATCGGTACGGTATATACCAATCTTTCAGACTACACCTCGGCATTGGAATATTGCAACCGTGCGCTCGCCCTAAACACTGAACTCGATAGAAAAGATGGAATTACAATTAATCTCATGACAATCGGTACACTCTATGGCACTAATACCTTTGATATCTACGACGCAGAACTGGCAGAAGAGAATTTATTACGAGCGCTATCAATAAGCGAAGAAATCGGTGCTTTGCACATCAAGTATGAAATACAAAAGGAACTCTCGAAACTTTATGAACAAAAAGGAGATATCCTCAAAGCATTCATGCATTTCAAGCTGTATCACGATACCGAAAAAATTGTCCAAAATGAAGAAGCAGCCAGGCAATCAAAGCAGTTGGAACACCGCCGCAAAATCGAAGAATCCGAACGCGACCGTCAGGTAAAGCTCGCTCGCTTCCAAGAACAAGAAAAAATCCTCCATAATATATTACCAACACGAATCGCCGATCGCCTGGTGCGAGGTGAGAAAACTATTGCAGATCTGCATGAAAATGTATCTATATTTTTTTCGGATATCGTTGAGTTTACCAAGTTATCACACAAGGTAAGCGCTCAAGAATTGGTAGCTATGCTGAATAGTATATTTAGTCAATTCGACCGGCTCGTTCTCAAACATGGCTTAGTAAAAATCAAGACAATTGGAGACGCGTATATGGCAGTATGTGGAGCTCCGATGCACGTGGAAAATCATGCTGAAAGAATGGCGCTTTTTGCTCTCGACGTAGCAGAATTAATAAGTAATTATCAAACAGAATCCGGAGATAACATTAATATTCGTATTGGCTTACATTCAGGAAGTGTTGTAGCAGGGATCATCGGAGAAAATATATACGCCTATGATATGTGGGGCGACGCAGTCAACATAGCAGCACGTATGGAATCCCACGGCGAGGCGGGGAAGATACATGTTTCAGAGGAATTTATGCAAGCAATTATAGGGGCATGCCGTGACTTGTCGATATCGTCTCTTAAGTCCCTGAAATTTAAAGAAAGAGGAAAAATGGAAATCAAAGGTAAGGGACTAATGAAAACGTATTTTTTGGAGAAATTACCATGACAGTACAACAAGCAAAACAGCAAGTAGATGTAGCCATCGAAAAGTTAATACGGGCAAGGGAAGTGTTTGACGAAATTGATTACAAAGAAGCAGAAGTGCTTGCCAATGATGCGCTTGCAATTCTCTTTCCACTCGAAACTATGCCAGGTCTTGGCGAGGAAAAAGATGTAAATTCACTGCGTTATACAGTGATTTATCACATTGCTCACGCCTATAACCGCTTGATGGTAGTCTCATTATCGATAGCTGATTTAATATCCGCATTGGACTTCGGCACTCTAAGTATTAAATATGCCGAAAGGGTATTGTATTACAACCGTATAGCTCAAATTTATTCGAACTTTGGCGCATTGTATATGTTTATCGACGAAGACCTTCGTGCTATAGAATATTGCCGTAAATCACTAGCAATAGCGAGTGAATTTTGTGAAATCGATATTTCAATCGATTCTCTCGTAAATTTGGGGGAAGCATACAGAAGAAATGGAGACTACAAGGAAGCGTTGGAATGTTCGCTCAAGGGCTATGCATTGGCTGAAGAACATTCATTTAATGAACATACTAACTTGCTTCCCGGAAATATTGGTGTACTCTATATGGATATCGGAGAGTATTCCCATGCGTTGGAATATCTTCTGAAAGCGCTGCAACTATCAATTGTTTCTAACGACAAGAGGCATGAAGCTATGTGGTTCGGTTATCTTGGCCGGCTCTATTGTGTGGAAAATTTCGAAGGGGCAGATGCTCAAATAGCGGCAGAATATTTCGTACAATCATTTGCAGTAGTCGAAGATTCTAAATTACCAAAGTACCACTTTCGTAAAAATTACAGATTTATGGCGGCGCTGCTTTATCAGCAAGGTCAGTCTGACAAAGCATACGAGTATCTCTTAACATTTATTGAATTGGAGAACGAAGTAAAGAGTACAGAGTCCAAAAAAGAAGCCACGAAATTTGATTATGCCTTCAAATCCGCCGAGCGCGATAAAAATCTCGCCGTTGAGCGAGCCGAAGCCGATGCGACCAAGCGCTTGCTCCACAAAACGCTTCCCAAATCGATTGCAGATCGTGTGATTCAGGGTGAGACTCGTATTGCAGATCACTTTGAGAGTGTGTCGATACTCTTTGCAGATGTGGTTGGCTTTACTCAATTGTCGGCGAATTTACCTCCGGCTACTGTGTTGGGATTTATGAATTTCTTGTTTGAATATTTTGATTCAATTGCCGAAAAATTCGGTTGCGAGCGTATTAAAACAATCGGAGATGGTTATCTCGCAGTATGCGGCGCACCGATTCATATCGATAACCATGCTGAGTGTCTTGCAAATATGGCACTTGCGATGATGGAAGATATATCCTTGCCGGATGAGATAAGGGAATATCTGCCGGCAGGAACAGTATTTCGGCTACGAATTGGGTTGCATTGCGGAGAAATAACAGCAGGATTAATCGGAACAGGGAAGCTCACCTATGACATTTATGGCGATGCAGTCAACACAGCAGCACGAATGGAGTCGCACGGCGAACCGGGGAAAATCCATGTGTCGGAGGATTTCGTAAAGAAATTGTTAATGGTTAATGGTGAATGGTTAATGGAAGCAGGAGATGACTCTTCACCATTAAGCATTAATCATTCACCATTAAGCATTAATCATTCACCACTAAGCATTAATCATTCACCATTAAGCATTAATCATTCACCATTAACCATTAATAATTTACCATTAACCATTATTTCTCGTGGTGAAATGGAGATCAAAGGTAAAGGGAAAATGCAGACGTATTTTTTAGAACGAACATGAGTTATTTATTTCTAGGTAATTATACGTAAATTGTTCAAATATTTAAATCGTACAATTGTTCAGTGATAAATATTTTGTATATTCGAATAGATTTAAAAAGATGAATCTATTCATCATCGTTGTATAGAGGGTTAGTTCAAATATTTTACACAAAATTCTAACGTAAAAAGTACAAACTGTTGCTTTATTCGAGAGTAGAATTCAGACAAATTTATCAAACAAATTTATAGTAGTTCATTCATATCCGGAAGGAGTACCAGCATGAAAAAATCCTTGAAAAACATCTGTTCCATCGGCTTGCTTGCCGTCGGACTATTGTTTTTATTCACACAAAATATACTCGCTCAAGCTCCCACCTGCAGGGTAATGACGGCTCGCAATGCTAGCGTTTCAAGCGATGGAAATGACTGGAAATCCTTGCGATGCGGACTGCAGCTTCAAGCATCTGACAAGATAAAAGTAGAAGCAGGCGGACTTGCGATACTTGTCCATTCGAGTGGTAAAACTATCGAAGTGAAGTCTGCTGGTACATTTATAGTCAGTAGCTTGGCAGGACAAACGCAAAGCGGTAAAGGCGTAGCCGGTAAGTTCGCCGGGTATGTGATGGATGAATTAACAAAGGCAAACAAAAAAGACTCGTACTTTCAGCAGAATATGCAGTTCACCGGTGCGACGAGTAAAATGTCGAATAGCACCAACAAGCTCTGTCTTGACTCTCCAAACTTTACGAATATCGTCGGACGCAAAGTAACGCTTGCCTGGAAATTCTGCAATGAAGTTCCAAAATTTGATGATCCGACCGGTTCACAAGAAAAAGATGAGAGTGATAGCCAAGCAGGGGCAGAATCACAAAAAAAGACGGTCGTCCTCACAATAACTGATTCATTGGACAAGGTAATCCGCGAAGAAACGCTAGATGCGACTACCTTTTCAATGGATGTAAGCGCACTTGAAAAGGGTAAACTCTACAAATGGAACGTTCACTTAAAAAGCAAACCACGCATCAACTTATCCGATAATTCATTTAGAATTTTACAGGACAACGAAGCAAAGCAGATCGAAGCCGAATCGACAACTATTCGCAAAGAACTCGGTGAAGGCAGTGCGTGGTCGGATATCGTGACTGCATCCTACTACGAGCAAAACAAACTCTACGGAATGGCAATCGCAAAGTATAAAGCAAGCATTAAGCGTGACCCTTCAGTGCAAGAATATCAGCAGCTTTATGCTAAATGCCTTGAGCAAGTTGGTATGGAAAAATAAGTTGACCCCGGAGGTAATATTTAAGCCGTTTTCATAAAGAAAGCGGCTTATTTTTTTTTATACTGAATTCAATTTCAACGCTGCGAAAATTGAGGTAAAAGAAGTAGATTTGCTGTTTGATGGGTCGAGTATCTATGGGAGAATTCAATTCGCTGTGAATGTGATACTCGTGACCTAAATTTTTGTCAATTTCTTTCTACTCAATTTCATTAAAAAGTAGTATCAAAATCTCACAAGAATTCCTATCCGTACAATTTGTTTATCTGCTTGCTAAGTAATTACAATTACTACAATTAATCAATGCATGAAATACTTTGTGCGCGACAGAATCTTGCTGTCAAATACTATTGATATTTAATCTAAACCGACAATTATGCCAAATTCCACTATACAGTCAAAAATTGATGAGACGAAAGCAGAATTTGCCAAGGGAAATTACGACGAAGCCGATCGGTGTGCGAACGAACTCCTTGCATTATCTGCTCACGATGATGCTTCCCGTATAGATGCGTTTATTTCACTCGCAACTACTGCTCGCATGCGTGGTAAGTACGACTATTCATTGGAAGTAGGATTACAAGCTCTCTCACTTGCTGAAGAATTCAATCATCCCCAAAAAGCTGCAAGTGCTTTAAATGTAATAGGTATTATCTATAGAAATTTTGGATTGTATGACAAAGCATTGGAATACTATGCCCGCGCGCTCGAATTGTGTCAAAATCTTGGAGATGCACGCCTGACGGCACAAATTACAGGAAATATGGGCATGGTCAATAATTGCTTAGGGTTACGTGATAAGGCCTTGGAGTATTTCCACGAAGCTCTCGCTCTCTATCATCAGTCTGGCGATAAATCGGCAATAGCAAGTATTACTGTCAATATCGGCTCAGTCTATGATTATCTCGGTTCGTATGACCAAGCGCTCGAATATTATACGACTGCGCTCGAAGCTTATGAAGCACTCGGCGAAAAATCCGGCGTTGCATCCTGTATAGGGAATATTGGAATTGTTTATAAAATGATCGGGACCTACGACAAAGCGCTCGACTACTTCACGCGCGCACTCAATGTCCATGAAGAGCTTGGCGAAAAGTCGGCGGTGGCAAGAGTCAAGCAGAACATTGGTCTCTTGTATCAAGAGCTTGGACAATATGATAGAGCATTGGAATACTACAATCAAGCATTAGAAACGCAGGAAGAATTCGGCGCGAAGTCCGAAATCGCACAAATTCTGGGCAATATCGGCATCGTTTATACCGAACAATATGACCTCGAAATTGCATTGGATTACTACCATCGAGCGCTCGCAATTCATACGGAAATCGGGGATAAATCCGGAGCCACACAGGTGACAGGTAATATTGGAAATGTGTACGCTACTAAGAAGGACTTCGACAACGCATTGGAGTATTATTCACGCACTAAACTTGCGTACGAAGAGCTGGGCGAACAGTCCGGCATTGCACTTATGATTGGAAATATAGGCGCTGTCTATGCTGATGTCGATTTCCCCGGGTTTGATGCCGATATCGCTGAAGAATATCTCCGGAAAGCAATTGCCCTCAATGAATCGCTTGGAATCAAAAATACATTATCCACCAATTATAAAAATCTCGCCAACCTCTATGAATACCAACACGATGCTGTAAAAGCCCTCGAAGTGTATAAAAAATATCATACGATGGAAAAAGAAGTACAATCCGAAGATAACAAGAAGCAAGCGCAGCGAGCGGCGTTTGAGAGACAAATTGGAGAAATGCAGCGTGAGCAAATTGTGACTGAACGCATCCTTTATAATATTTTACCAAAAGATATTGCGAATCGTATCCGCCGCGGTGATGAGAAAATTATTGATAGTTATGATAGTGTGTCTGTGCTCTTTGCTGATATAGTTGAATTTACCAAATTGTCGCACCAGATTACGGCCGAACAGCTTGTAGAGGGGCTCGATGAGATGTTCAACACATTCGACCGCTTAGCCGACAAGCACGGCTGTGAAAAAATTAAAACAATCGGTGACTGCTACATGGTAGTAGCAGGACTGCCAGAGAGATGCGACGACCATGCTATGAGATTGACATTATTGGCGCTCGAGATGCAGAGTGCAATTGAGAATTTCCCACATATTCTGTCAGATGGTGCAATTTCGATACGAATTGGAATGCATTCGGGAAGTGTGGTCGCCGGTATTATCGGTAAAAACAAGTTCTCGTATGATTTGTGGGGGGATGCAGTGAACACGGCAAGTAGAATGGAGAGTCATGGTGAGCCCGGGAAAATACATGTGAGCGAAGAATTTAAGCAGGCATTACAAAAAGGCCCCGGCCTGTCCCAAGAGTCCCCAAAGTCCCCAAAGTCCCCAAAGTCCTTCCACTTTCAAGAAAGAGAAGAAATGTCAATCAAAGGCAAAGGAATAATGAACACATATTTTTTGGAATCATACAGGTAACACTATGAACTCCATTGAATTAAATGAAAATGCAAAGAAATTATTTGACTCCGGTGATTACGAAAATTCGGAGATTGCTGCCTCGCAGGCATTATCGATCGCTCAGGAATTAACAGATAAATCACAAGAAGGTGTTGCAATCAACAATCTAGGTCATATTGCACGAATGCGAGGCGACTACCTTTTAGCCGAATCATTATTCTTGCAAGCCATTGAAATATATCAAGGACTTGGCAGAAAAGATGGAATTGCAAGTAATCTCAGTAATTGCGGTATTTTATACTATTATAAGTCAGACTATCCCAAGGCGTTAGAATATTATCAGATGGCTTTGTCCATTAACGAAGAACTCATAATCAACGATGGGATCGCTGTAAATCTAGGCAATATAGGGTTAGTTTACGGTAAGCTTGGCTTGTACGATAAAGCGTTGGAGAATTATCAAAAAGCTTTGAAATTATATGAAGAACTCAATGCTAAAGAAGGAATTGCAAGAAATCTAAGCAATATTGGGAATGTCTATCATAATTTATTGGATTATGGGAAGGCTTTAGAGTATTATAATAGAAGCTTCAGTCAATTTGAATCTCTTGGAAATAAATACGGAGTAGCGCATACTTTAGGGAATATCGGGTTGATTTACATGGAAGAAGAGAATTATGATCTTGCTTTAGAGTATTATCAGAGGGCGTTGGCGTTTTCAAAAGAACTTAGCAACAAGACAGGAATAGCATTCAATCTTAGTTCTATTGGAAATATCTATGGCAAACTTTCAGAGTTTGAGACTGAGCTTGAATATTACAAAATGGCACTTGCTATTAATGAAGAGTTAGGGAGGAAAGACAGTGTCGCAAGAAATCTTGGTAATATAGGTGTGACCTATGCTGATGTTAAATATAACGGTTACAACTCCGAGACCGCCGAGGAGTATATGCTGAAAGCAATTGCTATTTGTGAGGAAATTAGTGACAAACATCATCTGTACGAGCTCCATAGAGACCTCGCTAGTCTCTATAAAATTGAAAAACGGTGGATAGATTTTTCTGTACACTTCGAACAATATCACGACCTCGAGAAAGAAGTACAAAGCGAAGAAGCGAAGCATCAAGCCGAGCAAATGGAATACCGCCGCAAAATCGAAGAGTCCGAACGCGACCGCCAAGTCAAGCTCGCCCGCTTTCAAGAACAAGAAAAAATCCTCCATAATATCCTTCCATCCCAAATCGCCGACCGCATGATCGACGGCGAAAAAACTATCGCCGACAGTCATGAGAATGTCTCGGTATTCTTCAGTGATATCGTAGGTTTCACGAAACTATCCCAGCGCGTAAGTGCCGAAGAATTAGTCGGCATGCTCAATGGAATCTTCAGTCAATTCGACCAGCTCGCCCGCAAACATGGACTTGAAAAAATCAAGACCATCGGCGACGCATACATGGCTGTCTGCGGCGCGCCGATACATGTTGATAATCACGCAGAACGTGCCGCATTTTTTGCTCTCGATGTAGCCGAATTGATGAATAATTATAAAACAAACATCGGTGATAAGGTAATGATTCGTATTGGCTTACACTCTGGTAGCGTAGTGGCGGGCATTATTGGTGAGAATAAATTCGCGTATGATATGTGGGGCGATGCGGTGAATACGGCGAGTAGGATGGAGTCGCATGGAGAGGCGGGGAAGATACATGTATCGGAGGAATTCAAACACGCCGTAGAGACGCAAAATTTTGCGTCTCTACAATTCATTGAACGCGGCGAGATGGAAATCAAAGGCAAAGGCATGATGAAAACATACTTTTTAGAACAAGCAAAATAATCTTATGACCTACGACGAAATCAGCCAACTACTTGACCGTGCAGAAGAGGGAAATCTCGTAAGCTTCAAGTATTTAGAATCGGAACGAATTGGCAGGGAAGTACTCGATATTTTGAACGACCACAAATACAAGAACGGATTCGAAATACTCCATGCCCGTGCGCTTATTTTGATAGCGATCGCACTCTGGAGGCAGGGGCGTACCGACGAAGCAATGCCCTATGCTGAATCCGGACTTGCCGAAGCAAAGCTATCCAACCGAAAAGACATCAAAGCTAAAGCGTATGGAATGGTAGGTACAATTCAAACGAAAAATCCTCTTTTGGGATTAGAATGTATGAATAATGCTCTTGAAATTTATGAAGAGCTCGGCGACAAAGGCGGAATAGGCAGGACGCTTAGTAATATCGGCACCGTCTATTGCAACAGTCTTTCAGAGTTTGCCAAAGGTATTGAGTTTTTTAGCCGCGCACTTCAGGTCTTGGAAGAAGTGGGTGACAGAGAAAGCATTGCCGTGACTATGGAAAAAATAGCCCGCGTTTATTTCTCGATGGGTACGTATGAAAAAACATTGGAATACTACAAAGAAGTCCACCGACTATTAGAAGAGATTGGCGCTCCGAAGCTCCGCATCCTTGATGTAATTTTTGAAATCGGATTTGCCTATTATTACCTCGGTGATCATACTAATGCAATGGAAATCTACGGCAAAGTGCTTGCAGGATATACGGAAATCGGGAATATTCCCGGCATAGCAGAGACTACCGGTAATATAGGACAAGTGTATAAAGATACAGGAGAGTATGATTTGGCATTGGAGTATTACGGTCGAGCACTTGCTAACCACGAAGAAACAGGTAATGAACTCAATCTTGGATACATAACAGGTTGTATCGGCGATTTGTACGGCGATAGAAATTTCAACGGCTATGATGCCGGCAAAGCCGAAGAGTATCTGCTGCAATCGATTGCAATGCTCGATAATTTTTCGTGGAAAGTGTGGGTTCTGGAGAGATATAAGGCGATTGCAAGCTTTTATGAACAGGAAGAGCGCTGGAAGGAACAATCCTATTATTATAAAAAATATCGTGACATCAAGGATGAAATTCAAAGTGAGGATATCAGGAAGCAAACACATAAACACGAAATGGACAGAACATTAGCCGGTGAGCGTGCCCGTGCAAGTGCAACTCAAGAAATTCTCGCCAATATCCTCCCCTCCACTATCACCGAACGTCTGCTCAAAGGCGAAAAGAAAATAGCCGATACCCACGAACATGTAAGCGTGCTCTTTGCTGATATTGTGGGCTTTACACAAATATCATCCCTGCTTCCTGCCGGAGAATTAATTGATGTTCTCGATATTGTTTTCACCCGTTTTGATACCATCTGCAAGTCACACGGTTTGGAGAAAATCAAGACCATCGGCGACGCATATATGGCAGTCTGCGGCGCGCCGGTAGCGGTGGAAAATCATGCAGAACGCACAGCACTTGCTGCACTAGTAATGCTCGAAAACTTCTCGATAGAGCAGAAATTTTCTGTTCCAGTTAAAGTAGAATTTCGCATCGGTTTGCATTCCGGAAGCGTGGTGGCGGGCATTATCGGTGAGAATAAATATTCGTATGATTTATGGGGCGATGCCGTGAACACGGCAAGTAGAATGGAGAGCCATGGAGAGCCGGGGAAGATACATGTATCGGAGGAATTTATGCTCGCTTTGTCCTTAAAGTCCCTTATGTCCATTCAGTCCTTTACATTCCAAGAAAGAGGAGAAATGGCAATCAAAGGCAAGGGCACAATGAAAACATACTTTTTACAAAAATCCAGATAACACCATGAAAACAAAAGAAGAATTAATTGAAGTACTGAATCAACAAGACGATAAATTTCGCACCGGCAGCGATTATGGAGGAATAGAACAGACCTGCCGAATGGTGCTCGAAGAGATAGAAATAGTTCTCTTTGCACAGCCCGAAGATACCGTTGCCTACCTAACACTACGAGCATGGGCACTGAACCTCATCACCAGCACACTTCAGGCACGGGGGATGACCGATGAAGCAATTCTTTGTGCAGAAGAGGCATTTGAAGTTGCGAAAGAAGCGCAGAACAGAACAGAAGAAGCAAAAGCTCTTGGACATAAAGGACTAGCATATTTCCATCTCTCCGATTATCCACGGGCGCTGGAGTTTAGTCAGAAGGCGCTGCTCATCGGGCGGGAAATTGGTGCTAAAAATATTATGGCGAGCAATCTTGGCAATATCGGATCTATCTATGATTATCTCGCGGATTATCCCAAGGCACTCGAATATATGGAGCAATCGCTTGACGTGTATCGGGAGCTTGGCCGCAAAGATGGTGTCAGTACTAATCTCATCCATATAGGAGGAGTCTATCTCTCACTTTCCGATAACTCCCGTGCATTGGAATATTGCAAACAAGCACTTTCCGTTGCCGAGGAAATAGGTTCTAAGGATTTAATTGCCAATGCACACGGTATTATCGGTGGAGTATATCGTCGTATTGACAGACCACTAGCAATAGAGTATTTACACAAAGCACTGGCATATTTTGAATTACTCGGAAACAAATCAAATATCGCTACCACACTTAGCAATATTGGACTAGTCTATGTGGGTATGAACGAGTATTCTCTCGGACTAGAGTATTACTTAAAAGCACTCGCAATCAATAGCGAGATTGGGGATAAATCGAGCATAGCAGTGACTCTCGGCAATATCGGAATTGTGTATTCAAAAATAGACTACGAAGGGTATGATGCCGAAAAAGCGGAAGAGTATATGCTCCAATCTTTAGTACTCAGCGAAGAAATCGGGGCACAAGAATGGTTGATGTTATTTTCCGAGAACTTGGCAACATTATACGAAAAGGAAAAACGATGGGAAGAGTCTCAAATGTATTTCAAAAAATTTCACAATCTCGACAAACAGTTGCGCGGAGAAGAAGCCGTAAAAGCAGCCCAACTCATGGAGCAGCGCCGCCAAGCAACTGAGCGTGAGAAAGCTCTCGAAGTGGAACGTGCCGAAGCGTCGGCAACCAAAAAACTCCTCCATAATACCCTGCCACCGGAAATAGCAGACCGAATACTCAGTGGCGAAAAAATAGCCGATTATCATCAAAACGTGAGCGTGTTATTTGCTGATATTGTTGGCTTTACCCAATTATCATCAAAACTTCCTCCACGAGAATTAATCGATATTCTCGATATCGTTTTCACGCGGTTTGATACGATTTGCAAGAAACACGGACTCGAGAAAATCAAGACCATCGGCGATGCCTATATGGCTGTGTGCGGAGCCCTCTGGCCGCCAAGATCACGCAGTGCGTACAGCACTTGCTGCACTCGAAATGTTGGAAGGTTTCATAATTGAGCAGAAATTTTCATTTCCTATTGACTTGGGATTTAGAATTGGTTTGCATTCCGGAAGTGTCGTCGCAGGAGTGATTGGTGAGAATAAATACTCCTATGATATGTGGGGCGATGCCGTTAATACAGCAAGTAGAATGGAATCCCATGGCGAAGCCGGGAAAATACATGTTACCGAAGAATTTATACACGCTGTAGGGGCAGAAAATTTTCTGCCCCTACGCTTCATCCGGCGTGGCGAGATGGAGATCAAAGGCAAAGGGATGATGAAGACATACTTTCTAGAACAATCACATAACTTATGAACAACGAAGAACTCATAGCCCTGCTGACGCAAGCAGATGAACATAAGAACACCGGCAACAATTCCGAGGCAGAAAAACTTGCAAATGAGGTGCTGGTGATTGCAGAAAGGAATTCTCTCCTCGACATACAATCTAAAGCAAATAATATACTCGGGATTGTGAACAGAAAACTTGGTAAATATGACAAGTCATTCGATTACTTTTCGAAAGCATTAGCCGACTATGAAATACTCGGAGATAAAAAAAGTATAGGCGGTGTTATGATAAACATAGGTAATCTCTTTAATAACCTTGGCTCGTATGACAAGTCATTGGAATTCTTCGCAAAAGCAATTCCAATATTAGAAGAAATTGGAGAAATAGTATTTAAGGCAAATGCAATGATGGGCATCGGGAATGCATATTTACACCTCCTGATTTACGACAAATCATTGCACTATTACTTCAAAGCGTTAGCCACAAGCGAAGAAATCGAAAATAAATCATGTATTGCCTACGCTACGGGATGTATAGGAAATTTATATTTTCATTTGCACAACTATGACAAAGCATTGGAATTCTACTCCAAAACTCTCGCTTATTTTGAAGAACTCGGATATAAAGATGCAGTAGCCCTTTATAGAGAGAATATTGCAGGTGTCTATGCTTCGCGTGGCTCATACGACAAGGCATTGGAATACTTCTTGAAAGCGTTATCAATCAAAAGAGAACTTGGTATAATGCAACCGGTAGCGCTCTCGATGGAGAACATCGGTTTAATCTATTCCGAACAAAATTTTACGGGATACAATGTAGAGCAAGCAGAGGAGTATTTTCTTGAGTCAATCGCTCTCAGTGAAGAAATTGGAGCAAAGCGCAACATCTATACAACTTGTAGATCTCTTGCCAAATTGTATAAAGCAGAAAAACGGTGGGAAGAGTGTGCCCTGTATTTCGAGAAATTCTATACAGTTGAAAAAGAAGTCCAAAGCGAAGAAGCACAGAAACAAGCGGAACAAATGGAATACCGCCGCAAAATCGAAGAGTCCGAACGCGACCGCCAGGTCAAGCTCGCCCGATTTCAAGAACAAGAAAAAATCCTCCATAATATCCTTCCATCCCAAATAGCCGACCGCATGATTGACGGCGAAAAAACCATCGCTGACAGTCATGAGAATGTCTCGGTATTCTTCAGTGATATCGTAGGTTTCACGAAACTATCCCAAAGAGTAAGTGCCGAAGAATTAGTCGGCATGCTCAACGGAATCTTCAGTCAATTCGACCAGCTCGCCCGCAAGCATGGACTCGAGAAAATCAAGACTATCGGCGACGCGTACATGGCCGTCTGCGGCGCTCCGATTCATGTCGATAATCATGCAGAACGTACCGCATTATTTGCTCTCGATGTAGCCGAATTGATGAATAATTATCAAACAAACACGGGTGATAACGTGATGATTCGTATTGGCTTACACTCCGGTAGCGTAGTGGCGGGCATTATTGGTGAGAATAAATTCGCGTATGATATGTGGGGGGATGCAGTGAATACGGCGAGTAGGATGGAGTCGCATGGCGAAGCTGGAAAAATACATGTATCCGAGGAATTCAAGCAGGCATTACAAAAAGGCCCTGGCCTGTCCCCAGAGTCCCCAAAGTCCCCAAAGTCCCCAAAATCACTCCACTTCCAAGCAAGAGGCGAGCTCGACATCAAAGGTAAAGGCAGTATGAATACGTATTTTTTGGAGAGAGCAATATAACGAATACAACTATGACACACCAAGAAATCACAGCTCAAATACAAAAAATAAATAACGAAACGAACAAAGGGAACTTTGACGAAGCCGAACGATTGGCAAACGAAATTCTTGAAACTATTCGTGATTCAAAGACCGATAAGGTATCCGTGCCATTACCTGATACCGATGGAGCCGAGGCAGCACCCACAAGCAGTATTGATGGAGATATTGCCGGTAATGATAGCGGCTCCAATGCTATGCACCAAGCCTCGACAAATCTCGCGCTCGCCCAAATTGCAGGACGTCGTGGAAATTTCGAACAGTCGCTCTCCTACGCTCTTGCTGCACTCGACATAGCAGAAAAATACAATCTTACTGATATCAAACATAAAGCATGGAACAATTGCGGGCTCGTCCACTCAATGCTTGGCTCTTATGATAAAGCATTGGAATACTATAGCATTGCGCTCGCTGCAAAAATTGAACTCGGTGACAAAAAAAGTAGTGGCGGTACAATGGTGAATATCGGACTCGTGTATAATTATCTTGGCTCCTACGACAAGGCGTTGGAATACTACAGCAAAGCAATTACTCAATTCGATGAAATTGGTGAAAAAAACTTCAAAGCCAATGCCCTCGGAAATATCGGAGGTGTCTATAATAGTCTCGGCTCCTATGACAAGGCGTTGGAATACTTTAAAAATGCTCTCACACTACACAACGAACTCGATGAAAAATCAGAAGTTGCCCGTGTAATGGGGAATTCTGGGAATGCCTATTTCGCTCGTGGCTCATACAGCGAGGCACTTGAATATTACGGGAAGGCACTCGCGACACACAACGAACTCGGCGAAAAGTACGCAGTAGCAAGAGTTATGGCGAATTGCGGGGCTGTGTATGCAGCACTTGGCTCCTACGACATGGCGCTGGAATACTATGGGAAAGCACTCTCAATACACATCGAACTCAAGGAGAAATACAATATCGCAATCGTGACCGGGAAAATCGGTGCTCTCTATGCTGATACAACAATGGAGATCTTTGATGCCGAGAAAGCTGAGGAGTTTTTACTGAAAGCGAAAGCCATGGGCGAGGAAATTGGCGATAAACAGAATGTGTTTGGAGTGCATAAATCTCTCGCAAAGCTCTACGAAAATATCAACAGAGAATCAGACGCCTACCGGAATTTCAAGAAATACCACGACATAGAAAAAGAAGTTATCAGCGAAAATGCTACGAAGCAAGCTCTCCTTATCGACAACCGCCGCAAAGTCGAAGAATCAGAACGAGATCGCCAAGTCAAGCTCGCGCGCTTCCAAGAACAAGAAAAAATCCTCCATAATATTCTCCCCTCCCAAATAGCCGACCGCATGATCGACGGCGAAAAAACAATCGCTGACAGTCATGAGAATGTCTCGGTATTCTTCAGTGATATCGTAGGTTTCACGAAACTATCCCAAAGAGTAAGTGCCGAAGAATTAGTCGGCATGCTCAACGGAATCTTCAGTCAATTCGACCAGCTCGCCCGCAAACACGGCTTAGAGAAAATCAAGACCATCGGCGATGCGTATATGGCAGTCTGCGGCGCTCCGATACATGTTGATAATCATGCAGAACGTACCGCATTATTCGCGCTCGATGTAGCCGAATTGATGAATGATTACCAAACAAACACGGGTGATAACGTGATGATTCGTATTGGCTTACACTCCGGTAGCGTAGTGGCGGGCATTATTGGTGAGAATAAATTCGCGTATGATATGTGGGGCGATGCAGTGAATACGGCGAGTAGGATGGAATCGCATGGAGAGGCGGGGAAGATCCACGTCAGCGAAGAATTCAAGCAAGCATTACAAGAAGGCCTCGGCCTGTCCCCAAAGTCCCCAAAGTCCCCAAAGTCACTACACTTCCAAGCAAGAGGCGAGCTCGACATAAAGGGCAAAGGAAAGATGAAAACGTATTTCTTAGAATCAACTCTATATGAACAAACATGATATGAACATTATTACTTTTTTTCGCGACAATATCCTCCTTGCTACCTTTGCTCTCGTCGGCGCAGCCGGACTTTCCGCTGCCGGGTATTTCTCGTATGATACACTCATCTTTCTTGACAATGCCAAGCATGCCAACGGAGTCGTCTCGGAGATCAACCGTCATGCCGGCAATTCTACCTCTCCCGTCATTCAATTCCGCCTGCCGAATGGCAAGTTCGCAGAATACACGTCCAAAGTCGAGAGCTCGACCGCACATTTCACTATCGGGGAAGAAGTACGGATGTTGTACTTACCTTCAGCCCCAAGCGAGTCTGCGCGTATTGATGACTTTTTTGAACTCTGGCTGCTGCCAATTATTTTCGGTGGGCTTGGTGTGGTCTTTGGAGGAATTCCGGTGGGGATGTGGCTCTATGACCGACGGACATCCGGCAGCGCCACGTCTATGACACTTCAGCAGCAAATGGATGAAATTAAAAGAAATAAAAGAACGACAGTATGGAATTCAGCCGGAACCGGAACCTCTCAAATGTCACATAAAATACTCGGTATCTTCCCCGCAATCGGAATTGTACTGTTGATACTTGCCGGGATTTTTGCGTGGAAGCAGGTGCAGTTTATGAGCGTTGCGCCTCAGTATCGGGCACTAGTCATAGCCAATGAAATGAGAGGCCGCGCTTATTATCCGGTCTATGAATTCGTTGGGTCTAGCGGTGATACGATTCACGCTTATAGCACTGTTGGCACGAATCCTGCACTGTATGCAATTGGTGAGTCAGCCGATATTCTTTATGATGCGGAGGACAATTCCGCCAATGCGCGCGATTTTTTTATTGAATGGTTCGCCGTAATCATCGTAGGAGGAATCGGTGCCCTTTTTACCGGTATCGGCTTTATTCTGCTGCGTGTGTTTCGGTAGAATAACAGATGCAAGATTCAAATAATAGATTATCGTAATTGAAGTATTGTCAATGATATATCGGGCGCGATGCAAGATCGGAAGAGGCAAGTGAGAAGACAAATTTGTATAATGTACAGGGCGATGCTCTGAATATTGCAATCCGGATGGAGGGTAAGGGCGAACCAGGGTAAATCCACTTGAGCGAAGAAATTAAGCAAGCATTGTCATTAACGTCCTTAAAGTCCTTAAAGTCCTTACACTTCCAATAAAGAAGCGAGCTCGACATCAAAATCAAAGTTCTTATGAAAACGTATTTTTTAGAAAAAGAGAGCCATCTACCATGACAAACGAAGAATTACAAGACCTTCTTGACCGCGCTGATGAAGCGCTGACTGCAAGTAATTATGTAATACTTGAGCTACTTGCAAGCAAAGTGCTCAATGACTTAGAGCTTCAACCTGAGCTCAGCGTGCAATGCCTGATCTACAAAGCGCATGCACTGAGTCATCTCGGAACCGTATCTCGTCTGCAAGGTGATTATTCTCAAGCGCTTACTCATTACACCAACTCTCTTACTGCCGGAGAGTCAGCTTCAGACCAGCTGAGCACGGCAAGGGCAAAAATGGGCTTGGGAATGTCTATCAAAGTATGTCGGAATTTGCACTTGCTCTTGAGTCTTATCATGATGCGCATGCACTCTTTGAGACTGTAGGTAGTCGGGATAGAATGGCAGGCACTCTTGGAAATATTGGGAATATGTATTTGAAATTATCAGAGTATTCACTCGCAATCGAATATTTACACCAAGCACTTACGATGGATGAAGAGCTCGGACGTACGACAGGTATAGCCGCAAATCTCGGTAATATTGCTATAATGTATTGGAATATTTTGGAGTATGATAAAGCGATTGTATACCTGAAGAAGGCACTTGCAATCTATGAAGAACTCGACAATAAAGAAGGAATAGCCATCAATCTTGGAAATATCGGTGTCGTATATTCAGATTGTGGTGATTATCAGCTCTCACTCGAGTATTTGCAGAAAACAGTCGCGATTTTTGAAAAACTCGGCAGAAAGGATGGTGTGGCAATTTTTCTTGGTAATATTGGCAATGTTTACAAAGAACTTGGTGATTATTCCATCGCACTTGAATATCAACAACGTGCGCTGCAATTGCACCAAGTGCTTGGTAGAAAAGAAGGTATCACGATTGCATTCGGTAGTATAGGTGCATTGTATTCTATAAATGATTTTGAAGGATACAATATCACTCTTGCCGAGGAATTTTTGCTCAAAGCATTAGCAATTGATGAGGAAATAGGTTCCAAAAAACAATTATACACCCACCACCACGCACTCGCCGAGATCTATAAAAGCACAAAAAGATGGGAGGAATTTGGAATTCATTTTGAGAAATATCATTACATCGAAAAAGAAGTACTTTCCGAGGATGCCAAAAAACAGGCTCATCTCCTCGAACAGCGTCGTAAGACAGCCGAACGTGACAAAGAATTAGCGATAGCCAAAGCGGCTGCAGATGCTAAGTTCACCGCGACCGAACAGTTACTCCATAACGTGCTCCCACCGACTATTGCGCAGCGCATGCTGAGCGGTGAGAATTTGATCGCCGAAAAGCTCACCAATGTATCGGTGCTGTTTGCAGATATTGTTGAATTCACCAAGCTTTCCGGACGAATTACCCCTGAGGAGCTCGTTGAGGGATTAGATAGAATATTCAGTGAATTCGACAGACTTGCCGAGATATATGGGTTGGAAAAAATCAAGACCATCGGTGACGCGTACATGGTCGTCTCCGGAGCGCCAATTCCCAGGGAAGATCACGCCGTAGCGATCGTTCATTTTGCCGTTGAAATGCTCGAATCCATCAAACAATTCCGAGCAATTGCCACCGGTGAAGCAATACAAGTACGTATCGGTATTCACAGCGGAGACGTAGTAGCAGGCGTGATCGGCAAGAAGAAATTTGCGTATGATATGTGGGGCGATGCAGTGAATACGGCGAGTAGGATGGAGAGCCATGGTGAGGCGGGGAAGATACATGTGAGCGAAGAATTTATGAAGCAATTATTCATGGTAGAAAATGAATGGTTAATGGTTAATGGTAAATTGTTATTGGATGAAGCAGACGAATTTTCCTCATTAACCATTCACCATTTACCATTCACCATTATTCCTCGTGGCGAGTTGGAGATCAAAGGCAAGGGAATGATGAAAACGTATTTCCTTGAAAAACACAACTAATCACTCTGATCACAACAAATACATCTATCAAGGTGAAGACCAATGACAGCCGAAGAACTCAACAACATCGCAAACGAGCTTAGGAAGCACGGACGCTTCGTCGAAGCCCAAGCCGCAGCCGAAGAAGCGCTCACAACGGCACGTACAGACGACGATAAAAAACAAGAAGCCAGAGCCCTGACCATTGCAGGACTTCTAGCAACATCAGTCGCTAATTTTCCCGGCGCCGAAGGGTATTACCACCAAGCTTTTGATCTCTATCAAGAACAGGGGAATACATCCGCTCTTGCGAGCGTTACCGGTAACATTGGGTATGTACATCGAGCTCTCGGCAATTTCGACAAGTCGTTGGAATACTACACACAATCACTCACAGCGCACGAGGAAATCGGTGATAGATCCGGCGCTGCCAATTGTATAATGTCGATTGGAACGGTGTATACCAGTCTTGGCATGTACGACATTGCATTGGAATACTTCTCTCAAGCACTATCGGCTCACAAGGAAATCGGTACTCGAGTTGATATTGCTAATAGTACGGGTAATATCGGGGTTATCTATCGCATGCTCGGCAATTATTCCAAGGCATTGGAATACATGGAGCAGACAATCGCCGTCTTTACTGAACTCGGTTCAAAATCTGGAATAGCTTCTGTGAAAGGTAATATTGGGCTCGTCTATGAAAATCTCGGCAATTTCGCCGAAGCACTTGAATACTACGGTCAAGCCCTGGCGGCAAACATTGAACTGGGCGATACTTCCGGCATTGCTCGCATGACCGCTAATATCGGGAATGCGTACTTGCATCAGGACGACTATTCCAATGCTTTGGAATATATGGGGAAAGCTCTCGCGGCATTCACAGAGCTCGGTGAGAAATTAAGCATCGCAGTCACGACAGGCAATATCGGGGTCCTGTATGCTAAAAGTGAAAAGCAGGACTATAATCCGGAAAAAGCAGAGGAAATGTTGTTCCAATCGATTGCGTTGCTGGAAGAACTTCATGCAAAACCACACATCTATATATATTATAAGTCACTTGCCGCTCTCTACGAAAAACAAGAGCGCTGGAAAGAAGCAAATGAGTATAATAAGAAATACCATGAAGTTTTTGAAGAAATCCAAAGCGAAGAAGCCACCAAGCAATCACACCTCTTGGAACACCGCCGCAAAATCGAAGAGTCCGAACGTGACCGCCAAATCAAGCTCGCCCGCTTCCAGGAGCAGGAAAAAATCCTCCATAATATCCTGCCTGCTCAAATCGCCGACCGAATGATTGACGGCGAAAAAACAATCGCCGACAGCTATGAACATGTCTCGGTATTCTTCAGTGATATCGTAGGTTTCACGAAATTATCCCAAAGCGTGAGTGCCGAGGAATTAGTCAGCATGCTCAATGGCATTTTCACACAATTCGACCAGCTTGCCCGCAAACATGGACTCGAGAAAATCAAGACCATCGGCGACGCGTACATGGCCGTCTGCGGAGCGCCGATTAAGGTGGATAATCATGCAGAGAGAACGGCATTATTCGCGCTCGATGTAGTAGAATTGATGAATAATTATCAAACAAATTCCGAAGATAAGGTAATGATTCGTATCGGCTTGCACTCAGGTAGCGTGGTTGCCGGCATTATCGGTGAGAATAAATTCGCGTATGATATGTGGGGCGATGCTGTGAATACTGCCAGCAGGATGGAGAGTCACGGCGAAGCCGGGAAAATACATGTGAGTGAAGAATTTAAGCAGGCATTACAAGAAGGCCCCGGCCTGTCCCAAGAGTCACCAATGTCCCTCCACTTCCAAGAAAGAGGCGAGATGGACATCAAAGGCAAAGGCATGATGAAAACATATTTTCTGGAGAAAGCATGAACTACGAAGAACTCAATGCCATGCTCACACAATCAGACGCACAACTCAACAAAGGCAATTACGACGAAGCAGAACGCCTTGCTCATGAAGTCCTGGCGCAACTCGAAGCCTTCCATCCGGAGGAAGGCAGGGATAGGACTCTGCGCCGCGCTAACTCCCTTCTCTCCCCTTGGCATTATCGCATGGCGGCGTAGGAACGCTAACGCCGCACTCAATTACAGCCGGCAAGTACTTGCCCTTGCCGAAGAATATTCCCTTACCGAAGTAACACCTAAGTGCCTAAATCTCTTCGGGAATGTGTACAATTCTCTCTCAGACTATCCCTGCGCATTGGAACACTTCGTAAAAGCCCTTGCCGCGCACGAAGTACTCGGGGATAAAGCAGGAGTCGCACGTGTAACACGTAATATCGGGAATGTGTACAATTTTCTCTCAGACTATCCCCGCGCATTGGAACACTACATCATAGCCCTTGCCGCGCACGAAGAACTCGGGGATAAAGCAGGAGCTGCAATCGTAATGGGTAATATCGGGATTGTGTACGGGACACTCTCGGACTACCCCCGCGCACTGGACCACTACGTCAAAGCCTTTGCCGTGCACGAAGAACTCGGAGATAAAGAGGGAGCCGCACGAGTAATGGGCAATATCGGGAATGTGTACAGTGTTCTCACGGACTACCCCCGCGTATTGGAACACTACATCAAAGCCCTTACCGCGTACAATGAACTCGGGGATAAAGCAGGAGTCGCAATAGTAACGGGCAATATCGGGAATGTGTACAGTGATCTCTCGGACTACGCGACAGCAGTAGAGTATTACGGCAAGGCACTTGAGCTTGATGAACAGCTCGGCAACAAGGCGCAAGTAGCGGCATGGTTTGGCAACATCGGCTTGGTGCACAGTAATCTCTCGGACTACCCCCGCGCTTTGGAATACATGGTCAAAGCCCTTGCCACGTATGAAGAAATCGGGAATAAAGCAGGAGCCGCATACGTAACGGGCAACATCGGGACTGTGTATAATTCTCTCTCGGACTACCCTCGAGTATTGGAATACATGGTCAAAGCCCTTGCCGCATACGAAGAAATCGGGAATAAAGCAGATGCAGCTCTCGTAACAGGTAATATCGGCTCAATCTATGGCAAGAAAGATTTCGACGGCTACGATGCTGTTCGAGCAGAAAAATATCTACTCAAAGCAATTGCTATGAACGAGGAACTCGGTACAAAGAAATATATATATTTCAACCACAAAGCCATAGCAGAACTTTATGAAAACGAAGAGCAATGGAAAGAGTCGCAACAGCATTTAAAGAAATATCACGAGATAGAAAAAGAAGTGCAGAACGACGAAGCGAAGAAGCAGATGCACCTCATGGAACACCGTCGCAAAATCGAAGAGTCCGAACGTGACCGCCAGGTCAAGCTCGCACGTTTCCAAGAACAAGAAAAAATCCTCCATAATATCCTTCCCTCCCAAATAGCCGACCGCATGATCGACGGAGAAAAAACCATTGCAGACAGTCATGAAAATGTCTCGGTATTCTTCAGTGATATCGTGGGATTCACAAAATTATCCCAGCGCGTGAGTGCAGAAGAATTAGTGGGAATGCTCAACGGCATATTCATACAATTCGACCAGCTCGCCCGCAAACACGGACTTGAAAAAATCAAGACCATCGGTGACGCATACATGGCAGTGTGCGGCGCGCCAGTTTCAACAGAAGACCACGCAACACGCACAGCATGTTTCGCACTCGACGTAGCCGAATTGATGAATAATTATCAAACAAACAATGGTGATAACGTGATGATTCGTATCGGTTTGCACTCTGGTAGCGTAGTGGCCGGCATTATAGGTGAGAATAAATTCGCGTATGATTTGTGGGGCGATGCAGTGAACACGGCAAGCCGGATGGAGAGCCATGGAGAGCCGGGGAAGATTCATTGTTCGGAAGAATTTGTTCGCGCTTTGTCCTTATCGTCCTTTAAGTCCTTTCCGTCCTTTAAATTTCAAGAACGAGGAGAAATGGAGATCAAAGGCAAGGGCATGATGAAAACGTATTTTTTGGAAAATTTGAAATGAAAGTACTTTATGGTACCCAAAGAACTTCAATCTCTTCAGAATAATCTTAAAACGCAGATTGTAAATGCAGATTTACAACAAGCAGAACACGTTGCAAATGAGCTACTCAGTTTGCTTGAGAATTCAAAGCATCACATTGATAGCAGTGATGCTGAGCAATATATAGATGATTTGATTGAATTCATTGTTCCACTTCGTAAAGCAGGTAATAATCATAAAGCATTATCATTTGTGGAAAGAATGCTTGTAGTTGCAGAATACTATGATATTGACAACGCTATCCTTAAAGTGTTGTCAATATTGGGTCTTATTCATAATTCTCTATCGAATTACCCGCAGGCATTGGAGTACCTTCAGAAAGCTCTGGCAGGATATGAACAGACCGACAGCAAATTAAACGTCGCCAGAATACAAGGAAACATAGCGATTGTATATGCTGCGTTATCAGAATATATGCTTGCTCTTGAGTATTTCAATCAGGGACTTACCATTCAAAAAGAACTCGGCAATAAACAAGAAGTGGCAAAAGGAATAGGGAATATAGGGATTATATACGAGTCTATGTCCGAATATCAGAAAGCAATGGAGTGTTACACGGCATCACTTGCTCTCTACGAAGAACTGGATATGAAGGTAGATTCGGCGAGGGTATTAGGTAATGTCGGTAATATGTATTTGCATCTTTCAGACTATCAGCGAGCGTTGGAATGCTACACCAAAGTACTTGAAGTGTTCGAAACGGAGGGGATGAAAATTGATTCGGCAAGAATACTTGCAAGTATCGGGAGTGTATATAAAAATATGGGTGAATACCCGAAGGCGTTAGAATTTTATTGGCAGGCACTTGCCAGTCACCGGCAGTCGGGCAGCAAGAATATGGAAGCAAGTGTCACCGGAAATATTGGGAGTGTTTATCTGCAACTAGAAGAATATGGTTCAGCATTAGAATATTTCGGTAAGTCTTTGGCTATTAATGAAGAGCTTGGTACAAAATCTAGCATTGCCGTGCATAAAGGAAATATAGGCGCGCTCTTTGCTGAGAAAAAATTTGAAGGGTATGACCCGGAAAAAGCAGAAATGTATTTGCTAGAATCGATTGCAATTTGTGAGGAAATTGGAGCAAATCAAGTATTTTTTGAAATATGCAAACTACTTGCAGAACTGTACGAACAAGAAGAAGAATACGCCAAAGCTTTGTATTATCACAAACAATACCACGAATCAGAAAAGAAAGTACTCAATGATGAAATCAAAAAACAAGCTGAACGCTCAGCGTATGAACGTAAACTAAGCGAGATACAACATGAGCAGGATGTTACCGAGCAAATTCTCTACAATATCCTTCCAAAAGATATAGCATACCGTATTCGCAGCGGAGACCGGAAGATAGTGGACAAGTACGAAAGTGTTTCGGTGCTTTTTGCCGATGTTGTAGGGTTTACAGCGCTTTCGCAGCGTGTCTCACCCGAACAGCTGGTATCGGCTCTCGACATGATTTTCAATACGTTTGATCTCCTGGCAGAAAAACACGGATGTGAAAAGATAAAGACTATTGGGGATTGCTATATGGCAGTAGCAGGACTTCCGCAACGGTGCGAGAATCATGCTGAACGGTTGTCTCTACTCGCTTTGGATATGTTGCAAGCAATTGAAGGATTCCCGGTATTGGTTGAAGATGTACAAGTTACAATGAGGATTGGCTTGCATTCAGGAAGCGTCGTAGCAGGTGTAATTGGCAAAAACAAGTATTCGTATGACTTATGGGGTGATGCGGTCAATACTGCAAGCAGAATGGAATCTCATGGTGAAACAGGAAAAATTCATGTGTCAGAGGAATTTTTGAAGAATTTGGTAATGGTAGAAAATGAATGGTTAATGGTTAATGGTGAATGGTTAATAAATGTTGCAGACAATTTTGCACCATTCACCATTAATCAATTACCATTAACCATTAACCATTTACCATTCACCATTATTCCTCGTGGTGAGATGGACATCAAAGGCAAGGGCAAAATGCAAACGTATTTTTTAACGAAAGAAAATTCATGAATAAAGAAGAATGTATCGAAATTCTCAAAAACGCCGAACTAGAAAATAAAAAAGGTAATTACGAGGTAGGAGCAAAATACTGTAATGATGTACTTGCGATATTATCCGTTGACGATGAGCTCCGTGCCACAGCGCTGCGAATGCTGGCAGAGTCTTTATGGAGAAGAGGGTTAGCCCAAGGCGCTTTGCCGGTAGCCGAGGAAGCGCTCGCTATTGCAATTCACTCTAAAAACATAGAAGAAGAAGCGAAAATTTGGAATATAATAGGGAATGTCTATCATAATATTTCAGATTATCCGCGCGCGTTGGACTGCTTGAAAAAAGCATTGTCAATATTTGAGGAATTCGGTAGTAAGGAGGGAATTGCGAGTAATTATGGGAATATTGGGATTGTGTATAAGAATATGGCCGATTTCCCGAACGCGTTGGAGTGTTTTAAGAAGTCTATGGCGATGTTTGAATCACTCGGCAGCAAAGTCGGTATCGCCACAAGTCTAGGGAATATTGGGAATATCTATCAGAATCTGTTGGATTATACAAACGCGCTGGAGTGTTATCAAAAAGCGCTTTCTATCAACGTCGAGCTCGGCAGCAATGATGGAATTGCTCGGAATTATGGCAATATTGGCAATGTCTATCAATCGCTCAAAGACTATACACGCGCTCTCGATTACAACCAAAAAGCACTCCTTATCAACGAAGAAATCGGCAGAAAAGACGGTATCGCCGTGAATCTCGGGAATATCGGACTTGTCTATGAAAGTTTGCTCGACTATTCCCGCGCTTTGGAGTATTTAGAAAAGTCAATGGTGCTCTATGAGCAGCTCGGCAGAAAAGAAGGAATCGCCCGTAATCTCGGGAATATCGGGCTCATTTATTCGGTGAAAAAATTCGAAGGATATGACATCACGAAAGCAGAGGAGTATTTGCTCAAAGCTATTGTTATTGGCGAAGAAATTGGGTCTAAACAAAACTTGTATGAGATTCATAAAACGCTAGCCGGACTGTACGAACAAGAAAATGATATCGCGAGCGAACTCAAGCATTTCAAGAAATATCATAATCTTAGAGAAGAAGTGCTTTCTGAAGATGCCAAAAAACAAGTGGATAAATTTGTTCATGAACGGCAGACTGCCGAACAAGAAAAAAACCTCGCCGTTGAGCGTGCACGATCGCAAGCAACCACCGCCGTACTCCATAAAGTATTACCCCAAAGTATAGCTTCCCGTCTCATTGCAGGCGAAGAAGAAATTGCTGATTATTTCCCGGCAGTCTCTATTCTTTTTGCCGATATTGCAGGATTTACACCTATTTCAGCTGAAATGCCTGCGTATATCGTGGTTCGATTTTTAAATTTTGTATTCAGAGAGTTCGACCGTATCATCAAAAAACACGGCTGCGAAAAAATCAAAACCATCGGCGACGGATACATGGCTGTAGCCGGCGCGCCGATTGAATGTATCGATCATGCTGAACGTATTACGGCGGCTGCAATTGAAATACAGGAACGAATTGTATTACCCGAAGAAATCGGTGAATATATACCTGATGGAATGAAATTTGGTGTGCGTGTCGGTCTTCATGTCGGGTCAGTTGTCGGCGGTGTGATCGGCGATGAACGCTTTGTCTATGACATCTACTCGGATGCAGTCAATACTGCTGCAAGGATGGAGTCGCACGGCGAACCTGATAGAATTCACGTAACGACAGATTTTGTGAAGCACTTGCAGAATAGATTTGCCATGACCAAAAACACCAATCACGGTATAAATTTTATCAAACGCGGCGAGATTGAAATCAAGGGTAAAGGTATAATGAGGACGTATTTTTTGGAACGTGCCTGAAGCTGATATAGATGAAATATAATGTAATAAATCATATTTCAAAGTAACCTATTTACAACTCGAGTAATGCGTAAGTATTTATATAGCATAATGTAATGCAAATTTCTGAAGTGATGATTTGTATCAATTGATTTCAATAAACCACTATGACAAACGCCGAACTTACAACGCTACTCGACCAAGCTGAAGAGCTGACAATAGTACAATTCAATCATGAAGAAGCTCTGCAACAGTTTAATACTGTTCTGCAGTATCTTGATGGAACTGTATCTCGTGAAGGGTCTCTTCGCATAAGATCTCGCGCTCTTGTCTGGAAATGTCAGACTCTCTGGAGATTAGGTCGAAATGAAGAAGCTCAAGAGTTCGCTACGACTGCTTTAGCCGTTGCCCTGCAATCCAATTACAGGGAAATGGAAGCAAAAGCTCTAGGATTAATCGGTACATTTCACATGACAAACCGTGATTATGTGCAGGCGCTCGCACACATGAATAAAGCTCTAGCACTCTATGAAGTTCTTGGAAATAAGGCAGGGCAGGGGAGAACATTAAGCAATATTGGTAATATTTATGCGAATATTTTACTTGACTTTGCAACGGGTTTGGAATATTTTATCCGGGCTTTATCAATATTGGAAAGTGTAAAAAGCGAGAAAGAAAGTGTGGCGATTACGACAGAGAAAATAGGAGGTGTATATTTCAATCTCGGGTATTATGATAAGGCGCTAGAATATCAATTCAAAACTCAACAACTATATATAGAATTAGGACATACACGAAAAATATCTTCTATAAACGAGGATATAGGATTTACATACTTCTATCTACGTTCATTCGAAAATGCCATGGAATTCTACGGCAAAGCACTCGTAGATTTTGAAGCCGTTCATGATCAATCCGGCGTAGCTCGAATCTATGCAAATATGGGGCAAATTTATAAAGATACAGGCGCTTACGAAATATCATTGGAGTATTTCGGGAAAGCAGTATCGATTCATGAAGCGCTCAACGATGACTTTCAAATCAGCTATGCACTCGGTTGTATTGGAGAATTGTATTCTGATCCGGCATTCGATGGGTACTCAGCCGAAAAAGCTGAAGAGTACTTGCTTCGATCGATTGCACTGCTACAGTCCCACGAAGGTGATGGTAAAATTTGGGCATATCCTAAGTACTTACTCCTCGCCAAACTCTACAAACAGGAAGAACAGTGGAAATTACATTCTGAATACTATGTCAAATACCACGAAGCTAAAGATGAAATCCAAAATGAAGCGGGAAAACAACAAGTTCAAAAACACGAAATGGAACGATCATTTGCCGTCGAACGTGCCCTCGCTGAAGCAACGAATGAAATTCTCACCAATATCCTCCCGCCAAATATCACTAAGCGTCTGCTGAATGGAGAAAAGAAAATCGCCGATACGTATGACAGTGTGAGCGTGTTATTTGTTGATATTGTTGGCTTTACAAAGTTATCTGCTCTATTACCCGCCTATGAATTAATCGACCTGCTCGATATAATTTTTACTCGATTTGATACAATTTGCAAAAAGCACGGACTCGAGAAAATCAAGACCATAGGTGACGCCTATATGGCTGTCTGCGGGGCGCCTGTTTTATGCGACAATCATGCTGAATGCGCAGCATACGCAGCACTAGAAATGCTGGAAGATTGGGAACTCGACAGACAATTTTCGATTGAAATAGACTTAGATTTTCGAATTGGTGTACATACCGGTTCGGTCGTGGCAGGTATCATTGGCGAGAATAAATACTCGTACGATCTATGGGGCGACGCAGTGAATACGGCAAGCAGGATGGAGTCGCACGGCGAAGCGGGGAAAGTACATGTGAGCGAAGAATTCAAGCAAGCATTACAAGATGGCCCAGGCCTGTCCCAAGCATCCCCAATGTCCCCAATGTCCCTCCGCTTTGTAGAGCGAGGCGAACTCGACATCAAAGGCAAGGGAATGATGAAGACATATTTCATCGAAAAAGCAGATAGATAGAGCTTGTTTCTGATGCCATCGCGAAAAAGTGATAGCATCTGAAGAGAAAGTATCAAATTCAAACGAATCTAATTTATATGCATTCAATTTTGACCAAACTTAGAAGTGTATTTTCTGGAAAAGCATATGTCCTGCTGATGATGCTCGTGCTATTCCTCAAGTCCAAGATATTGCTTGTGCTTACGGACAGTATTCTTCCTCATGCGTCACTTGCGGTGGTAGCATTTTATGTGCTGATTTATGTAAGCTGTATCGCATTAGTTCTAAGCCCCGGACTGCTCTTCAACGGGCGTAAACAACACGCATATCTCCTTGGTTTGAATATACTTCTCTCGGTTGTATTCGTAGGTGATGTGTGGTATTTCCGCGCTTTTGCTAATTTTCTGTCGTTTCATACGCTCCTCCAGGCCGGGAATCTTGAGAATCTATCGGGTAGTATTCTCGCTATGATCCATCTGCCGGATATTCTGCTGGTGATCGACATACCGGTTTTGGTGTATTTCTTTTTCCGCAAAAATACCCCTTCGATTCCCCAAAAACGGAGCTATGCGTGGTTCGCGGTGATGATGGTTGGTTCTGTTGCTTTTCTCTTTATAGCCGACAGGATGTATATGCGAAAAACGACCAACTCGTTATTTGCCATGGCATGGATACCGAACAAAACACTCGCCGATGCTTCGCCAATCGGGTATCATGCGATTGATTTGTATGAATTTATCAGATTCGGCAAACTCACCCTCACGCCCGAACTCAAACAATCGATTGATGAATGGTATAGTAATTATCCCGATGCGTCTTCTGACAACTTGATGCAGGGAATATTCAAGGGGAAAAATCTGCTCATTTTGCAGGTCGAGTCCTTAGAAAATTTTGTCATTCATCAGCGGTATAATGGACAGGAAATTACACCGAATCTCAACCGTATAGCGCGGCAAAGTCTTTATTTCACAAATTTTTACGATGGAATAAATAATGGTGGCAGCGCCGATGCCGATTTGCTCGCCAATACCTCGATTTATCCGCCGCGGAAGGGGAGTTCGTTTTTGAGTTTTCCGAATAACACCTACAATTCCCTCCCGAAAATCCTCGCCCGCTACGGTTATCATTCCCTCGCCGTCAAGTCTGACAAGGGGAATTATTATAATTGGAAGCCCGCGCTCACGGCGATGGGTTTTGACGAATGCTACGACGCCACCAAATTCAAACGTGACGACCTCATCGGTATGGGACTCAGCGACAGTTCATATTTGCATCAGTTGGTACCTTATATCCGGCAATTACCGCAACCGTTTTATGCATTCGCCGTGACGCTGACGCTCCATTCGCCGTTTGACCTTCCTGCCGAAAAACGCAAGCTCACACTCCCCGCCGAACTCAACAACTCGCGCTTAGGCGGGTACTTACAGTCGGCATATTATACCGACAAATTCATCGGAGAATTTATGAATAGATTAGACAGTGCAGGTATTTTGGAGAATACGGTGGTGGTGGTGTACGGCGATCATTCCAGCATTCACCGATATTTTACCGATGAAGTAGCCGCGATGAAGCCACAGATTCCATGGTCACTCGACGCGTCGGGACGCATACCGCTGATGATCTATCTCAAGAATTTTCAGGGCAGGGAAATTGCTACATTCAGCGGTCAAGTCGATATCATGCCAACGGTACTTCCACTCCTCGGCGTTCCGCTAAGAGAGTATGCAATGACTGCGATGGGACGTGATATTCTCAACACAAAGAAGAATTTCACCTTCCTCACAAACGGAAAATGCGTAGGAACTGGATTCGTACCGGCCGATGAAGAACGTGCAATTCGCACGCTTCAAACGGCTGATGCGATTGTGCGGAGTAATTACTTTGGAATGCGTAAATAATATATAAAACAAAAGGTTCTCTGCGCGCTTTGCGATTACCTTTGCGCGCTTTGCGTTAAAACTGCTTTTATACGGCACTATACAGATATGAATTTAATAGTAACGTATTTATAACAACGCTGTCATTCTGAGCCCTTCGGAGGGTGAAGAATCGAAACGTGCAGTAAAATCATGGCATTACTACATCATCAAGTTTCGATTCTTCGGTCGAAGACTTCCTGTTAATGACACATTTTTAAATAGGAATCAATTTTGAAGCAGATTGATGAACGTATGCAGCCGCTTAACCCACCCCTAAATCCCCTCCCGAGAGGGGACTTCCCGCGGTAAGCGATTGATTTACAGACTCTTTCCCTCTCTTGGGAGAGGGTAGGGTGTGGGTTCTTGGGGTTCGTATGGCAACCCGTGTCATTGCTTTTTGATAGAGGTAGGTATCTGCCTCTAAGCAACTCAGAATGACATACTTTTTAATCAATTTTGGTATTATTTACAACTACAAATTCCCAAATAAACTATAAACTATTACATAAACCATGAAAAATAAAATACTTGAAAGCATCAGTGCAATAAACAAAGCACAAGATGATCAGTTGAAAAAGCTCCACGCAATTGTCGATGATGCAATTCAGGAAGAAACGTTGATTATCCATTCCTTGCAGCATCCGGCGGCGGAGTATTTATCACCCGGACAAAAGCTTTCCGACAAAGTAGCATTTTTTGGTGGGAGTTGGAGGTTTATAATCGTCTTTGGGGTAGTGATATTTGTGTGGATTTTCTACAATGTTTATGTGGTAAAGGACAAGCAATTCGACCCGTATCCCTTTATTCTCATGAATTTAGTGCTTTCATGTGTCGCAGCACTGCAAGCGCCTGTGATCATGATGAGTCAGAATCGCAAAGAAGAAAAAGACCGAAAGCGCGCTGAAAATGATTATTTAATCAACCTCAAAGCCGAGATTGAAATCCGTAATCTCCATCAAAAAATCAATCTGCTCATGGAAGAACAAATCCATAAATTAATCGAAACACAAGCAGTAGAAATTAAATTGCTCAATGATATTCAGGCAAAACTTGGCTTGTAAGCTGCACGATTTGCATCTCCCATCACAGCGTGATGGCATGTTTGTAGAAATCAGTCAACCCTCCGATAATTTGTATCCCATATTATCAGTATTCCACCAGCTAAAACCGATGGCTATTGAGGAAGAGCTGGTTTGTCATATTTTCAATTGACCTCTACCTCACTATTCCTCGTCCAACAAAACCTGCCGAAAACAATCAGCTGAGTTAAACGGATCAAATGTCGCAATAATAAACTCCTTCTCACTGATTGCGACTCCCGAGATACCGCCGCTTAGTTTACGATTACCGAGACTTCTTGTTCCTTCACATGTCTCTGAATTCAGTGATATACTATCTTTCTGACTATAAGCGCGATCCTGAATGTCAAACTTAAAAGCCCTTTTCTTTGAAATGTCATACCCTGAAATACCAGAATTTCCAACCTCACGTTCGCATAATACAAACCTTCTACTTACAAACGAAACATATCGTCACATGTCTTTTTCTGCATAACCATACCCATTCTCTCCTGCAATCTTCCGTATTTTTTTAAGGATGTTTTCGACTTCTGCTCGACGATTGGATTGTAGAATTCCAACTTTTATAAACCAATCAGGGAAGCTCGACACGGAAAAACTATCGATTACCGCTAAGTTTGTGTCCATTACATAAGCTCTCCGAGAAATTGTATTGTGCGGAAACGATGTATGCCAGAAATATAATCTCTTTCTATCTGTATTATAATAAAGATGAGTGGGAAATCCCCATGGGTGTTTTACAGAACGAAGAAGTGCGCCACTAAAATCATACAAGGACAGATGAAACTCTGAAAGAGAATCCCATGATGCAACAATAATTCCTTGATTTGCTATCACCGCTACTGCTGAAGTAGGATGCTCTGGTACTAAGATTGTAAATGGCTGACATTCATACTTCTTCACAAGAATAATACGGCTTTTACCTGTCTTTTTTTCAATTTGCTCACCGGCTGATACAACTTGACTGAGGAGCAGGATGAAAATTCCAATAATTACAACAGATTTTACCATGAGTAGAGTGATAAATGGTTTGAGGTTTATGTCAAGCGAATTGTTTTATTTGTCGTCAATTATTTGCCAATCTTCCATCACAGCGTGATGAGATGTTTATAGAAATCCATCAACGCGTCCACCACATTCGACCCCGCCAGGGTCGTGGAAGTCGTTTATATTCAATATGCTACAAACATTCAATCCCTCTGGGATTAAGAATAAATTATATCCCAAAAAGAGAGCCATCGGCTCGCCCCAAATTGTAGGGCTGGACTTCAGTCCAGTCCAAAGGAACAACCACATTCGACCCCGCTGGGGTCGCGAAAGTCGTTTATATTCAATATGCTACAAACGTTCAATCCCTCTGGGATTCAGAATAAATTATATCTCAAAAAGAGAGCCATCGGCTCGACCAAATTGTAGGGCTGGACTTCAGTCCAAAAGAGAAAAAAAAGAGAGCCATCGGCTCGCCCCAAATTGTAGGGCTGGACTTCAGTCCAGTCCAAAGTACCCCGCAGGGGTCGAAGAAGTCTTTTATATTCAACATGCTACAAACATTCAATCCCTCTGGGAATGAGAATGCCGAATATCACATTAGTCTTTTTTATCCTTTCGTCCCTTCTGTCCCCTATGTCCCCTTGCACCGCACCACCTGCACGACGTGGGCGAATGCAATTCGCCCCTACGTTGGTATACTAATTCACCATTCTATGGATCTCCCTATCTCACACTCTTCCAAACATGTATCAATCCATTAGTAGAAGCATCATGACTCGTGACAAGCGCAGTATCCACCAATTCCGGCAGGATTTTTTTTGCGAGTTGCTTGCCGAGTTCGACGCCCCATTGATCGAAGGAATTCAGATCCCAAAGCACACCTTGGACGAAGATTTTATGTTCGTACAGTGCAAGTAAATTACCCAGTGTTGTCGGTGTGAGCTCATCCAATAGTATCGTCGTCGTCGGTCGATTCCCCTCAAATACTTTGTGCGGGAGTAGGGCTTGAATAGCGTCTTCGGCGAGACCGGCTGCCGTAAGTTCTGCGCGCACTTCCTCCGGCGTTTTGCCGCATAGGAGCGCCTCCGTCTGCGCGAAAAAATTCGCCATGAGCTTTTCGTGGTGCATCGGCAGGGGATTGTGCGACCGTGCCACACCGATAAAATCGGCGGGAATAATCTGCGTGCCCTGATGCAATAATTGGAAAAAAGAATGCTGACTGTCGGTGCCGGGCTGACCCCAAATCACTGGAGCGGTGGTATAATCTACGCGCTCGCCATTCATTCGAACATACTTTCCGTTACTCTCCATTTCCGCTTGTTGTAAATATGCCGGTAGGAGACGTAAGTACTCGTCATACGGAAGAATTGCATGAGAATTTTCACCGAAAAAATTACCATTCCATACGTCCAACAACGCAAGAATCACCGGTAAATTCTCATGAAATTCTGTCGTTCGGAAATGTTCGTCCATTGCATGCGCGCCGGCAAGCAAGGCATGGAAATTCTCATATCCTACGCTCAGAGCAATTGGCAGACCAATAGCCGACCACAGAGAGAAGCGTCCGCCAACCCAATCCCAAAAAATAAACACATTCTCGGCCGCAATTCCAAAATCAGCCGTTGCCGGGAAATTCGTTGACACTGCGACAAAATGTTTTTCAATATCGGCTTCAGTAGCACCGCCAGACAAAAACCACGTCCGTGCCGAATGTGCATTCGTCATCGTTTCATCGGTCGTAAATGTTTTGGAGGCAATGATAAAGAGCGTGGTGGCAGGACTGAGAGTGCGCAGCGTTTCCGTAAGATGCGTACCGTCGATATTGGACACAAAATGCACGTTCAGCGCGCGATTAGAGTAGGGCGTAAGAGCATGACAGACCATTTTAGGTCCGAGGTCCGAACCTCCAATACCGATATTGACAACGTCGCTGATTTGCGCGCCGGTGTAGCCGCGATGCGCGCCACTGCGCACGTCATCCGAAAATATCTTTATTTTATTCAGTACGTTATGGATCTCAGGCATCACATTCTTGCCTTCGAAATAGACCGGTTTGCCGGATTGATTCCTGAGCGCAGTATGGAGCACAGCGCGACCTTCGGTAGTGTTAATTTTCTCACCACTAAAGAATCGTTGGGTCGCTTCCTGTAGCCCGCGCGATTGTGCGAACTTCACGAGTAAGTCCCGCGTTTCAAGTGTGATACGTTGCTTAGAGTAATCGACAAAGACGCCGCCAAAGCGCATCGACAATTCCTCGAACCGTTGAGGATGTTCAGCAAAAAGCCGGCGGAGATGAATGTGTTTAACCTGCTCGAAATGAGCGGCGAGAGCGGAGAATTGAGGGGAATTCATAGGCGGGTAATACAGAATAGAGTAGTTGGGAATAGGAATTTTCTAATACATTTAGGTTAAAATTTTACTCATAATGGGTCCACATTTTAAGAATTTTAATTGCATTCTCTTCTTCGAACACTTGATACACTAATCTATGTTGCTTGTTAATTCTCCGAGAAATAAATCCCTTTAATTCACCCCGTAACATCTCAAACTTCGGAGGATAAGCGAATGGATCTGTTCTTATTATTTCAAGCAAGTTCTGAACTTTGCTTTTCAGATTTGAATGAGCGATTTTTTTAGCATCTTGTTGTGCTTGTTGAGTAAAGTAAATATCCCACATTTTACCAGTCCAGTGTTTTAGAACAATTCTGCAGATCCTCTTTCGATGCAGCTATTATTGAATCCGTCATACCCGGAATTGAAGACAAATATGCTGTATCATGTTCTTTTTGTGCTTTTGCTTTGAGAAACGTTGCATAATCGAACAAATCCTGAAGATAATAGTAAGGAATTTCCTCTATTATTTTTGCTATATTTGATTGTAACCCATTCATATATTTTGCCTTAAAAATTAGAACAATTTGATCCTATAATGAGAGAAGTTGCTACAATTTTTCAAAAATTTCGTCCCACAGTTATTTTAGCTTAACTCATTACTTACAGAATAAACTCATACTTAAACCTAACATTTCAACGAAATATCTCGCTGAATTAACATCATTTGACAAACAACAAGAGAGTAATAAATCTGGTAGTGTATCTTGGCAGTCGTTTCATCGGTACGAATTAACGTTCGGTTGTAACAACCGACCGGACGATGTAATCAAACACATCTGATAAAAAAAACAATTCACCAAACGCAACCTACCAAAATACAATCAATTAACCAAAACTTGTATTTCGATCGGTTATCCTACCCCTCCTCTCCCATCATTCTCAACTGCACCTCACGGATCCGCTCTTCGTAAAACTCGAGCTTTTCGGGCGTGCGGCGTGCGAGAATCTGATAGGCCTTGATTGCTTCATGGAATGCGCTTTGCTTTTCGTAAATTCTTGCCATTGTTTCTGTTACCAATGTTGGATCGAGTTCAGTCGTGCGCCTGCGTGTCATCTCTTGCTGCGTTGCAGGAATACGTACTTTCTCTAGGCGGGCTGCTAATTCTTCGAGAGGTGTCAATGGATGATGAGCTTCCGCTGTATCTTTCAATTGATCTAACTTATCAGTATTGTAATCACCTTCAGGTTGGTTGTCTGTGATCGTACTTTGTTCTGATTTCTCGTTTCTGATTCTTTCTTTGAATTGTAGGAATGGCGGCACCGGTGGGAGAATTCCATTTTTCGCATGAGATTGTCCATTCTGAAACTTCAGTCGGGTAAAGTCGAGTCCCGGAATTATACTAATAGTCGATGCTTTTAATGAACCTACAAAATTATTGGGTACTTTGACAGTTTCAATTATGCGTAAATGCTGATATTTTTCAAGCGGTACATGTTCTGTATCGGGGGGAATTACTTCTTCTGTATTTGTAAGATTGTTAAATTCCACTAATTCTGTAGCATCTGTCGAACTATCTTTATTATCTGAAGTTATATCACTGTATTCAGGATGGAATTCTTTGTCGTCCGTCAATTCACCACTATTTCTCGATTCAATATCCTTGCTTCCAAGCTGGGTATTTTCATTTTCGAAAGTATGTTTTGCCGATTCGATTTCAGTAGAAATTGGTCGAGGATTGCTTGTTTGTTCGGCGACTACCTTTTGCTGAGGAGGATGAAAATATTCTTGTTCAAGTCGTAGTAATGCAGGATGATTAGGGAAAATAGACGCTGCATTGAGGATGAATTCCTGCGCTTGCGAATATCTGTGTAATGCCCAAAGTGACTTAGCGGTAATGATATAGGCAGCAGGATAGTGCGGATATGCTTCAATCCCACGAAAACACAATTCGAGTGCTTCGGCGTAATTGCCTGCAATATAGAACTGTTCGGCATGAACCGCGAATAAAGGAGAAATGGAGGACGACATACAACCTAAAATGTGACTGCGATGTGATAGATACAACGCAAAAACTGCGAACCTCCATCTCTACGCAAACATTATGCCGTTTATCCGGCGGAGATATTCAGGAATCGACGTTTGCCCACTTTGAAAAGGCGTTCGCTGCGAATGTCCACCATTGCGGTTACATCCTCGACTTTTGTGCCGTCGATGCTTACGCCGCCGCCTTGCACGAGCCGTCGGGCTTCGTTTTTGGAAGGCGCAAGTGCTGATAATACAAGTACATCGACGACTAAGCAGGGAGTAGGCACATCGATGACGATTGATTCAATTTCATCGGGAATGTCTTTTTTAACAAAGATTCGTTCGAACTCTTCAAATGCACCACGGGCAGCTTCATCGCCATGATAAAGCGCAACGATTTTCATGGCAAGTTCAACTTTCGCCGTACGTGGGTGGAGCACTCCGCTTGTGATATCTTGTTGAATTTTCGCAGCTTGCGCAGTCGGTGTGGTAGCGCCGTACTCGTACCAACGTCCGATAAGTGCGTCGGGAATCGACATAGTCTTGCCGAACATTTCCCTCGGAGATTCGGTGAGTCCGATGTAATTTCCGAGTGATTTACTCATTTTTTCCACACCGTCGGTGCCTTCGAGAATCGGCATGATGATGATGCATTGCGGCTCGAGTCCGTATGCTTTTTGAATATCGCGTCCAACGATGAGGTTGAATTTCTGATCGGTACCGCCGAGCTCAATGTCTGACTTGATTGCGACCGAATCCATTGCCTGCGCAAGAGGATACATGAATTCGTGAATACTGATTGGTTCGCCTGACTTAAAGCGTTTGCTGAAGTCGTCACGTTCGAGCATTTGTGCGACGGTGTAATTTGCTGACAGGTGGATCACATCATTGAAGCTCATTTCGGACAGCCATTCGGAATTATAACACATTTTGAGATTGTCCATCGAGAGCACTTTTGATGCCTGCTCAAAATACGACTTTCCATTGAGGCGAGTCTCCTCGAGTGAGAGAGCGGGGCGAGTCTTGGACTTGCCGGTGGGGTCGCCGATCATGCCGGTAAAATCACCGACGATTAAGATTGCCTGATGACCTAAGTCTTGAAATTGTCTCATCTTACGCAGTACAACTGCGTGCCCGATATGCAGGTCCGGACGGCTCGGATCGCAACCAAGTTTGACGGTCATGGGAGTATTCTTGGCTATCGAACGTTCGACTTTGCGGGCGAGTTCGTCAAGTGGAAGTGCCTCGGCCACGCCTGAGGTGATGATATCCATTTGTTCATTGAGAGGAGCAAACATAATTGTTCAGGATGTATAATTGATAGTAATGGTAAAGTATTTATCAAAAAGAGTAGTAATGCATTCGATAACAATATTCTTTTCTCAGCGAACTTTGCGAATCCTTTGCGCACTTTGCGTTAAAATCTGCCCGGGAACTTTTAATGCGGCAGCGCTCACTTCGTACGCTCGATTACATAATCGGCAAAGTTGAGCAAAGACTGTTTTGCCGGGGACTCTGGGATCGTATCAATTTTGGACTTCGCTTCATTGATGATGGAGAGAGCTTTTGCTCTCGCGCGAGTAACTCCGTGATTATCTTCAATAAATTGAATTACTTCCTCGATATTTTTCTGGGTGAGTTTGCCGGATTTGACAGCTTTGATAATTGCTTTTCCGGCTGATTTATCTGCATGCTCACAAGCATAGATTAACGGAAGCGTAATTTTCTTTTCTTTGAGGTCGTTCCCGACCGGCTTGCCAATGATACTCGAACGGCTGGTGATATCCAATATATCGTCCTGAATCTGAAATGCAATTCCGACGAGCTCACCATAGTCACGGAGAGCGGTGCGTCGGGCTGAGTCTGAGGAGGAGCTGACGGCACCAATTTCACAACATGTCGAGATAAGCGATGCTGTTTTGTCGGATATGATACGAAAGTACGTCTCTTCATCGATTGTACGTTGGCGGCTTTTCTGGATTTGGAGGAGTTCGCCCTCGCTCATGCGTCGGACGGATGTACTTGTGATACGGAGAAAGTCGAATTCTTCATTTTCGACGGCGATGAGGAGTCCGCGAGAGAGGAGATAATCTCCAACCAAGACAGCGACTTTATTTTTCCAAGTGGCATTGATTGACGGCATTCCTCGGCGAACGTCCGATTCATCGACGACGTCATCATGGACGAGAGTGGCCGTGTGGAGGAGCTCGACAAGTGATGCAGCAATATAGCTTCGCCTGGTAACATCTCCACAGGCGGCTGCACTCAAAAAAACCAAAGCAGGACGTACCCGCTTGCCCCGTTGCTTGAGGATGTAGCGAACGACGATGTCCAACAGCGCTACTTTTGAACGAATGAGCCCTTTGAAAAAATCGGTGAAATCTTCAAGATGGGTAGCTATCGGTTTACAAATTTCAGTAATAGAATGGGGCATGCAATAGAGTAAAATGGGGAGAACTTAGTCCTTTTTTGGCGACAACTTTGAAATTATAATACTGATTTCGTATAACACCCAGAGTGGTGTAGCAAAGATCAATTGATTGACAGGATCAGGACTTGGTGTGAGTATTGCAGCGATAAGTAGTATAATAATATAAGCATGGCGCCTGTATTTTCGCATGTATTGTGGTGTGAGAATTCCGACTCTTGAGAGGACATACGATATCATTGGGAGTTCGAATATCAGCCCCGCGGCGAGAAGTGTCGTCGTAACGAATCCAAAGTATTCAGTGATATCGATTATATTCTTGATGTCTTTTGTACCAAAGCTCACGGTGAATGACATCATCCCCGGAATCATCACAAAATACGCGAATGCAACACCTGCTAAAAAACAAAACGTCGTAAAAAAAGTGATTCTTCCTGCCCAATTACGCTCATGATGATAGAGACCGGGAGCGACAAACTTCCAAATTTGATAGAGTGTCCATGGAATTGATAGTATAATTCCGGCGACGAGTATTACTTTAAAGTAGAGAAACGGCTGGCCAAACGGGCGGAGGTTTTGTAGTTCAAGCTTGACGGCAGTGGCAGGACGTAGCAGAATATACTCCATGATCTGATTGATGTAGATACTCGACACGATACATCCGGCAGCAATTCCTATCACCGAGTACACGATTAGTTTCCGCAAATCCTCCAAATGATCAAAAAAACTCATTTCTTTTTCTTGCGTGCCTGAGGATTCGGCGTTAGCTTTTGCCATACAATTTTTACTGATAAAATGTGATGTTGAGAATATTCTACTGCGAAAATAACTCACTACACCCTATTGTGGAAAAATACAGAGAATAAATATCGCAATAGTAGTATTCCCAAATAATAATTTGAAAAATTAAATTCAAATTAATTGAGAAGTAACTAACTGATATGATTGCAATTACAATGATATGAAATTTGAAAATTTCATGCCTGAACCTTCAAAAATTGCATTCAATAAAGTGGTGATTCACGCAACTACAAATAATTTCAGGAGGGTTAAATTACTTTCAAATAACCAAGAAATTTATTTTCATTTTTGAAAATATTTTGTTTGGCGTTTTGGTAGAAAATTATGGATTTTTGCAATGCGAAAAAGCAATTCGCATCCTAAAGATGAAACGCAGCTCACGCTGTATCTACAATCCGCTTGATGAGGTCTTTTTTTATTCGCAGGTAACTCTGCAGTAGGTAATTCTACACACGCCGCTTGCCGGCAACAATGAAGTGATTCCCCCCGATTACTTCTCATTTCTAAAGGCAAGCACAAACAGTCAATACATCTTATTACAGACACACCTCTCACAGTAACATGAGAGGCAACGCTCCGGAATTTTCAATTTCGTAACGGGCGTGATACGTGTCTCCGCTTTCATAAAATTAGAAAGCTATTTTGTCTCTTATCAAATAAGAGATAGCGATATTGTTGTCTATTTTCAATAAGTGGATGACAAATGTAAGTGATTGTTTGTATTATTAGTTGGTACTATTTTAACGGGGTCAATTATCGTATTTGTTCGGAGGAAGCATTGGCAAAAAAGTTACCGACTCTTGATTTATTTCCTCATGCCCGTCGCATGAAAACATCGGTTCAAAAGCAAAATGCAGTATCGCATGAAGTGGATTATTCCGTCGATGACACGGCTATCGAGCAATGGAATTCGTGCTTGGCAATCGTTCGGGATAATGTGTCAACACAGGTATTCAAGACGTGGTTCGAGCCAATCACGGCGCTCCGCTGGCAGGATGGATTGCTCACCATTCAGGTGCCAAGTCAGTTTTTTTATGAATGGATTGAAGTACATTATTATGCATTACTACAAAAAACAATTTGTCAGGTATTAGGTGCTACATCGCGTCTGCAATATCAAGTGATGATGAATAAAAATGTCGGTGATTCACTCGAGCAACGTGCGATTAAGTTGCCTGCATTCCGACATACACCTGCTCCAAATACGCCCCAAACATCATTACCTTTTGCTAAATCTCCCGCTCCGCTCCATAATTTCCCCAATAATCTCAATTCACGCTATACACTCGAGAATTTTATACGCGGTGAAAGCAATCAACTTGCATGTTCAGCCGCTATCGCAGTAGCTGAAAATCCCGGTAAAACCCGGTTTAATCCACTCTTTATCTACGGCGGTACAGGTCTCGGGAAGACGCATCTTGTGCAGGCAATCGGAAATTATATCGTTCAGAATAATCATAATACTCGCGTGCTTTATACGAATAGCGAACGCTTTACGATTGATTATGTGAATGCTATTCAAACCAATAAAGTCAACGAGTTTACTAATTTTTATCGCACGATAGATGTGCTCATTGTCGATGATATTCAGTTCTTTAGCGGCAAAGAAAAAACACAGGACAATTTCTTCCACACGTTCAATGCATTGTATCAAGCCGGAAAGCAACTTATCCTCACAAGTGATAAGCCACCGAAAGAATTAACAGACGTCGATGATAGATTGATTTCGCGCTTTCAGTGGGGACTAACGGTCGATGTGCAATTACCCGACTATGAAACACGGATGGCAATTCTCCAACGTAAAAGTATAGATGAAGGATTTGAGTTACCCGCAGAAATTGTGGAATATATTGCTCGGCATACATTTACAAGTGTCCGCGAACTCGAAGGAAGCTTGATTAGTGTGATAGCAAAGGTGTCACTCGACAGACGAGAGCTGAATCTCGACCTTGCTAAAGAAGTAGTGCGTGGGGTATGTTCACAGAAAAACAGACAAGTAACAATTCAGGATATTATTCTCGAGGTGTCGGATCATTATGAATTCACCCCTGAAATTTTGGCAAGTAAGACCCGTAAACATGAAGTAGTCCTTGCACGACAAATGGCAATGTATTTAGCCAAGAAATTTACACAGCTTTCTCTCAAAAGCATTGGTGCAAATTTCGGCGGACGAGATCATACAACTGTATTGCATTCCTGTCAAATGATTGAAAATTATATAGATACCGACGCATCTGTCAAAAGCGCCGTCGAAATGCTCCGCAGGAAATTCAACTAAAAAATACCCAAGAGTTTGCAGAATATCACGGGATAGAAAGGTGCAGAAATTATAATCTGTACCTTTTTTTATAGGAAGCCTAAATATCTGGAAAGTAGTTGAAGTAGTTGAAGTAGTTGAAGTAGTTGAAGCAGTTGAAGTAGTTGAAGTAGTTGAAGTAGTTGAAGTAGTTGAAGTAGTTGAAGTAGTTGAGTAGTTGAGTAGTTGAAGTAGTTGAAGTAGTTGACTAGACTCCAGCTTTAGCTGGAGGAAAATGGAAAGAGCGTAGTAAATTAAAAAACAGTTAACTCAATCAATTCAATAAAAAAAATCCCCGTTACACAGTAAGTGCAACGGGGATTTTTATATTCAACAGGCGCTTTTTATGGAGCGGCTGTGATTGTCACCGGCACATCAAGCGATTTGTTTCCAAATTCCAAATGGAGGAAATAAAGTCCGGGTGCTAGCGATGTGTTCCAAGCGATTGTATGCTTGCCTGCTTCATAGTGTGAATTAGTCACAGTCATGTTCATTCCGAGCAAGTTTACAACTGAGAGTCGTGCGAGACCACTTGTCGGTAAGTCCATGATAATAGAAGCTGTACCGTTTGATACAGGATTCGGATATGATTCCAATTTCAGACCTGTCTGTGCATCTTCTGTCACGCCGTCGGAAGCTTCGGTTGTGAAGTTCCATGTTTCCGACCATGCACCATTTCCGCCGTCATTAGCTGCTCGTACGTGCCAATAGTAGGTCATAGAATTCTTGAGTGCCGTCGGAGTAAATGCTGTCGCTGTAAGCGTTGCATTATCTTCGACTGTCGTGCTAAAGTCGTCTTTTTCGGAGACCTGTATCTGATAAGTAACTGCGCTTGCTGTTGCATTCCATTTCAGGGTAATTGACTTTGGTTGATTCTTGGAATTGTTGGCCGGCTGACCGAGTCCGACCATTGCCGGTGCGGCTGCGATCACGGTAAAACTCCATGTCTCTGACCAAGCACTCGGTCCTGCAGTATTGACACTGCGTACTCTCCAGTAATATTTCGTACTTGCGGCTAGTCCGACTGCCTTATAACTCGTGACGATAAGACCTGATTGATTGATTTGTGCATTGGCAAAGTCTGCGACACTTGAGAGCTGGAATTCGTAGGATACTGCTCCGACGGCTGCATTCCACGTAAAGGTCACATCATTGGATACTTTCAATGCTGCATTTGCAGGATAATCGAGGGTTGGCACTGCTGCTGAACTGACCGATGTTGTGAAATTCCATACATCAGACCATGCACCCGGACCATTAGTAGCATGTAATGCGCGTACTCGCCAATAGTAGGTGGTGCTGATCGCTAAAGCAACGCTTTTGGAATTGCCGCTCAAATTTGGATGATCTTCATCTATTGTCGCAAATGTTTTATCTTTTGATACTTGGAGTGAATATCCGGTAGCACCATCGACAGCAAGCCATGTGAAATTCACATCTTTGCTGTAGTCTTTGGTATTATTTGATGGAGATACGAGGGCTGCTTGTGCGATGATTGTAGTAAAAGACCATGTTTCAGTCCACGGAATATCTGTTCCGGACTGACTATACGGCCGTACTCGCCAGTAATAAGTCGTATTGTTTTTAATTCCATTAAATGAATTATACTGAATCGACGTAGCAGCAAGCTTCTCTTCATTTATCAATGGGTTAGCAAAGGCAGATTCCGTTGACACCTGTACTTGATAAATTGCTGTCGGAGATACAGATGACCAGTTGAGCATCACCGGAAGAGCTACAGCCGAGGATTTATTGACCGGCATTTGGAGAGTAGTGACCCCGGAAATTGTTCTAAAGCTACGCACCTCCGACCATAATCCCTTACCCGAGGTAGCACTTGTACCTCGTACTCTCCAGAAATAGGTCGTGCTACCGGCCAAACTCGATGCAGTGACATTTGTAGCTGTGATGCTGGAATTGTCAAAAAGGACTGTACCGGCAATGAACACAATGTTCGTCGAGATTTGGACTTGATAATTGACACTTCCATTAACCGAACTCCAAGTAAGCGGTGTGGCAACAGGGAGATCCACAGCCCCGTCTAACGGTAAGGTAAGAGAAGGAGTTGCTATAATCGTCGAAAATGACCAAGTCTGTGACCAATTACTAGTCTCACCACCGGTACCATTACATTGCACACGCCAATAATATTTTTGATTATTCATCAAGCCCGGTATATCGAGCGAACTTGTCGTCACCGATGGATTATCGAATATAATACTTGTAAACGTAAGATCAGTAGAGACTTGTACGCGATAGCCAAGTAATCCTGTGAAAGCATTCCATTGTAATACCGGTGGGAGCTTTTGCTCAATATCATTATTTACCGGCAACGTCAGCGTAGTCGATGCGATTAACGTTCGGAAATTCCATGGCAACGAATACGCACTCGTTCCACTGACATTCGATGCGCTCACACGCCAATAATAGACTGTGTAATTTTCTAATCCACTAATGACTAAAGTCGTACCTGTGATACTACTATCGACTGTCATTGTCGTAAATGATGCAGATTTGGATACTTGGAGCCGATATGATGAAGCGCCGAGAGACGATTGCCACGAAATTGATAAATTGGAAATCGCCTGCGCAGTCGATAGATCTAAAGGCAAAGTATGGACAGGAACTGGTGGAGGAGGGAAGAGTGTGGTAAAAGTTCGGACAGGTGACCAATTACTTACAATTGCACCAAGTGTCGCTCGGACACGCCAGTAATAGAGTGTACTCCCGGCTAAAGGTCCAACTATTGTAGATGCTGTCGCAACACCTGTCATATTCACAATAGGTGCTGTAAATGCTGCATCTGTCGCTACTTGCACGTCATATCCAGTAGCACAGGTGACTGTGTTCCATGAGAGAGTCGGAGATAGAGCGACTCCTGTAGCAGCATCGGCAGGCGCAGTAAGTGTCGGTACAGCAAGGGCAGCACCGGCCAAACTAATACTGACTAAATCAATCCCGATACCCGTTTGCTGGACTGAATTGTCGGATGTAAATCTAAAACGCAAAATAACACTCGATTGTCCTGCAAGCCCTGTTAATAAATGACTTGCCGTAGTCCACGAACGTGCGCCGTTAAATCCGTTTGCCGTCTGATACCAATTTGTACCACCCGATGTATTGGTACCGACATTGGTGTACGTCGATCCACCATTCGTCGAGTACTGGACGACGCAATAATCGTAACCGCTTTCAATTTGATGAGATATCATGAATGATATCGTTGGGTCAGAGGTAAAACACGAGAAGTTAAAGGTGGGAGAGGTGAGATACGAGGTCTCACTCACATTGTATGGACCGGTGAGATTGGTCTTCCAGCAACGAGAGCCCGACCCAGATGTCGTAATATAGCTGTAGCTCGGACTGCCCCAAGCCCAGGATGAACTTGTCCCGCTGGCTGCCCATCCACCGTTTGTCGATTCAAAACTTTCCGAATAAGACGGAAAAGCATTTATCTGAGCCGATACATCGATTTGTAATGCAATCATAAAGCTGATTGCTAATAGTACCAAGTAGCGTAGTTTCATGAGAGTACCTCTTGAAATAGTACCAAAAAAGAGAAAGGGATTGTTTGTTCTGCAACTTAGGCAAGTTTGGAATTATTTCCAAATGGTAATATCAGAATCGACTAAAATATTGAGAACAATCAGTTTTCAGGTCTAAAATTCAATGAATTTATTAAATATTCTTTTAGTCATTTCATGGTTCAAACCTGATTTTTTTTAGTTCCAAATATTAGTTGAGATGCAGTTAACGTAATGAAAAATAAAAGACATGTTACATCACTATTCATTTTCAAAGCTTTTAACAAAATATAAAAAACCCATAATAGAATGATCTATCATGGGTTTGTATTGAACGCTGAAACTGAATTCTCAAAATGAATATTTGTGGATAAATTGTTCTATTTAATGAATAAACCATTTATTGAAAAAGAACACATCCATCAGATATTCGGACCAAGCATTTCGTGTGGCTTGACTAATCTATCAAAATCTTCACCTGACATGAGGCCGAGTTCGATCGCTGCTTCGCGGAGTGTGCCGCCAGTATGATGAGCATGTTTAGCGATTTTAGCAGCATTATCATAGCCGATATGTGGATTGAGCGCAGTGACCAACATGAGAGTATTTTGGTTGTAATACTCGAGTTTCGGGAGAATAGGTTCGATGCCTTCCGCGCAGTGTTCATTGAACATTACACACGAATCAGCAAGCAACCGCACACTTTGCAGGAAATTATAAATAATCACCGGCTTGAACACATTGAGCTCGAAATTCCCCGACGCACCGCCAAAATTAATCGATGCGTCATTGCCAAACACCTGTGTCGCGACCATCGTCATAGCTTCCGATTGAGTAGGATTGACCTTGCCCGGCATAATCGACGAACCCGGTTCATTTTCAGGAATGGCAAGTTCACCCAAGCCACACCGTGGACCCGACGCCATCCACCGAATATCATTTGCAATTTTCATGAGCGATGCCGCAAGCGTTTTCATCGCACCATGCGCAAAAACGAGCGCGTCATGCGCTGCAAGTGCTTCAAATTTATTGGGTGCTGTGACAAACGGCAAACCTGTGAGTTCGGCAATTTTCGCCGCGCCACGCACGGCAAATTCGGGATGTGTGTTGAGTCCGGTGCCGACAGCTGTGCCACCTAACGCAAGCTCATAAAGCGCCGGCAATACTGCCTCAAGCCGAGCGAGTCCATTCGTTAATTGTTGAGTATAGCCGGAGAATTCTTGACCAGGCGTAACGGGAGTCGCATCCATAAGATGCGTACGTCCACTTTTGATAATTGACTTAAATTCCTGTGCCTTATGGGCGAGCGTGTCGCGGAGAGCCGTGACGGCGGTGATGAGCAGGCGATTGATTTGTTCGGCTGCGGCGATGTGCATTGCGGTGGGAAACGTATCATTCGAACTCTGCGATTTATTCACATCATCATTCGGGTGGATTGGTTTTTTAGTCCCCATTATACCGCCGGCAATTTCAATTGCACGGTTCGAGATTACTTCATTCGTATTCATATTCGTTTGCGTGCCCGACCCTGTTTGCCAGATCGACAGCGGGAAATGCGCATCGAGCGCGCCACTGATGACTTCATCGGCTGCTTGGCAAATCAAGTCGCGTTTTTCAGAGGGGAGCAAGCTGACATCGCAATTGACAATTGCTCCTGCTTTTTTCAAAATACCGAATGCGCGGATAAGTTCGCGGGGCATTTTCTCGATACCAATCGCAAAATGAACTAAGGAACGTGCCGTTTGCGCGCCGTAATATTTATCGGTGGGAACCTCGATATTCCCCATAGAATCAGTCTCAATGCGTGTGCTCATAAATAATGTAATTATCTAATGTAGTTGAAGTAGGTTGAATTCAACCGCAAAAATACGGAAAACAGGGGATTATTTTGGATTAGGTTCTGCATATTCCAAGCGTCGCCTGCGGTCACCCATTGCCGTCCAAGCCATTCCTAACTTTCGAACTTTTGCGTCCCTAGCGCCTTTTGCGTCAAATTACACGCCAAGTAAACCCACAATTTCACCCAACCTTTTCGCTTAATTCGAACTTTTTGGTAATTTGCCATATATTATACAATTACTTCTCTTTTTCAAGCTCAATCTTAAGGAAAATTATGTCCGAATCTGCTACTCTCGACTTTACCCTCTCCGACGAACTCATTGCTATCCAAGACCTTGCCCGAAGTTTTGCTGATAATGAAATCCGTCCTGTCGCCCTCCAATTTGACGAAAGTCAGGAATTCCCAAGTGAAATATTCGCCAAGCTCGGCGAGCTAGGCCTCCTAGGTATTCTCATCCCGACCGAATACGGAGGTTCTGGACTCGGCTATCAGGAATATGCCGTCATTGTCGAAGAAATTGCCCGCGCATGTCCCTCCATTGCGCTAGGAGTTGCCGCGCATAACGGCTTGTGTACCAACCACATATTCCGTTTTGGCAGTGAGGAAATTCGTCAAAAATATATCCCGACACTCGCAGCCGGCAAGACGATGGGCGCGTGGGGATTAACCGAACCAAGCGCTGGTTCGGATGCAGGCGGTACGCGTACCACAGCAGTTTTAGACGGCGATCATTATATTTTGAACGGGTCGAAGAATTTTATTACCCACGGCAATGTGGGCGATATTGCGTTAATCATGGCTGTCACTGATCAATCAAAAGGCAAAAAAGGAATTTCGGCATTTGCAATTGATAAGTCGATGCCGGGATTCTATGCATCGAAAAAAGAAAACAAACTCGGTATGCGCTGCAGCGACACGGCGTCGTTAACGTTTGATAATGTTCGGGTTCCGAAGAGCCATCTTATCGGCAAACCCGGCGAAGGCTTTCTCCAAGCCCTCCAAATTCTCGACGGTGGACGTATTTCAATCGCCGCGCTGAGCGTAGGCACGGCGCAAGCTGCCCTCGACGCAAGCTTGAAATATGCCAATGACCGTGTGCAATTCAACAAGCGGATCTTAGAATTTCAGGGAATTCAATTCAAGCTCGCCAAAATGTCGATGGAAATTGAAGCCGCACGCTTGATGACCTACAAAGCAGCATGGATGAAAGATCAAGGACAGCCGATCACGGTGGCAGCCGCCCAAGCCAAACTCTACGCAAGTGAAATAGCAGTACGTGCATGCGAAGAATCCGTCCAAATCCATGGAGGTTATGGCTACAGCAAAGAATATCCGGTCGAAAAACTCTATCGTGATGTGAAGTTACTCACCATCGGCGAGGGCACCAGCGAAGTCCAGAAAATGGTGATCGCGAGGAATTTAGTGGGATAAATAGTCTGTAAGTCTGTAAGTAGTAAGTAGTAAGTAATAAGAAATAGAATAGGTAAACGATGCTCAAGCTCCCGTCATGCTGAGCTTGTCGAAGCATCAAGCAAATGCCGAATATACAAGAGATTAGTTGCAAGTGAAAAGTCGTAAGTCGTAAGAAATAGAATGGGTAAGCACTCATTTTAATCCAGTCATTCTGATCCTGTCGAAGCATCAAGCCAAATGCCGAATTCTTACCGATTAAGTGAACAAGTGCACATTAAAACAGAAAAAAAAGAGGTTTTCAAAAATTTGAAAACCTCTTCAAGTATTATTTCTGTTGCTTTCTGATCGAATCATGCGCATGCCGAAGAGAATCTTGATACCGCGCTTGAATATTACGGGCAGAGTCAATTTCTTCATTGAGGTAGTGGATTTTACGTTCCCTGCGTTCCCATTTGTCTTTGAATCGGTCGCAGCTGCCGAGTGAGCCAAGAAGAAGTATCATACTACAAATAAAGAAGGTACGAACGTATGGAAGATGATATCGGAGCATTTTAGAAGTTTATTTTGTCGTGGAATGGATGATATTGTGGGTGTAAATTACGAGGAAAATTTGGAAAGTAATTGATGATTTGCTTCAGAAATATACAATTAGCTATTGTATGATTTCACATTTTAAATGAGAACCCTTTGTATCCTAGAATTAATAACTCATTTATTTCAAATATACTTCAGGTGATTGTATGCGTAGTATGGTTATGAGTGTCATACTTTGTAGTTCGTTCATAATATTCGGCTGCGAGTATAGGTACTGTGGTGTAGAGATGAATAGGAAAGGTGTATTGAAAATTGAAGTAGAAGATTTCGTGGGAGCAATCAAAGATTTTGATACGGCATTACAATGTATGCCTCATTATGCACTAGTGTATTATAATCGTGGCTTTTCAAAATTGAAACTCGGTGATAATCCTGGAGCAGTTGAAGACTTTACAAATGCAATAAAATACGACCAAACTCTCTATGAATTTTATCATTTAAGAGGTAAAGCCAAGACAAATCTTGGAGATTTTACAGGAGCAATAATTGATTATAAAAATGCTTTGAATTGTAAAAATGCACTATCTTCAGTAGTATTTCAAAGTCTAGGGTATGCAAAATCTGCTGTCAATGATCATATTGGAGCTATTAAAGATTTCGATGAAGCTTTGAAATTTGATCCAAGTCTTGCAGAGTCATTCAATGGTAGAGGAATCTCAAAGTCAGCTTTAGGAGATAATAAAACGGCGATTGAAGACTTTACGAAGGCAATTTATTATTACGAAGATTACGCAAGTGCTTATTATTACAGGAGCCTTTCACGTGAAACCATAGGTGATATTGCTGGGGCTAATCTGGACTATTCCACGGCAAAAAAATAGACCCTGAATTGCCGGATAGGGAAAGGTGATATGATTTTAATTGTTTGATTTGTATAATAATTAATTATATATGATTGTATTGATTCTGTGAAGTCAAGCAACATGCCTGAGTGTGGTTTATTACCGGCAAACCCTAATAACATTCAATAATATCTTCAATAATTCCATGCTCACTTCCCAATTCCGCTTCCCTGCATACTTACCGCTCATACTAGTGATTTTCTTAGTAGGATTTACACTGTTTATCAGCAGCATTGCCATTGGTGAAGATGATCTAGCCGCAGTCTTTATTTACATTGGGTTGTGCGGTTTTATGCTCGCTGTTCTTGCTTGGCTGCTTCTCGGAGAAGTGCGCACCAAAGCAATCGTTATTTCGCTCGATGATCAATCACTTACTGTGCGGGGGTATTACGGAATCGGTACTATATGTCAATATTCGTATAGTGATTTTGAAGGCTATACAACCTCTGACCTCCCTACTGAAAGCGGCGGCACCTATCAGTATTTATATCTGATGAAAAATGGAGCGAAAGTGGTCAAATTATCAGAATTTTATCATAAAAATTATGAGGAATTGAAACAAGAAATCGCTTCAAAATTGAGATTCCTTGGAGATTAACCATTTCGTATGTCTGATGAAATGAAAGAAGTTATTCGGTGAGTGGTGGGAATGTACCCATCACTTGTCATTCTGAACATGTCTTCATGTGAAGAATCGCCGTTAGCAGGTGAAAAATCAACATGTTAATTCAGCAGGGCAATTCAGCACGTTTCGATTCTTCACATGAAGACATGTTCAGAATGACAGGCGTTCGATTACCCAAAAACAATCATATAAAATCATAAATAATCAGCGCCAATCAGCGTGCTATTCTTCATAAGCTATATATAAATCATGAAAATACGACTACTACTACTTGCCTTCCTCATTCTCAGCGGATGCGCTATGAAAAAAGACCCGAATGCCGAAATAACCCAACTCTTCGCCAATTATAAAGAATACGTCATGCGCACGTTTCCCGAAATGGCGACCTATGAAGGTGACCATCGCTTCGATGACCGTTTGACGGATTTGTCGGAGAAAGCCGAGAAAGCGCATTATGATTCTTTGCACATGTATTCCAAACAGTTAGCTGCGATTGATACTAACAAACTCACACCGGAAAACAAAGTGAATTATGAGCTGGTGAGTGAGATGTTCGCCGATGATTTTGAAGGTGAGAAATTCAAACATCACCTCATGCCGCTCACACAACAGGACGGCATTCACATCGGTTTTCCGCAGATAATTGAGACACAAGTACTTAAAACGCCGAGTGATTATGAGAAATATTTCAAGCGGCTGCGTGGCTTCGGCAAGCAGGTGACGGATATTATCGCCAATATGAAAAAGGGAATGCAGGAAAAACTTGTGCCGCCGAAATTTGCTATGGAACAAGTACTTACGCAGATTGCAGCCATTAAAGATGTGCCGGTCGATTCTAGTCCTTTCATGACGCCTGCGCTCCAAATTGACAAATCGTGGTCACAGAGTGATAAAGACCGTATTACTAAAGAATTAGCCGCAATTATCGGTTCGGATATCAAAAGCAATTACCAAACACTCTACGACTTTATCAAGAATGAGTATCTCCCGAATTGCCGCGCAATTGACGGCGTTTCAGCATTGCCGGATGGTGAGGAACGGTACAAATTTGCAATTCGCCACGAGACCACGACATCGATGACTGCGGATGAAATTTTCAATCTTGGCATGAAGGAAGTAACGCGAATTCAAGCGCTTATGGAGGAATTAAAGAATCAGATCGGTTTCAAGGGAACGCTTGCCGAATTCAACAAATACCTCCTCACAGACACTGCATTTTACTACACCGACAAGCAAAAAATGCTCGATGATTTTGCAGCCATTCTCAAAACGATGGACGCGAAACTGCCGTCGCTTTTTGGTCGGTTGCCAAAAGCGCCGTACGCTCTCAAGGAAATGGAGAGTTACCGCACGAAATCTGCACCGCAGGCATATTATTATTCCGCGCCGGAAGACCGTTCGCGTCCCGGGTATTTTTATGTCAATACCTACGACCTGCCGTCACGTCCGAAATTCACGATGACCGCGCTAGCGCTGCATGAAGCCATTCCCGGGCATCACTTGCAAATAGCTGTCGCGCAAGAGCTTACCGCACTTCCATGGGTGCGCCGTCAGATGGGATTCACGGCATTCGTCGAGGGCTGGGCGCTTTACGCCGAGAGCTTGGGTTATGAAACAGGGATGTACACAGACCTCTACCAGCGTTATGGCGCACTGACCTTCGAGATGTGGCGCGCGTGCCGTTTGGTGGTCGATGCAGGGCTGCATTCGAAGAATTGGACGCGGGAGCAGGCAGTGCAATTTATGATGACGCATGCCTCCAATTCCGAACTCGACACGCGCAGCGAAGTGGATCGGTATATTGTATGGCCGGGGCAGGCATTGGCATATAAAATCGGGGAGTTACGCATCAAAGCGCTCAGGAGCAAAGCCGAGAAAACCCTTGGCACAAAATTCTCAATCACAAAATTCCACGATGCAATTTTAGAAAATGGAGCTATTCCGCTCGCGATGTTGGAGAAGAATATTGAGGAGTGGATGAAGTCGGTGAAGTGAGAGGAGTTGCTCTGACATTTTTTGTGGAAATTGAACGCAGTCGTAGGGGCGAATCGCATTCGCCCAAGTCGTGCAGGGTAGGGCGAATGTAATTCACTCGTACATTGGTTAAAAGCCCAATTCTTAATTAATGAGATAGAGAGAAAAAATGGACAATGCAGTCAACTTTTCTACACCCGAAAAGGTATAAATTCACCATATTTCTCTATATTTGCACCCGAAAGGGTACACAATGAATGATACAACAACACATATAGCGACATTTTTGAAAGAGAAGCGCAGGCAGCTAGGCATGACGCAACCTGAACTTGCGGAGAAAGCGGGCGTTGGTCTGCGGTTTATCCGTGAAGCCGAGCAGGGGAAGGCGACTCTTCGATTGGACAAGGTGAATCAAGTTCTCCGGCTCTTCGGTTGTGAGGTCGGAGTAGTCGCAAGTAAGCGGGAGATATAATATGAGAAAAGCTGAAATCTATATGCACAATCAGCTTGCCGGATGAGAATGGTTCTGGCAATAGGTTGTGAAAAATACCATGAGACGCTTGGTGTACTTACTTTATATGCGATTAGGTTGAAAATAAATAGCATGTGCAGCAGAAATCAAATCTCACTACACGAATTCATACTCCAAGCTACAAATACTCTTTGAGGAGTTTTTCAATCTCTTTGTCTGAAATAGTATCTTTATCACCTTTGCTGTAGATGGAAAATAAAAGAACTGTAGTTTCCGAAATCTTTACAAAGGTAAGAACTCTTGCACCACCGGACTTACCTTTATTTTTAGATGCGACGGCAATTCGGATTTTGTAGATGTCATTACCAAGAGGCGTTCCCATTGTTGGGTTAATTCTAAGTTCTGCAAATAGTTGTGCGAGTTCGGTTTTAAAGATGGATATTTTTTCACCAGCTTTTTTGCTTCATTCTCAAAACCTACGGAGAGTTCAAGATTATAGTTCATTCAAAAATTCCTCTGCTGATTTGGTCTTTAGCTTTCCTTTTTTGAATAGCTGCATCTCTACAAAACCACGCTTGAGATTCTCGATAATCTCTTCTTTGGTTGGTTCGTCGTCGGTTTCTATTTTTTTGACATAACGAAGATTCCGCGCCAGTTCGATGAATTGATTGTAGTCCTTATCTGTTGTATATATTGTGACTTGTCGCATATAGATTTGTAGAGTTGGGGTGAAATTGACCAGCATTATTTGTTGCAAAATTATCAAAAAGACAGAAGATAGTAGCGGTATTTATTGAAATAGATGGTAGAAAATCCGTAGAGTAGAAAGAAATTCCACACCATCTTTCAACGATTTTGACTGAGCAATAAATCAACGTACAATTACAATCCTCCACTCCTGTAACCAACTATCAAATCATCAGATTGTTTAACAAGAATTGAAGTAATATCAGTTATCCAATTACACAAGGCAACCCATGAAGCAAATCTACCTCTTCTGCATCGCTCTCCTTTGTGCCTGCACGAGTACGTTCGCGCAGCCGGTGACGACGGCTAATCCTATCCTTTTTGTCACGCAAATTCCTGTGAATGGATTTACTTCCATCACGCAGACCTTCAGCAATCACAATCCCTGGATCGATAACGCACCGCGCGGCGGCGACCTGATGATACGCTACGCGGACGGGACGCTCCGCAATCTCACCCGCGAGGCAGGTTTCGGCGATACGAGTATACAACAGCGCAGTAATGCAATAGCAGTGCGGCAACCATGTGTGCATTGGAGTGGCACGAAAGCGCTCTTTTCGATGGTCATCGGTGCGCCGGTGAAACAGTATGATTATCCGATTAATTACTGGCAGCTATACGAAGTAAGCGGTTTTGGGAAAGGCGAAAAAGTGAGTATTACCAAAGTAACCGGTCAGCTCGACACCTATAATAATATTTCGCCGGTGTATGGCAGCGATAATTCCGTGATTTTTACCTCCGATATGCCCGTCGGCGGCATCGCGCATCTCTATCCGCAGCTCGATGAATACGAGTCGGCGCGCGTGGTGTCCGGGCTCTGGAAAATTACCCCAACGGGCGAAGTGATGATGATTCAGCATTCGCCGAGCGGTTCGTTTTATCCGATCGTCGATTCCTACGGACGCATCCTCTACACGCGGTGGGACCATCTGCAGCGCGATCAGCAGGCAGATGCCGACCGTCGTGAACGCAAAGCAGGACAGCAGGCGACGTACGGCACCATTACCTATCCCGATGAATCTAAAGATGCTACGCCACTTGTAGCGGATACGGAAATCTTTCCCGAACCCCGTGATTCGTCGAGTCCGGATTATTCGTCCGACCTTTCCCTGCATACCTTTAATCAATTTTTCCCATGGGAAATTAATCAGGACGGCACCGAGGAGGAAACGGTGAATCATGTCGGTCGGCATGAATTCGGCGGGACCTATACAGATGGATCTTTCCGCAATGATCCGAATCTAAATTATGTATTTCAAAAAAGTTATGTGAAGAATAAAATCTCGTTTTTTGGTGACGGCGGTTCATTTCATTTGCGCGAAGATCCCAATCTACCGGGCACGTATTATTGCACTAATGCCCGGGAATTCGGTCGTGAAACTGCAGGGCAGATCCTGAAATTCACCGGAGCAATAGGAGATAATCCTGAGGATATGGAAGTAGTTGAATTGACTCATCGCGCGACCGGTTCATCGGCGGAAGAAGGGCAAACGCCGAATCCTAATCACAGCGGTCACTACCGCACACCATTGCCTATGTCGGATGGACAGTTAATCGTGAGCCACACGCCGTCGCCGTATGCGAATAAGAATTTGGGACAAACGGAAAGTCCGAATATTCGGTATAATTTCCGCCTCAAAACCATGAAACAAACCATGATTGACGGTGCGCCGTATTTTGTTGCCGATAAATTACTTACAAGCGGAATTGTCCGCTCGACATCGTATTATAACGGCAATGACTACATCATCAGCCGCACCGATACGCTCTGGGAACTCGACCCGGTGGAGGTGAAGGCGACGGCTGTACCGCCACTCAAGAGAGAAAATGCGATCCCCACTATCGAACAGCAAGTCTTTGACGAAACAGGCGTTGACCCCTCCAAGCTGCGCACATGGATGAAAGAAAAAAAGCTCGCCCTCATTGTGAGCCGCGACGTGACCACACGCGACCGCGCCGACAATACGCAGCCGTTTAACCTGCGTGTGCCGGAGGGCGGCACGGAAACAATCGGCAAGCAGGGAAAAGTCTATGATGTGAAGTATATGGAGATATTTCAAGGAGATATGCTCAGAGGAATGGGTGGCACCACGAATCCTCAGCCCGGACGTAGAGTAATCGCTCGGCCGATGCATCAACCGGAAGCAAAGAATCCTCCCGTCACCGGCGCACCCTCGGGTGGAAGTGTGAAAATCGGCAAAGACGGTTCGGTTGCGTCGTTTGTTCCGGCGCAGCGCGCTACGACGTGGCAATTGTCAGATGCGGCCGGCAAGGGCGTTGTTCGTGAGCGGTACTGGATATCGTTTCAGCCGGGGGAGATACGAACATGCAATTCATGTCATGGAGTAAATAAACAAGACCAGGCAGGTATGCCGCCACCACAAAACAAACCCGAAGCGCTCCGCGAATTACTCACGTATTGGAAATCGCAGGTTGGGTCGTCTGCCGTGAATACTACGCCGGAAAATTCACTTGTTCTCGGGCAAAATTACCCGAACCCCAGCAATACTTCCATGACCATCGAGTATGCAATTCCCGCACGGTCGTTGGTGAAAATAAAAGTCTATGACAATGCAGGCAAAGAAGTTACCACGCTCGTCAGCGAAACCAAAGAAGCAGGCGAGTACAAGGTAAAATGCAATACGACGAAATTCCCAAGCGGCGTCTATTACTACAAGCTCGAATGTGGTAGGGTGTCGAAGACGAAGGAATTTTCGGTGGTGAGGTGAGGAGCAACCGAGCCGCTCGCGAGGAAGCGAGGGGCTCGGGAAGCTAAGGAATTCCCCCGCCTCCATTTTTCTCCTTTGCCAAACGAAAAAAAACGGGTAAATTTGGGCTGTAAAAATCTTTTACTCCTTCATTCTTAGAATAATTTATGATTGAATCCTACCTTCCTTTGATAATAATGGTCGTTGTCGGCGGGTTATTTGGGCTTTCAAATATCGTGGCAGCCGAAATATTAGGTCCGCGCAAAACCAAGACCAAGACAAAACTTAGCGTGTATGAATGTGGAATGGAGCCGATTACGTCGGCTCGCGAACGTTTCTCGGTGAAGTTCTACTTGGTGGCTATGCTCTTTATTTTATTCGATATTGAAATTGTCTTCATGTATCCATGGGCTGTTCAATTCCAAGCTCTTGGCTTGAATGGACTTATAGCGATGATTCTCTTTATGGTATTGCTGTTTGCCGGATTTATTTACGTTCTCAAAAAAGGAGCATTGAAATGGGATTAGACCAAACACTCGCCAAGCAAGGATTTCTCACAACTACTATTGACTCAGTCGTTCAATGGGCGCAAAAAAACGCTATGTGGCCGATGCCACTTGGAATTTCCTGCTGCGCAATTGAAATGATGGCATTCGCAGGACCAAGAATGGACTCCTCACGTTTCGGTTCGGAAGTATTTCGTTTTTCGCCGCGTCAGTCCGATTTGCTAATAGTAGCAGGCACGGTAACCTATAAAATGAGCTGGGTAGTACGCAAAATTTACGACCAAATGCCCGACCCAAAATGGGTAATGTCGATGGGCGTATGCGCATCGACCGGCGGTATGTTCCGCAGTTATTCTGTGGTGCAGGGAATAGATCAGTTTTTACCCGTTGATGTGTATGTATCAGGGTGCCCTCCGCGTCCGGAAGCGGTAATTAAAGGTTTGATGGCAATTCAGGATAAGGTTGATAGAGTGAAGCCGGTAATTCTCGATTACGGCAAAGACAAGTCCGAATTTGAAAAGTCGATACTAGCGTAATTGCTGATAGATTATAAAAAAGCCGAATTGTGATTCACAATTCGGCTTTTTTTATGATTTAAATTGAACGTTTACTACAATTTGTTACCTCCGTAGAGACGTTGCATGCAACGTCTCTACGGGGGAATACTGAAAAATAAAATGCATGTGTAGAGACGTTGCATGCAACGTCTCTACGGGTATTGCCGGAACAAATGCTGCCTTCGTAGAGACGTTGCATGCAACGTCTCTACGGGGGAATACTGAAAAATAAAATCATGTGTAGAGACGTTGCATGCAACGTCTCTACGGGTATTGCCGGAACAAATGCTGCCTTCGTAGAGACGTTGCATGCAACGTCTCTACATCGGAATGCCGGTATTGATAATAATCAATCCGAAATAATTCCAACCCCTGCCACGTTCACCCAGCCACTGCCACCACATACCAATCTTCACCACACTTCTCGCTAGACACTACCCGCAATTTTGGCGCAAGCGCAAGCGTGGGCAGGAAATTACCAAATACTTGTTTACCACCTCCGAGGATAATCGGCGCAATAAAAAAGTGGTATTCATCGATAAGATTTTCTTGCAAGAGAGAGGAGAGCAACTGCGAACCTCCCTCAACCATAATTGAAGCAATACCATAGTCTTGCAACATCTCGCGAAATGTATTCCGAAGGATAAGGATGCCGTGTGAATCTGTATCACAACCAAGTACTTGAATTCCACTCTCGCGTAGTAAACGTGCATTCGGAGAGGTGGCTGCTGTATTCCCGCAGATGACAATTGTTTTTGTAGTGAATTCATCGGTAAAGAGTTGAAGTGTCGGTGGTAATTCTAAACTCGTATCAAGGACGATTCTCCATGGTTGCCTTCCTTCCACATGCCGCACGGTGAGCGCGGGATTGTCCACAAGAGCAGTTGTTTTGCCTATCATCACAGCGTCGAATTCAGCCCTGAGTGCATGCACTACTTGTCTGCTTCCTTGTGAAGTAATCCATTGTGATTCAAGGGAGTGCGATGCAATACATCCGTCGAGTGATTGTCCTGTCTTGCTGATAATGTATGGCATTTTTGTCGTAATTGTCTTGGTATGCGTGCGGTCCAGCCAAGCGCATTCTTCGCCAAGAACGCCGACCGTGACGTCGATACCGGCTGCACGGAGCCGCGCAATGCCATTGCCGGAAACAAGCGGATTCGCATCTTGCATGCCGATGATAACGTGGCTGATGTTCCGCTCGATGAGTAAATCCGCACATGATGGCTGCTTGCCGGTATGCGAACAAGGCTCAAGTGTGACAACCGCCGTCGCGCCAGCCACATCTTCTGTAGCATTTGTAATCGCTTCACGCTCTGCATGTGGTGCACCGAACTTCTGATGCCAGCCCTCGCCGATAATTCGACCATCTTTTAAAAGCACACAACCTACTCGTGGATTCGGACTTACCTGACCGGTGCCTCTGAGGGCGAGTTCGATCGCGCGTGCCATTGCTTGTTCATTTGTCATTGATATGTTGGGGGATTGAGGGATGTAGAAGATAACGTTAACTGGCGAATGTCATGCTGAACTGGTTTCAGCATCTCCGCATGTACGAACGACGTAGCACGAAAGATTAGCCACGGAGACCCTGAAACAAGTTCAGGGTGACAGTTCTTGAATGACGTTGATTGTAATCGAGTCATACTTATCCGTATAACATACATTCAGTGCGATTCACATCTGCAATTTATACATTTTTCAAGTACATGATATGCGCTCGCAGGTTTTGTTTTTATCTTTGCAGGAAATTCGGCTGATGGCGTTTGGAAGTGTTTTTGGGGAAATTGGAATAGTAATTCTCCGTAGGTACTGTAAGAATACCCATAGATAAGAAAACCTAAGTAGAACTGTGTGACATAAAGTGAGAACCTTATTACCTTGTTGTATAGTTTTAACTGATTGAGCGGAACATAGCAGTACGTTTAATTAGGTTATTATCCCGTTTGGAACTTCTTGCTACTAAGGTTGTTATGCGTATTTCTGCGATTGAGTCATCCTCAAAATGTAAAGCATCCAAGCAGAAGTGCGTACCTCCTTCTCATTCCTACATTGAATAGCACATTGCTGTAATAAATTACAAACGGTTCTTTCTTGCAAGAATTCGGAAAATTTCAACTATGACGAAGAACGTTCGTGATACATTCGACGATATCTACCATGCACACAAGGTGCTTGTGTATAATCTTGCGCTCTCGTATTTGCTCGTGGCCGAGGACGCGCAGGAGATTACGCAGGATGTGTTTGTGTCGGTCTATCAGGGGCTGAAGTCCTTCAAAGAACAGTCGTCAATCACGACATGGGTGTATCGTATTACCATCAATAAATCGCTCGATTTTCTTAAAGCTAAGCAACGTAAAAAACGCTTCGGGTTTTTTACATCGCTCTTTCATCCTGAAACAAATGAACTCAAATACGACAAGCCGACCTTTGATCACCCGGGCGTGCAACTGGAAAATCGAGAAGCAGTTGAGCGAATATTCAAATGTATTCATCAATTACCTGACAACCAAAAAACAGCGCTGTTGCTGAGCAAAATTGAAGATAAAACCCAAGCTGAAATTGCTGAAATCATGAACTTAAGTGCCAAAGCCGTCGAGTCGCTGATTCAACGCGCCAAACAAAATTTATCGGCAAAATTATCCAAAAGCGAAGGATGACACGCAGCATGTCGTCCAATGATGCACTGTAACTTATTTGAGGAATTATCATGAAGCATACTCCCGAACCCGACCTTACTCCGCTCGACCGCATTGCGCGGGTTGACGCGCCGCCGTTTTTGCTGACTCGTATTCGTCAGAAAATTGATGAATCGAGCCGCACGCGTATCAGTCCTACATTCCAATGGGTTGTAGGAATTGCTGCCGTCCTTTTTCTTGCGCTCAATACGTTCGCCATCCTGAAAGTCACGCAGAAAACGAAGTCAACACCGGTGCTTGCACAGGGTATGAATGTAGTACCAACTTCCTTCTACAATGAATAAGATGAAGCTCCTCGCCGGTAGCACCATCGTGCTCCTCATCGTTAATCTCGCGCTCGTCGGCTTTATATTTTTGGGCAAGCCACCCCGCCCCGGAGACCCGGATGCCCGTAAGAGAATTATCATCGAAAAGCTCGGCTTCGATGACGCGCAAGTGCAAGAGTATGAACGTATTATTGTAGAACACCGAGCATCAATGCGAGACAATAATCAGAAGATGCGCCAACTCAAGAATGAACTCTACACCACACTCAACAACGGCGCGCCTGGTAGCGTCAAAGACTCGCTGATTCTAGCCATCAGCCACGAACAAATCAGTATCGAAAATACCCATTACACTCATTTTCAGAATATCAAAAAAATATGTAAGCAGGAGCAAATGATGAAGTTTGAGGAATTGACCGATGAACTTGCTACGTTCTTTGCCCCGCCCCGTCCGCAGCATCCGCCACGAAATGAGAGACCGTAAATGACACTCCTCACGAGCATAGTCGTCATGCTGCTTCTCTGCCTGAGTGCCGCTCATGCTCAGCAAGAGCGTTCCGATTTTCAGTTGAATTTCCGGCCATTCGTGGGTTCGGTGCCGCTCCAACTCGATACAATCTACACGCTTGACAAGAATCAAACGATCGAATTTTCGACGTTGAAATGGTACATTTCCGGTGTGGAATTATTACGAAATGATACTGTCTTTTTCGCTGAACCAAACAGCTATCACTTACTCGATGTGTCGGACGAACATTTGCTTCACATTCCTCTTTCTCATCTTCCTTCCGGTCAATTTACACATGTTCGTTTTTATTTGGGAATTGACAGCGCTACGACTACATCCGGCGCATTTGGCGGTGATCTAGACCCGACCCGTGGGATGCTCTGGACATGGCAAAGCGGATATATTCACACCAAAATCGAAGGGAAAAGCAGTCGGAGTACGGCAAGGAATAAGGAATTTGAATTTCATCTCGGCGGGTATCGCAGTCCATTTAATTCATTGCAAACCATTACCTTACCATTGCCTTCTTCACGGGAGGTAAGTATCAAAATGGATGTATTGAAATGGATAAATTCCATCGACCTTGCGAGCGTGCATCATATAATGTCACCCGGTGAACAAGCAGTACTCCTCTCTCAACAATTTGCCACCATTTTTCGAGTTGAGGCGCGATGAAGAGAATTCTACTTCTTGGTATAGTTGCCTTTCTCGCCCTCGTCGCTTTCCGAAGTGATGAGAATTTCAGTGTGCCGACCGGTTGGCCAAATCCGCACTATGATTTTTCAAAAAATCCTCCGTCGCGCGCCAAAATTGAACTCGGTCGCGCGCTCTTCTACGATCCGATTCTCTCCCGCAATTCTACGATTTCCTGCGCGAGCTGCCACTCGCAGTACACTGCTTTTACGCATGTCGATCATGCGCTGAGTCATGGTATTGACGACCGCATCGGCACGCGGAATTCACCGGCGCTGATGAACCTCGCCTGGAGCAAAGACTTCATGTGGGATGGCGCAGTTAATCACCTCGATATGCAGGCGCTTGCACCGATAAGTAATCCACAGGAAATGGATGAAACAATGACGCATGTTGTTCACAAGCTCAGCCAAACTTCCCTTTATCCACCTCTCTTTCGGGCTGCGTATGGCGATTCCACCATCACCGGTGAACGCCTGCTGAAGGCGATGTCGCAGTTCATGCTGACGCTCATTAGCGCTCGCTCGAAATATGACAGTGTAATGCAGCGCGAGGCGGAATTTACTCTGCAGGAACAAAACGGGTATCGTCTGTTTCAGACGAAGTGTTCGAGCTGTCACACCGAACCTCTCTTTACGAATTATCAATTTGAAAACAATGGACTTCCGCTCGACACTACACTCATGGATTACGGTCGAATGAGTGTGACCAAGCAGGCATCCGACTCGCTGAAATTCAAAGTGCCGACACTTCGTAATATTGAATTTTCCTACCCTTATATGCACGACGGCAGATTCAAACGCCTGCGCGATGTGCTCATGCATTACTCGACTATCCGACAGAATGGGACCGAGTCAAACAAATTGCAGCCCATGAATTTTACTTCCAATGAAATGGTCGATTTGACGGCATTTTTACTCACACTTACGGATAGAAAATTTCTCTTTGATACCGCGTATTCGTATCCAAAGTATATATTTGCAACGCAAGCGAAGGATTGAATTTTATTGTCGTCTAATGGGCTTCAATGTCTGTGGTTATGCAATATCTCATGATGAACGTAGGGGCGAATTGCATTCGCCCAGGTCGTGCTTGGTAGGGGAATGGATATGGAATGCTTTGAGAATAGGGAATATTAGAAGTAATTGAATCCTTCGATTTGACGTTTAACCCACCCCTAAATCCCCTCCCGAGAGGGGACTTTGGTTGTCAAGTAATTGATTTCTAAAATCTTACCCTCTCTTGGGAGAGGGCAGGGTGTGGGTCATTTGGGTTTGTTATAAATAATGATGGTATAATCTTGCATTACAACTAAAAAATCAGAATATATATTTACTTATCAATCAATTTATGTAAGGATGTTATTTATGAAAGCATTGATTCTATTAGCGTTACTCTGCTTTGGAAGCAGTGAAATATGCGCGCAGACCAATCCCGCGATCACATCGTGGATGATTAATACGACCAACATCATGGGGCGGCATTATGTGAAGGGGAATTCGACTCCTGTCAATGATAATGTGCTCGCCAATGTACAGACCGTGCAGTATTCGGCGACGTCGGTGTATGTGAGCACGAAGGGGATTCCCGCTTATATCACAGGACCGTTTCTCGATGGAAATCCATCTCTGGCGACTAATCAGAATGCAATCTTTAAAATTCCGCTGAGTCCAGTACAGAATACCGGCACACCGACGGCTACAACAGGTGGGAATATTGGTATTTTCGTCAATGGTGTGGCAATGTTTGACTATCGTGATGGTGTATCGTGGCAAAATTCTACCAAAACACTCAAAGGCGGACCACTGATGGGAATGGGCGATGGTGTCTGGAATCGTGATGCAGTTGTTGGTGAGCGAATTGGCTTCGACTGCGCAAAGGCACATCCTGCGATGGGAAATTATCATCATCATCAGAATCCAAGCGCATTTAGCTTAGATTTGAAGGTGATTTCTAATGTTTGTGACTTGTATGCAGCCGACGGACTCTACGCTATCGACAGCACCAAACACTCGCCGCTTCTCGGCTTTGCGTACGATGGTTTTCCGATTTATGGCGCATACTCCTATAAAAATGTCGATGGTACCGGCGGGATTGTTCGTATGAAATCGAGCTTTACTTTGCGGACTACGATGACCGCGCGTACGACGTATTACACAGGAGCAACCGTCACCGCCGGACCCGATGTAAGCGCAACGTATCCATTGGGTTACTTCCGGGAAGATTATCAATATACCACCACAACAAGCTCCACACCCGATTACCTCGATGAACACAACGGAAGATTCTGCGTCACGCCCGAGTATCCAAGTGGAATATACTGCTATTTTGCGACCGTCGATGAGAATTGGAATTCTGCCTATCCTTACCTCATCGGTCCCACCTTTTATGGAGTTCGCTCAGCATCGAAAGTGGCCTCTATTTCTGAATCAGTAACGACTTATACGCCTAGTACATCAACACTTACGGTGTCAACAAAAGCTCTGAGCATTGCCGCTCTGGGTGGTAGTACCAATACATTTGACATTGCTGCCACCGTTGCTTGGACGATCACTAGCAGTCAGCCTTGGCTTTTGGCAAGTAAGTCAAGTGGTTCTGGAAATGAGACGATTACGCTCATCGCGCAGGAAAATTCTTCTGCAACACCACGTTCTGCGTCTGTGACTGTGACGGGAACCGGAGTTGCAGAACAAGTAATAACCGTGACACAGGCACCAACTCTAGCCGATGACTCGCTCATTGTCACTCCATCATCGGTTGTTTTCGGCGCAAAAGATAATCTTACACGCACGATTACGATTACAACTTCAGGTGCCTGGACACTCGCTATTGAATCACCATCGTGGCTCTCGGCAAGTGCAATGTCGGGCACTGGTAATGCGACGATAACCCTTACAGCTCAAGTAAATACAGGTGTTGATGATCGTTCGACCTTAGTATCGATTGCTGCTCCAGGAGCAACCATTAAACAGGTGAATGTACTACAATCACCGGGTCTAACGGTGCTCGAAGTATCGAAACTCGTGATTCATGTCGGGGCTGCTGTTAATAGTTCGAATTTCGTTGATATAGAATCGAACACAAGCTGGGGAATAGCGATTGATCCGAAAAGCTGGGTTTCTTTAAATAAAAAAAGCGGTATCGGTAGTGAAACAGTTATTGTCACCACTACTGAAGCCAATCCCGATACTATTGCACGTTCTGGTACTTTTGCCGTAATGACACCCGATAAATCTATCACTATCAGTATCGTGCAGGCAGGGAAAGCGCCGAGCAGCGTTTCAGAAAATACCACACCCGAACCCACCATTCTCATCTATCCGAATCCCGCAAGTGACCTTGTGGCAATTCAAATGAATGCAATTAATTACGAGAATATCGACCTGCAGCTCTATGATGCAGCAGGGCAGGAAGTAGCCCGCACAACACTCGTGCAAGGCACGACGATCGCGTATTTTGACACTCGTACTTTGTATAGCGGTGAGTATAGTGTTCGTATGCAAAACGCAACGGGTGGGGTGATGTTCAGGAAGTTTATTTTGAATAAATAGGGAGCATCAATAGGTTCTCAAGTAAAACTAACAGAACTACGGTAGGGGCGAATCGCATTCGCCTTAGTCAAGCATGACTGGGGCGAATGCAATTCGCCCCTACAATGAAAAAATACTACGTTCCTACAACTCACAACTTTCGATTTAACACTTTTAAAACTTACGACTTAAAAACTTACGACTTAAAAACTTACGACTTACCACTTACGACTTAATAACTTACGACTTATAGACTTACGACTTAAAAACTTACGACTTAATAACTTACGACTTACAACTTACGACTTACGACTTATCTTAAAATTCCTATGCCTCAATTCTCAAAAAATCTTCGCCAAACAGTTCTTCTTTTAGGCACGGCGCTTCTTCTCAGCCAGAGTGCATCGGCGCAACAATACAACCCATTATGGATACCGGATACGCTCCATGGTCCTACCTTTAATCTCACGATTAAAGACACGCTCAAGCAGATTGTGAGCACGGGTAATCAAACGATTACGGGTGGAATAAACGGCGATTATTGGGGTCCGACGCTGATTTTCAACAAGGGTGAAACGGTGCATCTCAATGTGCTTAATAAATTAAACGATTCGACGACTATCCACTGGCATGGCATGCACTTACCGGCGGTGATGGATGGCGGACCTCATCAGGTTATTCCGCCCGGCACGCTCTGGCAGCCATATTGGAAAGTAACGAATAATGCTGCAACGTACTGGTATCATCCGCACTTACATGAAATGACCATGGAGCATATCACCAAAGGCATCGGCGGCATGATTATCGTGCGCGATGAGATTGAGTCGGCACTCGCTTTGCCGCGCACCTATGGCGTGGATGATATTCCGCTTGCGCTCACTGATCGTGATTTTAATACTTCCAATCAATTCGTGACCGGGCCCTACGGCGATAGCATGATGGTCAATGGTACGCTGCGCCCTCAATATACAGTGCCCGCGCAAGTCGTTCGATTGAGAATACTTAACGGTGCGATTGAACGTTCGTACAATCTCGGATTCAGCGATAACCGTTCCTTCTCGGTCATCGCCTCCGACGGTGGATTATTGGACGCGCCCGTGCCGCTCAAGCAATATCTACTCCACGCGGGCGAACGTATCGAAATTCTTGTGGACTGTTCGGGTGAGGCAGGCAAGTCCATCGATCTTAAAGCATTTAATTCTTTACTCTCAAATTTTATCGCAGGCGGTGAGAATTTCCCTAATGGACCATTTGCCAATGCCTTAGGCAAGAAAGATTTTACGATTCTGCATTTGAATATTGGTGCTGCAACTAGCGCGCCGATTACGACTATTCCTACAACACTCACCAAAAATGTGCTTCTCGATCAGGCATCAGCGAAGATTACGCGGAAACTGACCATCAGCGACAGTACTGGTGTGACCAAGCCCGTCATCCTCGGACCCAATGCGTTTTTGATTAATCATAAGCTCTTTAAAATGAACGAGAATGACTATGAAGTGCCGCTGAATAATACTGAAATCTGGGAAATTACGAGCAGTTCGGCGCTTGGGCATCCGTTTCATATTCATGATGTGGAATTCAACATCATTTCCGTTAATGGTGTGGCGCCCGTAGCTGCTCAGGCAGGATGGAAAGATGTGGTGTTTATTCCCGGAAAACCGGGAGGTCCGGGCGGTACAAACACCGTCGTGAAGTTCATTGCAAAGTTTGATGACTATGCCGATAGTGTGCATCCTTTTATGTTCCACTGCCATATTTCGCTTCATGAAGACGAAGGCATGATGGGACAATTCGTGGTCAAAGATGCGCCATCCGGTGTGGATGAACCTATTACGCTTTCAAAAGAATTTACACTCTATCCGAATCCGGCTGCGAACAAACTCTATGTCGAATTGACCAACAAAAACAGCGCGGTCTATTACATCACTATCAGCAATGTACTCGGGAAAGCCGTGATGATGCTCCCACAACCCGAACTCAGCCAAGGGATTGATATTTCGTCACTTGCGCAGGGTACGTACTTTGTGCATGTGACCGATAAGGCGACGAAAGCGGTGACGACGGGGAAATTTGTGAAGCAGTAAACAGACTCTTGAGTTTGTAAGAAAACCTTAGTAGAACAAGGTTGCTATACAGTGTACAACCTTATTTTTCAGATTGGGTTTTTGAAAAGCAAAATCAGTTTAACCGCAATGGTAATCTTTATTAAAAAAGGTAGTTACGATTGTTAATGTGTGCAATAAGGTAATAAGGCGCAATCATGTTCGGCTGCCTTTCTACTAAGGTTATCCTTTTTTGACTGCCGGTATGACCTGCCAAATAACGTATTCATTTCGTTTAAAATAGTATGAAAAATATCATCCGTTCGCTTCCTCTCTTTCTCCTCACAGCCTTCACCTTCATCAGCATGGGATTCCATCCACTTGCCGAGAAGACGGTGGTCGACTTCTCGCTCCTGAGTACCGATGGCAAGAGTGTCTCGCTCGCTGATTATCCAAATGCCAAGGGCGCGATTGTGATTTTTACGTGTAATCACTGTCCGTTTGCGAAGTTGTATCCGGAGCGCTTGAATGACATGAACCGTAAATATCTTCCGCTTGGCGTGCCGGTGGTCGCGATAAGTTCGACCGATACGCTGATGTATGATGAAGATACGTATCAGAATATGGTGACTAAAGCGCGGAGCGAACATTTCAATTTCCCCTATTTATATGATGGTTCGCAGTCGGTAGCGAAGGCATTTGCTGCACAAAAAACGCCGCATGCATTTGTGTTATGGAAAATTGCCGGTGAGTGGACGGTGCAGTATGACGGCGCAATTGATGACAATGGCGCGCATCCCGAAAAGGTGCAGCATAGGTATGTAACCTCTGCTGTTGATGAGTTACTGTCGGGGCATCCCATAAGCGTAACACAAACTAAATCAATTGGTTGTCAGATTCATTTTCGGAAGTAAGTGTGATGTGTTTCAAAATTTTCCCACTGAATTTCAATTGAGATACGCGCACCTTGTGCAGAGGATATGCATAGAACTCCGAGAATATTGCGTTAAAAAAATCTGTACAAACAAAATGCATACTCGCTATGCATTATGAAAAGTCGTAATTTTACTCTATCGCATAATTCCGTATATGTAAAACACGTACAGTTAGCAGATAAATAATGCAATTACTACAATCAAATTTGGTGGAAGTAATCCTTAATGAACATTCCCGGGATGAATTTCTGAGGCAATTGCACCATGAATTAAATGTCAATTCTCATTGGGAAATACTTGATAGAATTTCAGCGACTATAGAAGCACAACAACTATCAAGTCAACAATATGAACAAATGATAGTGGCGTTGCTTTCCTGCGTGCCAACCGGACATCACGTTGTTGAAGCGTTAATTCCTCATAAATCTTTCCCTATAAATTATTTAAACATGTTTATTGAGGATGATTTATTTATTAGTACAATTGGTCATCTTCCCGGTCCGCAGGATGTATTATTGAAATTAATTGATACGATTCCGTACGGCGAAGCGATCATTCGTATAGGGCTTGATTATTATCGCGACGATAAAATATCTGATTCCAAATTTGAAGAATTCCTTCATTCGTGGATAGATAAAGAGTGGTTGTTTAGAAATTTGCTGTTTATTCAGGATTATGATTCTCAAAAAAGAAGAGTTCTTTTACAAGTAATTGAAAAAACGACATTTGCTGTTCAGCTGCTCGAACTTCAAGCAGCATTAGAGTACGAACGAATGCTCTCTATGACAGATAACATTGAGAAGTTGAAAGAAGCATTTCAACGCAAAATCCCAAAACACTTGATTGTGATTTGTCAAAATAGAAATACTCCTTTGGAGATTTTACAGGAAGTAATGTAATTACCCTAGCTGTTCGATTTCCAATTGACCTATGTACAAAGTGTACTCTTGTTTTTGTAAGTAAAAATGTTTTTTTTTAATCTTCAAATCCAACATGCTCAAATACTTACTACTGCTTATCTGCTTGCTCACCATCACCATTTCCTGCTCAGCTCAGCGGAATGTGATTCTCATCATCGCCGATGACCTCGGCGTGGACTATTGCGGATTCTATGAAAATCATCTTGACACGGTGAATATGCCGAATGTGCGCATGCTCGCAGGTCGCGGTGTGCGATTCACGAATGCATGGTCCAATCCACTTTGTTCACCGACGCGTGCCGGTATCCTTACCGGTCGGTATAGTTTCCGGACGGGTGTCGGGAATGCCGTTGGCGGCGCGGATTCTCGTGTGCTCGATAAAAATGAACTTACAATACCAATAATGCTGAAGGCATTCAAAAAGAATAATATAGCCACAGCGAATATCGGTAAGTGGCACCTGCAACTAGCCACACCAAAATCGAATCTTATGCTGCCGAATACGATGGGTTATGACCATTACGAAGGGAATTTTCTTGGCGCACTGACGAGCTATGTTGATTGGAATAAAGTGACTAATGGCGTGGCTGCCAATTGTACGACCTACGCCACCACCGAAACGGTGAATAATGCTGTTACGTGGATAGTAGCTAACCGTACAAAACCGTATTTTCTCTGGCTTGCGTTCAATGCGCCGCATACTCCGTTTCATCTGCCGCCGAAGGAACTCCATTCCTATCAAACATTAAGCGGCACAGAAGCCGATATTGCTGCCAATCCGAAGTTGTATTTCAAAGCAGCCGCAGAGGCGATGGATCGTGAAATCGGAAGATTATTTGACTCGCTCAAAGCGTTCGGCGACTGGGAGAATACAGATATAATTTTCATTGGTGATAATGGTGATGATGCGAATGTCGCGCAGACGCCCGGCGGCGCCAAGGGGAGTATTTATCAGGATGGAATCAGCGTGCCGTTTATTATCGCCGGACCGTCGATTATCGCGCCGAATCGTGTGAGCGACGCGCTCGTCAATACGCAGGATTTATTCGGTACTATTCTTGAAATATTTGGAGATACAGCTTGGGTGGGGCATATTCCGCTTGGTATTACCGTCGATTCAAAAAGCATTGTGCCAATTCTCAAAAACGAAGCTACAAGTGTTCGCGATTGGGCGTTTTCAGAAGTGTTTAAAATTCCCACAGTTGCCGGCGACGGCAAGACCATGAGGAATAAAGACTATAAGTTACTTGACTTTGACAATGGAACGCAGAAGTTTTTTGATCTTAGGAATGACCCAAATGAAAGCAATGATTTGCTTACAGGAACATTAACTTCTATTGAACAAAGCAATTACACATCACTCTGTAATCAAATGTCCACCCTCGTCGGTGTTGGAAGATTCTGTGAAGTGACTACCGTTGAGGAGAATGTCGGCACCGATACGAATCCTATGATCGTTATCCCAAATCCGTTTACGTCGCATATCTCTCTGCCTGTTGGTAGCGAGAATTCCCGCGCAGTAGTTACGGATGGTACGGGAAAGATAGTCTTTGACGGCTTCGATATCGAACTCTATGATTTCTCGCATCTTGCTTCAGGTATGTATGTCCTGCAAACTTTCAACAATAATTCAACACATACTTTCAAGCTCATGAAACATTAATAGTAAAACTTGTATAAGTATTTCTTATAATTATACTAAGATGATTCATTCCTACAAAGTCACCATTAAAGATAAGATTTTATAATCATCATACAGACGCTTATTCGGTCGAATAGAATCGTAGTGATATGTTCTGAACAGTGGTAGAATGTAGTAGGGAGTTTAAACTAAAAATTTACGTAAATTTGAGGGTGATTTTCATCAATTAAAACGATGAAATTACTTGAGTAGGACAGACCTGGAGCATTTTATTAGCTGAACTTGTTTGCTAAGAGGAGGTTTGTACATTCTACTATTCAAACATATCAAGTATTTCTTTTGTTAACCTTTCAATTGTATTCATGAACTGGCATTCACTCGACCACACCGCAATTCACCAATCACTTACCACTTCCAACCTCGGCTTGTCTGCTGATGAAATACCCAAGCGAACCCTCAAGTACGGAAAAAATGAATTAGTTGCGAAGAAAAAAATTTCTCTTGCAGTGCTATTCTTCCATCAATTTAAAGATGTGATGATAGGAATTTTGCTGATCGCGGCAGCTATTTCTTTTGCAGTAGGTGGCATAAAAGATGCAATTTTTATTGTCATAATTGTAATTCTCAATGCCGTCATCGGGTGTGTGCAAGAGTATCGTGCAGGAAAAGCAATTGAAGCGTTAAAGAGTATTTCGGCACCCAATGCTACTGTGCGCAGAGCAGGAAATAGTATCCAAATTGCAGCTCAAGATCTTGTTCCGGGAGATATTGTCCTCCTCGAAGCTGGCGTCATCATCCCCGCCGATATCCGCCTTACCGAAACCCATACTCTCAAAATTGAAGAAGCATCACTCACCGGTGAATCCGTTGCCGTTGAAAAAAAAGCAGATATCATAACAGATATTCACGCTTCGCTCGGCGACCGGACGAATATGGCGTATAAATCCACCATCGTAACAACAGGTCGTGGAGAAGGTGTGGTGGTTGCCATTGGTATGGAAACTGAAATTGGAAAAATTGCAGAACTTCTCCAACAAGAAGATCATCAGACACCGCTTCAAAAGCGACTCGCTGAATTTGGAAAAAAACTGTCATTGGGTATTGTCGTTATCTGCACTGTGCTATTTGGGATAGGATTACTTCGCGGCGAAGATACAATACTCATGCTGCTTACCTCAATATCAGTTGCCGTTGCTGCAATTCCGGAAGCATTACCTGCTGTCATTACGATCGCTCTTGCCCTCGGAGCCAAACGTATGGTCAAGAAACATGCCCTTATTCGGAAATTACCTGCCGTCGAAACTCTTGGTTCGGTAACGTATATATGTTCTGATAAAACCGGTACCATTACCCAAAACAAAATGACCGTCGTCGATACGTGGTTCACGCCGGAACCTATTGCAATCGAAGGACTTCCAGACCTTACTACTGAACAATTACTTGTCATGGCAATGGAACTCAATCACGATGTGACTCTTGGTGAGCATCGTGAGCTCAAGGGTGAGCCAACTGAACTTGCCCTTGTCGAGTATGCCAGAAAACACGAACATCATTCGGCAAAATGGTCAAAGGAGCATCGGCGAAAACATGAATTACCCTTCGACTCAGAACGTAAACGAATGACGACAATCAATGCCATGAATGATCAATGGTTAGTGGTGACTAAAGGAGCTGCAGAGTCTATATTAGAGATATGTAAGGACGCCAACAGCAGAAAAATTCACCATGAAACGACAGCTTTTGCAAAAGAAGGGAAACGTGTACTTGCTTATTCGGTGAATATTTTGAAGAAATTACCGACGGAAATCTCGATTGCCACAATCGAAAATTCCATGCACTTCATCGGGCTCGTGGCGATGATCGACCCTCCACGCGCTGAAGCAACTCAAGCAATTGCTGACTGTTATACCGCCGGAATCACACCTGTGATGATTACCGGTGACCATCCGATGACTGCTCATACCATTGCTGTTGAGACGGGAATTATACGTTCGGAAGAAGATTTGGTAGTTACCGGTGCTGAGCTTGCTGCCTTATCGAAGCACGATTATGAAGCGAAAATCGAACAAATCAAAGTATATGCTCGAGTATCACCTGAACAAAAATTGTACATCGTCAAAACTCTTCAAAAGAAGCATCAATACGTCGCCATGACCGGTGATGGTGTCAATGATGCACCTGCTCTCAAAAGTGCTGACATTGGAATTGCAATGGGAATCTCCGGTAGTGATGTATCCAAAGAAGCGGCGCACATGATACTTCTTGATGATAATTTTGCCACTATTCTCAAAGCGGTGAAAGAAGGACGGCGTATTTATGATAATATCAGAAAATTCATAAAGTATGTAATGACAGGTAATTGCGGTAAAATATTTACGATCTTTTTAATGCCGATTCTGGGTTTACCAATCCCATTACTTCCAATCCACATATTGTGGATCAACCTGCTCACGGACGGCTTACCGGGACTCGCGATGACAGGTGAGCAAGCCGAAGAAAACATCATTCGACGTCCACCTCGCAAGCCAAATGAAAGTATATTTTCCGGTGGAATGACAGCGCATATTCTCTGGGTAGGGATGATAATGGCAGCGGTTGCAATAGGTACAGAAGCATGGTATGTAAGTGTAAATAATCCACATTGGCAGACTATGGTATTTACAGTATTGGTACTAAGCCAAATGGGACAAGCGATGGCAATTCGCAGTGAAGTCAAATCACTTTTTCAATTGAACATATTTGGTAATATGCAGTTAATAGGCGCTATTTCATTGACAATTTCGCTTCAAATGGCGGTCATTTATGTACCATTTTTGCAGGAATTATTCGGTACGCATTCGCTCACTATTGTCGAATTGCTTACCTGTGTCGGACTCTCGAGTATAGTTTTTTGGGCTGTGGAAATTGAGAAATGGGTGAAGCGGATACGGAAAGGGCAGAAGCAGTAAATTCAATTACATCTCATGACGTAAGTTTTATAGTTATAATTAAGTTTCTGTAATTAACTTCTCAAGATAATTTGACATATTCATCATAATTCCCAATTACATGAGATATATTTTATACACACTTCTTGTTATCACTACCCTTTACCCATGCCTAGCTGTCGAAGACACAACCCGCTCATTCGGTTATGAAGTCGGTGTGTCGGGTTCGCATATTTATCAGGATTTGATTGGCAGCAACCGTTCGATCTGGGAACACCAAATAAGCATGCCTGAGTCTATCAAGCAGCGCAGAAGGAGATATTTATCCGGCTTCAACGGCAATACGGTGAGTGATAATCCACTCTATCACGGCGCATCGCAGGTGGAAGTGAGCGGTGTGTTTCGTCCGGTGGCGGGTATAGAATGCAGAGCAAGTGTCATCGCCGAACACCGCGGGCAGTCCTACGGAGTATTTGCTAAGCAGCGTCTTTTATTTATACCGTTTTTCAATGTCGCTCTCGACACGTCAATTATGCTCATGGGCGAACCACTAAGGGCGCATCTATCAGCGGGGAATGAACGTAATAAATCGCTTTATGAAGGGCTTACAATCTACAATATTGAGACACAAGGGTATGAAGCATTTCTTCAATACAGTTATTTTCGCCTTACCTATCACAAAATCAGCGATTTGCGATTCGGCTATCAGATCAATATCAGCGATGTGGACAATTGGATAGTATCCGCTGAAGCCCTACCTCTGACTGCCAATCTTCACGCAGATATCCGCCTCGGTCGCAGCGAGTATTCACGAGAATATGATGATAACTATACGGTGTCGGTGGGAGTCTATGACAGTAATTTTCGTCTGTACGGGCAAATCGCCTCGCGAAAGCATTCTTTGATGACACAGTATCCGTTTATTGAGCGAAAAAGCAGTATCGCTGCAGTCGTTGGGATTCGAACGAAATATGTGGAAAACTCAAATTTTCGCATGGAAGGTGGAATTGAAATCCGCACGTACAACAATTACTACAATGCAGGATATTATGCCCCAAACAGCACTCTTAATTATCGTGACGAAGGTAATTTCATCTATCCATTGTACTTATATGATCGTCCATTTAGTCAGTGGGCAGCATTCACCGAATATCAGGATGAACGCCAGACATGTGTCACCGCACATGTAAACGCAACATGGAAATTTTATTCAAATTTTGTAGCAGTGGGAAATGCTGATCTGAATAATGTCACAACATCTGCATCATCATCGTTTATCTATCCATTTTACATGGTAGGAGTAGGCTGGGAACCACGGCAAGGAGTACAGCTTCTCGCATCAATGACCAACAAAGGTATGGATCTTAATACGCATTATCCGGGTGGGTTTTATCTCTATAAAAAACCGATGATGCATCTGAGTTTTGTGTGGGATTTTCGGGTGAAATAGTGGTCATGCAGGGACTGGTCACGATCAAAAGTTGACAATTTAAGAAATCGGTATTGCGTTTTAGACTTCGACAAGCTCAGTCTGACTAATGGGTTACAGTCACCATGAGCTTGTCAAAGGGTGAAATACTTACCTATTTCTACTTCAAGTTGAGGGCATTCGAAATACAATACTCCTCACCCATGTCCCTACGTGTATCCCTCTCACGCCACTGCCGACCGAATACAAGCAATCGTATAGTCAATTTCTTCATCGGTAGTCATGCGGCCGATCCCGAATCGTAGAGAAGTGAGGGAAGTATCTGATTTGCCAATGGCTTTGAGGACATGGGAGGGTTCATTCGACGCGCTGGTACAGGCAGATCGGGACGAAACGGCTACATTATACAAATTCCCGGCGATTAATTCACCTTCATCACCGGTGATACTGACATTGAGGTTATTTGGTAGTCGTTTGGAGGGTGAGGTAAGGGGATTCGGACCGTTGATGGATACATTTGGGATCGCACTCAGTGTTTCCCAGAGGCGGTTGCGGAGGCGGCTACAATGCTCGACGTCACGTGACATATCTGCTACACCTACTTCTATTGATTTTGCAAAACCCACTATCCCGGGTACATTGAGCGTACCGCTGCGCATACCGGACTCGTGTCCTCCGCCGTCAATTTGTGGAATTACTTTACATCCATTGCGTACATATAATGCTCCAACTCCTTTGGGTCCATAGATTTTATGGGCGGTGAGCGATGCCATTTGCACATTAATTTTTTGGGTATCAAAGGGGATTTTACCTATTGTTTGTGTGGCATCGGTATGAAACCACACATCATGTTTCTTGCAAATTTCACCAACCTTTTCAATATCAAGCACCGTCCCAATTTCATTATTACCATGCATGAGCGTCACGAGAATAGTCTGTGGGGTAATGGCATCCTCTAATGCTTGGTAATCAATAAGTCCTTCACTATCAACGGGTAATATCGTAACTAAAAATCCTTCTTTCTCGAGCGATTTACAGGTGTCGAGCACTGCTTTATGTTCAGTAGCCGCTGTGATAATATGATTCCCTTTCCCTGACAGCATCCTTGCCGTACCCTTGATAGCAAGATTATTCGACTCTGTCGCGCCTGAGGTGAAGATAATCTCTTCGGGCTGTGCTCCAATAGCATTGGCAATAGTTTTGCGTGCAGCTTCGACTGCTTTTTGGCGGTGTCACCGAAGGCGTGACCACTGCTTGCAGCATTACCAAAACACTCCATAAAATAGGGCTTCATCGCATCGAATACACGTTCATCGACCGGCGTTGTCGCATTATAATCAAGGTAGATAGGGAATTTCATCGGCAATTGAAATTTGGGTTGAAATAAAAAACAGCCCGTGGACTTTTCCACGGGCTATGTACATATTACGCAAGAGTCTTTTTGATAAGATAGAAGTCAACTTTATTTTCGGTAATAGCATCACGCGCCTCGAGGTCGGAGACTGTTTTCGGTGGGGGCATGATGGCTAGGTCGCCTTTGTGCCAGTTGACAGGCAGCGAACACTTGTTCGAATCTGCTGTTTGGAGTGCAGTCAGTACGCGTTTGATTTCTTCCATGTTCCGACCTACATTCAACGGGTAGTACATGATGAGACGAATAGTGCCGTTCGGGTCAATAAAAACACCGCCCGAACCGTTTCTGTGGCATGTTCACCCGGATGTAACATACCATATAAATTAGCTACTTTCATACTGCTGTCTGCGATGAGCGGGAAGCGCATCGTGACACCTGTATTTGCTCGTACATTATGCACCCAGGCGATATGAGAATGGATACTGTCGATGCTCAGGCCGAGGAGCTTGGTGTTGTTGTGGAGGAAGTATTCTTGTTCACGGGCGAACTCGGTGAGTTCAGTCGTGCAGACAGGAGTAAAATCAGCAGGATGAGAGAATAAAATTACCCAACTACCTATATTATAATCAGAGAAGCGTAGTGCGCCTTGGGTAGTATTTGCTTCAAAATCAGGAGCTTTGTCGCCAATGCGAGGCATAGAAGAGGTAAGTAAGGGAGTTTCCATAGGTCGAATCCTTGAGAGAATGGGAGAATTGCATGTTAGCTGAACTTTATAATTGCAAATTAACCAAACTTAGGAAAAACTCAAGAATCAGTGTGAAATCATACTTCGATTCGATGGTGGTTTCATCGTCTTGTATTTGATACAGAAAGTAAAGAAATGAGTTTGGTAGAAGTGAAAATTCATAAAGAGATATTTAGCTTAATTATCTTTAAAATGATAAAGTTCCGACATGATTTCACATGCCGGAACTTTTCATTTGTTGTAATTAATATATTTATATTGTTATCTACAAACGGTATCAATGTCTTACGCTGTTGCATTCTCCTTGCTACCCATACCGAGTATGAGTCCAACGACGTTTGCTATAATTGCACCCATAACAGTCGAAGCGAGAACATCAACGATCAAAACAGTATATCCACTATAAAGATTCATCATAGCATGGAATTGTAAATCAATAGATAGTGCAGGTTGGAATTGTAATAAAAATACCTGCCATCATACCGGATTTGAAATCTTTAATCCCAGCCCATTTATTAAAAATGAATGCGTATGTCCAGGCCCAAAAAAATCCGGAAATAAACATAATGAATAAGTCAGGCGGCTCTTTCATTAGCCCCGCATATTGCGTCATATTGTTTTTCATATAATCCATCAGAAGCATACCATACACCACCCAACCGACCAAAAAGTTCGAAACGGCACCGCCTAATGCGGCTAACAGAACCCGTGTATTCATACTACTCTCCAAAAAAAGATAATAAAAAATGAATTAAACTGACCGACAATTAATGTCCGTATTAAGCGCGGGTGGGTGAGTATAATACCAACTAATCGAATGAATTATGACTTTTTTTAATAATTTTCCTCAAACTTACAAAAACTCATAACTACAGACAAAAGATATTTTTTAGAGTCTTTAGAGATTTACTTTTTAGGTCGTGTTGAAGTGTACGAAGACTTCTATATGAGTTCAAATTGAAATTTGGCAAACTTACAGTTATACTCTGTAGGGCAGAAAAATTTCTGCCTCTACAGATGACAAATGATATGTCTGATTCATATAAATCCACCGTGACGTTTAGGGTCAGAAAATTTTCTGCCCCTACCGATGTGTTTGTACAATCCAACGTCCATTGGTTTAACGCTGTTGAACTTTGTATTGTACTATATGTTTCAACGATTCCCGTTTGGCTACTGCGTGGTTTCGTCTTGTATCTATCCCCACGAGTTAAAGCTGGGGGCTATTGAGGAAGAAATAAGTGACATCAAAAGAAGGTTGGAAAATGCTCGAGGTAGCCATAAAACCAACGGTTATTCACATTTCTATTTCTGAATTAGCGGTAATCGTGTATTTTTGCAGAAAAACACAGTGACCCTGAAAATTATTTGCAAGGAAAATGAATGATAATTGTACTCTTTGGCGCGCCGGGTGTGGGTAAAGGAACGCAAGCTGAATTGCTTGCTGTACGAAAAAATGTTCCGCATTTATCGACCGGTGAGGCGTTCCGTCAGGCGATACGCGAGGAAACAGAATTGGGGAAAATTGCAAAGAATTCCGTAGAATCAGGCAAGCTGGTTCCGGATGAAATCGTCACCGGAATTGTACGTGAAGCAATGAACAAACCCGAATATTCCCGCGGATGTATCCTTGATGGATTCCCAAGAACTCAGAGCCAGGCAGAATCGCTCGACATAATGTTGCAAAAAGCAGGAAAAGAAATTAACTGTGTTGTAAATATAAATGTTGCAAACGAAGAAATCGTGAGTAGAATGCTCAAACGAGGTCGCAAAGATGATGCTGAAGATGTCATCCGACACCGGCTGGAAGTGTACAATGCACAGACCGCTCCGCTGCTAGAATACTACGCATCGCATAATAAACTCATCTCGATTGACGGCAATGCTGATGTTGAAACGGTGTACGCGCGCATCGAAAGTGTAATAGTGGTATGAGTATGATCAAATTATTAAGTGAAACGAAGGCAAGTTAAGTGAGGTTTGCCTTTTTTATTGCCTTGCAACATATAAATTCTATTTGATTAACCGCCTCAAAACTTGTATTTTGTCTTTATTCTTTATTATTTCGAGGGTTATACTTTATGAAAATTTTGCTATTCCTTCCTTTATTTCTTCTCTCCATGCATCCATTAGTCGCACAAGTTCCGTTCAACCCGCCTCTAACCCGTGCTTTGCCTGTTACCGACACCTTGCACGGACGTCACATCACCGATAAGTACCGCTGGCTTGAGGATAAATCCAGTCCTGATGTCATTGCCTGGACGAAAGCCCAGCATGATTACACTCTAAACTATATCAATGCAACTATGTCGGAAATTAAGGGGTTGCGTGATGAATTTATGAGTTACCTCGATCGTGATTTGAAGGGTGCTCCATTCTTCCGAGGAATGCGCCAATTTTTCCAAGCAAAGAAAAAAGGTGACTTGCAGTATAAGCTTTACTCTATAGAAAATGGAAATGAGAGATTATTATTCGACCCGCTTTCGATTGACCCGACCGGCAGAACATCGATCAGCGGAATGGATTTTAATCGAGATGCTTCGAAGCTTGCAATGGGTACGCAGACGAAAGGTGATGAAATTAACTTTTACAGAATTCTAGATGTGGCTACCGGCAAACAGGAAGGTGCAATTCTCAATAATATCAATGGATTTGATTGGACGTATGACCAAAAACATGCGTACTTTTCCATTCGAACCAAAGAAATTATCAAGAGTCAAGAACCAATCAAAAATTATCTTTGGTCAGTAGGCACACCACAAGAATCAGCAGAATTTCTTTCCGCGCCCGATGATGCAAAAGACATTTCCGGTGTGTGGGATACTGATGAAGAGACAGGTCAAAATTATACTTTTTTCATGAAAGGTGACTTTTATTCCTAATACGCTTACTATTCGCAAAGTAGGCACCAAGGACACTCCCACACCTGTCTATTCCAGCAAGCAATCTCGCGCGTATCCTCAGCTTAAAAATGGAAAATTGTACTTCTATACCAACGATCATGCACCAAATTTCAAGCTCATGGTGACAGATGCAACTACTCCGGAATTCTCCAATTGGAAAGAATTTATCCCTGAAAAAGAGACCGTCCTCGAAAGCTACGCTCTTACGTCGGATTATGTACTAATTAAAGATAAAAAAGATGTTGTCAGCAGAATTATTGCTTATGATTACAATGGTAAGTATGTGAAACAGCTTGAATTACCCGAACTTGGCAATGTTAGCAGTATGAGCTATCATCGTGAGTCAAATACTGTATTTGTGGGATTGACTACATTTAAGAATCCCGGAAAAATCTTCAGACTCGATGGGAAAACCCTCGAATGGACATTCTTCTATCAAGACACGAGTGTATTGAATACGAGTGAAATTGAATCGAAGATTGTGTTTTACCCATCGAAAGACGGAACCAAAATCCCAATGTTCATCAGTCATAAAAAAGGTCTGAAACTTGACGGAAACAACCCGACAATGCTCTATGCGTATGGTGGATTTAATGCAGGAATTGCGCCCCATTATGTGTCAATTGTCGCGTCATTTATCAATCGTGGGGGAGTGTATGCCGAGGCAGGCCTTCGCGGTGGTGATGAATATGGCGAGAAGTGGCATCAGGATGGAATGCTCGAGAACAAGCAAAACTGTTTTGACGACTTCATCGCCGGTGCCGAATATCTAATCAAAGAAAAATATACGAATCCTCAAAAGCTTGCCGCAGACGGTCGAAGTAATGGTGGCTTGCTGATGGGCGCCATTACTACTCAACGTCCCGATTTATTCAAAGCCGTCGTGTGTGGAGTGCCATTACTCGATATGATTCGGTATCACAAATTCTTGATAGCGAGATTTTGGATACCCGAATATGGCGATCCCGACAAAAAAGCTGACTTTGAGAATCTGATGAAGTATTCGCCGTACCAGAATATCAAGCAAGAAGTGAATTATCCGACGATGTTTGTCTTTGCCGGCGAGAATGACAGTCGGGTCGATCCGCTTCATGCCAAGAAGTTCGTCGCGGAGATGCAGAATCGCCCTGCACAGAAGAATCCCGTCATGCTGTTTATGGAGTTTGATAGTGGTCACGGTAGCGGCAAGTCCGTCGCCAAGCAAGCCGAAGACATGGAGATTCAGTGGCGATTTGTGATGAATCAATTGGGGATGAAGTGAGGGACAAGAATTGTCATAAATAGGTACAACTAATTAGGTGATTTTATGGTTAAGAAATTTCTCATCATGTGCATTGCTTCTATACTCTTGCCTTCTTGCAAGACCATGTTTACAATGGATACAATTATAACTCTTTCAAAAGGGGCCTCATTAAAAGAGGTGCAGAGTCTGATAAGTGTCGATCCTAAGTATAGCTTTCTTGTAAGAGATCACACGAGTAATTACTCAATTGAAGTGTTCCCCATACAAATTGGAGTAAAAACCACACAAAATTCGATGTACGGTTCGAATACCGGAATGTCTTCTTCTTCAATTTTTACTCCGACGACCAGCGGCAGAGGTGAGGAAAAAAACGATCTCGCTTCTGATTACTTTTTTATGTTTGATTCTTCCAATAAACTGATATTCTGGGGATTTTTACAGGAATTCAGTAAAAGCGAAGATGTAGTCGTTGAGGGAATAGCATCTAAAATCTACGAGAAATATTATTCATTAAAAAATAACTAATAGTAAATAATATAAGGAACTCCAATGAAATGTACTGTAAAAGTGTTTTTGGTGATTTTGTGTCTGAATTGTGTTATTCTTGGATCGTGTACACATTTTACACCGGAAACATTAGACAAATTCCAAAAAGGTATGTCGATGGCTACTACTCTTTCTATCGCGCCTGTATCTCCGCGTGAAGAGTTTTCCGTTGTTATTCCTTCTGACACAAAAGCAGAATATCGATTCCATGTTTATATATTATCGATAGGAGATTATAAATCCGACTATTTTTTAGCGTTCCGAAATGACAGACTTATCTATTGGGGCTATCCCCACGAATTCGCCAGATCATCGGATACGTATATCAATGAGATTGGGAAAGAAGCAGTGAATGCTTATCTGAAAATTAAGTAAGCGTATGAATAGCTTTTGTTTACAGTTTTGTACATTTCCCGGTCGAAATCAATTTACCCCATGAAACCCATCCGCGTCCTCATAGCAGACGAGTCTGTTTTTATTCGACAGCAGATCACAAAAATGCTCTCGGGACGTGAAGATATTACTGTCATCGGCGGTGCAGGTAATGGTAGTGAAGCAGTCGTGAAAGTGCTTGACTTGTATCCGAGTGTAGTATTAATGTCTTGTCAGATGCCTCTTGTCAGTGGATTCGAAGCGCTCGAGAAAATAAAAGAGCTCACAGGAATACCTGTCATTATGATGCTTATCAACCGAAAAAATCCCGAAGCTGATAGAAGAGAAGCCCTTGAAAGAGGTGCGGTCGATTGTATCATTCACCGTTCTGCCCTTCTGTCAAAAGATATACTCGACCTCAAAAATGAATTCATTGAAATCATTACAAATGTATCAGCAAGCTATGAAGAATATAAACTAATTCATCCACGAAAGCCGGTCGAGGTTACGAAAACTATCAATACAGAACGTACAGCGAAAAATGAGTCTCCAAATCTCAAACCCCCATATAAAAGAAGACATTTGCCGCCAGGAATAATCGAAATTGTGATTGTCGGAATTTCCACGGGAGGTCCTCAGTCACTCGAAGATGTCATATCTCGTTTACCTGCTACGATGCCGGTACCGATTGTAGTAATTCAACACATGCCGATGGAGTTTACGAAGTCATTTGCCCGTCGATTGAATACTATTGTACATCTCGAAGTCAAAGAAGCATCGCATGGTATGAGACTCGAAAGTGGTACGGTGTATATTGCTCCGGGTGGATTGCAAATGAGTATTAGTGCAGAGAAAACAATTGTCATCACTGATGGTGGATTCGATGTAGCATACTCACCATCTATTGATGTGATAACACATTCAATAGTAACCGTCTATGGTGGCAATGCCTTAGGCGTGATGATGACCGGTATGGGGAATGATGGGTTAGTAGGATTTCGCGAACTCCACAAAGCTGGCGGATATATTCTCGCTCAAGATGAAGAGTCGTGTGTGATTTATGGGATGTCGAAAGCAGTAATTGATGATGCTATTGTTAATGAAATCCACAGCTTACAGGATATTCCGGAAGCAATTGCATCGTGTTTTACTCTGAAATCAGTCGCTCCTCCATCACAATCGACACCTTTTGTAAAGTCAATTATACATAATATTTAGAATTCTTATGGATACAATACAACCCTTCGAGGATTTCAGTCGAGATAAATCTGATGAACGACGCAAAGAAGCCTTTCGAGACTTTTTAGTCGTACGAGAAATTGCCGGTACGGTGAAGGGTATTCCCTACAGCAGCCGTATTCCTGCAGAATTACTCGTCGATACAGGCGGGAAAGTCGAAATTTCCAAACCTCTTGCAGATGAAATTGGCGAACATAACCCTACCGTCATGGTGCACCGTTCGGACGACAATGAAATCGAAAGCATAGAAGTAATCTGTACTTGCGGCAAAAAAGTCTTTGTGAAATTTGATTATCATTAGAACAAGATTAGTCGTAAGTCTGTAAGTGGTAAGTGGTAAGTAGTAAGTAGTAAGTAGTAAGTGGCTCATAACGATACAGGATGGAATGTCCTTTCGTGAGGGTTGCATCGGCTTGGGTCGTGCTGGAATTAAACACAATTTGTAGGGCGGATTGCATCCGCCCGCGTTGTGAAGATCTTATGATGGCTGATTGTATCTTATATATCTAGAATACCTTATCGAGGTTGATGTCTCTGCACGATTCGATTCCTTCCACAGATTTCAAACTCACCTCGCTGCTCTTTATTCCACAAATACTTTCTTGGCGAGAGTTTTACCACCTGCTTGTAGAATCAATTGATATACTCCTGATCGAATAGCTCCAATTTGCATTTCAAAATGTGAGGCAGAAACTTGTGTTTTGCTTACGGATCTTCCAAGTAAATCATATAGTTCGGCATGTACTGCACCTTCACTGAATCCCTCCAGCAGTCTTACCAACAGACGTTGTCCTGAATACACTGCCGAGAATTCGGACTTCACCTCTTCCTCCACTGATGTAGCACCAAATGGCGGTCGAATCCGTAGTATAGAAACACCAATTTTCGCGTCTGCAGAGTTATTCCCACCGATACAGTAAATCATACTATCGATAGCCACCATGAAATGATAGCTCCTGCTGACAGGAAGTGGAACAGACGGTGAGTATGTTTGCAATTTGGTATCATACATCCACATATCAGATACGGCATTACCGGCTGTGTATCCTCCGGCAAGGAAGATTTTATCACCAATGGCAGCGCCGCTCACGCCATGAATTGTAGTCGGATAGGACGGAAGCGATGACCATGTGTCAGACTCAGGATCATAGCTTCCAGCTGTTGCAACCGGCGCTGCGTACCCACCGCCACCAAATCTGTATATTTTCCCCTCCGCTGCTACATGCGCACCATACCAAAAATTTCTATCCGGAAGTTTGTTCTTAGTAATCCAGGTATCGGTAGTCTTATCATAGACTTGGCAGAGATATTCGACATTCTGATTCGTACCGTTGGACTGACCTGCTAGTGAGTACAGTTTGTCATTGACACTCACGGCGTAATGTATCGCTCGCGGTGGCACAAGTACTGCCGCCTCTGTCCACGTATCTAATTCCACATCATAGACATAATGAGAATTGACCGGTTGACCGGTCTTAGGATATCCACCGCCGAAAAGTGTATCTTACCGTCATTGGCAGCTCCGGCCGGCTGCTGTGCTTGAAAGGGAAGGAAGTCGAGGGTTTTCCATTTGTTCGTCGCAGGGTCATAACAAAAATGTTGATTGGTAGCTGCCCCTGCCTTTGCATCGCCGCCTCCAAATACATGTATCTTACCATCAAGTACCGTGACTACAGGGAAAGCGAGTTCTTTGGGAAGATTCGGGAGTGTTTCCCATGTCTGAGAATTGAGGAGTATGGGCGAGGAAGGAATCAAGACGACAAGGATCAAACAAAAAAGTAGCTTGTGTTTCATGAGTATATCCTACAATCAAAATAGCATAAATTTATAAATTACATAAGGTTAGGTAATTGTACAATTTAAAGAAGTACTTTTCTCAACCAATTTCTTATGAATTATTATTGGAGACATTCTTCATTATTTTGTTACTATCTTCGAGGATCAGCATTCAATCTGGGTGTGGAGTTCTATCTCTTCAAGTATAGCACTTACGCGCAAACATTCGGCAATTTCACCATCATAGACGATGGCTTTGCCTCGCGTATCTACTTCGATAGTAAGGATTTCTGCTTTTTGCATTGAACACCGAGTCGCTTTACGAATCTGGGTAATGACTTCGTCATACGTATGAATTTCGTCATTATACAATACTACGCGTGAGGCAAGACCGATTTCAGTTGTTTCGTACAGTTCAGTTTCGCCGTATTCCGATGGAAAGAGAGATGGAGACATAGAGAATTATGAGAAATAGCTGAGAAAAAATATGTATCATGATAACGATTAATTCAACTGCAAATATATGAGATTACCGAAAAGTATCATCGAATATTATCTAAAGCCCACCGAAACACTTCAATATAACTTTTACCCGACCGGACAGCTGAATAATCACACTCCATTGCATTCGTCCGCAAAGCATCCCAATATGGCTTGACTCCATAGACCGACAGCGCGCGTCGTACAGCTGCCGAAAATTCACGTCTTTGGTAGTTCGCAAAGAGAAAGCCATTGCCCTTTAAAGTACTTGGGTTGAATTCCTGAACTGTGTCGGCGAGCCCGCCAGTCGCTCGAACAATTGGAATCGTACCATATTTCAAGGCATACATTTGCGTCAGACCGCATGGCTCGAATCTCGAAGGAACCACTAGAAAATCAGATGCGGCGATAATTCTATGAGATTGATTGGTATTATACCCAATTTGAATTAATGCCCGACGCGGGAATTTGCGTGCTAAGTACCGCAGGAAATCTTCGTATTTCCGCTCGCCACTGCCAATAATACAAAAACGCATCAAGCCATAACTCAAGAAATTTTCAATGGTTTGTTCTAATAGTTCAATTCCTTTCTGATCTGTAAGCCGCGTCACCATACCCACAAGAGGTATATTCTGTCCAAGCTCTGACTCAGGTACACCACATTCATAAAGGTATTTTCTTTTGTTGATTTCTTTTGAGGTAAGTGTTTCTTTGGTATAAGTGTTATAAATTGCCGCATCAGTCTCCGGATCCCACTCGGTATAGTCCACTCCATTGAGGACGCCGACAAGGTCACCGCCACGTTCATTGAGGAATTGTTGGAGACCTTCACCGTTTTTTGCCCAACGGATTTCTTGTGCGTAGGTCGGGCTCACGGTTGTGATTTTATCGGCGAACATGATACCGGTTTTCATAGAATTGACCGCGCCGTACTGTTCAAACCAGCTACCCGTATAAAAACTCTTCATACCAAACCCCGTAAACTCCATCGCTCGCTTGGCATCATACATTCCCTGATATGCCATGTTGTGTATAGTAAACACACCGGCAGCTTTTGCGAAAAAAGGATCCAATCGATACTGAGATTTCAAGAGCGCCATCGCAAATGCTGTATGATTATCATGAGCATGGACGATATCGGGCTTGAAATTGAGCGCTTTCGCTGCTTCAAATACTGCGCGTGTAAAGAACAAAAACCGTCGGTCATTATCGGTAAATCCATCCGGATTACCGTAAATTCCCTGACGGTCGAAATAGTCTTGATTTTGAATAAAATATACCGGAACATTAGAGTCGGGAAGCGTGCCACGCCACAGACGTCCATATTCTACCCAAGAGCTGATCGGAACGGAGAAAACGATATTTGTTGGTTCAATTCCATACTTTTGCGTATCTATATTCCCGTATTTCGGCACAAAAACGATCGGTGTATGCCCGAGCTCTTCCCATGCTTTCGGAAGGAAAGCAGCGACATCACCAAGACCGCCGGCCTTGGCAAAAGGGGTGACCTCAGCAGAAAGAAGCAAAATATTCATAGGCGTATTGTTTTAATAAATAAAGGAGTTGAAGTATTCACTAAAAGTAATTATTCGCTATAATTCTAGGGGGTTTTAATATCAAAATTGTTGCTCTTGATGAACAGCTCCGTTAGGAGTGAAATCTTAATAGTACATGATAGCTAAAAGAATTAAAGCTCCGGAGGAGCGACATAACCATCCCTGCAATCAGCACACCTCTATCGCTCCGATGGAGCTTTTGAGGGGGTTGGGGATGTATTTTCTATTACTATTTCGCCCTTCCAGGGCTTTCTGTAAAGCGAGGTATCGCAAGGTATTTTGATGCGGAAACCCTCTTTTATTGTTCTATTCCACAAATTCCGCGCCATCGTTTATCCGATCTTCATTCGCCTATTCGTGTCAATTGTACGCCATGCTGCTTGCATAAAAAGGTCTGATATTCGGGAAATTGTTCCGCCGCCTGCTTCGCCATTTCATCAGTCTCAAAAAATCCATATATACTCGAGCCGCTGCCACTCATGAGAGAAAAAACTGAACCACAATGATAGAATTTGTTTTTAATTTCAAGGAGTTCGGGGTGTTTTTCAAACGCAGATTCCTCAAATGAATTCACCACTTTTGCCCGCAGGATTTCCGGTGTCACTTCTTCTGAAAACAGCATCTCATAGTCAGTCGTATCCTCGTACAACTTCACCTGTGAATAGGCAATTGCAGTTGAGATATGTATCATTGGATAGACAATAAGTATGGCGTAGGGCAGATGAAAGGATAGAGGTTGCAGAATTTCACCGCGTCCGCTTCCGATTGCCGGACATCCTAGTAAAAAAAACGGAACATCACTTCCGAGCTCTGCTGCAATGTCGTGAAGTGTATCTTTGCCGGGTGAAATATCCCACAAGGTGCACAGGCCGATAAGTGTAAAAGCTGCGTCCGAACTCCCACCGCCGAGCCCTGCGCCTGTTGGTATTTTCTTGTGAAGTTGTATTTTTGCACCGCGAGAAATATTGGATCGAGTCTGCAACATTCTCGCTGCTTTATAAACTAAATTATCTTCTTGTGGAATATGTATTTCGGAACATTCTACGGTAAGCCCGTCTGCGTGTTCGATGGTGATCTTGTCGGTAAGTGTGATTGGTAGAAATACAGTATTGATGTCGTGGAAGCCATCCTGCCGTTTTCGGAGAATCTCCAAACCCAAATTTATTTTAGAAAATGGCGTAACTTGTAGTATCATTTAGGCTTAAATAAGTCTTTTAAACGTCGGAAATAGCAAAAACACACACTTTTTTACCCAAAAATACGGCAAAAAATGCACAAAACAGAGGAAATACCCTATTCACAGGAAATTTTGCGGAAGCTGATTCATATTTCTTCGCTTGCTATTCCTATTATTTATGCGTTTGTCAGTCGTGAGGTCGGGATACTGATTCTCACGCCGATGACGCTTGTCAGTATAGTACTTGATGTGATGATGCATAGAAGTGCAGTGGTACGAAAAAAGATGTTAAGTGTATTTGGTAAGCTCTTGAGACCACACGAACTTCGCCAAGATAAAATTCTCCTCAACGGTGCCTCGTACGTGCTGATGTCGGCACTTTTATGCGTGCTAATCTTCCCTAAAATTATTGCAATCACCGCCTTTTCTATCCTCATTGTTTCTGATACATGTGCCGCACTCTATGGCCGAAAATTCGGACGGCGTTCATTTTTGGACAAAAGCCGCGAGGGTGCGTTTGCATTCGTCGTTTCGGCTGCGGTGGTTGTAGCAGTAATTGGCGCGCTGACAAGCGCCGGCTGGACATTTTTCGTTGCCGGTGTGGTCGGTTCAATGGTCGGTGCGGTCGTCGAGGCCGCCTCTATTCGCCTCAGAATGGATGATAATTTCTCGATCCCGATGTTCACCGGCGGATTGATGTGGGCTTTGGCACTCTTCTTTGAATCGCTCTCTTTGCCGGGTATTGTGGATCTGATGAAGTAGTAAGTATATTATTCCGCAGATGAATGCGTATGCATTTTTTTTACCGTAGGGGCGAATTGCATTCGCCCCTGTCGTGCAGGTAGGGCGAATGCAATTCTCTTTCAAGGAATTTCACAAATTAACCCCAATACTATCAATTACCCAAACTTTTCTTTGCTTACTGCATGATAATTCTGTAAGTTGCAGCGAAATAACCTGCGCGTCTCAATTTCCCTACGAACTCCTTAATTGACGGCGTCCATCCTTGCCAATATTCTTCCATATCTTTTTACACATTTCCCATATTTTTTCGGAGGTTGTATGAAATCCTTGCTTCTCGTTGTGAGCGCATTTCTTGTAATGTCAAGCGCTGCTTTTGCCGGTGATTGGTTTGATCTTGTGCCGTCGGTCGGCGATACGGTGCAGCTTATTACCGATGGTGATGAAAAAACTGTCGCGCTTACTCTTCAGCGGATAGATCAGTCATTTAATGAAACTGTCTATCTTTCTTATATTATAGAATATTACAGCGTAAATAGAAGCTGGGTTGCCTGTACAAATGGAAAAGTCTGCACAGGCGTACGCACACCTATCTCATCGGTCAATACTCCCTATTCTACACCTGCAATTGTCTATATCTCCCCGAAAGGTATTCCCGATACCGGTCTCTATCGTGTGCGTGTAACAGCAAATAATGGTCCGAAAAGCACGAATTATAGCATATATTTTCGTGTCAATTCGGGATTGTCAAGATTCTATAAGCTAAAGGATTTGAAAGATGTTGCTAATATAGTTATCACGTACGATACATCCGTACAGAATGGAATACATATAGTAGAAAATCACAATCGAAAACAGGAATATATACTTGGACAAGGCAAATCGCTAAGAAAGATATTATATCAAGTTGGGTACAAGGGAAGTCTGAGTCTCGACAAACAAAATAATTTTTGGTGGGCCTATGATAGGAATTTGTCAAAGGTTGGTAAAATTTATACTTCTACTTATACTGCTACTAATTCAGACTATGAACCTTCATCAATTACTACTTACGCTACCAATCAATTTGCTCACTTATCTGATGGGACAACATTTGCAGGCGTTATTACCGGACTATTTAAAATTAAAGATGGCTTACTTACTCGCTTCCCATCAAATAATACTATACTCTCTCATCATTCAGTAGCATCACTAGTAGCACTTGATGATACACTTTGGGTCTCTACCGGGAAATTGAATAATGGTTATACCGACGGAAAAATTATAAAGTACTTCGGGGATACTTCTTTCAATTTGCCAACTAGATTAAAAGATACTAACAGAAAGTTTACGTTGCCACTTGGTGGATTGATGAATGATCGTAATGGTTATCTATGGGGAATTTGTAATACAATGGTAAATGGTAACAAAATTAGTTCTCTTGTTAAATTTGATGGTGTTGATTGGATAACCTTTAATGCATTAGAATCGTTAGATTCTAATGTGATTGGAAAACCTGTACGTTATGTCTTTGACAACCACGGTAAAATATGGATACTAACGAATAAACTCAATCTGATCGAATTTGATGGAACTTCCATAGGACAAGTATTTGAGAGTAAAAACACAATTCTTAGTGAGGTCAATTTTAAATTCATGCTTATAGATTCATCGAATACCATTTATTTAAGTAATGATGATGGAATTATCCTCTTCAACCCCGATGGCATCCCACTTCCATCCATCGCCGCGACAGCGGTCGAGGAAGAGCCGGTAGCAGAAGCACTTACAGGCGTCTATCCGCAGCCGGCACGAGAGTATGTAACGTTTGAACTGCCGTCTGAGTCGGAGTTCAATCCTACCACCATCGAATTCCTCAATAGCGCTGGAATGTGCGCCATGCCCGCCGTCACGATCGGCGCGCAGGCAAGTGGGCGATATACACTTCCGACCAGCGAACTCCCGAGCGGACTCTACTTCGCCGTCCTACACTCAGGTAAGATGCTTGTGAAAAAGCCGGTTGTGGTGGTTCGGTAAGATACATTCATCGTAAAAGTCAATAAAAAAGGCGAATCTTATGGTAAGATTCGCCTTTTTGTTTGACCTTCACCGCGCAACCACCCGAATAATCCAATGCGCCACCGTCTTCTGCGCAAAATCACGCGCAGGGTATTCTATCCTGCCATGCACCTTGATATTCTTTTGCGAAGGCCACGGATCGCGGACGATGATGGAAGTAAGCCTTGGAACTCCTTGCTGAACAATTACTTGCACAGCAGTACATACTACAGCATGATTCATACTCGGTCTGCTTTGATACGACAGCAGGATCGGACGCTGCGCTTGCATCTCCCGAAGTAAGACCTCCGGCAACGGCGCGCCGGGCATGAGCATCGCCTGCACTAAATAGTGCTTGCCTTTGCTGTCAATGCCCCAGTCATTCAAGCGGGCGGTCATGATGTCGAAGCCTGCCGGTTTGTTGGGAATCTGACCGTATTTGTCGAGCCCAAATGAACGCCGAACGATGGTGTCCTGACTAATCGAGAGACCGTAATACCGCAGCACCGTCTGAATCGACGCCGCCCAACACCACATACCCTGACGTTGCGTAGCATATTGACGATTAAGGATGTCGGAGGAAATTCCTATATACATAATGAGTTGGAGGAGTAGATGTGAAGGACAGTAATAAGCATGTTTTACTTGCTTCTGCGCGTTTGTACTCACAAATGAAGTAATACTATAGTTAAGCAAGCTCTCAATTACTAACCGAATACGTCACATGAGCTTGTCGAAATGTTCAATTACTTATCAATTGACGTATAGCCAGTATAATTTCCACGCTATCTAAGAATTTGGTATTCGCTTGATGCTTCGACCGGCTCAGCTTACACACAATCTCAAAGACTCTACCATAATAGGACTTTTCGCTTGAGTTTTTCCCAGAGTTTCACAGAGTTTTTCCCACTCTTGAGAGGAATTGGTGTGACTCTGTGAGCATCCTTGTAACCCTTGGCAGAATTCTTCCGCACGTACAGAGGGAATCCTTTTTCGCAAGTACTTGCTATGTCATTACTTGCTTTTTTTAAAATTATTAATTCAACCTTCAGAATGACATACTTACCACGTATAACCTTCACTAGATAAAATCAGCGCCATCAGCGTGCCATTAGTCTTGCCGGGAAACCATCACCCACGCACAAATTCGCCAATTCTCTCAACCACAAACGCAATCTGTTCGGGATGGAGTTCGGGGAAAATAGGCAAGGCGAGCGATGTCGCAGCGGCGAAATTCGCTACCGGGAAATCGCTGTCATTATTCTGTAAATACCGAAAACATTCCTGGCGGTGGAAGGGAACAGGATAGTAAATTTCCGCGCCAATATCATGAGATTTCAGGAATTCACGCAATTCATCCCGACGTTCGACACGGATAATGAACTGATTGTAAATATGATGATTCGTCACGCCGGACGCTTCAAAGACTGCTTTCGGAAGTAAGACTTTATTTGCACTATTAAAATTCGTCATGCCTATTGAATCTGCTAATCCATTCTCCATAAAAAGCTTGCAGTAGAGAGCGGCATTGGCGCGGCGTGCGGCGTGCCATGACTCAAGGCGTGTGAACTTTACATTCAGCACCGCTGCCTGCAGCGCGTCCATCCGGAAATTCCCGCCGACAAATTTGTGATAATACCGTGGCTCCATGCCATGATCGCGCATCTGACGTAAATGCTTGTAGAGCGCTTCGTCGTTCGTCGTGAGCAGGCCTGCATCGCCGAATGCGCCGAGATTCTTGGTTGGGTAGAACGAAAAACATCCCATTAACCCCATAGAACCAACCGGTTTGCCATTTTTATACTGCGTGCCAATGGCTTGTGCCGCGTCCTCGATAATTGGAATACCGTATTCCTCGCCGATAGCGAGAATTTCATCCATATCCGCGCTTTGACCATAGAGATGGACGGGGATTATCGCCTTGGTGCGCGGTGTAATTGCAGCGCGAATAGCGGCAGGACTGATATTAAGTGTGACAGGTTCGGAATCGACAAAAACGGGCTTGGCGCGAAGGCGGGCAGCCACGCCGGCGGTCGCAAAAAACGAATAGGTCGGCATGATAACTTCATCATCGGGCTCGAGGTTAAGTGCCATTAATGCCATGAGTAAGGCATCGGTACCGCTTGAGACGCCGAGAGCGAATTTTGCGCCGCAGTAGGCGGCAAGTGTTTCCTCAAGGGCGGCTACTTCCTTGCCGAGAATGAGCGCCTGCGACTCGGCGACGCGCAGGAGAACAGGTTCGATTTCCGATTTAAGGGATTGATATTGCAGTTGTAAGTCAAGCAAAGGGACGCGCATACGATTCCATAAAAGTGAGTGTTTGATGTTTTGAAGTTGAGCGCAAAA
>JADJXV010000013.1 GCA_016720145.1 Ignavibacteria bacterium | reverse complement strand
AAGACCTCATCGAAGATATTGTCGCCGAAAAGTCGAATCAAGGCAATGTCTCACGGCTTAAAAGCTGTGAAGCAGTGTGGAATGGAAGAGACTTTGAGCTTGACATTCCCGATGAGCCGGGTTTCTTTATTGGGTGACTGAACTTTATGATCGCACCACCCTATCTTACAAGTGGTTCATTGGTATTTTTGGATTTGAGAGGTAAACTTTCACCGGAATACGTAGTAACATTTGAATGGAATGTACGATTCAATTGTGATTATTTCAAATTAGCACCAACTTAAAGTGGCAGAAATATTATTTTCAATCACTATTTTGTTCTGACTTTACTCATTCTCAAAGAATATTTCGGTAGGCAATGAAATTCCCTCCTCGATTTGTCCTCTAATTTCGAACTTGTTCAACATTGTAATTATTTACCACAATTTCTACTTAAAAAAGTTGCTGTAATCCCCACTTTTCGACCCGAACGTTTTGGTATTCTATTTTAATTTGAAAAATTAGCTGCAAACGTGTGAAAATTTTTGAAAATATTCCAGTTTCATGATAATTTCTCGCTCAATTTCTTGTATTAAAGTCTCATCTGCTTGAAAATTTCTGTAAATACAAGTTTTTGTTTGAAATTCTCAGTCGAAAAATCAACTTATCCAAAGGAATATACCCTATATTTAAGATTTACACATGATGAACATTACAAAAACTTCCTGTAACAAGTCCGAAACACTACAGAAACTTCCTAAAACATTACCAAAATTTCCTTCGAAAAATGACCATTTCGGGTTTATTTTTGGTATTCTATTGAAACCAGTCCTTTCAAAACCCTATAAAAATCAAAAATTTCGACATTTTTTTATGGTTTCAATAGAATTACATGTCATGGTTTCAATGTTTTTGGAATTTTTTGAATGTAATAGCATCGTTATCTGTGATTTTCATTAGTATTCTTTGACTCAAAACATTCGATCCATACAAAAATCATATCGAATTTGGTGAAATCTCAGCTCTGAATCAATTACAGAAGGACATATTCTGCATTCAGTTGAAGTTTTTTCTGCGATTTCCTATAATCTATACTTTACAAGAGTATTATTTCGTGGAATTATTCATGCAACTACTAGAATGAATATATAGAAATTGTTAATTGTGACGCTTTCAAATATTAATATGACCTATAACTCCAGTTCAGTCCTCATCATTTAATATTGAAGAAGAAATATTTCTTTAAATGGTTTCCTTTCACATAAAATTGATAACCTTCAACGAATCAGAGCTTATCCTTCAACGAAACGCCTTGGAATTTTCAACGAACTTTGATAGTATCGTATTACTATCAACTAAATTGAGATCATATTCCTAATTGATTGATGAATACTCAGGATATTCAAAGCGATTAAAGGAATAGATATACTGTTCCTTTCAAAAATGCATGAATTATAAATTTCAATCCGTATTTAAATTCCAAATCTCATTCAACAATTCATTTTAAAAAAAACTTGTAATTATTTTAATTGCAAGCAGTAAGGAATCATTACTTGTACTAGTTCTATCATTGATTTTTGAATAATATTATCAATATTCATTGACATAAAATAGTGCAAAATATATTTGCTTATAAATGTTCGTTGTTGTAGTTTGCAGAAAAAGGAATGTGAAACCCAAAGGAACAAAAAAAGAATAAAAGATAAGTATAAGCAAAATCAATAAATTGTCAACGCAATTTTTAACTAAATTCGAAAGTCAAACTTGACAGTTTAAAGAATTGAATTTAGTACAAAATGCGCCCCGAACGGGGCGTGTTCTTTGTACGTTCATTTCTGGGTATGCCAAGTACCACATGTGGGATGTGCATTGTAGCATCGCCCTTTTTTGTGTTAAGGGAACTAAATTATATCTGAAACAGTCTTTTCAATTATCCAATATTTCTATGAGGTTTCTATGAAATATCTCTCCTTCTTTCTGCTTCTCCTCTTCCTATCTTCAACTTCTTCTGTACTTGCTTCCGGCACCTGCCCTGATTCTTGCGGTTCATCAGTATTTGATCCTCCATCAACTGCTACCATTTCACTCGCCGGTGCTGACACATGTGAAGTAAGAATCACCTATCAAACCCGCAAATGTGGAACTTCTTACGACGTTAGAATCACTGCGATTGAACCGCTGTCAGACTCTTGCTCACAATTAACTGGTGAAGAGTTAATCGACCTTGCAACCACCGTGTTTATGTTCGATAACCCTATGGGATTCCCGTCTTATTCCGACACTTCGAAGGTATGGAGAGTTTACCGTGCGGCTTGTTGGTATGCAGATACCACAGGTATCATAGCAACCCCAACTGGAAAGTATAAGCCTTGTACCGATGGTGGATGCTGTGTAACAACGGTAGGGGCTATACTCAATAATTGCGATGGTCTGTATTTTATCCCTATGACACAAAAGGAAGAAATTGCATGTTCTGGAAGTTGTCCGGGCAGCATTAATGTCTGTGGTCACAACCCTGCAAATCGCTTTACTAAACCGACTGATAAATGGTAATAACTTTTATTTATTCTTTTATGATGAGGTAGTTATGAAAAATTTGATTTCTCTACTCATGGTAGCTCTGATTTTAGCCTCTCCTGTCTTTGCTCAAAAACCCTTCCAAGACACCATTCCACAACTCAAAGAGTGGTGGGTTGCGCCTTCGACTATAAAAGGGCTGGGACGGTACGGCGTGTCGCATATTCCAAATTTTTATCACGGTAAAGATGCAATGGCTGTTTCCATTAACAATGGTACAATGGTCACATGGCTGAACCGCTTTCCGGGTGACACAACAAATATATTTTCATGGAAGGGTGGCGGACCGGTATTACAGGGGGATTTCAATGGAGACGGTGTAACGGATTATTACGCAGGTGGCTATTTATATCGTGGTATAGTCAATGGTGAGCCGCCCGATACGGCATCTGTTCTCTACAAACTCGTTATAAGCGAGAAAGTATTGGATGTTAACCATGATGGTTATGATGATGTTGTGTCTATACCTTCACCTGGTGCTCGTAAGATACTACATATTTTGTACGGAGCATCGGATTTTAAGAATATGAAATCTGTCGATATTCCTACTGCTGTTTCGATTGACTCCACGATGACAATAGAAAATTCATTCATGGGAGCAGATAGAGATATGCGCCTAATCGCTTATAGTAGCACAAATTTGAACGACCAGCAGCGAAAATTTAGCGGGTATGTATTATTCCGCGCTCATTGGAATAAAGGGGATACCCTTCCGATTATTGAAAAATTGTCAAAAATTATTCGGTATTGGGATACGGATATTCCTTTTCGACGTGGCGGTTGGGTTTATACCGGCAGCCATACAGTTAATAAGTTCTTTATTGCAAAAGAGTATCTTAATGGTGAAATAGATAATAATAATATTATTATCTATGATGTAACCAACAATATATTTCAGGAAAAATCAAAATTTAGAATGGATTCGGCTTCATTTATATATCCTTTACAAGAGAGTATAGATAGTGACGAGTATGAAGATTTAGTTATGCGTGTTCCGGGAAAGTTTTTATTCTATTCCGGTAAAGATCTCGGAAATGAAGCTATTTCCCCTTTGGCAACATATCATATTAGTTGTGCTACTCCACCGCAACGGGCTTATAGTATTGGAGATGTAACCCATGATGGTATCGCAGATATAGTAACCGGAGTTGGTTGCATTCTTATAATTGAAGGAAAAAAAGAACCCGTAGGAGTAATAGAAGGAACCGGACATCTTCCGCCTTTTACATTAACTGATCCTTCCCCCCACCCGCTCAAACGTGGTATTCCCGCATCAGTTAAAGTAGTCATTCCCCAAATGAACAGTTACGTTCTTGAACTGTTTACTTTGAGTGGTCAGCGTATTGGGGAAATATTTCATCGTGTTTTTGAGGTAGGTGAGCAAACATTTATAGTTGATATTTCTTCGTTATCTCTATCACAGGGAACATATAGTATCAAGCTCCGTTCGCAAGACGGTATCATTGTCGGACAACGTACCATTATTATAGAATAAGGAGTAACACTATGAAAATACTACTTACTATGATTGTCTTTCTGTCTGTTTTGGGGGCAATGAAAGCCCAAAACGGCGATGCTCCGGCTTTACCGATAAACTGGAACGATACGACTGCTTTTATCCCAAACCAGAATGAATTTTATTTGGGCTATCATTGGTCAGGACAGCGGAAGAAAGGCAATGAATTACTCCACAGCAATCATTTCTTTGACACATGGGGCGGACTCGAATCCAGAAACTTACGCTTGGGGAATATTCCTAATGATGGAAAGAAAAAATCGTTAGTTTGGGCTGTACTTAACAACGGTGCCGTTAATTACTTTTTTCCTGCCATTCAATTTGACCCGACTGCACCTATTCATCGGGTTATCCCTTGGGATGATCAAGTAAAAGAGATTCTTCATCCAAGAGATGGTGATACAACGGCAGCGATATTCGGTTTTGCATATAGAGATAGCACGTTTGGCTCCTTGCCGGCGAGTGGCAATGTCAATTTCGACCGGTATGTTCTCACTAAAACAGGAGTGCCGGATACCGGAAAATTGTCTTGGATAATGCCTCACTTCAATCCTCCCTTTTCTATAATTTTCCGGACAGTAATCCAACGTATGTGCGGCGTGGTGTAGGAATACAGGACACACTCACCGGTGGTCAGCGCAATGGCTCGCAGTGGTATTTAAGCTTAAATTTACGCCGCACAAGTACAACCGATACAATTATGGATGACAGTGTGGTGCTTGCTATGAAAATATTTTATGAAGTAAACAATACGTTAGCTCCAAAGGATAGTATACTTTTCGATCGCATACCTGTATCCGCTTATGGAATAGGCAATGTGGATACATTACCCTTTGGACGCGGGTTTGCCCTCAAGCACCGTCCGACACCCGGAAGTACAGATTCGGCAGAATTTGTCATCACGCGGCGAATGTTGCCCAAAGGCAATGCCACCAACCCTGATATTACTATTTCCGCGTTCTTCCGACTGAAAAGCGAGCAAGATTTAACACCGCCTAACCCAAGATTACAGATGTTATGGAAAGATTTAGGTAATGGTATAGCTTCCACCGATATTATCCGCATGGGTGCAACGGTTCGCTATTACGGTAATGCCACGGTCGGCATTGACTGGCTCCGGTTTGAAGCTCCCTATTCACAGCTTCTCTTTCGTTCATATCTTGATACAAGCTATATAGGTCATTCAGTGAACATCGATATTGATACCGTTCGCACGTATTCGAGTCGTGGCATACGGTTATTGAGTTTTTATGGTCAGGATGACCCGGGCGGCTACCTCATGGTATCTCTAGGAGAACGTCACATGTCACGGCTGCTGTCGGGATGCTGGATGAACTATTTCTATGGCTCAGGTCGCCGTTATGATATTATCAAGCCGTCCAACAGATGGATTTCACAATCACCATCGGCTACTACTGGTGCATGGGGAGAAGCCCCTTCAACCCCTTTCAAATTCAATAATATACAAATTGATACGGTAGTAGCTTATGCTAAACTTAAAGGAGGATGGGGACCGAAAGTATATCCGTATATTGGTGTAGTATATGATTCTCTTACAGGATCTACTTATGAACAAGTACCGTATAGTAACAGTGGAATTCTTAGGGATACTACTGCATTCTTAACAGAATTTGATTCAAGCTATCTTCCGAATGGCTCTCATAGAGCGTACAGCATAAATCACTGTGATACGAATAATTACAAATGGAAGGGTTGGTATAAATATCCGGAATATTTATATATTGGTGGTGATGCGGGACCACTTCCCTCATACGAAGCGTGGTGGAATTTCAATTATAAAATCGACAGTTCTCTTGCTTTCAGTGGTCAACCATGGTGGACGAATATATGGCTTGGTACCAGTTGGACTGGTGGTAAAGATTCTGCAAGTAAGCCATATATTAAAGTAAACCATCTAAGACCACAAACCGGAGAAGAAACTCGTTTGCAGATATGGGGAGTACTCATACATGGTTGTAAAGGATTGATGTACGAAAGACTTAATCATCTCCCGATCCTCCCTTTGGCAAGTAGTCTATCAGCTAATCAAAATATTGATCTTGCATTATTAGGTGCAATGAACTCGACTGATGATACAAATGCGTTTTCTAATGCAACTTTAAACACATGGAGCGAGCGCATGTTTGATTCGACAATAACAGAACTCGGAGGAGATTTTATTGTACCCGGTGATTCTACCCATATGGATCAGTATTTAGATTCGAATGACTTGAAAACGTATATGGGAATAAATCCGCAACGTTTTTATATCGGTCGTCTTTCGACAAGACATGAGGTAAAACGTATTGCCGATTTGATAGCCGGAACAAATGGTATTGGTTCAACGCTGATGAATTTACGGCTTAAAGCTTCGTGGTATAAAGGATATGAAGTTACGAGTGTTGGAGATACAACATTGATGAGTAGTTTCATTGCACTTGATACAACCAAACTTCGAACTCGACCTATTGGTCGATCCACGTATGAGGATGCGGATTCAAGTTTTGTGAATTCAACTTTCTTAAATGACGTTACAGATTCGAGTGGAAATGTAGGATATATAGGTATTATAAATCCAAGAACTTCACCTTTTGTTTGGATTGCAGATACAGATGCACTTGCGGTTAATCGACCAGACACAATCCGGCATAGTTCACATAGTGGGAAGGTACTTACATTTTTAACTACTATGGAATATGAAAAGTATGTTGCTCTCGGTAAATTGGAAAAATATGCACAGTCAGGAGCGAGAGAAATTACTTTACCCTTCAACTACAAATCCACTCACGGCTACGCACTTCTCCGAATCCGCGAACTCGGTGGTGGCGTCGATACCGTAATCGGTCAAGACCGCTCGCTTGCGATAAAATTCCTTCCGGGTGAAGGTAAGATGTTCAAGGTCGAGATTCTTCATCCAGATACAACACTTGCAGGTAATTTAAGTTATACTAATCAACGGAAGCTCGTCGGTTTTCCTAAATTAGGAGATTCAGACTCGATGTATTATCACCTTACGTATCATAAGCCAACAACAGATACAACCCGTTCTGCTGTATATTATCGACGGAGCGAAGCTATGAGAACGAATTCTTCTACCCAAAATATCATCTGGCAAAATGAAATTCTCGTTTCTAAAAATATACGTGCAATCAAAGGAGATACATTTTCATTGGTAAACCCAAATTGCGCTTATCCTTCGCTTGTAGTTCGATATGATGATACATCAATGGTAAACAAAGTCTATATAGTCTATGCTTGTGTGGATGATGACACATGTTTCTATTCTACTAAGAAGCGTATTGTTGAGTCAGTACTACGGGCTGATGATTCGGTACAAACTTTTAATATACCACTTATGGCTGAAACGCTCAGTAAATTCCACGGTTCACTTGATCAGTACGGTACTCCGATGATAAATGCTTCGGACAGCGGAAATTATTACTGTTGGGCGGATTCGTTGCTTGGTATTGTAGTTGGATGGAAACATCCACATGCTCCGTATTTAGCCGATACGAAGAATATCAGTTATAATTTAACCATTGGTGAACTCCCAATAAACTGTTACCATCCAAGTTTGAATAGTTATTCTCGGTTGAGGCTTGGAGAAAATGATTGTGGTTTAGTGTGGCAAGAGAAGTTTTGGAATACAAATGGGTATTTAAGGAGTAAGATCCTTTATACACGTTTGCAGGTAATTGGGAGTAAACTTAGTTCGTTTTTATCACCAAATTTAACAACGGCTAATGGAGTTCAAGTAATTGACGCTTTGGGAACAATTGCTCAAATAAGTCCTGAAATGAATCCTTGGTATGGCAACCATTATTTACCAAGCGTATATCGTGAGCTTGTGGATACTTTTTCTTCTTCAGCTCCTCAACAACGTGATATGCATGCTGATATCATTGGCTGGCATGCTCATGATGAGAATAGTAGCTATAATAATCCAGTGTACCGTCGGATGTTGGGTATTTTTGATAGTAGCGGTATTCCTGATAGATGGTGGTCAGATGGATTAGCTCGAATTATGAATACAAATGGGTCTTTAGAGAATGTTTCACTTTCTCAGGGTGATGCAGACATACAACAAATGAGTGATAGCTTGATTGGCAATTTTAGTGGTCGTTCAGTAGTGATGACTTTTACAGAAACTACTATGAATTATATTCCAATGGTTCCTCTTTACAATACTAAACTTTGGCAGGCACAAAGCGGACTTGTTCTTGCTCCTTCATTTCAAGATTTATCGGATTTAGAAACTGCAAGTGAGGCATTCGTCATAGATCCAAAAGGGAAAACAGGGCAAACAGCTGCACTACCAAGCGTTCGAAGTATTACAGACTGGCGGAAAAATCGTCGCGTATATGAAGGGGAATTGGTAAATAACTTACCACGAATTAAAGAATCTGCTCAGTATTTTATGAAAACATCTGGCAAAGTGGAAACGAATGTTTTCACCGGATTTTGGGATGGAGCGAGTAAATATCTTCTCTCCAATCCTATGTTAAATGGAAGGAACTTGAATTTGGAACATGTAAAACGTCTTCGCGGAGAAAGAGGCAAGTACGGCGGTCGCCACGGATTCACAGATACTCTCGAAACAAATTGGTTTATCGTAGGAGATGAAGCAAATTTGATGTTGAAAAGCATTGGGAAGAACGCTGGGTTAGTTTCAGCATACGTAGAGCGCAGAAGCGATGGAGAACGCTTCGCAGTTCAACTACGCACTTCTGATGACACAACTGCATTATGGACACGCATACCATTACTCCGTGGCGGTGTAGAGGAATATAGATTCTTTATGGTAAAGAATACACAGCGGAACGGAGAAGAAGTATATACGATCCCAAATTATGGTGAAGAAATAATTCTCGGTGGTCTTAAAACGCAAGTCAGTGCCAACAAAGGTAATGATGACATACAAACAATTGATTTAGGGCGAGATGCAGGAGCAGAAGTAAGTATTCGCATCTATCCGAATCCGGCACAAGACAAAGTATCGGTTGTTGTACTTGGAAATAATCCAAAAGTTGAGTGGCATATCAAGGTCATGAATGTATTGGGTAATATCAAGAATGAATATGATGAGAAATCAAGTTCACTTTTAGAAATAGATACGGAAGAATTCCCCTCTGGAATCTATTTCATCACGGCAGAATCCGGCAAATTGAATGCTACAGCAAGGTTTGTGATTCTGAAGTAGTGAATTTTACCTGATATTTTTAAGGAATGAGGATTTTGGGCAATTATAATATTGGATCAAGCTATCCTGAGTATTATTACGTTGGTATTCTCAGCAATATGTGTATCAATCATTCAATATCTTCAATATTATTGATGATTGAATTCAATTTTATTTATGATTGGTACGGTATGAACCGGTTCAGAGGCATAAAATAATTGATTTTATCAAAAACATGGTTGGTTACGACGGTTTCGTAAAAAAAAGTGCTTAAATTCACGAAATTTAGGCACTTTTTATCTATTGAAATAGTTCGATTTTGCTACTTACCATAAAAAAGGGTCAAAAATGGCATTCAAAAACCAGTCAATTATACTGAGTTCGAACTGTGATTATCAGTCAATTGTACTAAAATCAACTGTTTCGCAACGAAAAAACACCCCAATTTGACCTATTTTCACCCAATATTTTGAGTTTTTGGAGTTTTTTTTCACTTTTTCTTGGATAAATTGCATTTTTCAGGAGGAAAAACGGACTAATTTCTGTAAATCCGAGTTTAAATTCAATTTTTCAGTGCTTGATTTTGCTTTTGAGTGAATTATTCGAAACACTATCTTTAATTTAGATTCAGTTTATGGAATTTTGTAGACAAATGTTCGGTTTTTTGATATTTTCGTGACAAGTGCATGTGTTCAACAAACTAAAACAAGGAATTTGTATCTCAAATATTCATTTCAAAATATTTGAAGCTATTTTTGAACATATTTCTTTCAATATTGTTGCCAATGCTTGTAATATTGTGGAAATCCTCTTCCGATTTGTACTAAATTTTAGTGGGAAAAATTTGAGTAGGCGATTTAACTTGTTATACTGAGCTTACCGGCTCCAAAATCTTAACAAAATATCATATTTATTCAAAATTTATGAGTTTGGATACTTGGAATATTAAACTATTCAAAAAACTGAGCTAACTATATCCTAATTCTTACAATCAACAAAAATTATCTTGAACTAATTTTATAATTTCAACTTATCTTACTAATTATCATAACGAATAATCTACCTATGGAAGATACATTTGCAAATAATACGAAATCTCAGTTTTTCAAGTATCTGGAAAATAGTATCCTCGACATTGACGGGGGAAATATTAGAGCAAAGCTTTGGTTTTGTGGTATTGAGCCCGGTATGAGTGAAAATTACTCTGAAAATTATCTAAAGGATTTACTGAAAAAGCAGACAGTTTATACTGTGGATGATTTTAGAAATGAACAATTTCATGTGCCGTACTATACAGATAACATTTCTAAGTTTCATTCGACAAAAAGGTTAAGCAAGTAATTACTGGTTGGATGGGTTCTGAATATAATGGTAATTATGTACAAGATGCACCTGTATTTAAGCTCAATCTATTTCCTCTGCCTGCCGTAGATGTTTCTTCCTGGAATGAATCCAACAAATTAATGACAGGATGTGTACTGAAAAGCGAATACTATGGGAGATGTGTCGGTCATAGATTTCCATTATTTCGAGAATTAATAGTACACTTTGCACCAAATGTGATCGTATGCATTGGAAGAGAGTTTATCAATGAATTTAAGTTCGCATTTTGGGGCGATATTGAAGTTGATGTACCTGTTTTGAGCGAACAGCTTCGACCGGATGAAATTTATCCACAGATACATAGAAAACAAGGATTTCCGACAATTATTGAAACCCCATTTTTTGGTTGGCGGAAATTTCAATTGAATTTGGATAGTGATGCTAAACTGCTTGGAGAAGAAATTGGCAAGAAGTTACTTAAGTATCTTGATAAGTGTATAGAACCCGATGTAAATCTATAGTTAGAAGGGTTTAAAGATTTAGCCATACATCATCTTTTTGATATTTTATGAAATCTTCTGCATCTACGATAACAAAACCAAGTAGAGTTTTCCTTGAGTCTTAAAGTAGCTATTGCGAAAAATAATCTAAATTCATAGTATTGATGGCTTGTAAAAGTAAAACTTATTTAAATTCAAAGGCTTATTAACTATTAAATGGGACATATATTCAATCATTTTGGGCATTTAACTTATCGAAACGAAGATGAAGTATCTCAGAATTTTATTATCCCATTATTTACAAATTTTCTGGGATATAAGCTAAATGAGATAATTCCGGAAATGTATTTCCCTGCAAGAGATTTTCATTCAGGAGTTAAAAAAGATGGTACTACTAAAGTGCTTAATCACAAACCAGATTATATTTTTTGTTTTGATGGGGAAAATGAGAAAGTTTTATTTGTCGTAGATTCTAAAGATTCTGATCAAAATGTCACAAAACACTATAAACAACTTCGTTCATATACGGTCAGTGTAGGGAGTAACCTTATAATCATCACGAATGGCAGTCAATTCTATATCTATGATGTGAACTCACCTTTATTTGTAGCTGAGACAATCGAAGAATTAGATGTAAAGTTTGATGCTGTTAAAATACTTCTATCCAAGAAACAACATGCAGCCAAAGAATTACCAGCGATAATTGCCGATTACCACAACAAATGCAGGGAAACATTTACATTTTCAACTTCGACGCCATTTACACCTACAAAACAGCAACTTTTACTATCTGATTTTAGAGAATATCTAAATGCTGTTCATGAAGAATTCAGAGTATGGCAGAAACAACCGGTATTTGAGAACTTACTATCTATAGAATTACATGGTTTTAATCCGGAAGAACTCCATTCCTTCAGTATTTTTGAATCTAAAGAGACACTATCTCCAATATCTGATAGGAAGTTGTATAGACTTCATGAATTACTGGATCGCGGCAAAGGGAATGTACTATTACTGATTGGTCAATCCGGTGTCGGAAAAAGTACACTGTTACGATATATTACATTTCAAGCAAGTGAAAATTGCCTGCAACAATTGAGTACAGATATTCCAATTTATATTGAGTTGCGGAAAATCAATCACAATACTAATTTATCCGAGCTTATTATTCGTGCACTAAACCACTACTCTTATTCTACAGAATCACTTATACCAGAATTACAAAACAACAATATAAGTTTACTGTTAGATGGATTTGATGAAGTACCCGAAAGTGAAATTATCACATTACAACATGATATAGAAGCTATCAAAAAGTACTGTAAATGTCTATTAACAACGCGTGAAAACCGAATCCCTAAAATTCAAGGGCAGATAAAATTCAGAATTAATCCATTAGATGATAGAAAAGTTCAAGAAATTACCCAGCACTATTTCGCTACAACGTACTACTCATTCCTTAACGAAGTAGAATTCAAAGGTTTAAAAAAGGAATCAAAAAATACACTGCTTTTACTCCTAATGATCTCTGTCTATAAAAGTGATAATACCCTTCCTCCTACCTTGGTATATTTGACAAAACATATTATGGATAGTATGAAATTATGGGAAGATCAAAAAGAAAATAGAATCCCTATTAGGTGGGAAATAATAGAAAAGGCGTTAGGAGAGATCGCTTATAAGTTAGTTGATCGACAAATTGTTACAATCAATACTCAGGACATAAATAAAATACTTGTTGAGATTATTAAAAATTACTCTGAAGCAAGAAGTATTGATAGTTCAATAACTTGTGATAAGCTTTTGGATGTTATTCTTGCAACAGGTGTATTATGTCGAAATGGTGAAGAATTTGAGTTTTGGCATAGAATCTTTCTAAACTATTTTTCATCACTTTTACTTGCGAAAAAAATTGAAGAAGATATTAATTGTACCGATGATATTTTGCATCATCCACTTTGGCGTGTTTCCATAATTGGATGCTCGGCTCACCTCAGTGATTCCTCTCATCTTATCGAATCTATTGCTAATGATTCTTGGTTACAGAGTGATTGCTTAATTGAAGCTAAAAAAGTTTCAGCTCCTATAAGAGATTTAATAATAGGTAAGTTGGTTGAAAGATGCTATTCACCCAATATTGAAATTCGCAGTAGGGCAATTAACTATTTGCAACGTATTGGAAGAACTCACACTTTTGATAAATTTGAAGAGTTATTCCATAATTGTCAATACAATAATGTTAAAATGATCGCCTTAGAAGAGTTTGCCAGAGGAAAAAGTGATGGAGCTAAAAAATTATTATTTACGCTTACAAATTGGAAAGACGGGTCAGGTTCGATAGGTAGGTATTCGCTATGTTCTGTTGTTCGGGGGTTATCCTTTTTCGAAGCACAAGAATATATGGAAATTATAAAGATTTGGGAGCCATTACCTGATATTTGGATGGAGGAAGAATGCGTAAAAATTTTCACAGAATTATTCTATCAAAACAAACTAAATAGTGATGTTTATAAAGCAATAGGACAAGTATTATTTAGAAAAATAAATGGGAATGAAGGGTTCATTAACATTCGTGGTTTAGTGAAGATTTTGTCTTTGTTGGAGATTGAAGAGTTGTTCCCTCAGTTAATTAGGATACTGCATAAAACCGACAAAGATTATTCTTTAATCCATCATGAAATAACTGTAATCTTGTCAGGATTTAAAAACAAAAAAATAATCGAACAATTATTTGAGTTAACAAAAGATACAAATTCAACAGTTGCAAATTTCTGTGCCGTAGCCTTGAAGGATTCTTGTGGGGTTGTTCCCATAGAAATTATTAGTAACATGATACAAAATGAATCAGATAGAATTAAATTACTTGGGATTATGTCACTATCTCGATTTCCTTTGTATGAAATAAAAGAAATAATTAGTGATTTGACTGTTGAAATTATGAATGAATCTAATGAACTTTCTTTATGTGTTAAAGACACAAAAACAATTGAAATTGTACGTAGGCAAGAAGCATATTTCAGTCTATTACAGAACAAAGGAATACTGCCTGACTTTATCAGAAAAAAACAATTGCCAATTTATATTGCTCAAGATACCATATCAATATTAGTCGAGACAATTGAACAAAATCATATGGTTGATGAAATCCTCTATTTGAAGCAATTGTTAAGCTACACTATTCGTATAGAATCTCCAAGTGACAGACTTTTCATTCGTTTTGCAAAATGTTTCAATAGTTTAGGCGAATTTCAAATAGCTTGTGATATCATTGATGATTATATCCGTGGTGATAGGTTCTTAAGTTCATACATATTAGGAGATCTTTTAGAAATATTGCCATATTATAATGTCGAATATGCAGAAAAAAATCCTCCTACAATTGCTTCCAAGTTGTCAGAATAACGATAAAAGCGGTTATTATTATACTAAATATTTAGAAGTGGTTGAATTACTTGGAACTCCTAATCTAAAGGAAACTGTAAAGAAAGAGATCGAAAATAGAATAGATTTTTTTCGTTCTGATAGAAGCGAATTCGTTGATATAGAAAGAGTATTACGAACTTTAAGTAAAATCGGGAATTCAGAAGATGAAGATTGGTTACTTAATCTTTTAGATCAAAAGCCATACTTGTACTCAATAAGTCTTTGTCGAGCAATTGAGTGTTTAGGGATATTCGGTACAGAGAAATCAATTCTATTTATTAAGAAGTGTTATTCACTTCGTGTTGAGGATAATTTTGTGCAAAGTATTTGTATCAAATCTTATGAATCAATTAATATGAGACAAGGTCAATACCGAGAAATTACACATGAAGATTTACTTCTAACTTGATATATTGCTTCTAATTAGTTTATCACTATGAGTATTATTAGCAATAGCATAAAATGTAAATTTCAATCTCTGGTTAATTTAAAAATCAATGATTTTTATTTTATTCCGAACATCATGATTTGGTTTACAATACTTATCTACAATTAAAGACTGTAACTCATTCAGAATTATAATCTTTAATATTTTTTTATAGTACAAATTCAATAATGAAATATAATATTGCATTTCTAAATTAATTTTACTTTTCCCCGAGGGTATTTTTATGAAATCTTTCAAAGTACTTATTTTATGCTGTTGCGTTCTTTGCTTTTTTATCTCTTCTACTGTACATGCACAGTGGAAACAGACAAATGGGCTATATACAAACACGGTTGGGTATGGATATTCACCAATCACAGCAATTGACTCAACTTTATTTTCAGCTTTTAGAGTCGATGGCGGCGGAGAGAAATTATTTCGAAGTACCGACAATGGGCTAACATGGTTGGGGACAACAAATTATTCTTCAACCAACACCACAGTTAGCTCCAATGATGACTTTAGAGAAAACGAGCTTTTAGTTGCTATTGGTGCAACTTTATTCGCTATACATAATGATAGTGTTCTTGTTTTTAGTATAGATAAAGGTAATAGTTGGAAAACTGTAAGTATATCGGGAAGAATTATAACTCTTGCAGTAAGTGGTTCTACATTATTTACAGGCGGAAGAGAAGGTATATTTCGTGTTACACAAAATGGTAGCACGTGGATTTCAGAACCTACGAGTTTAAAGAATATAGATTTTAAAACAATGACAGTCATTAGCTCTACTCTTTTTGTACGAACCGGGAGCGACGGAGTTTTTAGAAGTACTGATTATGGAAATACTTGGACTACAATACCCATCGGGATATATAAAACTTGTAGTTTTTTAAAAGCATGTGGCACAACATTATTTTCAGATCAATTTTTTTGGAGGGATGGATTGCCAGGAGGTTTTAGAGATCATTATGTAAAACGTAGAAGCATAGATAATGGAAATACTTGGACTACAATTAATTTTCCAGATACCACTGTGCGTTTTAAATCTATTGTAAACTGTGCTACATCACTATTTGCTTTAACTAATAATAATGAGGTTTATCGCAGTAATGATAATGGTGATACTTGGACAAAACTTATTTTAAAATCAGGAGATACATACATTAATGTTGCTAACTTTCATGTGGTTGGTACAACAATTTTTGCAGGTTCAGGTGGCATTTTATATCGAAGTACGGATATTGGGGAGACTTGGTTAGCTTCTAAGCGTAACATTGATATTAGTTCTCTTGGTGTATCCGGTACATCACTTTTTGCATTCTCTTGGTCGAATGGTGCTTTTAGAAGTACTGATGCAGGAGAAAACTGGACAAATAATATTTCAGGATTGTCATATGATATTTACGATATTGTCGTGAATCGCTCGACTCTATTCGCAAGTTATTATTATGGTGTATTACGTAGTACAGATAATGGTAAGACTTGGTCAATTTTAAAATCAATAGAAGATTCTCTTGAAGGTAGCTCTATAAATGCTATAGGTAACGGAACTACTATATTTGCAAGTAGTGACCGAGCCACATATAGCAGTACTGATAATGGAGAAAGTTGGGTGAAAATATATAAAGGCTTACATTCACTTACTGTCAGTGGTACGAAGCTATTTGGAGTAGCAGGAGGTGATAGTGGTGATAGTATATTTCGCAGTATTGATTATGGAGCAACTTGGTCGGTCATTAGTTCAGGGTTAGTAAAATGCAGAATTCAAACTCTTGCAGTCACTGGTACAACAATATTTGCAGGTACTGATATAGGAGTGTTTCGCGGAACAGATGTTGGTATGAAATGGGAAATGGTAAATTCAGGGTTGAATGGTAAATTTGTTCAACTGCTTATAGTAAACGGCAAAACGCTGTTTGCAGTGTCTGATAGTGTATCCGTTTACAACTCTACCTACAACGCAAGTGTTTATCGCAGCACAGATAATGGAGAAAATTGGCAAGTGGTTAATTCGGGATTGAAGAGTAAATTTGTTAGTACATTTGCGGCAAGTGGCACTATGTTATTTGCAGGGACTGACATCGGAATGTTTCGTAGTGCTGATGATGGATTAAGTTGGACTGAAGTAAACTTGGGTTTGAATCAACATACAGTACTTTCGTTGGCTGTAAAAGACTCAACTATTTTTGTTGTAACTACAAACGGTGGGATATATAGTAGTACTAATAATGGAGACACTTGGATACAAGTAGGCTTAGGTTGGATATCGACGTCTGTATTTGGAGGATACAATAATACATTATTCAAAGGGAGTACTGCTCTATTCTTAGGATTACATGGTGTATATCGCAGTACAGATAACGGAGAGAGTTGGTGGACTGTCGGATATTCTGGATTAACAGAGTCTGATGTAAGTTCATTTGTTGAGAATGGCTCATTTATGTATGCAAGCACAAGAAAAGAGCAAGAAGGGGCGAGAGAGAAAGGACAAGGAGTGTATCGAAGTGCCGATAAAGGATTGACTTGGTCAGCTTCCAATTCTGGCTTAACAAATACAGATGTTACTTCTCTTGCTATCAAGGGTAGTACGTTATTTGCAGGAACTGTCATTGGTGGAATATTTAAGAGTTTAGATAACGGAGGAACATGGTCTGCGGCAAGTAATGGCTTAAGAAATTTAAATATTTGGTCATTAGCCGTAAATGGTACTTCTATATTTGCTGGTACTTATAAAGATAGTACTTACCCTTCTGGTGGAGTTTTTAGAAGTGTTGATGATGGTGAGAACTGGACAGAAGTTAGTTCAGGAATGACAGATAAAGAAATTTGGTCACTTATTGCAAATGGCAATGACCTATTCGTAGGCACAGATAGTGGTGGTGTTTTTCGAAGTATAAACAATGGAGAAAGTTGGTCACCAGTAAATACTGGATTGGCAAATAAGTCTATAAGGTCTTTAGCTGTAAGTGAAGGAACTTTGTATGCTGCAACTCATGTCGCAGGTGTATGGAAAGTTAATATTAGTGCTTTAGGAATAGAACAAGAGAATGAACAAAAAGCTACTATTCCACATTTAACCTGCTACCCAAACCCAGCCACCAACACACTGACAATTGACCGTACTTCCCTGTTCTTCAATTCTGTAAGACCAATAAAATATACAATTACCACCCTCACAGGTGAAAAACTTATGGAATTTGAGAATGAGGAACCCCAAATTTCACTTCCTTTAGTAACATTGGGAAATGGTGTGTATTGCTTAGCTGCACAGCAAGGTTTAGCGCGATCGGCTACGTTGTTCACCGTATTTCAATAATTCCATATAAGACAACAAAATTTAAAGTACAAACACCTTTCTCAATTATTTTTTTACTTTTTTCGAGAATTTTATGAAAACGTTTACCTTGCTTCGAACATCACTTCGTAACTTGTTTTTTGGCTTACTCTGCTTACTTGTAGTTTCGACTATGCAAGGGCAGTGGAGGCAATGTAATGGACCATTTGGAGGCAAAGTTTTTTCATTTGCCGTGAATGGGACATCCTCTTTGCTGGAACAGAAGGCGGTGGCGTATTTCGTTCAAAGGATAACGGCGGGAATTGGACGGAGGTCAATAAAGGATCACGCATCAAGATATTTTTGCTCTTACAGTTAGCGGGACGTCGCTCTTTGTGGGGACTTATGGCGGCGGCGTATTTCGTTCAACGAATAACGGTGGGAATTGGACTGAGGTCAATAAGGGGTTGACTTATCAAAATGTTTATGCTCTTACGGTCAACGAAACGACAATCTTTGCTGGGATTGGCGGCGGCGTATTTCGTTCAAGTGATAACGGTGAGAATTGGACTGAGGTCAATAAGGGCTGGACGCGTCAAGATGTATATGCTCTTACGGTCAGTGGAACTACACTCTATGCTGGTACAGGTGGCGGCGGAGTATTTCGTTCAACGGATAACGGTGAACATTGGATAGAGGTCAATACGGGATTGAAGAATCTTCATGTTGTGTCTCTAACGGTTATAGGAACGATGCTTTTTGCAGGGACTTATGGCGACGGAGTATTTCGTTCAACAGATAATGGTGGGAATTGGACGAAGGTCAATACGGGATTGACTTCTCAAGATATTCCTTCTCTTATGGTCAGCGGAACGACCATATTTGCAGGTACTTATGGTGACGGCATATTTCGTTCAACCGATAATGGTGAAAATTGAACGAAGGTCAATACTGGCGGATTGACGGAGAGATATGTTTTTGCTCTTACGGTCAGTGGAACTACAATCTTTGCAGGGACTTGGGGCGGCGGCATATTACGTTCAGGAGATAACGGTGGGAAGTGGACGTCGGTCAATACCGGTTTGACGAGTCAATATGTTCCATCTCTTACTGTCAGCGGAAAGACAATCTTTGCTGGGACAGATGGCGGTGTATTTCGATCAACGGATAATGGTGGGAATTGGACGGCTGTCAATATAGGTTTGGCACGTCAATATGTTCCGTCTCTTACGGTCAACGGAACGACACTCTATGCAGGGACTTTTTACGGCGGAGTATTTCGTTCAACCGATAACGGTGGGAATTGGACTGCTGTCAATACGGGTTTGACGAGTCAAATTGTTCATGCTCTTACGGGCAGCGGAACGACAATCTTTGCAGGAACAGACGGCGGTGTATTTCGTTCAATTGATAGCGGTGGGAATTGGACGGAGGTCAATATTGGTTTGACGCGGCAAATTGTATTAGCTCTTACGGTCAGCGGAACGACAATCTTTGCGGGAACAGACAGCGGCATATTTCGTTCAACTGATAACGGTGGAATTGGACGGCAGTTAGTACGGGTTTGATATATCAGAATATATATGCTCTTACAATCAGCGGAACGACAATCTTTGCGGGGACTAACGGCGGTGTATTTCGTTCAACGGATAACGGTGGAAATTGGACAGAGGTCAATATTGGTTTGATGAATCAAAATGTTCGGTCTCTTAAGGCCAGCGGAATGACACTCTTTGCGGGAACTCGTGGCGGCGTATTCACAGTGGTAATAACCAGGAAAACTGGACGGAAGTAAACTCTGGCTTGACAAATCAAGATGTTAGGTCTCTTGCCATAAGCGGACAGACACTCTTTTGGAGGGACAGAAGGTTCAAGTGTTTGGAAACTTGACCTAAACTCGTTAGGTGCTGAAAACGAAATAGCCCAAACCTCTCCCCACCTTTTCTGCTACCCAAATCCCGTTTCGAATTCCTAACAATTGACCGCACTCCCTCACTCTTCAATTCCACCAACCCTATACATTATTCAATCACTTCCCTCACCGGTGAAACTATCTTGGAATTTGAGAACACTGAAACCCAATTTTCACTTCCAATTGAAGCAATGGGAAATGGCGTGTATTGTTTAGTTGCCTTGCAAGGTTTGGTGCGGTCGGTTTCATTATTCACGGTAATTAAATAATGCATTTTAAAACAAGCTGGATTCAAGTAATAAATGTGATACAATGTAATTCTTTAATGAACTTATCTATATGAAATACATATACTTCTTACTTTCCTTTGCATTCGTGTCTGTATCGGTATCATTGGCGCAAGTACCCAATCCTGCTTTTATTGATTTACCAAACGATGAAGTAACTGCTGTAGCAGTTGACCCAACGTATGTTTATATCGGTGGTTCTTTACGCAATGTGGCACAAACCACTCGCCGCCGTCTCGCACGTTATAATAGAGCGACTGGTTTACTTGACCCAATATGGAATCCAAATGTTGCTAACGGAACTGTTAATTGCATATCAGTTAGTGGATCAGATGTTTTTATTGGTGGTAGTTTTATACTTGTTAATGATTCTAATTTTAGGAGTAATACCCATCATCGGAATTTCATTGCTAAGATATCCTCTATAGGCGCTGGAACTCTTGACTCGTTATGGAATCCAAGTGCTGATGCTCAGGTCTTTTGTATTGCTGTGAATGGAATGGATATTTATGTTGGTGGTGCGTTTACAAATATTGGCGGTGCTACGAGGAACGGAGTCGCAAAGCTGTCTGCAATAGGTGTAGGAACCGCAGACACTTCATGGAATCCTAATGCTAATTCCCCCACAATGTTTACTCGATTGCTGTGGATGGCACAGATGTCTATGTAGGGGGGTAATTTTACGACCATAGTGGCTTTGCTCGAATAGTATTGCTAAGTTATCATCCACCGGCACAGGCTTGGCTGATGGAACTTGGAATCCAATTACAGATGGATCTGTGCTTTCTATAGTTATAAATGGAGCAGATGTCTATGTAGGGGGGTCTTTTACCAATATTGGTAGTAGTATCACGGGGAGGAGAGGAATTGCTAAATTATCTTCTACGGGTACGGGGTTAGCTGATGCAACATGGAATCCCGATTCTGATAATGACATCTTCTCTATTGTAGTGAATGGTACGGATGTATATGTAGGTGGTCAATTTACATATATCGGCGGTGCAGCGCGAAATAGAATCGCAAAGCTTTCTTCTACTGGTACTGGTTTGGCAGACCCTGCTTGGTCAATCTCATTAAATAGTTTCATCTATCTCAATTCTTTGGTCTTTGACAGTGGTGTACTTTATGCCGGAGGAAGTTTTACAAGTCCTACTAATTATTTTTTAGTCACTGGAATATTTAGCGTACCTACTCTTGGCGAGTGGGGAATGATTATTCTTGGAGTGTTATTCATATTTGCTGGGTACAGATATATTTCAAGACGCAATACAGCAAGGATTGTATAAGTAATTGATAAGTGTATTTCATCAATGGGCTTTATCTCTTACGATAAAGTCCATTGTTTCTTTATTTGAAGAACTACTACTTCTATGAGTCCAAAGCAAAATCAGCACAAAAAAAAGCACCGCAATATTCCCACTCAATCTATAAAAAAGAGAGTCAAAAACGCTATTAAGAATCGTATGCCTCAGCTTCGTTTTCTTGCTACGGTTCTTATTTTGATGCTTTGCTATTATGCACTTACTGGCACAAATACTTTTAGCAAACAGTTTCTTCCTGCATATCTTTCGGTTGTAGCATCAGTCACTTCTACCGCACTCTCAGTCTTTGGGTTTGTTGTTGAAACATCGTGCTAAACTGTCAGCAGTCAGGTATTTTCTATGAATATTGCTTATGGCTGCGATGCACTTGAGCCATCGTTTCTATTTGCCGTCGTAGTTCTTGCATTTCCTACTGCATGGAAAAGAGAATTATTGGCGCACTGAGCGGTGTTCTAATTCTGTTTGGAATCAATATCATCCGTCTCATCACTCTATTTTTAACAGGAACTTACAAGAGTGAATATTTCGAGCTGATGCATATTGAAATTTGGCAAGCATTGTTTATTATTCTTGCTCTTATGCTCTTTGTAGTGTGGCTATCAATTGCAGAAAGGACAAAACAAAGTGAAGTTATATAGAACATTACTCTCTTTTGTTCTTAAAAGTTGTGGGATATATTTCGCCTTCGTTGTGCTCCTTTTTATGGGATTGGGCGACGGGTATTCATCCTATTTTTGTGGATATGGGAATCTCCTCTTTGGCTCACGATGGGGAAATGTAAAAATTGCATTTGTTCCCAAAAATGAACAACAAACTACTCATGCCTATGGACACATTGCAACTAATATCTCTGTGCGAATCAACAACAAAGATTATCACTATGCAGATGGGCGACCTGTACTTGGTGAATTAGGAGTTAATTCACATTTGCAAGGATATTTACCGACAATTATGTTCTTAGCTTTAATCCTCTCTACGCCTATCGGTTGGAAACAAAAGCTGAAATCTACGGGTATAGGAATACTCGTTATTCATTTGTTTCTTGCTGTATTGCTTTGGATTGTGATTGTCGAATATACCGAAGTAAGCGGTATAGGAATATATCGGTTTGGTGATACAATGAAGGGAATAATTAATTGGGTGATGCAAATTGCTCTACTCAATCAAATTGGAATTTCCTTTATGATGCCATTGATTATATGGATCGTAGTGGTTGGAATTCAATTCGATTTATATTCATATTCATCCAATGGCATTTTGTCTAATAAAACAAGCTAATTCACTGTACATCGCATAGAATAGAAGTGATCTTTTAACTTTGTTCATTAACTAAGACAGCAAACAAATTGCAAATAACATGTGCCATATTTCAAAAATTGTTGCTCATCTGTTACTCGAATTTTACAAACACCTTAATAATCAAATCACTGTAAGATTATGGACTAATATTTCGAGACACGCAGATTCATTTAAAAAAGCGGCCTTTCAGCCGCTTTTTTATTGAACTAACATCTTGACATGAGATGATGTTCGTTGTTATAAATCGTAAAAACTATACTATACCTCTACTCATCCCTCCCGTAGTCCATACCACGGTCCAGCATCGAAATCTGACTTGCAAATAGACCTATCTTCTTCATCTTGAATAGGTTCGATAGATTCATTACATGCTATATCATATTCTCGAGCTTTATCCAATTCACCGTTCAAAGCCGGTGATCTTGCCTTCGCCAGAGATGCGTACGATTCATCAATATCTTTAACATCTTTTAGATTATTACTTACAAGGTCATACATAAGATTATTTATACTTACACTATGCATAAACTGAATTTCTATTCGGAAGGCTATTTCAACTAAAAACAATCACTTACAACAATATTTTGCTTTACATCATACTATTGATATTAGAGATTTTGGCAGATTTAATTTTTCCCGTATATCATTCGTGGATTATCCACTTATTCTAGAATTACATTCATTTCAATAGGAATATAAACTCGGTTTTTGAATAAATTAATTTTTCAAAGCATGCAGTCAAGAAGTATTAAATGAAAAATTTTGAATATATAGTAAGGTTAAGAGATGGCAAATGTTATACTACAAGAACATACACTAGTTTCAATCACACAAATCACATACATATAAATGATAGTGTATTCTTACAATCCATGAGAGATTTTACCTCAATTACAATGTAATATTATATCGCAATTATCAATATTATAATAGAAATAGATATGTAGTTCACAATTTATTTTTTCCTAATTTTTCGGAGGTTTTATGAATAAGAGCATCATACTTTGCCTTATTAGCGCATGTTTTGTTTTTTTCACAGAGGCAAGCTCACAAAGTTTAAAAGTTCAAGATGTGCGGCAAACATGGCGACAAGATAACGGCTCAATTGATTCAGCTGTAATGACCGTCAAGCCCGTTGGTGCATATTTTGAATACGGGTTGTACCTAACTCTATCCGCCAAAGGCACATCACTCACTAATGTCTCCGACACGCTTGAAATTCAATATTCATTTGACTTAATTTCGAATTCTATGATGATAGATTCATGGCTTTGGGTCGAAGATACCATCGTCAAAGCGATGCTTATTGACAAAGGTCAAGCGACTCAAATCTATGAGGGAATAGTTAACAGACGGAAAGATCCGTCTATTCTAACTAAAGTATCATCAACACGTTATGATTTCAAGATATTCCCTCTAGCAGGATCATCTTCTCGTAAAGTTAAAATATCATGGCTACAGCCTGCACATTGGTCTGTCAAAAATGTTTCTGCACAGTTACCAACTAATTTATTACTCGGCTCGAGAACACCACTTAAAAATTTCCGAATTATAGCACTGGAAGACTCCAAATGGTCTAATCCTTCCTTATCGATACAGGGCTATACGCTTAATGATGTCATCGACCCATTCTATGGGAATGGAAAAGAAATTATTTTGAAACAATCTAGCTTTTCAAGTATGCCTTTTATTCAATTCACAAGCCCTTTGCAGAACGGATTCTTTTTGCAATGTTTTGAAGACTCGAAAGATGAAGGATACTACCAACTTGTGATGCTGACTAAGCAAGCAATTGATGTCTCCACTCAGAAAAAAACACTTTTTATTCTTGATTATGATATCAGCCAAACAACCCTCACCAAGAAAGAAGTACTTAGTGAATTGCAAACAGCACTCCTTGCAAACTATTCTGCAAAAGACTCTTTCAACATTCTCTTATCGAATGGTGACGCACAACCTATTTTTAATCAATGGGTTAGCGCGAGCTCTACTTCTATAAACGAAGCTTTTGCCGGAATTAATGAAGATCAATTATCACCGTACTCATACCTTCAGCTTTCCCTTCCTAATGGGTTACAATTTATGAAAGATCATGGTAATTCTGCAAATGTGATTGTCATTTCAAACTCAGACGGATTAGGAAACTATAAGCTCGCTAATCCTCTCATTCAAGAAATAGCATCTATTTCTAATTTATCAGCACAGATTAACTGTATTGATTATTCGACCACTCGCAGGAGTTATTATCAAAATTCAATGAGTTACTATGGGAATTCATATTTGTACGACTATCTCACCAAATGGTCAGGTGGGTTTTATCTAGATGCCAATAGCCCAAAAACATCGCTTTCGATTGCGATTTCCTCTATTATTAATAGTGCAGAGGGAAGTGTGCAATCCCTTGAGTTATATACAACTCTTGAAGATGGATTTTGCTATGGTCGATTCGACAAATCATTCTCCCAAGCACAGCGTGATGCAGGAATCGTCTTTCAGATTGGACGATACTATGGCAAGCTTCCTATCAAAGTCCGAGCAACTGGATTCTATCACGATAAGCCCTTTAGTAAAGAAGTGAGCTTTGCGGTAACTCCAGAAATTGACTCTTTTCTGATGACACGTAGAATTTGGAATGGTAATTACATATCATCACTCGAGACGAGTTCGGTAACCAATGAAATGATTAAAGAAATTATTGATGTTAGCCGAAGAAATAGAGTACTATCACTTTATACTGCTTTCCTTGCTCTCGAGCCATGGCTCATGCCAAAAGACAATTATTATTTTTATCAGCCGGAGAAAAAAGAAGGTGGTGGGATTAATACTTCTATTGAGAATGAATCGTTCATATTCAATTCAAACACAGTACAAATCAAAGCATTCCCCAATCCATTCACCTCGTCTATCCAATTGGAATTTAGTGAATTAGCACCTGGAGTGGCAGTGACAGGCGTAGAGATTTACAATTCAATAGGGGTTTTGGTAAAGACATTTGATGGCAACGTACTTTATGGAAAGCAATTAGTGTGGAATGGTGATGACAACAATGGTACTGATGTGGCAAGCGGGATGTATAGTGTCGTCGTAAGAACTTCGAAAGGTTCTATACGATTCAACATTCTACTAAATCGATAACATATCAATTCAATGATTTAATAAAAAGCCGCTTTGTAAAGCGGCTTTTTTATTTGGGTAATTAACTAAAGGTAAGAGAAATAATTATAAAGTTTAAAGGAGATATCATCTCAAATTTCTAAATATCTCAGGAAATTTACCAATAGAGGCAATTTTAAGGAAAGCTAATTCGTCAATGCGGCGGCGCCTTGAAATCACAAGATTATAAAAGTGAATTCAAGGCATTTTATTCCGTTCAAATTGATAATTTAACCCACGAATTTAGGATTTCTAGAATGGCATTATACAATTACAATTCATCCGGTACTTCCGGACTTACGCTAATACCCACTTTTATGTTGAATGAAATGAATACTCCTAACACCCCCAAGGACAAAAAACCACCACAAAAAAACCCAAATAATTCAAATTTCCCCAAAGACGGCGGTGACCAACAGATGGGTAAGGTAATGAAATCTCTTTTTATTTTTGGTGCAGGAATCATTGGATTGATATTTATTTTCTCTAATCTCAATTCGAATGAACGCTCAGAAGTAAAAGTGACCTACAGCGAATACGCTTATTTCTTATCCAAAGGTAAAATATCATCAGCTGTTATTGAAAAATCACAACTCAATGATTTTGAATTTCATGGTACACTGCGCGAACAGATGAATGTTAATCGCGACGGCATCGAAAAACCTATTATTTTCTTTTCAACAAAGCTAGGGGTTGTCGATTCAAAAACAGAAGAAACATGGGCATCTAAAGGTATGACATGGAGTTACCGTGAGAGTGAAAATCTATTTATGACCTTAATACTGAATCTCTTTCCATGGTTGATTCTTTTCGGTGTGATAATGTTTATGATGCGAAGAATGCAGAATGGTGGACCAAAAGGTATTTTTTCTTTCGGCAAATCGCGAGCTCGACTTTTGAATGAAACCGGCGCCAATAAAATAACTTTTGCAGATGTAGCAGGAGCTGATGAGGCAAAGTATGAGCTCGAAGAAGTGATTGAGTTTCTGAAAGAACCCTCTAAATTCCAAAAACTTGGCGGTAAAATCCCACGAGGTGTCCTGCTACTCGGACCTCCAGGCACCGGTAAAACTCTTCTAGCACGCGCAGTTTCTGGAGAAGCAAATGTTCCCTTCTTCTCTATATCCGGTGCTGACTTCGTTGAAATGTTTGTCGGTGTCGGTGCAAGCAGAGTACGTGACTTATTCGAACAAGCCAAAAAAAGCGCTCCATGTTTAGTATTTATAGATGAAATTGATGCAGTGGGACGTTCTCGAGGAGCAGGTCTTGGTGGTGGAAATGACGAACGCGAGCAAACTCTCAATCAGTTACTCGTTGAAATGGATGGATTTGAGCAGAATTCAGGTGTTATTATTATCGCTGCTACCAATCGCCCTGATGTTTTAGATTCTGCATTGCTTCGACCTGGTAGATTTGATCGACAGGTCGTCGTTGATCGCCCGGATGTACGAGGTAGAGAAGGAATATTGAAAGTACACGTGAAGCATATCCCTCTAAGTTCAGAAGTAAACTTGGAAACAATTGCACGCGGCACGCCTGGTCTCTCGGGTGCCGATTTAGCGAATTTAGTGAATGAAGCTGCACTTTTTGCTGCCCGCCGAAATGGTGAAACCGTGACAATGTTCGACTTTGAAAGTGCTAAAGATAAAATTTTAATGGGTGTCGAACGCAAAAGCATGGTCATCTCTGACAAAGAAAAAGAAACAACTGCTTATCACGAAATGGGTCACGCACTCGCCGGCAAGCTCTTGCCTCATAGCAATCCTGTCCATAAAGTAACGATAATCCCACGTGGACGGGCACTCGGTGTGACATCGTATCTCCCAACAGAAGACGCACATACATATTCCAAAGAATTCATTGAAACACAGATTGTTGTACTGCTCGCGGGTCGTGCCGCGGAAAAAATCGTCTTTGGGCAAATGAATACCGGTGCTAGCAGTGATCTCGTCCGCGCCTCCTCTCTCGCTCGAAAAATGGTCTGTGAATGGGGAATGAGTGAAGTAGTCGGACCAGTGACATTTGCAACGAAACACGAAGAAGTGTTCTTGGGACGTGAAATAGCACAACCCCGCGACCACAGCGAAGAAACAGCTCGTATCATCGACAATGAAGTACGACGAATTCTTACCGAGGCAATGAAGCAGTCCGAACAGCTCCTTCAGGAAAATCTAGAACTACTGCACAAAACGTCAAAAATATTACTCGAACGTGAGATCCTCGACGGCGCAGAGCTCGACCAAATCATTAGTGGTCAAGAACTTGCGCCAAAAATCAATCTTAAACCGTTGCAAAACACACCTGCAAAAGGTTCCATCGCGTAATGGTCAACTTCGACACAATTGGGGCAAGCGTTTTGATAAGCGACTTGCCCTTTTCTTTTACCCTTCAATTCCCTACTGTATGAATCCTGTTCGGTTTTCAATGTTTTGGTTTTTTACCGTTACCCTGCAAATACTCGTTGACTATTATGTCCTCTACAATTGGCAGAAATTCATCAAACGCCGTGGATATTCCCCGCTCCTTTATAAATTACCGTGGGTAATTGCCGGACTCGTCCTCCTCGGCACGTTTTATTCGAGTCCTTTGCTGCTGACTTTTTTTGGGTTTGATGCTCCTGCTAAACGTACTTTTCAACTGATTACTGTTCTGTGGTTTTTACCGAAACTGTTGATTTCTTTGGTTTTATTAATTAAAGATATTGGTCGGTTATTTATCTTGATCTACAGAAAAATTTTTTGCCGGCGATTCATCAACCACGCACCAACCGGAGGAAATCCCCTCTACTCCGCGCCGTGATTTTCTTGAAAAAGTAGCATGGACCGCTGCAGCGACACCATTTGCAATTGCGACTAATGGTATGTTTCGTACAGCATTTGACTTTCAGTCGTATTATCAGACGGTCAAGATTGCCGGTCTCCCTTCTCAACTGAGCGGACTCAAAATCATCCATATATCGGACATCCATTCAGGTTCGTTCGGGTCGCATCGGCCAATGCAGGAAGTGCGACGACTGATAGATTCATACAAGCCGGATCTGATTGTCATTACAGGAGATTATGTTAATTTCCGCGCAGACGAACTCAAGATCACGCATCAGGAATTATCCAAATTAAAAGCTCCGCTCGGCGTTTATGGTTCGCTTGGTAATCATGACCACTACATGACTCCCGAAGAACACAATCTGCTCAAATCAGGGCTTCGTTCGACTGGTATCAACCTCTTAGTCAACAGCAATTCCACGATACAAGTCGATGGCGCAACGCTCAATATCGCCGGAATTGATAATACGGGACTCCAACAGAATTTCGGGCGTCTTGGTGATGCCATGCATGGACTCAATACTTCGAATCCAACGATTCTTCTAGCACATGACCCTACGTTTTGGGATGCGCAAGTCCGTGGCAAAGTGCCTATCGATCTTATGCTTGCCGGTCATACCCATGGCGGACAAGTGGGAGTGCATCTTTTGGGAGAGGATTATAGTTTTGCACGCGTGGTCTATGATCAATGGGCGGGCTTGTATTCTTACAAAGAACAATCCATCTATGTCAATCGCGGTATAGGGATGGTAGGACCTCCGATACGGATCGCCATCGAACCGGAAATCACGGTGATTACGCTTGAGAGACCGGAGAGTAAGGGATAAATATCCTCGATAGTTATTGGTGAAGAAGGCATCGTTCAATCGACAAACACATATCAAAACACGCAAAAAGCCGGTTGACCCAACCGGCTTTTTAATTATTAGTCTATTATTTAAAGCACTTACTTCTTTTCAATCTCTTCGACTTGCTTCGTGAGCTTTACGGTTTGCTCGTCGAGTTGCTTATTGAGGGTTTTGACCTGTTCGTCGAATTGTTTATTGAGCTTGGCGGTTTGCTCGGAGAGCTGCTTGAGCTGTTCTTCGAGCTGTTTGGAGATTTGATTCAGACTTTCCTGGAGTACTTTGATCTGCTCTTTTTGATTTTGGAGCATGCCTTTTGCATTCTCATCAAATTGCTTAACGAGATTTCTAAGCTGACCATCATAGTTTTTGACTAAGGAATGAGTCTGATCATCGAGAATTTTGATGAGCTGTTTTTTGGGGTCTTCTTGAGTTTGAGGAGGCTGTGACGGTGTATCAGCCGGTGCTGTGGTAGAAGGTGTAGAGGGTTTGGATTTGGCTTGACCAAAAAGCGTAGCTGTACTGCAAATCATCAAAATGCAAACTGTTAGATTTAGGGTTTTCTTCATAGAGTTAAACTGTTAATAATATTAAAACATAGTTGATTCTTCTCGTTCGAATAATGCATATATTTCATCACTAGATACTGCTGATTGTACTTCTATACGGAAGCTGTCAATATTCATCAAACGTGAGATTCTACTCAGCATTCTTAAGTGTGTGCCAACGGTATTTTCTCGACCAATAAGCATAAAAATCGTATTCACCGGGAGACCATCCAACGCATCAAAATTAATAGACTCATCGAGAGTTAGAAAGCAACCTACTGTATCAGCTACAGAATTTGTTTTTCCATGAGGTAGAGCGAATCCCTTCCCGATTCCTGTGGACATTATTGCTTCACGTTCCCACACGACTCGTTGCACTTCTGTGGGATCAGTAAGTTGTCCCGATTGCGCAAGTGTTTGGATCATAAGATTTAACGCTTCTTCTTTGGTTTTAATAGTTCGATGTACCAGAATACAGTTTTTGTTGAGAATATCCGTTATTTTCATATTTCTAAAGAGTATTAAGTTGCTAAAATTTAAATCAACCGACTATTCATCGTCACTCTGAAAATACGTGACTGAGCGTTGGTCATAGACAGTAGATTTGTTTTTTTTTCGGAGGAATATTTGCTCCTGAAGGCGGTCTGCAAATACTTTTGCGGCATTGTAACCGTAAGTTCTCAACAAGTAATTCAGAGCAATTACTTCAGTGATAACAGTTACATTTTTCCCTGGGAAGAGTGGCAGCTTCACTGATGCTACATCGACACCAACAATTGAAAGTGGTGCTTCTTCGAGTCCTGTACGAGTATATTCATTGTCTTTCACCCATTCTTCTAGCTCTACAATTATTTCTAACCGTTTTTGGAACCTTATAGCACGAATTCCAAACATTCTTTCTACGTCAATTATCCCAAGTCCTCTAATTTCCATGAAATGCTTCGACAAATTTGTGCCTGTTCCCATAAGTACACTTTCACGCTTTTTCGTAAAATAAACGATATCATCTGCTACTAATCGGTGTCCGCGTTCGATCAAATCTAAAGCAATTTCGCTTTTACCAATTCCGCTTCTTCCTGTCAGAAGTACACCGACACCATAGACATCGACAAATGAACCATGGAGCACAACTTGCTGTGCAAATTGATCATCTAAAAACTCAGACAACAGGTAGGATGATTTTGTTGTTTCAAATTCTGTTGCAAATACAGCTATATTCCTTCGCTCAGCAATTTCAAGAAGTTCCGGCTCTAGTTCATGGTTATTTGTTAGTATAATACAGGGTATTGGGAACCCGGTAATTGTCTCAAATGCTTGCTTACGTGCCTCAGGCTTTAGACTTTTGAGGTAATAAATTTCTGTATTCCCGAAGATCTGAACTCTATGAAATGTAAAAAGCTCGACAAAACCGGCTAAAGCAAGCTGAGGTCGGTGGAGGTTTTTATCGGTAATTGCATTTCCTAAGCTGGTACCACCGACGACTGCACGAAGCTGCACCGGTGAAGATAGCAACTGTTCGACAGGTATATTTTGCTTAGATATTGTTTTGAGTTTTGAGAATTGTGACATAGATACCTGTTTTATTTATTGGTTATCTCATTCAGTTTGAAGTATGTGTCAGAAAAGTATAAAAAATCTATAATTCTTCATGGTTAGATATTGGTTATACTACATTCTAAACTCAAATTCAGTAATGTTATAGGCCTCAAGAAATTATCCCAAAAATTCCGGTACATCTTTGCCTTTATGGTTTGTCATCTTTTCTTTCAACTTACGGAGCTGTGCTACAATTTTGTCGCTTGCGCCATGCAAGGCTTTATCAAAATCTGCGCCTGTCGCTTCACCATGAAAAGTATGACTATTGACATGGACTGTAAACTCAATAAACTTGTCATTTTCTTCAGATAATACGATATCTGTCCGAGTAATACTCTCGTTATATTTTAAAAAACCATTAGCCGCATCTACTACCAATTCGTGCAATTCCGGCCATGCTTTAAAATGGCGAGCTGTTACATTGATTATCATTTCTTTATCCTTATTAAGTAATTAAAATTAAATTCGTTGAAAAATATAAATGGAGAGTTATTTATTGACATACTATTATTATATATCCGGCGACTGAAACGCCAAACCAATTGTCAAAGAAAAACCACTGGCACCCACACTAAATTTCTGTTTCCATGTATCAGGAGGGTTAAAAAATTGGGACGATACCGAGGCGAACATAGGAGCCGACATACCGATTATTGAATAACGAGCTTCGATGGTTAATGATGTAACACTATTATTTTTATGTCTTTTATCAAAACCCAACTCAAGGCCGGCATAGATACACGCAGTAGGTGCGAGTATATTTTCATCGATGTGAGTTCCACCTACTCTTCGATCATTGGCAACAGTTGATATTGTAGTTTCCTCCCATCGAATTCGACTGATTGAAATCCCTAATCCTCCACCACAATATGTTCGAAATTGTGTATTTGAAGGAACGTAATCAGCAGTTAACATAATCGGAATCGCAGTGAAATGGATCTTCTCACTTGAGAATCTCGCACCGACAGATAATGAATCTACAGGGGATTGGACAAGTCTTGAGTATGAATCGACAAAGTCAGCTGCAAAATATTCACTGTTAATTCCAAAACGTATTGATTTAATTGCTTCCGCTCTAATCTCTACACCAATTACCGTCTGTACCGGAAAAAGCGTATTGGCGTTAAACGTTCGAGCATATTCTCTGAAAAATTCTGAATCCCCAAGATTAAATTTCGATCCTATATATGCAGAAACCGTTTTGTTAATCTTAGCTTTACTATTTGATAAGGTATCATGTTGTTTAGCTGTTGCATCCACAAACGCAAAATAAAGTAAAACGCTGATTATTCTCATGAGAAAAGTCATATTCCAACCGAATACTTTCATGTCAATCTATTCTACAAAATTCTCTTACCCATACATGATGCGACTGCACCTGTAGCGAAAACAGCACTCGAATTCATATCATCCAAAATTGGATTAACTTCTGCAATCTCGAACGAAGAAATGAGTCCGCTTTCGGCTATTAGCTCCATCAGTAAATGTGTTTCTCTATAGGACAACCCCCCTTGAACAGGTGTCCCGACACCTTTTGCAACAGTAGGATCGACGCTGTCCAAATCAAAACTAATGTGGAGATGATCGACACTTTGACGCATTTGATCGAGAGTGTTTTGAACAATCGTAAATATGCCGTATTTATCTATGTCAAACATCGTATACGTACTAATTCCTAACTGTTTAATGAGCGTTCTTTCTCCTTCGTCAATCGAGCGTATCCCTATATATACTATATTGTTGGGTTCAATTTTTACAAAATCTCCACCAATAGTGGTTAATTCTTTTGCCCCAATACCCAATAGAGCTGCTATCGGCATTCCATGAATGTTTCCTGTAGGTGATGTTTCCGGTGTATTAATATCAGTGTGAGCATCTATCCACAATACTCCCAAGCGTTTGTTGTGTTTGCGGCAATGCGCTGCTATACCTGAAATCGAACCAATACTCATTGAGTGATCGCCACCTAAAATGATTGGGAAATCTCCGCCATTGAGTACTTGCTCTACTTTATCAGCAAGATGCTGACAAGCGTTTGTAATTTCAGGTAAGTATTTTAGCGTCGCGTCCTCTACTAAAAGTACTTCTTGTGTTCTGACTGTAATATCGCCTTCATCAAATACCGTATATCCGAGTGCTTCGAGTTTTTGAGCTATTTCAGCGATCCGTAGGGCAGACGGACCCATATCTACGCCCCGTCGACCGGCACCCAAATCCATAGGAAAACCAATTAGCCGAACAGTTTTACTCATAGTAATCTTTCTGAAATTCTAGTTAATTTTTATTCCGAATCGACACCTAAGCCGAATATTTGTGGTAGCTTAAAGACATGTTTTCCAAATGCAGAAAAGAGCTGAGAAGTACTAAAAACAAAACCAAATTGATTTTCATCCATGTTGTAGGCAATATCGAATCGTAACGTAGCATCTGCGCCAACTGTCTTTATATTGTGCAATCGAATCCCGACACCTATTGCATTGTGAAATTGAGCATCTGCGATGGTAGTTTTTACATTCCACGCTGTACCATAATCATAAAACAATACTCCCGAAAACCGAAAAATCCATGCCTCCCAATCTGTAAAGTATCGAGCTTCTATATTACCAATTACTCGGTTGTCACCGGCGATTGAATTAGCTCGGTAGCCGCGTAATCCTGCATCAGCATCAAGTACTAATTGCCTGAATCCATCCCAATTCCAAGCAGTTTGCTGACGTAAGCGTGCTGCCAATATAAGCTTATCCGTGAGTTGGTAATGTGAAATACCTAAGAATTCTTGATAAGTATAGCTCGCATCAGCACTTGAGAATCCACTTCCACCGGATATCTGACCGAACACATAAAGATTACCCCATATAGCAGACTGCTCGACTTGACCACCGGCATAGAAAAGTCCTCCATCGACTCTTGCCGGAGAATTCTTCCAAATAATCGGAAATGTTTTCCCTAGGACCACAGTGCCCCATGCACCAATAGGCATATCTTCTATTTCATAAGAATTCAACCTATTAACAGTTTGGAATTTTAGCGAAAGAGATGAAAAACCAACTAATACTTTACCGGAATTATCAAAAGCTTGTCGGTAGATCGGATCAAATCGTACTACTTCATGTACACTGGCATAGACGGTCGCAAATATCCTGTCTTTCTTTTTCCCTGCAATTGAGAACCATCCCTCACCCTCACCTAAATGAAAAGGCTGCAAGGTATATCGATTGCCTGTGAATACAAAATCTTTTCCAAAAGAATCGAAGTATGACACACCATAAGATGTTGGTGTAGATAAAGTTAGATACTGTTTTTCGAGTACGACTAACTGATCAGTCCTATATTTATTTGCTCGTAATGTGCCGTTGAAAGTAAGATCGGTTCTAAATATCTTTCGTTGGATATAATCCACTCTCCCCTGCCAACCGATTGAATTTTCTGTTCGATAAAGTCCCTGTGCTCCAAAATAAGCTCCCCATCCGCACAAATTTAACTCTCTAATTTGGGCTCCGTAATTTTCTACACCACCACTGGTTGAAAGAATCAAACTTGGCAAAGTTGACCATCTGTCTTGAGTAGTAACTGATATATCTACTTCATCATTATCGAGTGTATCGACGTCAATTTTTACGTTTGCAAAGATTCCAATGCTACGTAAATTCCTCTCCGTTTCTTCGATATTATCCAATTCGAGATACTCATCCTCTTCAAACAAAAATTCATCTTCTATGACATAATCTCTTGTAATAGTATGAAGTGAATTTGCCAACCGTGCTGCAAAGAACCAATCTTTAGTAGTTGAGTCAAACACATCTTTTTATTCAAGTATATATTCTTTACTTTCAGTTGTGCGTGCATTGAAATACATGCTGCACCCATCATCAAAGCAAAACAAATACAAATAATCCTACATATTTTCATGCATGCAAATTACGATTTATTTGTCGTTCGGTGTGATTATTTACACCCATTTTAACAACGCAAACAGATATATTTCAACTCAAATAATAGGACAATGTTCATCGAACTTCTTATGACACAATATTTATTTTTTCAAAAATTTCGTAAACCTATTTGAATTTAAAGATGACTATAAAAATAATATTCATTTCTGAAAGATCATTTTAAATCTTAGGATATAGATCCCCAAATATTCTTCTTCCATTGTACTATTGAAGGTTTCGAATATGGTAAGGCCACTAGTTACAAAAAAAAACTATCGTATAACTGCAAATTTCACTAACTCAGACTCAACATCTGTTCCTGATTTACTTAACCCTTTCACTTTAAACAAATAAACTCCAGAGCGAAGCTGAATACCATCGATCGTCTGTCCATCCCAGCTAATTCCTCCATCATTGTGATTGTCGGACAACGTAGCAAGCACTTTCATATCAAGGGAATAGACAGTTACAATCGGATTACGCGGTAAATTACCAAATGTCACCGATTGATTTTCAGATAAATTAATCGGATTTGGGAAGACGAATGGCAGATATGCTGTGGAATTTGTAAGGGTAAATCCAAGCGTATTCCCAGCACCACTGGTGATTGCATTACCGGAACGTGCAAAAATATTACGAACAGTGACAGTATATTCACTGCCGAGCGGCTGAATTGGTTCGGTTAGCGTTATCAATACTTCGGTTTCACTTATACTGTCTATCGCAGAAATAGATCCAAATGGTAGAAACGAATAATTTGATATGCTCAAAGCTTCAGATGCGAAAGCTTCAGAATATTCCAATTTGAGAGTTGTACTTGTAACTACTTGTAATTTTGATAGATACAATTCAGTTTTAGTAGAGGGTACAGTAAGAGATAATGTAAATTGTCCTTGTAAAGTACTTGTTCCGAATCTATCTTCGAATGGCTGTACGATAACTTTAATGGCCTGACTCATCTGCAAAGGTTTAAGCTGCATAATCAGCATAGAATCTCCGCCGATTTGTATGTCTGATAGTAATGAAAGTTCATTGTTATTATTATCAACTATACGAAAAGTACCAAATGGTGGGAGATTTGTACTAAGTAATCCGCTAAAATGAACATAGATTTTCAAACCGTCGATCATAGTCCGAGAAACGCCTACAATTGGATGTGTATAAGCATCAACAGGTTGTGTAATCACTCCTTGGATTCCCGCCTTTAACGATCGTATAAAAAAGCGATAGAGTGTATGATTAGAGAGTGTATCGAGTATCAGCGAGTCTGCACTCGTTACACCGATAAATTCTGCTTGAAAATTCTGTTGACTTGGGTTTCGCAGTTTGTATATAGCATATTCATCAGCATCCGGGGAACGTGACCAATGCAGTCTGACGGTTGTGGCGTTGATGACAGTAGCATTGAAATTGATTGGTGGAGAAGGGGTTTTTGCAATCGGTATTTCCCAGAAGGAGGTAGTGACACCGTCGGAGAAGCCGAGTTCATTTCTACCGTTTTTGTCAAAGTCATGGATGATAGGAGAGCTGGTATAGCTACCGGAATAATTCCATAAAGGTACAAGAGTTTTTAAAGAATCTTTCCATTTGAAAACATACAAATTAGGGAATGGAGCGACGATAATTTCATCACCCTTTTGTCTATCTACGTCTCCGGCTGATACACCACTTTGATATTCCAAGCCTGCACGCACTCCATAGACTTGTTCTGTCCATACAGCGCGATAAGTATTCGCTGACAAACTTTTATAAAGCTTGAAAGTCCAAAATGGTACTTCGTACTCTCGGTCATAATTCGCACTTGGAGAAGAATAATATCCGACGAGAAATTCCTGCTTTCCATCACCATCAACATCCGCAGAAGCAACGTATTCGGCTCCGCCATCTTTTTCTTGGTTTACAATTGAGTATTCTTTAGAAAATGATCCGTTTTTGTATTCGAAAACAAGAAAATCTCCGTCTGTATCACCGTAACATATTTCTATATTTCCGTCTCCATCGAAGTCTCCAACGGCACAATTGGGAGGACGCATTGCATTTGTCGAACCACTCTCACCTCTCGGAGTATCATTAGGAGCTGATGCGAGGAGTTCATATTTCCCATTTCGATACGTGAATGCAAGAGCCGTTGTATCGGTAAAACCTATTATCTCATCGACCCCGTCACCGGTCAGGTCTGACATTGTTGCCGGCCAAAACTCCTGTGTCGTACCATATTTCACATCTTTTTCACTAAAAATGGAAGTAGTAAATGGTGAATCAGACTTAGACTTACCTTGGAACAAACTTGTAGCCCCGAGCGAATGAGCCAATACTTCTATAATTCCATCTCCATTTGAGTCACCCATAGCGCGTGGGATCCAAACTTCAGTCGTTGAGTCGCGGGTAGCCATTGAGCCATTTTTATATTGAATTATTTTCGTCGTTCCGAAGCTCCCACTCGACCTATCACTAATGGCAATTGCATCGCCCTCACCGTATAGATTTTTCACAGAGTTGTTGAGATGAGCAGTAACGAATGAATAGTCTTTAGGTTCAAAGAGTGTCTGTTGTATCACTTCACTCGGACGAGTAATAGTCATCATAGTACTGACTGTATCCACACCGGGTATAATACCGATTACTTCACAATCATACGGCACACCGGCGATCATATCTTTCTCAAAGAATGCAATCGAATGAAGTCGGGAAAAATGATCGAAATCCTCGTATGTTTTTGCAATATCAGCACTTCCTTGTTTTTTAATTATAACATAAAATCGACACCGGGCGGTAAATTCAGATGTAATAATTGCGGCACGTTTGTCATTGTGCCAAGCTGAAATAGTAATAGGATAAAACCCAACAAAGTTTAATTTGGATTCAGTAGAAATTGCATCGAAGCGCACACGACGTTCAATCGAATTACCGTTGGTTAATCCAACAATCAATCGTAGAGTATAAGTTGTATCTTGTAAACTGGTAAGAGATAGATTTGAGAGTACATTTCCGATTGTCTGTACTTTGGATGTATCTCCAATCGCAATCCACGAAGTATCCGATGGTAATTCACCCTTGCCTAACCAAAGCGACCATGATGAAAATAATGGAGTTGCTATTGTTCCTTGAATTTCGACGTTTTTCGTACGATCCGTGCGAAAGACAGCGTCATTTTCAGGAAAAGAAATCTTGATATTCGTCGCACCTTTTGTAGATACTGCTGTTGCACAATTCAATCGACCGGAACCAAAATCCGTATCCCAACCGTTATCTCCCACATCGTCACTCGAAGCTTGAAGCACTCCTCTCACTTCCTGAGGGGAGAAAGAAGGATTATTTTCTAATATTAATGCTGCCGCAGCAGCTACATGTGGAGCGGCTGCAGATGTACCTTGAAAATTAGTTTTATACTTGCCTCCGACACTCGTTGTAGAAATCCCAACACCCGGTGCTGATAATGCAAGCTGAGAACCATAAGAACTAAATGAAGCACGGAAATCGCGGTCATTTGTCGCTCCAACAGCTATCACTTCAGGATAACTTGCCGGGAAACGTCTTAGGTTCGAGCCATCATTACCCGCCGATGCAACGAGTGTAACCCCCATCGATTCAGCAAATTGACAGGCAGCACGTGTAATAGGAGAATAGACGACGTCACCAAAGCTCATATTCAGTACTCTTACACCATTAAGAGCTGCATATACAATTGCTGCGGCTATATCATCTTCCTCTGCATTGCCTGTCGCGTCAAAAGCGCGCAATGATACAAGCTTGCAATCATAAGCGATTCCTGCAATGCCAATTGTGTTATTTACCTCAGCGCCAATGATTCCCGATACACTTGTTCCATGTCCCTGCTCATCATACGGAATTGCATCACGTACAGAAGCATCTCCAATATTCACAAGTAATTGATCGACAAAATCATAGCCAATCACATCATCGACAAAACCATTACCTTCTTCGTCAATTCCATTTAAATCGCCGGTAAGTCCATTCCGATTTTCAGTAAAATAATATGGTTCAAATGTTCCGTTTTTATTGATATCTTCTGCAGAATTCACCCACAGATTATTTTGTAAATCAGGATGATAAAAGTCAATTCCGGTGTCAAGTACACCTACTAATACTCCTTTTCCGGTAGATGTTTTCCATGCTATTTCTGCTCCTATTTTCTTTAGAGCCCATTGTTTATCATTCAAAGAATCATTTGGATAGTTTAATGGTGTGTCAAGGTGAAATATTCTGAGTGGTTCAATAGTTTCGACAAATGAATATTGTCTGATTTGAGAGATAATTTGATCGGAGCTGTTACTATTTGACGCTGTAACAACATAGAATTGTTCAAGTTCGGAGAATTTGACTTGTGAAGATATTGAAAGGGTTGTGTTTACTTTTGACTGTTTACTCTGAGAGAAAACAGGTTGTAAATGAATATTTTCTCCAAATGCTTGACTCAGCATCGTAGCACGAGTTGTCGTTTTTTTTACTTTAACTATAAAACTCAAATGAGAAGAAGCAGCAGAAATGACATTCGCACTAAAGATGAGAATGAATATAATAATATATCGTAATGACATTTTGTAGGGTATGGAAATGAAATACTGAATACTGTAACACCTAATTAAGTGAGTAAGTTCGGACAAGAGTACATAGAATTGATATTATGAATATCTATGTAAAAGATATACGATTTGGTGTGGACAGTTGTGCAAATTTAGGAGAAAAAACACACACGAAGAATTTTTTACTTGTTTCGGGCGTATCAAAGGCGTAAATTCGTAAAATTCTCAAAACGAAATTTAGTCGATGTTTCATTTTAATTGTGAGGAAATCATGCAATTTGCCTATAATAATGTAGCCCGTAGTATTGGAGCTCTCGCTCTTGTGGCGGCCTTGACAATAGTAGGTTGTACGCCGAAAGTAACTGACGAGCAATTATCAAAGCTCCGAGAGCTACGTGCAGAAAGTGCCCGATTGACAACCGAAATTCAGAAGAAAGACGCTGAAAAAGTACGTCTCGACGGTGAGCTTGCTCGCAGACGCTCAGAAGCGAAAGAATGTGCTGACAAGCTCGCTTTCGTCCAAGATAAAATGAGTAAATGGCCGAATGTGTGGCCTGATTACGATCCGAATGCTCCTGTCACTCCGCCTCCAGCCCCAGAGCCGGAAAAAACAAAAGGCAAAAAGAGATAATATCATTCCAACTTTACTTATTTTATTTTAGAAATTGACTTATAGGAGTATTATTATATGAAAAAATTACTTTACCTTTTGCTTGCCGGTATTATCCTCTCCTCGTGCGCATCCTTCCGAAAAGTAGCTGATTGCAGCTTGACCGAAGATCAAATGAAAACTGAACCATTTACTTCCAAAGAGCAAGGTGATGAATGTATTGCCGAATGGAATGCGAAAGTAATGGAACTCAATAAAAAATTACAAGCATCTACTGCAAGCGTCGAAGCAGTACAATCCCAATGGTAGATGCCGAAACTGCATCATTGAAAAAATGCCGTGAAGATATGTACCGAATTCTCGGGAATATCACAGAAGCTGATATTAGTGATTTTGGACAGCGACTCGGTCGTCTAGAAGGAAAAGTACGAGAAATGGCTCAATTACCAAATGATGTATTAGCCGATAAACGTGCAGATGTCATGGCATTAGAAGCTGAGCTCAACAAAATGCGTGGTGAAAAAATCTCTGTTTTACCTGAATTTTATGATCGTGTAATAGCCTTAGCAAGAGATATTAAAGGTCTTTACCGCGAAAAATCTAAAAAGGGTGGCGAATATATCGTCGGTACATGGGCTGCTAATCGCGATTGCTTGTGGAATATTTCCGGTAAGGCTGACATATACGGAGATCCATTCCAATGGCCAAAAATTTGGCAAGGGAATACAGATATGATTCGCAATCCTGACATTATTCATCCCGGACAAAAACTCATGATCCCTGCCCCCGGCGAAAAAACATCCGATGAGATGAAAGCGGAACGTTCATACTGGCGAAAAAAACGAGCTGCAGAAGCGAAAAAAGCTGAACTAGCTCCAGGTGTAGCACCTACTGAAAATGCACCGGTGTCTGCTCCGACTGCAGAACCAGCATCTCCTAAAGGGAAATAATCGTCTATGGCCATTACCCTACTTCAGGAGTAATATTACAAACCCCGCTTTGTGCTTTCAAAAAGCCAAGCGGGGTTTTTATTTTGTCCTCAAATTTTATTAACTATCGAAAATTAATATACAATCCTAACCTATCGATATTTATGGATATACTCGAAAAGAAAATCAAACTCTCCGATATAGACACTCTCTCACTCTTCGGCTATAATGATACACATCTAAAATTGATTGAAAATAAATTTCATTCGAGCATCAATGTTCGTGGTGATGTACTGACTCTTCGTGGTGAACCATCAGAAGTTAAAATAATTGAAAAGGTTTTTGACGAATTACGATATATACTGCTTAAAAAAGGGAAGCTCCAATCTGAAGATGTGATGGAAGTACTTGGTATCGTTCGTGATGCTTTACCATCTGCAAATAAGAATGGAATTCAAAATTCTGCCAATGGTGTAGTACTTCAAGGTAAAAAAGACGGCATCAGAATCAAAAACCAACACCAACAAGACTATGTCGATAAAGTCGCTAAAAATGACATCGTCTTCGCGATAGGCCCTGCAGGAACAGGTAAAACGTTCCTTGCCGTAGCGATGGCACTCGCAGCACTTCGTAATAATGAAGTAAGTAGAATCCTGCTCTCCCGTCCCGCCGTCGAAGCAGGTGAATCCCTGGGCTTCTTACCCGGTGACCTGAACGAAAAAGTCGTCCCCTATCTCCGCCCTCTGTTGGACGCACTCGGTGACATGCTCACTCCTGAAAAACTTAAAAGCATGAGCGAAAAGGAAATCATTGAAATTGTTCCACTTGCCTACATGCGTGGACGAACACTTAATAATTCTTTTATCATACTTGATGAAGCGCAGAATGCTACTATTACTCAAATGAAAATGTTCCTCACTCGCCTCGGACGTGGTTCAAAAGCCATCATTACCGGCGATATCACCCAAATTGACCTGCCCAACAAACACGACTCAGGTCTCGTCGATGTACAAAGAATTCTCCATGGAATAGATGGTATCGACTTTATTTACTTCGACAAAGCAGACGTCGTTCGTCACCGCCTAGTCGCAGATATTATCGATGCGTATGAAAAAGACTCTGTGTAAGTAATAGTTATAAAATTGAAATGTATATCCATTTATCATTTCCTATTCGGTCGGTTACGGTCAAACTTACAATCCAAACCAAAAAAAAGACCTGATAAGCAATGTGCCAATCAGGTCTTTATGAATTTCTACGTGAGAGCTGTTTAATTTATTTAACTGCTTTTTCGGCAAGAACATGTACCGGCACTCTATATACATTTTTCACCAATTCTACTGCTTCTAACATTCTGATAACATAAGCTGAAATATCAATTTGCCACCAACGCATTCCATGGAAAGCTGACCGTGGAAATGCATGATGGTTATTATGCCATCCTTCGCCCATTGCAAGTATTCCAATCAGAAAATTATTGCGACTTTCATCATTGGTATTGAATAATCGACCGCCAAAATATGGCAGATGGAATTCACACTCCATGTGGCATGTAACGTAAAGAAGAGACGCACAAATCCACCCCACAGTAATCCCGTCCAACCACCTGCAATATAACAAATTACAAAGCCTAAAATTGTCCATAAGAAAAATGTTTTGTGCATAAACACGACCATTTTATCCTGTAGAAATTTTTTCCCGAATGTTTGCTTTGCCTGAAGGACTTCTTCAGGTGTTGTCGAAAAAATCCATCCAAAATGCGAATGGAGCCATCCGCCTACAGTCGGGCTATGCGGGTCTTCATGATCGTCTGTAAAAGCATGATGCTTCAAGTGGACACTTGCCCAATTCATCGCCGGACCCTGCATAGTCATTGAGCCTAGCATCAAGAAAATGAACTTCAGGACAGGATTCGTTTGAAAACTCTGATGGACGAGCATTCTATGATAACCGATCGTAACACCTAACTCAGTAAGTACATACATTACTGCAAAGATAATAATATCTCTCCACGAGATAATCCCCTCAAAAATCGCCAAATACCCTGCGAGCAATGTGCCCGCAGTAGGCAATACTATCAATAAAAGAAAGTAAACAGGTACGTGACTCCACGTAAAAAGCCTTCGTGCAAACATAATCTATTCCCCATGATAGGTGAATGCAATCATCAGATTAGGCAGTATGGAACTGCATATAATTGCATTAAACAGTAAATTCGAATACAAATATACGAATTCCCGTTCCAAGAAAAAGCACACTGCATCGTCACAGCCGCGACTTTCAAATTAATTAAGGAAATTTTATGTGTGGAATCGTCGGATATTTGGGTAAAAAGCCCGCATCATCCATAATCCTAAACGGCTTAAAAGGCCTCGAATATCGTGGCTATGATTCAGCCGGAATTGCTACAATTGAATATGGGAAGCTCGTAATTTCCAAACGTGCAGGTAAAGTAGCCGACCTTGAGAAAATAATTTCACATGCTAACTTACACTCTACCATTGGGATAGGACATACTCGGTGGGCTACCCATGGCGAACCGAATGACATCAACGCTCACCCTCACACCGACTCCTCCGGCACCATCGCCCTCATACACAACGGAATTATCGAAAACTACCTCACCATTAAGAAAAAACTCCTCTCCGACGGCTATACATTCACCTCAGACACAGACTCAGAAGTACTTGCCGTATTCATTGGTGATATTTATAATCGCACAAAAGATCTCGAACTCTCCGTTCGTCTTGCACTTAATGAAATTGATGGTACGTTCGGTATAGTTGTCATTTCCACACACGAGCCGGATACACTCATTGCAGCTCGTCGTGGAAGTCCAATCGTACTCGGTATTGGCGACAATGAGTATATCGTAGCCTCGGACGCATCTGCAATAATTGAGCATACCAGACAAGTAATTTACTTATCCGACAACGAGATGGCAGTCATCAATCGTGACAATTATACCACTAAAACCATCGCCAATGAAACGACGACCGGTGAAATTCATGAAATTGAATTCGACTTGCAAAGTATCCAAAAAGGGAATTACGAACATTTTATGCTCAAGGAAATCTACGAGCAACCCTCGACTTTCCGAGATGCAATGCGCGGTCGCCTGCTCGTCGAAGAAGGCAATGTCAAGCTCGGAGGCTTACGTAATGTAGCAGACAAGCTCCGAAATGCCCGCCGAATTATCTTCCTCGCCTGTGGCACGTCGTGGCACTCTGCACTCGTAGGCGAATATATGATCGAACGCCTCGCACAAATCCCCGTCGAAGTCGAATATGCCTCTGAATTCCGCTATCGCTCGCCAATTATTTATCCTGATGATGTGATAATTGCAATTTCTCAATCCGGTGAAACAGCCGATACTCTTGCTGCACTTCGTGAAGCTAAGCTCAAAGGAGCAACCGTACTCGGGATAGTCAATGTTGTTGGAAGTTCGATCGCACGGGAAACAGATGCCGGTATTTACTCTCACGCTGGACCGGAAATTGGTGTGGCATCCACCAAAGCCTTCACATCTCAACTAGCTGTATTGTCGTTACTAGCATTATATTTAGGCAGGACTCGCAATGTATCAAGCGTTGAAGGCAAGCGCATCGCAGAAGCTCTTCTCGCCATCCCCGAAAAGATTCAATACATTCTCGAACATGCAGAACAGATACATGAAATTGCAAAGGAATATTCAAATGCTCAGAATTTCCTTTATCTTGGTCGTGGATATAATTTCCCTGTTGCACTCGAAGGTGCATTGAAATTAAAAAAGAAATAAGTTATATTCATGCTGAGGGATATCCTGCAGCCGAGATGAAGCACGGACCAATCGCCTTGATCGACGAGAATATGCCCGTAGTTTTTATCGCAACGAAAGATGAAGTTTACGATAAAGTATTATCCGGTATTGAAGAGGTACGAGCTCGTAAAGGTAAAGTAATAGCTATTGCATCAGAAGGTGACTCTCACATCGGAAAAGTAGCTAACCATGTGATATACATACCGAATACATTGCCCATGCTCATGCCAGTATTATCGGTAATTCCCCTTCAACTACTCGCCTACTATACGGCAGTGGAGCGAGGGTGCAATGTCGATATGCCACGTAATTTAGCCAAAAGTGTGACGGTCGAATAATAAACTGGAGTTGAAGTTTCAACAGTTAATCATTACTTCTATGTTACAAATTCTATCCCATATCCCACTTCAAGGTCGCCGTGTGTTGGTACGCGTGGACTTCAATGTGCCGCTTGATGAGACTTCTTCTATAACGGATGATACACGTATTGTCGAGTCGCTGCCTACTATTAAGTACATTATAGCTCATGGCGGTATCGCGATATTAATGTCACACCTCGGACGCCCGAAAGGGAAAGTAAATCAGAAGTATTCGCTAGCTCCGGTAGCCGAACATCTTGCAGAATTAATAAACCAGCCCGTATATTTTGCAGGTGATTGTATCGGTGAGGAAGCGTCGACTATGGTTCGCGAAGCAGCAGCAGGTGACGTAATCCTCCTCGAAAACCTCCGTTTTTATGCTGAAGAAGAAGCAAATGACCCCGCATTTTCTCAAAAGCTCGCCTCACTTGGAGAAGTCTATGTCAATGATGCTTTTGGTACCGCGCACCGCGCACATGCTTCGACCGAAGGTGTAACGCATTATATCTCGGAGAAAGCAGCGGGTATTTTGATGCAAAAAGAACTCCAATATTTAGGAACTGCTCTTGCACATCCTGAACGTCCTTTTGTTGCAATTCTTGGTGGTTCAAAGGTTTCCGGCAAAATTGATGTCATTCGTCAGCTCCTGACAAAATGCGATGCAATTCTCATCGGCGGCGGTATGATGTTCACGTTTTATAAAGCCATGGGTCTCGAAGTAGGTAAAAGTCTCGTCGAACACGACCGTATCTCGCTCGCCGGCGAATTAATCGCCGATGCCAAAGAACGTGGTGTCAAGCTACTACTTCCAATAGATACTGTTATTGCCGATTCATTCAAAAATGATGCTCAGCACAAGAATGTATCCATTGAGAATATTGATGAAGAGTGGATGGGAATGGATATAGGCACTGATACTCAAGCGCTTTTTACTCAAGAAATTACGAATGCCAAGACAGTCGTCTGGAATGGTCCGATGGGCGTCTTTGAAATGCCGAATTTTGCTCACGGTACACGTGCCGTGGCTGATGCCATGGTTGCTGCCACAAGCGCAGGTGCAATCACAATCATAGGCGGTGGAGACTCGGCGGCTGCAATCACGCAATTTCATTTAGAAAAACAAGTTACCCATGTTTCCACCGGTGGTGGTGCATCGCTCGAATTTCTGGAAGGCAAAGTCCTACCCGGCGTTCAAGCATTAGATAATTAATACACTTTCTTTAATTTTTGATCAATTCATGGGCATTTACGACCGCGACTACTCCTCTCCAAATCGGGGCTTTTCCTTCTTTCCGCCGGTATTGAAATCATTACTGATTATTAATGTAGCTGTATTTATATTAGAAACATTTTTTCTGGAAATGTATTTTCAATTAAGGTATTCCTTGCAATATTATTTTTCGATTATTTTCATTCCACCCGATTCAAAGTGAGCTTTATCCTTGGCAATTAATAACTTATCAATTTATGCATGGAGGGTTCTCGCATATATTGTTTAATTATTCGCGTTTCTGGATGTTTGGAGCTGAATTGGAGAATGTTTGGGGTTCATGCAGATTTTAGTATTCTACCTCTTAGTGGAATAGGGGCAGGAATGGTTCAACTTTTTGTACAATTAGTTCCTGGTGTGGACAGTCCTCTTCCATTAGTTGGTGCTTCCGGTTCAATTTATGGAATTTCTTGCTTTGCATTTATGTTTCCAAATCGACCAATTATTATATTCCAATTTTTTCCAATTCCTGCGAAAGTATTTTATTTTGATTTGTTCGTATAATTTTTCAGGATAACTAAAACACCAGATCCAAATGACCCTAATTCACAAGTTGCCTATTTTGCACACATCGGCGGAGCAATATTTGGATTTTTGTTATTGAAATACGGAGATAATCTAAAGGTCTATTATGGAATTGACCGATTAATCGATATGTTTTCATCGAATAAACAATCAATTCCCAAACGTCAACATCCCCTCTGAAGGGTAGATGTTACAACAACCGAAGGTACTCCTTCTACCACGCCTTCCGTCGGTCGCGGCTCAGGTATGTTTGTTGAAGGCCTCGAAGTATCTCAGCGTCAAATAGATACTATACTAGATAAAATTTCTTCGACAGGCTTCAATAGCTTGAGCGATGAGGAAAAGAAGATTCTGTATGAGATTAGTAAGAAAATGGATTGATTCTTTTTAAGTCGTAAGTCAGTAAGTCAGTAAGTCGTAAGTCGGTAAGTCGTAAGTCGGTAAGTAGTAAGTAGTAAGTTTATGATTAGTAAGTCCATAATGATGTAAGGTAGTTTTGTAGTGTCTTATGCTTTAAAATCTTGTATTTAATTACTTGCAAAATTATCTTCTAACTTCTTACAAATTATTAACTTACTCAACTTCTAACTCTCTGACTGAATTACAGATTTACTAACGAAAGTTTTTATAGAATTTCCACCTACTGACATTCGACTTCTGACATTGAACTTAACGACTTTTGACTTTCGACGTACTGACATTCGATTTATGACTTACGATTTAACGACTTACAGACTTTCGACTTTCGACTTTCGACGTACTGACATTCGATTTATGACTTACGATTTAGCGACTTCGACTTTCGACTTTCGACTTTCGACTTTCGACTTTCGACTTTCGACTTACAGACTTACGACTAAAACACAACTTCCTTCATTTCTACACAAATAAGTTTTATGCAAGATTTTTCTTTGCCTGTATTACAAGCTCAAGCCGAACAGCCTTTTATCGTCAAGCCGTTTCGCAGGCGCGTTTCGCGTCAGGTGATGGTCGGCAATGTTCCTGTCGGCGGAAATGCTCCAATCAGTGTGCAGACGATGACCAAGACCAAGACCGGCGACGTAGCCGCAACCGTCGCACAAGTCAATCGCTGTGAGGAGGCAGGAGTCGATATAGTACGCATCACCATTAATGATTGGGACGCTGCAGAAGCGATCGGTGAGATTGTAAAACAGACAAGAATTCCAATTGTTTCCGATATTCATTTTAATCATGTTTTTGCTCTTCGCGCAATCGAGGCCGGAGTGGCGAAAGTGAGAATTAATCCCGGTAATATAGGTTCACGCGAACGTATCAAGCAAGTACTCACCGCTGCAAAAGAACGTCAGATTCCCATCCGTATCGGTGTGAATTCCGGTTCGCTTGAGGAAGATATTTTAGAAAAACATGGTTACCCCACCGCCGAAGCATTATTCGAAAGTGCGATGCGCCATGCGGAAATTTGTGCTGATTTTGGCTTCGACGATGTGATTATTTCCGTTAAATCCACCGACGTACGGTTGATGATTGAAGCATATCGCATGCTTGCAGAGAAAACAGACTTTCCACTCCATTTAGGCGTGACCGAGGCCGGGCACAACACGCGTCGGAACAATCAAATCCTCTATTGGTATCGGCACTCTCCTTGCCGAAGGAATTGGCGATACTATCCGCGTTTCACTCACTGACGAACCCGAAAAAGAAGTAGAAGTAGGTAAAGATATCCTCCGTTCACTCGGACTCGCACAACGAAGTGTTGAGATCATCGCCTGCCCAACCTGCGGAAGATTAGAAGTCGATTTATTTAAAATTACCAACGAGTTAGAAGAGTCTTTAAAAGGTGTAAAAAAGCCCGTAAAGATCGCCCTTCTCGGTTGTGTGGTCAATGGTCCTGGCGAAGCAAGCGAAGCAGATATCGGTATCGCAGCCGGTAAAGGCGTCGGTATATTATACCGCAAAGGTGTAGTTGTTCGCAGGGTGAAAGAGTCGGAAATCGTGCAGGCAGTCGTTGATGAAGTAATGGCATTTCAGCCGTCGGAAGAGGAAGCGGCGCATCATTGATGGATTGAGCTGGAGAAATATATAGACCTTCATGATAGTGATATTGTGAAGGTCTTTTTTTGATTAATACTTACTACGCAAGATTTTTAACGCAAAAGACGCAAGAGGCGCAATAGTACGTTATAGTATTTTTTATCTCCTCCCCCTACTACAATTCGGGTATAGTCGCGCTCAGCCCGATGGCAAACGTCCCGATATTCCAACTGTTTTTCCCGGTGAAGCGTGCTGAATAATCGACATCGAGATACCAGTTTTCAGCTACTTGCACGCCGAATGTTGCGCCGGCGGCAATGTAATTCTCTTGTAATATCGTTCGGCGGGGGTTAAAGTCACCGACATTTGAAAAACTGCCCATGCTTTGAAGTATATCGCCATAAATCTTGATAAATGTGTTAGGAATTTTCTGCGATCCTGCCTCGACATGGAAGGCGAGCTCGTCTTGTAAGTCTTCAAATCGATAATTATACTTCAGTGTCGAGACCATCCATCCGTCTTTAAAGGGCAATCCAAACTCAATTCCACCAAGCACTTGCATAGCATTGTCACTCAAAAATTCATGTGGGTCGTTAGCGACGCCGTTATGAAAACCGGGAGGTATTCTCATCATTAATGATAACGCCGTGACCGACTTGCCGACACTCATCTTCCAGCGAGTACCGAACCCGAAATACGGGAATTGTGTGATACTTGACTCGTACTTCGTCTCGCCGTCAACGACTATTTGATTGGTTGAATAGACTTCGTGGAGGGCGAAGTAGCCAAAGGGAATGTCGAGTAAGAGAGTGAAATCGTTGGAGACACCGTACTCAGCGTATAGTCCTGATAATAAACCACTTAGCTCTGTGGCGTATTTACGGCCATTGGGATAATTGATTGAGTCACGTGTATCAAGTTTGTAAAATGCACTTTCGCCGTCTAAATTCCGGTAACTCGACGCAAGCATAGTACCTGCATAGACTTTTGCGAATAATTGCCCCTTGGGCTGAGTCCAGCCGTCCGATTTGGCAGTGTTTGGCAGAATAAATATGCAGAATACTAGAGCAGAAATAAAAGTTAGCTTCATATAGAATCTAAGAGAAAAGTGCATTCTATCTCGATTTACCAATCAGCAAGATTCGATTTATTGTTCGAATACACTCACAGAATGGCAAGCACGAAAAAATGTTTTGTGAATAATATTTTCGTGCAAAGTAGCAATTTTTCGTGAATTGAAGAGCGAGAAAACCTCTCAGTAAGCGTAAGAATTTGGTATTTTCGTATTTTTGCCGAAAGTTTCGTCCAATTCTCCCAATTCTTTGCTTTCCTCTATGATGGATAACGCAGACAAAGAACAATCGTTCCTCGACCGACTTGCACCTTGGAAACGGTATGGAATAGTTATCATTGGGTTTGTCACCATTCTCTTTATTCTCACCTTCCTTGCTGATAAAATTATACTACCACTTATCGTGCATTCCAACTCCACGGTCAAAGTACCAAATGTCCTCGGGAAATCTATCGACGAAGCGCGGATTATGCTTGGGCAAAGCAAACTCGAAGTCCAAGGAATTCGGGAAGTAGCAAATGACAAAGCACCCAAAGGCACAATTATCAATCAACTTCCCTATCCGGATGCTGAAGTAAAAGAAGAACGTCGCGTCTATCTCACGGTAAGCAAAGGCAAGGAAATCGTTCGCGTGCCTACACTTATTGGCAAAACACTGCGAGATGCGAGAGTAGCTCTCTTGCGACTCGGCCTCCAAATCGGCACTACAACCTATGAATTTAGTGAAACAATGCAACAAGATTTGGTAAGCGAGCAAAGCGTTCCCGCCGGTGGTGAAGCTCAATTTAATGAAGCAATTAGCGTAGTTCTCAGTCGTGGCTCCGAATCACAGATTACGGTCCCGGATCTTGTCAACGGCACAATGGACGAAGCGCGTGAAAAGCTACTTGAAGCAGGACTAATTCTCGGCGAAGTAACTGATGTACATGATGATACGTACATGGGAGAAACGATTTTGAATCAAAATCCTGCTGCAGGCACTATCGTTCCCAAGAACACTCCAGTACGCGTATCGGTCACCAAATAATACTTGTGTTTCAGAGAGCATCAATACCAATAGAACATACTACCACTAAACGAAAGAAGTACCTTGATTTTATATATCATGCGACATGGAATCGCTGAGAATCCCATCGGTAGAATAGATAAAGAACGCGCACTGACACTTGAAGGCATCGACATTGTGACTCAAGTGGGTGCGGCGCTAGCTCGTAAAAACATCCGACCTGAAGTGATTTTGTCGAGTCCGTATTTAAGGGCTATCCAAACCTCGGATATTATTGCTTCGGAACTAGGCAATGAATTCCCTGTTGAACGTGATAACCGCCTGACACCAAATTCCAACTTCAATCTCCTTCACGAGATACTCATCGAATACACCGCCGCTCAATCGCTGATGATTGTGAGCCACGAGCCGGCGGTGAGTGAATTTGCGTCGATGCTCTGCCCTGAAAATCAGACGCTCTATGGTTTTGCTCCGGCTAGTATTTGCTCCGTGCTCGTCGAGAGTATTCCTACTATTCGTGGCACGTTGTATTGGTTTTCAACGGCTGATGAAATTATTGAATCCTAACTTTCACCTATCCTAACTCTATGAATTACACAATCATCGGCGCCGGCAAAAGCGGGCTCGCCGCCGCCATTCTCGCACATGAAAATGGTGATTCAGTATTTTTGACTGAGTCCAAGCCCGAAACTTCAGAAATTACTTCCACTCTCAATGGCTACGGCATCGAAGCAGAATTCGGCGGTCATTCGACTCGCGCCTTGCAGAATGTGAATTGTATAATTACTTCCCCGGGCGTGCCTCCCTCGTCCCCTATTATTCAGGAAGCTCAAGCGCGTGGTATTGAAATTATCAGTGAATTGGAATTCGCTTGGCGGCAGATTGCCAATCCTATGATTTCCATCACCGGTACAAATGGAAAAACAACCACCACGGCACTCACGACGTATATTTTGCAGAATGCAGGACGCTCTGCCGTGTCCGCTGGGAATATTGGTACACCCCTATCGGCGCTAGTTCGTACCCTTACACCTGACACGATAGTCGTTTTGGAATCAAGCAGTTATCAATTGGATCGTACGGTGGACTTCCGACCTGATGTGGGCGTTATTCTTAATATTACACCCGATCATCTAGGGTATCATGGCAGCTTTGAGAACTATTGCCGAGCTAAGTGGAAAACTTCTCGCAATCAAACAAGTAAAGATTTGTTAATTTTGAACGCCGACAATCCTGAAGCCGCAGCAGCTTCGGAATTTACTCGCGCTCGAATCATGCCGTTCAGCATTCAGTCCTTGCAGCAGGGCGCGTATTGCCGAGACGGAAAAATATACATTCGCACAGATAATCAGCATACAGAGGAGGAACTTATGCTATTTGATGATGTGCGCTTGCCGGGAGTGCATAACCGCTACAACTCCATGGCAGCCGCCCTTGCAGCGCGTGCTTTCGAAGTACGCAACGAAAATATTCGCGACAGTCTCATGAGCTTCTCAGGTGTCGAACACCGGCTCGAATTCGTTCGCACTCTCCATGACGTGGACTATATCAACGACTCCAAAGCTACCAATATCAACGCCGCATGGTACGCCCTGTCAAGTTACCAAAAGCCCATCGTCTGGATCGCTGGCGGTCGCGGCGACGGCAACGACTACACCTCCCTCGATGAACTCGTCAAGGCAAATGTCCACACCATCATCGCCATCGGCGAAGAAGCCCAAGCCATTTTTGATCATTATTGCATTGCCACGCGGTGCATCAAAGCCACGTCGATGGAACACGCCGTAGAGCTGGCCGCAAGCAATGCCGAGCCGAACAGCGTCGTACTCTTCTCCCCCGCCTGCAAATCGTTCGACATGTTTGCCAACTACGAGCACCGCGGCGAATGCTTCAAAGAAGCAGTACACAGTTTGTAAGATTGGGGTTCCTCTTGCACATTCCACACCTCGCCTGCGGACACCCTTGCCGTCCAAGCCGAGGGAGGAAGAGATGATAGTTCAATTAAAAAGGTGCGCCGGATAGGGCGCACCTTTTTTTTTGTTTTTTGTGGTTGGTTGGGTTCGTTCGAAGTGTAGTAGAAAATAAAGAGCCGTTTTGATTGATTTGGGTATATACTTTATTATCGGTAACTTGCATAGGAAGGAATCACAATCATCATTACAAACAAGTTATGAGTTATTCTAGCACTGCACAACAGATCAGGATACTAACAAGACTGACATTAATCGTTGGACTATTTTGTTTGACAAGCTGCAATAGACAACCATCTCCATTATCTGGCAAGTCTGAAACAATAGAAGTAGTTCAAAAAGTAACACCATCCAAGCTCGACAATACTATAGACCAAATTATTTTTGGCGTTTACTGCGGAGAATGTGGTAACCATTGTGCGACGATGTATCGGTACTCAATGGGCGGTAATCAAAACTCATTTTCAGCTGACTTCACTGACAGCTACTTTAACAAATCGGAAATCATATTTAATACTTATTTCAACGACAAATATCATTTTGACATTGGACACGATATTGCTTCGCATATTCCCGTGGAATTACTGACATTAAGTAAATCATCTGAACGATTTGGTTGCCCGGATTGCACAGACGGTTGTGGAATTTACTTTGAAATAACAAAAGCCAATACAAAGCAAAAATTCTACATTGACTTTCAGACATCGCAATTGACCGGAGAGATAAAGAATTTTGCAGATTACTTAAAAACGAAAATCGCGCAACTCGGCAAGAAAAACAGCTTTTGATTCCCCGTCTGGTCGGTTGCTACAACCGATCGCAAACACGTACCGATGAAACATATGCTTGACCTCCATCAACTGATGTTTATTCGGCAGGTAATTGACGTCAGGTGAACACCTAACGGGACGGAAAATTGACGTAAAGTGTGACACCTGAGGGAAGAAAAATTTGTTTCCCATATCAGCACGTTCGATTACAATATTCATTTCTGTTTGTTATAACTGTAGTATCATGAAGAACTTGGAGATAAAGAAGCATGCAGAATATTAGTTTAATTGAGCCAAGTGTTAGTTATAAAGCATCTTTTTTAGATTTTGTACTTGATGTAAAGGTTACTGGATATGAGTCGTATGTTCACTATGCTACTGCCGAAGAAAACTTCGATGAGTTCTTGTTACGGTTAAAAGAGGCGCATGAAGGAGTTAATCTACCAGAAAACCGGGTTCCATGCAGTAGTTATTGGCTTATTGATGAAAGAGATGAAGTTGTAGGAGTTTTTCGGATTCGTCATAGAGTCGATAGTGATTTTCTACAATTGATAGGGCATATAGGTTATGAAATTAAATCGACTCACCGTAAGATGGGTTATGGAACAAAAATATTGAAACTTGGTTTAGCTGAAGCTAAAAACATTGGTTTGGATGTAGTTTTAATAAATTGTGATGATGACAATTGGGGTTCACTTAGAATCATTGAGAAATTCAATGGGAAGTACAAGACATCATTTAATGATCCTGAGACTAAAAAGATAGTGAAGCAATTTGAAGTTTCTACGTTACTATGAAGCGATATGGCTATTATCAATAAAAACTTCATCTAAAAAGTAGTTGCCAAAATTCCCCGTCCGGTCGGTTGCTACAATCGATCGTAAACACTTACCGATGAAAGGATTGCTTGACTCCGTCAACTGATGTTTATTCGGCAGTTAATTGAAATCAGGTGTAGTAACTGATGGGACATTCAAATTGACGTAAGGTGTAGTACTTAACGGGACGTGTACATTGACCTCATGTGTAGCGCAATTTGGCGATTAATTCGACTACATAACAATCTCGACATATAAAGCCAGATCGATCTAGAATGCAACTAATTGGTATTGTTCTAGGTTAGATGGGATGCTAATGCACTTTTTATTATACTCACATGAAAACACTTTGTACGATTTTGCTGACAACATGCATCTGTTACCATTGCTTCGGACAAGATTCAAAAAAAGATGCTAACCCGTTTAATGATTCGACAGTAACGCTAATGATGAAGAAAGCGGCTGACAATGCGTGCTTATGCATTGATACGTTACATTCGTATAATAAACTACAGTCGCAAGTATCTGCCGAGATAATGATTGTATAAAAATCAAATGGCGTTGTATATGGTTTCCTCCAGCTTCTTGGGAATTGGTGATGCAATCAAAGAAGCGATACAAGGTGCAGAAAAAGCACCGGATGGTAAAAAAACTGTGACGATGAATAAGGGTCCTCTGGTTATTGATCCAAATTCAGATACATACAAAAAAGATTACTACGAAATTGAACGTTATTTGATGAAAAACTGTAAGTCCTTGAAAAATTTAGTAGCAGCAAATGATGCAATGAGTAATTCATCGTTTTCGATAAATCCTATTGCAATTGAATTTTATAATAAAGGTGATGATGAACTAAGGACCAAGAATTATAGTAAAGCAGTCGGATATTATGAAGAAGCAGTAAAAAGTGATTCAAATTTTGCATTTGCATGGGATAATGTGGGCATCTGTTACAGAAAATTAGGTGATTATAATAAAGCGCTGTATGCCTATAATAAATCATTGGAAATTGATCCAATAGGGCAAGTACCACTCCAAAACATTGCGATTGTGTATGAACATATCAAACAATATGATAAAGCTATTGACGCGTATAAGAAAATTGCACTCACCAATCCGAATGATCCTGAAGTATATTACGGAGTCGGTCGTATCTATTTCATTTATCTGAATGATAATGAAAAAGCTCTTGATAATATGTGCAAAGCATATAATTTATATATCGCGCAAAATTCTCCGTACAGAACTGATGCCGAAACGCAGATCAACGATATAATGCATAAAATGAAAGAAGCAGGTCATTTTGATAAATTCAAGGAAATTTTACATGCAAATAATATACGAACCGAGTAACTGAATGAAAGGAGTAAGTGATTGAACGGTATAGAATCTGCCTGTCCTCAACATATCGGATAAAGTATGTTTTTTGACTGCTCATTCGATTTCTCCGTCCCGGCGGTTACTACAACCGAACATACACACTTACCGATGAAACGTATGCTTGACCCCATCTACAAACGTTTATTTGGCAGGTTTTTGACGTCAGGTGGAGCACCTGAAAGTACGTGAGTTAACTATGACTAATTACAACATTTTACATCAACATATTATATACCCAATGAAATACATTGTAACACTCCTACTTCTTTTTACCATGGACACGACATTCGCTCAATCAAGCTTTCCCGGCTTTTTGGAAGGGACATGGAAAGTCGAGAATAAAGAACAATACGAACGGTGGGACAAGCTGAACGAAAGTTCGCTTCGCGGATTTTCCTATTCGATGAAAAACGGGCAAATGATTGTTTCTGAATATCTTGAGGTAGCGGAGCTTTCTTCAGTCATCACCTATTCTGCCTCCGTACTCCGCCAAAATCAGGGCAAGCCCATACCGTTTATTCTCACGAAGACCGACAGCGTGTATTCCTTTGAGAATCCTCTCCACGACTTCCCAAAAAAGATTGCGTATCACAAGAAAAGCGATACTGAAATGTATGTTCAAGTTTCCGATGGTGGGAAGAAAGGTTTTTCATTCACCATGCACAAGCAAGTACCCTCAAAACCTATCAACGATACAATGGTAAAGAATCAGAATTACAACCCCGTATTAGCGCAAAAATTAGGTGGTGATGACTATGGAATGAAAGGATATGTATTAGTTCTACTCAAAACAGGGACAAATCTAACCACCGATAAGACATTGATAAATAATAGCTTTCGTGGGCACATGGAGAATATTAATCTGTTGGTCAAGGAAGGAAAAATGATCGTTGCAGGACCGCTTGGTAAAAACGACAAAACCTACCGAGGAATATTCATACTTAATGTAAAGACTATCGAGGAAGCAAAAAGCTTATTACAGAACGACACGGCTATCAAAGAAGGACTGCTCGACTATGAGTTGTATAACTGGTTCGGTTCGGCAGCATTGCCTGAGTATTTGGATGCATCTGACAAAATTTGGAAAGTAAAACCATAAAGTATTAGAATTTGATAAACAATTCAGTCAATGATTGACCATTTTCTTATTCAGCAAGTGTCTATTTGGCAAATAGTAGATGAATGGTTTAGATAATGACAGGACAGAAGTATAAACAGGTCGCCCCGATGGGGCTACACAATCGTGGGAGGAAGCACATCTCTACAAACAGGACGCCCCGATGGGGCTACATTTACTTAACCCTTTGTGGTGACATGGTTGTGGAATGTATATGTTTGAAATAACATCTAGCCGCATCGGGGTGACCTTTCCCTTCATTAGCGCTCAACTATTGAGTCAAACTTTATAAAACATTAACCACAAATCAAATGCTTACCATTGACAATTATTTAGATAACCATTATATTCACAGAAGTAATTGGTTACGAGAGCAGCCGTGTTAGGCGCAAACGATGGCATAATTTCTATTTCAAGTCTTGCTATCGGCGTTGCAGCAGCAAGTGTCTCACGTGAACCCATTGTACTTGCTACATTAGCCGGACTAGTAGCCGGAGCATTATCGATGGCTGCAGGTGAATATGTGTCGGTAAGCTCACAAACTGACACTGAAAAAGCTGACATTGAACGAGAAATACTGGAGCTCAAAGAAAAGCCGGAAGAAGAGTTGAATCTATTAGCTCAAATCTATGAAAAACGAGGACTAACCGCAGAAACAGCAAGACAAGTAGCAATTGAATTGACAGAAAAAGACGCACTTGCAACGCACAGTAGAGACGAATTAGGTATCAATGAAATCAGCCAAGCACATCCCATCCAAGCTGCCATTGCATCGGGCGCCTCGTTCACGGTGGGTGGTGTATTGCCGCTTTTGGTAGTACTCTTTGCACCCGTAAAAGGAATGGAATACTGGCTATATGGTTTCACCATAATTTTTCTCGTCGTATTAGGCACAACTTCAGCAAAAACAGAAGGTTCGAGCGTACAGAAAGCTATTGTACGTATTACGATTTGGGGATCTATTGCCATGGGCTTATCAGCTTTGGTAGGTTATTTCTTTGGAGTAAATGTGTAAGGTGTTCGATAATTTACTTGTAAATTAATTCCTATACTATTTCATGAACCTACCATCCGTAACTACATACTAATGAAACGGTTGTTCGTCTTCCTGTGAAATCGTAATTTTGCACTTTGAAGGAATTGAAAATTGCAGGAATGTTTCCCAAGTGTTTATTCGGCAAGAAATTAACATTTGGTATAATACTCAAAAGGATAGATAGTATGACCAACGAACATATAATTACGTGGTTGCTTGAGGGAGATGTGTCGATTCAATATCAGACGTATCGCGACTTATTGGACACTGAAAAATTAAATCTGAGAAATGAAATTGAACACGAAGGTTGGGGAGCAAAATTTCTTTCGCTGAGAAAACAAGATGGTCATTGGGGACAACGCTTTTATCAACCAAAATGGATCTCTACTCATTATACTTTACTTGATTTAAAGAATCTTAATATTTCACCTGCATGTAAACCAATAAAAGATACTATCAATAAAGTGATGGCATTTGAAAAAGGTAAAGACGGAGGCATTCTTCCCAGAAGCAGCGATCAAAGATGTGATGTGTGTGTCAGTGGTATGGCATTGAATTACGCAGCTTATTTTGGTACTTCTCAGGATGATTTAACATCCATCATCGATTTCTTGCTTGCTGAAAAAATGGGAGATGGAGGGTTCAATTGTCGGTCAAATTCTACGGGTGCAGTGCATAGTTCGTTACACTCAACACTATCTGTACTTGAAGGAATTAATGAATATGTAAGAAATGGAAATACTTATAGATTACAAGAGCTCGAAAAGGTAAAAACCGAGTCGCAGGAATTTATTCTTCTGCATAGATTATTTCGCTCGGACAAGACAGGTAATATCATTAGCCCCCGTTTTTTGAAATTGTGCTATCCCGGACGTTGGTATTACGATATATTACGCGCATTGGATTACTTTCAGCTTGCCAATGTACAGTATGACACTAGAATGAGTGATGCCTTCGAAGCACTTCTCAAGAAAAAGACGAAGGATGGTGTATGGAAGCTGGCTTCAAAACACCCCGGGCAAACTCATTTTGAAATGGAACAGGCAGGTAAGCCAAGCCGTTGGAATACGTTAAGAGCATTGAGGGTTTTGAAGTATTACAATATTGATTGACAATGTATGACCACTATAGATAAGAAACGAACGCCTCTAAAGGTGTGATAGAATCATTAAAAATTGTCATAAACGATTCTAATTCAATGACTATCTTTATTTCAGTGTATTCTCAAAACATACTCAATCTACAATTTGACTTTTTATTAATATTCTCTTCAAACATTTATTACCGAAATGGCAGCTATAAAAACAAAACAAACAGAAGTTGATGTTCATGAATTTATCAACACGTTTGCGGTTACTGAACAAAGACGCAAAGACAGCTTTGAATTACTTCAACTAATGCAAGAGTTTACCGGCTACGAACCCAAAATGTGGGGACTAACTATTATCGGATTTGGATGTTTTCATTACAAGTCTGACAGAAGTAAGCAAGAGGGAGATTGGCCTCTCGTCGGCTTTTCACCACGTAAAGCTGCTATTTCTCTCTATGTATATTCAGGAAGCGAAAAACACAAATACTTACTGAACAACCTCGGGAAGTTTACAATGGGCAAAGCTTGTATCTACGTAAAAAAGCTTTCTGACATAGACCAAAATGAGCTCAAGAATCTCATGCGTGAAACGATTAATTATTTACAATCAAAGTATGAGATAAAAGAGATAAAAATAAATAATTAAATTAATTATAACATCACAATGCAATTGTCTCAGCAATGGTGCCCATGATAAATGTGATTTCCGGACGAGTCGGTTGTTCTAAATGACCATCTACACAAATTGATGGAAGATTTGCTTATCTTCAGTCGAAAAATTAACTGAACTTACTTATGGGATTGGATATAGTTCGTATGCATAGCGAGTGATAATTCAGCATGTAATTGCATCAGTTATAATGTCTGACGGGACACAAATAACAGAACAGATAATACAATCAACTAAATATCAGAGCAAAAAAAATCTAGTATGAAAACAGATATTATTCCAACGACACCTGAATCTGAAATTGTAAATTTCAGGATTTTCAATTTTCCAAGAGAACTCGTTTTTCGTGCTTGGTCTGCCCCCAATCATCTTAAAAATTGGTGGGGACCGAAAGGATTTACCAATACTTTCCATGAGTTTGACTTTCGAGTCGGCGGAAAATGGAGCTTTATTATGCACGGACCCGACAAAGGAAATTACAAGAATGAATGTGAGTTTATCCAAATAGATTCACCATCACTGATTGCATGGAAAAGACATTCTAAACCTATTTTTCAAGTAGTTGCTACTTTTGAAGAAGTGCCGGACATGAAGACAAAACTTGTTTTTAAAATGCTCTTCGACACACCCGAAGAATGTAATAAGCTAAAGCCATTTGTGGTTGACAAAAACGAAGCCAAGTACTCGGTCGGACTTACAGCACAAAAAATCAATTTCAAGTGAGGTTTGTAATCATTTGATGATTTGCTATTACACAAAGTTCAGTTCACGTAATGAGCTTTTATTCTTTAATGCGTTCTTACCACACAGTCACTACACTGTGGTATTAATTATAACTGACAACATTAAAACGAAGAAATCCGGTATGTTATAAGATCAACAAGTGAAAGGATTTATACTATGAGCAATGATACAAATCAAAACCCAAACGTTAAACAAGCTGTTCCGTTTTTCTGGGTCCTTAACATGGAAAAGTCGCTCATTTTCTATATGGATGGATTAGGTTTTGAATTGAAAAACAAATGGGAACCAAACGGAAAGATTGTATGGTGTTCGCTTCAGCTCGGTAAAGCTTCAATTATGCTGCAAGAGTATAGTCAAACGCCAAAAGTTAAATTAGGGGAGGGAGTAAGTGTATATTTTATGTGTGAGGATGCACTCACAATCTATAACCAAATCATGGAACGTGGACTGATGCCATTAGAACCCGTAGTAGGCAATAATTTATGGGTTGTGGAAATTACAGATCCAAACGGTTATTCTATCCATTTTGAAAGTCCGACTGACGTACCGGAAGATACTTTGTATTCAGAATGGTTAATGGCTAATAAAGAGAGTTAAATATTGGTGTATTTATACGTTCATATATTGCAGCGAATGGTACAATTCTAGAGTTAGAATATAAATCCAATGTTAATAGATGCAGGAGAAGAATACCCATCCATTAATTGTGAAAGTGAAAGTGAAAGTGAAAATCAAAATCATAATCAATTCAATTTTATAGAACTACGGAAAGATTAATGTATGACAGAAGCACAAAAAACATTACCCAAATGGATACTTATTGTGTCCGGATTTTTTGCAATTCTTGAGCTTGTGGTTAGTGTATCATTATGCATCACTCCGCAGTCGGCGTTGGATAATGTTGACCTAACAGCAAAGGGTGTTAATTTCTTAGTTTACATGTTGGCTGCCAGACAATTTGCCCTCGGTGTTATATTTGGGTACGCTACACTCAAAAAATCAATTCCTATGCTGACAATTACCTATATCTTCTTTTTAGTATTAGTGGTTGGCGAATTTTTTATAGGAATTAAACAAAATGAAAATTCAATGATGATCGCTGCTTCTGTCATGACTTTTATTTGTGCTGCAATGATATTTGCAATTAATAAAAAAAGATGAATTGTTGGTTTAACACTACCATATCAGGATGAAAAATTCAATCTCACACGATGCTCGGTTCGCATCAATGACCTTCGCAACCGTGTATCCGCTCTATGTGGCAAAAATCGAAAAAAAAGGCAGAACAATAGAAGAACTTCATCAAGTAATAAAGTGGCTTACCGCCTTTGACAACAAAAGGATACAGGAGTTAATTACTGAAAAAGTAACCTTCGAGACTTTCTTCCAAATGGCTTCTCTCCACACCAATGCCAAGATTATAACGGGTGTAATTTGTGGATATCGTGTGGAGGATATCCCGAATCCCCTAACCCAGCAAGTCCGGTATTTGGATAAATTAGTTGATGAATTAGCAAAAGGCAGGAAAATGGAGAAAATTCTGCGTGGGTGATTGGATATTTGGAAGCTTTTTGTGAATAGGTAAATAATAGAATACAACTGCTTTACTAGTAGATTTGCATGAGGTATAACTAACCTCATTGAACCCATAACAATCGAAGGATCAAATAATGACTTCGAACTACGACAAACAAAGTCTTCCACCGGATAAATTACTCCATTACGACAATATGATTGGAATGAATTCAGAAATTGATCGGAAAGGAGCCACTCTCCCCTACACATCGGTCAATGGCAATATGTTTACTTTTTTTTCAAAAGATGGAACAATAAACATCAGATTACCTGAAAAAGAAAGATTAGATTTCATGAATACCTTCGAGGCAAGACTATCTGTTCAGCATGGTGTGACATTGAAGGAATATGTGGTAGTTCCTGAATCATTATTGGAAAATACAATCCTACTTCTGCATTATTTGAACATAAGCTTTGAATATGCCAAAACTTTGAAACCGAAACCCTCTAAGAAAAAGTGATAAGAAGTAATTTCCCATCCGCATTGCTCACCATACACCTTATAAATAAACACGATTACATATTCCTGAAATTCTGAGATATGTACAACCCGGAGTGTATTTGATCAAGGGTCACCATTAATTTTGATCAAAATTCTTACCTAGAAATCTATGGAACGAAGTACTTTTCATGCAGTCGTTTCAATGTATTTATTCCAGCCAATTATACCAAATGACACAAAGGCAAATAAAGAATTGACAATTTTCATAGTATTGAGCAGAGTTGAAATTCAGACTTGCCATTTTAAAATGCATGTCTTTTTGAGCTTTATTCAAAAGAGTTTAAAATTTGTCAAAGAACACAAATTAATTAATGTAACTTGCATAAAAAAGATATGATAAATATCATACGCTAATTGGGGAGACAACGGGTCGAAGAGATGGCTCGTGTGCGTATTAATTTTCTACAAACGTGCAATCACTCTGTGATTGAAGATGGTGTCGGATATTCCGGATCCAACAGAACGTTCAATTGACAATAGGCATAAAGTCCACTGAAAAAGCATTCCTCGATTCGCATCATAACGATCTCAATAATCTCAATTTATTTCATTGATATGAAATCTACTTTAACCAAAAAAAAATCGCCTGTAAAAGCAGCTGTTAAAGAAAATACTTTTCCTGTTGTTGCTATTGGCGCTTCAGCAGGTGGATTGGAAGCTATGATGGAGTTGTTAAAATACTTGCCTGCTGACACGGGCATGGCTTTTATTTATGTCCAGCATCTCAGCCCCGACCACAAGAGCATGTTGACTGAAATTTTGTCCAAGAAGACAAAAATGATAGTGCAGGAAATTGATGACATGGATAAAATAAAGCCCGATAATGTGTTTGTAATCCCGTATAACAAAGGAATTGAAGTAACTGATGGACATATAAAGTTAATTCCACGTTCAGTAAGCAGCGCAGCAATATCAATTGACATACTTTTTTCATCACTTGCAGAAGCGCAAAAGGAACGAGTTATTGGGATTATTCTCAGTGGAAGTGCAAGCGACGGAACTTTGGGCATGAAAGCAATTAAGCAGGAAGGTGGATTGACTTTTGCTCAAGATGACACTGCCAAATTTACGAGCATGCCTCACTCTGCAATTGCTTCGGGTATGGTAGATTTTATTCTGTCACCAAAAGAAATAGCTCTAGAATTAGCGCGGCTAAGTAAACATCCGCTCATAAAAACTATTGGAGTTAAAAATGGAGAAGAAGATCTCATCGATAATGCCAATCCGGATTTAAAAATTATTCTCAACCTATTGCACAAAGCAACAGGAGTAGATTTCAGCGCTTATAAAATGAACACCATAAAGCGGAGAATTATTCGCAGAATGGTGCTTTACAAAATAATAGTACTCAAAGAATACGCGAAACTTCTAACTCAAAAAAAAGAAGAAATTGATATACTTTATCAGGATTTACTGATTAATGTCACCAGTTTTTTTCGAGATACAGACACGCACAAATATTTAAAAGAAAGTCTATTTCCAAAGCTTCTCAAACGAAAAAAAATAGGTGAGTCGCTGCGTATATGGGTTCCCGCCTGTGCCACCGGCGAAGAAGCGTATTCCATTGCCATGATGTTGCTCGAAATTCAAGATAGTAAAACATCTACCATACGTGTACAGATATTTGCTACAGATCTTAGCGTTCCGGCGATCAACAAAGCACGTATTGGCATTTACACCAAGCAGGAATTGGAAACCGTATCTCCAAAACGTATCCAGCGTTTCTTTATCAAAGCAGATGGTGGTGGGTTCAGAGTAAACAAAGCCGTGCGAGATATGTGCGTATTTGCTCCGCATAATATATTACGCGACCCTCCTTTTTCTCGGCTCGATTTTATAAGTTGTTGTAATTTATTTATTTATCTTGATAACCCGGCTCAAAAAAAAGCCGTCACAACCTTTCATTATGCCTTACTTGACGATGGATATCTGATGCTTGGCAAGTCAGAAAACATAAGTCAATCTGCTAATCTTTTTACTGCTTTTAATAAAAAGTATAAAATATTTGCCCGTAAAACAAATTCCGGTGCTCGTACACTACCGGCACTATTACCACGCTATGCACAACAAACATTTGCCGAAATCAATACACCAACATCAATTAAAAACGCAACAAATCAGAAAACTTCGGTGAATCTTAGCGGGCTAGATAATGCCATCGATGCAGTGCTTGTTTCAGAATTTATGCCCGCATCCGTAGTCATCAATCACCAAATGGAAATTGTACAGTTTCGCGGCACAACCGAACTATTTCTCACCCATCCAAAGGGCAAAGCGACATTTAATATTCTAAAAATGGCACGTCCGGAAATAGCTTTTGAATTACGCAATGCCATATCTAAAGTCATTAAATCAAAACACCGCTATCGCAAAAGCGGTATAGAGTTGAAAATACATTCTACAGTCAAAATTATAAGTTTGGAAATTGTTCCGCTGAAAATAGAATCAGATGAACCCTTGATCTTAATTCTTTTCACCGAACAGGAGCAAGCAGAGAATGTATGGAATCAAGCCGAAGGCGAGAAAAATAACACACTTGCGAAAGACCGCAGAATAAAAAAATTAGAACAGGAATTAGCGGCTGCACATGCTGATGCGCTCGCTATTGCGCAGGAACAGGAAGCTTTTGCTGAAGAATTGCAGAGTGCAAATGAAGAAATTGTTTCGAGTAACGAAGAATTGCAAACTGTAAATGAGGAGCTCGAAACATCAAAGGAAGAAATAGAATCTGCTAACGAAGAGCTAACCACTACTAATCAAGAGTTGCAAACCCGCAACGATCTGCTCAACGAAGCTTATGATTATTCTGAAGCTGTATTTGCTACTATACACGAACCCATGATTGTGTTAGATAAGAACTTACGTGTTAAATCAGCCAACAAAACATTCTATACAATTTTTAATGTTCATGAAGATGAGACTGAAGGAATGCTGTTGTTTGATTTAGGAAATAAGCAGTGGAACATTCCCCGCCTCCGAGAGCTACTCGAGGACATCCTTCCACGAAATTCTCATTTACAGAATTTTGAAATTACACATACTTTCCCATTCATTGGCGAAAAAACAATGCTCCTGAATGCAAGGCGCATTATTCAGAAAATGAATCATGAAGAGTTAATTTTACTCGCCATTTCAGATATTACTGAACAAACCACTGCAAGAAAAAAAATTGAAGAAAGTGAGAAAAGGTTTCGCACTTTGGCAGACGATGCGCCTCTCCATGTTTTTATTATAGAACCTAATGAGCAGGCTACTATAAGCTATTGGAATAAAAATTGGTTGGATTATACCGGTCAAACGATGGAGGAAGCCTTAGGCAGGCCATGGGTAGAAATGATGCACCCTGATGATGTACAGGGAATATTGGATATGTATGCGAAAGCATTTGAAAAACGTGAGCCATTTTTTCTCAGTGGTATTAGAATAAAGCGTCACGATGGCGAATACAGGTGGCATACGGTGAAAGCTAATCCACGGTATTTACCCATCGGTGAATTCATTGGGTACATCGGCGTGGGGATAGATAATCATGAAAGTATTTTGTTCGAGACTGAGTTGATGGAAGCAAAAGTTTCTGCAGAAAGTGCTACGAAATCCAAGCAGCAGTTTTTATCGAACATGAGTCATGAAATTCGAACACCGTTAAATTCTATTTTAGGATTTGCCAATGTATTATTAAAAACTGAGTTAGGCATAGAACAAAAAGATTTTTTACAAGCTATCAAAACGAGCGGTCAATCATTAAACCTGCTCATTAACGATATACTTGATTTGGCAAAAGTAAATGCAGGTAGAATGATATTTGAAAAGCAACCTTTTGAAATTCGCAGATCAATAACATCAATACTGTATTCTTTTGATTTGAAAATTGAAGAAAAGAATTTGGTACTAATTAAAGAGTATGATAGTGACATACCGGAATTACTATTAGGCGACCCTGTACGATTAAATCAGATAATTTTAAATCTTATAAGCAATGCGGTCAAATTTACGCATGAGGGGGAAATTATACTCAGCGTTAAATTACTGCATGAAAATGAAGAGAATGTGACAATTGAATTTGCCATTAAGGATACCGGAATTGGCATTACTTCGCACAAAATAAATTCAATTTTTAATTTGTTTGAACAAGCAGATACCGGAATAACTAATTCTTATGGTGGTACAGGTTTGGGGCTAGCAATTGTTAAACAATTAATAGAAGCACAAGGCGGAACTATTAGCGTTCAGAGTAAGATAGGTGTGGGTTCGACATTTAGTTTTATACTGCCATTTGGAAAAACAACTAGAAATTTTGAAAAAGAAATTGAACTCCCAAAACATGATTCAGAAATTAAAAGCCTCAAAGTATTAGTTGCCGAAGATGTAGCGTTAAATCAGTTATTAATCAAAATCATATTGAGTGAATTTGGTTTTGAATATGAAATAGTTAATAATGGGAAAATCGTAATAGAAAAATTACAAACCAATAAGTACGATATAATTTTGATGGATTTGCACATGCCTGAAATGAATGGGTTTGAGACTTCAGAATATATACGTAAAACGATGAATTCCCAAATTCCTATAATTGCTCTAACGGCAGATGTGACTACAGCAGATTTTTCCAAATGCAAAGATTATGGAATGGATGATTATATTTCAAAACCTATTGATGAGAACGTATTATACAGTAAAATAGTTGAGTTAGTAAAGCAGAGACGAACGGTACATCCGTAGATATTGATTTAGATCAGCTTCTATTGAACACTGAGTATTTTTTCTATCTTCGTACCCGTTTGGTCACTCCCCTCACCGCCCTGCAAACGCGAAATTCAACATCTTATACACTAATCGCGCAGTAGTCAGATTAGGATGGGAGAGACCGTCCATCGGAGCGAGCTCGACTACGTCGAAGCCTATAATTTGTTTGCCTGCAAGCGCCATTTCACGAAATACTTTCAATGTTTCGCTATAGAGGAATCCATCCGGCTCTGGCGTGCCGGTCGCGGGCATGATGGAAGGGTCAAAATAATCGACATCAAAGGTCACATAGACTTGATTGCCAAGAGTACGGACGACATTTTTTTGCCAATTGGCGCCGTGCTTTAAGCGGCGGAGCGCTGAGGCGTAGTATGTTTTGATGTTTTTTTCGCGGATGAACTCCGCCTCTTCCCTACACTGAGCTCGTATTCCTACTTGGGTGATACGCTCAGTCGGAAAAAACTCTGCAACTCTCGCCATAAAGCAAGCATGAGAATACGGTGTATTTTCATATTCATCCCTCAAGTCGGAGTGAGCATCAAAATGGAGAATTGACATGTCAGGGTATTTCTCATAATGAGCTTTGATTGGTGCGGTTGATATGGTATGTTCGCCGCCGAGAGTAACGACGAACTTACCCATTTCAAGTAATTCCTTTACTTCACAATAAATCTTATCGAGGGCTTCGATGCCGTGTTTTTTGTTGAATTTTATTGGCTTGATGGTGGCTATACCTACGTCAAAACATAGCTCGCGGTTGAATTCGTCATCATAGAACTCCACATACGCACTCGCTTTGACTATTTCTTTTGGTGCATGATTGGTACCACCGCCATAGCTGACGGTGTGTTCGTAGGGGGCTGAGACAATCGCTATTTGAGCAGTGTCTAAAGAAGAGTATTTTTCGTCAATTGCTAAAAAGTTTTTTGCAGTATCGATAACTTTCATCATTTTACCTTTCTATTACTGTAAAACAGTCATTTCTTGAAACAAAAATACAAAATATATGGAAGAACTTTTATCCCTCAATTCATTAATTAGTTTGTTGACTCTTACTGTCCTTGAGATCGTCCTCGGTATAGACAACATTATCTTCGTCGCTATCTTAGTCGGCAAGCTACCCAAGCATTTACAAGATTCTGCCCGTAGGATCGGACTTGCACTCGCACTCATTCTACGTATAATTCTCCTTCTTGGTATTGCCTATATAGCTCAATTAATCGTGCCTTGGTTTTATATAGGAAAGTACGGCTTTAGCGGTCGAGAAATAATAATGCTCAGCGGTGGATTATTTCTCGTGGCAAAGAGTACATTAGAAATACACGATAAGCTCGAAGGCTCAGAACACGATGAAGAAAACGTCAAGAAAGTGTCATTTTTCAGTAGTATCGTTCAAATAATAATTCTCGACCTTGTCTTTTCTCTAGACTCAGTGATCACGGCTATCGGGCTTGCCCAACGAATCGAAATAATGATCGCGGCTGTTGTCATCGCCGTTGGAGTTATGTTTCTTACAGCAAATACTGTTAGTACATTTATCAATCGACATCCTACTATTAAAATGTTAGCACTTTCCTTCCTGTTGATGGTCGGAATGGTGCTCTTTCTTGAGGGATTTAGTGTGCACATTCCGAAGGAATTTATCTATTCCGCAATGGCATTTTCTATATTTGTCGAATTCCTGAATCTACGGTTACGGAAGAAATCGAAACCTGTACAATTGCATAATAAATATGATGAAGAGCTTGAGGATGCGCAGAAGAAGTGATTATTGAATTCAGTAATTACGATAATGACATTGATAGTTTTAACATTAAATTAATTTTAATTTTATGATTTTTAAGTACTTCCATTTCTTTATGAAACACATAACTTTATTTCTTTGCTTCCTTGCCTTTGTAATTTTCATTTCATGTTCGAGCTCGACAACTTCTCCAGGTACCAACCCTCTAGTTGACACAACCACGGTTGCGGGTGTGATTGGCAATAATGGAATTACAGCATGGGACAAGCTCGCTACTACCGAGCGTAATAAGCTCATGACATGGAATACGCTTTTTATTCATCAATCTGTAGGTCAGGACTTAGAAGACGGCTGTGAATTCAACGGGTTCCCGATGGATTATTTTGCCCGCGGCGGCACCATAGACAAAGGGCTCTACGGTGGACTCTTCCGTGCAAGTAATGGCAGTCCTCTTGAGAAGTTCTCCGAATTCAAAGAATATGCCCTCGCTAACAAGTCCAATCTCAAAGTAGTGTGTTTCAAATTCGGCTATGCCGATATTGAGGAGAGCACAATTTCAATTGTGCAGGAAGGTTATAAAGCATTGGTAGATGAGCTCAAGGCAAATGGTTTACGAGTTCTCCATGTCACCCCACCGTTAGTTTATGACGTGGCATATAATTCCCCCAAAATGTCAGTACGAACTTGGATGCTTGAAACTTTTAAAAACGACATTATCTTTGATCTCCAAGAAATCGAAAGCAAAGGTCTTTCGTCGGGAGTTCGTTGCGAAGAGGGATCCGTTGGGCGAGTTTGCGATGATATTCGCTCCACTGCCGGCTGCCCGAGCCGCGGACAGGGTATCGATACTCCTGCTCAAGGACACTTATGCGAAATAGCAGCACGTACACTATCCAAATCTTTCTTGTATTCTCTTTATCTTGCTGGTAAATAATTAATTTGCTATTTTTATGGCTACTACGACTCCTTCTCCAGAATCCGCTGCTCAGCTCCAGCTAGACGGTTATAATGCTCGTGATATCGACATCTTTTGCAGTGCGTATTCTGATGATGTGCAGCTTTTGGATATGCTCAGTGGAGCTGTACTTTGCGATGGAATTGAAAAATTGAGAGTGAAATATCGCGAACAATTTGAAAGATGTCCGGATTTACATTGCACACTTGTCAAACGAATTGTCTGCGGCAATGTCGTCATTGATGAAGAACTTGTAAAAGGGCTCGCTCCCGGGAAAATTGTCCATGCAACGGCAATTTATGAGGTTCAAAACGGCTTAATTCGCCGAGGTTGGTTTGTAAAGGGAGACGCACAAGCAGACTAGACAAAAAAAAATAGAGAATGCGTGAATTAGGGACTAAATAGTTCCATTATTTTCCGTAGATTTGCGAAAAATCATGCAGCAGCAGCATTATTTTGAACCCCTTCCTCTCCTCTTTGGTATGTACAAACGTTCAGTCGATTTTCGAAAAATCATAACGCCCGCAAATTCCACGGAAGTATTTGCTTTACTTGCAATTATCGGTGGGCTGTGCATTGCGTTATTTTTACCCGAGCTTCCTATACGATTAATTGGTGTCTGTGTGTCTGTCCTTGGAGGTGTGGGCTATTTCATGCTCATTTCACAACGTCTGTCGGAGACTGTAGAATATACACGGAAGCCGGTTAGCCAAAAAACAGAATTCCGCACGACTGTCAAGCGCGACAGTTCAGCCGGTAAGCGTATCGTCTTTGATGATTTTGCCACATCGTTCGGCGGTGAAGATAGTCCGATGAGCGATTCTTTATCTGATGATACCTTACTTCAGGAAGAATTCCAGAAAAAAGTGACAAGAAAATTTATTGAGCCGGATCTACCTCACATTTCGACACCTGAATCACCGGTCCTCGTTAGCAAAAAACGTACAGTATTTGACGACACACTTGATGATGAAAATCCTACTCCAAGCTTTTCTGATGATATTTCTGAAGTGAGAGTCATTGAAAAAATTGTCTTGAATTCTCAAAGTGAACAAACAGACACCACACCTATTTCTCCCGCGACTGACTTACCGCCGGATACTCATACTGAAGAACCTAATTTATTTACTCCTAAAGTTGTACTATCACCTGAAATTCCGAGTGCGAGAGAATCTAAACCGACGGTTATAGAACAGCCAATTGTCGATCAAATTACAATCCAGCAAGAAGCTGAGTCTGTCCGTGAATCCAGCGCAGGTCACAAGCGCGCCCGCCTCAATATTCAAATCGAAGACTTGATGGAAGAATATCCGCAAAGCGGTATGAATAATGAGCCGCGGAAAGAATTCGACTATCTCCTATCTCGAGTGCTTATGGAGATACGTTCGGTGACTACTGCTCGTACCGCTGCTTTTTTCTGGGTGAATTACGACAAACGCCAGCTTGTGTTAGAATCTTACATTTCCGACGACTCAGAATATGTCTCTCAACAACGAAAATTCATGCTAAGCGATGATGTGATTAGTCAAATTGCACTCGGTGGACGCCCTGAAATTCTTACTGAAATCAAGCCAACAGCCGAGCTCGACTTGATACCATATTATGTGCGAGCTGCCGGTACTGTTTCCTTTATCGGCGTTCCGGTTTTCTTTGGAAATACCGTTGTTGGAGTATTATGCGCCGACACGCGGCAGCCGGATGCGTATGATGGGATAACGGTTGGGTTTTTCGGACATTTCACCAAGCTTATCAGCGGACTTGTCCAGAGCTACACCGGCAAATATGATTTATTACAAGGCATTAGAGCTCTTGATGCAATTAGTCATTTTAGGCAACTCATCGCTCAATCCTCGACCAATGAAATGGATATTTGTACTGCACTTGTTGAGTCCACGAGTGCCGCACTTGAATATTCTGCGATTGGAATTGGGATGTTTGACCATGACAACAATCAATGGCGCGTGCATCACTACATGACCAAAGACCAATACTCCCAATCTATCTCCGGTGAATTGATTGACTTAGATTATACACTCCTCGGCAATACTATCCTGAACGCACAGACTACATTTCAAAATCCTGTTCACGAAAACGTAGCTCGCGTTACCGGTAACGAGCCAATCCTTCCCAACGGCTATTTTGTGTCCGTCCCGCTTAAGTCGATGACCCATAATTACGGAGCTTTATTCGTCGAAGGTCCAAGCGGTGGCATTATCGATCAAGATGTCAATATCCTCGAAATTCTTGGCGAACAAACAAATACTATTATCGAGCAGTTACGTTTCCAATCGATGCTTCATACGACGTCACTCATTGATGAATCTAGGGGAATCTTCAACGAAACTGCGTTTCTCAATCGGTTATCTGAAGAAACGACCCGTTCAACTGACTTTACTACTCCCGTAACGCTCGTTCTCATCCATCTCGACCATTATTTCTCCCTCGAGACCTCTCCCGAAATAATGGAATATATGATTAATCATATCATTACGATTATTCGTAAATACACTAAATCGTACGATATTATAGGCGGAATCGATGCCTCTACAATATCAGTTGCGCTCATTGGACAAAAAGCTCAGAAAGCACAGATTTGGGCGGAGCGAATCAGAAAAGAAGTTGCCAGCTCAGTTATTGATGTCTATGGCAAACGATTTACAGTTACCGTCAGTATTGGTGTCGCTGAAATTATGCCTATGGAAACCTCTCAGCAGCTTCTTCAGAATGCTCAGCATGTATTACAGATTGCCCTTCAAAAGTCGAATTCTGTTTCTATTTATGGGTAATCGTTGTTGTTTGACAAAGCATTGTCAGTCTGAACCCGTCTTCGGGTGAAGAATCGAAACTTGCTTTATTCTCATGTATTACGCCATTAGCGATTGTCGATTCTTCAGTCGAGGACTCCTTCAGAATGACATGCTTATTCATCTATCTTCGAATTACTACAATTTCTCATGTCCATCTTTCATTCTCTCCTTCTTGGAATAATTCAAGGACTTACCGAATTTTTACCTGTTAGTAGCACCGCACACCTGACGATAGCCGGCAAATTATTAGGACTTATCTCCCCTGAACACCCCGAACGCTGGACTGCATTCGTTGCGGTCATACAGCTTGGAACGCTTGCGGCAGTATTACTCTATTTTGCGAAAGATATATCGAATATCACAACAACATTTATTCGTGAGAATCTTGGTGCAGGGCGATTACCAATTAAAAATCAATCATTGAATGCACGTTTAGGTTGGATGATTGGTATTGGAAGTGTGCCTATTGTTGTGATCGGTATAGGTCTTAAGAAAATTATTGAAGGTAATCTTACGAAAGATTTGACAGTCATTGCATGTAGTCTGATTGGATTGGCACTAGTACTTGCTATAGCCGAACGCGTTGCTAGCTTCAAGAAAAATATAGACCATGTAACCTGGTGGGATTCTATACTAGTAGGAATTGCTCAATCTTTGGCTTTAATTCCGGGAGCATCACGTTCGGGTACAACGATTACAGCCGGACTTTTTCTTGGAATGACACGAGAAACCGCTGCTCGATTTTCATTTTTGCTCAGCATTCCTGCCGTTCTTGGCAGTGGATTATTAGAATTAAAACATGCCCTCGGTTACATCACATCGGATGATGTACTTGCGCTTGTCATTGCTACGGTTGCTGCTTTTCTAAGTGGTTATTTATCAATTGCTTTCCTCTTGAAATTCTTACGTTCAAAGTCAACTTTTGTCTTTGTGGTCTATAGAATTGCACTCGGTGTTCTTTTGCTTGTACTCGTTAAAGCTGCAATAATTCAACCATAATAATCTATTTTATCTATTTTGTTCATGGCAAACTGTATGCTTAAAATCGACATCCATGCTCATATCTTACCCGAAAAATGGGAAAGTTTGAAAGATAAATACGGATATGGTGGATTTATTGAATTAGATCATTACACAACCGGACGTGCAAAGATGATACGCGATGACGGAGTATTCTTTAGGGAAATCGAAGAGAATTGTTGGAATCCACTCAAAATACTTGAAGATATGGATGCCAACAAGGTAGATGTTATGACTCTATGTACCGTACCTGTCCTTTTCAACTATTGGGCAGAAGATGAACATGGAGCTGATTGGTGTGAGTTTCTGAATAATCATTTGGCAGGTGTTCAGCTTGCACATCCTAAACGATTTGTTGCGCTTGGCACAGTGCCCATGCAGAATGTCGATATGGCGATAGCCGAGATGAAGCGTTGTGTACAAGTCTTAGGAATGCCGGGACTAGAGCTTGGGTCTAATATTCTCGGCAAGAACTTAGATGACCCATCTTTTTTCCCATTTTACGAAGCTGCTGAAGAGCTTGGTGCTTGTCTATTAATACATCCCTGGGAGATGGCCGGTGCGACACGTATGAAAAAGTATTTCATGGAATGGTTGGTCGGTATGCCTGCAGAAACGACACTTGCGCTTTGCTCTATGATGTTTGGCGGGGTGTTCGATCAATTTCCAAAACTAAAAGTACTTTTTTCTCATGCGTCAGGGGCATTTCCTTTTACATTGGGTCGAATAGCACATGGCTTCAATGTTCGCCCTGACTTGTGTAATGTGAATAATATCAAGAATCCAAGAGATTATATAGGTAAATTTTGGGTAGATGGAATTACCCATGATAATGATGCATTTCAGTATTTGCTCAATCTCATGGGAGCTGAAAAAATTTGTTATGGGACAGATTATCCATTCCCGCTTGGAGATTTGGAACATGGTAAATTTTTGGATGAGATAGACATTTCACAAAAAGATAAAGAATGGATTCTTCATGGCTCAGCTTTGGAATTTTTAGGACTTAGCGCTGATAGATTTGTCTAACACATCGAAAGAAGTAAATTATACTTTGGTAAATTAGAAAAACCTTGTATTTTTGCGCCGCTTCACTGTACGGAGGGCTCGCATAATGGTATTGCAGCAGTCTTGAAAACTGCCGACCGTAAGGTCATAAGAGTTCGAATCCCTTGCCCTCCGCTCCTTTCCCCCTTAGTTTGTAACTTTTCGGTGACGGTCTATATACTTTGCAAACGTACAATTACTTCATTTCTTTCGGAGAATATCCCCATGAAAAAACTCATTAAAATTGCATCGCTTTGTATAATCGCATCGCTAGTTTTGGCATCTTGTAGTGATGATACAGTTACTCCCGCAGCTGACAAAAATTATTACCCGACCACTGTTGGAAGTACATGGACTTATGATGGAGTCAATACAGAAGATACAACAGGTACAACTCGTGATATTTCAGCATCTTCATACGCTATGAGTTCAACTGTCAAAGATTCGCTCAATTACATGGGTAAATCAGCAGTTCTAATTGTGAATACATACAATAATGGCCAACCCGACGACACGACTTACATATCTAAAACTGCAACTCAAATTTACCAATATATGTCCTTTACACCAGGTGATTTTGGTGGTTTTGGATTATCTTCTATTTTAGATTTTGGTTCCCGTTGGGTTTTAATAGCAGATTACAACCAAGCTTCATGGCCGGTATTTGACACAACTGTCACCGGAATTACATTACCATTACCATCACCATTTGGTCCAACTCCAGCAAAAATTACTGCTAAAGTAACTAGTGCTAAATCCGGTGTCTCTTCGCTTACTGTTGGAACACAATCAGTGCAAGTACAGGAATTTATTACTACAATCGCTTTTACAGCAGTGCTAACTACTGTTTTAGGTGAACAAACAGTTCCTATGACATTTGTTAACAAAACTTACGTTTCTGAAAATATAGGTATCGTTAAAACTGAAGCATTGCCCACTACAATTTCTTTCCCTGCAAATCTTATTGCTCCTATTCACATAAACGGGAATAAAGAAACACTCAAAACCTACACAATCGTAAAATAAAACGAATTGAACATACAAAAGGCGACTCTTTCCCGAAGAGTCGCCTTTTTTTGTGCCGACGAATAGATAAGATTACTTTACAATCAGCATTTGCTTCATTTCCTGATAGACTCCTGATTGCAAGCGACAATAGTAATTTCCGCTTGGGAGAGATGACGCGTCGAAGGATACTTCATGTTCACCTGCTGGCAATGAGCGATCGACGAGCGTTGCTACGCTTCTGCCGGTATTATCAAATATATTGATTTGCAAATGTTTACCACCCGAACGGAAACGAATAAGAGTCGAGCTACCGAAAGGATTCGGATAATTGCCAAGCAAAGCCACTCCGGTTGGGTTGCCGAGTTCATCAACCCCTGTCGAACCTTTCACAATCGGCAACATTTGGAAATCTTTGAATAATGTGGCTTTGAGCGAAACAGGAGATGCGCAGAACCAATCTTTAAGAATAGATGCATACACCGAACGGAAGTCATATTGCATTGGGATATTGTCTTCTGAGGTAGGATTAGCAGGAATGATAGGATTCGTACCCAAGATTCCCGGCATCACACTCGTACCGAATACGAAGAATGGCGCAGCAGCTCCGTGATCTGTACCGCCTGATCCGTTAGATTTAATACGGCGTCCAAATTCGGAGAAAGTCATTCCAAGCACTCGGTCTTGGACACCAAGTAATCTCAAATCATCTTGAAAAGCTGTAATTCCAATCGATAACTGATTGAGGAGAGTACCGTGTGACGTAATACCTGTTCCGCCTGTAGCTTGACTGGCATGAGTATCAAACCCGCCAAGATTTACCATATAAATTTTTGTTTTTAGTCCACCTGCAATGAGCTGTGCGACTATTTTCAATTGATCGGCGAGGAGATTTGTTCTCGCAGCAGGATAGAGCGTTGATTTGTTCTTCGCCTTACCAGCAGCAGCCTTCACAGGTGCAGCAAATTTTGTGATTTGCTGACCGATTTTACGGACGAAAGCGAGTTCTTGTCCTGCCCGAACTCCTGTTGAGTCGGCTGTTTTTTCATTGACGATATTATAGAACGTATTCGGGTCTGTGAATGCCATTCCCACATTTGCTGTTGGGCCTTCAAACCCGGTCGATATCACCGAACCTATTTGTATAGCAAGCGGGTCGGGCATAGCGGCATTTGGATAATTCATCGGGAATCCCGGGAATTCATTATCTAAATACCTACCTACCCATCCTGTTGAAATCACTTCATCATTATCCGATGCCGTGAGGAGAATATCTGTTGAACGGAAGTGAGAAAAATCAGGAGTTGGATAGCCTACGCTTTGGATAATGCGTAACTGCTCATTATTAAAGAGCTGCTGCATGCCACCCATTTGCGGATGGAGCGCAGTAGCATTTGTTAATTTGAGAGCAGCACTTGTACCTGTTTCTGCCACAGCGATATTTGATCGTGCATTTTTGTAGGCTGAATACTGATCCAATGGTATGACAGTATTTAGTCCATCATTTCCACCTGTGAGCTGAATAATGACAAATACTCGATCTGAGCAAGGATCTGCTGCGATAATTTCATCTAATAATGGAGAGCGGCCGAATGCTTTGAGCGAGAATCCATTCATCATAAATGGTAGAATTGCCGCCGGAGCTGTTGCTTTAATAAAATTTCTACGTTTCATAGTTTGTTCTTTCAAAATTTGATGGTAAATAGATTAAGCTAATTGATACTCTGCCATTGCAAACATGTATTTCAACAACAAGCGGAGTCTGTCTGCTACTGCAGCTTGCTTGGTGTCATCATCGGGATTGGCTTTGTAATCACTCCACTCGGCTGTCCATTCATAGTCAGGCAAGCCGGGGATTAGTACATTTTTAAGTTCCGTGATTTGCTCAGAGGAGAGCTGCACTGCAAACATAAGTTTAGCAAAATCATTTACAATCGTCGTTGCATTTGTAGGGTCGGACACCAATTTGACCACTTCGAGCGGGTCGAGCCGCGGAGCCTCATCATAATCCATTTCGTCTAGTTGTAATTTATCAAATGAGTAATCATTCGTGAATTTGATGCGTTTTTGGAGGGTATCGGCATTAATCCAAATTTCGTGGAAGAGAGGTTCTTGCCAGTATGCAGGCAGTCCAGCCACATTCGGAAGATTCATAATGTCCAATTGCATCGTTCCCATAATCCGTCGAAGTGTTCTATATGCCCATTGAATCTGAGGAAGTGTAGTAGGAAAAAGCATAGGATGACGGAACTGACGAATCGTACCAACAACGAGATCAGCAGGAGACTTGATCATACACCCGACTTTAGCATTTTCATAAAAATGAGCGCTTTTGAATAATGCTTCAAGGACGGGCTTAATTTCGTAGTTGCTTGATTTGAATAGAGTAGCCAAAGGTTGGATAATCGTCGTCTCGACGGTGTCATCGATGACATAATCGACAAACCAACGATAGATTTTTCTAACTAAATAGACCGATGTTTGATTCTGATCAAAAATCATTGTCAATAGTTCATCGAGCTCACGAGTGGCTTCTGCTTGACCTTTTCCACCTTTAATTACACGGTTACCATACGCTGCTGAAAACGTTTTATCACTCGTATCATGGTTATTATCCGTAAATTTGAAGGCAATTTTTGATTGGTCGTCGGACCAACCGGTCAAAATCTTGGCCGCTGCCTTGATATCTGACTCGGTATAATGCGTGTAATTACCCGGCGCTATTTCAGGTCCTTTGCCGATAGTAAAGAGCTCTTGGAGCTCGCGAGCATAGTTTTCATTTGGGCTTGCTTTGGTATTGAAAGTACCGCTTAAGTACCGTAACATGGCAGGATCGAGAGTGATGAGGCGGGCAAGAGTTTTGAAATTTCCGAAGACATTCGTTCTGAGTAGTGCATTTTGCTTGTACATATAGCGTGCATCCTTGACTGTATTGCCGCCGCAAGCGAAGTGATTGTGCCAGAAGAGAACCATTTTCTCACGAAGGGATATCGTTTGATTGGACATTTGCTCTATCCACCACGATTGAACAAATGTTAACCGTTGGTTTTCTGAATTTGCTTCATACGGTGCTGAAGTCCACGGTTTCCCCTGAGTAATGTTTCCGGAATTCGTGTAGGTTACAGGTTCAGAAGGATCCGGACTTGAGCAAGGAGCTTATCTACAGCTTGGGTCATTGAGAGAGCAAGTATAGATTCTGTATCTTGTTTTGTAGCACCGAACATTGTCCTCCTAAGCAAATGGGAGGCTTGCTTATAAGTCCATTCACCGGTATAGGGCTCGAGTCCAAGGACTTGCACGAATTCGGCTTGAATATTGGGAGATGTTTTTGGAGAACGAAGTAGAAATTCTCGTCGATTCATGTTTACTCCTTTGAGAGGTCAATAAAAAAATTACAGAGGAAAATTACAAATTATTTTTTAACTTTCCTTTTCGCGCGAATAACAATCTATGTCTTGAAGTATAGTTACAACTATTTTCATTCAATTTGTCAGGAATTTATCTTCTCATTTTATTTGTAAACTTTGGTAAATATGATAGCTAATGGTACCCTACTCGACAGCCGACTCATCCCAATCCCATCTAATATTCTTTCCATCGCCAAACGCTCCATGTCGAAAGATGACTTTCAAAAGTATTCTCAAGTACAGTTGCATGCAATTACTTATTCAAGCAATGGTTTAAAGATAAACGGTTTTCTCGCCCTCCCGGCAGCACCGCAAGAGGAAAAGCTACCGTGTATTGTCTTCAATCGTGGCGGCACCGGAGAGCGTGGCGCGCTCAACTCCGAGTCTGCTTTTGCATACGCCGGACTCTACGCAAGCTGGGGATATGTCGTCGTCGCCAGTAATTACCGCGGTACCGCCAAAAGCGAAGGAACGGAAGAATGGGGTGGAAGCGATGTGATTGATTCTCTCAATTCAGTAGAACTCTTAAAAACACTACCGTATGTCGATAGCTCGAGAATTGGTATAATTGGTGGTAGCCGCGGCGGAATGATGGCAATGCAAATGCTAACCCGCACCGATATTTTCAAAGCAGCCGTCACCGTAGGTGCACCGACTGCTCTTCATGTAGCACCAAAAAATTCATACATTTACAAAACATTTGCTAAGTTTATTCATGGTCAGTCAAGTCTTGGAGTCGAAGCTCTCAAACGCTCCCCTGCTGCCTGGCCTGATAAGCTATGCAAAAAAACACCCGTACTCATCCTCCATGGTAGCGGCGATAAACGTGTTGAGCCCGATCATGCATTCTCACTCGGACTGGCTCTGCAGAATTCATTACATCCATATAAATTAATAATTTACGAAGATGCTGATCATATCCTCGCCGGTCGTCGCAATGAAAGTAATGCCGAAATCCGCCTGTGGATGGATAAATATGTCATGCGCGGTGAGCCGATACCGCAAGTCGGTCCGCATGGCGCGTAATACTACTATCCATAAATTGTAAAATTTATTCGAACGTATCATGAAAAAACTTACGTCCTTAGCAGACCTTGCCGAGTTATTACCGGCATCCGAACAAAAAGCAGACACTCCCAAACCCAAAATCGGCTATACAGGCAAGCAGCAGGTATTAAAAATTGCACTCGATACCAAGCGCCGGGGCGGCAAAACCGTGACGGTGATTGCGGGGTTTCAGTCCAACCCTACCGAACTCGACACAATCGCCCAAACACTCAAGAAAAAATGCGGTTCGGGCGGACAAGTACTCGACAATACCATCGAAATCCAAGGCGACCACCGCATTAAAGCAGGTGAAACACTCCTCAAGTTGGGTTTTTTGATTCAATGACAAGTTCTTACGAACAAGCTCTCAATTTGGCCGCTAAAATTCCGTGACTCATTGTACGTTCCTGCGCCCGCACAATTCTATTTCGTCCGATCGTGGACATCATTTAACGAAAGTATCCTTATGAAATCCATCCTGAAAATTACCGCAATAGTGGTACTGTATAGCAGTATATCATCCCCGACTGCATCAGCACAGCTTTTCGAAACCTTCAAGCGGGAAGCTACCAAGCTGGGACTCAGCAATAGTGGCGGCTTCTCCCAAGATGAAGCCATCAAAGGAATCAAAGAAGCGCTTACCAATGGCGTCAGCAAAGGTACCGATATCGTTTCCAAGCTCGACGGCTATTACAAAAACCCTCAGATCAAAATCCCCTTCCCCACCGAAGCTCAAAAAGTCGAGTCCGCTGTGCGCAAAATCGGACTCAACAAACAAGCCGACGATGCTATTCTCTCGATGAACCGTGCAGCCGAAGATGCTGCCAAGTCCGCCAAAGATATCTTCGTCAATGCTATCAAACAAATGACCGTGACCGATGCGATGAATATCATCAAAGGCGATACAAGCGCCGCGACGACCTTCCTCAAACGCACCACCTCGGCAAGCTTGATTGAGAAATTTACTCCTATCATCAAAGCATCCCTCGAAAAAGTCGATGCGACCAAGTATTGGGGCACCGTCATAAATGCGTATAATAAAATCCCCTTTCAGCAAAAAGTAAATCCCGATCTCACGGCATTCGTTACCCAAAAAGCACTCGACGGACTCTTTGTGATGATCGCTCAGGAAGAAGGCGCTATCCGCCGCGACCCACTCGCCCGCACATCGGAAATACTCAAGAAAGTATTCGGGAAATAATAGTCTTATCTCAAACGCAAACGAGCGGTTCATCTTGAAAGATGAACCGCTCGTTGTGTTTTATAGCAAAAGGAAGAGAAGATGCCGGTGAAGGTATTGAACGTGAGTTCGGGACAACAACAGCAACTACAGAAGCCCAACGGGCTTCAATTTCAATAGCCCCGCATGAAATGCGGGGGGCATAGTCACGTAATCCAAAACCCTGAAGGGGTTTAATTACGTCCATACCGACATTAAACCCCTCCAGGGTTTGATTGGGAACGCTACATTTCTCCACCGATTTCATCGGTGGCTATTGAAATTCATCCCTTTCAGGGATGGAGAATGTGCTTTAAAATCGGATTTACATCTATATATGTGGGGTATCTCGAACTCACGTTATTTGCATACTCTTCACCATATTCTTGAGCGCTTCTCGTTTGCTTAGCGGCGCAAGCGTATGTGTTTCCACGAACGTACGCACATAGTCAGCATCGGTGTAGGCGTATTGCCTCAGCGCCCAGCCAATTGCTTTTTGAATAAAAAATTCTTTTGACCGGCTGTGCGTATCGATGACATGAGCCAAAAGCGCCGTATCCGTATGGGACTTGTAGGATAATTGAAAGATAATCGCCGTTCGATTCAGCCACATATTTCCATGGGTATTCCAGCGGTTTATCGTCTGCTCCACATCCTGCGGCCAAGTGCGGAAGTATTTGCCTACACAATGAGATGCGATGGTATCAACCGAATCCCACCATGACTTGGTCACTATCAAATTCTCAAACAATTCGAGCGTTGATTGCCTACGCCACAGTTTCTCGACCTTTTCGAGGTATTCAATACTCACATATTGAAATTCACGTTGCGGTTTATTCCAGAGTTCGAGTGCAATTACTTCGTAATTTTCCGGCGTACTCACCGCAACAAGCTGCTTGAGAATTGGCTTCACAATCACCGCTCTCTTCGTCTTCGGAATACCGTAGAACGGAAATAAATTCCGCATATACTGCGCCATTTTCTCCGCGGATTCCAGCTCGGATGCCTGCTCGAATTCCAATGTAAGACGTTCAATTATTTCAAGATACGCCATAGAATTACCTCACAATCATCACCGGTATTTGCGAACGCTGATTCCCGGAGGCAAACACAAGTGTGTACGCGCCTGTCGGCAAGCCGGATGTTTCAAACACAGAAGAATGTGTTCCTGCCGGCTGTTCGCCTGTTGCCATACGGAGTACTTCGCGTCCAAGCACATCGTTCAACATGAGTACACCCTGCGCGTTCGATTGAGTCGTATAGGTTACCGTCAAAGCTTCGTTTGCGGGATTCGGTTGCGCGCTGAGTGAGGTGGTAGAGAGAGTTCCCTCATCTACACCGGTAGGCTGTCCTCTTAGAATCAATGTCACCGCTAATTTATCGTCAGTTGGGCGATTAGACGTCAATTCGAGAATCACAGAATAGGTTTTATTCGTCAAAGCAGCTTTCGGTGCAAAGGTTATTTCAAATGCTGTCGTATCTGTAATTTTAGCATAAAAGGGCCTTCCGACTAAGGAATTATTCATTGTAAAATCGAGAGGGTCTTGCCCCTTCAGCGTTACACTTCCTACTTCAAACAACGCATTTCCAATATTGCTGAACGCAATAGGTACTATTTTATCAAGAGGTGCAGAAGTAACGATGCCTAAATCTATAGTATCTCTTGGTGTTGTGAGCTTGCCATACGGAGCAGGCACATAATTCTCAATCCACGCAAGCGATCGATTAATCAAAGAATTACGCACCGAGGCATTTTGGATAATCGCCGGATTCATCGAGAAATAGATCATTCTTGCTGTCGGTGCCTCGTAGCGCACGCCTCCGACGGAATCATTGGTGGCTGAGGCATGGCGCAGGAACGGAGTAACGCCTGCTTTTAAGGGCTTTTTCATCGCAAGAGTGTAGAATGCGTAATTTGATTTAATCGAACAGCTATCGTTGATTCCATTAGAGATCGTATCACCTGCTACACCGGCTACTTTGAAGACTTGGTCTCGTATTACCTTGCCATTATAGCTCACTCCGAACATATCAAACATCGGTAACCCGCCATTAAAATTCGCAAAATTCGTAATAAATTGACCTGAAATAATGGACGAAATTCCCTTATTCATCATAGTAGTAATAAAAGCGTATTCTTTCACATCCACTGCTCCGCTGTCGGAACAATTCCAGATAATGTTCCTCATATTCGGAAATAGATTTGAATGGCGCATGATATTAAGTGGAGTGATTTCAACATATTTCTTTCCTCCCACTCGTGACTGAATTGCTGAAGAGTACGGTTCACTTTTCTGCGTAAGATTATCCACCACCAAGAATCCCTCGGCTTCTTTTGCTGAAATTGTAATTGGAATACCATTGAGTGATCTTCCGCCCGCGCCGGACTCCTTAAAGCTGAAGAGCACCTCTCCCGTACCAATACTCGTACCGCGTGTGAGTCGCACCGTCACATCACGTGACTTTCCCGGGTCGATGGTAAATGTCGTAGCAGGATCGCTCACCGTGAGCGCCCAATCAGCAGGAGTACGAGCCGACTTGACCACGGTAAATCCTTCATACGCAACAGCTTTTGTGCCAACATTAGCAACCCTGATGTTCGTTTCCACGAATTCATTCGCACTCTTGGCTGCGAAGATCGGGCCAATGCTTGGGGGATAGGCAATAGTGGTGGAAATGAGCGAACCCATCGTACCGGTGAGTGTGGTAGCGCCTTGGATAATTTCAGTAGTGATATTGTTTTGCAGAAAAGCAACGACCTGTAATTGATCAAATTTCCACAGGTCGCCTGCAAGTGCTTTATAAGTCAAGTCAAACGTCTTGCTACCTCCGGCGGGAATTGATACCTGCGTACCATTAATATCCGGCAGCATTTTCAGCATCGCATCGGCAAATTCTTTTGATCCATTCCAGTGTTCGAGACTTTCGGTATAGTCCTGCGGCAAGAGCGGCAATTTATCAAGCACTAAGTCATGCACCGTGACTATCGTTTGAAGGGTATAATTCTCAAGCGCTACATCAGTGCTGATAGTGACCTGTACTTTGATATTGTCTTTGTCGGTCTTGTCCTGCACCACCGACATTCGCACCGGCCATGCCTGACTTTGACTGATTTTAGCAGCTTCGAGTACCTTGCTGCCATCGGTCGGATCGACATTAATATTTCCGTTTAATCGCGCCGCTGGCATCGCCGAGCCAACAGCATAATAGTCATTCCGACCTTTATTTTCAGAAACGTTCGCTACATAAAACGGGTCGCCCTTGAATGGAATCGGCTGATGATAGCGTACAGCAATCACACCATTGGAAATCTTCACAATCGGCTTCAACATTGAGTCAGCAATGAGGCATGGCACGCAGGTCGCGCTTGTATATTCTTCAATCACTACAACACGTTGCGGCAATTGTGCCGATAGATTTTGCAGCGTACCAACAGCCATCAATATGGCGCAGAATAGTATCAGTTTTTTCATCACAGATTCCTTTGCTTTATTAGTTTATAACATTATTTTTATTCAATTTTCTTAGTACGTGTCGATGAATTTTATACTTCCGGCTTTTAGACCTGACAGGTTGAAGAAAACCTGTCAGGTCTTGTTTGCCATTAAACTTCCGGCTTTCAGACCAGACAGGTTAAAGAAAACCTGTCTGGTCTTGCTTTTTATTAAACTTCCCGCTTTTAGACCTGACAGGTTGAAGAAAACCTGTCAGGTCTTGTTTTTCATTAAACTTGGCTTTAGACCGACAGGTTAAAGAAAACCTGTCTGGTCTTGATAAACTTCCGGTTTCAGACCTGACAGGTTTTCGTAAACCTGTCTGGTCTTTTTCATCAAACTTCCTCTTTCAGACCTGAGGGTTCTCAACCTGTCAGGTCTTGCTTTTGTCATCAAACTTCCGGCTTTTAGACCTGACAGGTTTTCTTCAACCTGTCAGGTCTTGTTTTATATTTGATTAGGGACTATACCATTGGGTTCGCTTCTGCATCTTCCCACCCGCCGTTTGCGGTCACCCATTGCCGTCCAAGCCACCTGAAATTCATCGAACTTCAGCAAAATTACAAACCATTCGCCACGCAAAAAAGTGTATTTCGTTTTTTTCGGTATTTCGTCCGTGAATTGCTTCAAAGCCGCGAGAAATAGCAGAGAAAGGCGTAATTTTGAAGTCAAAATATTATCCATCCATTCGTCCAACCCAATCCCAACTTCATGGAAACAAACCCAAACATCAAGATCGCCGTTCTCGGCGCAGGCCACCTCGGCAGTATTCATACACGCTTATGGAAAACAGCCGCAAATGCTGAACTTATCGGTATTTACGAACCCAACCAAGCGCAAGCGCAAAAAGTAGCGGACGAAAATGGCGTTCGAGCGTTCGATAAGGTCGCCGATGCAATCGAGCACGCCGACGCTGTCACGATTTCAGCGCCGACCTCAGTGCATTATGAGCTAGCGGTTCAGGCAATTACCGCCGGAAAACACTGTTTTATCGAAAAGCCGATCACCGCCACTTACATCGAAGCACAAGCGCTCATTGCTCTTGCCCGTGAAAAGAATGTGCTCGTGCAAGTCGGTCATGTTGAACGCTTTAACCCTGGGCTTGCGGCACTCCACGGTTATCATATCGCTCCCCTTTTTATCGAAGCGCACCGTTTGGCTCAGTTCAAGCCCCGCGCGACGGATGTATCGGTCGTACTCGACCTGATGATTCATGATATCGATATTGCGTTATCGCTTGTGCAGTCGCCGGTAGTCAGTATTGACGCACACGGCGTGGCAGTCCTTACCGAAACGCCGGACATCGCCAATGCTCGTATTAAATTCGCTAATGGTTGTGTAGCAAATCTAACAGCTTCAAGGATTTCAGCGCAGCCAATGCGGAAGATGAGATTGTTTCAAAAGGATGCCTACTTGTCGGTGGATTTTGCGAAAGGTTCGGTCGAGGTGTATCGGATTTTGGATGAGGGCGAGGAAACCAGCGCGGCTGTACCCGCGATGATGCTCGGCAGCATTGATGCAGGTTCGGTGAAGAAGTCGATTGTCTATGAACAGCCCATTTCCCCGGCAGTCAACGCCATAGCTGAAGAACAAAAAGCGTTCATCAGTGCAATACTCGGGCATGCTCCGATAGCAGTCAGCGCGGTCGATGCAGCCGAAGCGCTGCGTATTGCCGAGGCAATTGCGAATGCGATTGAGCAGAGTAGGGTGTGATGATTTCTGTTCCCCCCGAGAGTATCGCTTCCGAGCGATGCCCTCGGTTTCCACGCTTAGCTACACGCAAAGAAGTTCACCTCAAGACGCACACCGAGCCGCTCGCGAAGAAGCGAGGGGCTCGGTTACTATGACCAAAAACCGAGGGCATCGCGAGGACGCGATACTCTCGGAAGTATCACGCAATTTCATTCCGATGAAATAAGTTCTTCTTGACTAGACTCCAGCTTCAGCTGGAGGGAATGGGATGAGAGAACCGATTGTAGATTAACCAATTAAACGAATGTCTCCAATATATAACAAAGCCCTAACTATTAAATATAGTTAGGGCTTTTATCGAAATACAAAATTCTTATTTTCTTCCGTATTCTTTGCCATTTATTCTGGCGTAGGTCAGTACTAGACTTAATACTTCACCGACAGAAGAAACCATTCCTACATTTGGCGCAAAGCTTCTGTATGGTACTGCATCAATACTTGAAAGATATGCCGCAGTTTCCACACATCCTTCAAATTTTCCGGGAGTAATATCAATCGTTTTGTTACTAACAGCTACATAGCTTGTAAGCTTATTAATTGTATCTACTTCCATCCGGTCAAAATCAATATCAAAATACTCTTTGCCGTTAGAATATAGATATACTCTACTGTCTTCAACCCGCATATACCAAAGAGGTAAATCTAGCTTCTTAACTGCAAATTCACCCTTAAGAGTAAAGTACTTTGTATTATTAAATATAGTAGTCCCGACGACAGAAACGGTATAGTTATCTTTATTTGTCTCATTAATATCCCATGCATACTGCCACTGATCTCCAACATGGAGCGGAAAATATACCTCAGCTTTTGTTAATTGCGTGGAGGGCAGAAAGGTGTTATCACCACAAGAGATGAATAGCAGTGTCATAACTGCTCTAAGGTGTATTGTGATTTTCATTTTATTTGTGTCAAATATTAATAAAATTGATCCCAAAGGTATGAAATTTACTCAGAATGAATTGTGTTAGGTTGTATATTGCAACATTCTAAAATCACAAGTGATTATACGGAATACATTCAATCCAACTTCCGATGCACCGACGTAATCACACCCAACACTCTAAAATCATCATTTTCCTGGATATAAAGCGACTCATAGTTGGAATTTTCTGCCTTGAGGATCGGATGCCCCTCGATGGTCGTCTGCAAGCGCTTTATCGTTAGATCTCCATTGACCCAAGCAGCAACGATATTCCCCGTGCGCGGCTCGACGCTACAGTCTATAACAAGCATATCCCCTTCGTATATCCTTGCTCCGGTCATGCTGTCGCCGGTCGCCGTCACCGAATACGAGTCCTTGGCATTCGGTACCCAAAATTTACTGAAATTAATCTCCGTTTCGATGTCGTCACTCACCGGACGAGCAGGAAATGAACACGGCGCATTGGCCGAAAAATGGAGTAAAATTGTGTTGTCAGACAAAACTTTTGAGATGTTCATACCATTGCCATATATAAAGATAAATATTGGTTGATTAGCGGCGCAAAACTACTTATTTTTGCTCAATACGCAAACGAAAAATATTGCTGTGATGTAAAACATTTCTCTCGTCATCTACTCGCCGAACTCCATGCACAAAACAGTACTTGAAATTGATCAGTTACCGAATGAAGACCCACAGGAATTAATAGAGCGAGCAACTGAACATTTCAGTCAATCTCGGATAGAACAAGCTTTATACTTCGCAGAATCGGCTCTTGCCATCAGCCGTCGAATAAATGACGCTACAATACAATTACGATCACTGAAAATTATTGGCGATATCACTTATAGTCGCGGTGAGTACCCCCACGCACTCGATGTATTTCAAGATGCACTTTCGTTGAGCCTATCTCATAACCTCCCAGAATTCGAAGCAATTTTCTATGGCCTCATTGGAAATACATTACGAAATTTAGGTGATTTTACTGCCGCACTTCAATCCCAAGAACAATCTCTCCACCTCAATCAAACCCTCAACAATTCCAACCGTATAGCCGGTAATTTATCCAATATTGCAAACATCTACATTGCCCTTGGGAATTATCCTCTTGCGCTCGAATATTCGACGGAAGCATTGCAACTTGCACGCGAGACAAAGAACACTCTCTTCGAAGCAAATATTTTGGGGAATGTTGGTGTAATCTATAATGAATTAAAAGACTTCCAGCAGGCATTTGATTATTACACCCAAGCTACTGCAATCTTTGAAAAGCTAGGCAACAAAAGTATGCTGTCTATTTTCTATGGCAATATTGGTACTCTCTATTCAGATTTGGGAGAATACTCACTTGCTGTCGATTACTATGAAAAAGCCATGCTGCTTGATGAAGAACTCGGCAATAAAGAAGGAGCAGCGCGGCATTTAGGTAACATTGGCTTGATGTATTCAAAAGAAGATTTTGAAGGATTCGATCCTCAAAAAGCAGAAGATTACTTATTGCCGGCTATTACTGTTTTTGAAGAATTAGGCTCAAAACAATACGCCCTTGAAGGGCATCAATCTCTTGCACAACTCTTTGAAAATACTGGAAATACCACTAAAGCATATTTTCATCTCAAGCGTTTAAATACATTAGAGAAGGAAATTCTCATTGAAGATGCCAAAAAGCAAGCCGAACAGTTTGACTTCGAACGGAAAATAGCCGCTGAACGTGCCCGCCTCGAAGAACGTGAAAAAGTCGTCACCGAACTCCAACTCCTCAACTCCTCCCTCAAAGAAGCCAACCGCGAGAAAAATGAAGTGCTTGGAATTGTGGCTCATGATTTAAAAAACCCTATCACCGGTATCATACTTTCGACTGATAATATTCAACGATATCACAAACATCTCACTCATGATGAGCTTGACAAGCAGCTCTCTCATATTAAGTCAGCGGCTGAACGTATGAAATCTATCGTATTGAATTTATTAGACATACAGCTCATAGAGTCCGGACGATTTAATGTCAATATACAACCTATTTCGCTTGATACCATCCTCGAATTGTGCGTTGCCGAATTTCGATCTCGAGCTGCAGAGAAGGAAATTTCTATCTCAATTCTCAAGCACCACACGCCATTAACTATCCTTGCAGATACGAACGCTTTCCATGAAATACTCGATAATCTGATTTCGAATGCATTGAAATTTTCACCTAATGTATCTACTGTCGAGATTGGTGTGAGCGTAGCCGAGAATAATCAAGTTAGAATTAGCGTTCGTGACCAAGGACCGGGCCTCACCAATGATGATAAATCTAAGCTTTTCGGGAAGTTTATGCGACTATCGGCTCGGCCGACTGCGGGCGAACATTCAACAGGTCTCGGACTCTCGATAGTCAAAAAGTTAGTTGAAGCGATGAATGGTACAATATGGTGTGAAAGTGAATTCGGTAATGGAGCCACATTTATCGTCGAACTAACCAATGCAAATCTTTTGTAATCAATTCAAAACCATGATAATAAGCACACTCAAGCTGTACCAATTCACGACCTTCATACTATTCACATTTCGATAATTTTCAGTAATACGATGAATAAACAAGAATTACGCTTACTTTTAGTACAGGCTGAATCTGAGTCGAAGTTCGGCAATTATAACGCAGTCGAAAAGCTCTGCCACGAGGTGCTCGCCGAGCTAACTGTAGCCGAGCCAACAGGTACTGAAATGTTACTTCTCCATTCGCATGCTTTGAGACTATTTTCGGAGTCGTTGTGGCGCCGAGGCAGAACATCAGAATCGCTGACTTTTGCTCAAGATGCGCTTGCAATTTCACAGCAATCCAAGCTCCAAGAAGAGGAAGCATGGTCTTTGGGTAATATAGGTAATGTATATTGGAGTCAGTCGGATTTTCAAACTGCACTTACGTATTACCAGAAAGCTGTTCGGCTGTTTGAAGAATTGTACATCCCTGCCGGCGTAGCAAAATATCTCGGAAATATAGGTACCATCGAGCGTAATTTTTACGACTTTCCATCAGCTCTTTCTACCTATCAAAGAGCGTTGCATCTCTATGAATCGATTGAAGATAAAGAAGGAATTGCAATCAATCTCGGTAATATCGGCTTGGTCTATAAATCGCTTTCAGATTATTCCCAAGCGATCTTATATTACCAAAAAGCCCTTACCATGTATGAGGCACTAGAAATGCGAGATGGTATTGCACGAACGCTCTGCAATATTGGGAATCTTTATCGAAATTTATCAGATTATCCTCGCGCATTAGATTATTTACACAAAGGGTTAGCGATTTTTACTACACTCAATGACAAACAAGGTGAGGCGACCATATTGAGTAATATAGGAAATGTGTATTTGTCGTTAAGTGAATACACACCTGCGCTTGTGTATCACCAACGAGCGCTTGCCATGAATCAAGAACTAAATTCTACCTCCGGAATTGCTAAAAACTTAGGGAATATCGGCTTGGTCTATACTTCTCGAGAAGAATACCCCAAAGCAATGGAATATCTTAATCAAGCGTTAGAATTGAATAAGGAATTAGGTAGGTCAGGCGCTGTAGCCGGTGTGCTCTGTAATATTGGTGCACTGCATGCGAATCAAAAGTATGAAGCATATAATCCTACTCTCGCCGAGCATTATTTGTTGGAAGCAATTTCCCTCAATGAAAGTCTCGGCATCAAGCAAAATCTCTATGAAAGTTATTTAGTATTGGCTGAATTGTATCGCCATACAAATCAATGGGATAAGTTTGCCTACTATTTTGAAAAATATCATATTGCCGAGAAAGAAGTGCAGAATGAACAGACCAAAAGACTAGCCGAGCGCTTCGATTTTGAACGGAAAATTGCGGCCGAACATGCTCGGCTTGAGGAACGTGAAGCAGTCGTCGCCGAACTCCAATCACTCAATTCTTCGCTTCAAGAAGCTAACCGCGAAAAAAATGAAATGCTTGGAATTGTTGCACATGATTTAAAAAATCCTCTGACCGGTATATTACTCTCGGCAGAAAGTATGAAACGTTTTCAAAGTACAATGTCAGACATTGATATTGATAAACGCTTGACAAATATTTTATCTGCAGCAGAACACATGAAAGCGATCATCTTGAAGCTTCTCGATATTCAACAGTTGGAAAGCGGGAGTTTCCAACTTGCACCTATTCCGATTGAATTGGACATCTATATTAAAGAGTCAATCAATCGGTATTCAGATCAAGCATTGACGAAGAAAATAGCAGTACAATTCCAAAAAAACATCCATCCGACTACTATACTCGCAGATTCACATGCATTGCAAGAAGTAATTGATAATATTTTGTCGAATGCATTGAAATTTTCACCCTTTGAATCGAGTATTTCCATTTTGGTCTCTACAGTACGCAATGAAAGAGCGCAGCTTAGTATTACCGATCAGGGTCCCGGAATTTCGGCTATTGACCAAACAAAACTCTTTGAGAAATTCATGCAACTCTCTGCCAAGCCAACCGGCGGTGAACATTCCTCAGGGCTCGGTCTCTCGATTGTCAAGAAGCTATTGGATGCAATGAACGGGAATATCCGATGCGAGAGCATTCTCGGTCACGGTGCTTCTTTTATTATAGAGCTGCCTCTTGGTTGAGAAGTAAGGAGTCGGTTAGCTATGGATCTGAAAAGTGACATGGATTATAATTATCAATTAATTTTTACTAGAATTTATAATTCGAACTGTATCGAATACTTCAAAACGCTTAACCATTGGATACGAATGAGAAGTATCAATATAACTACTTTATTAATTTAGAAGTTACAGTTATGGTGGATTAATTATTTACATAGATATCTGATAATAATGATTACGTAATTCTTGGGATATCAATTACGGAATTGAAACCAATCTTGGTGAAAACTACCACTTACTTCTAATTATTCCATGGGCTACAATTGTTGGGAGTTTTCGTAAAGTCGTGCAGAAATTACATCAAACACCTGCTCCTCACTTGTTAAAATTTAAATTAATTACTCTGTCAATATTTTCTTTGCGTGAACGGATGGAAAATCCTAATTTGTAATAGCTTAATTCATGTATTTATCTACATCTATTTTATAAGAGGGCTTGATGAAAAATATTCGCTACTTTTTGTGGTGTGTTTTGTTTGTAACGGGAATACTATCGATGAGCGCGCAGACCGGTACGGTGCGTGGGACTATTACCGATAGTAAATCTAAAGAACCATTAGTATCTGCAACGGTTTACTTACAAATGGCTTCGCAGAGTACAAGCAGTAAGTCATTTGGTAAAATAACAAACAAACAGGGACAATTTGAAATTAGCAATGTACCTGTCGGTACTTATACTTTGCGAGTTACGTACGTATCCTATGCGTCATATCTTAAAACAATTACGGTAATCGACCAACAAACAGTGACTGTCGATGTACCCTTAAGACTTGATGTAAAGGGGTTGGAAGAGGTTGTCATTACAGGAGTTGCATCACGTACTCAGAAAAGTGTCGCAGAAGTAGCTGTCTCACGAGTCGATGCTACGGCTCTTAGTAATGCAAATGGATTTCAGGATGTATCTCAATTACTAGCCGGCAAAGTAGCCGGTGTAAAAGCATCATCTTCTTCCGGTGCGGTTGGAATGGGTTTCAGATTTGACGTGCGCTCCGGTGCCGGACTCAACGGAAATGGTCAACCCACTATCTTTGTCGATGGTGTACGCGTAGCATCAGGACTGTCAGATGCCGGCACCGGTGGTCAAGATTTCTCGGACCTTGCTCTCTTAAGTCCTGAAAGTATTGAAAGTATTGAAGTGCTAAAAGGTCCTGCGGCATCAGCGTTGTACGGTACATCCGGTTCGAACGGAGTGGTGCTAATCAAGACAAAACGCGCTCTTGCAGGAACTATCCCCAATTCTTATTCCGTGCAGTTCAAAACGACACATGGGATAAACGAGCGTCAGAACGACTATACCAAAGAATACTCGCTCGGTTATGAAGATGCCAATCGTACCTTCCGAACAGGAAATATATCCGGCCAAGCATTCACAATCGCCGGAAACACCTCATCATTTAATTACTTACTTGGGTACGACCGACGTAATGAAGAAGGAATTTTATCCACTAATTCATTTAATCGGGATGTTCTCCGTGGTAATTTTTCTGCTTTTGCCTCCGACAAACTCACCTTTAATATCAGCTCAAGTTATGGATTTACAAAGACGTATGTACCGTATGGAGACAACACGGTATTTGGATTTTTAGGGGAAACCTTGAATTATGGTCCTGAGTTTAAAATTCCGGGTACGAATATTACTATCGGTGGTGCCTATTCGGGATTGGATAGTATAGCAGTGGCGTCTTTGGTCAATGTCAGAAAACAACAAAGTTTTACTGGATCTGCCGAAGTATTATACTTACCGGTCAAGGAGTTATCTATTCGTGGAGTGCTTGGAGTAAACACCGTAGGATCATTTTACGAACAGCTCATTCCTGCACAATATGATTACAGTAGATATGGAGTCATACGTGGTGATGTATTCAAATCTCAGGAAACAGATAATTACTACAACTTTGATTTATCAGCGACTTATTCCACAAATTTCAGTGAAACAATCAAGTCTGCGACCGTTGCCGGGATACAAGGGTTTTTGAGTAACAGTTATGGAATATCGGTGGAAAAAGACAGTTTCCCTTCTACTTCGATCACGGCTTTAGGTTCGGGTAATCGATATATAGCAGGCGCTGAAGTCTTTGGAGATGCTCGCTCAGCCGGTCTATTCATTCAAGAAGAAGTATCCTTTGACGACACGTATTTCTTGACAGCCGGAATTAGAAATGATTTTGCGAGTGCTATCGGTAAAGACGCAGCAAGCGTTTTTTATCCCAAATTAACCGGCGCAGTGAGACTCGACAGAGCATTGGAATTACCGCAAGACCTTAATTTATTTAAGTTTCGCTTTGGATACGGTGCTTCGGGAATTTTACCGGGTCCACTTGACGGCTCTACTCTTAGGTGGGGTGTAGCACAATCAGGGCACGGGGCAGGTGCAGTGATTACATCGCAGGGTAATCCAACATTGCAGCCGGAGACAGTACAAGAGCTTGAATTCGGAACTGAAATAGAATATGATAATAGATATGGTATTGAAGTCACCTATTTCCGTCAATTTGCTGCCAATTCAATTTTCACAAGACAACAAGCTCCTTCCGTCGGTCTTCCTGCTCCATTCCAAAATGTGGGAAGTATTGTAGGGTCGGGTATTGAGGCAAGTATATATGCCGAACTATTCAGAACAGAAGACTATCAGCTAAACCTTAATTTAATATATAATTATGCAAATAATGAAGTAACCGATTTGGGTGGCGCTTCTCCGATTATCAATGGTGAAAATGTCGTTATGAAGGGTTTTTCTAAGGGTGAATTCGTAGCATTTCCTATCATCGGTGCGCTCTATGAAGCTGATGGTACCTACAGAGGACCCGAACTCGGCAAAGAGCGTGTTTCATTTGGTAAATCACTCGCTCCGACGAATGGATCATTTTCATTCACGTTCAGGTTTTTAAAAGACTTCTCACTTTATCTCCTTACAGACTGGTCACTTGGCGGTACAATTCATAATTTTACTCGTCAATTCGGTACTCGTTTTGGTGCAAATGAAGAGTTCAAGCAACTCGCGACAAAGCTTGGTGTCAATTTGAATTACGGTATGCTACCTGATACGACGGTAGAGATATTAACCAAAAATACCAATGCCTACACACAAGCAGCCGAGCGATTTGCACAGCTCGACCCTACCGAAACCGGTGCCTCCGATTATTATGAATCTTCCGATAACTTCCGCATTCGCGAGATAAGCTTGCAGTATAATCTCACATCGCTCATCGAAAGCATCATGCCGAATGTCATCAAGAACGCTTCTCTTACCTTTGCTGCGCGGAATGTTGCGATGTTCAAGACATACTCCGGCCCCGACGTCGAAATCACAACTAACGGTGCCGACCGTTCTGTGACACGAGGACAGGACTTCTTTACCCTTCAAAACCCTCGTACATTGTATGGGATGTTATCCATTGGATTTTAATTAAGGAACAATTTATGAAAAACTATAAAACTTTAAACTATATACTATTATTTGGACTTGCTGCATTTATTACGCTCATTGGATGTAAAGATTTTGTACAAAATATCGAGCCGCCGAATGACAGTACGGAAGATATAAACTTAAATTCAGAACAAGAAATCGACTTCCTCATGAATGGGGTCAAAGCAAAATTTGCGACAACATATTCTGAGCTGACGTGTCTCGCCGGTGGACTCTCGGATGAGCTCGTCTATGACCCAAATTTCCCTGGAGCAACGTATCCTCAATACTTTGAAGTAGAAGTTGGTATCATTAAATTGAACAACACTTCAATTGAAAATGCAATAACCAATCTCGGTTCGCTGCGCATGCATGCCGATACACTTATTGGGCGGGCGAGCGTAATTACTTTTAAAGATGATAACTTAAGAAATCAAGCACTAGCCACCGGATATATTTATGGAGCACTAGCCAGATATTTATGGGCGTCGTATTTTGGTTTGAATGAAAATAATGGTGGAGGTGTTATAAATTCCGGTCCGTTTATACCGGCATCTGCAATGTATGATCTGGCACTCAAATATATCGATTCCGCAGCGCGCTATAGTCAGGGAGATTTGAATCCGGTAGCATACTCATTAAAGGCAAAAATTCACCTCATAGAAGGTCGATTGAACGATGCAGATACTGCTGCTCAAAATGGAATGTCTGAAATCGACAAACCTTTCGAAGCTAAATTCTCTAAAGAAAGTGTGAATTTTTGGTATAACAATGCCGGAAAAGGACGCACTCAATTTTTGTTAAGCAGACGGTATTTAGACTATACTTCACAAGATTCGAGAGAAATCAGAAGAGTTTCTTTTGCAAATACACAAGGAATAGGAAATTACATCTACCAAAGTAAGTACTTTGAAGATAAGACACCTATTATCGTAATGTCGTGGCAGGAAAATTCACTGATGAGAGCAGAACTATCTTGGAGAGAGTATATGAAGTCAAGGATGGAATCTGACAGCACAAGCGCGATGACATACATCGATGCTGTCCGTGCTTCCCATGGACTCGATCCCCTCGCAGTACCACTCACGCTCGACGAAATATTCAATGAGCGCGATAAAGAACTCTTCTGTACAGGTGCACGTCTCATCGACCAACGTCGCTCAGGGAAGTGGCATCTCTCGAATAGTGCATGGCGATATCTACCGATTACCGAAGCTGAACGTACACGTAATCCTAATTTACTCAAGTAATTAGCATCCGTGTCGCATTAAATACAAAAACCTCTCAGCGATTTGCTGTGAGGTTTTTTTTTTAATTAAAGCTCTAGTTATTCAAAAGATACCAGTCTAGGTTCGATATCTTACTCAAATGTTCCACAATCGTTTGCCAGTTTGTGTAAGTTACTTACTAGAAGCGAGTAACTTAAACGTTGGGACTGTAGTCGTTTGATTGACATTTACTACTTGTCCGGTCTTAGTTTGAGAAACGTATCCGGAATGAGAAGCAGTAACAGAATAACTACCAATTGCTACCGAAGAAAACGTTACTTCATCACTGCTTGAGCCGGTTGATTTCGACGAACCACTTCCGACCGAGCCTGTAATAATTATATTCACACTCGAATCGACAAGAGCGTTCCCGGAACTATCCTGTACTGTCACTTGTAATGATCCCGTACCAATAACATCATTCATATCAAATCCTTATAAAATTTAAAAAAACTAAATTGTCATTACAACTTAGTAAATATTTTACAATTTACAATAAGCAAATTGTATTTTTGTGAATTCATTACAATTGATAGAGTATGTTTGATTGACAAGATAAAATTTATGCATAAAAACGAATCTAATAAACTTCAACCCGATGTTGATTCCGAAGCTACATTAGTTGAAAAAATAGTAGAGTTAAATAATCATACTTGGGAGCTTATTCAGACTTCTCAATTTGAAGATGCACAGTGTAAGGGAGAAGAAGCACAGCTATTGGCACATAAATCTAACAATACCCTACAGGAAGGAAGAGCATATAATTATCTCGGTACAATTGCGCGATTAAGAGGAAACTACCAGAATTCTCTTGAGTATTACCAGAAATCACTTACACTCTTTGAGGCAATAGAAGATACCAACAGAATTTCCGTAGTCATAGGTAATATTGGTATCGTCTATCGTAATCTTTCGGACTATCAAATGGCTATTGAGTGTTATGAAAAAGCGTTGAAGATCGCTCAAGACAGCGGGAATAAAGAAGAAATGGCCAGGAATACCGGAAACCTTGGCAATATATACCTCATAATGGGTTTATACACAGCAGCTTTAGAGAATTACAACAGAGCAATTGTAATTGAGGATGATCTTGGAAATATATCCCGAAAAGCAATCCATACCGGTAACATTGGTAGTATTTATTTCCATTTCAAAGAATATTCCTTAGCTTTAGAATATTATTTTAACGCACTGAACATCCATGAACAGTTAGGAGAGAAATTAGGAATAGCCATACAATCGGGCAATATCGCTGGTGTACATTTATCAAAGAAAGATTATAGAGCTGCTTTGGAATATTATCAAAATGCACTTGATATTTATTTATCACTCGACAATAAACCCGGTATTGCTAAACTTAAAAATGTTATAGGCTTTATGAACCACAATCTTGGTTCTTTTCAAGATGCGATGGAATGTTTCAAACAAGCCCTCACTCTTTATGAAGAGATTAGAGATAAAGAAGGATTAGCTTTTACACTTCTCAAAATTGGCACTTTGTATGGTGAACAAGAATTCGAAGGATATAATCCTGCACAAGCTGAACAGTATTTATTACAAGCAATCAGCTTAAATGGAGAATTGGGTATAAAGAAAGAAATCTACAGTTGTCATGAAACAATTGCTGAATTATACAACCAAATCGGCGAAGGCTCCAAAGCCTACCACCACCACAAACTTTTCCATGATTTAGAAAATGAAGTGCAAAGTGAGGAAGCAAAGAAACGTGCAGAGCAATTCGACTACGAACGTAAAACAGCCGAACGTGATAAACAAACAGCCGTCGAACGCGCTAAGCACGAGGCCACCGAACAGCTTCTCCACAATGTCCTCCCGCCAACTATTGCAGCCAAAATACTCGACGGAACGAAGCTCATTGCTGAGAAATTAGATAATGTGACAGTGCTTTTTGCCGATATTGTCGGCTTTACACGTCTGTCGCAACGCGTTACACCGGAAGAACTTGTGCAAGGACTTGATACGATATTTTCAGAATTTGATACCCTCGCCGAAAAACACGGACTCGAAAAAATTAAGACTATTGGCGACGCATATATGGTCGTGAGCGGCGCTCCTATCCCACGAGAAGACCACGCTCAAATTATGGCGACAATGGCACTTGAAATGGTCGATTCCATTCGGAAATTTACCTCTATCAAGACCGATGCACCCATTGAAATACGCGTCGGCATTCATAGCGGTTCGGTAGTCGCAGGTGTCATCGGCAAGAAAAAATTCGCTTATGATCTGTGGGGAGATGCGGTCAATACTGCCAGTAGAATGGAGTCGCACAGCTTGCCCGGTAAGATCCACGTGACCGAAGAATTTATCTCTGCTTGTATAGAATTTGATGATTCGAGTGACCGAAACTTGCAGTTTACGTCTCGTGGCAAAATCGAGATCAAAGGCAAAGGAATTATGAACACATATTTTTTAGAACAATGAAATTTTTCCTGTTGATTTTCTTTGTAACAGTTACAACTGCATTCGGTCAGAAGGTGATTAATTTTCAAGAACTTGAACGCGAGTGGACGACAAGCGGTGATACCATCGTTGTCCTCAATTTCTGGGCGACTTGGTGCAAGCCGTGCGTCGAAGAATTACCTGAATATGAAAAGCTCAATACATGGATTGAAGGGAAAAAAGTCAAACTATTGCTCGTGAGCTTGGACTTTAAAAAAGATATTTCGAAGCAATTGAAGCCGTTTATCAAACGTAAAAAACTCAAATCACGAGTCGTCCTGCTCGACGCCGGTAATCCAAATGCTTGGATCGATCGTATCAGCCCCGAATGGAGCGGCGCAATTCCTGCTACAGTTATAATTAACCACAAAAAAAATAGCAAGGATTTTCGGGAAAAACAGTGTAGTTTTGAGGAGTTACAAACCATTGTTTTACAATTTTTAGAGAAATAAAATGAAATCACTTCTTGCACTCATGATTCTACTCGCCACACTTGGCAGTGTGACTGTACAATCCGGCACAAAAGTTAGCGCAAAAAATACTAAGAGAGTCGTAAAAGTTAACGATAAGAGTAAAGTTTCAGGCACACTTGCTAGCAATAATACAAGTATACCGGGCACAAGGGTTTCCTTATCCGCCGGCTACAATGTCGGCGATCAGGCCGCTAATTTTACCCTCAAAAACATCGACGGTTCGATGGTATCTCTCAGCGATTTTTCCTCTCAAAAAGGTGTGATTGTGGTCTTTACCTGTAATCATTGTCCTTTCGCTAAAATGTACGAATCCCGCCTCATCGATCTTCATAATAAGTTCAGCGCAAAAGGATTTCCGGTCGTCGCGATTAATCCGAATGACCCCGTTGCCGAACCCGATGACTCATTTGAAAATATGCAAAAACGTGCAAAAGAAAAGTCATTTCCATTCAAATATATCTTCGACGAAACACAAGCTACAGCAAAGGCTTACGGCGCAACTCGCACCCCTCATGTGTACTTGCTCAAAAACGATGGCGGTAAATTCACCGTGAGCTATATTGGTGCGATTGATGACAATCATTCGGATGCTGCGAATGTAAAAGAAAAATATCTTGATAAAGCCGTCACAGCGCTTATTGGCAATTCGAAACCAAGCCCTGAAACGACAAAAGCTATCGGCTGTGGAATTAAATGGAAAAAGTAATCTCTCATATTTTTGATGCAAAGAGGCATGTTCCCGTCACGGGTGTGCCTCTTTTTTTATGAATTTTTAAAAGCTAAAGGAGAAATATATGAATCGAATTCTACTTATTTTTATACTCGTTATCACTTCTCTGTCACTCTCCTCATTACAAGCGCAAGTCCTTCTCCAGCGTGATGATGGCAAAATTGGTGGGAATCATTCCAACCTTCCGGCGGGTTCGGAAGAGACCTTGATTCTCACTCCTGTCGGTCCGTGCAGCGTACAGGAATTATCCATTTATCTCAGCGGCAGTCGCTCCGGCAAAGACACGATACTCATCGTTGGTGATCCGTCCGAAGGTGCAATTGTCGCCACTGCTTGGGTGTGGCATTATAATACACTTGGTTCATTTGTCATTGACTATCCCGGTACGCCGGGTTGGTACACCATCGACACCAAAAACTCCGGTATCCGCTCCGATGGCTTCGACCGTATCGTCGTACAACACCGCACCAAATCCGGCGGACCGTACTTTTCTATTGATGGTAGCGCACAGACAGTGCCGTATGGCTCATACCTTCTCAATCCTTTTGTCAACAACAGTTTAGGAGGACCCGGTAATTACTATCTCGCTTCCGGGGACTTCCTCGTGCGGGCAAGTGTCGTTTATACCCATACCGATGGCAGCAATGGTTCGAGACCAAGGCCCTATCCAACTTTACTTGATGTGACCAAGCAAGCAGGTCTGACTTCATCGGACGGCAAACCAATTTCAGCAGATCAAGTTAGTGTATCTGATTGGAATTCAGACGGTTATGATGATATTGCGATTGGCTCAAAATTCTTTGAAAATCAAAAAAACGGTACGTTCAAAGATGTATCAACGAAGGTCAATATCACTGCCGGCGCTACTGCTTGGGGCGATATTGATAATGATGGTAAGCCCGACGTATTCGCTCTTAATGGCTGGGGTAATGATAAAGTGTATCATAATAATGGCGATGGAACTTTCACTGATGTAACAGTTGCATCGAAAATTGTGAATAATTATCCGGGTGTGACTCCCCTCTTCTTGGACATTAATCATGATGGGTTTATCGACCTTTTCATTGCCAACGGGCGTAAAGGTGAAACTATCAACGGACAATATATCGAAACCTATTATCCCGATCAATTATGGAAAAATAATGGTGATGGGAGTTTTTTTAATATGACTGCGAACAGTGGAATCGCAAGCGCTGAACCTGCTCCCTATTTTGACTGTTGGTCGGCAAGCGTATGCGATTATAATGTCGATGGTTGGCCGGATATTTTTGTGGCGAATTACCGACTAGCCCCTGATAAGTTATTCAAAAACAATGGCAATGGCACATTTACCGACGTGGGTGCTGCAACCGGTGTGCAGGGCGTACCGACTGCACAGGCAGGTTATTTTGGTCATGGAATGGGTTCGGACTGGGGTGATTTCAACAACGACGGTCTCCCCGACCTCGCAGTAGGCAATCTCGGTCATCCCGATTGGCGCGGAGCGGTGTCGAATCCGTCGCTTATTTTCAAAAATAACGGTGCGCCTAATTATACTTTCACCGAAATGCATCAGGAAATGGGGCTCAAATTTTTTGAAATGAACGCCGGTATTTTGTGGTTTGATGCAAATTTAGATGGCAATCTCGACCTCTGGCACAGCCAATATGCCTACGAAGCAGCCGGTACGAACGGTTCACCAAGTCGTTACTCCCGCATGTACTTGAATCAAGGAATAACTACTAACCACCGATTGAGAGATGTAACTTGGGAATATGGCCCGCTCATCCATGGCGCATGGTCAGCAGCTCGACTCGACTTCGACGGCGATGGTGATGAAGACTTAATCGTTGCAAGCCCGACGGAGAATTTGAAATTATTCAGAAATGATATTCCCCGAAATGGAAATTGGGTGAAATTTCGATTAGTCGGTAATCCTGCAAAAGGTGTGAGTAGTGAAGCGTTCGGTTCGTCGGTGACAGTCTTTGCATCCGGGAAAAAACACCTCCGGCAATTGTCGGGTTCGACAGTAGGAGCAAGAAGTTCGCAGAGCTCCAATGAACTCCATTTCGGCATTGGGTACGATACTCAATTTGATAGTGTAATAGTAAAATTCCCTGATGGAACCTCCAAAAAGTATTTGGGTTTGAAGGCGAATAAGAGCTATACTATACGCTATGGCAGTGATACAGTGACTACTATTGGTGTTCCAACTCCCGCCTTGTTAAAACCGTCTAATAAAACATCGAAGTTTGAATATTTATCCAAATTTTTGAATGGCATCCATCTGGTGGCGCTACTAGTTATAGAATGGAATTATCTACTACTCCGGATTTCTCATCGCTAGCGTTCAGTACTGATTCGAGTATTTATCCGCAATTGCAAGTGCCAAATTTACAAGATAATCAACACTATTTCTGGCGTGTAAGAGCAAATATTGACGGAGCGAAGCCTGTCTATTCCCAGTGGTCATCGGTATGGTCATTTACGGTGGGAATTTCACTGCCAAATATTCCCAAACTCCTATCACCGGCGAAGGATACTGTAAGAGTTTCGATTAATCAGGCTCTCAAATGGAATGCTGTCGATTATCCTGACGGGATCACCTATCCAACTCTCTATGCCGTACAAGTGTCAGAAGATACAGCTTTTACTGCAAAGTTGATTGATACAGCAGGCGTTAGCTCTCCTACTTTTACAGTCACAAAACTCGCGTCTGATACTAAATACTACTGGCGCGTGGCAGGAATTAATGAAAGTTTATTTGGCGCTTGGTCTGATGTGTGGAATTTTACGACTCTTTCTCTGCCACAAGTGACTTCCCTTCAGAGTCCACTCAATGGAGCGACGGGTGTAGTCATCAAGCCAAATTTGAGCTGGCGAAGAACTCTCAATGCGAGTTCGTATGAATTGCAAATTGATACTATATCTAGCTTTACATCGCCTATCATTTCAAAAACTGTCTTGGACAGTGTCAGTAAAATCTTCAGCGGACTCAAAACCGGCCGCACCTACTTTTGGCGAGTTCGTGCAATTAATGAAGCAGGCATCGGCGAGTGGTCAGAAGTGTGGAAATTTACAGTCGAAGGCATTATCGGAGTGCAGGAAGGAACGCCGAACGTATCAGGAATTGATGTAGAATTTACGAATCCTATCGAACTATTAGCTCAATTCACCATTACTAATTTCTCTAAAACTCACACAACAGTTTCGATACTCGACCAAACGGGACGCCTTGTCAGTACAGTATTCGACGGGGAAATTCCGACCGGAACGATGGCTGTAGAATGGGATACAAGAATGGTGGCAAGTGGTGTGTATTTTGTAGAAGTACGATCAAGCGGTGAACGAGTGACCAAGAAGATAGTGACAGTAAAGTAAGTCAGTAACTCTTTATCATGAAAATACTTACACGAACAATTCTTCTCTTGTCGCTCGTGAGTATGCTCACCGATATTTCGAGTGAGATGCTCTATCCTGTGATGCCTGTGTATTTAACCAGCATCGGATTCTCAGCATTATTTATAGGGATATTGGAAGGTTTTGCCGAGGCAATTGCGGGATTTTCGAAAGGATATTTCGGACAGCTTTCGGATTCAAAAGGACGCCGACTGCCGTTTGTGCAGATTGGCTATGGACTCAGTTCGCTATCGAAATTGATGATGGGAATTTTTGCTTCTCCTGTTTTGATATTCGGCGCACGTACAATTGACCGATTAGGGAAAGGAATTCGAACGAGTGCACGGGACGCTCTACTGTCGTCAGAAACCACTCAGGAACATAAAGGTAAAGTCTTTGGATTCCATCGTGGTGCCGATACACTTGGGGCAGCTATCGGACCTATTCTGGCGTTAGTATTCCTGGCATTTTACCCGAATCAGTATCAAACACTATTTTTGATTGCGTTTATTCCTGCGGTGTTGGGTGTAGTGTGTACAGCAATTATCCGTGAGAAGCCATTCGACATAACCGTCAGACAGACGAAGCAAGTTGGACTCTTTTCTTTCCTCGCGTATTGGAAAATTGCGCCGCCCGAATTCAGAAAGCTAGTCATCGGTCTGTTGTTTTTTGCGCTCATGAATAGTTCGGACTTGTTTATACTTATGCTTATCAAGCATCGTGGCGCTTCTGACATTGACGTGATTAAGGCCTATATTCTCTATAATCTTATCTATGCAGTGGCAGCATTTCCTATTGGAATTCTTGCTGATAAAATAGGTCTACGACGTATGCTTGTCATTGGACTACTAATCTTTGCTGGTGTCTATGGTGGGCTGGCATTGTCGAATGATTATCTTATAATATGCGTTTTGTTGGCGTTTTACGGCATCTATGCAGCTGCTTCGGAAGGCGTGGCGAAAGCATGGATTACCAATAGTGTTTCTAAGAGTGAGACTGCTACTGCGTTGGGTTTTTATATAGGAATGGGGAGTATCTTTTCGTTGCTTTCGAGTTTGGTTGCAGGTCTTTTATGGAGCGCTTTTTTTCCGGAAGTGACGTTTGGGGTGTCGGCGGTGGGCGCGCTTGTCGTTGTCGGATATTTTGCAAGGGTGACAATGGCACGCTGATGACGCTGATTTTTATGATTAAAGATGATTTTTTCGGTTTGGACGGCAACGGGTGTCCGCAAGCGGTGGCTTGGAAGACAGCTAACAGAACCCATTACTTTACAAGCAAGATACTATGATTGTTTATCGGACACTTACTGAACAAGACGTTACCGCCTATCGCGCTTTACGATTGACGGCATTGCTCGTTGATGCTGATGCCTTTGGCTCGACGTATGAAGAAGAAGTTGGAATGATTGACGACGATATTGCTAATCGCTTGAAACCCGACAACCACAAAATGGTGATCGGCGCGTTTGATGGTGAACTACTCATCGGTATGGTAGGTGTGTATGCTGATCTGAAAGTCAAGCTCAGTCACAAAGGTACAATTTGGGGCATGTTTGTCATGCCGGAGTATCGTGGGATAGGTATCGGTAAGTCTCTTTTACGAGAAGCAATTGTACGAGCAGGAGCGATGGAAACTATCGAACAGCTCAATCTCTGTGTGGTGTCCGAAAATGAGGCGGCAAAGAATCTGTATCTTTCTCTTGGTTTTCAAGTGTTTGGATATGAAAAACATGCCATGAAGACCAAGGATGGTAGGTATATCGATGAGGATTATTTGGTGCTTTTTTTGTGAGAATCATACACTTAGTTTAATTTACCATGTCATGTATCATAGTATGAACCAGCCAGTAAAAGATCCAATTTATATTATACTTACCTGTATCCTAGTAATCGCAATTATAATCTGGATAATTCTTTTGTATATTTTTTTATCAGCATGGAAATAATCTTCAATCTAACACATTCTCTAATCCTATGAAATATATAATTTTATTGTTTATGCTCCTTGTCAGCATCGCTTATAATTCGTTTGCTCTCTCGCAAGATACGATCACGACCAAATCTGGTCTGCGATACTATTACACACACAAAGGCAGTGGTGAACGTGCTCGAGTGGGACATCTGATGATCGTGCATTACACAGGTACTTTTTTGGATGGAAAGAAATTCGATTCATCCCGCGACCGGAACGAACCGTTCACATTTGTACTCAGTAAAGGGCAAGTAATAAAGGGTTGGGATGAAGGAATAGGACTGCTGAAAATAGGTGATAGAGCTACATTTATCATACCGTATGAACTTGCGTACGGTGAAAAAGGTCGTGGAACAATTCCGCCGAAATCAGTTCTTATTTTTGATGTAGAATTCCTCGACATGAAAGAAAAATCCGTTGGGATGATTCTTTCAGATATAGTCTATGCTGATACGAACAATTTAAATATTACTGGAGCTTGCAACAAATTCCACGAACTCCAATCCAAAAATTTCGCAGGAATTTATCAAACTGAATCCGACCTCAATAATCTCGGCTATCGCCTGCTTACCAAAGCAAAGAATCCCAAAGCAGCACTCGAAATCATGAAGCTCAATGTCGAAGCATACCCCGAGTCGGCGAATGTGTATGACAGTATCGCCGAAGTATATATGGAGCTAGGAGATACAGCGCTCGCCATTAAAAATTACGAACATTCCCTTAAGCTAAATCCCAAGAATACCAATGCTGAGGAAATGCTGGTAAAATTGCGGGAGAAGAAGTAGGATATTCCCACCACCCTGACCACTCTCTTACCCAAAAACCGAGGGCATCACTTACCCAAAAACCGAGGGCATCACTCAGAAGTGATACTCTCGGAAGAAAGAATAGACCTGACAGGTTTTCTTCAACCTGTCAGGTCTAAAGCGCTTGACTTGAACACTGAGAGCATCACTCGGAAGTGATACCCTCAGAAGAGAATCTTGTAAGTTATTCAAAAAGTTCTGTAACACTATCCCTATAAAACTAACGTAATTTTGTGCATAACTATTCTACTATGCTTCAGGTATAGCTCTTGACCCACATTTGTTCTGCTCTTCATGCAATCTACGCCAATTTCTTCCGGTCGCATACATTACGTATTGATAGCCGCTTCACTCGTTATTATCATAGCCGGAATACACTTAGCACATGATTTCTTAGTGCCGGTGTTGATTTCGATTTTCCTGTCCGTCCTCGGAACCCCACCTGTACGCTGGTTGAAAAGACGTCGAGTGCCTATTGGAATAGCCGTCCTTATCGTTATTAGCGTAATATTATTAATTATTATACTGTTAGCAACTATTGTCGGTGCTTCGATGAGCAGTCTTGCCTCGTCAATGCCGGTCTATCAGCAGAGGCTTCAGGAACATATCACCGCACTTACAACATTTCTATCAGCTAAAGGTATAATTATTCCTCCTGACATGCTCACTACTTCTATGAATTCTAATGACATGGCAAATATTGCGACGAGTTTTTTAAGTGGAATTGGTTCGGGAATTTCGATGCTTGTTGTGATACTTCTCACCGTGTCATTCATACTCTTAGAAGCCGGCAGCTTTCCAAATAAAATTAGAGCTGCGGTTGGTAATCCACGAGCAGTTTTCCCGGGATTTACTGCTTTTGTCAATGAAATGCAACGGTTTATGGTATTTCAAACATTATATGGATTAATTACCGGCGTCATCATTACCCTCTGGCTGTGGCTCTTTGGAGTGGAATATGCTGTACTGCTTGGGCTCATCACATTTATTTTGTGCTATATTCCAATGTGGGTTCAGCAATTGCTCTTGTCGTGACTGTAGCAGTGACTTTTGTCCAATACGGAGCTGGGCGGACTGCGATAGTAGCTCTTGGATATCTTGTACTTACGTTTATTTTAGGCAGTGTGATTCAGCCACGAATGATGGGTAAAATGCTCGGACTATCGACACTCGTGATCTTTCTATCGGTTTTATTTTGGGGGAATTTACTCGGAGCTATTGGTATGATGCTCTGTGTACCGCTGACGATGGCGCTGAAGTTTGCCTTAGTAAGTAATGAACAAACAAGATGGATAGGAGTGCTCTTGGAACGCGAGCCAACTGTAGCACCGGTCAAAATAAAGTCTGCATAACTATTATACATCCTTATAACGTACAACATTAATAGTATGAATACTGAAAGCAATCAACCAACAAATAAGCCGACAAAATCGAAATGGTGGAAAATCATTTTCTACACATCTATAGCACTTGGAATTCTGTCTGCTACAGTTGTAGTAGGGCTCTTGTATTTCCCGCATCTCTATCTCAATGCATTTATCAAGAATAAAATTATCACGGAATTTGCGAAAGAATATCCTGAATATACATTAGCAATCGCCGATGTCAATATCTATTTACTTGCTGATAATATTGAATTTACGTCTATTGTGTTTGCTGCAAAAGATTCTTCGTTTTCATGTTCACTCGATAAACCCTCCATTCAAAGGTATTGGATGGACACAATTTATATTCGACGGTGCAAATGCCCGTGGAGCCCTCGATAAATCTGTCGCAACGGCTCAGAATATTGAGATTCGAATACGCAAAGAATTCTACATAATACATTGTCAAAGTCTGACTGCTTCTTTGCGTGATGCACTTATATTTGCTGAAAATATTGAAGTCACTCCTCTTGGTAATGATATGGAATTCTTTCAACATCATGAGGTTAGAACGACTCGATATCGACTCACGTTGCCACAACTTTTTATCCAGGGAAATACGATTCTCGGACTGCTTCAGGGGAAAAAATGTGAAGCTGACTACATTCGTATGCCGAATCTCACACTTGATATGCTCGTCGATTCCTCCAAAAGAAGACAAGAAGATACATCCTCCAAGAATTCTCCATCGCTGCTCACTTCATTACAATCACAAATACAGCTCGATAGCATTGGCATCGATAATGCTCGAATCCGTTACATGGTAATGAATACTCAAATTGATAGCAACAGCTCGGGTTACGCTATTCATACCAAAGGGTTACGTGCTTCTATGCGTGACACTTCCATCAGAACTTCCTCCATTGAAGTCCAACTACTTCCCAAAAATGATGCTTCTACTTTCCGTTGTGGTGAATTTCGAGCAAGTATTCGTGATTCATCACTTTTGATACGTGACGCGAGTTACCTTCCTGACCTCGATGTAGATGAATATTTCAAAGCAGACAATTACAGACGCACAAGGCTTACTTTGCAAGTGCCTCAATTAAGAGCGAAAGGAATATCCTATCTCGGACTCATCAAAGGCGAATCGTATAAGGCGAGAGTAATTGAAATACAAAAACCGGTGTTCGGAATTCAAGTCAGCGTGTTTAAGCAGAATAAACGTCCAATCCCTAAGTCATTGATGCCGAATGAGATAATGCGTGACATCACGTCAGTTATTCGTATAGACAGTGTGCATGCGATCGATGCGATGATGTTGTATGAGGAACACTACAAGCCGAGCTCCAAGCCGGCTTATATATCGTTTCATCATGTCAATGTAGCCATCAATTCACTCACGAATTACAGGCATGACGGTGACACGGCTGATGTGCATTTTACGGCAGAGTTTATGGATGGCGGCTCGATGAACATGAATATGAAGCTACCGGTCACTTCTCCAAAATTTACAGCTATTGTGTCCGGTACTTTAGGCAAAACAAAGCTTCCTAACCTCAATACTTTTTTAGAGATAGCCGAAAATGTACGTATCAAGTCAGGTGTATGTCAGTCCGCAAGTGTCTCAATGAAGATTACCGATGGAAAAGCCCTTGGATCAATACGTATTCTCTACAAAGATTTCAATCTAGCGTTTTTGGATAAAAAGTCCAAGAGTTCGAAAGGGATATTTAACATCCTCAAGTCTTTTCTGGCTAATACGTTTACTTTCAAAAGTTCCAATGAAAAGACAGTGATGGGATTGTAAAATTAGGCAAGATAAATTATAAGCGTCAACCGGCCGATTCCTTTGTACAAGTTGTGTGGTTCTCAGTGCGGCGAGGGATTGCCGACTTGATGGGATTTCCCGACAGGAAGTAGAGAGGACTGGACATCATTCTCAAAGCAACTGATACTCTAACATATTACTATGTATAGATATTGCGAACTCTGAACTACGAATATAGAGGTAGATTTAAAATTAATTAATTATATTTTTGTGCTTATCGATAACTATAGAGGAAGTTTTGAAATCCTCATTCATTATTTTTTATATTTTTTTAAAAGTGTTCTTATGAAATTATCTTTTGTATTGCGCTCAGCAATTATTATAAGTGTCTGTTGTATAGCTGTAAGTTGTTCCGAATCAACAAGTGTCTCCGACACAGCACAGGTTCAATTTTATACACAAATGGATGTTAATTCTGTGACAACCGGCAGCATCAAGCCCGGTAATTCATCTATATTAAAGGGAGTCACGGCAGATTCTCTCAAAATTAGCAGAGTACGGATCCTCGTATCCAATCTCAAGCTTCATTTGTCAAAAGAAGACTCAAATACGAGCGGACACAATGTAAAAGTAGGTCCATTTCTCATTACGATTGACTCAAGCGGCACACGTTTGAATGAGACAAGTACTATACCTACAGGAAATTATGACCGTGTGAAATTTGAATTTCATCGTTTTAGCAGTAGTGAAGTATCAACCTATCTCAACGATGCTGTCTTTAGTGACTTTGTAACAGGTGATCGCTATACGATTATCATTGATGGAACAGTCTATAACGGCGGTGTAGCGACACCATTTACCTATAAAAGTGATGTAACTATCAATCTATCCTTGAAATTTGACAATGACATTCAATTTTTACAAAATGCTACCGATGGAATTGTCCTCTTATTACGACCAAGAATAATATTCAAGTCCGGAACATCAGTTCTCGACCCTCGGGATCCAGGTAATGAGAGTGACATTGATAATGCTCTCAAATCAGCATTTCATTGCATTAAAAAAATGCAATAATTTGATAGAAGATTAGTACATAAATAGGTGATTTTGTTCGTAGATTGCAATTTCCAATCTCGACAGAATCACCTATTGTTATTTACAATACTGTCAACCGTTTTGCCAGAATCACCATTTTTTTTCCCTGTGCCTGCGTCAGAAATATCACTCCACGTTCGTCCGATTGAGCAAATTTCAGACGTTTGCGCACTTCATCCGGCAGCTCAGGAAAACCACGTTTTTTGATTTCTGTTTCTTTATTCCACTTGAGATCATTCAACCGATGTTGGAGACTTTTGGTATTAAACGGAAAACTCTCGATTGCAGAAAATGTCGTCAAAAATTCACTCGTTTTCGGCTCATGAACACTTACGCCATAAGCAATACTCCTGTCTAATACTTGCAATGAATGTTCCCGATAAAATTCCCCCAAATATCCACTGCGAATGAGTGCAGGATGCGGCTCCACCAAATATTTTGCGCTTTCAATAGTAAGAAGATCAGCTTCTCTTTTCTGCTTCGGTGACCATGCAATTCCTTTATCGACTAGCGTCACGGTGCCATCTATGACGTCGGTATTTTTCCAGAGGATTTGTTCTTTACATTCACGGTGAAAGCCAATCCATTCCCGCACCCAGCCAATTGGCAAACTATCAAACGTAATAGCCGGTGATATCTTAATCCCTTGCACACCCTTTACTTGCTGGCTCATCACCCATTTGAGTGGCGGCTGATAATCATCGGCATTCACGCTCATGCGCTTGCCGTGAGTCTCTCTTCGTGACGGGTCAGCCCAGAGCGAATCGAACTTTTCTGTAAGTGTTGGAATTATATCCTCGGCACGACCATATTTTTGGGTAATCGACGTACAATTTGCCTTCAAAAAATTCCTTGACGCAAGAGCGAAGATATTCTCATCCATTTCAATAGTCGTGACTTTTGAAAAGCGGGAGAGTTCGGCGGTATCGATGCCTGCGCCGGTACAAATTTCGAGGATGTGGTGAGAATGGTGAAATCGACGTGCATGATGAGCTGCAATGAGAGATGATGTGGACTGTTCGTATGTTTGGCGTGTAAAGAGCCAACTGCCATATTCCTCATTAAATTTCCCCGATTGCTGTGCGTGGAGAGTGCCGCCCGCCAGCTCGAAGGCGTATGCTAGAATTTCGTTCGCAATTGCAGGATAATCTTTTCGAAGCTTGGCTATCGTGCCGGTAGTGATACCAAATTGCGTTGTATACTCGCGTGCTTTTGGATAATTTCTTCAGCATTCGGCAGGTCAAAGATCATGGATGTTAATTACGTTAGCATGTTAGTTTTTTTTCAAATTTACGGAAATTGATGGTAAGATTAGCAAGCTGATGACCCTACGAAACAGAACAACAGGTTATTACATTTGTGGTTTTTTCAATAGACGGACTGTCATCCTGAACTTGTTTCATCTTCGTGGCTGTACAGAGTGCTTTACCAATATTCAGAGCTGAAATAAATTCAGCGACATCAGCTATGCTATCCCAAATACCTTCACAAAATTGTCGTAGAACCAAAAAAACATTAATGCTTTTCTTTTCCCTAAAATAGCGGCAATTTTGCAGTTACTGCGTGTTTATTTCTCTATTATGTACTGGTGTTTTTATGAAAATTATATACTTTGTTTTCCTCTTCTTCTGTTGTATCTCCCTTCCTGCTCAAACAATTCCTCCTCTCTCTATCCCGCTCCAAACTCCTGATATGCCCTCTTGGGCACGGCTCATGTATTCCAAACCGCTCAACATGATCTCTCTTGATAGCGCCTATAGAGCATATTACGCAACTCATGAATTTGAAAAGAATAATTATACCAGGTACTATAAGCGGCTGTTGCGCAATGTCGAACACTACCTCACCACCGATGGCATTGTACGAGAAAGACGCGAAGATGAGATACTAGCGCCCAATCCCACTACTAAGAAAAATGCCCGCGTTGCAGCAGCTAATTGGACGGCAATTGGTCCGATGGAAACGTACTTCGAACCCAACAACAACGGACTCGGACAATTATGCCCATGGCAGACAAATGTTTACGCGTTTGATATTGCTAAAAGTAACCCAAGTATTTTGTATTGCGTTTCGGAGACCGGAGCTTTTTTTAAATCAATCAATAAGGGCAAGTCATGGACGATGCTTCGACCACAAATTTATTCTTCTTCCGAAGCTGTTACTATTAGTCCTGTTGACCCAAATGTCGTCTATGTGGGTGTGAACAACGGTATTTTCGGCACAACAGATGGCGGCGCAACCTGGAACTATGTCTGGCAGTTAAATGGTGCTTGGGTGATGGATATCAAGGTCAGTCCTACCAATCAAGATATGATCTATGCAGCGACCAACAAAGGACTCTATGTCTCTACCGACCGCGCCAAAACATGGACGCAGCGGCTGAGCAAGCAAGCTTGTGAATTAGAACTTAATCCCGCAAATAGCAATGATATATATTGCTTGGTCTATAACGACACCACTCGAAAACGCTATGACTTCTACAAATCTACTGATGCAGGGGCTACATTTACCAAGCGCACCAACGGATGGCTCGCAGACTCACTCGGCAGTGAAGGAGGCGGACGAATGGCAGTCACTCCTGCCGACGCTAATCGTATCTATGCAGTGATCCTCGGCGCTAATGATATACCATATATGATGCGAAGTGATGACAGGGGTGATTCATGGAAAATTGCTGCCACCGGCAAAACAAAAGACGTGTTTGATATGGCAAATTGGCAAGGATTTTTTGACCTCTCCATCGCCGCTTCTCATACCAATGCAGATCACGTTATGACCGGCACTGCCAATGGTTACCGTTCGACCGACGGTGGAGTGACTTGGAAAATATTCGGCGGCTATGGCGGTGACTTCCCTATTCACCCCGATGTGCAGGACATGCATTGTATTGGCAATGAATCGTGGGTTTCAACTGACGGCGGTATCTATTATTCAACCGATTTCTTCACCTCCACTGCCAACGCCGAAACGAGAATGTCTGGAATTAACGGGGCAGATTTTTGGGGTTTTGATGCCGGCTGGAATGAAGACGTTCTCGTCGGTGGCCGCTACCACAATGGCAATACCGCATGGCATGAAAATTACAACCAAAAATTCTATCGCATGGGTGGAGCTGAAAATTCAACAGGTTATGTCAATCCACTTCAAAATCGCAAAATGTATTTTTCGGATATCGGCGGACGCACAATTTCATCCGATATTAATGAACGTATCCTTTCCCATCCTGTAGGAAAATTCCCCAATGAAAGCTATTATCACCTCGAGAACAGTGAAATGGCATGGGATCCACGATGTTATAATACTGTCTGGATTGGTAGTGGAAATACTATCTGGCGATCAACCGATGATGGTAGAAGTTACGACTCAATATTCACATCTACAGACAAAGATGCAGTGATGGAACATATTGAAATTTCACGGAGTAACCCAAATGTCATCTATGTATCTCAACGCTCGAATACCTTGGGTAACGGGAAAATTTGGAAGACAATTGATGCAGGAAGCACATGGACAGAGCTCATTCCACCGGCAGGAACGACAGGCGGTGAACGCCGCGTTTCGACAATCACCCTTAGCGGAACAGATGAGAATGAACTTTGGTGGGGACTCGCATCCGGCGGTTCCAAAAACAAAGTATTCAAAACATCCGACGGCGGAAAAACCTGGGAGAATTGGACGACAGGCGATATCGCCGACCTCGGCATTACCGACATCATGCATCAATTAGGTACTGCCGGTGGTGTGTATGCAGCCGGTAGCAATGGCAGAATGTATTACCGAAACAATAGCATGAGTACATGGTCGCCGTATGGCGAGGGGCTGCCATTCTCGCACGTAACTCGTGCATTGAAGGCATTTTACAGAGACAATAAATTACGATCGGGTTCGAATAACGGAATCTGGGAAACCCCACTTTACGAACATTCAAGACCAATCGCTCAGCCGTCAGTCGATAAATTCGTCACCGCTTGCGAACGTGACACGCTCTACTTTGACGACTATTCCGTGCTCGAACGTGCCAAAGCTACATGGCGCTGGAAATTCGACGGCGCAATCTATGTGAGTGATACAACTGCCCGTAATCCTAAGGTTTTATACAAAACGCCCGGCGTCTATTCAGTTTCCCTAACTGTGTCGAATGACTATGGTACGAACACCAAGATTCTTGATAAATTCATCACTGTGCTCCCCTCAGAATGTGACGTAAATCCTACACCGATGAGCGCGCTCAATCTTGGCGGTGAACGTGATGTAGCGTCGATTCCTGCCCTGCCCGCTCTCAAAGGAGCGCAAGGATTTTCGGTAACGGCTTTCGTCAAGCTCGACTCGATTCAACATTCATTCTCGCAATTACTTTCTAATTGGAGCAGCGATGTCGGATTCTCCTTCGGCTTTGCATTTCGGGGCTATGCCAAAAACACCAATCTGACTTTTTATTGGAATAATGTGCCCTATCAATTAGAATCAAAATTCAATCTCCCGATCGGTGAATGGGCGCATATCGCGTTAACGGTTGATACTAACAAGGTGACTCTCTATGTCAATGGAGAACCATGGGAATACAAGAATTCCAAGGCAGACTTCAAGAATTTCGACCTATCCAAAACTCCATGGGAAATCGGCGGCGGACTGCCGGGTCAAGGAGGAAATTATCGCGGCAAAATGGACGAATTGAAACTATACAATCGTACGCTTACTCAAGATGAAATCCGCGACAACATACACTTAATTTTACCTAAAGGTTCAGATACAAGTTTAGTGGCATATTATCAATTCAATGAATCGAAAGATGCTCGTTTTTATAATCGTGATGGTGGCATTCATTCTGAAAATGGAGGTGGCAAGCTTGTCATTTCCACCGCTCCTGTCGCTGCGGGAGTGAGTGAACGTCTGACGATTAAGGATGGTACGTCGAAGTTTGCTGTAGCCGGTGTCTCCCTTGGCGTCAACGACAATACCGAACGAGAAGTAGTTATTTCGCGTCTCAAATCC
>JADJXV010000012.1 GCA_016720145.1 Ignavibacteria bacterium | reverse complement strand
GAGAAATATGAATAAGTCCTTCGATACCATTCAAATCGACAAATACACCGAACCCGGTAACTGAAGCGACTTTACCATCAACAACGGATCCTTCTTGAAGAGAATTAAAGAATTCTTCACGTGCAATTTTCTTGTGGCTTACGACGATTGTTTTGCGACCTTGATCGTCTTGTTGTAGTTCTTGAACATGGACGGTTAAGGTCTTACCGACTGCTTCGTTGAGATCTTGTTCATTTGCTGAACGCTTAATCGAATAGTGAGAAGCAGGGAGGAAGAGGCGAACATTCTTGTACATAGCTCGCAAACCGCCTTTGATACGTTCGGCTATTTCGACGATAATTGTTCCGCCTGCTTCTTTAATTGGAGTGAGCTCTTCGAATACTTCATCAAGTGCTTTTTGAATTGCGGCACGTTCTTCAGTACGTTTACGCTCTACTTCAGCACGCTCTTCAGCGCGTTTACGTTCGGCTTCGGCACGCTCCTCGTTGCGTTTATGTTCTGCTTCCGCATGTGCTGCTGCTGCTGCTAGCTGCTCAGGAGTAAGCTTTTCAGGAACAGGAGTAAGTACTTCAGTTGAATGAATTTCTGAGACTGATTCTGCTTGAATTGTATTATCAGAGGTTGAATTTTCTACCGTTGTATGCTGAGTGGTTGTATGATCTACGGTGATATTTTCAGAATCAGTTTTATCTGAAGCTGTATTTTCTATAGTAATATTTTCTGATAATGGATTATTGAGATTTGACTCTATGGGAGGTTCTGGCGTTTCTGGTGTTACTTCTTCAATAGCAACAGGTTCTGCGATTGATACTTGTTCAGATTCTGATGCAAAAGTACTTTCTGCAGCAGCTTCTACAAGAGGAGGTACATCAAAGTTCGGTATAGTTTCTGGGGTAGTACCAACATCAGAAGCGGCTGTATCAAGCAGTGGTGAATGAATTGGCTCTGCTTCTATATTATCTGTATGGGGAGGAGCTTCTACAGGAGTAATTTCGTTGGAAACAGCGTTGGTAATTTCTGCTACAGATGTCTCTTCTGTTGCGTTTTCAAGTGATAGATTTTCGGTCATAGATTCGTCAGCAAATACTAAAAAGGAACAATTATTATAAGCAAGTAAGATTGCAGAAAACATGAATAAAAATCCCTATTTGGGCAAACTCTGTTTTACAGCGGCGCAAAGATAACAAATTTTTTTATCAGCATACAGTTACACACAAAAAAAATAAAACACATATTTGATATATTAATAAAATATATACACTTATTTATCAATACCAGTAAATCTACAATCAATTTCTAATAAATAATATGCCCCAAGGAATCATCATTCCATGGGGCATGTAAGGAAAGTCTCTTCGTTTTTAGTTCAGAGTCCGATGAGCTGCAAATTGGAGCCTGTCATATCAATTCAAAGAAAATGTAGGGAATTGAAAAATCGGTTCTTCAACAAATGCGAGCTCTTGTATGGTAACTTGCATGAACGCACGTAAGGGGAAAATATCAATGATATTTTGTATTTCATCCAAACTGTTCCCATTAAACACTGCCCAAAGTTTTTTTCGATCAAGAGACAATGCATAGCTCGAAAGACGCCCGCTTTTGAATAATATCCCGACTTGAAGCCGTTGAAGCGGTATGAGTGCAAAAAACTCCGGAGCCGGATTGTCGGGTAGTGTAATATCCGCCATGAATTGTACCATACATCTTGTGTGTTTATTGAAGAAATACTCTGTAAATTTAAAATATAATAGTATTGATAAATACTGTTAGATGAATGGATTTCCAGAGGATACTATTTCGAGATATGTTGTCAGAAATATGCCTAAGCAATTGCAAATAATCAAGGTAATGATCGGTGTATGAAAGTAACTAATTTCATTGAATACGGCAGTGAACGCTGAATTGATAGACTAAAATGTCAATTTTACAACTGAAACAGTCACGGCGGTTGGTAATATAGCAAAAATTATTTTACTTTATCCAATTCTACATCGATTACTAGCTTTACGTTATCACTTACAACCATTCCGCCGGCTTCGATGGCTTTATTCCAGCTGAGTCCATAATCAAATCGATTAACAGCTCCGGATAAGGATAGTCCTGCTTTTGTCGTACCCCATGCTGTAGCCATTCCACCAAATTCTGCGTCTAATGTTACTGTTTTCGTTACACCTTTCATCGTCAGATCACCGGTTATTTTAAATGTATTTTTTCCGGACTTCACTAATTTCTTACTGATAAATGTAATTTCTCCGAATTTTTCAACATCAAAGAAATCTGCACTTCGTAAGTGTTCATCACGTTTTGAATTTTCCGTGTTAATACTTTTAGCTTTGATTTTCACTTCTACTTTTGCATCCGAAAAGTCGGGCTTATCTGACAATACTGAAATAGAATACTCAGAAAACTTACCGGTAACAGTAGTAAGTCACTAGATGTTTTACACTGAAACCAATTGTTGTATGCGCCGGATCTTCTTTCCACTTAGTGACTTGGGCTGATGTACCGACAGATAACGCAACTAGTGCGACGAGAATTGAAAGAATAACTTTCATAATAACATACTCCTCTATAATTTGATAAATCGTGTGGCAACATTATTTGTTATAACACACATTAGGATAAAAAAAACTTCTTTTAATAATCTATATCGTAAATTTTCTCACATAAACGAGAAAGCTCCAAGCATTCATCATCAGTAAACTTCCGCATTTGTTCAAAATGCTGAACTTCAAGAATCGGATTAATTTTCTCTAACAGTTCAATCCCGGTTTGAGTAATTCTTGTGTTAGAATGTCTGCGGTCTTGTCCATCTCGAGTGCGTTCGACAAGATTGCGTTTTTCTAACCGATCAATTAATCGAGTAACATCAGTTCCTCGCTCAATCAGTCGGTTAATTATTTCGCATCGTGGATGTCCTTCCGGCCGAGCACCCATGAGAATACGCAGAACATTAAATTGAATAGGTGTAATATCATATTTCGCGCATTCTTTTTCAACTTGTTGACGTAGATAGTCTCCTGCTACGATCACATTCAATATTGCCTCATGCTGAGGCGAACTGAATCGCTTTTGCTTAATTCTATGAAGTAATGCGTTTCCCATAACGCAAAAATACAAAAATATATTTATGTGTTGCAACACATTTTGTTATTACGCGCAAATAAATTTAGTTTTCCACACAAATTGGGGATAAAATGTGGGAAACTGCAATATCTTACCAAGGTGTTTTATAACTCAATACTTGAACACTTACCAATTATCAGATAGATTTGCGATATTGGTATTGTGTGTTTTGGTATGTGGATATATTCTGTAATTTTGTCACCCCAATTATTATATCTAAAGTAATTGTTGTGCTAAATATACTATCTGAATGCTGTTAAGAGGAGTGATTTGCATGTTAATTTTTTACTATACACAATCTGATCATTCGTTTAAATAATCTGATTATTCGATAATACAATCTGTCCTTATGTACCCATCAGAATTCACTTCGAGTGATAAAGCGGTAACAAAATATACCGGTAAGTCGCGTAAAAAAAACGATATGGAGATCATTTCACCTGAAATGTTGGGAAGTAAAGTACCGCCACATTCGACTGAAGCCGAAATGAATGTGTTGGGTTCTATGATGATCGACCGTACTGCTATCTCTAAAGCGATTGAAATATTAGAATCAGATAGCTTTTATCATGAGCGCAACAAAAAAATTTACGATGCTATTGTCGGATTATCCGAGCGTGGTGTCGGAGTAGATATTTTAACGATTGGTGAGGAATTGCTTCGCCGTGGTCAAATTGAAGAGGTAGGCGGAACATTCTATTTAGTTGAAATTAATAATACGACACCAACTGCTTCTAATATAGAGCATCATGCTCGAATTGTACAAGAGCGGTATTTAAAGAGATGCTTGATCTCCACATCAGGTGTAATATTAAATAGATGCTATGATGATACAACCGATGCACTAGATGAAATAGATTACGCCGAGTCGAAAATTTTTGAAATTGCCGAAAAGCGCCTACGAAGGAGTTATATAGGTATGAGAGAGCTCGCGAGCGAGACGTTCGCGATGATTACAGCGATGATGGAAGGTGATCAAAACGGTATAAGTGGTGTGCCGTCAGGTTTTGTACGATTAGATGAAATGCTTGGTGGGTTTCAGAAATCAGATCTTATTATCATTGCTGCGCGTCCATCGATGGGTAAAACAGCGATGGCGCTTTCAATAGCTCGAAATGTAGCTGTCGAATATCAGCAAGCAGTTGGGATCTTTTCTATCGAAATGGCTGCTACACAATTAATGATGCGGCTATTGAGTGCTGAATCGCGTATCAATGCTCATGATATTCGAAGTAATAGAATTAGTCACTCAATGATGCCGAAATTGGTAGAAACAATCGGTCGTCTTGCCGAGGCACCGGTACTCATCGATGACAGCCCTGCTCTTACAATTATGGAAATACGTGCAAAATGTAGGCGTATGAAAGCCGAACATGATGTCAAAATGGTAATTATAGACTATTTACAGCTCATTCAATCACCAAAAGCTGAAAGTCGTGAGCGTGAAATTTCTATTATTTCACGGTCGTTAAAGCAAATAGCAAAAGAACTTAATATTCCGGTCATAGCGCTCGCACAGCTTAATCGATCAGTCGAGTCGCGAGCAGACAAAATACCGATGCTGTCGGATCTTCGTGAATCAGGTTCGCTCGAGCAGGATGCTGACGTCGTGATGTTTGTCAATAGATTAGAACAATACGGTATTACTACCTACGAAGACGGCACTCCCACGGAAGGAACTGCAGAAATTATCATCGGCAAGCAGCGAAATGGACCCGTCGGTAGCGTTCGATTAGCGTATTTAAAAAATTACGCCCGTTTTGAAAATCTTTCACTACATTTTGAAGAACCTGCACATTTTGCAGGAAGAGAATTTGACAACGCAGCATTTTAATGTAGGTATCTGATGAAAAGCAAATTATGAAGAGAAAGCTTACTGTTTTATGATAGATACAAGATCCACACTCTATACGATTGCAATCGTCTTATTTATTGCTATATATCCTAGTTACGGACAGAAATCACTATCTCCCTCCACGTTAAAATTAATTGATACTTCACTTACACTCTTGGACATGAAGCGCAGCGATTGTGCTATGCCATGGGATGCTGTAAAAAATGATGCACACCGGTTGAAATTTATCACCTCACTATTTGCTGAACCCTTCAACAGCTTTGATATTACCCAACATCATGCAGATAAATTACGTAATCTGACAGACACGACTGTCGATGAATATGCGCTCGAAGTAATGCAACAGTTGGGACTCGGAGAATATACATCGACATATTTAGAAACGGGGATTTCAGCAAAACAGCTCGATGCGATGTTGGGAATTGACCTAGATTCCCTTGCAGGATTTATCGGTTCTAATATCATACGTAAATACTTGATACCACTATTACAGGCAGAGATCACTACTAAAAGTTACCATAAAAATGTAGTAAACTCTAAGATTCTATTTGAAAATGCAGATTCCCTTCTCATGCTTTCTGAGGAAAGTCAGTATGCCAATTTGTATGAATTAAAAGCAGAAGAAGAGCGAGGGAATATACTTGTAAAGCAATTTTTTGAAGAAGCCGCAAAAGTACAGATTGACCAAGTCTATTCGAGCGGATTTTCACTGTATCGCACCTATCTTAATTTCTTGAAAAATGTTAGCTCATCGAATCAGCTTGCCAGAGATAGTGTACGTTCTGTGGTGCTAACTACAAAGGTTGGTCGAATTGCCCTCGGTGGTCGTGGGGATGATCTCTATCAAGGAGAGTATCTCCTTATAATAGATGTAGGTGGAAACGATAAATATTTGATTTCAGATCGTACAAAGTCTTACGCAAAGAATCATCCGGTACAGGTCATTGTAGATTTGGGAGGAAATGATGTGTATTTAGGAGGAAATTACTCACTTGGAGGAGCAATTTTCGGAACGAGTCTCTTGTTAGATGTCGATGGCGACGATTTATATTCTGCTGGAAATTTTTCATTGGGTAGTGGGATATTCGGTGTGGGAATAGTTCGTGATTTTGCAGGAAATGATCGTTACTCAAGTAAAACTTGTACACAAGGTGCCGGATTTTTCGGTATAGGGCTCTTACTCGATGATAAAGGAAATGATAGCTATGTTGCACAGGCGCACTGTCAGGGATTTGGATCAACGCGAGGATTAGGAGCAATAGCCGACAAGCTCGGCAATGATATCTATATTGCATCGAGTCCGTTCCAAGATTTTCTGCGCTATGAATCTCATTTTGAGTCTTTTGCTCAAGGTGCAGGATTGGGATTCAGACCAATTGCTTCCGGAGGTATAGGTTTACTCATTGATTATAAAGGTAATGATTCGTATTTGTCGGATATATATGGCCAAGGAACTGCATATTGGTTTTGCTTAGGTGCTCTTTATGATCTAGAGGGAGACGACAGATATCAATCATTTCAATATTCACAGGGAGCAGGGGTGCATTTAGCGCATGGAATATTGTGGGATACTAAAGGTGACGATGTGTATAATTCTCATGGAGTATCTCAGGGATGCGGACATGATATAGCATTCGGGTGTTTGCTTGATGAAAGTGGTGATGATTCATATACTGCTGAGAGTCTATCACTTGGTGGTGGAAATGCGAATGCAGTGTCGTTATGTATCGATGTCAAGGGCAACGACTCGTACATCGCAAAGAATGCTACGAATACTATGGGTTTCTCGGATTTCAGAAGAAACTACGGAATGATCGGAATCTTCGCCGACGGTGGTGGAAATGATTTGTACGGGGATAAGAAATTGAATAATTCAACAGGAATTAAATCGACTTTTGGGTTATTTGCAGATGTAGATTTACAAACACCTGAAATCGTACAAGTAACGAACCGGCATTAACTCCTCCTGATTCTTTAAAAGAACCTCTGCGAAGTACGATTGATAGTTTGTTCATACAGGCATCCGCTGCTCCTCAGAAATATCAATATAATGTAGAGCCGGCAAGAACTCAAATTGTAAATATAGGCAGGGCAGCTTTGCCTTTTTTAGCTGAAAAGCTTGCAACTGAATCGCCGAGAGAACGCCTGGCGCTTGATGCAATACTCTTTAAATTATATGACAAAGATACGCTGGAGGTTGAAAAATTGCTTTTGGATTCGTTAGAATCACCTACATTTGAAACGATTGCTCTATCTGCGTCCATTCTATCAAGAAAAAAAGTAGATAGTGCTTTACCGATATTTCTGATGATGCTGAGCGACAATCAATGGCGCAAGAGAGCATTAGCAGCACAGCAAATTGGAGAATTAGGCGATAAAAGTGCTGCAGGAAATCTAGCTGAACTGTTGAAAGACAGTCATCCGTCTGTTCGGGCACGCTCTGCGTACTCACTTGGCCAATTATTACCGGATTCTATAAGTGAATATCTAACGCCGGCATTTGTTGATGAAGCGCAGATTGTACGAAACAGTGCAATTCAAAGCTTAAAACGACAGAAGATGTTTACAGTAGAAATGATAACAAAAATATTTTCGGATTCGACACCTGTAAAAACACGGCTTGAATTAGCACCAATCTTCCAAACCATTGAAAATACATTTGACACTACCGACAGCAAGCTTGTTGCTAATATAGTAGTTGTACTAAAAACCCAACCACAGTCCTTGCGAGGTGTTCTCTATCAAACTTTGGGATTACGTGACAATCCAATATGGAAAAAATCATTAGTTGAATGTCGTAAAACAGAAACGGTACGCGAATTGATATTAAAACTTCCAGAGAAGCAAGATAAAAAGAAAAAGAAAAAACCTGCAATTCCAACATCAGCTGATTAATTTGTCAGGCGGAGTATATGTATTTCACTGTGAATGTGTGAAATTTATTACACAACTGTTTATTAACCTGACAGGGGCGAAATAATCCTTTAATTACAGATAGAAGTTGAAAATAATGATTGATTTTCCTTCTACTATCACGGTAGTAAGTAATATAGATGATAAAGGATGATTCTGATTCTGGAGGGAAATAGAGTTAAAAATAATAGAAAAATATTTTTAAAAAAAGTAATGGATTTCCGGGGTGAATTAGATTTAAAATGTTATTTGTTGGATATTCGAAGCAGAACCCTATCAATTCGTGAAGATAGGACAGAGTTCTTGATTTTAAAAGCTATTATATAAGTATTTATTAAATGTGAATAAAACTTTAAAAGCTAAATTTTTACCAACATTTTAAAAGCTAAATTTTTTAACAAAATTTCATAAGCACTTTGTTGATAGTTCATTATTATAAAAGGTGCACTATTCGATATTCAGATTTGAATTTAAAGGTAACGCTTCATTTATTCTTGATAAATACTTTGACAACATCATTCTGCTCAAAACAAATTCTTATGCTATCAAAAGAAATACATAATTATCTTGAGAACATTAATGTGATCTTAGCACATAACTACTCTCAAAAACACGTCAGTCAGTCGAAGTTGTATGAGTTTTTGGTTGTATATCTTGAGTAAGAATAGGATTTGTAAAAAACAAGAAATGACAAAAGATGTTTTGATATTAGAGATAATTTCAGTAAGTTCACGTTGCTGAAAACGAGAAAAGTACCTTTGCGTTTATTTTAAATGGAAAGAAAGAATTTTCTCGTAATTTAATATGTGTTCATAGTTCGATGTATTTATTTGAGTTAGGGACGTGTCAAGTGTAAATAAAGCAATAAACCAGATAATTCTTTAATTTATTTTAGAGAAATTAGTGTGATATATGAAAGTTGGAATAATTATTGCAGAACAACAATAGTTCAAAATTTTATTGTTTGCGGGTGTAGCTCATTTTTAAGTTCAGTTTAATAAAGTTCAGTTTTTTTTAAAAAAGATAATAGTAATCATAACAGTTTTTCAACTCTTATTCATTGAGGAGATAGTAATGAAACGTTTTGCCAATAAAAATCTCGCAATAGTGATGTTAGCCCTCGTGCTGACTACATTGACGAGTGTGAATTTATCGGCGCAAAAGCCAACCGATGCTACAAGAGTGGCATGGTCGGTAATTGCATCCGGTGGTATAATTAATTCCCCAGTCAGCAACAATGTATATATGTCTGCTACAATCGGTCAGACGGCGATTGGTGAGGCGAGAGGCGGAAGCTATATAAGCCACTTTGGCTTTTGGGCTCCTAAGATTCTTAAAGGTAGTTCATCGGTAGATGATCCTACAAATAATGGTGTATCGCAAGATGTACTTTCAAATTCTCCAAATCCATTCGTCGGTTCGACTAACATACACTATACTTTGCCTTCAGGTGGAAACGTGACCGTTAAGGTATATGATATGGTTGGACGTTTGGTGCGAGTTTTGGTTGATGAATTTCAAGAGGCTGGCAGCCAAAATGTAAGTTGGAATGGTCGTGACGAGGCAAGTAACGAATTAAGCGCGGGTGCATATACCTATGAATTAGTTATGCTAGGTAGTACAGGTAATATGCGTCATCGTCAGCAATTAATGTTGCTAAAATAAAATCGAGCTTTTATCTATCTTTTATGTACGGCACATACAAGATTAGTATCAATAAGTAACGTCGAAAATATAGTAAGCCCAAAGTTTATATATTAAGCTTTATATATTAAGCAAAGATCCTTTGGTATGGTTTTTGCGAGTGACGTTGAAAGAAGAAATTTAAATTTTATAATTATTAGTATTTTTTAGTTTTACTTAATTAGGAGTATAGCATGAAGAAAAGTTTTCTTATTGGCTTATTAGCAGCTTGCGCATATATTCTACCAGCAGGTAGAGTAGAAGCTCAAGTCCCAAAGCTAATGACCTATCAAGCTGTTCTAACGGACGGAGCTGGTATCCCTGTTAGCAGTACCCAAAAGCAGCTCAGTTTCAAAATTTATGAAATTGAAGCAGGTGGTAATGTTATTTGGACAGAGACACAAGCGGTAGTTCCAAACGCAGGTGGATTGATTAACGTGGTTCTTGGAATTTCAAACCCACTTAATTTGCCTTTTGACAAGCAATATTGGCTTGGTATTTCAATTGATAACAACCCAGAGCTTATCCCAAGAGTTCGTCTTACAACATCTCCTTATGCATTCAGAGCAATGTATGTTGACACAGCTAGCTTTGCAGTAAATGCAGGCCGTGCTGCCAGTGCAGCAATTGCTGATGCAGCTCGTCCTACTGGACCAGCAGCTGGTGATCTTGCCGGTACTTACCCTAACCCAACAATCCGTGACGGTGCTATTAATGCAGCCAAAATTCTTGACTTCTCAATTACACAAAATAAATTAGCTCCCGGTGTCAGCTTGCCTCCAAGTGGACCTGCCGGTGGTGATTTAACGGGTGACTATCCAAATCCACAAATCGCTGAAGGCGCAGTAAAGACCAATCGTATTTACGATAGTGCTGTTACAACGCAAAAGCTTCGTGATGGATCAGTAACATCTGCAAAGATTCTTGATGGAACCATCATGAATATTGATATTGCAAATAACACAATTATTAACAGCAATATCTCACCTAATGCTATTCGCCCTTCACGTTTAGCTACAAGCCCTTCTCAAGTTCTTCAAAATCGTCTTTTGATGGGCTGGGGACCAACAAATGCTGACAGTATGGTTTGGTTAAACGAGCCGACAGCAATTGAGCAAGTATTGCACTGGGATGGTGTTAATTTAAGCTGGAGAAGAATTAACCCGCTTACAATGAATACATCAACAGCAAGTGCTGCTTCAAACACACAGACTACTGTTAACAGAAACAGACTACTCGTCGGTATCGATCCAACAGCAGCAGGTACAATGGGCTGGTTGAATTCACCGGTGAACTCTCCTTCTAATAATGGATATGTTCTTCGCTACAACACAGCAACCGATGTGATCGAATGGGCTCCAAATAACAGATTATTCTTCCCAATCGACGGCGATACAACTATCAATTTAGCTTTAGCTCCTGCGATGGTTCGCTTTACAAATCGTGGCGATGCTCCTACCTTAGTACTCCAAAACACAAATACAGCAAACACAGCTAAAGGTTTAGAAGTAAACCTTGCAGGCGCAGCTCAAACTGCGAACGCAGTTACTGTGAATAATGCTGGCTCTGGTGCAGGTATGGTTGTAACTAATACCGGTACAGGTGCAGGTATTACAGCTTCTGCTGTTACTGGTTCTGCAATTAACGCAACAGTATTACCTGCAAATACAGGTAGTGCAGTAGCAGTTACTCATACAGGTACTGGTGGATCTGGTGTTTCGATTAATGCGAATAACACTAATCTTGGAGTCGGTACTGCTGGTCTTACCATTAGTAATGTTACTCAAAACGGTATTGGTGCTGATCTTACTCAAGGCGCAAGCAATACAGCATCCGGTATCCGTGTGACGCATAATGGTACTGGTGCTGGTGCAACGGTTTCGACTATTAATGGTAACACAGTAAATGCAACTTCTACCGGTACTGGTACTGGTGTTAATGTTGCAACAAACTCCGGAAGTGGTGTTGCGGTTACTTCAACCACCGGTCGTGGTGTCGTAGTCAGCATGCCTGCTGCAAATACATCAAATGGTGTAGATGTGACAGCCGGTACTACTGGAACAGGCGTAAATGTTACCGGATCAAACGGAATGGGCGTTAATGTAACAACTGCAGCCGGAACGGGTGCAAATGTTACAACAACTACCGGAACCGGTGTGAATGTAAACACAGGTGCCGGAACTGGCGTTTCTGTTGCTTCAACAACCGGAACAGGTGTGCTTGTCACACTTCCTGGTACAAATGCTTCTGCAGGTGAGACAATCAACCACGCTGGAACAGGCGCTGGTATTAATGTAAATCTTACCAATGCTGCAAACGCAAGCACAGGTGCTGCAGTTGCAAACTCAGGAACCGGAATTGGTATTTCGCTCATTCAAAATGGTGGTGCTAATGCATCAGCCGGTGTTTCTGTTACTCGCGCAGGCAGTGGTGCAGGCGTTCAAGTAAATAACAACGGTACAGGTAATGGCGCTGAAATCAATCAAAATGGTGCAGCAGGCGGTAATGGTAATGGTGTAATGGTTACAATGAGTGGCGCTGCTACTTCAGGTAGCGGTTTGAATGTAGTAAGCAACAACAGCGGTCCAGGTATTTCGATTACGAAAACAGGAACAGGTAATGCTGAAACTATTACTCATACTGGCTCAGGTAACGCACTTGGAATTACAAACAATTCTGCAACAACCGGTGTAACTATCAGCCAAGTTGGAAATGCAAGTGGCTTAACAGCAAACAACACAAGTGCAACTAATCCAACGATGATTCTTACCAATAGTGCAGCTAGCCCACGTACTGCTTTAAGAACCTTCGGTAATATCGAAATGAACAGTATCTTGACAACCGGAGACAATAATGTCCAAGTTGGTCAAGGTATCACAAACGGTTCATCTACCTTCCTTAATGGTGTATTTGTTAACAACACTCCAGGTCACGGTCTTCAAGTCGGTGCCGGTGCTACTGCATTCACTGTAAATGGTGCTACTGGCGCTACTTCAGTTGGTGGTACATTAACTGTCACTGGTAATACTTCAATGAACGGTGGACAAACTGTAACCGGCGCTTTCACACAAAGTGGTGGTAATGCAGCAATTGCAGGTAGTGCAGTTAATTCATTCGGTAATGCTGCCGGTGCTTTAAACACTATCGGTAGTGCAACCGGAACAAATACTATAAACGGTACAAACACATTAACTGGTAATACTTCAGTTGGTGGAACTCTTGGTGTAACAGGTGCAACTACTTTAGGTAGCTCACTTGGCGTCACCGGTGCATCTACATTTACCGGAGCTACTACTCATAATGGTGGATTGACTGCTACTTCAGCAGCCGTGAATGGAACTTTAAGCTCAACCGGAAATACAACTCTTGGTTCAAACGCAGGTTCAGCAACAACCATCGGAAATGCAACAGCAACTAATACAATTACCGGTTCAAGTAACGTAGTAAACGGTACAACTACTGTTAATGGCGCAACAATCATTAACAATAGCTTAACTGCTACCGGCACGACAACACTTGCAACAACAGCAGGAACAGCATTAAATGCTGGAAATGCAACTGGCGCAAATGTTATTACAGGTTTATCAAATACTTTAAATGGCGCTACTACTGTAAACGGTGCAAGCACTGTAAACGGAAATTCGACAGTTAACGGTAATTTGACAGCAACCGGAAATACTTTGTTGGCTTCTACAGCTGGTGCAACTACAACAGTAGGTAATGCAACCGGCGCAGTATCAGTAACAGGATCAACCAATACAATTAATAGTACAACTTTAAATGTTAATAGCACAACTAATAACATCAATGGTGCAACTAATGTAAACGGTGCAACTGCAGTTACAGGCACTCTTAGCTCAACAGGAAACACAACATTAGCATCAACAAGGTGCTAATACAACTATCGGTAATGCAACCGAACAAACACTTTAACAGGTACTACAAACAACATCAACGGTGCAACTAATATTGCAGGAAATACTTCTATCACAGGCGCATCAAACTTGTCTGTTGGCGGTAATTCTACAGTAACAGGTAATTCATCTGTTGGTGGTACTTCGACTGTAACCGGCGCTTCTACATTAAACGATCGTTTAAATGTAACAAGTGGTGCAGGTAGCGAAACAGGTAACTTTACAAATACTGGTACAGGTCGTGCAATTACCGGAACAAACAATAACGTCGCAAGCTCTACTGCTGTGTTAACAAATAACGCAGTCGGTGGTACTGGTTTGACTGTTAATGGTTTGACAAGTCTTGTAGGTAATACATCAGTAACAGGTAATCTTGCTGTTTCAGGTACTCTTTCTTCAGGTGTGTTTGCTCCAAGCCAAATCAATGTAACCCAAAACAACGCCTTAGACCTCGTAACTATTAATCAAGCTGGTACCGGACGCGCAATCGTTGCAACAGCTACAACTGGTGCAGCAATTACTGCTACATCAAACGTAGGCACGAATGCAATCACCGTTACTGGTGGTAATATTAATGTCGCTGGTACAGGTATGTTGACAGTCGGTGGTAATACAACTGTCGGTGGAACACTTGGTGTAACCGGTGCTTCAACCTTCACAGGTGCAACTACTCATAATGGCGGCTTGACATCAACTACTTCAACAGTTTCAGGAAACTCAACTGTTGGTGGAACACTTGGTGTGACCGGTGCTTCAACATTCACTGGTGCAACCACTCATAACGGTGGCTTAACATCAACTACTTCAACAGTTTCAGGAAACTCAACTGTTGGCGGAACACTTGGTGTAACTGGTGCAACTACTTTAGCTAATAGCTTAACACAATCAGGTGGAAATGCTTCTATCACAGGTAATGCTACTAATAGCTTCGGTACATTCGCAAATGCCGCTAATACAATCGGTAATGCAGGTGGAACGAACACAGTAAACGGTACAAACGTCCTTACTGGAAACACATCAGTTGGTGGTACACTTGGCGTAACAGGCGCATCAACATTCACCGGTGCTACAACACACAATGGTGGCTTGACTGCAACAACATCAACAGTTACAGGTAACTCAACAGTTGGCGGAACACTCGGTGTAACCGGTGCTTCAACCTTCACTGGTGCTACAACACACAATGGTGGTTTGACAGCAACTACATCAAGTGTAACGGGTAACTCCACAGTAGGTGGTACCCACACAACGACCGGCGCTTCAACAGCAGCCTCATATACTACAACCGCTAACGGAAATATCACAGCTAACGGTGCAGGAAATATCAGCACAACTAGCGGTAATCTTTCAACAGGTACAGGTAATGTTGCTACAACAAGTGGAAACGTAACAGCCGGTGGAATTACACTTAACGGATCTACAAACACAATTTCGTCATCAAGCGCATCAAATGCTCAGACTGCATCTTTAGCTAACACAAATGCAACAGGTACAGGTCTCTTAGTATCTGCAACAGGTGCTACAGGAACCGGTATCAGTGTAAACGCTCTTGCAGGTCAAAATGCTATCAATGTAACAAGTGGTAATGTTAACGTAGCTACAGGCAATGTTACTATCGGTGGTAATTTGACGACAAATGGTGTTACAACAACAGCTACATCAGCAGTTACCGGTAACTCTACCATTGGTGGAACACTTACCGTAACCGGTGCTACTACTTTAAATAACAGCCTCACACAATCCGGTGGAAATGCTGCTATCACAGGTAATGCAACCAATAGCTTTGGTACATTCGCTAATGCCGCTAATACAATCGGTAATAACGGTGGATCAAATACTATCAATGGTAATAATGTATTGAGCGGTGCAACAACTATCAATAATAGCTTAACCGCTACCGGCGCTACAACACTTGCAACTACTGCAGGTACAGCATTATTAGCAGGTAACGTCACAGGTAATAACTTCATTACCGGTGCTTCTACTACTGTCAATGGTGCATTCGCAGCGACTGGTGCTACAACATTATCAGGTACACTCGGTGTAACAGGTGCTTCTACCTTTACCGGTGCTACTACACATAATGGTGGTTTAACTGCTTCAAGCGCAACCGTAACAGGTAATGCAACTGTAGGTGGAACACTCGGTGTGACCGGTGCTTCAACATTATCAGGTGCTACATCAGTAGGTAGTACTCTTACTGTCACAGGTAATACTACAACCAACGGTACACTTACCAACAACGGCGCTGTCACAAACAACAGCACAACTACAATGAATGGCAATACATCGGTCTCCGGTGCAAATACATTCACTGTAGGAACCGGTGCTACTACTCTCGGTGGTTCACTTGGTGTAGCAGGTAATGGTACAGTAGGCGGAACACTTGGTGTGACCGGTAACACAACAGTCGGTGGTACATTAGGCGCAACCGGTGCAACAACACTTGGAAGCACTCTAACAGTAGCCGGCGTTACTAACCTCAACGGAACTACAAATATTGCTGACGGTACTACATTTAATGTTAATAGCGATGCTATCAACTTAGGTAACAGTGCAACAGATTTAACCACCATCAGCGGAACTTCTGTAATGGCAGGTGATGTGATTATGACACCGGTTACTCCAGTAACAGGCGTTACAATTAATGGTGATCTTACTGTAACAGGTACTTCAACATTAGCAAACATCAGTCTTACACAAATCAATGCAACTACTGCAAATATCACAGACCTCACCACACTTGGTGTAGCTGGTAATAATGCAACTGCTAATTTGATTGTCCACGGAACAACAACTCACAACGGTGCTACGACTCAAAATGCAGCTTACACTCAATCAGGTGGAAACGCCGCGATTGCAGGTGGCGCAGTCAATAGCTTCGGTACAGTTGCAGCTTCTGCAAATACAATCGGTAATGCTACCGGTACAAATACAATCAATGGTACAAACAACTTAACTGGAAACACAACAGTTGGTGGTACACTTGGTGTAACCGGCGCTACTACACTCGCATCTACTCTTGGTGTAACAGGTGCTACTACTCACACAGGTGCAGTAACAAACAATAGCACAACTACATTAAATGGTGCAACTACTGTCGGCGGTGCAAATACCTTCACAGTAGGTACAGGCGCTACAGTTCTTGGTGGTAGTCTTTCAGTAGCAACTACTTCTACATTATCAGGTGCAACTACCGTTGGTGGTACACTTGGTGTGACAGGAAATACTACTTTAGGCAATGCAACAGTTGGTGGAACACTTGGCGTAACCGGTGCTTCAACCTTCACAGGTGCTACTGCTCATAACGGTGGACTTACCGGTACAACTGCAGCATTATCCGGTGCAGCTACTGTCGGTGGTACACTTGGTGTGACCGGTGCTACAACTCTTGCAGCAGGTCTTACTCAAAGTGGTGGTAACGCATCTATCACAGGTAACACTGTCAATAGCTTCGGTACTTTCGCAAATGCTGCTAATACAATCGGTAATGCCGGTGGTACAAACACAGTCAATGGTAACACAACACTCAACAATAACTTAACAGTTACGAATGCTGCTACTTCCTTGACCGGAACAGGTGCTGCTACTGCTCTTACCGTAACCGGTAATGCAGCTGGTACTGGTGTAAATCTCGGCGGTGCTAATACTGACCTTCGTATGAACGGAAATGCCGGAACAGCAGGTCAAGTACTTGTATCAGGAGCTGCTAATACAACTCCAGCTTGGACGACAGCATTAACAGGTGTCACAGTGCCATTTAGCCAAATCACAAGTGCCGCAAACGCAAATGCATTAACAGTTAGTGGTACATTAGCTCCAACCGGTGCAGGTGTAATCACAGCTAACGCTCTTACAACTGGTACTACCTTCCCGGGTAACTACACATGGAGCGGAACAAATGCATACACAGGTGCAGTTACTCACAGCGCGACAAGCCCTGTCACAAACACAGGTAACACAATCGCAAATGTAGGTAGCACATCTACTTTCGATGCAGCATCTACTATTACCTCAACAGGTACAGTAGGTTTGACCGGAACAACTACAATCACTAACGTAAACTCAGCATTCACAGGCCAAAGCGTAACTGCTGTTAGCTTAGCAGGTGGTAACGCGGTTACAGCAACCGGTACTACCGGTAATGCAGTGGTTGCGACAACTACTACAGGTAACACTATCGTAGCAAACAGCACATCAGGTAATACAGTCCAAGCGACTGCTACTACAGGTTCTGCAGTCCTTGCCGCTAATAGTGGTGCAGGTGCAACCGGATCGTTTACAAATTCAGGTGATGGACAAGGTTTACTCGTAAGTGCTGCTAACACAGGCGCTGCAAATGCAGCTGCTACTATCACAAACACAGTGGCCGGCGCACGTGGCTTGATGGTGACAAGTACAACAGCTAACAGTGGTGCAGACTTGACAGGCGCAGATGCAACATTGGTCGTGACCAATAATGCAGCTGCTCCTCGATTTGCAATCCGTACAAACGGTAATATCCAACTCAACAGTACAATTGAAACAGGTAGCTCAGACGGTGGAGCAGCCCGTGATATCGTAATGGGACGTACAAATATTGTTGCTAACCATCATCCTAATAATAACCTCTCAGGTACACCTTCCGGTTTGGTAATCGGGCCGATTACAGCCGCAGCAGGTGTGTTCCAAGTAGATGCTGCTACAGGTGATGTTAGAATCGGTACAGTGACAAATAATGCTTCTTTCCGAGGTGATAATGGTAAAATGACTTCAACCGGTGCAGTAGCTGTGAACTTCAATGCAGCAGCTCCAAACACAGCAGGCGATAACGCACTCAGTGTATCACATGATGGTGGTGCAGCAGTATCCGGTGGTGCAGCGAAATTTGTACACGAGCTTACTTCAGGGTCGGTACGTCCGGTAGTAGAAGTAGAGCAAAATACAAACGGTAATGCTGCTATGACAGTTACCAGCACAATCCCAGCGACAGCGTATGCTTCACTTGCAGTGACAAGCAAAGCAACTCAAGTAGGTGCTGGTCTTGGCGCTCAAAACGGTGGTGCAGCATTCTTCGAAAATGATGATGCGAACAACCTTGGAACAACAGTCGAAATTCGTAATGCCGCTAACGGTATTGCTCAAGACGCTGTTGCACTCCAAATCACACGTGGTGGTATTAATCGTAATGGTGGATGGCATGCATTTAACTCAAACCACTAATATGTAGTTTGGTATTGCTAATACCATAGAAAATAAAGGAAGCACGGAGGGCAACCTCCGTGCTACTTTTATATAGAGGCAGTTCGAAGGGATTAGAAGATAATGGTTAATGGTTAATGGTTAATGGTTAATGGTTAATGGTTAATGGTTAATGGTTGGAGGAATGGTTAATGGTTAATGGTTAATGGTTAATGGTTGGTGGTTAATGGTTAATGGTTAATGGTTAATGGTTAATGGTTAATGGTTAATGGTTAATGGTTAATGGTTAATGGTTAATGGTTAATGGATAATGAGGGCGCTTGTCATGCTGAACTTGTTTCAGCATCCCCGCTAGTTGATGGGTTGCCTAGTAGTCAATGGTTAATGGTTAATGGTTAATGGTTAATGTGTTCGCTTGTCATGCTGAATTTGTTTCCAGCTATGGAGTTAGCGCGACAGATGTATAATGGTTAATGGTTAATGTGGTCGTTTCATGCTGAACTTGTTTCAGCATCGCTAGTATGATGGAGTTAGCACTACAGATAGTTAATGGTTAATGGTTAATGGTTAATGGTTAATGGTTAATGGATAATGAGGGCGCTTGTCATGCTGAACTTGTTTCAGCATCCCCGCTAGTATGATGGAGTTAGCACTACAGATAGTCAATGGTTAATGGTTAATGGTTAATGGTTAATGGATAATGAGGTCGCTTGTCATGCTGAACTTGTTTCAGCATCCCCGCTAGTATGATGGAGTTAGCACTACAGATAGATACGAAGATCCTGAAATAAATTCAGGATGACAATATTGAAATACTTGAAGCACATCGGACAGCCACGGAGATCCTGAAATAAATTCAGGATGACAATTGTATAATTGATACTTTATATATATGGATCAACATGATAAAACATATACTTAGTACGTTGATAATAATTCTTGCGATTGTATCGATAACAAGTGCGAAAGAATTAAAACCAAAGAGAACATTCAAAGTGCCGGATGGGTATTCGGTGGTTGGTACTTTTGATATTAATCTCGACAAAGTTCGTGATTACATCGTGCAGGCGCCAAGTAAAGTACTCATATATAATGGTGTGACGAATAATGTACAATACACGATTCTCTTAGACAGCACTGCTGATGAGTCTGTCTATTTTGACAATATCAATACTAATCGTCTCACACGCTCGGATCTTATTCGAGATGTCAATGCAAATGGTGTCTGTGAGATACCGATTCGAGGGCTCAGTAACCAAACCGGCGAATATTTACGACTCGTCGATGCACAGACAGGGGAAAAATTGATCGACACACGCTTTTCTTTCAACACCGACAACCTCTATATTTATGATGCAGATGGCAATGATACACTCGATGTCGTGATCGAGCGGCTCGATTCTGTGCTCATATTTTCCGGTTCACTCCGCCCAACTTCTATCGAATCCTTACCATTCCAAACCTTTCTCGCGCATCTCAGCACCTTTCCGAATCCAACCCGTGAATTCAGCACTATAGTCTGGAAACAATTTGGCATGAAAGATGGGGAAGAAGCAATGGTCGTGATCATTGATATGCAAGGTCGTGAAATTGAACGCATTACATCACCAATTCAAAGTCAGACAGCAGAATTCAAGTGGAACGGTAGAAACAAAGCGAATACAAAAGTACCGGACGGAGTCTATTTGGTAAAAGCAACGACTTCAACGGCTACTTCTGAGGGGAAGATAATTGTAGGGCAGTGATTATATTCGGTATGATATCGAAGTTACATTTATAGAACAAAGGCGACTATTTGTTTTCTTAAGCCCTATAAGGGCGATATAGTAATAGCAAAACGTCACGATTCCCTATAAAAGCTCCGTAGGTGCGATATATAATCGAAAGGCAAACGTGACAATATCACTCCTATCGGAGTTTACTCTGTCAATCTGATTAATTTTTCTATTAAGATTTCGCTCCTATTGAGCTATTAATAATTTGAAATAATGTCCTGTTTATGAATGAAGATACTAGCCACAACTCTACAATATTGCTCAAGAAAATCAACCGGTTAGAGCGTGTGGTGTTGGCGTTGGTGTTACTGATAATTACGGGTGCGACGATAGGGTGGATGGAGCGGGAGAGGATATTAAAAATTGACAAAGTAATTGCAACGCAGGTCGAGACGAATAGATTAGATGTGGTAGATACATCGGGTAAAGTGCGAGCAAAGCTTTCACTTACGCCCAATCAGGACTTTGTCTCCTTGAAGTTATTCGGCAAAGATTCAAATACAATGCGACTCTCGATGGGTGTGAGCGCTGCTACCGGAACGACCGGCTTTGCGCTCTATAATCAAGCCGGTAAGAAGATAATTTTCATGACGAATGATGCAGATACATCGACGAGTATTACGGTCTATAACAAAAGCGGTGAAATCGCCACAAACATTGTGAATAATGGACAAAACAATGTGATATTCAGTGGTAATTATGTAGTAATGGATAAGTCGGGTGCGACTCGTGCGGTGATGGGATTATCGGAAGGTGCAGATGGATATCCGTATATGGATTTATATGACCAGAAAAGTATAAAGCGTGTAGGAATATTCGCACAAGAGAATTCATTGTATGGGCTTACGCTCTTTGATAATAATGGAATCAATCGAGTGACTCTGGGTATAACTCCTCAAAATACCGGAGCTGCAGCTATCATTGGACAAGACGGAAAAATTATTTGGAAAGCTCCGCAATGATTTATCACTTGCTGGCATAGTAATTGCGGTTTTCGACAATTGTGGAATTGAGAGTAGGTATTGCTCATATTTTAACACGATAAATAACGATTATCGTTTTCGAATTGAGGAACAAATTGAACCGGAATAATACTGATGGTATCTAATGATGGAAGACATCTGGTACAAACGATATATTATCCGAAGACTCTCTATAATTTATTACGTGAAAATATATCGTAATGGTACTATAATTCATAATCTTATACCATTGCAGTACATCCGCTTCGTTCGCTGATGCGAGCATTTTCCACCCTAGCAAGGGGAGTGTCAAGAGTCTTAAACCCCTTGATAAAGGGGTCGACTTCTAAGGCGGGGGAATGGCAAGTAGATAAAATTGTCATTGTACTATGGTACGGTTGCATATAATGTAATTGCAAACTCATTCCATCAATCAAATTATTCCTAGAATATTTTGAGGGTTATATTTACAAAGTCAATAGTAGTATAATTCGTTGGTAAAATTAGGATAAAACGCAAATAAAAATGCCGTGACGGCATGGATATTTGGCGATAATCTCGTATATTCGCCCGTCGAATTGTGGAAAACTGTCTCCAAGACTGGATGAAAGTGGTGAATAATAGTCAGTTCAATTCGTAATGATAGCTTTAAGTATGAAATTAATATAATAGTTGTTTATGTAATACATTTTTGAAAGGAACGCATAATATGCGTAACAAATCCTCTTTATTGATGATCGCCTTCACAGTACTCTTCTTTTTGAGTCTGAATTTCAGTGATGCCGCCACGTGGTACGTGCGCACCGCAGGAAACGACGCAAATACGGGTAACTCAATAGCAACGGCGAAATTGACGATACAAGCCATGGTTAATGGCGGTTCGGTAGCGAACGGTGATATAATCGATATCGGTGCCGGTACTTTCGTCGAACAAGTCGTCATCAACGACAAATCTCTTACTCTCCAAGGTGCCGGTAGTGCAAGCACCATCATTCAAGCTCCCACATGGGCAGGAATGACAACATATACCGAGACTACACTCCTTTATTGGAATGTGGGAAACATAGCAGCGGTATCCCTCCCAACCAATCAATTCAAGCCGATTATTTATGTGAATGCAGCTTCAAACAGCTACACGACCAATATCTATGGTATTGATATTGATGGTAATACAGCAGCGCCTGCAGCACCAGGTGCTTTTCGTGGGTGTGATGTACAAAAACTCACAGGGTACAGTTGGAGCTTCTACATCGAACTATCCTGTTCGTGTACATGGAATGAACGGTGCTGATGGTGTAAATGAAAACACTGTATTTGGTTTTGGTATTATGTGTATTGGTACAGCTACTCCGCTCATCCAATACTCAACGTTCGAATCCAATCACAGCGTATCTATTGCTTCTATCGGTCGCTCACTTTCATCAACTCTTGTGAGTCAAATGCCGAATCCTACCGTTCGTGATAATATTATTAGTGGAAGTACGATGACCAACACCGGCTGGCACGCAGGACTTATGACCGCGTATGGTGGTAGAGTCACTGCGCAGCGTAATGTGATCCGCGGACACAGAAACACCACTGAGGATCGAACAGGTGGTATTCATATTTTTGATGGTCGTACAGCACTTATCGGGTCGAACTCTGTAAAAACTGACGGTAATATCATTACGGATAATGATTGGGGACTGAATATTACTGTTACGAACTCTATCATTGGTACTCCTTCAAGCTATACTATAAAGAACAATAACATTGTTTATAATGGTAATGGTGGTTCAGGTCTTACATGTACAGGTTTTTTGACAAGCGGATGTGTTCGCTATGAAAATACAACTTCAACTGCTAACAGATCACTTACTTTGCAAGGAAATGCTTGGGGTAATTCTGACCCGTTAAATAACGGCTATACGTATGATGCTACACCTCCGGGTGCTGCAGCAGATGCGTTTTATGGAGTTACACAAGGTGACGTGATGGCAATTACATCTCCACAATTCTCAGTGGCTGAGCAAGTAAACCAAAGCTACACTGAAGAAACCGCAGGCTGGGGATATTCAGCTTTCAATACAATTCAGCAAGCAGTCGATGCTGCGGGAAATCCTGATACGATTGTAGTAGCAAGTGGTAATTATGCTGAAAATGTCTGTGTATTCTCAAAGCAAAACGTTGCCATTATAGGTGACAGTATGGCTACCTGTGGAAGTGGTTCAAAGCCGGTAATCAGTCCTAATAGTGGCAATGCAATGCATATCTTTACACTAAGTGCAGCAGCTGCCCACAACACAACAAATATTACAGTGAATGGCTTCTTCTTCGACCAAGAAGGTGCACAAGAAGTGGGTATATTAACTACAGGTTGGGATAATACAGCAAACGCAGCAAATAATCCTCCAACAAGCATTGAAGTACGTAATACTTGTTTCCAAGATTATGCTACTCAAGGTGCAGATGGTGTAGCTGCAGCAAGCGCTGCAATGGCAACTGAAGAGTTCCCATTTAATAATACCACCCGTCAATCCTATGGTAATAATGTTTCTCCCGCGACACCTGACCCTACCGATATAGATGCTCAAGCAAATAACAACTTTAATTATGGTGGTGTTTCAACGAGTCCAAGCTTCAAGCTATGGGATAAAACAGATGAATACATTGCTCAGGGAAGTTTATTTTACAATGCAGCAACTATTCTTCAAACAAACCTCATCATTGTCTTCTGCGGTGATGACTTGAATGTTGCACTTGGTGCTTTAGGTGCCGGTCCTGTCACAGTGTATATACAAGGTGATTGTATCTACAAGAGTGCTTCACAATTGACAATCAATGGTCCATTTGATATCAGAGTAGATTACACCGGTCGTGAATTTACCTCCCCTTATTGTAGAACCAAATGGTATTATTTACAATTCTCCCGCTGCGGGTCTTTCATGGGCTACAGATTGCCATGCTGATCCAGGGCCGGGTATTCGTTTTGTAACGAATGCTACAATGCTTCCACTTGCAGCGAGCTTAACCAACGGACATCAACCTTCAGGTACGATTCCGAATGCTTCTGCTACGTATATGAAGACGTTAACCCCGCTTAACTATACAGCCGGCTTTGACTACCAAACGACAAACTACGGCTTAGATCGTCCGGCTAATATTACAGTTATCGGTAGTAATAATTTTGCATTGCTAGATGCTGTGAGAGACATTGCTGATACTAACGGCTATGCAGGTACAGTGACTCTCGCAAACGCAGCAGCATTTAACACTGCACTTACTCTCCAAAAACGTATTCGTTTTGCAGTAGCAGGTGCCGGTGCAGCAACGAACGCAATGCCAATTACTTTAATGAATAAAGTATTGCCTAATGGTCCTGATTGTGCGACAACCGCAAACAGAAGTGCATTAGATGATATCCTTGATACACGGGTAACGAGTGGTACATTTTTATCTCCTTCTGTATTTGTTGGTGTAGCTGCATCAGCAACAGCAACTGACTGGGCAGATAACACAGATACGACCAATACTATCCAACAAGGTTTAGTATTTACTGCAGCCGGTGGTATGACTACGGTAAATTATCGCGGTGATTACACAGCACAAGCTGCTACAATGACTCGTAGCAATGTAACACTTACTTCAGACGACGCTACAAACTTCGTCGGTGGTAATAGTGGAGCAGGTGGAGCAGGTGGTTCACTCACTTCGATTACTCTTAACGGATCTGGTAACTGTGCTTCTATGTCTGATATCGTGCGTATTGACGTACCGACTATCTTCATGGCAAATGTAACAGACTGTATTCAAACAGCTCTCGGTACTGCTACCAACCAAGATGACGAAGGTGTTGGTAATGATGATGCCGGTGTAGCAGTTCCAGCAGGTGCTACTCCTCGTGTCGGTACAGTTACTTTCCAAGCTGGTGGTGCAATTACTCCATCACAGCCAATTACGTTAGAAAAAGACGTCACTTTTGATGGTCTCAACGCTACTCCAAATACAAACGCGAATACGCTTACCATGAATCTTGGTGCATATCGCATCACAGCTACGGGTAATATTGCATTATCTGATAATTTCTGTAATACAACTGTTCTTGCAACTCAAGCTGCAGGATCAGGTTACACTGGTATTCCTGATATTCAAGATGCTATTTCGCTTGCTTGCACTAGTGGAACAGTAAATGTAGGTACTACAGGTGTGGCTACATCATGGGGTGGAGCTGACACATACAACCGTGATAATATTATCACAAAAGCACTTACCGTTCAAGGTACCAACAATGCTGCACTTTGCGGTTTTGATAATACTACCTACATCGTCGATGGATCAATGACTCCTGCAGCACTTGCAGGTAGAGCGTTCTACACACGATTCTTCAACTTCGCACCAGCGAATCCAATCTTCAAAATTAATGCTGTAAGCAATGTTACAATTCAAGGTTTTGATTTTATTACCTTGAACGCCGGTTCTGCAAATGGACTTATCTATTCTGATTCAGCAAGTAACACTGTACTTATCCTCAATAATAATTTTGATGAATCAAATGTTCGTCCTATCTATAGTGCGAGTGCTCCTGCTTCAACAAATAAAACAAACTGGGGTATTCAGTGTAACTGGATTCACCGTACTGCAGGTGGTGTAGTCGGTCCTCCAGATGGAATTGCTCTTGAGCGTCATAGTACTACAAATAACATCACAGACAACGCTATTGATTATAATGGTTATACATCAGGATCAACCAATGGAGTTCGTCTATTAGGTGTTCAAAATGCTCAAGTTTTACGAAATTATATCCGAGCAATCAGCACAACTCTATCTAACATATCCGTAGATTCTTTAACGACTGCAACCGGTCAAGCAAGTGCTACAGGAACTCTCAACATACAAGACAATGATATCTTAAATAACACGAGTGGGTTATGGGGTGGTATCGGAATCAATAAATTGTTTGGAATGTCCGGTACTATTACAATCCAAAACAACTTCATTCGCGCTAATACAACAGGTATCAGACTTGGTACAGGTACATTTGAAGCAATTTCTAACACCGGCTGGTCGATTATCAATAACTCCTTTACCAATACAACAAATGCATTAAATTACTCGCCTACCTACAGTGGTACAGTGTGTCAATTAAATGCTCGCGGTAACTGGTGGGAGCACGCAAGCGGACCGACAAATACTTTCAATCCTTTGAATCCAACTCCATGTACTGCGGCAACATTTGGCGATGTACTTATTCAAACAGGTAATTGCTCGACAGGCGAACAAAGCATGACAAGCTTTATACCTTGGTGGACTATTGGTACAGATGCAGCAGCAGGAACTGATGGTTGGCAGCAGCCGGCAGCAGCAAATGCTCTTGCTCGTGTAGTACGTACTTCAAGTGTGGGTGTATGGTTGGAAAACTATGCAAACATCAATAACGCCGTCGATGATATTGATGCAAATAGTCAAAAAGTTTTTGCAATTCAAGGTGTCTTCGGTTGGTTGCCTGTATCAGGTATGGGCGATGATTGGGGTGAGTATTTCTCAGAACAAGTATCCTATAACGGTAACGGTGGTGGATACACAGGTAATGAAATTAGAGGAGTAACCATCAAAGCATACGATTGTGCTAATACGACGATGGAAACATGGCACACCTATTTGGCGACAACAGGTAACGTGACTGCCCCAGTACCAAGTGGTGATATAGTACATGCTCCGGCTGCTCCAATCAGTGGTAACGAACAAACAGGTTTCTTCATCGATGGTCAAACTGCTACAAACGCAGATAACACGACAATCCGTAATTTCAGAGTCCAAGGTTTCAGCTCAACTGGTACTCCTCTTGGTATAGCTTCACCAGGTGGTAAAGCGATTATGTTTGATAGAGTAACTAATCCTAGCGTCGATGCATGCTGGGTAGAGGGTTCTGCTTTAGGTGGAGCAACTCGTGGTAGTATAGGTATTTACTTGGATCGTAGCACAGGTGGTTTACTCACAAGTAATGTCATCGGTACCAATCAAGCGATTTCATCAAGCAACGGTAGCAATGCAGGTATCGGTATCGTACTTGGTGATGCAAGTCAAACTACTCAAACATTTGGTCCAAATACAGTGGGTCAAAATGCTGCTACAGCTACAGCAGCAGCTATGGGCTTAGGTATTACAAGCGGTGGAAATATCATCCGAAATTGCGAACGAGTAGGTATTACTGTCGGTCACGGTGTAGCATTAGCCGGAAGTATGGGTGCAACGACTATTGTACAATACAATACCATCCAAGGTGTGCGTGATGTAGTTGGTACAGGTGGAGTACTTGCAATCGCCGGTATTCATGCAGATGCTACTGCAGGTACTTTGCAAATCAACAACAATACAATCGGTGGTAAAGGTCTTACAACTCAAAATGACAATAATGTTGATATTGAGCTTGCAAGCAATACCTTTACACTGAGTGCATCGAGTATGAACAATACAATCCGAGATTCTGCTCAAGTCGTTGATGGAGAAAACTATACGGTTGGTTCCGTTTCAGGTGGCACACGTGCTACTGAGCTCCGTACCTTCTTCAATCCTGCATCAGGTAATACATTCAGTCATGCTGCTATCTTAACAACAGATGATAATGAGCCGTATGACTTTACAAACACAATGATTCGTGATAATGATGTAGTAGTAATTGGTGGTGCAGTTAGAATTTATCGCCAAATAGCTACTCCACTTGCGAATACAAATACAGTCTATAACGCAGCAGGTGGCAGCGAAACATTCAACAACGTTGTTGAAGTTCGTGAAAATGCTGGTTGGACAGCAAGTGAATTAGATCAGTACTATGGTGAAAACCTAAGCTTCCAAAGCACTACTGGTCTCGTGCATCAGTTGATTTTAGGACCAAAAGCAGCAAACGCATTAGATGCAACTTCTGCTCATATAATCTCTTCTACCGGTCCGGGTACAGGTACAGCAATCACAGCCGCAGGACGCGAAAACAAATATCTTCGCGGTGGTCTGATGCTTCATGCAATTGGTAGTGGTCTCTATGGTACTATCTCTACAGGTACAGCCGCAGATAACAAAGGTGATGTTTATCTCCAACGTTTAGCTACTGCAGGCGCAGATAACGGATTTGTCCAATTCGCATACCATGCAACTACCTTCGGTTCACAAGCTACTGTCACAGGTACTGGTGCTGAAACCGGTGGTACAGCAAATGCAAATGCAAACAAACCAACAATCATCAAAGCAGGTCTCGATGATGCAAATGATGATTCACATACTGCCGGTACAAGCAATCAAAACCGCCGCACAGGTGTCTTCCAAGCAGGTAATGGTACTACCTTTACCAAGCCGGTCGAGCCAATCGCAGGTCTTGGTGCGGATGGTATGACTGCTTTCCCGAATCCATCTAATGGTGGAACGGTTACCGTACAATTCAGTGTGCCTACAGAAGCAATGGTTCGCGTTGCTCTCTATGATGCACTTGGACGTAAAGTAACTGATCTCAGAGAAGGAACATTAAATGTTGGTGTGTACAACGCTGACTTTGATGTGAATAACTTGCCATCCGGTACTTATACTGTTCGCATGGAATATGACTACAGCATCAAAACTGTACAAGTACATGTGATCAAATAAGATACACCTCTTCCAAGAGGACGAAATACAAAGCCCTGCAAAAGAAATTTTGCAGGGCTTTTTTATCGGTGAAAAATACGATATATTTGCAGTGAGGCGTAGAAACAGACCACGTTGAAAACGTCCTACCTATAAATAATTATACACAATTAGAAAGAATAAAAGCATGAAACTACTCGTTATATTAATCGGCTTCGTCGTGATGACTTCACAAGTATTCGCACAACAGCCCACCATCGACTCTACCCGTAAAAAACTCCCGCTCAGACCCATCAATCCAAGGAATAAAACCTATCGGTCCATCGAAGAAACTAAGATAGCCAACCCCGACAGCGTTTTTCGGCTCGATATCGGACGTAAATCCCTCACCGAATTCCCCCAGGAAGTACTCAGCTTCCCAAATTTGGAAGTATTGTCCCTCGATAACAACAAAATCAAGCAAATCCCTCAATCGATATCACTCCTTAAAAACTTACGGGAACTGAACATACGCTATAACGAATTAACTGAATTACCACCGGCAATCGGCTCGTTGAGCAATCTTCATATATTGGAATGTTCGTCGAATAAAATCACAAAACTCCCCCCAGAAATAGGCAAACTCACTTCCCTCGAAAAATTAGGCGTGAATGATAATCAACTGACTGCAATACCCGGTGAAATCGGTAAAATGGAAAAGCTCGCCATGCTGACTCTCACCAATAATAAAATTACCTCCTTACCTGCCGATCTCCTCAAAATGGATTGGCTCGCACAGCTCGATATTTCCAATAATCAAATAACTACGTTACCTCCTGAAATTACAGGGCTTAAAGGGTTGAGAATCTTGCAGGCAGGCGGTAACCAAATCAAAGTATTACCAAATGAAATCGGCGAATTGACCAAGCTAGACCGGCTCGAACTCAAAGACAATCAGCTCGCAAGAGTACCGGCAAGTATTGGAAATATATTAGGATTACGCAATCTCGACCTAAGTGGGAATCCACTTGTTGACCTGCCAATTCCAGAGCTGGCAAAGCTCCCCAATTTACGCACACTCCTGATCAGCAATGCCCCCAAACCAAACGTTAAAAAACCGCCGGTTCCGATGGGTAAATAATAACTTAAGGTTCAACCTTAAAAAAAAATTGCCCACGGTTTTTAACCGTGGGTATTTGATTGAAAATTACTAATTAATTTGAATATCAATTTCCGCTCAATGAAACATAACCGTATAAAAATAACACTCTTACTTAGCGCCATACTTATCGGTATGGTGCCGAGTAGAGGTGTATGCCAGCAATCTGCCGAACAGATTTATTCTGCTGTTGTCAAAAAATACGGATCAATGACTTCATTAAAAGTGAATTTTATTTCAAATCCCGGCTCACCAATGAAAGGTGGGGGAATTGTCAAAGCTAAAAAAGGTAATAAATTTGTGCTAGACTTAGGGGAAAGAATATTGGTGTCAAATGGTGTAACAGTATGGAATTATTCAAAATCCGCAAATTCAGTCGTTATCAGCAATTTCGAAGATAAAGGTCAGATATCGATCGAAAAAGTGTTTTTTACGTTTTTACAGTCCTATAAAGCAAGTGCATCCTTCTCCGAACAAACCTCAACCGGTCAAAAGCTGACCACCCTTCGCCTTATACCTCCCACACCTGAAGATATGATTAGTGGTGTCAAATCAATCGAACTTGGTCTTTCACCCAAAACTCTCGACGTGCTTCGCATTACCATCACCGATGCTTCTACACAAAAATGGAATGTATCATCGCTGAAAATTAATGTGAAATTTCCTGATTCGACTTTTAATTTCACACCTCCAAAAGGTGTCAAATCTGTCGATATGCGGTAATATGTAGGTTTGGTATATTTTAACGGTGATTAGTACCAAAACTTTTATTAATATTGCACTTAGAGAATATTGAAGAGATAATTCTACGTTTACATAGGCATAAGATCTTCGGCTTCCTACCATAATCGTCCGCCCGGCTAAGTAACTGTTCCCGCTCTATAATCCTGATACTTGTAACTGTACATGGAGGAGTGAATGCGAATTGCTACGATAGTATTTCTGTTGATAGCTGTCTCGACTGCGACTTCGAAGCCCGATTCGACGTTCGCAATTTCCGGTGTCATGTCAATTTCGTCGGATATGTATAGTGCGTCAGCAGATGCTACAGCCGGTTTTGCGCCACGCCGCCCGTCCTCGCTCTACCGATTGGTGTTTTTACCTGAGATTTCGATTCATGGCTTCAGAATACCTTTAGCATTAATTCTTTCCACTCCGCAGACGAATACCCTCTCGCAGATTGCCCCGAATCAAACGTTTACTCAGTTCCTCCAAAACCCTCAAAATGTAGTTTCAATTGCTCCGAAATACAAATCTTTGGAAGTAATCGCCGGTACCCAAACACCTCAATATTCTGATTTATCGGTGGGGAATGTGCCGATGTTTGGGCTGGGCGTGAATTTCCAACCCGAACGTTTCCGTATTGCTGCCTTTGCAGGTACAATGCAGCGTGCTATTGAGCAGGATTCTGCTTCGGGGACGATTGGGAGCTTTGCACGGCGATTATACGCTCTGAAGCTTGGATTCGGCAAACGAGATGAAATGTATTTTGATGTCAATTTCGCGCGTGCGACCGATGAAGCAGGTTCTGTTCTTCGACGACCAACCGAGGTATTACCTCAGGAAGGGGTGAATCTATCGCTTAATTCGTTCGGAAATTTGGGTTCGGGGCTTTCATTGAAGGGAGAAATTGCAACATCTGTGTTTACGCGGAATACAGATTCCAAGCGCTTTTTTGATAGTGATATATCATTTCTCGATCAGATTATTAAGGTGTATGAAGCGACGCGGCTCGATTATGCAGGAAGTCTCGCGCTTGGTCTCAATCAGGATACATGGGGAGGTTTTGCCCAGTTTCGCTATATCGGAGATGGGTTTACCCCGCTTGGTTATTTGTTCTTTCAGTCAGATATTATGGAATTCTCAGTCGCACCTTATGCACGATTTCTCGATAATTCTCTGTCAATCAATGCATCAGTCGGATGGCGACGGGATAATTTAATCAATACCAAAAGCTCGACGACAAGTCAGCTAACCTATTCATTAAACACGAATTGGCAGATTGTAGAAAATATTTCGTTAGCCGGTAATTTTGCTAATTACGGTCTGAGGAATTCAATCATCAATGATACGTTCAAAGTTCAAAATGTAGCACGAACATTTTCTATCACCCCCACTGTTACATTTGGTTCTGAATCCATTCGCCATACCGTTTCTGCTACCGTTTCACTTGATGAATATTCGGATTTGAATCCACTTACGGGCAATACATCGAGTACGAAAACACGCGCACTCTTTGGCAGCTATTCACTCGCACTCCAAGATCCGTTTATTGGGTCAGTTTCTATTGGTAACGTTACAAACACGTATTCTTACGGTGACTTATCGGTGAATTCCGTCAGCGTCGGAGGGAGCTATGGTTTTCTCAACAAAGATATTGTGCCGATGCTGACACTCGGCTATACGAGTATGACTCTCTCGAATTTCACTCCGGATACACAAGTATTTTTGCGGCTGTCTTGTTCGGCACGAATCGTGGAAAATATCCGGCTACAAGTGCTTGGCACGCTAAACATGTACTCGTATGGCACATCGAGACAAGGTGCAGGATTTACGGAGAATTTCCTGCAAACGACACTTTCAACGCCGTTGTAAGTGCATAATAATCATACAGTATCATTATAAATCAATCGGTAGCAACGTGAAATAAAACTATACTCTTTCATTCCTCCCTTTCCAGCGGAGAGCTCTATGAATATTCGACTACTCGTTTTCGGGCTTTTACTGTTCACATCTACAATGAGCGCGCAGGTGACGATCAATCTGATGATGTCGCCCAATCCCTCGCCCTATCTTTCCGATTGGCAATCGCGAAAAGAAACAGCCCGCTTTGTGGTGAGGAATAATGCAACGCAACAGGTTCAGGTAAAAATCAGTACCAAGGTCTTTGGGGGTGGAGGTACCAATCTGCTCATGGAAACGCAAGCGTCGAAAATGCAACCGATTACCATCCCACCAATGCAAACGCTCACCTTCTTTGCGGAAGATGCGTTGCCACTCACAGCGATTACATTCTATGGCACGGCGAACCAAACAACGCTACGAACCGGGAAAATCCCCGCCGATAATTATAGAATTTGTGTAGAGCTCACCGATGTGAGCGGCTCGCAAATACTCTCTCCACCAAGTTGCGGAAATTTTAGAATAGAATCCTATCAGCCGCCACGGTTATTGAATGTATGTTCGGATGGACTGACTTCGACAGCAATCCCACTCGAACAAGCAAGTACAATGACCCTCCGATGGACAGGAATCACCCCACAATATTCCTTAGGACCGGTTTTTTGTCATGTCACGATTTGTGAAGTATTACCCGGACAAACTCCTGCGCAGGCAATAATGGTGAACCAGCCTATTATTAAGCAAGTATCATTATTAACACAGCTTACACTCACACCCGATATGGGTCCGCTCGATGCAGGGAAGACGTACGCATGGGTCGTACAATCGACCGATGGAGCTGATAAACCCATTGGTGAACCAAACGGATACTCGAATATTTGTACATTCACCACGAGGGAAAGAGTACTCACACAATGCCCTTGTGTGCCATGTTTTGTAAGAATTCTTACCGGTAGCGGAGGTACACTCGTTGGTAGTGGTCCGTCATCACCGGTCACAGCCGGCACGGAACTCACCTTCACAGCCGAAGTCGAGACAGCTTGTCCGAACGGATGCCCGGCAACAATACTTCGAGGTACATGGACAGTGACATTCACCGGAAAAGATGGGAATATTGTCAAAGCTACCGGTGGGGGGAGTACCATAAATTTCACACCACCCTCCGATGGTACAATTCATGTAGAATTAACCGGTTACAGCATATATTGCGGAAACTCAAAGGTGTGTAATTGTAATAATGCCTCACTTGATATTACCGTCACCGGAGGAGGAAGCACTACCGATGGAGGCGGGACTGTCGATGGTGGTGGCACGCCAACGGGTGATGGTGGTGGGAAAACCACAACAGGAGGAGGTTCGACGACGACGACTTTGTGTCCATGTGGCCCGTGTACAACAAATGGAATAATAGTCAACGGCAGAAAACTAATAGACAAAGATACGATCAACGAACACGCAGTATTTGGCAGTGATTACAAGTTTGAATTGGACGTAACTGCGAAATGTATTCCGGGTTGTCCGCCAAGCCTAACAGCTATGTGGGATAAAGTATTTTATGATGAAGACGGCAAAGTACTCGAAGGTTCGGCCGGATTCGGCACATCGACTGATTTCAAAGCTACTCCCGGACAATTAGGATGTTTGGTGGTGAAGTTCTACGATATTAAGCTCAAATGCGGTACTTCCGGCATCTGTGAATGCCCTCCTGTCACCGTCACAGTGTGTTATTTTATTACCGTGACTCCTCCACCTGATACGACGACCGGTAAAGAGTGCAAGCCACCAAGTCTTATTCATGAAAAGGGTTCGGGTGTATCTCTCGGGCTGCGGCTTGACTCTCCCGAGACCTTCCCCTATCCACGCGCGGTGCCAATTCGGGCGATTGCTTACGATTGGGATTGGGTGACTGTGTTGTGTCCACAATGCTTGGATGGTAAGAAAAATTCAGTATTGAGAAAGCCCGTCCGTGACCAAGTCTCGAGCTTCAATTGGTTGCTCACCGGTCCCGGCTCGCTCAATTCCCCGGCCGACGTCAAAGAACAAGAAGAAATCAGCCGATTGATAGACAGTTTGGTAGCGAAAATTGCTACCAAAAAAGCAACAATTGATTCGCTTGAAAAGGAAAAAGTCGAAATTCCGAAACGCTTGAAAGCGCGTCAGGATAGAGCTCAAAAACAGCTTGATGATATTGAGTCTTTGCTTACGACAATCGATAAGTCATTGAAAAACTATGAAGATTCGTTGAAGTATCTGAAGGATGAAAGACTGAGCGCCGAACGTCAGAAGACCGAGTTAGATAAAAAAATCAGTGCTCTTCGAACGCAAATAACAAGCGATACCGCTGAAATTGCGCGTCTGAAACTAAAATTAGAAAACAAACCAACGCCTGATGAATTGTCCATCCTTGCCGAATCAAATGCACAAAGCAAGAAAGTCACAGAAGCTGAAGAAGATTTGAAAGAAGCGGAAGAGAAAGTACTGACGGAAGCCAAAAAACTCGAACTAGATATTCAAAAGAAGCTCGCCGAACTCGAAGCGGCAAATTTGGCGTATCAAAAAGCCAAAGAAGACTTGGATAAAACGACAAAAACACTCATTCGGACAGTTGTTTTGATAGCTAAAATCCTGTCATATTCGGAGTATATTACACGTTCACAAGATTGGAATGTTAAATTCTCAGCGCTCGTTACAACGTATTTTCCGGGTGATATTGCTGTGCTTACAGCATCCCAAGCAGCAATAATGAAACTCGCCGATTCGATTGCATTTTCTGGACTTACCGCCAAAAAGCGTAAAGATCTCGGTGATGAATTCAGTATAAAATTCACTGCACTCATGAAGACGGTCACCGATAAATGCGCTGCTAAATCTCCTGATAAACTCCGCGAAGATTGTAATGCTGCACTCGCAATTGTCAAAACATCCGCCGATGCCTTTAAGTCTGCCGTCGAAATTCTCTCCAAAACGGCAATCACACCGGGTGTAGTAGTAATTTATCGTACTAATAAAAAATTAGTCGATGCGCGTGCGGAAGCAGCCCGCAAAGCCGAAGAATTTGCCAAAGGCAAAGCAAAAATCTATGATGATGCACTCGCAAGCTATGGCAAGAAAATCCAAGATCTTGAAGATAAACGAGCGGATGCGAAGACAACACTCGAGAAGGAAAATGAAACACTCGGCGAGGTCAGTCGGAAGTATTCCGATAAAGCTGCTGCTCGTGAAAATGAGTTTCAAGCAAATCGAGCCGGATATCTGGATAATTTGCAAGATGTTCAGGATAAAGTAATTACCGAACGTGCCGAACTCGACGACCTGCTCGTCGCCATGAACACTGAAGCACAAAAAATCATCACGTATGATGGGATTATATTGGGAATTGAGCGTTTAATTACCCAAGCTAAAAAAGATAAAAAAGATCTCGAAGAATCGAAAATACCGTTAAAAGCTATTCTCACTGAAACACCGACTGCTGCCGTTGAAGCCGTTCAAAAGCAAATCGATATTGCCAAATCCGACCTTGCCGCTCTCGAAGCTGCGCTCAAAGAAATTCGCGCCAAGCAGGCAGCTCTCGCAGTCGGTAAAAAAGACGCGTCCGGCGCAGTAGTGTATTATATTCCACCGCCACTCGAAGAAATTATGAAAGATAAGGAGACCTTCGAGAAGCTGAAAACAGAAGTGACCGAGAAAGAAATGGAATTTGAAACCGCGAAAGCGTTCAAAGCAAATGCCCAAAAACGTCTTCTCGGCGAACTCGAACGTATAGCCGGCGCAATGACAAAGCTCAAAACAGCGATGGAGGAAATTCCTGAATTGGAGAAAGAATATAATGCCGCTCAAGCCAAACAAACAGCAAATGCTACTGCAAAGAAACTTGGTAACCTTGATAAGGAAAATGATATTGCAGATGCAAAAGCGCTGGCTGAAAAAGCGCAGGCAGATGCTGAATCAAAACAAAAAAGTGCTAAAACTGACGCAATTAATCAGAAAAAATCTCTCGATGATGCTAAGAAATCTAAAAAAGCGCTCGATGATAAGTCAGACAAAAAACGAAATGATTACCTCAAAAGCATGAGTGAGAGAGTGCTACAGGAAAAGAAAGTAGCAGCCCTCGAGCGTACGATTAAAGAGAGCGCTGCGACTATTAGGCGTGAACAAGAATTACTAAAAACAATCTCCAAAGAGTATTTGAGAATCAACGGTCGGAAAGATCAGGCAAGTTTTGATAAAAATCAAGCGGAAGTGAATAAGCTAACCGCCGAGCTTGCAGCGCAAAAGGATAAAATTGCCGCTCAAAATAAAAAAATTACCGAGTATGTTGATATTGCTCATACACTTGCGGGTGAACATAAAACAGAAATCAAAGAGCTTGAGAAGAAAATCGAAGATGAGTTAAAAAAAGCCGTTGACATGAGTGAAACGATGAACGATCGTAAAACAGCCGAACAAAAACTTAACTCAACGAATGAGAAATTCGGTTCGGCTTTGGAAAAAGCATTAGACGCCAAGCGCCGCTTAAACTCCGCAAAAGCGGATGCTAAATTTGCAGGAAGTACGCTCGATTCACTCAAAAATGAACCGGTGGATAATGAAAAATATAATTCCCTCAAAGCAGAAACCGATGCTGCAAAAGCTGCTTTAGACAAAGCGAAAAAGGACAAAAGCGATGGTGAAAAGGCAATCAGCGACGCTCTTGCTGCAAAGTCGAGCATTGAGAAAGAAGCGAAAGACACGTACGAAAAAGCGAAAAAAGAACTTGATGATAAAAAGCGTGAATTGAAGAAATTCTTGGTTGGTGAGTTCAATGCAGTCACTATAAGCGCTACCCTCACAGCCACCGCCGATGATGATGTCATCGATGGTCACCGGTCGAATGATGACAAGGCAACCCAAATACAGACAATTACTTACACCGGTACTCGCATTCCCGTATTTCCGGAAATCGCTGCGACCGACGGCTTGGGTACGTCGCGTGGAGGTGATGAATGTCCGCCACAATTGGAGTTTTTATCCAACGGAGGTATCGCGCCTGCAGACCCGGCAATCGCAATGAATGAGCCACGAACGATAGCTCTCATTTATAAAAAAGGTGAACCTCTTTGGAAAGAATGGCCTGTCATACCGTCGGATGCTCCGACACTTGCCAAAGATGTGATGCTCATGCGGGCTGATGGTGCTGATGCAGATCTAATGCGCTATTTCTGCGCTTCGGGAAAGGCGGAATGCAAGCCATCGCCTGATAAAAAAGACGGAATTGTCGATGTCGTACATCTCGATTGGAGCGGCGCAGGACGGTATATCAATGGTGCGAATTTCCGTGAAGTCCTGAACGAAACGCCACTCGTCGCTTCACCTAAGTGTAAAGATAAATTAGACTATAGCTTAATCTATTCAGCCAGCGAAATCGCGGCTGATCCACCGAAAAATGGTTCGTTCAAGCCGGAACAGCAAGCAGGTGTTATGGTCGAAGTGCCGGATTCTTTGATAGGTTCACCAAAAAGCTTTCGCGCACTTTCTCCACACGTTATTACCGGTGATCATAAGGGTTTGGACGGTGAAACTGTTGAATTTTCTGCAAAATTGAAAAGCGGAAATGCGACAAAATTTGGGTTCGTAGATGCGAATATGACGATGGTTGCCGGCGATGACCCCGGCGCAAAACCTGACTTCAAAAAGATTACCCAAGATGGCGGCTATTCAGATGTGCTATTCTATTTTGGAGAGGGTGTCGGAGAATTCGAACTGACCGTCAAGTGGAAACGTGAGGGCTGCACTGAGAAAAAATTCAAAGCCAAAACTCCCCTTCAATTACAATTTTTACGTTTTGCGGGTTCAGCGCCGAAGCCCGCTTGGGAAGCTGCACTCGCAATTTGGGATGGAAAAGAATCGCCTGCGACAGCAGCAGGAAAAATGCCGTCACCCACGGACAAAAAAACGGCAAAACTCTATGCGCCAACGACTGATGCGGTCACAGGACTACTCGACAATGATCGCAATGGGGTGAATGATGTGAGTATTCTATTCACCAAAAAATCAGGAAAAATAATAATTAAACCCAAATCTGACACAACAAAACTCTTTGGTATTGCAAGAGTTACTGTCGATAGCGTGCCATCGGAAGTGGGTGAAGAAGCGAGGATACTTGCTAAATGTGAGGATGCTAAGATAAGAGAGTTCTGTGAACCCAAAGAAGTCGAAGGCACCTACAAAGTATCAAAAATCAAACAATTCAAGATTGGCTTCCCAAGCATGCCGTTTGTCGTGGAATTACAGGAAGATGCGACCTGCGGCACTCCTATCAGCGGCAAAGGGAAAATCATCGCTCAAGGACCGTTATCAAAATTGTTCAATGATATTTTGAGCGTATCGATCGAAGTAGATGTGAAAGATGTGGAATTCGAAGGATGCGGCGGCGCAGACCTACCAATAGCCCAAAGCGGAAGCGCAACATGGACAGGTGAAATTCATACCAACGTTATTCAAGGATTTGACCTTACGGTGACGTCGCTTGGAATTGGAGCGCAACGAACTGGTATGATCGGCGGACATTTTACGCACAAAACAGCGATCCCGGACTCGATAATTTTCTCGGCAAATATCAAGGGAGACGGGAATTTTATGTGTTCGCTCGAGAATCTACCTGAACTTAAAATCAAGGGTTTTGCGCTCAAAAAAGGAGCTGCCATCGTGCTCGATATGGATGAAACGGAGAATCCGGAAGGTTCTGGATTTGGAGGTGATTTCCAAGGCGTGATTATAGGTTCGGCTACTCTCGTCTTCCCGGAAGCACTGTCGAAGAGCAAGGAAATTCCCACAACTCTCGCCGTGAAAGACTTTTCTATCGGCACCGGCGGTGTGTCGGGCGAGGCGACTCTTACATCGGAATTGAAAATGGGAATTGGAGGTTATTCATTTACAGCCAAAGAACTTACGTTGACATTTAAAAACAATGAACTCACGACAGATAAATTCGCCCTCAAAGGAACATTTGAATTCCCGCAACCATTTGACGGGGCGATAAACGCGGATATTACGCTAGATGGTGAAGACTGGAAATGCGGACTCTCAACCGAGAAACCCGTTGCAATTCCTACACTTGGGATAGTATTTGCGCTCGGTGAGGGTTGTGGAATTGCTAAAGAATCGGGTATTTATTCACTTACACTCAACGGCTCAATTGCCTCCAAAGATCGATTTGGGCAAATTGACATTAATAATCTCGTTATCAAGTCCGACGGAAGCGCAAAAGGAGCGCTGAAAATTGGGAAAAATTCGGTGACGAAGGTGAATAAAGGTTTTGGGTTTGAAGTGAAAAACTTAGAATTCGAATTCAACCCACCAGAACAAAAATACGAACTCACGATGAAGGGTGCGATCAGCTTTGAAAATTTGGGAATTAAAACCATTGAGGGAACGATTACAGTCGGCGGTGGGTCGGTGTTTGATATTCAAATTGACAGCATTAATATCGAGCGTAATCCGGTGACATTCCGCGGGAAATTCATTTACAACAACAATGAATTTCTGGCACATGTCGATGTGACTATCAAGAATCTCGGTGGCGGAATCAAGGGAATGGTAATCATCGGAACGCAACCGATCGACGAAACCCGTTCATATTCCTATTGGTATGGCGAGCTCGAAGTGAGAGCTGAAAGGGGAATTCCGCTTGGGCAGACGGGTCTTGCATTGCTTGGTCTTGGCGGTGGTGTTGGCTCGAATTACAATCCACCGATTGGCGGGCAAAAAGGTTCGCCCGTGAATGTCAATGGCGGTCTCGCTCTCAAAGCATCGGTCACCATTGGCGACATGCCGACGAGTGGTAAGACCTTTGCCGGACGGCTGACGATGGTATTATTTCCTGCTGCGGGTTATTTTAGTTTGAATGGAAAAGCATGGCTTTTGAATCAGGAAGAATCTATATTTGGTGAGGGACAATTGAATATGCGGTGGGACTCTCCTGCGCGGATCGACGGGAAAATGCGGCTGTTTGTCGGTGTGTTGGACGTAAAGGGCAGAGTCGCTAAGTTCAATAGTGAGGTAGAGTTCCTCTATGCCGGCGGGAAAAACTGGTACATCAAGAGCAATGACATCAGCGGAAGTGTGGTCGATCGATTGCGCTTCAAGGGTGAATTCGACGTGCAGCCGAGCAGAGTGCATCTTGCGGGATTATTCACGTTTGATTTTGGCGGCGAAACCGAGAGTGAGGGAACGGAGAAGGACGGCGATAAACCGGCTGAAAAGAAAAAAGATATTCTTAATATTGAGGCGCATCTTGCTGCATCGGCGGTGGTGGATTATAACAAAATGCCCGAACCCGGTGAAACACGCGAAGTGGGGCTTAAAATGCTGTATGCCGAACTTAAATTCAAAGGGAATTGGGATGTAAGTATTAATATTATTGACTTGTTAACGAAGACTATTACTTCCGGAAGTATTGATATGAAAGGCATCGTCGATGCGACTGAACATCATTTAAAGCTAACAGCAAAAGCGGATGTAATTGCAGAAATCCCGGGTATTTTCAGTAATTGGAAATTTGAATTCAGGGATGTGAATCTGGGGTATGAGACTGATTTTTAGGTTGGGAGTTAGGAGAGCAAATTATGTCAATTTCGGATTCGGTATTTTGTTTGATGCGTATAGGAAGTAGTTAATGACACATTTGGAGCTAACCACATAATTAGTGAATAAATCTTATTGTTATTACATCGCCGTAAATCCCCTTCGTTTGCTTCGCAAACATTTTCCCCTTTATCAAGGGGACGTACAGAGTCTTTGACCCCTTGATAAAGGGGTCGCCTTCTTAGGCGGGGGATTTCTTTTGGGCTAGCTTGTGTCATTGCATACTGTTACGTATGTTCGTACGATCGTTGAAAGATCAGCATGTCTAACTACTTACGTCACACTGAGTTTACCAAGAAGCGTTTAATTACTTGCCTATTTCTTCTTTATGTTGATAGCGTTTACAATGAAGGGAGAATATTCTTTCTTGCACGAACAAGCCTCAAGTCGTAAATTGCAGCAGAACAATCAGCCCTGCAACTTCTACGCTTCATTCATTTCCTCCATGAAATCATACCCTTTTCTTTTTGAGCCGTCACTCCATGTGAAAGTATGGGGTGGTAACACCATGAAAACTAAGCTCGGTAAGCAATTCACCACCGATGAGCCAATCGGTGAATCATGGGAAATTTATTCCGGTAATCGTATTGTAAATGGTCAGTTTACCGGTCAAACGCTCCATGATGTGCTTACCCAATTCCCGGCAGAAATTCTCGGCAAACACGTACAGGACGATTTCCCACTTTTAGTCAAGTTCCTCGATGCAAGAGATTGGCTGTCTGTGCAAGTCCATCCGGATGATGCACTTGCTCTCGAGCTTGAAGGCGAGCAGAGAGGAAAAACAGAATGCTGGTATATTCTCGCAGCAGAGGAAAATGCACAAATAATCTACGGATGTAGTCGAGAGGTGACGTCCGATGAATTCAAACATGCGCTGTTGAATGGAAATTCGCGGGATGTTTTGCAGTTCGTAAATGTGAAAGCAGGTGATTTTATTTACGTTCCCGCCGGTACTATTCATGCCATCGGCACCGGAATTCTCCTCTACGAATTACAGCAAACGAGCGATACCACGTATCGATTATACGATTGGGATAGGGCAGGATTGGACGGCAAGCCACGTCAATTGCATATAGAAAAAGGGGTTCAGTGTTCGCTGCTGAACGTACGTCCCACAGCGCAATTCCCTTATACTACAAATAATTCGCCCGATGGAAATGCAATATCCTCGCTCGTACATGAAAAGTATTTCGTACTCGATGTGCTTTCACTCGCCAATCCTATTCTTCGGAACACTTTCTTCGAAACACCGCATTTGCTCACAATTGCTACCGGAAATGTAGAAATTCACGGTGACTTTGATACCGTCATTTTGCCGCTGGGTAGTTCGGCACTTTTGCCGGCAAATACCGGCGAATACCACATCATACCTACTGAATTATCTACTGTTTTATGCGCATATATTTCATGAAAGCAATTACTATACTTAGACGAATTGCTGTGTTTATCTGCATGATAATTCTTGTGGTTACGACTGATACTGGGGCTATGCAGGATTCAAATACTACGTCATCCGAACCTCAAACACATATTGAAAAAATTATACGGTATGATACGACTACCACCATCAACGAACGTAGAGTTTCACGTACGTTGCTCGAAGAATATTACATCGATGAGGAATTCAACTACGACCGTGAGTTTATCAAGCAGGATTCATTGTGGGAAATGATCAAGCAAAAGTTTTGGGAGATATTTGAGAGTATTTTCGGTAATAAAGATGGCGATAAAATCGGCGATGCTATTACGTATATTTTGATTGCCATTGCAATTGCTATCGTTAATATTATCTTATTTAAGAGCAAGTTAGGAGGATTATTTATTTCCTCCAAAAAGCGTGCTTCTATCACCTTCGATGCGATGGACGAGAATATTCATGAATTGAATTTTGAGGATTTGCTTGTCGTAGCCGAGCAAAACGCCGACTATCGCCGCGCGGTAAGATTACAGTATTTATGGCTGCTCAAGCGCTTAGCCGACAGCAATACAATTCAATGGCAAATCAATAAAACCAATCGTGACTATGCAAGTGAAATTCACGATAAAAAGCTCAAGCGCGATTTCAGGCAATTGAGTAAGATATTTGAATATGCGTGGTATGGTGATATGACGATAACTGCTGAGAGTTACGAGCGAACAAAGGCGCTGTTTTTACATGTTCACCAATCAAACACGAGCCATGAAATCACAGCGTAAGTTTATTATTATACTCGGTATTGTATTCGTCGCTATGGTGGTGTTTGAATTCATCCGCCCCAAGCCGATTGACTGGCGTCAAACGTATTCACAATTCGACAAAATTCCTTTTGGAAGCTATATACTCTATAGAATTTTACCCCATATTTTCCCCGAAGCACACCTCGAGACTGTTCGTGAACCGCTCTATAATACTCTGCCCGAAACAGATCCATCATCTACGCTGTATCTCTCTATATCCAAGACATTTGCGCCGGACGACCTCGACACAAAAGCACTTCTAGAATTCGTCGAAAATGGTGGAGTAGCATTCCTGAGTGCTGATAATTTTTCTGGCGCACTGACAGATTCTTTAAAATTTAAACTTGAAGTTAATTATGCTGCAAAATTTAGTGACTCCAATTATCTGCATTTTACGTCGCCTGCGCTTTCAACGAATGGTAAAGAGTGGGGTTATAAGGGTGGAACGGCTACTAATTTTTTAGTGAATTTCGATACGACAGACGCAGTAGTGACGGCAGTCAGTAGAGATTCACAAGTAGTAATGATAGAGCAAGCTTATGGTGAGGGAACATTCATTATTTCCACCACCCCTATATGTTTTACCAATTATTATGTACTTGCAGGTGACAACCGCGACTTCATATCAAAAGCATTTTCAAAGCTTTACGGTGATACTGTCTTGTGGGATGAATACTACAAAGTCGGTCGTGATGAGATCCGCAGTCCGTTCAGGTATATTTTATCGGTCGAGCCCTTGAGATGGGCGTATTATTGTGTGTTGCTTGGTGGGGTGCTGTTTGTGATATTCCGCGCCAAGCGCGATCAGCGTATTATCCCCGTGATACCACCGGTGACGAATTCGACATTAGAATTTGTCGATACGGTCGGTCAAGTCTATTATCAGCAAGGTGACCATGCGAATCTGGCTGAAAAGAAAATCCTCTATTTTCTCGATTTTGTTCGGGTGAATTATTACGTACGCACCAATGAATTTACCGAAGAATTTTTCCAAAAAGTATCGGAAAAGTCAGGAATTGACCTGCCAAGCGTTCGGAAAATATTCCGTGATATCGAGCGCATTCGTGGGAAGGAAAAGATCTTGGAGGTAGAACTTGAGTCGCTCCATACGAATATCGAGCAATTTTATACGTGGGGGCGTGGGTCGAGGTAAGTTTCTTTTCTAAGGGACAGTAAGGACGCTAAGGACTAAATGGTTGATATTGTCGAAAGGATGTTTTGTAGTATGTGCACTTATTCTGCAAGTATGTATTCTACTTAATAGCATCATTTATAAATAAACTACTCCTAAATTTGATTTCTTAGCGTAATTTCGTAGTAATAAATCAACATCACGTTTCCACCGAAACTAATTCAAAGACTTTTATGAACATACTCTACGCTCGTTGCATCCTGCTTGCCGTGCTGATAGCCCTATCCCTACCGAGCAGTTCCATAGCCCAACCAATCGAAAAAAGCAGCAAAGGCAAAGATTTTTGGTTGACTTTTCTTCCGAATCTCCACGTCAATAACCGGTTATCAGATTCACTATTTGTCTATATCGTGGCAGATGTCCCAACATCTGGAAATATTTCATACCGAAATAAAGCAGGCATTATTCGCCAACAACCTTTCCAAATTATTGACCCAACGAAAGTATTTCTCTTTCCTATCTGGTATGATACCTACGAGTTAGAAGGTTATCAACAAGGAAGGAACAGATTTGAAACGCTGAGTCAATCAGAAGATATAGCTTTACAGTATTTCCATGTTGTCGCTGATCAAGATATAGGAGTATATGCTCTCAGCCAAGCTCAAACTACAAGTGATGCCTTTTTAGTATTACCGACAAAAGTACTAGGTAATGATTATTATGTGATGGCATATAATAGTAATGGTGATGCCAATGGTAATGCTGTGAATGTTGGTTCAAGTACTCCATCTCAATTTGCAGTATTGGCTACAGAAAACAATACCACGATTACCGTAACTCCTAAGACAGCAACGTATAATAATGACCTAACTCCTCAGACTATTACCCTCAATCAGGGGGAGACCTACTTAGTACAAGCAAAAATTACTGTACAAAACCTCAGCTCAGATCTCACAGGAAGTCATGTGACTTCCACCAAGCCGGTGGCAGTATTTGGTGGACAGCAACGTGCCATCGTACCCGTAGAATTAGCTGATAGTTTAATCTCCCGAGATTGTTTGATTGAGCAGGTGCCACCAGTGGGTACTTGGGGAAAAAATGCTTTCCTGACGCCATATCCTTTACCTACAGGTGCGACAAGACTCGGTCAGGATATGTATAGGATACTTGCAGCTTATGATAGTACAAAAGTCTTTATTGATGGTAATTTTATAGGTTCCTATATAAATTCCGGAGGTGTGTATTCCGGGGAATTAATTAAAGGACAAACAATCACTGCCAATAAGCCTATACTCGTTGCACATTTAAAAAAAACAGCGAGTGATGTGTCTATGCCTCCCGGATCAATTGAACTTAGCGACCCTTTTATGCTCATTATTCCCCCCAAGGAACAGTTCCTCAAATCTTACCGATGCTACAATGTACAAGCTCATGATTTTCAAAACCCAAATGATGTATATGTTGAACAATACATCACTGTCGTTGCACCTACTTCCACATTATCAACAATTAGATTAGACGGTAATCCGGTGAATGTCTCGAAATTTATTCCGATTCCTCCAAGTAATGAATTCTCGTACGCTTGGCTTGGCGGTGCAAATGGAGCCGATGGTGTAACCGATGGCGCTCATACTATTTCCGCTGATGAGCCAATCGGTATCTACATATATGGTTATGGTCGTGCGAATTCGTATGGTTATGTCGGAGGAACAGGATATCGAGTTTTTGACTTTAATCCACCGAATATCATTGCTTCCAATGATTGTTTTGCTGCTAAAGGTATTATATTCGATACACTTACCGGTGATACCCATATCAAGCAAGTGACAGCACCGGCTGATTCTATGAAAAACGTCACAGCGACGATAGCTCCTTTCTCGCCGGTTGCGCCATCTGTCACTTTCACTGCGCAACTCAATGATATTTATAATGATGGCGCATTTACAGTCTTTGCTGTTGACTCAGTCGATTATATTTCTGAAAAAACAATTGAAATCCCGGGGTTTACCGTTGGGCTCACGCAGCCGAGAGGCGCTGATTCTTTGCTTCATGCGAAGCGTATCGGTCCTGTGAATAAAAAATATTGTTTTGATATTGAGTTATACAATTACGGAAAATTCCCTCAACAAATTACCTCTCTCGGTTTTAGTAAAACATCACCCGAATTTTCTATTAATTCTGCAGCTCCGATTATACTCAACCCCAAGGAAAAGAAAACAATTAACGTGTGTTTTAATTCCGTGGTTGAGGGTGAATTTCTTGATACATTGTTTATTGGGCAGGCATGTGGGACAAGGCAGCTTGTCGAGCTCCAAATGTCGGCGCTTATTGACCGAAACAAGCCCACTATTTCACTTGCCGGTGACCCTTGTCAGTTCAATTTTAAGGTGACCATCACCGATTCACTTTCCAGTGATTTAGGAATTCAAACAACGGAAATTCTTCAGGATTCGACAATCAATTGCGTCGTAACTGCTGATTCTACAAATGATTTTCGCGTTTCAGGATATTCAATTGCTGTCGTTGATTACTTTCAAGATGCGTCCTATGCTATTCGCGCGACTGACTCCGCCGGGAATTTTTCTATAAGAAGTGAATCTATTCCGGGTTTTACCCTCAAGGTAGAATCTGTATCGGATACGACGCCGTTTAGGTATGATAGTACAATTGCCGGCGATGTGCGGTGCGAAGGGCTTGAGATGTATAATTATGGGAAATTCCCGTTGACTTTTAATGAAATATATGTGGCTCAAAATATACTTTTCTCTCTGCCGCAGTCGCAACTTCCGTTTGTCCTACAACCGAAGGAACGTCGAAAACTTTCTGTGTGTTATAATCCGAAACTCGTTCAAAGTATTGAAGATACGGATACGTTAGAATTCAGATTCGGATGCTTGGCAATGAGAGCTGCTCTCGCAGGTACGGCAAAAGAAGGTCTAATTTTGGCGCTCGGCGATACGCGCTGCAAAGTACCGGTGAGATTATCCTCGATTGTTGCTCCTGTTGTCGCATTTTTACAACAAAATGCGCCCAATCCTCTATCAGTTCACGGCGAAACAAGTATCAGTTTCGGTATCGAAAATACTGCTGAAACAACTCTTGAAATCTTTGATATGCTTGGAAATAAACGAGCAGTGATCGTAGATGGAAATTATACATCAGGTGTGTATGAAGTGACGGTGAGCGATTTAAATTTACCGACCGGTATGTATGTCTATCGTCTCCATTCCGGCAAAACAGCGATGAGTAAAATTATGATGATTGCTGATTAATTGCAATCTCTTCAATATCAAGTAATTGGATTAGAATGACCGTTCCCGAAAACCAAGTGCAAAAGCTCTCTCGTTGTGTCGTATGCGGTGGCGAACGCCGTCAGTTTAATCAGGGCGATACAGCACTTGCCGAATGCAACGATTGTGGGCTCACCTCCCTAGCCAACATTCCGACCGACGCTTATCGTGAGGCGTATTATTCTCAAAATACGCGCTTAATCATGACATTTTCCAACAAGCAACTGCCGCCGAAATGCGACGTTGGTCTCGGCTCCCTGAGCAAATAAAGCTACTTAGTGATATTATTTCCTTACATCAACCTCCCGCTACTATTTTGGATATCGGCTGCGACCGCGCTCCATTCTTAGACGAAGCTCGAAGGTTCGGCTATCAAGTCGTCGGGGTGGAACCCTCCGAATCGGCACGCAAAGATGCAGTCAAAATTGGAATACCTGTCGTGCCCAATCTTGATGAAATCACCCAACCCATTGATATTGCTGTACTTTGGCACTCACTAGAGCATACAGGGGACCCGCTCGCTATGCTGGAATCAATACATTCTCTCCTGACTTCAGATGGGATTATTGCTATCCGCGTGCCCGACTTCGGTTCACTGTGGAGCCGCCTCCTCAAGCATCGCTGGATATGGTTCCAACCCGAAAATCATTGCTATCACTTTACTGTACAATCACTTAAAAATGTCGTCGAGCGCGCCGGTTTCGATGTTATTACTATCCGTTCCCAACGTCCGAGCAATGGACTCACCCTCAAGGCAGGCACCGTAGCTATGAAGAGTTTTGGAAAGTATATGGGGGAAAAAACGAGCTTGAAACGCCGACTCGCGATTCTCTATCAATACCTTACCGGAATAGAAGTGTATGTGATTGCACGTAAGGTAAATACTAAACGCTGATGACGCTGATTTATAAGATGTACGCTGATGAGAAATTATTTATAAAAATTACTATATCTCCTTATTAATTCAAAGAGTAACAACCCATGAAACTTGTAACATATTCGCCGATTACCGGCATTGAACGCCTTGGATTATTGATTGAAAATAGAATACTTGATCTTGAATTTGCTCATCGTGCTGCAATTGGTCAGGCAGAGTTACACGCAGGATATCTACCGTCAACTATACTTGATTTTCTGAGACTTGGCGACGTAGCAATGAATGAAGCGCGCGCAATTGAGGCGTGGTTCTTGCAGCACACCGCCAAAGAAGACCTCGCAGAAATTTGGTATTTCGCCGAATCAGTCACGCTTTGTTCACCCGTACCACGACCTACCTCCATGCGCGACGGCTATGCATTCCGCCAACACGTCGAGGCAGCCCGCCGTAACCGCGGACTAGAAATGATCCCCGAATTTGATGATATTCCTATATTTTATTTTACGAATCATCAGGCAGTGTTTGGACCGGGGGAAATTCCTGTACAAGAGTTACATCTCAATCAGTTAGACTTCGAACTCGAATGCGCAATCGTCATCGGCAAGCAAGGTAAAAATATAGCTGTAAAAGACGCAGACAGCTACATCGCCGGCTACTTGGTGATGAATGACTGGAGCGCCCGAGCACTCCAAATGCAGGAAATGAAGCTCAATCTCGGTCCTGCCAAAGGGAAAGACTTTGCGACGTCGCTCGGACCGTGGCTCGTAACTAAAGACGAACTCGAAGAACGGAAAATCCCCACCGAACATGGTGATAAATATGATCTTACGATGAAGACAGTTATCAACGGACAAGACATTTCGCTCGGGAATGTAAAAGACATGAGCTGGACATTTGCCCAAATTATCGAGCGCGCAAGCTATGGTGTGACGCTCTATCCGGGCGATGTGATTGGCAGCGGGACATGCGGAACTGGATGTTTTCTTGAGCTCAATGGCAGTAAAGTTTTCACACCACCGATGTGGCTCGTTGATGGTGATATTGTGGAATGTTCGATAGATTTACTGGGGAATTTATCGAATACGATTGCGCTGGAAGGTGAAGCGTAATTTCTTAATATCACGTGAATTCGGGATAACAACAGCGACGACATTCGAGAAGCCTGAAGGGCTTCAATTTCAATAGCCCCGCATGAAATGCTGGGGAAATAGACAGGTAATCCACAAACCCTGAAAGGGTTTAATCACGTCCATACCGTAGTTAAACCCCTTCAGGGTTTGTTTGGGAACGCTGTATTTCTCCACCGATTTCATCGGTGGCTATTGAAGTTCATCCCTTTCAGGGATGGAGAACTGTATCTCGCAATTCCATCTATCTTGCTTCTATTCTTGCATAGTATGAGGGGTGGCTATACCGAACTCACGTTAATATATAAATTAGTTATACAGAATGCTGATTTTGTCCCATGAAGTACTTCTGCCTCATCCTTATTATAGTGTTCTGCTCCGGAAATGCGGCTGCGCAAACCGGTCGCGTGCTCAGCTTTTGTAAAGAAGGAAAAGTCTATCTCCGCTGGAAACCGGAACGTTCAACCTCGCTTGAGGGATGTAATATTTACCGAAAAAGTGCCGATGGAGATTGGAAGTTAATTACAGAATCTCCGGTGAAACGGATGACCGACAATCAAGAAATTCGGAGGTTGCTTGGCACACAAGCTGAACTCTTTTTAGGACTTTTAGGTATATCATTACCCGAAAAAGGAATCGACTCCTCGAGCTATCAACGTTTTCTTGCTTCACCTAAAGCAATGTCTAATTTCGACTTACTTTGTCAAATTTATCCGGATTTCCCCCGAGTGATGGGAGAAATGTACGTCGATTCACTTCCGCCAAAAGGTGAAATTCAGTATAAAATCTCGGCGTTAGTTAATGGAAAAGAACGTGAAATTGCCCTCAGCCAAGCTATCAATTCAAGTAAAAACGAAGAAGTACCTACCGTCCAAACCCTCGAAGCTGTCCCTGCTGAAGAAACAATACTCTTGAAGTGGCCTCACACAGAAAATTCCCTCGAACGAGGCCTTGTCAATGGTTATAATGTCTATCGTTCATCGCAACTACTTGGTAAATATGAACGAGTGAATTCATCCCCGATATTCCCGGTCAAAATCACAAAAGGTGGTACTAAGCTTCATAATCAGGAATTTGTAGATAAGTTTGTCACCAACGACTCCACGTATTATTACGAAGTCCGCGCTGTGAATGCGTTTGGTTTTGAGAGTATTCCAAGCCTGATGGTGCAATCAACACCACGGGCAGTAATGGTCAACTCACCTAAAAATATCTCAACAGAAGAATTTGGAAATGGTATGCGTATGCGGTGGGAGAGTTCGGGTGAGAATACTGTCGAAGTATGGAAATCAATCGATCGCTTGAAAAATTACCACCGAGTATTTCCGGTGAGTGAATTTCAGGAGAAAGCCGATTCGTGGCTTGATATAGATCTTGAAGAAGGCACGCCGTATTATTATTTTATCCGTTCTAAATCTCGCTCTGGTATGATGAGTACATCATCGGATACTGTTGAATTTAGAAGAGTTAATCGAACACCACCGACATCGCCACAAGGACTGAAAATTAGCATTCACGATAGCAAACCGACACTTACTTGGCTCAAAAACCCTGAAAAAGATCTGGCCGGATACCATATCCGCCGCGCGATTGCTTCGAATCCTGCAATTCAATTTTACCTCACCGACTCGCCTGTTGTGCAGTCAAATTATACTGACTCATCATCAATTACGCAAGGACAATCCTATATCTACTCACTCTATGCGGTAGATACTGCAGGTAATTTGTCAGCACCGGTAACTGTCGAATTAATGACAAAGTAAGAGGAAGGGAATATAGAAGATACAGTTAGCGTCTTTTAAGCGTTTTGCTGTACTTGCGAAGGAGCATGAGCGTATGCTTGAGCGCGCCGGTATCCATCCATGAAAAATGTCCGGGAATGATAAATTTCGGATGGGGGAATTTTCGGATGACATTCTTAATCGTCGGCGTCCAAGCTTTAATATTGGCATCAGCAATATTACCAAGTCCATCATTATCAACGCTTTTAACGAGACAACCGCCGTAAAGAATTTTTTCGTTATTCATCCACACAACGATATTATCCTTCGTGTGACCCTCGCCCGGATAATAAGCGCTAAAGGTATGATTGCCGACCGTGAACGTCGTGTCGTCGGTAAAGGTAAACTCAGCACGTGCATTCTCCTTGGCCGAGCAGAGTTCGTACGTCTGCTTCGAAGTAAAAGTACGCACACCCTTTTGCTTGTAATAGTTGAGCCCGGCACTTCGGTCATCATGAAAATGCGTCGCAATACACAGCACCACACGCTGCTGATGACGCGCATAAATACTATCGAGCAATGGCTGGAACTGCGTCGTATCCCACGGCGTATCAATCATCACAACACCTTCGCTTGTAACGACATACATTCCATTGGAAGGAAAAGGTTGGTGATTATAATCGTGGTATGTTGTATAGACATACACATCACCCGTCAGGTGGGTAATTTCTAATGCTTGTTCTGCGGAGGCAGTGGTCACGGCGAGGATGATGAGGATAGTTTGTAGGAGTATTTTCATAGGATTAAAAGTGAACGTAGATTCTAAATTTCTGAGTATTACCAATGAATGTACGTAATGTTATTCTTTGAGCGCAAATTCATCACACCAAAAAGCTTCTTGTGTTTTTTCCACGTTCAAGTCTTTATACCAGTTTTGGTTACTCATGTGTTTTAATGCGATATAACCTAATTTTGACCATTCTTCTTTGCTGTTTTTGAAACACATCAAATCTCCATAATCGTCATTGCCAAAAGGGTCGTATTCTGAATATTTACAATTCGTACAACATTTAATGTATTTGATATTGAAAGAAGTTGTGAATTCAGGAGATAATCCGTATTCGAAATTAGGTCGCTCAAAATTGTACCGATTTCCTTCGAAAACAAAATAGAGTTCACCTGGAAATAATTCAAATTCTATGAGAGCATTGGCTTCCTTATCATTGTGCATTATCACTTTGATTGGCATCTGAATTTTCAAAGAATATTCAGTGAGCGATCCAGCATAATATGATACATAGGCGCGAAATGAACCGTCTTTATTATATATGGGTTGTAAAATATCTTGGTCTTGTATAACAAATAGTTCTTTAATTCTCACATTGTTTTGGCTTAATGGTCTAAGATCCCAAAAATGTCCCTCAAATTCAATAGAACGTAATTTGATTTTCAGACTTTTACCGTCAGTTATGAATGTACTTTTTTCTATTCCTTTAGAATCTCGATATTCTGTTGGGTATTCGAGTATCATAATTATTAAGTTATAACGAAGACAAATTGATGAATAAATATGGTTCTCTGACAATTTTAGTTGTTTGGTCTTCGCCCCTACGATGGCTATAAGACCCAACAAAATTAAATACAATCACTCATCCGCCGCACTCGAAAACCTCTCAAATTGCAGCGCCGAAAGCCGCGCGTACTTGCTGTCGTGTGCGATGAGCTCGTCATGCGTGCCGGACTCGATAATCTGTCCTTTCGAAAACACAAAAATCGTATCACAAGTGCGAATTGTCGATAAACGGTGCGCGATAATAATCGTCGTGCGGCTCGCCATCAGGCGTTCGAGCGCTTCCTGAATCAGATATTCGCTTTCGGAGTCGAGCGAACTCGTCGCTTCATCGAGAATGAGAATCGGTGGATTCCGCAAAATCGCGCGGGCAATGGCAATCCGCTGACGCTGTCCGCCCGAGAGCTTGATACCACGTTCGCCGACTAGCGTGTGGAGCTTTTCAGGGAATTTATCGATGAATTCCGTTGCATTAGCAAGTGCTGCTGAATGAAGGACTTGTTCCTCGGTCGCGTCTAAATTTCCATAGCGGATATTCTCGAGAATGGTACCGCCAAATAGCACGATATCCTGCGGAACGACGGCAATATTCCGCCTAATATCGGTCAAATGAAAACTGTCCGACGGCTGATTATCAAAGAGAATACGTCCCGAAGTCGGCTCGTAAAAACGTTGAATGAGTCCTGCCATCGTGCTTTTCCCGGCGCCGCTTTCACCGACAAATGCCACGCGCTTGCCGGCGCCAATCGTCATCGAGATGTTTTTCACAGCCGGAATTTCGGGACGTGAAGGGTAATGAAACGAGAGATCTTCGACCTGAATCGAACGCACGGTGATGTTCGAATCGCTTGTAATTGGCTCAATTGTCTCGCCTAAAATTTCCTGAATTCTCACCGCAGCTCCCAATGATTTCTGGACTTGCGAGAATAATTCGGCAAAACTTCCCATCGCGCCGCCGACAAACATCGCATACATGAGGAAGGTCGCAAAGTCGCCGATCGTAATATCGCCCTGCTGCACAAGCGTGCCGCCATACCATATCACGCCGGCAATTCCCCCAAAAAATGCAAAGAGGATAAATGAGATAAACGCCGACCGCATTTTCGCGGTTTTGATGGCGAGGGTGATCGTACTCTGCAAGGCACTACGATAGCGGTCTGCTTCGTAACGTTCATTCGCATAAGACTTTACGCTGGCAATACCCTGAAGCGTTTCCTCGACTATTGTTGCTGACTGCGCGAGTGCGTCCTGCGTTTTGGTGCTATAGACCCTCATTTTCTTGCCAAATAACACGGCAATTGCCACCAAAATCGGCATTGCAAGCAGGATTGGTGCGGCGAGATTCATGCTTTTGCTCACGATAAATGCCACGCCACCAACGAGAAAGATCGTTTGCCGGAGTAATTCAAGTATTGCAAAGGAGAAAGTTTCCTGGATTTGCGTGAGGTCGGACGAGAGGCGGGAGGATAATTCACCAACGCGGCGTTCGCCAAAAAATGTCATAGGCAGGCGGATTAAATGTTCGAATACTTGCGTTCGCAGCGTGGCTATCACATTCTCAGTAATCGTCGCAAGCTGCATCGAAAATATATAGCGAATTCCGAATTGAATCACAATCACACCCAAAAGCGCGCCGGCGAGAGTGCCGGGTGTAAACTTTGAAATGTCGGGGTGCAGCACTGCATCGAGGATCATACCCACGAGCCGAGGAAAGAGCAGTCCGACAGAGGCGGTGATAATCATAATCACAAGCGCGATCAATGCTTTATACTGATACGGCTTGTAAAAGGAAAGCAGGAAAAAAAGCTGTTTTTTGGATTCGTCGCGGGATAATTTCGGGGCAGGAATATCGGAAACTCGTCTGGAACGTCGGTCGCTTTTACTCATTATGCACTATAAATATTGGGTCTTAAAAAAAATGTTCGGCGCGGGGTGACGGATTGAGTAGGGTGAGTATTTGAGAGGGTGAGTGGTGGTTTGGTGTGATTTCTAAATTATGCTGGACAATCTTTGTTAACTTATTGAATTAACTGATGATAATTGTTTGTTCGCTCTTCTTTTTTTATAGCGATTATCAAATTTGATAAGTGTTAATTATAGTATTTCGGTTCAAATTTTTCGAATCCAACACTTGTCTTGCCAACCTCGGCTCTATTTCTAAAACTTCGTTCCGTTTCCTTTGAAGGAGTTAGTTATTAAATGATACTTGATAAAGGGGGAGTTAATGAGATATTTTCAAGTTCAAAATAGGTAGTAATTCTATGTAAATCAACGCCATCATTTTCTTGTAGATAGAAATTGCTAGAAGGTGTATATTCCTGAGGAAGGTGTTTACAAGAAATAATAATATGATTAATTGGCTTTGAATTCTGAATATCCTGAAAATAGAGCAATCCATCTGTTGAATTGAGAATCAAATCTTGGTGGGATATTCTACCATGAATGAATTTCTTTAAAAGAAATTTTGTTGTCTTATAATAGAAATATCGGTCTGTATCACCATTATCAGAACAATCAACCCATTCCTTAATAATCGGTTCTCCGTCTCTACCGGCAAACACAATAGTTGACGGAAATTCTGCAAATAGAAGCACACCTATCAATTTTTTAATTGATACATTTAATATGGTACTTGATATTCCTATGAGGTTAGTCATTGTAATTTATGATTGCTTCAACAATTCTAAATTTAATACTTAAATCTCTATTCTCATATTCAAAGTGACTGAAATGTCCCAAATCATTTGGCTCATCTGAAATTCCATCTTGATGTTCTAGAACACCTTGCGCAATGTGAGTGCCAAGTATTTTATAAAGTTTTGGTTTGTCAGAAATTAATGTTAAATATCTCTTTTTGGCTGAAAGTTGTGAATGAAAAAAAGATAAAGCATAACCAGTACAATGGTATCTCTCTTGCTGAATTTCATCGGTTTTTCGTTTAGGATTTATAATATAAACCGGTTCATAATTTTTTGGATTATTTATATCAGAAAAGACAAAACGAAAGGCTTCTCTTTCGCATTCTTGAAAATCTGTTAAATTACATGCTATCTCATTATCTTTTATTTCTCTATGATATTTAAGTCTCATGAGGTTGGTAATTGGTATTTGGTGATAAAATGTTATACTGTGTGAAGTTACATACATTTTCTAAATTAGTGTTGTGCAAAATAACACATATTCTATACTTCAACAATAGAAATGTTGAATTGGCTTCAGCCGATGAGAGAGGAAACATACAATCTACTCACTATATGGATCCATAATACCATTCGGATAGTAGCGCTCCTTCCGCCAGAATTGCGCAGGATTGACGCTCCCGTGGTATTCGTTGCTGTAGATGGTGATTTCTTTTCGAAGGGGAGTTTCAGATACATTGATTGTATCGCGAGATATAGTGAATTTGAGTTTGGACAAAATACGTGATGTATCGGTAGGATTTGTATTCCAAGATTGCAACTCTTCTAGAAATGTTTTGGTTGTATCGTTGGGGTCGATATAGGTGAGTTTAATTCGGAGTTTGGTTTTAAAATCACCTTCATATTCAGGCGTAACAAATTTCCAGAACATCTTGGGTAATAAGCTGATTGTATGATAACTATTGCCACACCAACTGCTCGGTAAATACTCAATATCTCTCCACTCACTGGTTGGAGATAATGCCTGCACTACGATTGGTAGGCGGTTGTCCTGACCTTCGAATCTGATTGTGGTGTCTGTAGTATTAGCTACAAAAACCGTGACGCCCTTTGTATCAGCAGTAAACGTGTCGGGCATTTCGGGATGGACATTTATACTAAGCATATTTGGGGCAAAAGCAGCGGCTTCGGTAATTGATTGCGCCTGACGGTACGATTCAAATCCATAGCCAATATGTCCGCGCTCATCATTTGCCGATAAAGCACGAAAGTAACCTCTATGTTTATAATCTATATTCAACGCAGACGGGCGAGGAGATTGACCGGAAATAGAAATACCGCCATCCTGCCAAATGATTTTACCTTGATGATTGATATATGCTAATCTGTTGTTGATAGTGCAAGTTAGTAGTGAATTTTTCGTATCGTCTCGAAAGTATTCCTGAATACATGGCTTCAGAATAATTCTACCGTCAACTGATGCAATTCCTTTTAGATAGTCAAAATCATACTCGCTTTTCTTCTCTATATTCCGCATAATAAAAAAGAAATTATCCCCCCTCATGCTACTACGATCAATAGAAGAAAATTGTGGTGTAAATATAAACTTCCCATTTGTATCAATGAGACCACTTTTGTAATCTACTGTGACGACAGCCGCGCCTTTGGAGAACAGTTGATCGGCAAATCCTACACTTCGTATCGGCACTGCATTTCCAAGAGTATCCACAGCGGATATCTGCCACGAACTGTTTGTGATACCGGATGGATTGTTAAGAAATTCGTCGGTAAAATTGCGTGGTGCATTCGGAAAGGTAATGGTGCCGTCTTTTTCTAATAATCCATCGAAAGGCGGGTTATCGCTCGATGCAATGCTGCTTTGAACATGCGATACAGATTTTGTTAGGATGATTTTGCATGTAATTGGAGTAGTATCAGGAGCTTTTGGACGTCCGGTGGTGGTGAGAAATATGACATCAGCTCGCAGGCGATTGAGAGAATCTTGGTACTGTTTAATTGCTTTAACATATCCACCTTTTAGGTTCTCAATTCTAAAATAAGTACCATACGGGACTACGACATTATCAAATGTGTCAATTACTCCGATTTCTAATTTTTTGACAATTCCATTTTTGGGATCAGAATACGCACGATGTTTTATTCCTTCCACTACAGCAAGTCCATTCGTAAACTGTTCTATTATTTTGTACTTACCATGCGGAATAACATTCCGTCCGAGCGTGTCGATGACGCCTGTTTCATCCTGTTTGTTCATTCCCACCACTACTGCGCGCCCATCGGCAAAGGGACGAATTTCAGAATATACGGTATCGATGAATAATTTCCCATGCGTGTCAATCATGCCGTATTTTTTGGATGCCGTGCGAACAAGTGCGCGTCCGTTTTCGAATGCTCCCACCGCCGGGAACGTGCATTCAAATGCCTGCTCGCCGTTTGGGTGAATATAGGATGGCGTGCCATTGCGATAGACCACCGCAAGCCCACCGCTAAATGGAGTAGCATAGTCAAATTGCGGGGGAATGATGAATGTTCCGGTGGCGTCGATATATCCATAAGTACCTGACAAACGAGCACTTGCAAGACCCTCAGAGAAGTCTCCGGCAGAACGAAATTGTGGTGAAATCACGACGCGCCCCGTAGAGTCGATAAAGCCAATTTTGTCATTCTCGGTAATTTGAAAGAGCGGAGTGCGATAAGGTGAACCAAGTAAGATGCGCGTAGTATTCTCCGCTTGCTTGCTGCAGCCGTAGCAGAGAATGAAGAGGAGAAGAAGTATGCGAATAGATTGCATGGGATGAGTCAAGAGTTCATGAAAGCCCGAACGCGAAAAACCTTCGCAATATTACGTATTTTATACCACTTGTGCAATTACTGAAATTTCCTGCATTTTCCCCTCCAATAAAAACGCCCACCTCCGTTTACCTAGCTTCTCATGTAAAAGTAGTATTTTAGAAACATGTCGTACCATTATAAATAAACTATGCACTACCTCCTTACAACAGCCGAATCCTACGAAGCTGACCGCCGTGCGAGCAAGGATTTCGATATTCCTTCGCTGGTGCTGATGGAAAATGCTGCGCGCTCGGCGGCTGAGATTATTCTCGCACGTCTTGCGAATATCTATCCTACCAAACCTCTTGATTCATTGAGAGTTGTTGTCTTGTGTGGTTCCGGAAATAATGGCGGAGATGGCTATGCAATTGCCCGGCATTTGCATGAAAAATTATGCGTGGCAGTGGCGTGGATGGAACCGACCAAGTCGATGTCCAAAGAAACATTTACGAATTTTGAGATTGTCAATGCTCTGAAAATTCCACAAGTCATTCTCATGAACCCGGATGACTTTCAGCATCTCGATTTCCGTCAATTCGACTGCGTGGTGGATTGTTTGATTGGTATCGGCGGCGGCGCTGAATTACGCGGTATGGTCGTGCCGTTGCTTCAAAAACTGCAGGAGTACCATCATTCCGGCAAGTGGAAATCACCGCTGTACAGCATCGCCATCGACTGCCCAACCGGACTCGACACCACAACCGGCGAGGCGCATGAAGTGTGTTTTCAAGCCGATCTCACGATCACGATGTACGCCGAGAAAATCGGTCTTCGGCGGAATGCAGGACCTGCTGTCTGCGGTGAAATTACCGTTGCCTCCATCGGAACTCCGATGAGTATTCTCCCTAAAGTCGCTACCAATGCTCGACTTGAAGCAGGTGATATTCGACGTTTGCTGCCTGCAAGAAAACGCGAAACCTCAAAATTTGACTATGGTCGGGTGGTGCTGATTGCGGGTTCGGTTGGTATGCCCGGCGCAGCCGCACTCTGCGCGAATGCAGCAATCACGGCAGGCGCAGGTCTCGTCGAACTCTATGCGACGGCGTTTCATCCGATGCTGCTACCGGAAATTATCCAAAAACCACAACCTAAAACCGAGAACGGTACGCTCGTGCCGGAAGCATTCGACGCACTCCTTGCGGCGTGCAGGAAGGCGCAGAGTGTGGTGATTGGTCCGGGAATTGGCGATAATGCCGATACAATTACAATGCTTACGCGTTTGCTTGCCGAGATTCCGACGGAGATTCCGGTGCTTATAGATGCTGACGGCTTGCGGATAATTTCCCCGAAATCTATACTCCGTTCGAATATCTTGCTCACGCCGCATGGTGGTGAATTTCATCATCTTACAGGAATTGATCAGGAGGAAATTAGTAAAAAATCAGTCGAATGCGCGGTGGATTATGCCCAAAAAACAGGTTGCACACTGCTTTTAAAAGGAGTGCCGACGATTATTACAGATGGGAAGTTCTCGTATTGGAATTGTGGCGGGAATCCGGGGATGGCGACCGCCGGAAGCGGCGATGTACTCTCGGGAATTATCGCAGGTCTGCTTGCGCAATCGGTGGCGCTACTTGAGGCAGGAGCGCTCGGCGCGTATCTCCATGCAGCAGCAGGAGATTGGCACGCCGAAAAGTATTCATGTGAAACGTTGACGGCGTCGAAAATAATTGAATGTTTACCTCATGTGATTCCACATTAACGGGAGTTTGGGATACGAACATCAACCGCATTCGAGAAGCCTGAAGGGCTTCAATTTCAATAGCCCCGCATGAAATGCGGGGAACATAAACAGATAAGCTCAAAACCCTAGAGGGGTTTAATTACGTTCATACCGAAGTTAAACCCCTCCAGGGTTTGTAGGTGAACGCTTATTTCTCCACCGATTTCATCGGTGGCTATTGAAGTTCATCCCTTTCAGGGATGGGGAACGTAGATTCTGTATCGCAACTCGTCTATCTTCATTGTATCCCTCAATAGTACGTGTGTACGAGACATCTCGAACTCATATTATTTAACATCTAGATTTCGAATTAAACCCACTAACTCCATGCTTCGTAAAATCATTGCAACTCTTCCGCTAGTACTTTATTCACTTTTTATCATTTATCTCTCGAGTCAGTCAAATTTGTCGGTGCCTAATTTAGGATTCGACTGGCAGGACAAAGTCATCCACGCAGGTGCATTTTTTATGTACGGGATTTTCTTGAGGATTTTCCTTGTCGGCGCGCTCGAGATTCACTCCCGCAAGGCGCATATTCTGCTGTTTTTTGCTGTCGGCTGTATTTTTGCCGCCTCGGATGAAGTGCATCAGTATTATGTCGAGGGGCGGAGTTGTGACTTTTATGATTGGGTAGCCGATACGGTGGGGCTGGCGCTTTCGCTGGCGGTGACTAAGAGAATAATGGTAGTTACAGAAGGAAAAAGAAGTATATTTGCGAAAAACAAGGAGCATCAATGAAGCCAAAGCCACAAAATAAACGATATCAACTGTCAAAACTAACGCCTGCACAGTTGGTCGTACTCGAATTATTTAATTTTCCCATGAGCGAAAGTGAAGTGGATGAATTAAAAAAAATCCTCGTGGAATTTTACCATACCAAGCTCGAACAATCACTCAATAATCTTTGGGACGAACGAAATATGAGTGATGAAGAGCTGAAGAAAAGTGTTGCTATTCACCGACGATTACACATGTCATAATTTGTTAAGTTGAGTAATCGGTTTTTCCTGCGATAATCCCTTCTACATCAAACCCACCCACCATCTAAATAAAGAGAAGTGAATTCAGGACGATTTTTCGGCATACCACCAAAAAAATAAGAACGTTAGGTGAATAAACGATAGTGTGTACACTTCCTCCATCCCTGAAAGGGATGAATATCATTAGCCACCGATACAATCGGTGGAGAAATGCAGCGCTCCTCCACAAAACCCCAACGGGGTTTAATTTCGGTATGAACGTGATTAAACCCCTTCAGGGTTTATGGGTTGCATGCCGACGTCCCCCGCATTTCATGCGGGGCTATTGAAATTGAAGCCCATTCGGGCTTCTCGAATGTCTCCATATCGTTATCCCGAATTTACATTCAAGAACCACAACGTAAGAATTCGGCATTATATCTGAGGCTTCGACAAGCTCAGCCTGACTAACGGGTTAGAGTCATACGGCGCATACCCGAAATGGTACAATCCCACCTACTCCGGCAGTCCAAGCCGCGCGCGAAAACGCCGAAAAGCGACAAACACATCATCCGACTCGGGTTCGAGTGCGAGCGCTTCGCGATAGACATCGAACGCGCTTGAAAAGAGCGACTCTTCTTCGAAATACCGCGCTATCATTAATTTACCGAGCACTGAACTCTTGCCTGCCTCTGCTTCTATCATGCGAACGGTGTCTAAGATGGTTGTTTTTCGTGAGTTGGTGATCATGCAGAGTGAGTATTCGTCGGTCTTAGGGGACTCATCGGGCATACAGGTCACGCTCCAGAAGTAACATTTCGACGGTTCGAGTCCGAGGGCTTTGGCGCTGACAAGCGCGTGGGAACGTGCTGTAGTTTTGGAGAGAAGCACGTCATGCTTTTCATCGCGGATGGTGAGCAAGAAGCTGTCCACGCCTTGTTTCGGTTGCCATGAAAAGTGAATGTCGTCGCTGAGAATATCGGTCGGTCGTGGCATGAGCGCTACAAGATTTTCGAAGGTTTCGGGTGTGGAAGCGGATGCCTCATCTGCCTGATATTGCTTAATCTTAGCTAATTCTAATGTTCGATCCACCGGCTGAATCACTTCGTCATTTGCTCGCTCGACACCGCCGGTAGTGGTCATGTTTTTTTTGTAGGTGTCTTTTGCGTTTGCTGCGTCGTTCGAACGGGTGAGTTCGGCGGCTACGTAGCCGGCAAAACGTTTGGTGAGTGTGCCGCCGCCGGTTGCGAGCTTGGGTAAGTCATTTGCCTGATACGTGCCGGACTTCTTGATTTCAAGGGACTTACCTGCTGAATTCACCAAACTCACGAGCGCATTGTCACCGACGTTGATTACTTCTCCTGCAAATACTTTTGCGCCGGACGGCAGCGGCTTCCACTCGCCGGTGCCTTTAATTTCTACCTTTCCTTTCGAGACGAGTACACTGAAGAGTGCGGGTGCCTCGGCGCGGACTTTGAGGAAGGAATTGCTGCGAACCATTATACCAAAATGCGAGAATTGATTGAAATAGTTTCATGCTTGCGTCTCCTTTTTTGTTTCTTTTTTGAGAATAGTTTTACTTTTTGCGAACCAATTTTTGAGGATTTCATGATAAATTTCGAGTACATTTCCTGTGATGGCAATGGCACAGATACCGAGGGTGAGATTAAACTTAAATCTATATTGGTCAAAGACATAAAATTGTAAAAATAATATGAGCAAGGGCACACCGAGTGAAATTACCACCGTCAGAGAGTCGTACCAATTCGCGCGGTGAAGGTAGAGATAGGAGTACGCCGCCACGCAACAATACGCCAGCAGAATATTGAGCGCGAGACCAAGCCGGTCAGGCAGAGAATTGATGCAATCACCGGCGAGAATCATCGAAATCACATTCGCATGCACCACAATACCATACATATCCGGCAGCGACCGCCCGCTCGGACGGGGATTAAGCGGCGTGAAAAACACATCTTCGAGCGACGGTTTTTCGAGCGATTCTCCCATGTAACCGAGAAGGATAATTTTGCCGCGCATAATGCTTATATCGGCTGATGAGTCGAGCACAACAGGTGCGTCAAATGTATAAAAATGCTGGTAATTACCACGAAAATTAATATCCTCCAAAGTATTGCCGCGCGCCAGAAAATTTTCCGCTGCTGTGGAATTATACTTTTCCGATATTTTCACAGCAAATGATTTTTCGAGTGTTGAATTGATACGTTCTTGCGGCGAGATGGTACGTACGGTTTTGTGACCTTTTTCGATGTCGGTGATGAAATTAGCAAAACCTGTCACCGCCGAAAATTTGGGATGTGAACGCACGAGAGAATCAAAAATCTTGGTCGAATCATTATAGCGCAGCTTACTGACGAGCACGAGTTTGTTGCGAGCATTTGAAATTGCAAGTACGAGCGGGTCATCGAGATCGGGTAATTTTTCATTGAGAAAAAAAGCATCCAATCCAATGACTTTAGGGTTCTGTAGATTAATTCTCTCAATTTCTCGGGCAATATCAGCGCGGGAGAGGTTACCAATATTGACGAGCACGATATTCGTATCAGCGAGGTCGGTGGGTGCGAGCTGCGAAAATATGACATCGTTGAGCTCAAAGTCCTGGAGGTTCTGCACGATAGGATTCAAAAAATCTAATCGGAGCGCTACGAGAGAGAGCAGACCTAAGCCAATAAAAACACTGATGGTTGTGAGTGCTACATCAAGAGTAAATATCTTTCTCATGCCTGTCTTTCCCGGATTGATAGTCGATAAAAAATGCAGATTACTGTGCTATGGTTGTTTTGTTTCCCTTCTGCATATTCCAATCCTCGCCTGCGGACACCCTTGCCGTCCAAGCCGGTTATTCTTTGACTACTTTCTGTATCCAAGTTCTGTCGCCGCATTTCACGGTCAGGAGATATGCACCCGAGGTCAATTCCTTCAATGAAATTTTCTCCTGAAAATTCAGCGCATTGGGCATGAATTCAAGCGTTTGGATAGTTGCTCCATTTGCCGCCGTAATATCAATCGTAACGGGTGCGATGCTTGGCAGGGTGAGTTCGATAGTCGCAAATGTACTCGTAGGATTAGGGAAAATACGTATTGCCTGAGTCGAACTCTCGTTTTCAACTCCATTTGCACCAATGACTACCGGTTCTGAAATCGATGCACATCCACCGGAATTATAGACAGCAACAGTGATATTTTTTCCTTTTGCTGAAAGTGGCGGGATATAGGTTTTTGTCGTAGCTCCATCGACGGCTACTCCTTCAATTAACCATTGATATCGAATAGCATCAGGTGCAATGAGTGTATCAAAATACTTCCCGGCCGAAGTGATGATAGGTTTGAGTGGGACGACATCTGAAAGCACAGTAAAAGGTAAGGAATTACCAACGCAACCAGCAGTACTTGTGAGGGAAACGGTATAGACACCGGCATTCGAGACGGTAATTCGCCTGGTGGTGTCTCCGGTATTCCATTTGTAGGAATATCCCGGTACAATACCAGCATCGAGAACAATTGGAATTCCTTCACATGCAATAGAATCGAGTGCACCATTTCTCGTGCCTCGAATCGAGGCGACTTTTGTTGTACTCTGTGTAATTGTCGTAACGGAAGAGGCACTCGGACACCCGGAATCGTCATAAGCAAATACCCTATACTTGCCTTCTGTGCTTATGGTTATCGACGGAGACGTTGCCCCGTTAGACCATTTATACGTAGCAAATCCCGGTGTGGCGGTTAGTGTAGTACTTTCACCGTCACAGAGTGCTGTTTTTCCATTGTGAACGTTGATAGATATAGGAAGTGAAGCACAATTCACAAGATCTGTTTCCCATAGACCACGACCATACGTTCCGGCACGAAGCTTTCCTGTCGAAAAATGAATATCGAGGTCATTGACAATGACATTCGGCAGGCCGTCACTATACTGTATCCAAACGCCGGTCCCATTGTCTCGATAATAGACACCGGCCTCTGTTCCGACATAGAGTCTGTCCGGTGAATCTTTCTGATATACTATACAGTTAACAGGAATTGCAGGCAGACCATCCGATATGTTTGACCATGTAGTGCCTGCATCAAAAGAAGTATAGACTTTTGAAGACGAATAGTCGGAAATTGTCATCCAAATTCGAGTTGTATCGGTTGGATGGAGTGTAATTGAGCTTATATTACCTTTGCCCGGGACAGTGTTTAGTGTTTCCCACGTTGCTCCGGCGTTACGAGATCTGAACATCCCAATTTGATTCCCGGCAAAAATATATTTCCCGTTACTTGAAATAGCTATGTAGGTCAGATAGCCAATGCCAAAATTAGATATTCGAGTCCAGTTATTCGCCGATGGAGAGAATTTCCATACATCTGCAAATCCTACATAAATCACCGCGGAATTGGTCGGGTCGAGTGCCAGTGGCGTGACCCATGCAGAGGCATCTCTGGGAAGACCAACTTTCTCGGGATAGACGAGACTTGGAAAGGAATTTCCCTCCATCGGTCGAACGTCCAAAACTTCCGTATTGACTTGATGCATAGGCAATGGTAGGATTCTGAGGGTCAAAAAAACATTCCATTCCATCCCCACCGCGGACACGTTTCCCTTGCCCGTTTATTAATCTGTTGGTGCCATTGTCTTGTGAACCTCCAATAACGATCGAAGCGTCATTCACCGGTGAATTAATACGATAGAACTGCATGATTCCTAAGCCGTTACTGAGGTCAGTCCATGTGTTTCCTTTGTTACTTGTCCTCACAATACCACCATCACACCCTGCGTAGAATTCTGAACTATTGTCCTCCGATGCGACTATATCATGTATATCGGGATGGACATACGGTTTTCCGGCTGCGCCGTATCCATGTGCGTTCAAGCTCCACGATGTGCCACCGTTTGTGGACTTCCAAATACTCACGCCACCGGCATAAATTTCCTGTGAATTCGACGGTGAAACAGCGAGAGCGAGGTCGTACCAGCCCTGCTGTGTATCGTCATTGCCGTCCGAACTCGACCCAATGATATTTGGGTAGCCGCTTGATTTGAGAGTCCAAGTAGCGCCTGCGTCATTTGAAGTATAAAATCCACCCTGTCCTCCTTTGCCATTGGAAGCAAACGAACAGAGTGCATAGACCATATCAGGATTGGCAGGTGTAACGGCGAGGGCGATTCTAAAAATTGAAGTTGGGATTCCTGTGGTAAGTGCCTGCCAGGAAACACCTTCGTTAGTTGATTTGTAAATTTTATTGCCTGCAGATGCATAGAGTGTTGTCGGGTCTTCGGGCATGAATTCCATATCTCTGAAATTTCCTGACTGTACCATTGTCCACGTAAGTCCAGCATTTCCGGTGCGATAGATGCCATTGTTCGTAGCCGCAAGGAGTAATTCCGGTCTCGCAGGTGAAATTAGCAGTCTACTGATGACGCGTGCATTACTTGTGTTCCAATTCAGTCCGGTCGGCGCCCAGGTCGTGCCGCCATCGTTCGAACTCATCACGCCGACGCTGTAGGAAATTGGAGATTGAATGGTGTTGAATGCATTACCGTCACCGGTGGCGATGTAGATGAGGTTCGGATTGGTAATTGTGGTGACAATATCGGTCACACCGATAGAAGGAATACCGTCAGTTTTGGGCGTCCATGTTGATCCTTTGTCCAAGCTGAGCCAAGCACCACCGGCTGCGGTTCCTATCCAAATTGTATTGGGAAAGTCAGGATTGATATGGACTCGATTGACTCTGCCGGCTCCGGTATTTTGAGGTGGCTTGAGGGGACCGATTTCCTTCCACTTTGATGCTGTTGGTGTGAGAGTTGACTCGCCTGTTTTCTTCAATCTACGTAATTGATCTTCTTTGTACTTTGCGGTTCGGTTATAAATTATCATCGGGTCGGGGAATTGTCCGTCCCCGGGTGTAACTCGTTGCTGCCAAAACCATTCCCATCGTTTGTATTGCGCTGTACCTCCTGCTTCCGGTAAGGGCTCTCCTTTATCTGACTCCTTTTTTATGTGATTCAGCTTAAAAAAATCGTTGGCTTGTTTTTGAATTTCATAAAAATTAATCGGCTTTTCCTGCTCCTGTGCGAGAAGGAAAGGTGAGAAACTAATAAATGCGACAACTAACCGAAGAATAAATAATTTCATAAGAAATAAGGGTATTAATTCAAAATATCACGTTAACTAGAGTGCTGAATTCACCTACAAGTAAGGAGTTGGTATTATAACTTGACTCTTGAGGGTATGCCTTCTTGACTTTCAAATCAGAACCTTCACATTTTAGTACAAGTTGACCATACTCGTTATAATAAATGGAATGAATAATCTAATCAACATAGATTATCTCCTGCTGCTGTCAATTCACCAACTATTATTCTTTAACAATTTTTCTAATCCAAGTATTTACACCACTTTTTATAGTAATAATATACGCCCCGGCTGGATATTCTTTAAAGGAGATTTTCTCTTGTACATTGAGCGCATCCGGCATGAATTCAAGGGTTTGGACATTCGAACCATCTATTGTGGATATTGAAACAGTTACCGGCGCCAAGCTTGGAAGATTCATCGCAAGAGTCGTCCAATTCTCTGTTGGATTTGGGAAGAGTCGTACGCTTTGTGCTTCTTTTTCTTCATCAACTCCGCTTGTACCTACGACGACCGGATCAGAAGTCGTAGAGCATCCACCACTGTTATATACTGCAACTGTCGCTTTCTTTCCGATTGCCTCTTGGGTTGGTGTATAGTGCTGAGATGTAGCTCCCGCTACAGGTACGTCATCGATATACCATTGATATTTCATCGCAGTAGGCGCGATGAGGGTATCAAAGAGTGCTCCGTTTGATGTGATAATTGGTTTTGTAGGGATTGTATCCAAGTACACTCTAAACGGCAAAGAAACGCCAACGCAACCCAAAGAGTTGATAAGAGTTAGTGTGTATATTCCCGGTGAGGATACAGTAATTTTCTTCGTCGTATCGCCAGTATTCCACCGAAAGATGAACGTTGATGAGATTAATCCGGGATCTAGAATAAGTGGAGAGCCAGGACAGGTGAGTGAGTCGGTTAATCCATTACGAGTACCTCTAATCGTCGCAATTTTTGGAGAATTTACGGTAATGACTGTGGTGGGCGATACGCTCGGACATCCGTTCGCATCGGTGACATGTACGCTGTAATTACCTTGATTATTTACAGTTATAGATGGAGTAGTTGCACCGTTTGACCATTTATAGGTCACAAATCCCGGCTTTGCAGTCAAGATCGTACTATCGCCTTCGCAAAAAGTAATTTTTCCAAGTAAAGCAGTGACTGTTACCGGCTGAGAATTACACGTCACCAAGTCGCCTTCCCACAATCCGCGTCCAAAGGTACCAACGCGAAGCTTATTGGATGTATAATGAATTTCAACATCCGTTACAATGACATTTGGTAGACCTTCGCTGTACGGGATCCATTGTACAGTACCATTATCTCGGTAATAGACACCGGCTTCGGTGCCGACATACAGGCGATCGGGGGAATTTTTTTGATAGGTTATACAATTGATTGGGATAGAGGGAAGACCGTCAGAAATATTAACCCATGATGAGCCTGCATCTTCAGAAGAAAAAACTTTGGAATTTGAATATCCTGAAATAGTTACCCATATACGATTAGGGTTAGTCGGGTGAATTTCGATGGCGCTGATATTCCCTTTGCCGGGGATAGTTTTGAGCGATTCCCATGTTGACCCTCCGTTTATGGAACGATACGCACCGGATTGATTACCGGCAAACATGTATTGCCCGTCATTTGAAACAGTTATATAGCTTAAATAATTAGTGCCCACACCACCAAAAGATGAAATTTTAGTCCAAGTGGGTACTGCTGCAGAGCGTCTCCATACATCGGCGAATCCTACATAGACGGTAGAGGTCAGAGCAGGATTGACGGCAATTGGCGTTACCCATGCAGCGGCTGCATTCCCTCGTGCATCATTCGGTAAGCCAACTGTGCGTGGACTCATTAAGAATTTAAATGTATTTCCGCCATTTGTCGAATGATAGATAGAACCATGGTATTGGGATGCATAAGCAATACTTGGATTCTGAGGATCGAGCAAGCAGAGCATTCCGTCACCGCCAAGTACGGATGACCATGTGCCACCTTTCCAGCGATTTGTACCGTTGTCTTGTGAACCTCCAATCACAATAGTAGGGTCGTTTGGATGTGATGTGATGCCATAGAGCTGCATAATTCCCAACCCTTCACTCATGTCATTCCAAGATTTACCTTTATCGAATGATGTGTAAAATCCACCATCACAACCTGAATAAATGATTGAACTATTGTCCTCGGATATTACTAAGTCATGAATATCAGGATGGATATATGGTTTTCCCGGCGCATTATATCCTGAAGCATTTAGATTCCACGTCGTACCGCCATTGGTTGACTTCCAAATACTTACACCGCCGACATAAATTTCCTCAGCATTTGTCGGTGAGACGGCAATGCAGAGATTATACCATCCCTGCTGAGTATTATCCAGACCATCGGCGCTTGAGCCGAGGATATTTGGGAACCCACTAGCTTTGAGAGTCCAGGATGTTCCAGCGTCAGAAGAACTGTAAAACCCTGCAAATCCACCACTTCCATCCGAAGAAAAAGTACAGACGGCATATACCATTTCCGGATCATCTAAGGTAACGGCGAGTGCAATCCGGTAGATTGAACTCGGCACATTAGCAACAAGTGCTTGCCATGTCTTACCTTCGTTTTGTGATTTGTAAATTCTATTTCCGGCACTTGCGTAGAGAGTTGACGGATTGTCGGGCTTGTATTCCATATCATTAAAATTCCCGGATTGCACCATTGTCCATTTTACTCCTCCGTCTTCTGTTCGGTAAATACCATTATTAGTACATGCGAGGAGGATTTCCGGTTTTACAGGTGACATCAGCAACCTACTGATAACTCTCGCATTACTCGTTTGCCAGGTAAGTCCTGTTGGGAGCCACGTCGTACCACCGTCGTTTGATGACATTACCCCGACACTATAGGGGTGAGGTGAGGCAGTAATCAAGCCATCGGCATCACCGGTAGCGATATAGACAAGATTAGGATTGGTGGCAGTCGTCACAATATCCGAAATACCAATCGATGGAATTCCATCGGATTTGGGAGTCCAGGTATCACCATTGTCTTTGCTGACCCATGCACCACCTGCGGCAGTGCCTATCCAAATTACATTTTGAATATCAGGATTGACATGGACTCGGTTTACTCTACCTGCGCCTGTACCATTGGCAGGACCTATTGGACCGAGTTGCTTCCAGTTCGCACTCTTCGCCGAAAGCATTGATTCTCCATATTTCTTTTGCCTGCGTAATTGATCTGCTTTATGCCGCGCGGTTTCGTTGTAAATAACCATAGGATCAGGGAATTGGCCGTCAGGTGAGACGCGTTGCTGCCAGAACCATTCCCAACGCATGTACTGTGCCATACCGCCGGCTTCGGGTATTTCTTTACCATCTATTGATTTTGTTTTGACAGGATGCTTACTATAATAGTCATTGGCACGCTTCTGAATTTCGAAGAAATTAGGTAGTGTCTCGGTTTGCTGGGAAAATGCATTGGAAAGAGTGCCTAATGATAAGAAAAGCAACAAATAAAGAGATAACTTCATAGAGTTGTTTTTGATAGGCTGAAAGGTTCGAATAATTTTCGTCATGGAATATTTGATTGAAGTGTAATAGTTCTCGGCTTTTTCGATAAAAGGCAATTCAGTACTATCTTTTCTACTTTGTATTAAAAAAACAAGCTATGAGCAGGAAATATCAACCTACCCATAGCTTTTGTATCATTGCGATGTCGTCCGGCAATAGACGACTTGTTTTGGACGATTGATTATTCTTTTACTACTTTTTGCACCCAAGTTTGAGAACCGCATTTTACGGTCACAATATAGGCACCGACTGCGAATTCTTTGAGTGAAATTTGTTCACTGAATTTCAATGCATCAGGCATGAATTCAAGTGTTTGTACCTGTGCGCCATTAGAAGCAGTAATTTCAACTGTAACGGGTGCAATAGTTTGCAGCATGAGTTCGAGTGTTGTTGAATTTGACGTAGGATTCGGGAAGACATTCATTTTGATGGCTGACGATTCTTCTTCCACACCACTAGCACCCACGGTGACCGGCGCTGACATAGTAAAGCATCCACCGGTGTTAATAGCTGCGACCGTTACTTTTTTTCCATTGGAAGACTGAGGAGGATTGTACTTTTGAGTAGTAGCGCCTGTAATCGCCACGCCGTCTAAGTACCATTGATATTTGGCTGCTGCGGAAGATACAAGAGAGTCGTAGATAGATGTAGAAGAAGTTATAATCGGCTTTGCAGGCACTGCATCTGGCTTCACTGTAAACGGAAGTGACACTCCTAAGCAACCTGCTGTATTGACCAATGATACCGTGTAAATACCCGGAGCTGTGACTGTAATTCGCCTCGTCGTATCACCTGTACTCCATTTATAGCTATATCCAATCGCAATACCGGCATCCAGTTGTATAGGTGCACCTTCGCAAGTAAGAGAATCAGTAAAACCATTGCGATTACCTCGAATAAGAGCGATTTTCGATGTAGCTGTCGAAATTGTCGTCGTCTGCGACGCGCTCGGACAGCCATTAACATCAGTCGCAACAACGCTGTAATCGCCTGCAGTTTTTACAGTTATCGATGGAGTCGTCGCACCTGTTGACCATTTATAGGATGCAAATCCTGCTGTCGCTGTCAGTACGGTACTATCGCCTTCGCAAAATGTCACTTTCGAATCTTTTGCAGTGACACTGAGAGGTTTAGAATTACAATCCACTAAATTTCCTTCCCACAATCCACGACCAAATGTCCCTGCACGTAATTTTCCGGATGAATAATGAATTTCAAGATCATTGACAATCACATTAGGAAGACCGTCATTGTATGGCACCCATTGACCAGTTCCATTATCCATGTAATACACACCGGCTTCTGTACCCACATAGACACGGTCCGGTGAATTAGTTTGATAGACAATACAGTTGACTGGAATAGAAGGCAGACCATCGGATATATCTGACCAAGATGTCCCCGCATCTTCTGAAGCATAGACTTTTTTAGCAGAATAGTCTGAAATCGTCAGCCATACTCGATTGGGATTGGTCGGGTGAATCACCACTGCAGAAATATTGGTAGGAATACCGGTCAGTGTAAGCTTTTCCCACGTCGTCGCACCGGTTTTGGAACGGTACATACCTCTTTGACTTCCGGCAAAAATTGTTTTTCCGTCTGTCGATAATGTAAGATGAGTCAGCGACCCAAGTCCACTAAAAGTAGAACTTTTCGACCATTTACTTGTTGAAGGTTCGTATTTCCAAATATTAGTATAACCGGCATACAGGACGGAAGTCTTTGCCGGATCAACAGCATAGGGAGTGACCCATGCTGCATTTTCTTGAGTTGTCCCTCTGGTTAAAATCGGTTGGAAAGAATTCCCACCGTTCGTTGACTTTTGAATTGATCCGTATTGAACAGAAGAATAAACAATATTAGGATTGCCCGGGTCGAACAAGCATTTCATGCCATCGCCTCCGGCTACCTGCACCCACTGACCATTTTTTAGGCGGTTCGTACCATTATCCTGCGCACCGCCAATGACGATATTGGGGTCGCTTGCAGGGGAACTTATACGATAGAACTGCATGATTCCCAAACCTTTACTCAAATCCGTCCATGAGCTGCCGTTATTAGTAGTACGAAAGACACCACCATCAGATGCGGCAATAAATTCTGTAGCAATATTTTCAGATGCCACGATATCATGAATATCGGCGTGTACATACGGCTTGCCATTACCTGGTATCCAATGTGTGTTGCTCGTCCATGATGTACCACCATTGACTGACTTCCAAATATTAATACCGCCGGCATAAATAATTTTGGGATCGGTAGATGAAACAGCGAGAGATAAGTCATACATGCCTTGTTGAGTCCCATCATTATCGTCCGATCCGTCAAGCTCTCTTCCAAGGATATTTGGAGTTACTTTAGGATAGGTCGCTATCCAATTCGTACCGGAGTTTGCTGATGTGTAGAATCCTCCAAACCCACTGCCATTACTGTATCCTCGTGCGCAGAGAGCATAGACCATGTCGGGGTTAGCCATTGTGACAGCAAGGGCAATCCTACCTATATTTGTAGGGATACCTGCTGTGAGTGCTTGCCATGACGCTCCGGAATTTATTGATCGGTAAATTGTTCTGCCGGCACAAGCGTACATTGTCGTCGGATCACCCGGCTTATATTCCATATCATCAAAATCACCGCTTTGAACCATTGTCCACGTCAGCCCGCCATTTGTTGTCCGGTAAATACCACCGTCAGTGCCTGCATGGAGAATAAGTGGATCGGCAGGAGATATAAGTAAGCGAGTGATTGTATTAGCATTACTGGTTTTCCAAGTAAGCCCTGTAGGTGACCATGTCGTGCCACCATCATTAGAGCTCATCACACCTATGCTGTATGAGATTGGCACTTGTATATTTCCAGAACCATATCCATCACCAGTTGCAATATAGACAAGATCAGGATTGGTGATAGTGGTAGCGATATCAGTGACGCCGATGGAAGGAATACCATCGGATTTGGGTGTCCATGTAGCACCTTTATCTGCACTTTTCCAGGCGCCTCCTGCAGCAGTTCCAGCCCAGATGACATCGGGGAAATCTGTATTAACATGAATGCGGTTTACTCTGCCGGCACCTCCTCCATTAGCTGCTCCAATCGGACCAATTTGCTTCCAATTTGCATCAGCAGGTGAGAGCACAGCATCGCCACGTTTTTTAATGCGTCGTAATTGATCTTCTTTATACTTAGCTGTTGCGTTGTAAATGACCATAGGATCAGGGAATTGACCATCAGGTCCTATGCGTTGCTGCCAGAACCATTCCCAACGTTTGAATTGGGCTGTTCCGCCGGCCTCTGGTAACTCTTTACCATCAGGAGACTTCAACTTAATGTTGTTTTGATTGAAATAATCATACGCTCGCTTTTGAATTTCAAAGAAATTCGGTGCTGTTTCTTTTTGCTGTGCCTGCAAGGTCGGCACGAAACACAAGACTATCAACAAAGCTTGTAAAAGTGTTTTATTCATAAGAGTTTAGAATTAATTTGTGAGAGCTAAAATTATTTTTTACGAATATAAGTAATTCAATTAAATATGATATTCAATGAACAAAAATTCCACTACATAAGTGTTTCATTAAATAAGTATCTCATTTCATTATTGTTATCGAATTACACCTTGACCGGTAGAATCACCACGGGAATACCTTCGAAATACAGCTTCCTCTGAACAGCGAAAACTGTATAATTATGAAGCCATTTTGAGAATATAGACTCTTTTGGGAAGACAACCTGACCGCCAAAGAAAATTGCATTCGGAAATTTTTTGACAATTGCCGGAGCAAGCTCACCAACGACGTTCACAACATCAGTACCGACACCACAGACGCTTTCTGCATACAACCCACTGTGTTTCATGAAATTAACGTATTTTTCGGCGTCTTCGGCGATGTGTTCTTTCAATGCATCTACTTCTTCTGCCCCTTTGAAATTTCCTGCATCAATCACACCTGCCTGCACAAACACAAAATTCTTAAACACACCATCGAATGCTCTCATTACGGTAAAGAGTGTGTGCAGTCCAAGACCACTAAATCCATTTACCAAAAACACCGCTGTCTTGGCTCGTCTGTCCGGTGTCCGCAGGTTCTCCGGTAAATCTTCATTTTTGATTGGTTTAATAGAATTATCATCCACTGCTGTTAATACAATATCATCGAGTCGTCGTAGCAGTTTTGAGGTATTGTTGTAATGTCTTTTAAATGACATTACTAACATTGCCAAGCTTCCGGTGAGCAGCAAAGTAATCCACCCGCCTTCGGTAAATTTAATAATCACAACGGAGATAAGAATAAACGAAGTAAGCACGAGACCGACCCCATTGACAGCAATTTTCTTTTTCCACCCCTTGAATTGCTTACGTACCTGCGTCCAATGCTTGACCATGCCAAGCTGAGAAAGTGTGAAGGTTATAAACACGTTAATCGAATACATGACCACGAGTGCATGGACCGATCCTCCCGTGACAAGCATCATCACTCCCGCCGCAATCCCTACTAATAATACACCATTTTGCGTGACCAAGCGATCACTGAAAGTCGCGAATCGGGTGGGAAACCAACGGTCTAACGCCATATTGGAGAGAATTTGAGGACCGCCTAAAAATCCCGTCTGAGCTGCTACGAATAGTAATACTGCCTCTGAAATTAAAACTACTAATACGGTAGAATAACTAATCGTCGAACCCCAATTTTCCGTTAATTTTTCAAATAAAACGGCGTTTAACGTTTTGCCCGGTACATGATGCACATTAAATAACGCATACGCAATCATCAGTCCAACCGCCACAAATGCAAGAGAGATAGCCATATAGCGCATTGTGCTTTTCGCCGTGGCTACACGAGGTTCACGGAGAATAGGCATCGCATTACTCACCGCTTCAATTCCTGTGTATGTACCAGCGCCCATACTGTAGGCGCGAAGCATTAAAACGACAGTACCCCATAACCCCAAATTCGACTGTGCGTTACTAAAGTCGTTCATTGTTTTTGCTGCAACAGCCGGTACTTCACCGAGATGTGATATAAAAATATAAATGATAGCAGCGACATGAGTCACGACAAATATCATAAATATGGGTAATAAGACAGTCACCGACTCCTTTACCCCTCGTAAATTCAGCACGATTAGTAGCCCTACCCCGAAAATTCCGACAATGAGCTTCGACCCTGCCCATTCTAATGGTAAAAAGCTGAAAATAGCATCGACACCACTCGCTATCGAAATCGTAATCGTCAGAACATAATCTATTAATAAAGAACATCCGGCTACCATCCCAACATTCGGAGATAATAGCTTGCTCGCCACTAAATATCCACCACCGCCGGTCGGGAAGAGTTCGATGATTTGAGAATAACTTGCACTGATAACAAAAATGGTGATCGCTGTACCAAGTGCAATAAATATAGATAAATACGGATACTCAGCCAAAGCGCGGAATGCTTCTTCAGGACCGTAACATGATGACGATAGTCCGTCTGCACCAAGCCCCACCCAAGCAAAAAAAGCAACAAGGGTCAGCTTGTGGAATACCGAAGTGTCATGGACACTTTTGCCTTCACCTATGATTAGGTTTTTCAGGCGTTTAGTAAATGTAGGCACGTTCTATGGTATAAGTTTATATAAATTCGTTTCAAACATAGGAACTTCACATTTCCTATGCAAAGGAAATAATTGAGAAGTATTTACAATTCTGAGATATAGGACAATTATGTAACATGACCGAATCAATCTACGGTAGGGGCGATCCTTGCGCTCGCCCAAACTCTTGGACGGCAAGGGCGAGTGCAAGACTCGCCCTTACATCCGAACCCTTTGACGGCAAGGGCGAGTGCAAAACTCGCCCCTACATTCCAAATTTATCTTAAATTATCATTGACCTTTACCACATCTTTACGCAAAAAAAGAGATGCTTTCAAAAGCATCTCTTTTACGCTATGTATCTGCTTGATTAATCATGACTTGGAGGTAGTAAAATATGTCTCAAAATTACGTATCAATATGCATCCTGACTACCTCTTCTGCACGATCAAGAGTCTGAGTGAGAATATCATTGATAATGACTTCATCAAAAAAATCTACACTTTGCATTTCCATTGCTGCTCTCTCGAGGCGAAGCGCGATTTGTTCGGCTGATTCTGTTTGGCGTGACCGCAAGCGTTTTTCGAGTGCGTCCATACTGGGCGGCGCTATGAACATCAAAAGCGATTCATCCGGAAAAGCCCTGCGGAGTGAAAGTGCTCCCTTGACATCTACATCAAATATCATACTTTCGCCGGATTCTAAAATCCTCCGTACTTCCGATCGCAATGTGCCGTAGTAATTACCAAATATTACTTCATATTCCAGCAAATCACCTTGATTGATGCGTATCGAGAATTCATCTTTGGACAGAAAAAAATAATCTTTGCCATGTATCTCGCCCGGTCGCTGCATGCGGGTCGTGGCTGATACAGAGAAGCGAAGATTAGGAAACGTCGCAAGTAAGTGCCGTGCTACAGTAGTTTTACCGCCGCCACTTGGCGCAGAGAGCACAAATAATTGTTTTGGCATCGGCGTAGGTTACTCGATATTTTGTGCTTGTTCACGAATACGCTCTAATTCTTCCTTCATGCCGACGACGATTTGCGCGATCCACGCATCGTTGGCTTTCGAACCAATCGTATTGACTTCGCGGTGCATTTCCTGCAAGAGGAAATTCAGCTTGCGGCCGACTGCTTCGGTCAATTTCATGGTCTCATGGAAGAATTTAATATGGCTTCTGAGGCGCACACATTCTTCGGAAATATCGAGCTTGTCGGCAAGAATGACGATTTCCATTTGCAGACGCTGCTCGTCAATTTCATCACTTTCAAAGAGTTGCGCAATGCGCTGACGGAGACGCTCGCGTTCTTCGGGAATACGGCTAGCCGCTTTATCTTCGATTTTAGCGAGACCCTCTTCGATACCTTTGACGCGTTTTTTGAGGTCTTTATCGATTTCATTCCCTTCTTTTTTGCGCATGATTTCGAGTTCTTTGAGGGCTTCGTTGAGGGCTTTATTCGTGAGCTTCCATACCTGCTCGGAGGAGTCGTCTTGTTTGGTTTCGATCATTGCATCACTAAAGGCGAGGAGGTGGTCGAGGGTGATTGTTTCTTTGATTTTAAGGCGTTTTTTGAGTTTTTCGATAGCACCAAAATATGCAACTGCTGACTCTTCATTGAATTGCATCGCCTGTGCTGCTGTTTCTTGCTGAATATTAATATTCACAAATACGCTCCCGCGGGTGAGTGCTTTCCGAGCGATTTCGCGTACTTCAAACTCTTTATGATTCAGACTTTTGGGTAATTTTACGGTTGTTTCGAGGTAGCGTCCGTTCACGCTTTTGATTTCTACGCTTGCCGTTACGCCATTTTCGCTCATCTCGGCTTTGCTAAATCCAGTCATGCTTTTTATCATTTGCTTGTCTATATGTGAGTAAAACTTTGGTTCAACGTTCAAAAATACGGCTTTTGGGCAAATTAATACGGCTTTTGGGCAAATTATGCGGTAGGTTCTTTGCTTTTAATGGTTTTCGGGAGATTATTTTGGGGTTTGGTGTTGGTGTGTCGGGATGGAGATTAGAACCCAAATGCGATAGAAGACCGAGATCATAATCAGACATTAATCTGGAAGTGGGTTTTGATTAATTCTCAAACATAAAAACATTTTTAACTCAAAAAAACACCTATTTCACTATATTCCAATGATTTTGAAATAAATCACTTGGATGTATTCGGGATAAATGCTAAGTTGTACACACAAAACACATAATCAGCCGAATGCCTTTTTCCTATTGAAGTTATCCTACTATTTTTTTACATTCCCCGGAGAATTTTTTATGAAAAAATTTCTACCATTGTTGGCCATTTTTCTACTTTGTCTTGTGCCTGCTTCAGCGCAAAAGCAACCCGTCAAAAGTGGCAAATCAGATCGGATTCTTACCGATACGCAAGCCGGTAAAGATTTCTATTTTTCCTTCCCGCCGAACTTCGAAGAGCCGCCCAAGTCTCTTGAGCGTACCTGCCGCGTAGTCGTTATTTCAAAAATCAAACAAACAGTGACCGTTGAAATTACCGGACGAGGATACTCCGAAACCAAGACTGTCGAAGCAAACGATGTCACCGATTTTGTTATTCCAGCTGCAGTTGCCGAGCCGTTTGAAAATGCTGGTGATACAAAAGCACCTGAAGAAAAACTGTATCTGCAAGCAGGTGTACATGTTAGCGCGCAAGCTCCAATAAGCTGTTACGGATATTCGATGACCAAAACATCCGGTGAAGGATTCGCTGTGATGCCGGTATCTGCGCTTGGAACGGAGTATATTGTCTCAAGCTATCAGCAGTGTTTTGATAACCCGAGAAATCTCATAGCGACAACAACGATTACAGCCGCCAATGACGAGACTACCGTGAGCTTCACCATGGGCGGAAATTCTTCATCAACTACTTCCGGTGGCCTTAAGCCGGGTAGTACGACATCCTTTACGATGAATAAAGGCGATGTTCTTTGTTTTGCGACTAATGGCATTGGTCAGGATATCTCCGGCAGCCGTATCAAATCGAATAAGCCGGTTACAGTAGTTTCCGGCAATCAAAGCGCACTAGTTCCTGATGGTATTCCATGGGGAAATTATATTTGTGAAATGGAAATTCCTACAGCTCATTGGGGTAAGGAATATTTAGTACCGATATTTTACGGACGAAAGAAAAATCCACAGATTCGTATTTATGGAAAAGAAAAAAATACAACAGTATTTCGCGACGGACAGCAATGGTTAGTCATTCCAAAAAATACAGGGAAGCGTGAAGATGGTTATATTGAACGACGACTTGATGATGGTAATCCTTCTGCGAAAGTTGTTTCATCCAACAAACCAATCTTTATAAGTGTTTACAATACAGGTCAAAGCGATGACAATTTGGCATCAAGCAAGCCATTCCAAATGTCGGTGCTGCCGTATGAACAATATCAAAAAAAAGTAGCCTTCGCAACTCCCGGCGCAAAAACTCCTACCGGAAAGACCACCACGAATTACATTGCTCTCATCCATGAAACGGTAAACGGCGCCGTGCCCGATGACCTATGGCTCGGTACCTTGACCGGAGGACAGCTTGTATGGACGAGAATCATTAATCAATTTGGCCCGGGTTTTGACCAGAATTACTCCCAGCAAATCAATGGTAAGAGTTATGGATTAAAGACACTTGTTCTTCCAGATGAAGGTGTCTATGCACTGCGCTCGAGTACTGCTTTTGCTGCGTATTTGTATGGAAATTCTGCTACTGATTCGTATGGATTCCCGGTGTTAGGTGTCAGCAATTTCTCTTGGGTTTTATCAGATAGTATGCCCCCTACCAACGCTCTTGCCGTCATTACATTCAGTGATTTGGCTGGAAATGATACAACAATTACGATTACCTACAGCGTACAATATGCGCTCAGTGTCGATCCTGCATTGGATTTCGGCTTGGTAAAGTCCGGCAGTCTTGTGTCACTTTCGACAAGTATTCGTAATACTTCTGCACTTACTTACACAGTTGAAAAATTAGAATTTTCTAATCCAACACAAGGATTTACGATTGATAAATCAATTCTTCCTTTTACTATTCCTGCCGGTGGCACGCGCGATATTACGATTACCTTTACTCAAAAAAATGATGGCTTCTATACCGATAAATTAAGCGTCGGAAGCGCTTGCTCGATGAGCTATCTTGCTGTAACGGCAGAAGTTGCAAGCCCGGACATCATTGTGGATAATCATGATTTCGGTTCGCAAGTCAAAAACACCCGCACCTCGTGGGGCAATCTCCGCGTCCATAATGTAGGCCGAGTGGATTTAACGATTTATAGCAATGATCAGGCACGTTCACTCTCCGGTAAACCCTTTGAATTATTGGATCAAGGGCTCAAGTATCCGTTTGTGATCAAAGCAGGTGAGTATTTTGACTACCGTGTCGATTTTATTCCGACGGTCTCCGGTGATTTTACAGCAACGATTAGCTTTGCAAGCGATGCCACGCGTAGTGATATCATCGCGCAACTCTTTGGAACAGTAACCGATTCAAGTAGAATCAAACCTCCCGGAGGCGGTTCGCAAATTAATAAAATCAGCAACGTAGCTACCGGATTCAACCTCGCCGTCAGCCCGAATCCAATGGGCGCTACAGGTGGAACGGCTGAATTTATGATCCCTACCCAAAACGCAACGGAAATTACGCTTGCTGATATGAATGGAATTACCGTAGCAACACTCGCAAAGTCAAGTTTTGACACAGGTAACTATCAGGTTAGAATACCGGTTGAACAGCTAAGCGCCGGCTCGTATATCCTGCGCATGGTGTCGGGGAGTTATGTCGAAGAGCGCGTGATTGTGATTGTCCGATAGGAGATTCTTCCGAGAGTATCGCGTCCTCGCGATGCCCTCGGTTATTGGGGTCGATATGGACTTCGAGAGAATTGTCCCGCAAGCAGTACGAACGTAGTGAAAGATTTGTTTTATAGAAAATACATTTTACAAAAGCCCACAAGCACTCCTCGTTGGGCTTTTTGTTTGTTTGAACACAATGAGTTAGAATATTATTTGAAAGATGAGAGCTTGAATGGCTTTGTAATTCTGTAACTATATTAAAATTATAGAATAAAAATGACAATGATGCCACTTTTACAAAAGACAGCTTGTATATTTAAACACAAAATAGTAATGATTCTATTAATATTAGCTAGGCTCACGGGGTGTCACACACCTAAAACTCCGCTAATAGCCACCTATGATATATTTCATGAGAGAACAATTCTCGCTTCGACTCCTGAAATTATAGAGATGTATCCTGTATGGGCAGGATACGACCCAGAGCTCGATATTCAAGCGTTTTATAAATGTAGAGGTCGCGATACCAGTTGCACGCCTGATGTACTCCATATTCGTTGGATACTTTTGCTTTCACGTTCAAAAGAGACTACTCTATCGCTTGCAAATATGGTGACACCGACGATTGATAATTTGTATAAGCCGGAATGGGTACATTATCATTCCGGTGACTCGATTTCCATCACGGGTGATAAATGGAAACAAGTCATTATGATCGATAGCGCTACTAATTTTACTAGGACATACACAAAGACGTATGAGGATAAGCAGTTGAGTAATAATTCCCCAACTACTTATAAAACAGAAGAGGTTACGCAGTATCTATATTCAACAGTCAGTCTCGAGCAATTGGAAAAAATTGCCGATTCTAGGAATTTGGTGATTACAGTTGGAAAAGACTATAAATTCAATAAACCATGGAAAAATAAACTGTTTTCGTTAGTTGAATTTAATAGATTGATCAGAGAAAAACATCAAAAATAATTGAATGACAATCCAGCATACAAAGGGCAGTGGTCATTGAGAAAGAAACAAATTTTTAAAGAAATGAATTCTATAGATGTTGAAACGTAACCTGAGTTTTCGAATTTTTGACTAGACTCCAGCCTCAACTGGAGTATATGGTGTTATTTTTCTACGGGCTTTAGCCCAATTTACAGAAGCAAGTACTGATAAAGAAAGCCAGGTAGTGTAGTAACTATCGGGCTTTTGTTTTGAAAGAAATGTATCGCATTCAATGTTTGGCTAAAGCCGGAATTCTTGGACATCTTTTCCCGCCAGCTAAAGCTGGGGGCTATCCAAGAAGAGTTTTATTTCATCGGAATGAAATTGCATTCAAATTTTTCGTGGCTCTTTCCCCACCAGCTAAAGCTGGGGGCTATTCAACTTGTGCATCCAGTCCTCCAGCTGAAGCTGGAGTCTAGTCAACGAACTCATCTCTTACGACTTACGACTTATTACTTACGACTATAAAAACTAAATCATCACCCCAAGTTCAGCCGGATAACCGATTTTTTCGAGAATCAATCCTTGCGGTGGAGCGAGAGTGCTGTTGTGTTGACGGTCGGCTAAGTGTAGATATTCTATTAGGTTGCTAATTGTAAGCTTATGAGTGGCGGTATCCATCATTGCGCCGACGAGCGAACGTACCATGCCATAGACAAATCGGTCGGCCTTGATACGGAGGCGGAGACCATTGTCAATCTCCGTCCACTCGCAGATTTGCAGGTCGCATACATAGCTTAATGTATCATCATTACGCTTGGAAAAGGTCGTGAAATTGTGTTTTCCGAGGAAAGCTGCTGCAGATTCAACAAGCAATTCATGGTCAAATCTGTAATTCACATGCCATGAAAAATGACGATTGAATACGGACTGATTGGTGGTAATCGAGTAGGAGTACTCACGGGAAATTGCATCAAATCGTGCCTGAATATCGAGTTCGGTTACTTGGGTGGCGGTGATGCGGATAGACTTCGGCAGGCGGGAATTCAGCGCAAGCGCGAATTTATGATCAGGTATGTTAAATTCATCGGGTATTTTAATATGTGCGACTTGACCGCGGGAATGAACCCCTGCATCAGTGCGTCCCGCTCCTACAATCCGTTCATCTGAACCGGTCAGTTTGTGCCATGCTTTTTCGAGTTCACCCTGAATCGTGGGAGCATTGAGCTGGAATTGCCAGCCACCAAAATTCGTTCCGTCGTATTCTACGCGTAGGAGTAAGGTTCTCATCAGTAATGATTTACAGTAAAATTGGTATATAGTGCGGTGTGTGATTATCTTCCAACATCGGCTGCTCGAGGAGTTCTGCGCGAACGGTGTCGCCGAGGAATTCAACGAGTCGCACACGCACAGGAGCTTGGATAATCGACGGTGAAGCGGGGAATTCGACGCGAACGTAATTCTCTGTCCAGCCGATCCAGAGTCCGGTCTCGTGGTTATATGTTTCAGGTATTACAATACGTTCAGTGCCGATTTGTGAACGGTAAAACTCACTTTTTTTCATTGCCGACAGATTCCTCAGCCGAGCCGTTCGCTCCTTACGCTTGGCAATTGGGACTTTCCCGCTATAAATTGCTGCGGGTGTGTTTTCTCGTTCGGAGTAGGTAAATACGTGTAAGTATGAAATGGGTAATTGATGTAAAAACGCAAACGTCTCCTCAAAATGTGTGTCCGTTTCTCCCGGAAAACCCACAATTACATCCACACCAATACAACAGTCGGGCATGCTTGACTTGATAGTGGTTATGAGTGATTCATAATTTTCTGCTTTATAACGGCGGCGCATGAGGCGTAGGATTTCGGGCGAACCGCTTTGCAGGGGAATATGAAAGTGAGGAACGATATGCCTGGAATTTGCAACGAGTTCGACGATTTCAGGCGTGAGTAAATTCGGTTCAATTGACGAAATTCTGAATCGTGCTGCCGGATTGCTATCATCAATAAAGCGAAGAATATCAATGAATTTCTCGCCAGACGGAGCGCGGTAATCGCCTAAGTTAATTCCTGAAAGAACAATTTCCCGAAAACCTGATTGAATAAGAGAAGTAATACGTGAACCGATTGCAGGGAAGTCCATACTCCGACTTTCACCACGGGCGAGGGGAATTGTGCAGAACGAACAGTTATAATTACACCCATCCTGCAGCTTGAGAAATGCCCGACTCCGACTGTCATTTTCCGATGAATATGATTCTGTAAATTCTACATCCGAAAGGTCGGAAACATGGATTTGAGGTGTGTCTAATTTTTGGAAATCTTTGAAAATTGACTGAATTTCGAACTTTTCCTTGCTGCCGAAAACAGCATCAACTCCTTCAATCGTAGCAATTTCCTCAGGTTGGAGCTGAGCATAACAACCTGTTACACCCACAAAGGCTTGCAAAGATGTTCTTAACGCGCGACGGATGATTTTCCGGCATTCAGTATCGGCATTTTCGGTAACGGTGCAGGTGTTGATGATGACGGCGTCGGTGGGTTCGCCGAATTCGACGATGGAGTGACCGGCTTGCTCAAACTGTTCACGAAGAGTCGAAGTCTCAGCATAGTTGAGCTTGCAGCCAAGTGTGTAAAACGAAATATTCATAACGGAATGTGTTCCATAAACGCAAAGGTTTGCGCTAAATCGCGTAATTTTCAGGTTAATTTTTGGCAAAAATAACGAATAATCCCGAGGCAAGGTATGAAACCCGAAGTAGCTTCAGCACGCTATGAATTTGAAACTCCTGTTACACCGGAGATGGTAGCAACTCTTAACGGCCAACTCCTCCATCCTGTCTATTCCACATTTTGGATGGCATATCATGCTGAAGTAGCCGCGCGGCTTGCGATTGAGCCGTATTTTGAAGAAGGAGAAAATGCCGTTGGCGGTGTGGTAGAAGTGCGCCATGAAGCGATGGCGGCTGTCGGTGATACGGTGAGGATTAGCGCAAAAGTCGTTGAAGTCAAAGGGAGGAAAATTGTCTGTGAAATTGAAGTGCATTCGCGGTCGCGTAAGATTGGTAGCGGACGCCAAGTCCAGATTATGATTCAAGATACAGATATCAAGCGCCTTGTGGAAGAGGCGCAGGCGATGGTGAATACTTGAATGCTTCGTGAATTTTCTTTACTTGGTATAAGGGTGCGTTATGCAGGTAAAATCGATATTTTCTTTCCATCCAAAACTCGTATTTCTGACCCTTCGGCGAGAAAAACAGAGAGCGGAGTCTCTCGGTTGATGAATTCAAAATCCTGCCCGTACACATTCCCAAAATCAACTGCAATGTCATATTTTTCAATAGGATAGACCTGCCATTTGGGATGTTCGACGCCATATTCGGAGGTGACATTGTCGCTTACTTTAGTATATCCCCAATAATGCTCGGTGATGAATTCTTCTTCGCTTTCATCACGTATCGGTACACCAATTTTTGAAGCTTTCACCGAAATCGAATTCCATCCTTCTTTGTTCCATTTGTACTCGATGCGCTGTGTGATGCCGTCGTCCTCCCAGGAATGACTCATCGGGAGTGTTTCATAATTTTCGTGATAGACGGTGTTTGCTACGAGCGTGAGTAACTGCTTGGAAACAATCTCTTTAATGAATACAACGCCACGTTTCCACTCGCCATGATCGAAGTAGCAAACATAAAACCGTAAATTCACTTCTTCAAAATTGACATGGAAGGGTATGGAGAATCCTTTGACCTTGGTATTAAGGAACATAAAGCCCACCAAACTGACGTAACATGTATTGTTCCAGAGGTCAAGTACAGTCCCATTGGGAAGATATGGCGCAAGCACATCCGGATCAACTGCATAGTTTGCCATGATGAGTTTGCGCCACTCGGCTTGTAAGAAGAGTTTGGAATTTCCGTTAGGCATAATTTTTCAGGCATATACTTTTTTAGGATGCCAATTCTCGACACCTTCGGGAAGTAATTCGAATATATGCCATACCGCACAGTACAAATCACCCGGTCCGAAATAATCGTATGCAGCTCGAGTGATACTACCGTCAGGATTTTTTCTGAACGTTGAATACCCGGGAGCGTAATACTGTTTACCGTCTTTGAATTCTGAAAAACCCAATTCAGAGGTAAAAGTAGAACCCTGTGACGATGCCATTTGAAATGTCCAACCACGTGATTCTGCAAATTCTTGCTGCACTTCCGGCGAGTCGGGCGAGACCAGAACGAATGCTGCCCTATCAGCGAATGGCTTTGCAAAACCGTTAAATCCATCTGCCCATAATGTACAGTAATTACAGCCCTTACCCATGTTATGAATGACGATGAGATCATTTTTATCACCGAACATATCAAGTAAAGAAACGCTATTTCCTGCAAAATCAAGCAGTTCGTAATTCTTTATCTGCTCGTTGTTTGTTCGCTGGCGTTTGAGCGATACTAATTGCGCAAGAATGTCATCTTTTTGCTTTTCTAACTTGTCAATCTGTTGTTGGATTGATTCTGTTGACATTGTGTACTCCAGTTAAAATAATAGAATATAGAGAAGTTAACTAATTTACTTATATTAATTAAACCATAGACATTTGGCAAATTCAAAAACTCTCCCGTTCAATTTCATCAAGGACTCTTACGCAATAGTCACGATAAGAGCTTTTCGGTAAATTATTGACCGTTTCAAGGTATTTTTCGCGGGTTATATATTTCATTTGCAAAGCAATTTCTTCTAAACATGCGATTTTGGTGCCTTGGCGTTTTTCAATGGCATGAATGAATGTACTTGCCTCGAGTAAGCTTTCCGGTGTGCCGGTATCGAGCCACGCAATTCCACGACCCATGAGCTCGACGCGTAATTGATTATTCCGTAAATAAGCATTGTGAATCTCGGTGATTTCGACTTCACCACGCGCGCTTGGCTGTACTTTGGGGGCAATTTCCGTGACATCATGAGTGAAAATATAGAGACCCGGAATGGCGTAATTGGACTTTGGCTTGAGGGGTTTTTCTTCGATGCTGAGGACTTCGCCGTGAGCACCAAATTCTACAACTCCATACCGTTCAGGATCTTGTACGTGATAGCCAAAGATTGTCCCACCGGTGTTTTCGGCAATTGCTTTCCTCAGAAAATCCAACTTACCATAGAATACATTATCACCAAGAATCAAACAAACTTGATCCTGCCCTATAAAATCTTTACCATAAATAAATGCCTCGGCGAGTCCTTTGGGTTCGGACTGGATGATATATTCCAAAGAAATTCCCCACTGCGAGCCATCTCCCAACAACTGTTCGAAATACGGTGTGTCACGTGGTGTAGATATGATGAGAATCTCACGAATGCCGGCGAGAAGAAGTGTCGCAAGAGGATAATATATCAATGGTTTGTCATAGACCGGTTGGAGCTGTTTACTAAAAACAGCCGTCGTGGGATAGAGTCTGGAGCCACTACCACCTGCGAGGATAATTCCTTTGGTTTTCATAACTATTATAGAATAGAAAGCGGCGTGCATACTGATGTTGTATGCGCGTCGCCATATAAATATCTCTTTATAAATTAAATAGTTCCGTCGTCTGATGACACATCGGCATCCATTATATTACCATCGCTGTCGATCTGTCTATGCCGCACAAGCCGCGCTTCGATGAGGAAAATCACATTTTCTGCGATATTCGTCGCATGATCGGCGATGCGTTCAATCTGCCTCAGAATATCCACCATCGATACGCCAGCTTCGATGAGTGAGTTGTCAGATTTCATCATGCGAACGACGTCGGCGATGATTTCTCGTTCTAAATTATCGACAGTATCATCAGTAGGCAACACATGTTTCGCAAGCTCAGGGTCATTATTGATAAATGCATCTAAACTCGCCTTTACCATTCGATAGGCAGCTTGTGTAATTCTATCTACACCAAGCTCATGCGCGAAATCTTTAATACCCGGCACCGTTAACACAGGGCGAGCTACATTGAGCGCCATATCACCAATTCGCTCTAATTCATTGTTGATTTTGATAGCAGCGAGCAGCAAACGTAAATCACTCGCGACGGGCTGCTGAAGCGCAAAAATCCGCTGACATTGTTTGTCGATTTTAATATCCAATTTATCAACCTTTTCATCGCGCTCGACGACAATTCGGGCAAGCTCGCCATTGCCTTCGAGCAAAGCACGAAACGCAAACTCAACTTGTTCCTCAACGATACTGCCCATCCGTACAAGACGTGTACGCAGTTTGTCGAGTTCATCTTCAAATCCTCTGTGCATAGTAGTTTAAATATAGTAGTAAGTCTGTAAGTAGTAAGTAGTAAGTAGTAAGTAGTAAGTAGTAAGTAGTAAGTAGTAAGTAGTAAGTAGTAAGATTAAGTATGTCACTTTTACTTGTTAGATAATCAGTATGTTCTGTCACGCTGAGCTTGTCGAAGTGTATAAATACTTGCCATAATAAATTTGCAGAAACCGATAAGCTAGGTTACTTGTCTATTTGAATTGACTTTATGAGACCCCTGATAATTTTGGAAACTTCGTATGTTTTTTCTAAAAGAATTGTGCTTTGTTCGCTTGTAAGATATTCTAATCGTTGAGCTAAATGTATCATTGAGCGTACTTCACTACATGAAGCGATTGCAATATAGAGAAATCTTGAAAAATCTGCATTAGAATTCCTGTCAAATCCTTCAGCTATATTGTTCGAAATTGAAACGGCTGCTCTGCAAATCTGGTCTTTAAACCCATAGTCACGTAAATTTTTGAATTCGAGGTAAATATCAACAGATAAATCCTGAGCTTTTTGCCATGCAATCAAGTCTTCAAATTTTTGAACTGCCGTATCAATCATTACAAAAAAAATGCAATCAATCTCAAGTAATTCTTTCAATAACAAGTCAATCTATCAATCATAATAATTGTCAACTATCGCAATTAACCTAGCAGATCGTTATCAAACACTCCTTACTACTCAACTCCTCTACACTTACTACTTATCACTTACTACTTACTCCTTTTTCTCACCCAAACCTTCCCGTAATATAATCTTCGGTTTCCTTCTTCGATGGTGACGTAAAAATCGTTCTCGTACGATCAAATTCCACCATATTTCCCATATAGAAAAAACCGGTAAAGTCGCTTACCCGTGCGGCTTGCTGCATATTATGGGTCACAATTATTATCGTGTAATCTTTTTTGAGTTCGGCGATTAATTCTTCGATTTTAGCAGTTGAAATTGGGTCTAATGCCGAACACGGTTCGTCCATCAAGAGAATTTCCGGGTTGACCGCTATTGCGCGTGCGATGCAAAGTCGCTGCTGTTGTCCACCGGAGAGTCCCATCGCCGAGTCTTGTAATCGGTCTTTGATTTCTTCCCATAATGCTGAGCGCTTTAAGCTTTCTTCAATTATGCCATCCATTTCAGATTTGGAACGCTTCCCATTGAGGCGTAAGCCAAAGGCCACATTCTCGTAAATTGATTTGGGGAATGGAATTGACTTTTGAAACACCATGCCGATTCGATTCCGTAGCTGCACGACATCTACTTCTTTGTCATAGATATTCAAGCCGTCTATTTCAATTGTACCATCGATATGAAATCCTTCTATCAAGTCATTCATGCGATTCATCGAACGTAAGTACGTGGACTTACCACAACCGGATGGACCAATAAATGCGACTACTTTGTTCGCCTGAATTTCAGTAGATACATTTTGCAACGCATGCTTTTTACCATAATAAGCATTGAAATTATCAGTTCGCATTTTGATGGAGATGTCTTTTGCCATGAGCTTTGAAAGGAAGTATTTGAAACAATTGAAAGTAAGAACAATTACCGATTAAAATGACTTACCGTTTATTCCGAATTCGTGAGCGAATAAAAGTTGCTGTAAAATTCAACACAAATGTCAGCATCAATAGTACGACTGTCGTTGCGTATTGCTTTGGCATTGCTGCCTCTACATCCGGCGATTGAGTAGCGAGGATAAACAAATGATACCCCAAATGCATGAATTGATCGGTCACTTTTGAGGGCAATTCCGGCAAGGAATAGACAGCACCGACAAAAATTATAGGCGCCACTTCACCGGCGCCACGACCGACAGCGAGGATCGAACCAGTCAGAATTCCGGTCATTGAATTGGGAAGGACAATCCGCCAGATAGTTTGCCATTTGGTAGCTCCGAGTGCGAGACTCGCTTCGCGGAGTTCGCGGGGAACTGTTCGCAGCGCTTCTTCGACGGAGACAATGACGACCGGAAGTGTAAGAACTGATAGCGTGGCTGCTGCCCAAATCAGAGCAGGATGTCCCCAAATTGCCGTGGAATTACCAAAACCCGAGTCCATTCCACTACCGATAAATTGTACAAAAAAACCAACGCCGAATAATCCGAATACGATCGAAGGAACGCCGGCAAGTGTATTAACGCCAAAGCGAACGCTCCGAGCAAAAAATGAGTTAAGTTTTGCGTATTCAGATAGATAAATTGCTGTCGCCGTGCCGACAGGAACCCCTAAAAGCGACATCACGAGGACGAGGAAGGTTGTACCATATATAGCAGGAAAAATACCACCTTCGGTATTATTATTGCGCGGAGCTTGACTCAAGAATTCCCACGTAACACCACCAATTCCCTTAATTAAAAAATGTCCGAGCATCAAGAGTGCAATACTTACAACGGCTGCTGCTGCAATAAAGGTAATGCTGACAGCCAAAAAACCAATGATTTTTTTGCGTCGTATGAATGCCGGATTGATTGCTTGTGAGGAAAGTGTAGTCATACAATAGTTGTGTGTTCCTTATTCCTGATAAATTCTCGATTTAATTCTGAATTGACTTAATGAGCTCAAGTACTTTATGTTCAATATCATTACGTACACCGTCAAATTCTTGTGGATCCATGTTTTTGGGATCTTGGATATTCCAATCGTCACGATGTAATGCACGTACAAACGGACATTCATCTCCGCAACCCATTGTAATCACATAATCATATTCAATCTGTGGAATTTCATCGAGTGACTTGGAATCATGTGTGCTGAGATCATAGCCAATTGACTTCATGGATCTAATAGCTTTAGGATTGACGATACCTGATGGCTTCGACCCCGAACTCTTCGCTATAAGAATATCAGCGCCATGAATGATGGCAAATGCTTCTGCCATCTGACTTCTGCAGGAATTTTCAACACAAACAAAGAGTACGGTTTTCATGAATTGATCTGTTTGGAAATCTTACCCGCCTTGGAATTTTTTGGTTAATTTCTTTTTCACGTATAATTCTGTGACAAGATTAATGCAAAAGCTGATAATAAAGAGGACAATTCCTAGGAAAAACAAGATGTTATAGTGCAATGAACCCCATATTACTTCACCCATTTCAGCACCAATCGTTGCAGCGAGCGTACGGACGGGTTCGGTAAATGATGCGGAAACAATCGCTGCATTTCCGGTAGCCATCAATGCGATCATTGTTTCTCCAAATGCTCGTCCCACACCGAGTAGGACAGCAGCGAATACACCGGGAAGAGCAGCAGGGAGCATTACTTTAAATGCGGTTTCCCATTCACTTGCTCCGAGCGCGAGTGATGCTTCGCGGTACGATTTCGGTACACTCGTGAGCGCGTCATCGGTAATAGTAAAGATAATTGGGATAATTGCGACGGCGAGTCCGAAGCCGCCGACAAGTGCGTTCAAACGGTATTCTGTACCGAAGAGTGATTGCATGAGACTCGCGACTATCATCAGGCAGAAAAAACCGACAACGACCGAAGGGAATCCTGCAAGAATTTCGACAGTAGGTTTAATAATTTCACGGAGCCATTTTTTAGCGAAAAAAGCAGAATAGACGGCGGCTAAAATTCCAAGAGGAGCGCTGATGAGAACAGCAATAAAAGTAGCTTTGGCGGTACCGATAAAGAGCGATTGCATCCCGAATTTTGGATTTTCACCAACGGGTTGCCATACATTGCTCATTAAATTTTCCCAGATAGTACGTTTCTCGGCAGGAATCTCAACAGGTGCAGAAGTAGTTGATTCTGAAGGGCTTATGATTTCTTCTATTTCTGGATTATAGACATCTGGAGAGGTTGATTCTTCACTTGGTGCTGTCGAGGTGCTGTCAGCTCCTGCATCAGGATTATACTCTTCGGGCTTGTTGTCAGATGTGGCGCTTGTTGTATGGCGAGCATTTTCAGACTCAATTGTTTTGCCTGAAAATAGACCGGCAGCTTCTCTGAACACGAAAATGAAAATTAGTAAAATGAGCAGAACTGAAGTACCTGCAACTACTTTAATTGCAGTCTCGGCAAGCCATTCTCCCCATCGTATTGTACGTTTCGTCAGTGTAGAAGGTAGTTCAGATGCCATAGATTGTCTAATATTCCGCAAAAAAATAAACCTCACAGGATTCACAAAGGAAACCTGCGAGGTTTCTACTATTCAAAATTCGCTGTTTCCTTTGAAACTCGCAAATTATATTCTCTTATTTTTTGAGCGGGAAGTAGCCAACTTCTTTCACTACTTTTTGTCCTTCTTTGCTCAGTACCCAATCAACGAACTTTTTCATTTCATTTTGAGGGCGCTCACGTAAGTAAAAATAAAGAAACCGTGATACAGGATACTTACCGGAGAGGATGTTACTTTCGGTAGGCATTACATACTCACCACCCGTTTTTTCGGCAAGGGCTACTTCTTTAATATCTTTAGCGTATGCTGCCCCGCCAAATCCTATACCGAACTTGTCTTTAGAGATTGCATTTACTACTGCAGCTGTGCCGGGCATATTTTGCGCTGCCGGGTCGAAATCTTGCTTTAATAATACGTGTTCTTTGAAAAACTCATACGTTCCTGAATTGTTTTCACGGCTGTAAAGGAGTATTTTCTTATCCGGTCCGCCCACGTCTTTCCAATTCTTGATCTTGCCGGTATAAATGTTTCGAACTTGCTCAAGTGTTAATTTTTTAACGGGATTGCTTTTGTTGACATACACGCTGAGTCCATCGCGTGCTACTTTAATTTCGAGACCATTGGTCTTGTATTTTGTTTTTAATTGATCGACTTCGGCGGGTTTAATCGGGCGACTTGAGGTGCAGATATCCGTGGTGCCGTTGATGAGTGCAGCGATTCCGGTGCCGGATCCTCCACCTGTTACTTGGAATTGTACACTCTTATCAGGATAGATTTCTGTCCATTTTTGGGCTAAAATTACCATGGTGTCCGACCCCTTGATCGTGACAGTTTTACCGGCAGGTACAAACGCAAATAAACATCCGCAAAGAATGAATAACAGTGCTTTGATTTTCATAATTCCAATTTCTATAATAGTTAATAATTAGTAAATATAATTACAAAAGTGTGTCTTCTATGTTTGACAACAAAATTACGATTCCGTAACATTGCACAAAAGTATATTTTGCAAATTATCATTTTGTTAAGAGCCCGAAAAAGGGATGATTACAGCGGTATTCAATATTACCATTTCTTAACATTAAGATTTTAAGTCAGTTACAATGTATTCTTGTCATAATTTTGAACTGTTAACATTCAATTGTCTCTCCAATTGGGTACTACCTAAGCGGGAATTGAAATTATTTATTAATGGTCTATACAAGGGGTTTTATGCGCATTGTTTCTTTAATTACAGTCGTGATTACAGCAGTATTTTTGATGTCAATACCTACCTTTTCTCAGCAACTTACCGAACCAAAACCAGCCGAACAAAAACAAGCCGAAAAGAAATGGTTCGAGAAAATCTTTTTACGGGGCTATTCTCAGATACGGTATAATAGATTTTTGGAAACAAATTCGAGCTTAAAATGTGAACAGTGCGACCGTTCCATCGGCGAAAATGGAGGCTTTTTTATCCGCCGCGCTCGCTTAATATTTAGCGGACAAGTGTCGGATAATGTGTTTATCTATATACAGCCCGACCTTGCATCGACGTCCGGTGATTTGCACTTTGCACAGCTTCGTGATGCTTACTTTGACTTATCAATTGATAGCTTGAGAGAATTCCGATTCCGTGTCGGGCAAAGTAAAATTCCATTTGGATATGAAAATTTACAATCGAGCCAGAATAGATTGCCGCTCGACCGTTCGGACGCGACAAACAGTGCTTTAGCGAATGAACGTGACTTGGGTGTGGTGTTTTATTGGGCTCCGGCGAACGTACGAAAACTCTACAGTGACTTGGTAAATAAGGGGTTAAAAGGAACAGGCGACTACGGAGTGTTTGGCTTGGGCGTCTATAACGGACAAACAGCCAACAAGCCCGAAGGCAATAATGATCCTCACGTCGTAGCGCGACTATCCTATCCTATTGAAATAGGCGATCAAATTATTGAACCGGGAATTCAAGGGTATACCGGCAAAATAGTTCCACTTTCAACCACTGCCGGAGTTGTAAAAAGTGTAAGCTATCTCGATGAACGAGCAGCAGTTTCGATATCTCTATCACCAAAACCAATTGGTTTTCTCGCAGAATACAACTGGGGACACGGTCCTCGCTTTCAAGCAGCAAAAGACACTACCGAGAAAAATCGCGTCGAAGCATCAACTATCGAAGGTGGATTCGCCACACTCTATTATAAGCTTGATGTAGCAGGACAACATTTCCTGCCGTTCGTACGAGCACAGTATTTTAAAGGCGGTAAAAAGCAAGAACTCGACACGCGATATTATGATATGAAAGAACTCGAAATAGGTGTTGAATGGCAACTATTTGCATCATTTGAGTTTACAGCGTCATACGCAATGAGCGAGCGTAACACAAGCGATGCCGCGAAAATCGCCAATAACCAAAAAGGGAATTTCCTGCGATTACAGGCACAGTTTAATTATTGAGTAATGCTATGATTCAAATGGTTGCAATTTCAATTTCGATGAGATAAAACATCTTCCAGTGTTTGAAATTTCATTCCGATGAAATCAAACTCTTCCTCAATAGCCACCAGCTTTAGCTGGTGGGAAAAAATGCAACCCAAGAATTCCGGCTTTAGCCAAACGACATTCGCTTATTCATCTTCTTTCAAATCAAAGCCCAACAGCATTACGCTGTTGGGCTTTGTATTGTATAAACACATTGTAGGGGCAGAAAATTTTCTGCCCCTACACTTCATGCTATCGTTTTGGAATTACAGCCGGTGTGGCGTCTGAATGGAAGGTAAATAGACAATTTCCCCAAAAACGCTTGGACAGCAACGGGTGACCGCAGGCGAGGCTTGGAATATGCAGAAGGGGAACCAATCTGAGAAAAGTTTGACAGTGTACCGAAGTCGTGGTATTTTTGCGCTTGCAGTAGTATGGAAGATTCCGTTTCCTCAATTCACTCCAATAATGAAAATTCAAACTCTTACGACGGTTGTCGTCGGGATGATCCTTGCGCTCGCTGCTCAAGGCAACGCGCAAAAGCTCAACGATGTACAATCCTTCAACCGGCAATTTCAGCATGCTGCTTTTGTGGAAAACAAAGGGCAGTGGAATAGTACAGCCGGCTTTCTATCGCAATTTCCGGGTATGAATGTGTGGGTGACGCCTAGTGGGTTCGTCATGGATGTGAATACTCCCTACTCACAGAATGTGCAACCTCGTGACAAATCAACAAGAAAGACAATATCATCAGGTGGATCGATCGGACAAGTCGTATCAATGGAATTTACAGGAGCACAATCGGCGAAAATGAGAGGTGAAACGGTCACAGCAGGAGTGAATAATTACCTAATTGGAATTGATCCTACCAAATGGAAACAGAATGTGCGCGGATATACTTCGCTTGTCATGGAGGAACTGTATCCCGGTATCAATACAAAATGTTACGAACGTAATGGTACATTCCGATATGATCTTATCTGCGCTCCAAAGTCCGATATTTCACTCATTCGACTACTCGTAACTGGTGCTAACGGACTCATACTGTCTGAATCAGGAGATGTAAATATTCAAACGCAACTTGGCGATCTGATTATGGGAAAGCCGGTTGCATATCAAGTCATTAATCACAAAACAATTACCGTAGAATGTCAATTCAGAGTAACCGAAAGTTCGATAGGATTTAACGTTGGTACATATAATAAAGATTATGAACTTATTATCGATCCTCCTGTTTTTTCGACGTTATTAGGAGGGAATTTAGACGATGTAGCTAAGGCGATTACCGTCGATACCAATAAATCCGCTTACATAACCGGTGAAACCAACTCCGTAAATTTTCCTACCACGACCGGCGCTTATAAAACATCTTCCCGCAGCAAAGATTCCTTTGTTTCAAAATTTACTCCATCAGGCACCGGACTCGTGTATTCTACCTATATCGGTGGTGACAACGGTTCGGACAATAGCACAGGTATTACCGTCGATGACCTCGGACATGCATATATTACAGGATTTTCTTCTTCGAAAGATTTCCCGACAACCGACGGTTCGGTTGTCAAGAATTTAGATGCTGGTTCGGATGCCTTTGTCCTGAAACTCAAGCCGGACGGTACAGGATTTATCTATTCGACGCTCATCGGCGGACGTAATGATGACTTTGGTAACTCAATAGTAATTAATAAAATAGGTGAAGCAGTATTTTGCGGTTATACAGCAATTATCAATTCAAAAAGTGATTTCCCAATTACAACAGGAGCATTTCAAACAATTGCTGCAGGTGGTGCTTTGGATGGATTTGTCACAAAATTAGACCCTTCAGGTAAAATACTTTCTTCGACCCTGCTCGGTGGCGATGGTGACGACTATGTGCGAGCTGTGACAATGGATGTGACAGGCGCAGTCTATTGTACGGGTGAAACAATTTCACAGAATTTGACTTTTCCAACATCTCCACAGGCAATTCAACGGGCTCATCAGGGGAGTTTTGATTGTTTTGTATCGAAGTTTACCAAACGGTTAGACACGCTTGCCTACTCCACCATTCTTGGCGGACAAGGCGACAAAACAGGTGACGACCGAGGAACGAGTATTGCAGTGGACATCGGTGGATTTGCCTATGTGACCGGTTTTACGAGTTCTCCAAAGTTCATTACCACCGCCACTCCTCTTGCGTATGATACTACGTTTAATGGTAATTACGATGCATTTGTCTTAAAGCTTAATCTTGACGGCAGTCGCCTTGAGTATTCTACATTTATCGGTGGTGCAGGATATGATGAGGGGAATGGTATTGCAATTGACGCCTGTGGTGCTGCTTATATCACGGGACGCACCTATTCACCGACTTATCCTGTGACAAGTAATGCAATTGATACGAACTATCATTCATTTGGTACCGATACATCCGATAGTTTTATTACCAAATTCAATTCAACCGGTTCGATTGTCACGTATTCGACATTCATCGGTGGTCGTGAAAATGATTATGCGACCGCGATTTTTGTGGATTCGACCGGTGCTACCTATATTACCGGTCAGACAAATTCGGCTAATTTCCCAAGTACAGCTGGTAATGCATTCGCAGGTGGTCAAGATGCTTTCCTTACTAAAGTTCAAGTGGGAATTTTACCGTTGTCGCCTAGAATTATAGCTGATGGACCGCTTTCGTTCTGTGGTGGCGGACAAGTGACATTAGAAGCGGAAGATAAATTCTACAAGACATATCAATGGTTTAGGAACGACAGTCTCATCCCCGGTGCTGTAATACCGCGTATCACAGCCATTGATAGCGGTTTGTATCGGTTAGATGTGACAGATTTGAGTGGTTGTATTGGTATTGGTAGTATGCATGTCAGAGTTCGTCCGGTACCATCGCTGGAAGCAGGGAAGGATATCGTCATCTGTCCGGACTCTACAGCGCAGATTCAAATCAAAACATCCGACTCAATTCGCAGTTATAAATGGGTGCCACTTACAGGGTTAAGTAGTGATACTGTTGCTAATCCCACGGCAAAGCCACCGACGACTATCACCTATTATGTGACCATCACCGACACGAACGGGTGTACAAATTCCGACTCTGTCACCGTGATTGTCCTCGATACAAAGTCCATCACACTCGTTCCACCATCGGATACTATTATTATATGTCCGTTAGATTCTGTTTCTGCACAATTGACCATTACAAACTCTGCCATTATTCCCCAAAAACTCAGAATATCCGTCAGTGACACGAATTTTCGAATTCTCACTGACACCACCGATGTAGCTGCCACAGACTCCGTGACACTATCAGTGAATTTCAAAGGTCAGGTAAAAGATAGTGTTTACTCAACTGAAATTACTGTTCTTGATCTATGCGGCACACCACACACATCCACCGTCAGTGTCCGTGTAGGACGACCATTGATTACTTTTTCAACCCCATCTGACACCACAATTTGCCAACAAGACTCTGCTACTTCACACTTGACTCTCCATAATAATAGTGCAGTCACGGCTACACTTGCCTTTAGTGGCGGTGGCGGGAAATTCACCGTAACTCCTTCGACAGCAGTAATTAAAGGTGGTGACTCTGCGATTGTAGCGATGAATTTTGCCGGCAATACCGGCGGATTGTATTCCTCTACTCTGCGATTAAGTGATCAGTGCGGCAAACAAGACTCGGCGAATTTTAGATTTATCGTGCAGGCAATTCCTTTGAAAATATTACTTTCTTCACCTGCGCAAGATACAGCACGCGCAGGAGTTACGCGCATAGTGAATGTGGAAATTGATAGTATAAATGTACTCAATAATTCATCCAATAAACAAGTAACGTTCACACTCGAACACGAGCAAACGACGCTCGAATTCGACACCGTGCTAGCCGGACAATGCACGTTTACGCAGCAAAAGTCTGCCGGCAAAACAGTAATTTCCCTTGCAAATTGTACTCCATTACTCCAAAATCCACTAGCGCAAGTGCGGTATAAAACTGTCGTCGGCACGACACTCTCGCCCGTCGTGCGCCTGACAAACGTGACAGTTGGAAACAAATGTATCGCGCCCACAGCAAGTGGAAGCGATACAATTCGTTTGCTCGCTTATGGTTGTGAAATTACGACCTTGAATGTACAACTCTTTACATCGGCATTAAGATCGGTCTTCCCGAATCCATTATCGCAGTCAGCAACAATCGAATACGCTACCGTCGAACAAACCAGTGTGAAGATTACGATTCTCAATTCTCTCGGTCAAGTCGTGCGGACTGTGCTCAATACGCCCCATAATCCCGGTGTCTATCAAGCAACGTTTATGTCGGATGGATTACCGCAAGGTGTGTATTTCTTAGTACTTGAGGCAGGCACGCTGCGTGAGGCGAAGTCGATGATGATTGAGTGATGGGTAGTTAAAAAGAATGTCATTCTGAGTGAGTCTTCGAGCGAAGAATCGCCGATAGCAGTTCGGAAAAGTAGGAGGCGATTCATCGATTATTTCAGAATGAATGGAAGATTTAGGGTTCCCGCATCACAATACCTTGCGATACTTCGCTTGCAGAAAGCCCTGGAAGGGCGAAATAGTAGTAGAAAATACATCACCAAAACCCTCAGAAGCTCCATCGGAGCGATATAATTGTTGAAACGGGGATTTTATGTCGCTCCTCTGGAGCTTTATTCCCTTGCGCTATCATTTACTATTACGAGCTATTCAGTAAAGTCATTAAATTTGATGCGGAAACACTAAAGGAAGATACTATTAAATTTTATCTATTGATCAATTCATAACCCATTATAAATAAACTAACTCTATGCCTCACATCCTCCAGCAACAAACAGAAACAGCCCTCGCCCTATCATCCGAAGAACTCCAACAAGGAAGTATCGAGGAATTACTCAAAGAATTTTTGGACGCCCTCAATCGGGGTGAAATCCGCTCTGCCGAACCGGACGGACTCGGAAATTGGCGGGTGAATGCATGGGTGAAGCAGGGGATTCTGCTCTGCTTCCGTGTAGGCAGAATGACCGACGTCTCCCGCGGCGGCTTCCCATTTTTTGATAAGCACACCATCGGCCTCCGCCCGGTCTCACTCGAAGACGGCATTCGCATAGTGCCAGGCGGCACTGCCATCCGCACCGGATGCTATGTGGCAAAAGGGGTGATTTGCATGCCTCCGTCGTACATTAATATTGGTTCGTATATCGATGAAGGCACGATGGTGGACTCCCACGCCCTCGTCGGTACATGCGCGCAAATCGGTAAGAGAGTACACCTTAGCGCTGCAGCGCAGATCGGCGGTGTGCTTGAACCGGCGGGAGCGCGTCCGGTAATTATCGAAGATGACGTGATGGTCGGTGGCAACTGCGGCGTGTATGAAGGTGTGATTGTTCGTCGGCGCGCTGTCCTTGGTTCGGGTGTAATTCTCAATGCATCCACGGCAGTCTATGATATGGTGAATGAACAAATCTTACGTTCCTCACCCAACTCTCCCCTCGAAATCCCTGAAAATGCAGTAGTTATACCGGGAGCCCGCACCGTAAATTCTATCTTTGGCACGGCGCACGGCATATCGGTAGCCACACCGCTGATCGTGAAATACCGTGATGAAAAGACCGATGCACGGACGGCGCTGGAGGATGCGCTGCGGTGAGAAGTCGAAGAGATAGGTAATGTTTGTTCGGAACACCAAACTCTTGTACCCTACAGAAATACAAGCTAGTTAGGTGAAATTGCTACTTGCCGTTCTCCATCCCTGAAAGGGATGAACATCAGTAGCCACCGATGAAATCGGTGGAGAGATGAAGCGTTCGTAGGCAAACCCTGAAGGGGTTTAACTTCGGTATGAACGTGATTAAACCCCTTCAGGGTTTTGTGGATTACCCGCCCTTTCCCCCGCATTTCATGCGGGGCTATTGAAATTGAAGCCCTTCAGGCTTCTCGACGGTGATAATTGTTATTACGAACTCACGTTAATTAACACAAAAGGTGCAATACAACAATAGCCCATGAGGTTTTTCTCATGGGCTATTGTTTTGGAGCGCTTGTAGTTGGAGAAAGAGAAGATGCGACTTTAATAAATTTAATAGTTTGGTTGTTAATTCTGAGGAAATAGCTGCCTGTGAGCTGGAAACATCAGTTTCCTGATAAGGTTTTTCCATCTACGGAAAACAGCTCCATTCTATCATTGTCTTTTGCTGTGAATTGATTCTTGATAAGTAAGACATTTTTTACAGGATTAGGGGATAATACTGTACTATTAGTCTCCGCCTCATCTATAGCGCGTAGGTTGATGGCTGGATAAGAGGTATACTGGCTGAAAGCACACCTTACCAAGCGCCAATGTATCCCCCACCCCCCCCCCCGAAGGCAATCCACCCAAAATATTTGGAAAACTCAGTCCGAAATGCTGTCGAATGTAGCAGAATATAGTAGTTGGACAGGAGAATACTTTCACCAAAACCGCACTATACAACTACGTAAATTACAAACACCAATGGAGTAGGTAAAAGGTTGCAGAGGTCGGGGAAATTCTATAACAATATGGTATAGTCATATGTTGTTTCTGAAACCAACCTGACAGGTAGGGTGTACAAACTAGGCAGCTTTCTTCATCCCATTTTTGTTGAATATTTTTTTTTGGCTAAAGACGCATCGTTTTTATTCCATTTCGACAGGTCTTTACACTAATTTTTCCAACGCTTCTTTGATTTCTGTTTATTAAACGCCCGCAAAGTGGCGATTGTCAGCACAAACCTGTCAATGAATGTGGAGAGTTTGGATTGATCTTTGTTTGAACTTCCCAAAAGCTTTAATGTTCCAGCAACACGTTTGTAGCGCCGATGGTCCTGGGTTGCGCTGACCTCGAGAGGTTGCACCTATGCCCTCTGGGCTAATCCTTTGACCTTTAATATCTTTAGGAGACTATTGACGACCGTTATTTGCTCAAACATTTCACCACAAGGCTCATTTTCTTGACAAACAAAAGCTCGCACACCGCACATGTAGCACGAAAAAGATCCTAGGGAACAAACCCCCCCGCGCATTACATACTTGTTTCCACCGCCAACCAAATTCACGCTCAAACTCTTCGTAAATTGCCACGTACTCAGCTCTAAACCCAACACCAACAATATCTTCTCCGAACCGATGGTAATACTCTCGTCTATAACAAGCGCCCATTGCTCAGCAGGGTTACGTACTGACTTCTGTTCTCGTTGAATGCATAATACCCACTCTGCACAGCCAATTGCGGATACTGCTATGGCTCGGAACTCTACAATGCAAGGCCAATACTATCTGCAATTGAGCAAAACAATGACGGACAGAACGACCCGACGCCCCAAAACATCGGACTGATGACGAACAGCTTCCATCAGTGACCAAGAGCGCGCCATGCTTACTATTCCAGCCGTTTTGGTTAGTCCTCAGCTTTTCTTCCAAGGTCCTAATTTGACACTTCCCAGTTTTGTTGCATTGTACACACCTGACAGGTCCAACCTGTCAGGTTATAAGCGCAGGGCATGAACACTGAGAGCATCACTCGGAAGTGATACCCTCAGAATAAAAATGTTAATTTATCACCCAAGTGAAACAAGAACACCGCCCCAAAAGTCATTGCGGTAGAAAATAGACATCCAAACGAATGACACACAAAAATTCTCATAAATCCGACGAACAGCTCTATGCGATGCTTTTTGGTTCTAAAGCCGAGAAGGAATCGGCATTTACAGAACTGTATCAGCGTCACTCGCAGCGCCTGTATCAATACTGCCGGCGGATTTGCGGGCATGATGAAATGGCAAGCGATGTGTTGCAGGATACGTTCATGCGCCTGCTCAAAGCCGCTGACTCACGCGTCGAGTTGAGTAATATCGCGGGATTTTTACTCCGCGTTGCCCGGAATTTGTGTTTTGATGCACGGAAAAAGCAAAACCATACCATCTCCTTTGACAGTATGGAAATACCGACGCATGACACATCATTAGAATCAAAAGAACTCCGCCATTTGCTCGTAGCCGCGCTCGACGCGCTGCCCGATGACCACAAGGAGGCAATTGTGCTACAGGCATACAACGGAATGAGTTATCAGGAAATTAGCGAAGCGACCGACGTGCCGGTATCGACAGTGAGAAATTGGATCGTTCGCGGAAAAAAGAAATTGCGGGAAATTCTCTCGCCTTATATTCAAGAGATGGAGCAATAATTATGACAGCCGACCCAACTACGCCTCTATCCGAGCTCGTATATTTATTCGTTGACGGCGAGACAAGCGCCGCACAGGAAGAGACACTCTTCAATACACTTGCAGGTAACCCCGAATTACAACAGGAGTTGCAGGAAGCAATCCTTATCCGCTCGACTCTCGAAAAGGACTGTTCAGCCCTGGCAGTGCCACCGGAAACAACGGCTGCACTCTTCCAAAAAGCAGGTTTTGCGCTGCCCGGCGCGGCGGGAGTATCGACTGTCGCAACCTTCGCCGGCAAGGTGTTTTACGGGCTCAAATCACTCGCCCTGCCTGCACTTTTTGCACTCGGTGGCGCTGCTCTCAGTGCCGTGTATTTTTGGGGAAATATGCCCTCACCAACGAACACCACCGTCGATTCTCATGCAAGAAACGCGGCAGTATCGGTGATGCGCGAAGAGGTACAATCTGGCGCATTACTAAGCCAAGCGCCACTTCAGCGTGAAAATTTAAATGAACCTAATGTGTTGGTAAATAAGATGATGCGCGAGCATGCTGAGACAATACATGCTCATAACAACGTTTCAAATCTCCGTGGAGAGCGCGATGCGGCATCGCTTTTTACAGCGCAGGAATATCACAATGGAGTTGAAGTAGTAGATAATTCCACATTCCCACAAATACAGGTTGCGCCGATGAAGGATGCGCAGGGTGAACGTGAAATCCCTCAGCTTTCTTCTCAATTTCAACCATCATTCATACCGTCCGTGACGACGCTTGCACCGGCGACTGAAACTACCTTACCCATTACCGTCTCGATGCGCGGCTTGATGGAATTGTCGTCCTTCCCATCGGTAGCGTCAACTGCAATAAGCAATGAATTCAACAACATAGCGCTCTCCGTCGGGTATGATGTGAGCAAGGATATTCGCCTCGGTCTCGAAGGTGGACGTCAGGCGATGCGGTATTTTACGTTTGAAAACGGTAAAAATGAAAAGTCCACGCTCCACACGTCGATTGACTGGGCGGGAGCATTCTACAGGCAGCAGTTTAGCGATCTAACCTATTATGGAATCACACCTTATACACAAGTCACACTCGGCGGCTCGATGTCGGGTCCGTCCGGTCGCCTGCTCGCAGGTCTCTGCTGGCAGCCGGACAGACGCATCGCACTGTCGGCGGGGATAGAAGGCAGCACGTTTCTGTACCAAAATTCTGCAGAGTGGTATAGTTTACGTTCGCTGGGGTGTCTGTATTCTGTGGAAGTTAAATTTTAATAACAAGTATAAAAATAAATTATTTACAAAGGAATATATATGAAACACACACTCACACTTCTCGCCCTCGTGCTCATCGCGAGTCTAACGGTACAATCGTGCCGTGAGATGGGAATTAATCCATGGGACAAGGATAAAGGCGGCAGTACAAATACGACATTGTCGATAGAAAAATTGGTCGGTACCAAGTGGCAGCTTGTATCTATTGAACGTGAAGGTACGAACAATACAATGTATGTACCGCAGGGAAAGCAAATCACTCTTAATTTTTCGTCACTTACTCAGGCAGGTGGAATTCTTATTTGTAATAGTTATGGTGCAGGTGTATCGAGTACTAGAGTAGGAGAAATTAAATTTGTGGAAGGAATTTCTACAAGAGCTTATTGTCCTGAAAATGGTCTTTATGATGAATATACTTCTGTATTATATTCTGCTCAGACGTATAAAACTACCGATAAAGAATTACGAATCACCTATTCGCCAGGTCAATTCGGTTATGGAATTAGTAAGACTTTGGTCTTTACTTCAGTCACGAGTAATGATGATGAATTGAACATTCGTGTCAAACAGCTTGCAGGACAGACGTTTATGCTCTATTCATTTGTCAATGCCGGTGTCGAGGAAGTGATGACGAATTCCCAAAACTGCCTCATCGCTTTTGCACCTTCTGCGACCGGTAAAGGTTCGGCTGAAATCCTTGCCGACTGCAACAAAGGCACCGCCGACCTCACTTTCAGCGCCGACTATCAATCCATGAAGCTTGATAATATTGGACTTAGCAAAATGGCTTGTCAGAATCAGCTCACCGCCGACCGTTTTGTCGATTTCCTGCGGAATACCGGAAGCTTTGAGTGCAGCGATTATGGTACGACGCTCACGATTTGGACGTCGCTGACTACCTTTGCCGAGTCGAAAATGGTGCTCAAGCTCTATCCCGGACCCGATCCATTCCCGCAGGAACTCATTGAAATACTTCAGACTCCCGCAAGTGGCGTGCCTGTGGGATCGTATCCGTCCTTTACACTCACCGATGCAGTCTTCGATGGACAAAACATCAAGATTAATTATCAGTATAATGGCAAAACAGCCGACTACAGAATATCCGCGTATTCACTCTTTGAATTTAACAAAAGCGACCCTCCAATCGTGATTGTCGATCTCGTCTCGGACGGTTCGATGAATCCATCCAGCAGTATCACCAGCGGCGAAGCGCATCTCTCGCTGAATGCAATCCGCGCGAGAATCCTGATTGCAAGTCCGGGCAAAACATCGCTCACCGTTCTACTCCGCTGGAATGGGCAGGAATTGAGGTCAATTCCGGTAATTCTCTAATTCTACTTTGGCATGTTACTTTTAATAATAGAAGAAGGCTTGACGAATTTGTGCGAAAACCTTAGTAGCACACAATACCAACCCGAAGGACAACCTTATTTGTATAAAAAGAGACATCATCCATGTTAGAAATAGAAACAATAAGGTAATAAGGTTGATTCTTTGCGAGACCTATTTCTACTAAGGTTTATCATACTTTCCTAAATCGTAAAGTGTTAAAGTAGAACTAACATACAGTAATAAAAAACACTTATATCATCATTTTTCTAAATAATAATCAGAAAGGTACATCTATGAAAAACAAGTTTTCTCTCCTCGCACTCGCGCTTATTGCCTGTCTAACGGTGCAGTCATGCCGCGAAATGGGAATCGATCCATGGGATAAGGGCAATGGTGGCGGTAATCCAACCGATAGCACCAAAAACACTCTGCCGATTGAGAAATTAGTAGGCACCAAATGGAGACTGACCTCTATTGAAAGTACATCGCTCAGCAGTCAGCAGCAAATACAACCTATTGCCAAAGAACAGCTTATAACGATTGGTTTTGAAACGCCTACCCGTGTCAGCGGCATGAATATTTGTAACAGTTACGGTGCAAGTCTGCGAAGCAGTAAACCGGGTGAGATGAAATTCAGCGATATTATTTTCACAGAAGCATTTTGTGGGAATGGACTACCGGATGCGGAATATTTGATGGGACTGCGCGGGGCAGCTGCATATACGGCTACCGACAAAGAGCTCCGCATCAGTTACACACCCGAAGTGTCTATTCCTGAAGTAGTTAGCCGTACGCTTGTCTTTGCTCCGCTGACAGGCACCGGCGGAAATCCCGGCGATGAACTCGACCTGCGTGTCAAGCAGCTCACGGGGCATACCTATACGCTCTATTCCTACGTAAATGCAGGTATCGAAGAAGTGCAGAATAATGCCCAAAACTGCACGATTACCTTCTATCCGAGCGCCCAGGGGAAGGGTTCGGCGACGATCCTTGCCGACTGCAACAAGGGCACGGCAGACCTCACCTTCAGCGCCGACTATCAATCCATGAAGCTTGATAATATAGCACTTACTAAGATGGCATGTCAGAATCAGGACGTCGCTAACCGCTATGTGGACTTCCTGCGCAATACAGGGCGTTTCGAGTATAGTGATTATGGCACGACGCTTACGATCTGGACATCGCTTTCAACATTTGCCGAGTCAAAAATGGTGCTGAAAGTAACTGTGCCGACCGATCCGATCCTCGCCACAATAGATATCCAGGACACGCCGGCGACGGGTGTACCGGTAAGTACGTATCCGATGATGTACCTTGAGAATCCTCAATTTGACGGAAAAAACATCATCTTCGACTTTAAATACGGCGGGCAAACCGATGATTTTCGGATTTCGGCATACTCACTTTTTGAGTTTGACCGGTCGATGCCTCCCGTCGTGGCCGTGGACTTAGTCACCGACGGAACTCCCAATCCGATGAACAGCTTAACCGAGGGCAAGGCAATTCTCCTGCTCGACGGTATCCGCAAGCGGATCACGACGACGACACCCGGACAAGCCAAAATGAAAGTCATCCTGCGCTGGCAAGGCAAGGAAATGGGGCAGGTCGATGTAGCGGTGTAAGCCGCAGGCAGACATAGCTTTTGGAGCAAAACACGCAGAGAAAATGTGCAGGATAAGGCACGCTCTCTGCGTGTTTTTTTTTATGTACGTCTTGTAAAATCATGTGGTTGTAATGGTGTGTGTGAAATAGCAAGACCCGACAGGTTCTCTTCAACCTGTCGGGTCTTTGGTGTACCCCAAAAAAACGTACTGAGAGCATCACTAAGAAGTGGTACTCTCAGAAGAATCCCCCGAGCCCCTCGCTTCTTGGCAATAGCGGCTTTGAAATAGTCTTACCAGATTCTATGAATCCCATAGTCATCAAATGAGGTGTCACGGGATATTATGGAGAGAGATTCATTCATCGCTTGAGCAATAAGCATTCTATCAAATGGATCATTGTGATGGAATGGTAAATTGACAAGTTCAATACTATGCGAGTAACTGATAGGTAAAAGTATGAAACTATTGGTCGTCATTTCCAATGGAAAAAGTGCTTCGATTGGTTTGCTGAGAGCAAGCTTGCCTATACTGGTCTTAATAGCTATTTCCCAAGGTGTTACTATACTGACATACACATTGTCTTGGGTGGTTTGAATTAATGAACGAGTACTATCGGGAAGATTTTTATTATTCTCTATGAACCAAAGGAACGTCTGAGTATCGAGTAAATAGTTCATTTACCATAGTCCTTAAATTCATCAAGCGGGGCGTCAAAATCATCAGCCATGTAGATGATAAGTCCTTCTGAACTTCCTGCTTTACGAACTAATTGTGCCGTTGATTTTTGGGTCGAATCCTCTGCCTGCATTGCATGAAGTATTTTTGAGCGGTCGGTATTTTCGATTTGTAAGTACGTATTGGGGAGAGTAATCGGTAAAATTTTTGCCATTGGAACTCCATTACTCGTTAGAATGACATCATTACCATCAAGTGAAGTAATGAGCTCCTCAAGTTTTTGTTTTGCTTCGGCAATTGTCAACGTATAGGTCATAGTATTCTCCTGAAATGGTTGGAATTACACGGCAAAGTTACGAAAAATAAGCTACCAAAAAACACTGAGAGCATCACCAGGAAGTGATACTCTCAGAAGAATCTCCCGGCCCCTCGCTTCCTCGCGAGCGGCTCGGTTCGTCGTGCCTATCTCTTCGTCGGGATATGCGGCTGCTGCTGCGCTGACTCAAGCGGCAAGTCCGACGGCTTCGGCGGCGCTTTGAGGAAGGAATAGGTGATGCCAAGCGCGGCTCGAAGAGAATTTATCTTCCATGTATCGCTTGTCGAAACAATATTCGTCAGACTATATGTATAGAATATTTGAGGAGTTACGGCGAGCGAACCTTCTGCATTAATCGGGAAATCATAGCTTAGTCCGGCGGTCAATCCCGCTTGCAGCGCCGATGTTTGGGCGATTGTGCCTTCGCGCTTATTACGAACGCGGCTGTCATTTTCAAAGGTAATATCGGAGGGCGCGAGGAGAGTTTCACTTTGGGAGTACGTAGCCCGCATGAGCGCGCCGATGCTGAGTCCGCCATGCACGGCGAGCGACTTCCAGAGAATAGATTTTATCATCGGTTCGAAAGTGAGCATACTGATACGGGTGTCGATTTTATGTTCGAATAATCCCACTGCTACTCCATTATTATCAATTGTTTGCGCTTGTTGCGCGGTCATGGTGCCGTTGAGCATTTCGAAGCCAACGTGCATTTCGGCAAAGAGCGAACGGCCGACGGGAAGTGAAAACGCCGCACCGATGGATGGAGCATTACCGCTGCCGTCTGAGTATTGCGGACAGCAGCTCGGCACGCCCGGCATGCCCGTAAAATTCGCCTGATGTTGATTGATATTCAGTCCGCCGGAGAGCATGAGCGTCCATTCGAGCGTTTTTTTGCCGGTGGAATCTATGATCATATTCTGGGCAAACGCGGGCAGTGCCTGCGCGCTAATGATGCCGATGATGGCGATGAGGAAGAGTCGTTTCATGGATGTTGGATTGTTTGAGTTTAGAATCATAATTGTTTTTTCAATCGAATCAATCGACCTGCAAAGATTCTATCCGTTCATTATCGTACTATCGTATAGCCATTGTCATTCTGAACTTGTTTCAGAATCTTCGTGGCTGTGCGGTCGTGCTTGCGCAGTCATACTTGCGGGGATGCTGAAACAAGTTCAGCATGACAAGTGTATATATTTGGTAAAGTAAATAAAAACATATAGTTATAGTAGAATGTTCTGCACTCACCGTTCAATCATAAACCGTTTGCTGAAGATTTCATTCGGTGTCTTGAGAATTAAAAAGTACGAACCGCTTGGAATGAGCTGCACATCGGCATCAAAGGAGAAATGTCCAGGCATTGCATTGTCTGTCTGATAGAGCGAGGCGAGTGTTTTTCCTTGTGCATCAACGAGATAGACCGACGTTAGTCCACGTTCGCTGAGTTGATATTCGATTGTCGAGACATTCACGGCAGGATTCGGATACGCTCGTATGAGGGCAGCCGCACCCGAACGCTTGATGAGCCGTGATGTATCACCGGCCTCGCAGATTCCTGTAAGATGGAGATCACCATTTTTCGTGATAATTTTCACGCGATTGGTCTCATTCCAGAGGAAGGATTGAATAGTCAGCGGAGTACTTTCGGCGTCGCCGAGCTTGGCGGTGAATTCCATTTCAGCCAAAACCCCCGCTGTATCGGAGACCGTGCCGGTGACCGTCAGCTCACCTTTATTACCCGAACGCTTGTATGGATATTTACTGCCTGCCGGTTCTAATAGTGAAGCATTAAAGGTGATTACCGCGGTAAATGTTCGTGCTGATGTTTCCAGTAAATGACTCGACTGTTCAAGAATTAGCGGCACTTTCACCGATTGTCCGATCGGCACTTCGACGCTTGGGAGGACGACCACGCTGCCGAACCCACTCGACCGTATAATTTGCGAAGCATTGTACCAAAACCCCACCGAGTGACGTGCCTGCGATTGTGCGATCCGACCGATTGCCGTCTGACTCACCGTGCCGCGTAAGGTGTTCGTTCCATTGGTCGAGCTCCCACCACCACTGCCCATGACGCTGCGATTTATCGTTTGTCCGGAGCAGACGACCGAACACGAAAGTAAGAGAAGAAAGAGTAATTTCATAGAATTGTAGTTTTAATTAAAAGAAATAACTCTTATGGTTGTATGACGGTTATATCAAAATTGACTGCAGCAGGATTCACGGCTCCGTTGCTTGAATTCACAAATTTAATCCGCACATTATCTGCTGCCGACACGCGGGCTGAGGCGATGACGATGCCGTCTTCCATATCGCCGCGAGGTGAGACGATGACCGTACTTCCGACAGCTGCGCCCGTGACAGCAACATTCACAAACGCAGTACCGCCATCAGCCGGAAGATTCGCACAATCAACAGCTTGATCAAGGAGTTGTAGAGTTTTTTTACCCCAAGTGAGTCCGCCATTTCCGTCATTGGTGAGTACGGAATTTGCGCCGCCTTGTGAGGCGGGAAGTGTGTAGGTAATATCCGCTGATTGCGAGCCTGCTTTGAATGCTGTGTAGTTTGTAGCAGCAACAGGAAAAGTACCTGAAGAATTTTGTGATTCGTAAAAGCGGAGTTCGCTTGCTGTGTTTTTGTTGTTGGCGAGCCACAGATTGGTGTTTCCAAAGACAGCCACGTCTGCTGCATCTATAGTCATCGCGAGAGATCCTGCACTATTATTTGCATGAAAGCCAACGGAACGTACTGCTGAGCTACTGAAAGTGAGAGCGCGTCCTCCTAGAATTGAGGAATAATCTCCGGAATTTGTGTTTCCCAGTCCACCAACGACTGCTGAAGTAACACCGGTCGCTGCATTACCGGAAGTAACTGTTCCGTTATCACCGCCACCTCCGACAAATGACCCTACACCGCTTGCAAGATTTGACCTACCGCCTGCGATCGTAGCATAATTATTCTGAACATTATTAAACGTGCCACCACCGACGAATCCATAAGTGCTGATTACGGAATTAGCATACCCACCGCTAATAGTTGTATATGAATTACTTGCCGTATTGCTGTATCCACCGCCGACAGTCGCCATGAGCCCGCTTGCGGTATTGCCATTGCCACCGGCTACCGTGGTGTAGGTCCCGCTTGCTAAGTTACCATTCCCACCGCTGACAGTCGAAGCTTGCGCGCTAGCAGTATTGACATTTCCACCTGCTACAATCGAATAATTACCACTTGCAGTATTTTGATAACCTCCACTGATGGTTGAACTTATACCACTTGCTACATGGCTGGCTGTGGTGCGTAATAATTGCCAATCAACGGAACTAGTGCCACGTTTATTTCCACCGGCTAGAGTATTGTCGGCGACGTGAGCGGTGAGAGAACCGTTCCCCTTCGGTGTGAGGGCGACATCGACATTATTCGCACCGTTGAGAGCGAGTAATTGAACAACAGGAGTCGTTGTATTGGGAGCGGTGGAATTGACGGTCTCTACAAAATTAGCTAAACTGCTGGGCGAACCCCATGATAAAATGCCACTTCCGTCATTTTTGAGAAATGTGTTAGCGCTCCCTTGAGTAGTGGGCAAAGTGTAGGTAATATCAGCAGACATCGCCCCAGCTTTGAATGCTGTATAATTAACTGCTGCACTTGACGGGAAATAGGTGCTACCGGACTGCGCTTCGTAATAGCGGAACTCGTGTGTCTTGCCATCGGTACCGCCAATTGCGAGATTAGTATTACCAATGACAGATAATTGAGGGAGAGTAAGATTCATACCATACGCCGTCGTATCACCATTAAAACCGAATACACCGCCTGCAGATGGTAATATAGTCAAGCGAATTCCACCCGGAATAACCGAACCCGTTGCTTGTGCTGCGTTCCCACTGCCTCCGCCCACTGATGAAAAGTTACCACTAGCTCCGTTATTTGTACCACCACTAACCGTCGTAGCAGTACCTGAAGCTGAATTGGTATTTCCACCTGAAATTGTATTATAGGTGCCGGTGACGGTATTGGAATATCCACCGCCGATAAAACCGTAACTACCTGACATAGTGTGGCGTTCACCGCCTGCTAACGCCTGATTACCACCGGATTGATTATGGAGATATCCACCACCGAGGAAGGAGTAATTTGCAGATACATTGTGACTGAAGCCACTTACAATTGAAGAATTTGACCCGGATAAGGTGTTGTTGCCACCGCTGCCTATGAATGAAGTCGAACCGCTAGCAACTTGCGTTGCAACCGAACGAATCGTCTGAAAATCAACGGAAAACAATCCTCGTTTGTTGCCACCTGCTCCTGTATTGTCTGGCGTTTGTGCTAAGATAGCTCCTTGACCTTTTGGACCAATGACGATATCGACTGAACTTGCTGCATGGTTTGGGGCTAGCTGCACTACCGGTACTCCGTTATTAGGGGTTGTCGTGCTTATTGATTCGGTGAAATACTGCAATCCTGTCGAACCCCATGATAAATTACCACTTCCGTCATTTTTAAGGAATGTATTGGCACTTCCTTGCGCAGTGGGTAACGAGTAGGCGACATTTGCCGACATCGCTCCCGCTTTGAAAGATGTGAAGTTCGTTCCCGCTGCCGGAAAAGCGCCATTTGTACTTTGTGCTTCGTAGAATCGGAGTTCGCTTGCTGTATTATTGGTATTCGCAAGCCACAAATTTGCATTCCCGAAGACTGCTGCATCGGATGAATCAATCGTCATCGGCGAGGAGCCGCCGGCATTATTTGCGTGGAATCCTACCGTTCGATCTGCAGTCGCGCCGAGTGTGAATCCACGTCCTCCGAGGATGGAGGAATAATCGCCTGCATTGGTATTACCATAGCCGCCGAGAATGGAAGATGCCGCGCCGGAAGCAGTATTACCGCTCGTGGCTGCGCCATTGTCACCGCCACCGCCGACGAAGGAACCATTTCCGCTTGCGGTGTTGGAGCGTCCACCGGAAATGCTTGAATACGAACCGCTTGCGGTGTTTCCTGATCCACCACTTATGGTAGCAGCTCCACCATTTGCGAGATTATTTGAGCCGCCACCGATAGTTGTTGTATTGCTACTGGCATTATTATTATTCCCGCCACTGACCGTAGAATTGATTCCACCGGCAGTATTCACATCACCGCCGCCGACGGTAGCCGTCGTGCCGCTTGCCACATTGCCATTACCGCCGCCGATGGTGGTATTTGAATTACTTGCTAAATTGCTATTCCCACCGCTAATCGTTGCGCCGATTGCAGTTGCTGAATTTATAGATCCACCCCCGACGGTGGCATGTTGTCCGCTTGCGGAACTACTCGTACCGCCGCTGACGGTAGCATTGAGCCCGCTTGCCGTATTATTCTGTCCACCGCTGATTGTAGCGTAATTACCGCTTGATACTTGAGTTGCGGCGCTGCGTACCATTTGCAGGTCAATTGCATTTTGCCCGCGTTTATTCCCACCGCTTGCAGCATTATTCGGGATTTGAGCCAGAATTCCACCTGTACCTTTAGGCGTGAGAGCAACATCAATACTAGTTGTAGCGCCGGTCGCAAGAAGCTGAGCGACGGGTATCGTGGTATTTGGTGCGGCAGAATTTGCAGATTCCGTGAAATTGACAAGTCCACCGTATGCAGCCACCCAACTAGTATTCGTCCCATCAGTTTGCAATACTTTCCCAGAATTCCCTGTTTGTGTTGGCAATAAATTATTGAGCCCTGCAGTCGCCGTTGTAGAGCCGGTCCCACCTTTAGAAATCGGAATCGTCGGCAGGTCATTAGCAGTAATTGTTCGGAAAATCGGCGAGCCGGCAGTTCCATCAGGCGAAGCGAAGATAAGATTCTGATTTTGTGTCGCTAATGAAGCTGAAAGCGTACCGGCAGTCGTAATTGGCGACCCCGACACTGAGAAAATAGAAGGTAAATTCAATCCCACCGACGTCACCGATCCATTAGCTGCTGCGACCCAACTAGTATTAGTTCCATCGGTTTGCAATACTTTCCCAGAATTCCCCGTTTGGGCGGGTAGTAAATTATTGAGCCCCGCCGTCGCCGTAGTCGCCCCAGTCCCACCTTTATTAATAGCAATAGTAGGCAAATCATTAGAAGTAATTGCTCTAAAAACAGGCGCGCCCGTCGCACCATCCGGCGAAGCAAAGATAAGATTCTGTGTTTGTGTAGCTAAACTTGCCGAAAGCATTCCGGCAGAAGTAATCGGCGAACCCGACACCGAGAAAATTGATGGCAATGTCAATCCAACCGACGTCACCGATCCATTGGCCGCCGCCACCCAAGTGGTATTATTCCCATCAGTTTGCAATACTTTTCCCGAATTCCCTGTTTGTGTTGGTAATAAATTATTGAGCCCCGCAGTCGCCGTAGTCGCCCCAGTCCCACCTTTAGAAATAGCAATAGTAGGCAGATCATTAGCAGTAATAGCTCTGAAGACAGGCGTACCCGTCGCACCATCGGGCGAAGCAAAGATAAGATTCTGTGATTGTGTAGCTAAGGAAGCCGACAGGGTTCCTGCAGTAGTAATAGGCGAACCCGATACCGAGAAAATTGATGGAAGCTCAAGCCCAACCGACGTCACCGAACCATTAGCCGCAGCCACCCAACTAGTATTCGTCCCATCAGTTTGCAATACTTTCCCAGAATTCCCCGTTTGCGCAGGTAATAAATTATTGAGTCCCGCAGTCGCCGTAGTCGCCCCAGTCCCACCTTTAGTAATAGCAATAGTAGGAAGATCATTAGCCGTAATAGCTCTAAAAACAGGCGCACCCGTCGCACCATCCGGCGAAGCAAAGATAAGATTCTGCGTTTGCGTAGCCAGCGAAGCGGAAAGCGTTCCTGCAGAAGTAATTGGCGAACCCGACACCGAGAAGATTGATGGAAGGGAAAGCCCGACAGACGTTACCGAACCATTAGCCGCCGCCACCCAACTAGTATTCGTACCATCGGTTTGCAATACTTTTCCAGAATTCCCTGTTTGTGTAGGTAATAAATTATTGAGTCCCGCCGTCGCCGTAGTCCCCCCAGTCCCACCTTTAGCAATAGCAATAGTAGGAAGATCATTCGCAGAAATAGCTCTAAAAACAGGCGCTCCGGTCGCACCATCCGGCGAAGCGAAGATAAGATTCTGCGTTTGCGTTGCTAAACTTGCTGAAAGTGTTCCTGACGTTGTCACTGGCGAACCCGACACCGAGAAGATTGATGGTAATGTCAATCCAATCGACGTTACTGATCCATTAGCCGCAGCCACCCAACTAGTATTCGTCCCATCAGTTTGCAATACTTTCCCTGAATTCCCTGTTTGTGTTGGTAATAAATTATTGAGCCCCGCAGTCGCCGTAGTCGCCCCCGTCCCACCTTTAGAAATAGCAATCGTCGGCAGATCATTAGCAGAAATAGCTCTAAAAACAGGCGCACCCGTCGCACCATCAGGCGAAGCAAAGATAAGATTCTGCGTTTGTGTAGCGAGCGAAGCCGAAAGTGTTCCCGCAGTGGTAATTGGCGAACCTGACACCGAGAAGATTGATGGTAAAGACAATCCAACCGAGGTCACCGATCCATTAGCCGCAGCGATCCAACTAGTATTCGTACCATCAGTTTGCAATACTTTTCCAGAATTCCCTGTTTGTGTAGGTAATAAATTATTGAGTCCCGCCGTCGCCGTAGTCCCCCCAGTCCCACCTTTAGAAATCGGAATCGTCGGCAAATCATTAGAAGTAATAGCTCTGAAAACCGGTGCGCCCGTCGTACCATCAGGCGAAGCAAAGATAAGATTCTGCGTTTGTGTAGCTAGCGAAGCCGAAAGCGTACCGGCAGTAGTCACCGGCGAACCCGACACCGAGAAAATAGACGGTAAAGAAAGCCCAACGGAAGTCACCGATCCATTAGCCGCCGCCACCCAATTAGTATTAGTACCATCTGTTTGCAATACTTTCCCAGAATTCCCCGTTTGGGCGGGTAGTAAATTGTTGAGTCCCGCAGTCGCCGTAGTCCCCCCAGTCCCACCTTTAGAAATCGGAATCGTCGGCAAATCATTAGAAGTAATAGCTCTGAAAACCGGTGCGCCCGTCGTACCATCAGGCGAAGCAAAGATAAGATTCTGCGATTGTGTAGCCAGCGAAGCCGAAAGCGTACCGGCAGTAGTAATCGGCGAACCCGACACCGAAAAAATTGACGGCAAAGAAAGCCCAACGGAAGTCACCGATCCATTAGCAGCTGCAACCCAATTAGTATTAGTACCATCAGTTTGCAATACTTTCCCTGAATTTCCTGTTTGCACAGGTAGTAAATTATTGAGCCCCTCCGTCGCCGTAGTCCCCCCAGTCCCACCTTTAGAAATCGGAATCGTAGGCAAATCATTAGAAGTAATAGCTCTGAAAACCGGTGCGCCCGTCGTACCATCAGGCGAAGCAAAGATAAGATTCTGCGATTGTGTAGCCAGCGAAGCCGAAAGCGTACCGGCAGTAGTAATCGGCGAACCCGACACCGAAAAAATTGACGGCAAAGAAAGCCCAACGGAAGTCACCGATCCATTAGCAGCTGCAACCCAATTAGTATTAGTACCATCAGTTTGCAATACTTTCCCTGAATTTCCTGTTTGCACAGGTAGTAAATTATTGAGCCCCTCCGTCGCCGTAGTCCCCCCAGTCCCACCTTTAGAAATCGGAATCGTAGGCAAATCATTAGAAGTAATAGCTCGGAAAGTTGGCGCGCCGGTCGCACCATCCGGCGAAGCGAAGATAAGATTCTGCGTTTGCGTAGCCAGCGAAGCCGAAAGCGTACCGGCAGTAGTCACCGGCGAACCCGACACCGAAAAGATAGACGGTAAAGAAAGCCCAACGGAAGTCACCGATCCATTAGCAGCTGCAACCCAATTAGTATTAGTACCATCAGTTTGCAATACTTTCCCTGAATTTCCTGTTTGTGTTGGTAATAAATTATTCAACCCCTCCGTCGCAGTAGTCCCCCCAGTCCCACCTTTAGAAATAGCAATAGTAGGCAGATCATTAGTTGTAATAGCTCGGAAAGTTGGCGCGCCCGTCACACCATCCGGCGAAGCGAAGATAAGATTCTGCGATTGCGTAGCCAGCGAAGCCGAAAGCGTACCCGCTGAAGTAATCGGCGAACCCGACACCGAAAAAATTGATGGTAAAGACATCCCCACCGACGTCACCGAACCATTAGCCGCAGCCACCCAACTAGTATTCGTCCCATCAGTTTGCAAGACTTTCCCTGAATTTCCTGTTTGCACAGGTAGTAAATTATTGAGCCCCGCCGTTGCCGTAGTCCCCCCAGTCCCACCTTTAGAAATCGGAATCGTAGGCAAATCATTAGAAGTAATAGCTCTGAAAACAGGCGCGCCTGTCGCACCATCCGGCGAAGCGAAGATGTGATTCTGATTTTGCGTCGCTAATGAAGCTGAAAGCGTACCGGCAGAAGTAATTGGCGAACCCGACACCGAGAAGATTGATGGAAGGGAAAGCCCGACAGACGTTACCGAACCATTAGCAGCAGCCACCCAACTAGTATTCGTACCATCAGTTTGCAAGACTTTCCCTGAATTTCCTGTTTGCACAGGTAGTAAATTATTGAGCCCCGCCGTCGCCGTAGTCCCCCCAGTCCCACCTTTAGAAATCGGAATCGTCGGCAGGTCATTAGCAGTAATTGTTCGGAAAATCGGCGAGCCGGCAGTTCCATCCGGCGAAGCGAAGATAAGATTCTGCGTTTGTGTCGCTAAACTAGCTGAAAGAGTACCTGCAGTAGTAATAGGGGAACCTGTCACCGAGAAGATAGAGGGAAGTGTCAATCCAACCGACGTCACCGAACCGGAGCCGGCGACAGAGGGTTCCCATTTATTAGTCGTTCCATTCCAACTCAACACTTGTCCATTTGCCGGCGCTGCGTTTGAAACAGCTTTACCTTGGAGATTTGCGACGGTAGGATTTGGGTAAGTGCCTGATAAATCACCGCCTGCTGCGCCGATTGGAGGAAGTGAAGTCGGGATAATTCCCGGTGCAAGCTTTGCGAGCGTGACCTGCCCATCGGCAATTTTCTCAGTCGTCACAGACCCTGCGCCGAGTTTCAGATTAGTAATTGCACCATTAGCGACGGCGGGATTCGGATACATGCCGGCGAGATCGCCACCGGCGGCTGTGCCGATGAGCATATCGTCATTGGGATTGGTATCGACAAAGGTTGGCTGCCATGTATTAGTGGATTGATTATATGCTAATACTTGTCCATTTAAGAGGCTCGTCGCGAGTATCTTTTTGCCGACTAAGCCGGTTACGGTTGCATTCGTATGAGCGCCAGTCAGGTCGCCGCCGGTTGTGAGAGCGGAGAACTGATTGCCGGTGAGCGAGACTCCTGCCCCTGCCGTATAGCTTGTGTTCTCGTCAGTTGCCGGTAGCCATGCGGTTCCATTCCATTTGAGTACTTGTCCGGTGCCTGCATTTTGTGATGCGAGAGAAATGATTTGTCCCTGTACATTGATTGAGTTGCTTCCGGAATAGGTTGTTTCTTTAGCTGGTTTCCATGCTAAACCATCAAAACGGACAATGTCATTTGTGATAGCATCAGATATTGCGAGATTTTTGAGGGGAATAATTCCTGCTCTGAGGGTAGTTGCTACTCCAGTACTTGATTTGACGACTATGGTGCTGTCTTCAGCTGTGAGGGATTGAATACCATGTTCGCTCGAAATGGTGAGTGTATTTCCTCCTTGAGTAATTGTAGTTGCCCCCATGCCTTGAAAGGTGAGATTTCCTGTTAGATTATTAAGACTCAAAACAGCACCTTTCGCATCAGGTGTGAGACCTGATGAAATTGATGATTGGAGTGCATTCATTGAGTAGGGTGCAGCAACGAGTGCGATACGCGGAGTCATTTCGGGCTTGCCTTGGAGGGTAATTCCGAGCCAATATTGCTGATCAAATGGGAGGGTGAGTGGGGTGAATTGACCAAGAATGACATCAAACACACCGATTTGGGTCTGTACTTGATTTGTTTCTGTCCATAGCGCTATTCCGCTATTTGCTGTAGAATACAAACTAAATGTAAGTGTGTAAGTTCCATTAGAGATTGGTTCTTGCTGGCTGTCTGTCAGGATACCTTGGTAAGAGAGAGAGCGTGGCATTTGAGCCATTCCTATACTTTGATTTAACAATAACAAACAAAAAGCGATTACTATTACACTAGAAAAAGGATATTTCATAAAATTTACTTTAAAGTAAGACAAGAACAGTTTTTCATACATACTCTCAGATTGCCTGCGGTCGAAGATTTGTGTCTTTTGGTACAATTAAGGAGTCAATTCTGCTTTAGACCTTCTTTTCAGGCAGGTCATTTTTAACCATTTTGATGAATAGTATAAATAATCGTACAAAATTTTATAAATCAAAATATTAATTTGACATGCGGTAATCTGTTTTAATGATGCGAAATTAAGTGTGACTACTCACCACTTTCTCACCCGATTGATGTATTATATATTTACTTTTTCAAAAAATAATATTTGGAAAAGAGGTAATGATTGGCGTATTTTTGCGTTCCCTAAAAACGAGGTAGCGCCTGAGGCACTGAATAAAGGGGATAAAGAACGTACATTGAAAACAGGGAGCAAGCAAAGAAGCAAGAAGCTTCGAGCAACAATTAATTTGAGCGGAAGGCATTATAATTTATTATGATGCAACAAGCAATCAAACCCAGCTATTGTAGAGATACTTTAGCAAAAACAGTAAAAGAGCAATCAAAATTTACGTTTTAATACAACGAAGAGTTTGATCCTGGCTCAGGACGAACGCTGGCGGCGTGCCTAACACATGCAAGTCGAGGGGTGCTTTCGGGCATCACTGGCGCACGGGTGAGTAACGCGTAGATCATCTGCCCCTATCACTGACATAACAGTTCTAACGGACTGCTAATATCAGATGAGGTGACGAGAGTCATCAAAGTTTCGACGGATAGGGATGAGTCTGCGTCTGATTAGGTAGTTGGTGAGGTAACGGCTCACCAAGCCGACGATCAGTAACTGGTCTGAGAGGACGAACAGTCACACTGGAACTGAGACACGGTCCAGACTCCTACGGGAGGCAGCAGTGAGGAATATTGCACAATGGGAGCAATCCTGATGCAGCGACGCCGCGTGCGGGATGAAGGGGCTTAGCCTCGTAAACCGCTGTCGGAGGGGACGAATGGTACATTTGATGTACTGAGACGGTACCCTCAAAGGAAGGATCGGCTAACTACGTGCCAGCAGCCGCGGTAATACGTAGGATCCGAGCGTTGTCCGGAATTACTGGGTGTAAAGGGTGCGTAGGCGGACTTGTGCGTCAGAGGTGAAATCCACGGGCTTAACCCGTGGGGTGCCTTTGATACGGCAAGTCTTGGAGTGCGAGAGAGGGGTGGAATTCTGGTGTAGCAGTGAAATGCGTAGATATCAGGAGGAACACCGATGGCGAAGGCAGCCCACCGGCTCGCAACTGACGCTGAGGCACGAAAGCGTGGGGATCAAACAGGATTAGATACCCTGGTAGTCCACGCCTTAAACGATGTATGCTTGGTGTTGGGTCGCAAGACTCAGTGCCGGAGGAAACCTATTAAGCATACCACCTGGGGAGTACGATCGCAAGGTTGAAACTCAAAGGAATTGACGGGGGCCCGCACAAGCGGTGGATCATGTGGTTTAATTCGATGCAACGCGAAGAACCTTACCCGGGCTCGAAGTGCAGGTAGTAAAGAGATGAAAGTCAAATGAACCGTTAAGCCGGTTGCCTGCAGAGGTGCTGCATGGCTGTCGTCAGCTCGTGCCGTGAGGTGTTGGGTTAAGTCCCGCAACGAGCGCAACCCCTATCTTTAGTTGCCACCGAGTAATGTCGGGCACTCTAAAGAGACTGCCTACGCAAGTAGAGAGGAAGGTGGGGATGACGTCAAGTCATCATGGCCCTTACGTCCGGGGCTACACACGTGATACAATGGCCGGTACAAAGGGCAAGGCTGCGAAGCCAAGGAAATCCCCAAAACCGGTCTCAGTTCGGATTGGAGTCTGCAACTCGACTCCATGAAGCTGGAATCGCTAGTAATCGTGGATCAGCACGCCACGGTGAATACGTTCCCGGGCCTTGTACACACCGCCCGTCAAGCCATGGAAGCCGGGGGCGCCCGAAGCCGCTGAACAAGCGTCGAAGGCGAAATCGGTGACTGGGGCTAAGTCGTAACAAGGTAGCCGTATCGGAAGGTGCGGCTGGATCACCTCCTTTCTAAGGAGAAATTCCCAAAAATCACATTTATGTGGTTTTTGAGACAAATAGCTCGAAGTTTTTTGCTTCACACAAGTATCGCTTAGGCGATATGCTCAGCTCCCTGTTTTCAACGTACGCACCGGCGTAATCGATAGCGATTACCCCAAGCGTCAACAGAGTGGAAGACCATAGAAAAAGCTACATCGACACAGACCGGGCCTGTAGCTCAGCTGGTTAGAGCACACGCCTGATAAGCGTGAGGTCAGCGGTTCAAGTCCGCTTGGGCCCACAAGGTAACGGAGAGAAAGAAAATATCATCCATTGCTGAAATTGAAAACCACAAGCGCGTATCGGGTCCATAGCTCAGCTGGGAGAGCGTCTGATTTGCATTCAGAAGGTCTACGGTTCGATCCCGTATGGATCCACTCTCATAGAACATTTACCAATCGACGTAAGAATCTTGCAACGAAACGTAAAAACAAAAATGTGAACTTCGCATGAAGATTACAAACGTACATTGACAATTAAGATGCATCGAAATTCTCAATTGCTGACAAGTGTCGCAGAGGGGAAGAGTAGTTGAGAAGAAGACATTAACACGAGTAATAACAAGCGCTTTGCTGTTGATTGTAGTCGTAAGTGGTACGTACAAAGTAGTAAGTTCTACGGAGTTTCTACAGAGTACATCCACGACACACTATAAGCACACAAAGCAAGTAAAGTATTGTCAAGTCATGAAGAAGCAGCGTGCATGAGAAAGCAGCTGTCTACAAGTGTAAAAAAAATCAAAGAAGACTTCGGTAAGATAGAAAGAGCAATTGGAGGATGCCTTGGCACACAGAGGCGATGAAAGACGCAGCAACCGGCGAAACGCTACGGGGAGTTGGAAGCAAGCATTGATCCGTAGATATCTGAATGGGGCAACCCAACGGGAGTCATGTCCCGTTACTCCGCAAGGAGGGCAAACCCGGGGAAGTGAAACATCTCAGTACCCGGAGGAAGAGAAAACAAACGTGATTCCCTTAGTAGTGGCGAGCGAAACGGGAAGAGTCCAAACCGGTGTCCAATGGGCATCGGGGTTGTAGGGCGCTCAACAAAGTGTATGATAACTGATAGCAGAATTGACCTGGAAAGTCAAGCCATAGAAGGTGAAAGCCCTGTAAGCGAAATCGGAAGTTGGCATGAGAGCGTACCTGAGTACCGCGGAGCAGGTGGAATTCTGCGGGAACCAGCCGGAACCATCCGGTAAGACTAAATACTCCTGTGTGACCGATAGTGAACCAGTACCGTGAGGGAAAGGTGAAAAGAACCCTTAAGAAGGGAGTGAAAAGAATCTGAAACCAATTGCTTACAAACGGTCGGAGCGGATTTATTCCGTGACGGCGTGCCTTTTGCTTAATGAGCCAACGAGTTGCTCGTCACGTGCAAGGGTAAGATTTTTAAGAATCGCACCCGTAGCGAAAGCAAGTCTGAAAAGGGCGATTAGTGCGTGGCGGCAGACGCGAAACCGTGTGATCTATCCATGGTCAGGATGAAGTATCGGTAACACGATATGGAGGTCCGAACTGGTGCGGGTTGAAAACTGCTCGGATGAACTGTGGATGGGGGTGAAAGGCCAATCAAACTCGGTGATAGCTCGTACTCCCCGAAATGTATTTAGGTGCAGCCTCGAGTTAGTGTTCCGGAGGTAGGGCTCTGATTGGGCTAGGGCTGTCACAACGGTACCGAACCCAGATAAACTTCAAATACCGGAAACATGATGCTCGGGAGTAAGGCGGCGAGGGATAAGCTTCGTTGCCGAGAGGGAAAGAACCCAGACCGCCGATTAAGGTCCCCAAGTGTATGCTAACAGATAAAGGATGTTGCGTTGCTGAGACAGCCAGGATGTTGGCTTAGAAGCAGCCACTCATTGAAAGAGTGCGTAATAGCTCACTGGTCGAGCGACGCAGCGCCGATAATTATCGGGACTGCAAGCATACCACCGAAATCGCGGATTCAGCTTTACAGCTGAGTGGTAGGGGAGCATTCTACGGGCATTGAAGGTGTGATGTGAGTCATGCTGGAGCGCGTAGAAGAGCAAATGTTGGCATAAGTAGCGAGAACGAAAGTGAGAATCTTTCGCGCCGAAAGTCTAAGGTTTCCTGAGCTCCGTTCGTCGACTCAGGGTTAGTCGGCCCCTAAGGTGAGGCCGAGAGGCGTAATTGATGGGAAACAGGCACATTATAATATTCCTGTACCGCTATAGCAATAAAAGTGACGCAATGAAACGGTCATACCAGCCAAATGGCTATGCAGGTATGGCTTAGAGTTGCCGAGAAAAGCGAGCTATGGCGACCGTACCGCAAACCGACACAGGTAGACGGGTTGAATATACTCAGGCGCGCGAGTGAGCCGTGGTTAAGGAACTCGGCAAATTAACCCCGTAACTTCGGGAGAAGGGGTGCTGGAGCAATCCAGCCGCAGAGAAATGGCCCAAGCGACTGTTTAACAAAAACACATCACTCTGCTAACACGTAAAGTGGATGTATAGGGTGTGACACCTGCCCGGTGCCGGAAGGTTAAGAGGAGATGTCAGGCGCAAGCCGAAGCATTGAATCGAAGCCCCGGTAAACGGCGGCCGTAACTATAACGGTCCTAAGGTAGCGAAATTCCTTGTCGGGTAAGTTCCGACCTGCACGAATGGTGTAACGATTTGGGCACTGTCTCAACCACGGGCTCGGCGAAATTGTGGTACCGGTGAAGACGCCGGTTACCCGCATATGGACGGAAAGACCCTATGCACCTTTACTATAACTTACTATTGGCTCTGGTTGCATCATGCGTAGGATAGGTGGGAGTCAGCGAAGCAGTGCTCTTGGGCATTGTGGAGACAACGGTGAAATACCACCCTTGATGCAGTTGGATTCTAACCCGGCGGCGTGTAGCCGCGGGGACAGTGGTAGGCGGGTAGTTTGACTGGGGCGGTCGCCTCCTAAATTGTAACGGAGGCTTGCAAAGGTTCCCTCAGCACGGTTGGTAATCGTGCCAAGAGCGCAAAAGCAGAAGGGAGCTTGACTGTGAGACCGACAGGTCGAGCAGGTACGAAAGTAGGTTTTAGTGATCCGGCGGCACCGAGTGGAAGGGCCGTCGCTCAAAGGATAAAAGGTACGCTAGGGATAACAGGCTGATCTTCCCCAAGAGTTCACATCGACGGGAAGGTTTGGCACCTCGATGTCGGCTCATCGCATCCTGGGGCTGGAGAAGGTCCCAAGGGTTTGGCTGTTCGCCAATTAAAGCGGTACGTGAGCTGGGTTCAGAACGTCGTGAGACAGTTCGGTCCCTATCCTATGCGGGCGAAAGATACTTGAGGGGACTCGTTCTTAGTACGAGAGGACCGGAATGACTGGACCGACGGTGTGTCTGTTGTTTTGCCAAAGGCATTGCAGAGTAGCCACGTCCAGAAAGGATAAGTGCTGAACGCATCTCAAGCACGAAACCTGCCCCAAGATGAGGTATCTCACAGCGTTAAGCTGGTAAGGACCCAGAGAGATGATCTGGTCGATAGGCTCGACGTAGAAGCGTGGCGACACGTGGAGCGGAAGAGTACTAATAGTCCGAGGGCTTATCGATATTTTTTATTATTAAATGAGAATGTTCGTCTTGTTTGATTGGTTTACACCAACAATGACAGATGTAAAACTCATGTACGCGCCTCTTTATGACTCGGGAATACTACGAAATTGTGGATGTGTGAGCAATATGCTCTCTAATCCACTCGTGTTAACATATAAAAAACTATAATCTCGGCGACTCTATCGCAGGGGTCACACCTCTTCCCATTCCGAACAGAGCAGTTAAGACCTGTGGAGCTGATGGTACTGCGTGCGTAGGTGCGTGGGAGAGTAAGTCGTTGCCGGGGTTTTTATAAACATCAGCCCATCCAGATTCTGGATGGGCTGATGTAGTTTATAGCACATAGTATGGCACATAGTATTAAAATTAGATAAATAGTAATAAACAGAAATCATTAAACAAGAATTTAAAAGTATATAGTCCCTAGGATTTGTATTTTTGCAATAACGTATTTATTTAATTGTGGCCAAATATAAAAATATATATGTCAGAATTTAAAAAACAGGCAGCAGAAAAAGCGGTCGAATATATTACCAATAATATGGTAATCGGACTTGGACACGGCAGTACCTCTATCTACGCCCTCCGGAAAATAGCTCTTCTTATTCGAGAGGGCACCCTCCAGAACGTGCGAGGTATTCCGTGTTCACGTCAAACAGAAGCAGAAGCCCGTGAGCTCGGAATTCCCCTCACCAGTCTTGATGAAACACCCATCATTGATATTACCATTGACGGCGCCGACGAAATCGATAGCAGATTGAATATGATCAAAGGTGGTGGTGGTGCACTTTTACGCGAAAAAATTGTAGCTCAAGCTTCAAAAACTTGTATTTACATTGCGGATGAAAGTAAATGCTCTGAGTTTTTAGGTGAGAAATGGGCAGTCCCTGTCGAAGTACTCCCATTCGGTGAAAGGTCTTCTTGCGCATTCCTTGAGTCGCTCGGCGCACATGTTACGATACGCAGAAAAGCTGACGGTACGAAATTCTTAACTGATCAACTCAATTTGATTGCCGATTGTAATTTTGGTATTATACACTCACCTAAAGCAATCGCTGTTGCCATGAAATCTAGGGCTGGCATTGTTGAACACGGCTTGTTTATCGGCATTGCATCAGAAATTATTATCGCAGGAAAAGACGGAATACGCACTTTGAAGCACTAAATCAAGACATGATGTCTATATATTTAAGCTATTTCCGCAGATAATTTGACGTAAATTTATAAACAGAGGGAGTATAATATTCAATTGTAAATTTATATACCTTTATTTGAAATACTGTGCTATATATTCAGAGGTATTGCATTGGTGTCTTCTGAACTATTCGAAGTATTGATATTTGGAAGAGTTCCGGAATAGATGCCACTAAACGTGTCAGCTTGTTCCTTTTCAAGCAGTCTAGTAATGAGATGTATTAATTGGGGTCTCATGGGTGATACAATAGTTTATAAGTATTAAAAGTACAGTTGTATATGCAAAGTGTCCTAAAAGTGCAAAAAAGTTGCATTATTTAAAAAAAATTGTACTCATTTCAATTTTCTTGATTGGGCAGGTATAGAAGCTGCCAAAACTCACGTGTAATTGATGTATAAGGGGGGATGAAAATTAAAAAAGCGAACCAATTGGTTCGCTTTTTTAATGAAATTAATAGAATAGATTAAGGTATAAGTCCAAGCTCCCTGCCAACTTCAGCAAATACTTCCAAGATTTTATCCAAGTGCTCATCCCCATGAGATGCCATGTAACTCGTGCGCATCATGCTCATATTAGGAGGTACACCGGGTGGTATAAATGCATTGACAAACACTCCTTTATCAAATAACTTCCGCCAGAAGACAAGAGCAATATCTACTTCTCCGACTACAACTGGTACTATCCCCGTTGGACTATCAATTACGTTAAAACCAAGTTCAGAAAAGCCCTTGCGCATCTTATCAGCATTTCGGATTAATTTATCAACGAGTTCCGGTTGTTGTTCGAGAATTTCTAAAGCTGCTAGTGCAGCACCACAACTTGCAGGTGTTGGACTTGCACTGAAAATAAGAGCTGGTGAAACGTGCTTAAGGTAATTTATTACACGTTCAGGACCTGCAATGAATCCACCGAGCGATGCAAAAGTTTTGGAAAACGTGCCCATAGTCATATCGGTTTGATCCGTGAGACCAAAGATACTTGCTGTACCACGTCCACCCTTGCCGACGACGCCTGTTGCGTGGGCATCATCTATTAAGACTCGTGCGCCGTATTTCTTAGCTACTTCAAGCATCCCCGGAAGATGAACTACTTCGCCTGATACAGAAAATACACCATCTGAGACAATTAGCTTACCAGCTGAGTCCGGAATTCGTTTTAGGACTTTCTCGAGATCTGACATGTCATTATGTTTGTAACGAACAAACTCCGCAAATCCACCCTTGGCAAGCATTGCGCCGTTGATGATACACGCATGATTCTCTTTGTCGGAAATAACATAATCACCCTTCGATACAAGCCCGGAAATCACACCGAGAGCCGTTTGGTAACCTGTGCTGAAGAGCAGAACTGATTCATATCCTAGGAACTTAGCGAGACGCTCCTCAAGTTCGATATGGAGGTTGATAGTGCCCGTCAAATACCGCGAGCCCGAGCAACCGGTGCCATAGCGCTGAATTGCATCTACGGCCGCCTGACGAACTTTAGGGTGAGCAGTAAGCCCAAGATAATTATTGGAGCCTGCCATGATAACTTTCCGTCCTTCGATACTGACTATCGGTCCTTCATTTTCTTCGATTTGCCGGAAATACGGATACAGACCAAGCTCTTTGACTTCGTCGGCGCGCGTAAATTCGTAGCATTTTTGAAATAAATCCATAAAGAAATTCCTTAATGAGCTATTGAATAGTTTGAAATTGAGAGATTCAGAACGCAAATTACACAATCGTCACCAAACTAAAAATCAAACAAAAAAAGGGACATACCGGAGGCATATCCCTTTTAAATTTGACTACAAGTACTTGCATTAAAATGGCACAAAGAGCGAATAATTACTCTTGTTCCATAGTAGCGCGCACTTGACGACGAACTGCTTTCATGCGCGACATGCGTTTTTCAATGGAGGGCTTCACGAAAAAAGTACGTTTTTTGAATTCACGAAGCACACCGCTGCGCTCGTATTTTTTCTTGAAGCGGCGGAGCGCACGGTCAATAGACTCGTTGGCTTGAATTGTTACACCAATCATGGTATCTACCTTAAAAATGAAATAGTTAAATAATAATTGCCATTTGGAGAAATTACGCAGTTACGCGGAATTTAATTATAATTTTCTATGAGTTTTTTCTCTTTAATCTTCTCAAATTGCACGATGATAGCGTGTCCCCCATTTGAAGTCATTTCCTTCGAGAGGACGATGCCGATATCATCCCATGTCGTGTGATAAATCACATCGCCAATTTGATACACATCGCGTGGAGTGTAAGGCTTAGAATCTTCACGGGAAAATTCTTTGATTATTGCATCCTTTTTGTCACCTTCTGCTTCCAAAATATCAAGATTGACCAATTGGGAGTGGCGGCTGACGGTGCAACGCGCCCATTGACGACGACCATTTTCTGTTTCCATCGGCTCTCCAATAAGCTCATGCTTTGTTTCTTTCATCAGAAACGGAGAAAATAACCGGATGTATTTCGCTTTTTTTGTTCTTCTAACTTTTGCCATAATTGCCTTCAAAGAGATGAATTGGCGGGACATTAATTCAGCAAGCTGCAAAGATACGGATATTTTCCGGACTGACAAAATGCTAAATTTATACCGACTCATCTTCTTGAAATATCGGGGCTTATTTTTTGGTGACGACGAACTCCGTACGACGGTTTTGAGCGCGTCCTTCATCGCTTTTGTTATCAGCCACCGGCTGCGAATCGCCATAGCCGACTGCTTTGAAACGTTCAGGAGCAAATCCGCGCTTTACTAGTTCATTTTTAACAGCGTCGGCACGTTTCTGAGAGAGCTTTGCATTACGCTCTTTGTCTTTGGTTTTGTTGGTAGAGTCAGTGTGCCCGCGCACTTCTATCTCCATGAGAGGAAATCCTTTTAGGAGAGTTGAAATATTGTCGAGGGCTGCTTTGGACTCAGATTTTAAATCCGCTTTGTCAAGATCGAAATAGACATTTAGGAGCGCTATAGAGCCGACATCAGGAGTATTATCAAAGGAAAATTCAGCCTGGGCGCTGTCTTTTGGTAGGCAGAATTTAAGCTTTACATTGTGAATACCAAAGTCAACCGGATTGAATTCAAGCACATAGTAATTCCGCAGTCTGCGGTAAATATCTGCAAAAGCATTGTCAAATTCGCTTGTGTTATATATCCTATTATAAGAGCCACCCGTTACTTTTACTATATCAGACAAAAAATTTCCGTTGACACCATATCCAAAATCAAGGGCGCAAATCATGATGTTTTTTTCCTTTGCTAGCTTGATAACAGATTCTTTGGTCGTTTTTGAACTGTTGTCCTGTCCGTCTGTAAATATGACGACGGCTTTCCTGCGATAACCCGGTGCCGCGCTTATTTGGTTGATTCCATTAGTAATACCATCTAAAATAGCTGTTAGTCCGCCGAAACCGAGCAAACCCGTTTTTTGTAATTTTGATCTTAATTCCGCAGCATCTCTGGTGAGCGGCACTTCAACACCAATTTTACTGTCATACTTTATAAGCGCAACTCCATCTTCGGGTTTTTTAGAATTTATAATCGTCTCTGCTGCATTTTGAATTGCTAACGCACGATCCTCTCCCATCGAACCGCTATGATCCATAACAAGCGCAATAGCGTGTGGCTCCTGATCATTTATCGTCGCTTCACGAATATTGAGCTTCATTTTGCGCTCTTTACCATCGAATTCATCCGTCGCTCCGCACCACCATTTGAGGGATGTCGCACCTGTCAGATATGCGCCGTTGGAGTCGATAATGTGCGCATAGACACGCACTTTATTCGGTTCGCGCACATCCATCGACGAAATATACACACCCGGCGTAGCGGTCGAAGCGCCGACCGGAAGCGATTGCTTGACAAATAACGGCTTGTAGTCTGATGGCGGCGGGGCATCCTGTTCATTCGGCGGCTCTCCGCCCTGATCAAACGATGCGCAACCTGCAAAACCAAGAAGTATTCCACCGATAAGCAGAGAAAGGAGAAGCAGTTTTTTCATAATTGAAACGGAATAAAAGAGAATGGAACGATTTATTTTTTCGAAATTACACTGCAAATGTTGAATTACAAAATCAATAACATACAATAGGTACTTGACGGCGTAATAGTCTTGTAATACAAAATATTACCACTGCTGAATTTCGCTGAGAACTCGCCTGGAAGCAGTGACTCTCGTGCCGAAAATTGTCGTGTGATCAGCTTGAAGAGCCGGCGCATACTTTGCGCGGTATTCTTCATACTCAGCAAGATTTTCGGCTGTATATTCCACCGAAAACTGCACTGAATCGGCGCTTTCGGGTTCGAGCACACGCCACAATTGCGCCGAAATAAACTTGCCCGTCGCGACCACATCGGCGATGTGCTTTTCACGCATCCACGACTCCCATTCACCTACGAGGTCTTGCGGAACGGATACCGATACATTGTATCTAATCATGGTAATTCCTTGGTAATACTAGAGTAATTTACTTTTTTGGTGTGGGAATTCCGCCCGCCCGCGCCTGTATCATCGATGCCCGCCGCTGAATATAGGACGTGGGTTTTGCTGCCGACCACTTCCGCGGATTCGGTACAATTGCCGCTAAGAGCGCTGCCTCCCTATTCGATAATTTCTCGCAAGATTTCCCAAAATACGCCTGCGATGCCGCCTCGACTCCGTAAATACCGTCGCCCCATTCAATGCAATTGGCATACACTTCGAGAATACGCTTCTTGCCCCATAATGCCTCAATCAGCACCGTGAAATAGGCTTCTAATCCCTTGCGCACGTAATTCCTTCCCTGCCAAAGAAATACATTCTTCGACGTCTGCATCGAGATCGTACTCGCACCGATGAGCCGCTTGCCCTTGCGCTGTGCGTTGACTTTCTTGGCACGCTCGATTGCCTGCCAGTCGAACCCATTGTGTTTCAAAAACTTACCGTCCTCACCAGCCATTAGCGAACGGAACACATTCGGCGAAATCTCATCGTAGCTTTTCCACGTTTTCGTAATTCCAACACTTTTCCCGCCGAACCAACCCTCGACCACCCGTATCACCATGAGCGGCGTAAACGGAGGATTGACCACAATATACACGGCGACAAGCAGCACCGAACCGATAATAAATCCGATGATAATGCGGAACATCCATTTAAAAAACGTTTTTATCATGCTCTGATCGTAGGAGTTTCGTTTCTGTTGATTTTAAGAATTATTCTAAAAAATCTTAAAAAATTAAATATTTATTGCCGGAAATCTTAAAATTCTTAATTTTGCAGTAAAATTATCTCAAAATTTTAACTGCACGAATGGCAACTTTACCTGAATTAAAAGACACGGACAAGCACATTTGCGCTTTACTGCAGACGAATGCACGGCTTGCGCTCAGCAGCGTCGCCGAGACCGTCGGACTCTCGGTCCCTGCTGTATCCGATCACGTTCGTAAGCTTGAGGAGCAGGGTATCATTCTCGGCTACCACGCCAAGCTCAATCCCGAGCCACTTGGCTTTGATATTACAGCGTTTATATTTGTCGATGTGGACTCGAGCCTGCATTATTCGTCGTTTATCGAAATCTGCAAAACAATCCCCGAAGTGCTTGAATGCCACGCAACTACCGGAAATAGCTCGCACTTGCTCAAAATTCGCACCAAAAACACCCGCTCACTCGAAAAACTGCTGTCTGTATTCCAGCAAATAGAAGGCGTACAAAGAACTACTACAAATTTAGTGCTTTCTACGCATATTGAAACCTTCTCTCTCGCCGTTCAACCGGCAGAGAAAGATAAAATCTGAAAATTTGTGCTTCATTCATACTTTTTAAGGTTCCAACCATGACTTCTTCTCAAGATCTTGACGTTATCGCCGCAGCAAAAAACTGGCGCGTGACGGTCGATAGTTCTGATATCTCGACGAATATCAATGAAATCTTTGCCTCCGATGTTTTCGGGCTCGATGCAATGCGTCAGCGCCTCTCCAAGCCGGTGTGGAAATCGCTCCTTGCGACGATCGAAAAAGGTGCAGTTCTCGACCCCGCCATCGCCGATATCGTCGCACTCGCGATGAAAGAATGGGCGACCGATAAGGGTGCAACGCATTATACCCACTGGTTCCAACCACTTACCGGTAGCACTGCCGAAAAACACGAAAGCTTCGTCACGCCGAATGCCGGCGGTGGCGCTGTGGCTGAATTTTCGGGGAAAGACCTCATCCAAGGCGAACCTGACGCGTCGTCGTTTCCAAGTGGCGGACTCCGTGCGACATTTGAAGCGCGTGGATATACAGCGTGGGACCCAACGTCACCTGCCTTTATTATTCGCCACTCGAATGGTGCAACGCTTTGTATTCCAACGGCTTTTGCGTCATGGACAGGTGAGTCGCTCGATAATAAAATGCCGCTCTTGAGGTCGATGGAAGCGCTTAATAAACAAGCAACTCGGGCATTGGAATTATTCGGAGTGAAGAATTTTCATAAAGTATTCTCGACGATCGGTGTTGAACAGGAATATTTCCTCGTCGATGAAGAATTTTTCTTCCGCCGTCCGGACCTGATGATGTGCGGACGTACGTTATTCGGCACCAAGCCGCCGCGTGGGCAGGAGCTCGAAGACCATTATTTCGGTTCAATTCCTGACCGGATTCTCAGCTATATGACCGATGCCGAACAGCAATTATACCGTCTCGGTGTGCCCGTCAAAACGCGGCATAATGAAGTTGCGCCCGGGCAATTTGAAATCGCGCCGATTTTCGAACACTGCAATCTCGCTGCTGATCATCAGCAGATATTAATGCAAGTCTTTAAAAATACAGCACGTAAGTACGGCATGGTGTGCCTCCTCCACGAAAAACCCTTCGCCGGTGTGAACGGCAGTGGCAAGCACTTGAATTGGTCCTGCGCCACTGATACCGGAATTAATCTTCTCGAGCCGGGCGACACACCACATGATAATATGCTATTTCTCTTCTTCTGCACGGCAGTCATCAAAGCAGTGAATAAGCACCAGGATTTGCTCCGCGCAAGTGTCGCCACTGCCGCCAATGACCATCGCCTCGGAGCCAATGAAGCGCCACCGGCGATTATCTCGATCTTCCTCGGCGATCAATTAGCCGATGTCTATGATCAGCTCGAAAAAGGTAGACTTCACGAAAGTAAGTCGGGAGGATTACTCGGCTTGGGAACGCCCGTTCTGCCGCATATTCCACGTCATGCAGGCGATAGAAACCGTACATCGCCCTTCGCTTTTACAGGTAATAAATTTGAATTCCGGGCAGTCGGCTCAAGCCAATCGGTGTCCTTCCCGGCGACCATTCTCAATGTCATTATTGCCGAAGCTATCGATGAAATGACCACAATTCTTGAGAATACAATACGCAACAACGGAGACCAACCCGAAAATTTCGAAGAAATACTCGGCAAAGTACTCACCGAGACATATTGCGAGAATAAGCGTATTGTATTTAATGGAGATGGATATACAGAAGCATGGGAAGCAGAAGCCGAAAAACGTGGACTCCTCAATGCGCGCACCTCACTCGATGCAATTGAATTTATACCGGCAGAGAAAAACAAAGAACTCTTTGCAAAATATGAAGTTCTGTCCGAGCGTGAACTCGAAGCCCGCCACGAAGTATCGCTCGACCAATATTTCAAAACCGTTAACATCGAAGGCGAGACCACCGAATGGGTCGCGCAGACGATGGTGCTCCCGGCAGCAATGCAGTATATCAGTGATGTCTCAGAAACAATCAACAAAATCAAGAACTTAGGTCTCAATCCTGTCGGTATCTCCGGCACTCTCTCCGAAATGGTCGAGCTCACGAATTCTCTCGGTACCTCGCTCGCGCATTTACGTCAGATGAATAATGACCTCGGCGGCGACTCTGTGCACTCAAAAGCCTTCCACGTCCGCGATAATGTGCTCCCGGCGATGGCGGCTGTCCGCACCGCCTGCGACGCTATCGAGCGCATCATCTCCGACAAGCACTACCCAATGCCAAGTTACCGCGAAATGCTGTTTGTGAAGTAATACGTTCCGGTTATTATAGTTAAACGCCCTGCTGTTTCATAATAGCAGGGCGTTTTTTTTGTTTCCCCTTCCTTATATTCCAGGCGTTGTCTGCGGGCACCCATTGCCGTCCAAGCCAAGAATTTTTAACGCAAAAGGCGCAAGCGGCGCAAAAGTAAAAGCGGTGCGTGTACATTTTTCTTGGATATGATATAAGTTCTTTGCAATTTAGCAGATAAATGAAATGAGGGTGCGCTGTTTTTCCATTCTCCGGCTCTCTTTTGTCGCTATAACCGCCCGATTGCACGGGCATTTTTCGCATTACTTTTTTTGGAGGTATTGGTATGAAAAGTTTGATTCTGCTTATGCTTGCTCTATTGCTTCTGAGTGGTACTCACGGTACGGCTCAGCAAAATGATTTTGCTCTGAAACTCGATAAGGATACGGTTACAATTACCGAAGGCGAAACTGCAACATTCGAGATAAGTTTTGTTATACAAAATGGTTACGACGCTTCGATATTTCTTGCTCTTACTACCGGTACGCTTCAGATGCAATACTCCAAGGCAACGCTGCCAAGTCTGGTAAATGCACCATATTCACCGGTGAAGCTTACGATTACGACGACACCACTTTATACAAAAGGAGGCGTGTATGAGCTTCGTATCACGGGGTCGAATGGTTCGCTTTCGTCTGTCGCCCGCTGCTATATGAAAGTAATTGACACATCATATCAGGCGCCGATTGACTCGAGTAAATGGCATATAATTACCAAACCAACAGTAGGATTTCCAAAGATTATTCTGCAAGATTCTAAGGGGAACTACTGGAATGATATGAACGGTGTACACATTGAAGGGAAAAATACTGTATTAGAAAAATGGGGCGGCGGAGCAATGTATAATTATGGAAGTATATCCGTTCCTCCAATCATTGATACAAAGAATAGTATTGTATGGATACCTACATACTACGAAGGACTTTACCGCTATTCATTCGACAAGAAAAGTAAAACGCAGTACACCGGTAATCTGCCGGACAAACATATAACAGCATTAGCATTAGATACCACGAAGAATACACTCTGGATAGGCACAGAAAAAGGTCTTGCTCGGTTATCAGGAGATTTACTTACTATTTATGACACGACTAATTCAATATTAAGCAGTGAGTTAATCACAGAAATTGTATTTTATGGATCAACAGTTTGGATCGGAACATCCAAAGGTTTAGTGAAATATGAAGCAGGAAAGTGGTCACGACATATCATTCCGCAGGATTCAGGATTCACATTTTCGAGAATACATAAATTAGCAGTTGAGAAGAACGGAGACTTATGGATGGGATTAAGTTCTGAAGGATATATCGGGATTGCAGGAGAGCCGAGTAGGATGAATGGATTGGCAAAATATGATGGTAATAATTGGACGGTTTATACCAGTAAAAACAGCCCGTTACATAGCTCTAACTATGTAAATTCTATTGCAATAGATAAAAATGGGGATAAATGGCTTGCCTCTGCATCTCATTATATTGGGGACTCAAAACCAATTGGTGGAGTAGGGATTTTGAAGTTTGACAATACGAATTGGACAGTCTATAACACACTAAACTCTCCGCTTCCGGGCAATATTATCAATTGGGTAGGATTGGATAATGATGATAATGTTTGGTTCCATCAACTGATAATGTGGGGGAGTAGTATATATGATAATAGTTTTTGGGGGGTATTCAATGAAACCGGACTACCACCGCTCATCGCACCGGTAAGTGTGGACGACCAAGAGATTTCCGCAGCAGGCATGAGCATCTTTCCTAGTCCTGCATCCGCTACCATCACCATCACCGGCGGCAGCATTGCGCCGGTAAAAATCCTCAATTCTCTCGGTATAGAAGTAGCAATAGGACGTGAATCTATTGCTGCAAATGACGCGCAAGTAATTGATATATCGGCTCTTGCAAGCGGCGTATATTTCGCGCAGTGCCGCACGGCAACAGGCGTGGTGACGAAGCCATTTGTCGTGGCACGGTAGGGAATTGCTCGATAATTCTTAAAAATAAAATCGCCCTGCTATTTTGGGATAGCAGGGCGATAGTGTGTGTGTGTGTGTGTGTGACAAGATGTGCTACTTTTTAACTTCAAAATCCATGCTATCATGTTTCAAAACATAACAATCTACTTGTGTGATATATTAGAATATTGTAAATTGTAACTAGTACACTCTATCTACCTAACAGCTTGTTAAATAAAGCAATGAATGCAACTTATATTTTTTCAAACGGAGACAACATCATGAAAAACATCCTAACAACATCACTCCTGCTTATGAGTATCTGTATATCGCAGGGAATGAGTCAAGTGCAGCCGACAGTACCGCTTGTCAAAGGTGGTACCTCGCTCGCTCAATACGACTTGAACTTTATTACCACTACTGTCGGAGCAGTGGATACCGTATGGCAGAAAATCTATCCTAATCCCGGGAATAAAGATGTCACATCTGAGGCACTTTTTAGAGCTTCGGATGGTAGTTTTTATTTGTCAAGTCTGCGAACCGGTGGATACCTCACAAAGTTTACGAATGATGGTACGATTGAATGGACAATTGATCGAGATTATGATAGTGATGATACAACCAACCCAAAATTCTATCTAAATTTCTACAGATTTCCGAACGCGCCAATAAAGATATTGTACTTTATGGCTTAGAAGGACTAAAATATCAGAATTCAATATTTTTTGGTATGAAGATGCCAGAACGTACTACAATCTCTCCTAATGGGATAGTGGTAGAAAAAAAATCATCTCGTGGAATACTTGAATCTTATTCTTTCGATTTTGTTTACTCTGTATTTTCCGACAAAGTCTTCTATGTCCATCCGGTGGAAAAATTTTTTACCGTTAAATCTGTTGATGCGGATATGACGAAAGTAATTGATAGCATAACTGTTAACAGTGAGCTAACAACTGGAGACCGCTCGGCATTCCGTGGAATTTTTCCATATTCGGATAATACATTTATCGCATGTTATTCTGGATATACGCCAAAGTATGTCTATAGTATGGCTGTTCTTCAATATTCCCGTGATTTTACCTTACTCAAAAAAAATATCATTCCTTCAGGCACTTTTAGTTCAGTACTTCCGGATGAACAAGGAAATTTTCTCGTTTCTGCTAAGGACGATAATTATGAGCTCGTCCTGAAGAAGTTTGATAAAGACGGCAAGGTTTTGTGGGAACGGAAGCCCAAAATTGTACAGGACCTGCGTTTTAGAGATTGCACACTGGAAAAATCTGCTACAGGTGGTTATATTCTTCGAAGTGAATTATATACCAAAACCAGCGAAGGTAAAGCAGATTATAACAATGAAGAGCGCTATGCTTTGATTGGCAAGGTGAGCGAGGAGGGCGAAGTACTTTGGTACTATACAACCGGCAGAGCACGATATTGGAATATTATCCGCAACTTTGCCGAGACACCGGAGGGTGACATTGTGTTTGTCTGTAATAGCATAAACACATTTGGCTCATTCGATACCGAAACGCCTATGCAGATTACTCGGCTTCGTCCGAGGGCATCTAGTGTTGGCGAGGAGTCGGTGATTTCACAAGATATCACCATCTCCCCAAACCCGGCCTCAACATCCTTCAAAATTTCCGGAATAGACAATATTTCAGAAATTAAAGTGATGAATAGTTTGGGTATGGAAGTAGCTATCAGGAGCGAGACTATTAATACAAACACCTCGCAAGTAATTGATATATCTACTCTTGCAAGCGGTGTGTATTTCGCGCAGTGCCACACTGCAACGGGCGTCGTAACCAAGCCATTTGTCGTGGCGCGATAGGAATTGTTAGTTGATTCTCAAAAATAAAATCGCCCTGCTATTTTGGGATAGCAGGGCGTTTTTTATGGGGAGGGGGAGTTTGTTAGCAGTTACCGAACGACAACGAATTTTTGGCTTGCTGAGGTCGTACTGTTGACTGCGCGAACGATATACATGCCGGCAGGAAGTGTCGATACATCGAACGAAAGAGATGTGCCGACTTTGGATGCAGGCGCATCGAAAGCAGGAAGCATGTCTTTGCCAAATATATCGGTTACCATGATGCGTGTTGCTTCAGTTGCTGAAGAGCCAAGCTGCACGGTGATTTCATCGGTCGCCGGATTCGGCGCAACGAGTACGCTGTTCTCGGCGAGTGGTTCGGCGTCGCCTGTTTCAATTGTCCATGGGCTTTCCTCTTGCGAGGTTTTGCCGAGCGGCTGTAAGCCAAGTTGTAGATTGTACTTGCTGTTTAAGTATGCAAATGCTTGCTCGCGTACTTCGAGGTCGGCGGAGTTATAGACAAGCACTTCGGGGATTTTTCCAAAGAATGGATTGGAAAGTCCGGGACTTGAAAAGCTATTGTGATAGCGGGTGCGGTCATACGCGCAGCCGACGGCTGATTTATTAGGAGAGTAATTGATAAACTCATCCGAGAATGCGGCGGTGTGGGTCAGGCGATTCAGCGAACAGCTCACGTTTGCGCCGACGTAGGTAAGCTGTGCGATGTAATTTGTATTAGGTGCAATAGGTTGCGACGCATAGACACCCGTTGCATTCCACACTCCGAAATACGCACGTTGATTGAAGATATAGACCGAGAATCCACTCGTTTGTCCGCCTAATTCGACCACTGTCTGATACCCCAATGTATGCGCTCCGGTGCGGAAGACTGCGAAGATTGTTTTTTGAGTTCCACTGGAAAGTACTGAGTCAGCAGGGAGTTCGAAGCCACGTGCCTGACCACAAACGACGGTGTTTTTGTTGTTGAGGTCTGTGTTATTCACTTCTAATGTTGGCTTCCATGTTGGGAATCCTCTTGCAACAACTGCATTATTTCCACCGGCGAGATTTCTCCACATATCAATCGTCGATGCATTGGGCTGCATGATGGTACTTGCGTCGAGTTGTAATAACAACTCAGGCGTAGGAGCATTCAAATGTCCGAAGAGGAAGCGTCCGCTGCCGAATCCTGCGTCATTAGCATCGTTAATATAACCTGCTGCTGTAGAAGCAGATACATTCGTGCCACCGACTCTTGCATTGCCTATAAGCACCACATTACCGGAGCTGCCGGCAGGAATAGTGGCAAGGCGTGAATTGACATTATTATTTACACCAATATTGATTCTTTGGAACGTTTTCGTATCCGGCCCGACTGCTGTGAGGGCTGTGCCATCTGCTATATCGAGCGACACTGAAGGAACGCCACCGGTCATCGCGGGTCCGATAACGAGTGCTTTTTTGTTCATTGTCACTGACTCGTGATATGATCCGGCTGCTACTTCGACACGTCCTTCATTGCTTACGCCAGATATTCCGCCCTGGATGGTTTTTTTAGGACCGGTACCGAATGGAATGTTATCTTGTGTGACACCTGTATAATTGTCATCTCCTGATGTAGCATCAACATAGACAAGCGAAGGATTGATTTGGAATGCTGCTACTGTACCGCTGATTTCATTGGCTACAAGGAGAATTGGAAGACCAATCGGACTGTCGGTTGCGGATATAAAAGTAATGCTTTCAGGACCTAAATCACCTTCGGTCGGGAAATTGAATGTTGCATTGAACGCCCGAGTATTGAGATAATCCATATATTTCGGAGCATGTGGATTGGTCACATCCCAGATAGCAATCCCGCCGATACGCTCAAGACCGATGAAGGCGAGTGTGCGACCATTGACCACACCGACGGCTACTGCTTCGGGTTCGGGACCCTTTGAAGTACTTCTGCCATCACGTGTATTGGCTGTGTGACTCGCATTAAAGTTATTCGGGAAGAGAAATGCAGTGCGACGTTCTAAATCATCGCCGCTATCCCATACCTGATTGCCTTCGCCATTCCAAATTGTAAAGGAACGTGTGCCGAAAGTATTGAGCATTTCGAACGTACCATTGCCGTCTAAGTCACCCGTGGAAGGTGAGGAAGCCGTTAAAGTTCCTGCATTTACGTTTGATGGAATTTGCAGACGACCTAAATTTGCATCTTGCTTAATGGTAGATGCATTCGGGAAGAATGTGCTATTGAGCACGACGCGGGCATTATCACTCACTCGGCGTTCTTCGGTAAATCCTGTATAATCACGGGCATCACCTTCGTTAACGGTGATATAGTAGGGCAGTCCACCGGCTGTAAATGAACCAATCGCATCCGGCATATAGAGTCCGTAGAGGTTTTGCCAGTTACGGAAGTTAATCGACGTGGTCGCGCCTGCACCGTCACGGTCGCTTGCATCGAGTGCATTGCTGCGGTCAAAACGTATAATTCCGAGGACAACAGGTGTGTTTTTGAGGGTAATTGTACCATTGGGTACCGCCGGCAACACACTCCCGCCAACACCGAAATCATTATCATTCAGGACGGCGAACGTGTTGTCGTCGATACGCGCAAGTCCTTCTACTTTATCGGATTGGTCATAACCAATGGAAGGTAAATGCACCGCTTTACGCTTGAATACCGGGCGAATATTGGCAGTCACTAATTCATCATACGTAGAGTTTTCTATAGTTTTGCCGGCGCCGAGTACGGGTGGGTTGATCAGTGTATTCGTTGCGCCAAAGAGGTTAATTTCAAAAATATACTTTCTCGCGCTTGGACCTGTCGCATCATCACGTTCGACGACCATGAATCGACCATTTCCCATTGAAACGGCGTCGCCGATTTTATCACAGGTAGCAGCTCGCTCAAACATCGGGTAAATATATTCACCTGTAACCATTTTGGTGGTAATATCAAATTCCACGATACGGCAGAAATTCGCGCTTTTGGCGGTGTTGTCATTCGCTAAATCAGGGCTGTCAATTCCACTTTGAATAAACGCGTAGAGTTTGTTTCCTTCGAGCGCTACTGCTTCAAAACCACGATTATTTCTCCGCGCACCATAGACAGCCGGGAGAACTTCCGTTCCGAATGTTCCTGCCGAGCGACCTGCCGCCGCTGCTGTGCCCATTGGTATATATCTATCTATCAATACACCATTTACGTCAAAATTATAGATTGCAGGACGATATTCATCGACGAGATAAAACGTGCCGTCCGGTGCTACGACGACGCCTTCGAGGTCACCGCCGAGTTCGTCATTTGCGATAGGATTGCCATACAAGTCAATTCCAAATTCATCCGTATAAGCGAGTCCCTGTGCTTGTGCCTGAAGATTCGGACGACCCGAAATCGGTGTCGTGCCGTCAGGACGGAAGAGCGGAAGCTGCTGCGTGATGGTAATTGCCTTCGACGTCGTGTCAAATTCAAAGCGAACAAGACGCGCCTGATAATTCGGTAAAGCAAATGGACGCTTGAGGACGCCGCCGATGTTGAAAGGTTCGGCATTCGGACCGCGGTCAGGATTGGTGAGGAATTTCATCTTTCCGTTAGCTGTCATACCTTCGAACCATAAGCTTGAGAATCCACCGAGGAGGATATCCTGTCCTGCCGCTGTCGTGCCGAGGAGCGGACGATTATCAAAGGTGTGTTTTTCTAAGCGTGGGAGACCGCGTCCCCAGTCTTTGGTTCCGAGCGGGAGGAGATCGACGAGGGTATTGTTTGTGAGGTTAATTACAGCTAATCCATTATTTTCTTGAAGAGTTACCATTGCGCGTGTGCCGTCGGGCGATACGGCGATGTATTCCGGTTCGAGGTCTTGAGCGACGGTCGCATTTGGTCCAAAAATACGGAAACCTTTGCCGAGTAATTCCTGGCGGCGGGTGTTGTAGGCGGTGAATCCGATGGTTGATACGACGCCATTAGCAGCGCCTGCGGAAATATCAACGATACTGACCGAACCTTCGGGGTCGATGGAGTAATTACTGCTTGGTTCGCCTTCGTTGGCGGTGAGAATTTTGTTGCCGTCGGGAGTGAATGTAAGCATATCCGGCTGCACGCCGATAGTGTATTGTCGGATAAATGCTCCGGCGGTAGTAAGCAGGACGACCGAACCGTTATCGGTGCGGACAGGCGCTTCCATCGCAACGGCGATGATGCCGTTCTTGACGGCAATGCTGTTGACCGCGCTCCCGTAAGAACTTAAGTCAACGGTAAAAGAAAGGATTGGAGTTCTTGGATCAGCCATGCTCACCGCATCAAGGCGTACTGCGACAGCACTCGAAAGGAAGGTTTTTTTGGAAACAGGATCATACGACGCGATTTCCGCAGCCGCTTGATTGTAGAGTCCGGTCGAATAGCGACCTAAATATTGGAGCGTACGTCCCTGAGGAGGAAATTCCTGCCCGTACGAATTCGAAATGCTCATAATGCCGCAAAGCACAGTCAGACAGAGCAATTGAGAAGAAAAAAAACGCATAACAACAGTCCTAAAATGGTAAAACTACACTTGAATTACTAGTCAGTATCCAAGCATGCAAATTACCACTCACGGTATTGGCTGCACGTTATGATATGGTTATGATTTGGAAATAAAAAAGCCGCTTCGTATCATGATTTGATAACAGAAAGCGGCCTTTCGGAAATGTTTGTATAGAGGGAAGTTATTCTTCTACTATGCTTTCCTCTGAAGGTGTTATGTTATTCCAAAGTGCTTCGTTCTCTGCAATCTCAAGTGCGTCAATACCGGCAACATCAATGTCAAAGTCCTCAAATAGACCTTTGATTTTCTCGTATTGGCTTGATTGGCTAAGAAATGTATAAAGGTCTTGAATGCTCTGTTCTTTGCGAAGTGAGAATAATTCAGCGACAAATTTTTTTGTAAAGAGAAGTATTTTTTGAATAACCTCCGTTGACTTATTTTCAACCAATCGTAATATTTGGAAATTGATATTAACTGATCTGTCATACTTCTTATGACAGTACTTGGTGAAAAATATTCTGAAGAGTGCAACTATATGGTAAGAAACTGACTTGTTCGTAGTTTTTAAATCAAATCCTGCCATATTCTTATGTATTGACAAAACAAGATAGGCCGCTAGCAAGTCGAAAAATTCTGTAGAATCATCGAAGATTGTATCATAGAGACCATTGCTGCTGTCCCTACGGGTTACAAAATTTAGATCCACCCCGCTTTGTTCTGCCTGAATATTATTACTAAACACACTCACCGGATCTTGTAACTGATATGATAAGTATGCATTTGCGAAGACATAGTTCGGAACTACCTCAATGCCGGGAGGTACTTCTCTGAACTCCCCGCGTCTCTTTTCATACCAGTACTTTGTCGTAAATGATTCGTTTTGCAGGCGAATTTGTATTTCATCATTTGCATGAAAATCGCGGTCGCTTACGGGATTCTGGGAGTTCGTATATCGCGTCACATTCAGGTCGAAATCTCTACCACCGGACTGCAAAAGACGTAATGTAATAAGCGTTTCTCTGTCCATCACTTCTTGTTTGGTTGGCGAGGCATCTTTATATGCCTTATAGATCGAAAACACAGTCTGTGCACCATTAATAATCTGCAACCCTCTTAATTCTATCGTTGTTGCTTCGTTCCGAATTTCCGCAGGCAGCAGGGAAGATATCGCCGTCAGTCCATTATTATAATACCAGAAAAAAGCAGGATTATCAATTGCAGTGCGCTCTATCTCACGATTAAAATCAGACTCTAGCAATGGATTCCGAACATTCCTAAAAAAAAGTGTAAATCCGTATTTTTCAAATAATTGGAAGATTGTTTTGGGCTTAATAAGGAATACATACGACTCAAATGGCTTCGGCACTCTGATAAAGTTACCAGATGAGGAATTTACTTTTTGCACCTCAAGGGAGATTTTATCTTCTTCGGGATTATAATGGCTTTCAAGTGGATTATAGGAGGAAATTCTCTTGAATTTCCTCTCAATGTAATCGATTTTTAAGCGATTGATATCATAGATTTCAAACTCGGTTCTTCGATGATTTTGCTTAAAACTCTTAATATTATCATCAGCTTGGTGATTGTCATTACACAAAGTAAAGAAAATAAATTTTACTTCGCCATTATTTTTTGAGATGCTCGGTAAGAGCTTCGAGCTTGGCTGATAATTTATCGTTGACGCGCTCTTTTCTCCCGCGAATGATAGTATCAAAATCATTGAGTGCTTGGAGAATTTCATTTTTACTTATTTCTTTTTTTACATTTTCTGTAGAATTCCATTTCGACTGTATAATATAATACACTCGTTTTCCGAGATTGTCAACGATATCAAAAACAATATCGCATGAACCATCATTATCACCATCGGTAATGTAAGAAGAATAGTCGGCCGTTTTGCCGTAAAAATCTAAGAACCAAATAAGCAGGGCATAGCTTTTCTGATTAGCAGGAGAACTCTTATGTTTTCTGATATGTTCATCATTGGGATATTTTGCAATGATGTCGTTAAGCTCTTTGTCTATAATAGAATAGAAGTTTTCAGTTAACATATAATTGCTCTATAGTTGTATATACCCTTTTCATAATTACCTTAATGTTCGTTCGGATCCCACTTCACATTTTTACGTTTAAATAAGAACGACACCGGAACACCGACCAAATCAACGTGCCGACGTAATGCTCGCTCCAAAAATCGTTTGTACGAGTCGGCGAGTTCCTCGGGATGATTACAGAAAAAGGCAAATACCGGAGGCGCGACTTTCACCTGTGTCACATAATTGATTCTCATATCGTGTCCGCGGACAGACGGTGGCGGCGTGGCGCGAATTTCCTCCAAGAACATATCATTGAGCTTATGGGTCGTGATCCGCGTTGTGCGGCGTTTTTGAATTTCAACGGCCATTTCCACCAAATTCGTGAGACGTTGTTTGCTGTGCGCCGAGATAAATATCACGGGGATATAGTCATACGTTTTGAGTTCATCGTGAATTTTCTTGGTCAAATTATTCGCTGTATTCGTTTCCTTCTCGACTAAGTCCCATTTATTCACTGCAATTATCACACCTTTGCGTGCTTCGACCGCGTCACCGATGATGCGCTTGTCCTGTGATTCGAGTCCGCGCTCGGCATCGAGCACGACGATTGCCACATCGCATCGCTCGATCGCGCGCGTCGTGCGCATCGTACTGTACATCTCGATATTTTCGGTAATATGACTCCGTCTGCGAAGTCCGGCGGTGTCGATGAGCACAATTTCTTCGCCGTAGAATTTCATCGTACTGTCGATAGCATCGCGCGTTGTGCCGGCGATGGGTGTGACGATTGCACGCTCACGACCAAGCAACGCATTAGTTATACTTGATTTGCCGACGTTCGGACGCCCAATAAGTGCAATCTTCAAACGATTGTCTTCCTCCGGTTCACCACGCTCAAGCGGCTCGATGACCGCGTCGAGAAAGTCGCCTGTGCTGCGACCATTCATCGCCGAAATAGCGAAAGGTTCGCCTATGCCAAGTTCATGAAATTCATACATTTGCCCGTCTTCTTTGACGTTGTCGCATTTGTTGATTACGAGGA
>JADJXV010000011.1 GCA_016720145.1 Ignavibacteria bacterium | reverse complement strand
GAGACGCAAAATTTTGCGTCTCTACACATGCAACACCAATCATATTTTATACATCGCATGCAACTGCTCTAAATATGATAAGATACGTGGTTTTCTCATACGTTTTATCCTCTATTGAATATAATTATTCTGGTTTGGAAAATGTATCATTTTTCCAATTCATAGGATTAGTTGCAATATAATATTGGATGCGATGATATTCCGCCTCATTGCGAATGATATGCTCGTGAAATCGTGCTTGCCATCGAAAATCAAGAACAGCAGATTTCGACAATTTCTTAACCCCAATTTTATAACCACGAACAATGGATCCAAGATTCTGTGATTGCGGTCCAAATTTATTTTTTTGTACAGGTAGAGACGCAAAATCTTGCGTCTCCAAAGAATGGGGTGAAAAATCTTGCGTCTCCAAAGAATCTGGCGAAAATTGTTTATTGATAATAATTATTCCATGTACATGATTGGGCATTACCACAAATCCACCCAATTGTACGTAAGGAAAGTGATTTGGTATATCATGCCAGCAGGATTCAGCCGATTTGCCTAACTGTGACATTATCATGCGTTGATTGACAATTTCACCAAAATAATGGGTTCTACGATACGTGCAAATAGTAATAAAATAAGCTCCATTATTGCTATAATTCCACCATTCTGCACGTGCTGTCGGTATGCGGTATTTTTTTTGGAATTTTTCCATGTTCGTACTGGGAGTTGGTTGTATTGATGAAAATTTTTGAGGTCACCTTTTAACGGTTATTTTTCAAGAATATTTGTATGTTTTTCTATTCTATTCATTTCATTACCACACACCAACACGCGCGTGTAGAGACGCAAAATTTTGCGTTTCTACACGCGATAGGCGGTTTGTCATTTCGGGGATCTGCATTATCAACACACGTAGAGACGCAAAATTTTGCGTCTCTACACGCGATAGGCGGTTTGTCATTTCGGGGATCTGCATTATCAACACACGTAGAGACGCAAAATTTTGCGTCTCTACGCACGATATGCGATTGTCATATAGGGGTAAATCACCAATCAATCAATGCATAATCTCACCCCCCATACGCCCCGAATTTTACAATCCCCCGCCGCCAGAGTGCCATCGTTGCAGCCCAGAGAATGAGGATCCATGATGTAGCAATAAGGAGTAATTTCCACGAATCAGTGATGGGAATACTGCCGGAGAGCAAGCCAGCGGGAATGTAGGCAAGAAATTGAAATGGAAGGAGATCCGAAATGCGCCGCACCGACTCGGGGAGAATACTCATCGGGAGCATCATGCCGGATAAAAACCACAGCAGAATATCAAGCACGACGTGGAAAGTCCATGTCTCGTCGAGCCAAAATGCGATGTAGGTGATCATCATACTCATGAGAAAACGAAGGATGATGGCGAGGAGCAGGAATCCTACGGCTACAGCGCAACTTGCTATGGATAAATTAATTACACCATACATCGTAAGTGGTACAGCCATAGCCGTCGAAAGCACTAGAATCGAAATCACCGTCGAAGCGCGGTCGGCAATCGAGGCGGAGAAGGTATAAAGGAGATGAGAAATCGGCTTGAGAAGGTATTTGTTGAGTTCGCCGTTGCGGATTTCCTCCGCCGCTGTACGTTCGACATTGCGCGAATGAGTGAAGGCGAGACATATTGATGCGCAGATGATATAGAAGAGCATGGTGTCGGCAGGGACGCCTGCGATCGACCCACCGGAACTGTAATACACTGCCTTCCAAACACTTGCCTGTACAAAGACGGAAATGGCAGTCCACAGTACCGAGCTTGCAATCATATTGACACGGTATTCCATCGTGCGGGAAATGCCGACAGAAAGCACGGCGAGGTATTTGCGGATAGGCGATGGCTTCATAAGTATTTACCAAACATTACTCTACATTACTCATGCATATCGTTCTTACTATTTCTAATAATTTAAATAATTTACCTCAGCGCCAGCGCCAATTCCAGAATATCATCCGGTATATCGATGTGGCTTGTCTGCGAGTCATCGGCGGCGATGTCGAGCGGGATTACCGGCGGCTTGTGTCCGGTATAAAAAGCTGTATAAAACCCACTGTCGCATTTATTAAACGCGTCTTTTACCATGCGGAATGCTACCCAGCTTGCGCGGAGAATATCCGTGACGGCTGCTTTGCCACCGCGCTGAAAGTAGCTCATGTCAACGGTGCGTATCTCGTGGATTTGATTGCGCTTGCGGAAGATTTGTTCGAGGATTTCTCGGATATCATTCACCGATTTTTCGTAACCCTCTGCCACAATTATCCGCGTATCGCGGTCACGTTCGTCAATCATCGAAGCGATATAATCGTAATCTACTTCTTCATTCGGACAGATCACATATTCGGCGCCGGTCGCAATTCCTGCATAATACGCAAGGTATGCCGAGTCGCGTCCCATTGATTTGATTAAATAGACTCGCCTATGCGCGCTGGCTGTATCTCGAATCCATTCAAGCATTTCCAAGCTTTTGTCGAGCGCGCTGTAGAAGCCGAGGGACGAACCTGAATTATTGGCAACATCATTATCGATCGAACCCGGTGCGACGAGGATTTTCGTGCGTAAACCCTCTCGTTGGATGATCGAATTGATTGAATTTGCGGCCTTGACGCTACCATTACCACCACACACGAGCAGGTAGTCGAAGTGATTATCATGGAGATTTTGGGCAATGGTAGATTGGAGGGAAATATCAGTCGCGAGCTCGGGCACACGGACGGTGCCGAGAATTGTACCACCGGAGGAGGCAATCCCGGCGACGGAGAGTTTGTCTAATTTACGGTAGTTGTTATATATCAACCCCTTCCATCCGTCAATGACACCCCAGACTGAGGTCTCATCTCGCATATTCAGTGATGAGCGAGCAGCAGCTCGTACAAAAGCATTCATTCCCGAACAATCTCCGCCACCGGTTAGTATCGCAATTTTCATACGTTGTTAATTTCCTTTATCCTTGTGTATTTATGATATTTATTTATGTAGTATGGAGCAGCGCTGTAAGGTATTAGACCTGACAAGTTTAAGAAAACCTGTCAGGTCTTGGGCGAAATTTCGCTACCGCGCAGACCGAGGTTCAAGAAAACCCCCGTGGCGTTAATTTCGCTTCCGACTGGCCGTCAGGTTTTCTTAAACCTGACAGGTCTTGGTTGGTGTTTATTCTTTCCAATTCTTTAGCTTAACGGCTCCATCCCGTACGCCAGCCATTCTTCTTTTGCCGGACCATAGACGCCAGGTACTTTGAGTCCTGCTTGACGCATGAGGACTGTCATTTGTCCTCTATGATGCGCCTGATGGTTAATTAGGATAGCGAGGGTTGTACCCCTCTGCCACATTCCGCCATACATATCATCGGATTCGGTGAGCGAGTCATCCGTCCATTTTTCTTTTATTTCACTGATGAGCGATGCAGATCCTGCATCAAAAGCAGCAGTAATTTCTGCAGCTGAGCTTGGTGCCGGAGCATTATGATCGGCACCTTTGACGTCGAGCCCGGTTCGATTCATCATTTCAGGAATGGTATGAGCCAGATGCCACCCGAGATAGCCGAGAGTGCGACCGCCATCATAGACTCGTTGTGTGAGCGATTGATCGGTTAGTGTATTCAATACTTTCATAGTCGCATCATGTTCATGCGTCCAACTAGTAAAAAAATCATCGAGTTTTCTAAACATTGTGTTCTCCGATTAATGGTTATAATAGTATAAATTACTTTGCAAATTACGGAGAAAACAGGAAATGGTGGACGTTAAATTTACTCAAAATGGACGCTTTTATACCTACTCTTCAATATAGACATCCAATCACACAATCACCGTACTACTATCACAGGACGGAAGCACATTTCACCGTCAAGGCGAATACAAAGGGTGTACATACCGGTCGATAGCTCTTCGGTCGATATGATGAACTCGCTCATGCCGGCCTCTCCTTCTTCCTGTGGATAAATATGTTCTGTGCCCAAAGCTGATACCATTGAAACCTGTACTTTTCCTTTTCGGGGCATTCTCAGTCGCACAGTCATAGACTGACCGGCAGGCATCGGATATACCTCTGCCGAAAATGCAGATGGAGAGATGAAGGGTGGTTCTTTCTCGGTAACAGATGTCACGGCTGACATTGGATTCGAACACAAATATATTGCCGCTCGTTGACCTTGGCTCGGCACATTTTCCGAACCGATGAACCACAGGGAATTGTTCCCGGCACCTACCACAAAATCTGAAGGTGTGAATCCGTTTTGTGTTCCTACGAGCCGATTGTCCGAGAGGATAGTTCCGTCACTCTTCACCGCTACAAAGCCATGATTAAAGCTATTCTGTGGTATTCCCCAGGCTGCATAATGTCCGGTGCTCAGTTTTTCTAGTTTCTTGAATTGCCGCCACGTAGGAGTCAAATACTCCCATGTAAGGCGGCCATCGGAGCCGAGCTTGGCAAGGTATGCTGACTCACGGCGAATGCCTAGAGAGTCGGTCGTGTTGACCCATCCTGAAAGGAGAAATTCACTCCAACCGAGACTTGCTGCGTCCGTCAGACGTACATTGCTGATATTCTTCAGGATATGTTTTTCCTCAAGGAGTTGTCCTATTGATGAATACGTCCGCTGAACTATCCACTGCGAGCTGTCCCCTGAGCCGGAATACAGATTAGAAATTATGACAATGTGCTGTGAATCTATGGAAACAAGTGGCTTCATCACTTCTCCGACTATCGAGTCGCGGGCGATGAGAATGCTATCTTGACGAAAGAAATTAATGGAGGTTGAAGTACCTTGATTGAAGAGATAGATATCGGTTCCGTCTGGCAACCATGCTTCACTGAAGTCATGCGTCCAGCCATTGGGTGCAAATGCTCTGCCATTTGAGAAATATAGCATTGATGGTATAGTTCTCACTATGGGATAGGGAATAACCCAGCCACTAAAAGAAGTAATATATTGATTTTTATATCTCATAATCTGAAATCCACTGCCCGTAGAGTTTGTTTCACTGCACTTGTTCGCAGGAGAGTGATCATTTGGTCCGTACATCTTGTCGTTTTTCCATTGACTATTCGCGCTGTCAATTACCGAGATGCTTTGTTGCCAATTATACGATACAACAGGGGTTGGGTCAGGACCTTTATACGAGTGCACACTGCATTCTCGACCATAAACATAGAGTTTGGAATCATTGCCGAGTATTCCTTTTGAGAATGTGTTTTCGATATTTGTCCAATTCCCGGGTGTTTCCTGATACGAACGTGCATCAGAGACCCACCTGCGGCGTACTGTTATCGAATTACTAGGAATTGTATCGAGATTGATATACATAGGTTTCACAATTGTAGCAACCGTAAATCCATCACTAATGGTCAACGTCACAGTATAATAGCGATGACCACTGTATGTATGTTTCGGGTGCTGCACGGAATCGACCTGTTTATCTCCAAAATCCCACAACCATGAAATTATACTCCCTTTGGATTTATCAGTGAATTCCACGTCAAGTGGAGATTTACCATACTGAGGTGTGCCGCTAAAATCAGGAATCAGGGTAGGAAGTATTGTAATATAGTCTTTCTTTATAATCGTATCTATTGTGCCGGATGAGTCGGTGATGAGTAATTGAACGGAATATGTGCCGGGCGTGCTATAGCGGTGAATACTACTTGGGGTCGAATCCGTTGTAGCGTCACCAAAATCCCATCGAAGTCGAAGAGGCACTCGGCTCGTTGTGATGGTAAAGGTAATTGAAGAATCTCTATACGCTGTAGTACTGTCAGCACGGAAGTCATTGGGAACAGTAGGTCGTGAAAAAGGCAACTCTAGAGTGCGCATGTATCCGTCACGTGATGCAAATACCACCGTACGCGATTGTGGCCTAAATGACGCCGAAATACTCTCGAATGTCAGGGAAAGCGTATCAGTGATAGAATTGGCAAAAATGTCATAGAGGATAATAGAACGCCCCGAACTCATAAGAATATGATTATTCGTAGGAGCCACTTGGGCAAAAGTCGGTATAAATGGCAACGTAATCGTGGACACCAACGAATACGGCGAGAGAGTCCTGTGACGTAACACTTGATGATCAATCATACAAAAGTGCTTGCCGTCGGGCGTAAGTAATGGAAAGTAACTCAATGCATATTGACCAAATTTAGGATGCGAACCAAGGATATCAAATATACTACTTTGTGATAATATCCTACCCAAGCTGCCACATTTACACCGATAGCACTGCTCAATTTGTTCGTTGCACCATTTTCCGAACGTTGTATCTGCTGTTTACCATCAACAAGACTATATTCAAGCACGCCGCCATATCGTGATCCGCTTGGAATAGTGCCATAAACATCACTTGCCTCGAATCTAACTCGCAAGATTCTGAGCATTGAGTCATAGATAGCTGAATATTCCTGCACTTCAGAACTGTTTTTTAATTTTAAAGTTACGCTATGCAAAAGACTATCAGAGTTGAGGGAATATATTTTAGATGAACAACTATCATTCACCTGCAAGCCACAAACTGAATATGTCAATCCATCATTTGCAATAGTCACGGAGTACAGTAACTTATATCCTGATTGATCAATAGATTGCTTCCGAAGCAGCTTCCCCGTTATGGCATCCCAATGACTAATTCTGAACAGTGTATCAAGATGTACACTATAGAGTTTGTCACCACTTGGAGAATAGAGCACCTGACGAACAGACTTCATTGGCATGATTTGCTGCTTGTAGCCCACCGAATCAGCCCAGCCGGAGGACTGTGCCTTGGCGCTCAGTTGCGTAAGAATACATGATATCAACAAAAGAGTACCTATAATTTTCATGCGTTGTATAATTCAATTATTGACAAAATTACTGTTTGAATTTTGAGAGACCGACCCGAGAAGTCATTCAATTACATTGCAGGACTATTTTTCTTGTTATTCCTTACAAATATAGTATTTATTTACGAAGCACTTCAAACGTTTTTCCTCTTCTGCCTGACCTGTTTATATTGATTTTGCCGATGGCTCATCCCGGGAATCTTAATCATGACAGTAGTATCAAGAGTCATGGTGTTGAATCTCCTGTATCATCTATTATCGTTGATAAATAGAGTTTCCTATTGACTTTTCCCGTATTACCGTAAATTTGCAGTATATAATAATCAACTACACTTTTTACTCAATAATTGAGGATATTATCATGAAAATTCTACGACTTTCTCCAGCAACATTCATTACTCTTGTATCTGTCTTGTTTGTGAACTTCAGTGCGACTACTCTCGCCCAAAACTGGGAAAAGATGCTCTTCCAAGGTACGTCCGCGTACTGCTTAGCCGAAAAAGACGGCACTCTCTTTGCCGGAACAAACGAAGGTATTTACAAGCTCGAGTCTGACGGTAAGACGTGGACACGTATTGCCTTACCAACACGAACGATTTTTTCAATTACCGTCAAGGGTGATAAAATGTTCTGCGGTACTGCCGGTGATGGCGTCCAACGCTCCGACGACAACGGACAAACATGGACCGATGCAAACGGGAATCTCACGAAAGGTATTTCCATTCAAACCCTTATGGTACGAGATGGAGCATATTTGTTCGCCGGCGCAAATGTCGGAGGCGTGTTTATGTCAACCGACAATGGCGGCAATTGGCAATCGAAAGGACTGAGCAATGATTGGATCTATTCACTTGTCATGAACGGTGAAACACTCTTCGCTGGTACCTTTGGTAATGGAATTTCCCGTTCACACGATAATGGTACAACATGGCTAAAGTCAGACACCGGTATCACCAATCCATTCGTGAAAGTAATTTATTCTCCAAGCACTTCCCTACTCTATGCCGGTACTCTCGGCGGTGGCGCATTCCGCACACTCAGCACCGGCAGCTCGTGGACAGATATCAGCGCAGGTATTGCAGGTCGTGAAATACGTTCAATGGTAATGGGTGGAAAGTATAATTATTTATACGTTGGTACAGGCAAAGACGGCGTGTTTAGTTCGGCCGATAGCGGCCGCTCTTGGCAGCAATTCAAATTAGATCTCGGTAATCTCAGCATCAATTCGCTAATCCTCACCGCCACTCATGTCATCGCAGGAACCGACGATGGCATCTATCGAATGCCCTACGCGCCACTTGGAGTCGAGGAAGAATATGCAATGAATAATCCAATGAAAATATTTCCGCAACCTGTTGGTAATTCAGGATTAAATGTGAGCTTCCCCACGAATTGGAACTCCCAAAGCATCCACATGAATCTTGTCAATGTGATGGGTGAAACAGTCTTTGAACAAGAATTCTCCGGTGAACTTGCCCATATCCCAACCATTGGTTTATCAAGTGGTGTTTATATGCTACGCGCTCAGTGCGGACGTGAATCGATGATGCAGAAATTAGTAAAGGAATAGGACTTATAATTAACGCAGAGTCGCAAAGTTCGCAAAGATTACTTCTCTGCACCTTTGTGACTTTGCGTTAAAATAAGACGCAAGCATCAATTATTCCAATGAGATATAATTATCCTCAAGCTGGTCGTCGAGCAAGACAGGTATATCGCCATACTCAGTCGTGAGATAAATATAACACGGGAATTCAGAGTCGGCAAGCATTGCCTGCTCGGCTTGAATTTCGAGTAATTGAAAGTAGAGAACGGATGGAAGGGAAATTTGGCGAGGCGGTGCACCGACAGAACGTACGTACTGTTCGAGCGCGAGATACACTTCAGAAAAAGTTGTAAATACATCAGTCATAAGGATGAGGAAAAAGGATTGAGGAATGTGGGTATGGCATACTCTTTTTCACTTTTCTGCATACTTTCCGAGAACGCTAAAAGTTCCGTTTTGTGAGTGTTAATTCTATCATGAGTCTTTTATTCTACTATTTTTTAGTTCTTTTGTTCACTCTTGTGTTCGCTCACGTAACGACTACACACGCACATGCTACCGCCGGAAACGCTGCCTTATTTGAATCACGATTAATTGTCGATCTGCCGACTGCCGGAGTACTCCCGATCTCAACCTATTCTATATACACGAGAATAGCTCCTCATGGTGATTTCACGGCTGACTTCTCGGCAGCTGTTTTTACTAATTTCAATCTCTCCATCACAGGTACTGCACGGAATGCAATCAGCCCTTCACCGGTCGAATTCCATATACCTACCCTCAGTGCACGCTTCCGAATCATCGATGAAAAACGTACTTTCCCTGCAATTGCTATCGGTATTTCCTCACAATCAAATGGATTATTCAGTCAAGATTTCCTGCAGCATCGTTCGATGGGCGCGTGGATTGCAGTCAGCAAGAATTTCCGTACACCCTTTGGCGCGACTGCTCTGCATGGCGGTGTAATCGGTGGAGAACATTCTTTAGCTGGATATGCAGGCATCGAACAGTCCATCGGACCGACGATAGCATTTCTACCGGAAATCATATTCTCCTCTCCGACAGCAACCAACACACTTCAGGTAGTGATGAATGTCGATACGGAATTGACGAAAATTCCTTCACCCTCTCGGCTTGGACGGCAACGGGTGACCGCAAATGCGCGTTTGGATTATGCAGAATCGAACCAAAATATCCTAACGTATAGAAGAATTTTTACCCGTTTTTTGGCTGCACGGCCAAATTTCCGTACTTTTGCGCTTGGTCAAGTCCCGTGCGACTGAGACGAACTCAACCCCGCCAGGTCCGGAAGGAAGCAACGGTCAGTTTTTTCTCAGAGTGTTACGGTAAGCTTGACCAATTTTATTTTCAGTTTGATTTTACGGTAATTCACCTGCTTTCAAGATATTAGCTCTGTTACACAACCAAGCATTTTCCTGCCTGTGCCGTGCTAAGAGTGTATTTTTCCGTATATTTGGCGCACAGCAATCAATTTTACGCACGAACATTCCCGATGAAGAAAGAAATTATAATAAACGCCGCACTCAATGAAGTGCGAATAGCGATTACCGAAAACGGCGACCTTGCCGAACTTTTTATAGAAATTCCCGATAAAGAGCGTTTAGTTGGCAATATTTACATGGGGAGAGTCGGCAAAGTAATTCAAGGAATGAATGCCGCTTTTATCGATATTGGCATAGGACAAGATGGCTTCCTCCACTTCTCGGATGTCGATTCTTCGCTCGAAGACTCGTTCATTACCGAAGAAGAAGATGACGATGAAGACGACGATGAACCGTTTCTCCCACCGATACCGGATGCCAAGCTTACCGATTCGGCAGCAATGGCACTCAGAAAATCACCTGCTAAAACTAAAAAATCCGCAAAACCACTCCCTACTTTCTCAACGAAACGTTCGGGTGTGGTGTCGATCGGCCTCCAACCAAAGCAAAATATTATCGTCCAAGTCGTACGCGAGGCATACTCTTCTAAAGGTGTGCGTGTCAGCACAAAAGTGTCAATGGCAGGGCGATATGTCGTGCTCATGCCATTCGAATCAGCAATTGGAGTATCACGAAAGATTCAGTCAATTAAAGAACGTAAGCGTCTTCGCCGCCTTGCTAAATCTATTCTACCGGAAGGATTTGGATGTATTATCCGTACAGCAGCTGAGGAAAAAAGCGAGACCGAACTCCGCCGCGATTGGGAACATTTACTCGATATCTGGAAAGAAGTTGAAGCAAATGTCAAAAAATCCAACAACCATCCTGCCCTCCTCTACCAAGATAAAAACCTCACCGGAAGCGTGATTCGTGATTTATTCACCAACGACGTTGTGCGAGTGGCAGTGGACTCCAAGAAGCTCTATAACGAAGTCACTAATTATCTTAATTGGGCATCACCGGACCTTGATTCAAAAGTAGAGATGTATAAAGGTAAGAAGCCAATTTTTGATGCCTATAGGCTCGAAAAAGCTATTTCCGATACATACGCGCGAAAAATCAACCTACCGAGTGGCGGATCGATTGTCCTTGATCAGACGGAGGCGATGTTTGTGGTGGATGTGAATTCAGGGCGTGCTTCAAGCGACCATGAACAAGAACGTAATTCTTTAAAAACTAACCTTGAAGCCGCTTATGCTATTGCTCAGCAGCTCCGTTTGAGGGATGCAGCCGGTATTATCCTCATCGACTTTATAGATATGGCATTTGAGGAAAATCGTAAAAAAGTATTCAATGAAATGCGACGGGAAATGAATCGCGACCGAGCGAAATCAACCGTGTATCCTCTTACCGCGCTTAATCTTATGCAGATGACACGTCAGCGCGTCCGACAAAACATCACCGAACGTCTAAGCGATAATTGTCCTACTTGCGCCGGTACCGGGCGTGTACAATCTAGGTCTGTAGTTTTGAATGCTATAGAACGCTGGCTCCATTCATTTAGAATGGGTTCGCGTGAGTTTTCATTGCTCTTACTCGTCCACCCGACTATGGCGGAGTTCTTGCTCGAAGGTTCAATTTCCCGTATTTCACGACTGATGATCAAGCATTTTATCAAAGTCAAGCTCCAGCAAAGTGATGTATTGAGACCTAATGAGTTTAAATTTTACTCGACTAGGCAGCAACGAGATATTACTCAGGATTTTTCGTAGTTCGATAATTATATGACTACTACAATTTCCATACTCGGTTCGACAGGTTCGATAGGCTGCCAAACTCTTGAAATACTAGACCTTACGCGAGATGAATGGGAGATTAATTTCCTGACGGTAAATACTAAAATCGCTGAACTCGAGCAGCAAATCAAGAAGTATCATCCTCGAGGAGTTGCAATTTCAGATACTAAATGTTATCTGGAATTCAAGCGCACTACCAGCTTTACCGGTGAAATTTTATGCGGCGAAGAAGGTGTATGTGCTGCTGCAGGCGACTCTCGCAATGTGATAGTAATGTCAGCATTAGTAGGATTCAGCGGAGTAATGCCGACTCTTGCAGCCATCGAAACAGGCGCTACTATTGCACTTGCTAATAAAGAAACACTTGTGAGTGCTGGTGACATTATCACCAAAGCGGCTCAAGTGAAGAATGTTAAAATTCTTGCTGTCGATAGTGAACACAGTGCTATCCTCCAATGCCTGATCGGTGAATCGTCTAACGAAATCGAGAAGATCATTCTCACGGCATCCGGTGGACCTTTTCGTGAATTACCGAAGGAAGAGTTCGAATCAATCTCACTCGCTCAAGCATTACGTCATCCTAACTGGTCTATGGGGAATAAGATTACGATAGACTCTGCTACGATGATGAATAAGGGATTTGAAGTAATTGAGGCGAAATGGCTTTTTAATGTACCGATTGAAAAGATCGAAGTGCTTGTCCATCCGCAGAGTATTATTCATTCGATGGTGCAATTTCAGGATGGAAGTATCAAGGCGCAGCTTGGGACACCTGATATGCGGGTTCCGATTGGATATGCGCTGCATTTCCCTCACCATAAGCCGATGCAATTTCCACGGCTTGATCTTGCGGCGATAGGACAATTGACTTTTTCTCCGCCGGATTATGAGAAATTCCCTTGTTTACAGCTTGCTTTTGATGCTGTTTCGATGGGCGGTGCCTCGCCGGCGATACTTAATGCAGCGAATGAAATTGCCGTACAGGCTTTTTTGAAAGAAGAAATTCGATTTATCGATATACCAGTTATTATCCATAAATGTATGGATACCATTCAAAATGTATCGCATCCGACTCTGTCTGAACTTACTACAATCGATGAAGTTACCAGAAGTACGGCTCGACAGGAATGCTTGAAGCTTCGGTGAGCATTCATAATAATTAGACTACAATTACTATTTAATTAGGAAAAAACATGGGATTTTCAATTCAGGAAATACTTGCATTTATTGGTGCTTTGGGAATTATCGTTTCAATTCACGAATTCGGTCACTTCGCCGCTGCTCGTATGTGCGGTATGCGCGCAGATGTCTTCGCACTTGGCATGGGTATGCGCCTTTTCGGTTGGAATAAAATCACCGGTTTTACTTTTGGGAAATTACCCGAAACTTGGGATGGTGGCGGTCATACCGACTATCGCTTATGTCTTTTGCCAATTGGTGGTTATGTGAAAATCGTCGGGATGATTGATGAGAGTATGGACTCCGAACAGCTCAAAACTGAACCCAAGCCCTACGAATTCCGTTCGAAGAATGCTTTACAGAAAGCTTTTGTGATTAGTGCCGGTGTGATTATGAATTTCCTGCTTGCTATTGGTGTGTTCTTTTCAGTAGCTGTGTTTAATGGTAAGGTAATTCATCCTGTTACGACGATCGGCTATGTCGAGAAGAATTCAGTGGCCGATAAGACCGGATTTCAATCAGGAGATAAGATTATTTCGATCGGTAATTCGCCAATTTCATCTTGGGAAGAAGCGACTGAAGGCTTGATTCTCTCAGATGTCGGTGCGAACCGATTAGTTGTCGTGGAGCGTGCCGGTCGTCATGAAAGACTTACTACAAACGGTAGAATGTTTTTGAATGCAATGACCCAGAAAAAAGGTCTCGGTATGTCCCCTGCCGGTTCGAAAATAGTCGTAAACATGGTCGAAGCAAATATGCCTGCCGGCAAATCAGGGATTAAACTCGGCGATACAATACTATCGGCGAATTCTATCCCGGTTGTTGGCACTGAACAGTTTGTCAATCTGATAACTGAAAACAAAAACAATCCTCTCGCACTCGTATGGAAACGTGGCTCCGAAGAAATGAATGCCACCATAAATCCTACCTACGACGAGGCTGCCAAGCGCTGGAGAATTGGTATTGGGCACGGACCGATTTTTAGCGGACCTATTGTTCACAAAAACTACTCAATGGGTGAATCAATCGCCATCGGTTGGAATGAAACAGTCAATCAAGTTAGTATGTTTTTTGGTATTATCGGAAAGATTTTCAGTGGCGTCGTCTCCTTTAAAGAAACTATTGGCGGACCTTTGCAGATTATGCAAATAGCGGGTCAAGTAGCACAACGTGGCTTCTGGGATTTCATCGAACTCGTTGCTAAATTATCAGTTTCTATTGCAGTTCTCAATATTCTGCCTATTCCTGCTCTCGATGGTGGTCATTTGGTATTTATTATACTTGAAGCAATTCTACGCCGTGAAGTATCGGTAAAAGCAAAGATGGTTTTCCAGCAAGTCGGGATGTTCCTCCTGCTCGCTTTAATGGCGTTTGTACTTTATAATGATGTGATGAAACGGTTTTTTTAATGAGAATAAACGGTAACTGTATTTCGAACAGGTTTCCACCTCAAACTATCAGAGGATCGATTAGCTACAGAGGAGCGACCTGTTTGTAGGTGCGCCAAGCGAAGCTTGGTATATTCAGAAGGTGCAAATCCTTCGCGGGAAGGGAGCCACCCACCCGCTACCGCAATCGTACGCTGTGTGAGGTAAATGCTTCAGTGAAGCTACGACGAGGGAGATATCAGACCGCAACGCAAGTGAAGGTATTGAGCCTCGAAATAGGTCAGGCTATGATGGCAGACTGTCTCTACAAACAGGAATGCAATAACAACATGTTCGTATGGCTTGAGCATGTAGTCATCATCGGGGGTCTAAGTCCGCAGTATGATATCAAACGGATATATCAGAACTTGGGATATCCACTATACTTGCCATTTGGCATAAGCGCAACCAAATCCGAAAAGGAGTAGAATGCGTAACGGTATAATGGAAGTCGGATTAGCCCATAGTAGCGTCAAGCTTGCGAAAGCAGAGGTATGCATGCAGAAGCATTCAATTCTGGTGTAGCGCGAAGGCTGACAATTCTATGTATTGGGGCGAAACGTATATGGCTCATAGAACACAATCAGATGTGGCAACGAAACTTATACAACTAAGCAAGGTCTCGAAGGACTCTCCCAAATACAAGTTTGGCTCATTGGCAAGCTTGCTGAACGAGGAGTACCTAGAACGTGCTATGCCGAACTTCCCGGCAAGAAGGCACTTGGCATAGACGGAGTGAGTGAGAAGAATACGGAGAATCGCTGGAAGCGAATCTTAGTGGATTGGTAGAACGGATGAAAAGCATGTCGTATCGTCCGCAAGCCGTGCGTAAGAAGGAAATACCGAAAGAACGAGGAGGAACGCGCACATTGGGCATTCCCTCGACGGAGGACAAGATAGTCCAGAAAGGTATATCCTCAATACTAACGGCACTATTCGACCCAAGTTTTATCGAGACATCCTACGGTTTTAGAGAAAAGATGGGTTGTCACGATGCGTTGAAGCAGGTACATCAAGAGATAACCCTCAAGCGCGTAAACTATATTATCGATGCAGATATTAAATCGTTTTTCGACAATGTTAACCATGATTGGTTAGTACAGTTTCTGGAACATCGGATAAAAGACAAGAAATTTATTCGACTGATTATCAGATTTCTGAAAGCAGGAATCATGGATGAAGGTAGCTTTAGAGCGAGAGCGACAAGGGAACGCCTGCAAGGCGGCATCATTACCCAATCTTAGCAAACATAACCTTCATTATGTGCTTGACATTTGGTTCGAGAAAGGATTGAAGAAAGAGCTTCAAGGCTATGCATCGATAGTACGGTATGCAGACGACTTTATCATACTTGTAGAACGAGAAATCGGACTGCACATTGATATTGGAAGCTTTACGATTACGGCTTGCGAAGTTCAAGCTTGAATTATCGGAAACCAAGACATCGGTAGTAAAATTTGGTCGTAATACGGACACAAGCGACGAGCGCAAACATCCGGGAACGTTTTGATTTTCTTTTTACGCATTACTGTGGCAAACCAAAGCAGGCAAATTCAAGGTATGCAGACGGACAAGCAAGTCCCGCTTCCGCCTTTGGCATTCGCAAGGTGAGGCGTGTTTCTGAAGGAACACAAGAATACCTATACGCTGCAAGAACTTGGGAAAGTATATCCCAAATGGTACGTGGTCACTATCACTATTATGGTGTAAGTGAAAACAGCAAATCATTATGGAATTACAAAGACAAAGTAAAGAAACTTCTTTATAAGTGGCTCAATCGTCGAAGTCAGAAGAAGAGCTACACGTGGGAGAGTTTCAAGCAGTATGTATTCAAGTATCCACTTCCGGAACCCAAGATATTCGTAAGCTTCTATAATCACTGACAGCGGAATGCACTGAGGAGCCGTGGAGGGAAATCCGCCACGGTTCTGTGAGGGGAGCAATGCACATCCAAGAAATACACATTCAAGGCACAAAAGCAGAAATGTGTGGAGCTACGGTGGAATCTAAAGTATGTGGATTAGCTCTCTACTCGACATAATGAATTCCAAAAAAGTTATTAGCTCCTGCAGGTGCAAACCAGTTTGCGCATTAATTAGGTCCGCACCGATGGTGCCACGTTGGTTCTTTGGGGTCTATTTGTGACCAGAAACAGGTCGCCCTTAAGGGCTAAGGAAGCTAAACTGTTCGTTCTGTAAATTGATGCGAACTATATTTTCGTACACAACTCATTGCCTAACTTAGGATTGCTTACTGCGTGAAAAAGATTCTTTATCTGCTGTTTTTCTTGTTCGGATGCCTGCAGGAAGGTGCGCGGGTGCAGGTGAAGAGGGCGCTGAATTTCAAGCAACTCTATGCCGATGCAATGTTATGTAGTTACCACTTAATTCTCGACTTGCTTTCTACTTCACCACTTCCATTCGTCGCTCGATTAGTTTCCGCCATCCCTCTCGCCCATACTCACGTAGTATCCGAGTCCAAAACAACAATTCGACCGATAAACAATACTGCACTCTATCTTGTACTCCAAGTTGTGCAAACCTTAATATTATAGGTTTCATCATTTTGAAATACAGTGTGGAAATTGTAGCTGCAAATGCTTTCTATCTAAGGTTTCTCTTCAAAATTTACGATAATAAAATACCTTCAGACAGCCCAGTAAGGGCGAAATATCAATAGTAAGTACCAAAATCCCCAAAGAAGCTCCATGGGAGCGATATAGTTGGTGGAATCGACGATCGCTCCTACGGAGCTTTGTTTCAATGAATCGTCCATTATTAAGATTTGCTCCTATGGAGCTTCCAGTAGTTTAGCGTATTTTTTACTGCGAAACCTTACTTAGAATTCCCATCGTCACCTTTACTTATGAGATTATTTTTGTAATTTACTATTTTTGGAAGATATGCTTCATTCTGTACGATAATTATTCTCGATTTGGTTCGTACACACAGCTTATCGCTCGTAGGGTGTGTAATGCGGCGTATGCCGAGATTCATCCCTTTAATATTTCCTCTGAAAGCTCCGTTCGCTTCATCCTAATGGGATAACTCTTTCCAGGTCCTGTGTAGGCGAGGGTGCGCCTCATTCGACGCCGGCGGTGTATGAACTTGGCGTGCCGATTCTCGGTATCTGCTATGGTTCTCAGTTGATTACTTATCAGCTTGGCGGTGAGGTGATTGCGTCCAATCATCGAGAATTTGGACGTGCCGAACTCAATGTCATTCTGGAAGATCCATTATTGCAAGATATCAGCCCTCAAGCATTGTGTGGATGAGTCATGGCGATCATATTAATCAGCTTGCACCGGGTGTGAAGTTATTGGTAATACAGTGACTTCTCCTTCTGTTGTTTTCGGCCATAAAGAACGTCGCATCTGGGTTACGCTGTTCCACCCCGAAGTACATCACAAGTCAGGAAGGCAAGACCATCCTCTCCAATTTTGTTAGGAGAAGTGCGGTTGCTCGGGCAATTGGAACGCGGAAGCATTTATCGAATCACAACTTGCTGAAATTAAGGCAAAAGTCGGAAGCGGCGGAGTGATTTGCGCGCTCTCCGGTGGTGTGGACTCAACCGTGGCTGCGGTGCTGCTTCCAAAGCGATTGGCGATCAATTACACCCCATTCACGTGGACTCCGGACCTTACGCACCGATGAGAGTGCGACGATTGAGCGGCTCTTCCGCGAACATTTCTCGATGAGTATTGATGTAGTCGATGCGAGTGACTTATTCCTCTCCCGCCTTGCAAATGTTTCCGATCCAGAACAAAAACGTAAAATCATTGGTAAGACCTTTATTGATGTGTTTAGAAGTAGCAAAAAAATCGGCGATGCGAAATTCCTCGCTCAAGGCAACACTCTATCCCGATGTAATTGAATCGGTTAGCGTGAAGGGGTCCGTCAGTGACCATTAAGTCGCACCATAATGTTGGAGGCTTGCCCGGCCACATGAATCTCGCTCTTACCGGAACCGTTCCGCGAGCTTTTCAAAGACGAAGTGCGCAATGTTGGTCGCCTGCTTGGTATTCCTGAATGGTTCATTGAGCGGCATCCTTTCCTCGGTCCCGCCTCGCAATCCGCGTTCTGGGTGAACTCAGCGAAGAACGTCTGAGTATTCTCCGTAAGGCAGATGATATTTACCTTGAGGAAATTCGTAAGGCAGGCTTGTATAGTTCGATATGGCGTTTGCCGTACTTCTACTCGCACAAAGCGTCGGCGTCATAGGTGATGAACGCACTTACGAAATGGGAGGTGTGCACTCCGCGCGGTGACCAGTACTGACGTGCATGACGGGCAGACCGGTATCACATGCCATCCAGTACTTTGCGCGAACGGCAACCAGTCCATCATCAACGAAGTACGTGGAATTAATAGGGTCTGCTATGATATTTCCAGCAAAACCTCCTGCGACGATCGAGTGGGAGTGATGGAGGTGTAATTGTTCGTAGGGTTTGTGAAGTCAAATGGTTCAACGATAGTTTGTGCACTTCTAAATTTCTATGTAGGTTTGTATAGATGTTGATGCTGACTTGAGGATTTTATTTGTCTATGCTAGTTATGTAGAATATGGAATCTCGTCAAAACAGTTCATACTTTTGTTCTTCGTAATCTATTGAAATCAGTTTTAACGCAAAGGTCGCAGAGGATTCGCAAAGTTCGCAAAGGATAGTATTTTAGGCAGTTCCCCATTCAACATTCGCCGGAAGTACGCTTTGTTTATTCCGAAGAGAGAATTCGACAAGTAAATATAATTTACTACTTTGCGCACTTTGTCGATACCCTTCGCGCACTTTGCGGTTAATCAGCACAATGCGTATGCGTTGCTTCTGAACAAAATATAGACAAATTTCACTTTATCGAAGAACAGCCATGAGAACAGATGCAGTCATCAAGCAAGAAGGATTCAGAGCGCTTTCTACAATGCTTGATTTATCTGAAGCAGACCGATTTATTACACTGATCAAGCAGGATAATTTGACTATACAGAATGGAGAAAACTCTGTGGGAGGGGACGAGTCGGAGATATCACTATCAGGCATAGCTGAAATCGTGGAATTAGCTTGGGCATCTGCGAATCCTAAAACAATGTTACTGGTAATTTCTCCGTTCCTTTTCTAGCCCTTTGTACCTGCAGAAGGGCTTTTTGAATATCAATTCTTCACTTAATGAACACTAAAACCCGCACTCCGTCGCGAACTCGGTCTCGTACAGGCAACAGCTTTAAATATGATCGACATGGTTCGTACTTTGACCATTTATCGTAATCCTGACAGTCGTTCAGATTATGGCGTAGGTCCGCAGGCGATTTGGGTATGGTTAGCCGGTGCTGTACTTGGATTGTTGATGAGTTTGTCCGGGCTGAACTTGGCGCGGCAATGCCACAAGCAGGCGGCAGCTTTGTCTTCCTCCGCGAAACTTTCGGCCGTGATCGTCGGGGTGTGCTTGATGTCATTTCTCTTCATCTGGTAGACTGTTATCCAAGCGCCGCTTGTGGTAGCATCCGGCCTCCCATCGGCTTTGTGATGTATTTCCACTTTCTGGTTCGAACCTCCCTTCAATCCAAACGGTCTCCGGTGGATTCGTCCTGTCATCACTGTTCTTCTATCGTAAAGGGTGATATCGGGAAAATCTCGGTGGCACGGCGCATGGGTTGCCGTCCTGGCTACTATGGTTGGCTGGATATGTGGTGGAGCTTACTCATTTTAATTCCACGTTTGTATTTACCTATCTCGAGAATTCGACTGACTTTCTCATGGGTATTGACCTTCCCTGGGTACGTGCGTACTGTGAAAACGGTGTATTCTTATCTTGGGTATTATAATGTCTGTCATTTGGGCGGTGAAATTCGTAATCCTGAAAGAATATCCCTCGAAGTATTTTTTTATCCATCATCGGAATTGCCTTTCTATCTTTCTTTGAATCTAGTGTTTATGGTGAGGGCTATGGCAGGAAATCCAGAATTTCCATTCATCGTCAGCACGTTTATTGAGTAGTTGTAAGCGGCCATTCGGCTGCACTTTTTCGAGCTGGACTGACTCTCCTTATTGCCTTTGCATCTCTCTTTGCCGCCGTGGTTTGCTCATTATTCACGGATTCCATATGCAGCAGTAGTGAAGGTGCGTTTTTTAAGGTATTTAAGCAAACTACATCCGACGAAAGATTTCCCGCATATATCGCTCTTAGTCCTTTGCGGAATTGCCTTTATATTTAGCTTGATGTTCAAGATGAAGGAACTAATCATCGCTATTCTCGCCAACATGCGTATTATTATTCAGTCCATCGGTGGAGCTGTCGGCGTGATGCTCCTCAGGCGCAAGTGGTCATCCGATCGCATCCCATTTCAAATGTGGCTTTACCCAATTCCCGCAATCACGGCGATACTCCTGTGGATATGGTTGTTTAGTGCAACTATGTCGCCAACAATTTCGATATACCGGTTGTACTATTTGGGGATTGATCGTGCTCGTAAGTGGATTGTCGTCTATTTTTAGCAAGCGAAAATTCGAGGTAATTTCCGTTTCTGCGTGAGAATGATAGATTTGATGTGTGGCAATTTAATTGAAACACTTTTCTTAAAAAGAAAAACCTCCAAACCTATTGTCGTTAATTATCTTACCCAAAACACTATGTCACTTAACGAAGAATACGACTCAAAGGACAGAGAATATTACCGATAAGTCCGAACAGAAATCCTGATAAAATTCCGCTAGGAACGAAACGGATGCTTGAAATCGACCAGTAGAAGGAGTCATGGCGCAAGTAGCCAAGGGAAAAATTTGAATGGACGAGGTAGTTGGTGTAGAATACAACGAACACCGGCGAGCGTAGTCCAATCGGTTAGACAAAGTGATATGCGGTAATGTCGGAACGATTGAGTTGCCATTTCCTGAAAATTATTTTGATGTTAATATTTGCGGAGATGTACTCGAACATTTAATTGACCCGTGGGAAACACTCAAAAACTTGTTATTCACCTTAGATCGGTGGAGTGGTGATTGTGAGCATTCCGAATATCGCTTATTGGGATGTAGTGAGGTCGATTATGCGCGATGATTTTACGTATCAAGATTCAGGGAATATTGGACAGAACCCATCTACGATTTTTTACTCTGTTCAACGATTATTGCTTTGCTTCACTGCAGGACTCGAGGTCATCAATGACCATCGAAATGCCGATGTGCATAGAGGTCAGCTTGGCGGCGAATTCTCACTTTTGGTTACCATAAAATGCAGAGATGTTGTGCAGCTTTTGCGTTACTGCCTGAGAAAAATAGCTTAGAAATTTTATTAGCAAATATCCAAGTCATACTTATTCTAATTCAATTGTTTTTATAAGGTTGTTCCTCAAGTTTGATCTAGAGATAGGAATACTATCCGCTTATGATAATGGAACAAAGAAAGACTAATCCTAGCTCCTTATTCATGCAGATGTTTTAAAAAGGCAGTGTGTTTACGACGAGTTGTAACAGCTGTGCGGACGGAATTGTGTTACCATTCTCGACGTGGTCAATCTCATTAATCAGATAATTATCAAACGCTTCATCTTGCTTATGATACTCATGGTTTCTGCAATTGTTTAGAAATAATCATCTATCGAACGGATCTCTATGGTAAGTCAGTCGATCCTGGATTACAGTATGTTCAAAATTAATTGGCAGTATTTCGATACTGTTCTCTGTAATATCTTCAAAATTTGTTCGTAACTCCCGTAATATTAAGCTTACCCAAGGATGTTTTAATAGAAATTTCCCCAATGCTCGCAATACGTACAAAAATCTCATTGGTAGAATCTGACAAGATTTTGGAGTGTTTACTCAAACTATTATCGCCGGAACTAGTACCAAAGGAAGGTATGGGTATCAATGAGATATATTTCATTGCATGTACTCCCATTAAAAATCATCTAATGGAGCATCAAAATCCGGAGAAAGTGTGTATTTCCTTCGATCCGCCAAAGACCTCGATTGGTAGAACGTTTGGATTTTTAGGGATAAATGTTCTTGTTTTAAAAAAGATATAATGTAATACTTCCATTTGAGCACTTTCAGGAGGTTGATGAACTCGGATATAATTTGTTGATCAGTCATAGAGCAACTCAGATTATTTGAAACCTCATTTTTTATTAGCTATTTAGCCAATTTTGTCATGGTACGCCTAATTCATGTTAGTTCAATATCAGAATCAACGCACAAATCGACAGTGAATCGACAAACGGTGTGAAAATTAAGGTTTTTTTTTATAACGTAAATTATAATTTATTTTCGGATGAAGTCCGTAGAAGAAATTCAGGCATGAAATATCTTTATTCAATTATAGGATTCTTTAATTATATACTTTCACAAGCATTTGTCGCGAAGTCTTCGACAGGTCAGAATATAGCTAGCTTGAGGATTGAGATTACCAATGCTAGGTCTTATTTGTGGGGTTCTTCCATTTTTATAGGATTCTATCATTGTTTTAAAAAATATGCCATTTCGAATACTCGATGGAACGAAGGCAGTTCACACTCCTAAACGCTTTAGATACAGGATATATACGATTCGCCTGCAAGCAGATCAATTTATAAAAAGAAGAATCTAAACGAATCTATATTTCGACCTTTAAGTCGTTTAATATCAAGATTGCGCTGATTCACTCGATTACAAAGGAAACGTACATTCCTATCATCGATCAATTGCGAGACAAGAAAGTTATACAATTGCTATGCAATCCAGTGGTTGCTTTCATTTTAAATCTGACACCTTGACTATCCACAAACGCAAGGGTAAATACTATGCAATATGGCAATCGGATGGTCCTACTTTTAGTTCTAATTCCTCATATTTAACCTTAAAACAAATAGAAACAATCCGTAAATTTGAATTTGAACTTAACTATTTGAATAATAATTATCGTAGCACGACTAAAGACATCTATACTATTAGCTTTCGAGAGAAAACCCACTCCTTTGTCGATGGTTCGTGGAGTTGGTTTGGTTTTTTACATTTTCGTGGAAAACTTTAGAAACTGTATTAAGTAATTCTGCTTCCATTTTCTCATATAACTTTATCAATTTTATAGAATTAAACAACGAATCTAATTTATAAGTACAATAACTTCCACAACTATGCCCAACATCCTATGAAAAAATCTTCCTCCTTCTCTTTGCTCTCGTCTCCTCTCGCTCATGCTGCGGAGAAGCTCCTAAAGTGCTGATCGTCACCGCGCATCCCGATGATGAAACGGGATTTGCAGCGTCGGTGTATAAAATTACCCACGATCTCAAAGGCAAGGTCGATCTTGCGCTTGTCACGAATGGTGAGGCGGGGTTTAAATATTCGACTCTTGCTGAAGATATTTATGGCGCTGAGCTCACCGATGAAGCCGTTGGACGCGAACTCCTCCCCACAATCCGCAAACGCGAAATCATGGCAGGCGGCAAGATTATCGGCATTCGGAATTATTATTTCTTTGACCAAAAAGACACGCATTATACCCTCGACCACGATACTGTACTCACGCAAGTGTGGAATGTAAAATGGGTTCGCGAAAAACTCAAAGAACTCATCCTCCGCGAAAAGTACGACTATATTTTCTGCCTCTTGCCGACACCCGAAACACATGGACACCATAAGGCGGCCACGATACTCGCCTTGCAAACGCTCAGTGAGCTCGCACTCCTGAAGAACGTCCTATCATCCTCGGATGTACTGTTTCTGAAAAGACAGACACTGCAAAGTCAATTTTAGGGGGTTTATACGGTTTCCGCCTGACTGCAGTGCTCAGCGCAAAACCTTCGTTCTTTTTTGACCGTACGCAGAAATTTGGGTATAAGGACAACCTGAACTACAAAGTCATCGTAAACTGGCTCATAGCCGAACATAAGTCACAGGGAACTATGCAACTTGGCATGAATCGCGGCGACACCGAAAACTTCTGGTATTTTGATGTCAATCCACCGGCTGCAATCCCAAAAGTCGAGAAATTCTTCGAGTCGCTCAAGGTGCTCAATTTTAAAAAGAAACAGTATTAATACCATTCTTCGAGCGCAAAAACTTGGTAGTTCGCGCCGTAAGCCGTATTTTCGCGGTGCAAAAACGGTGTGTAGCGCAGCCCGTAGCGCACTACTTTGGGGGTAGTAGGGGTCGTGGGTTCAAATCCCGCCACACCGCGAGCAAATCCAAAACCGCATAGATTCTATCTGTGCGGTTTTTTATGGGCAACAAATTTCCACATTCCGGACATCATTTTTTTAATTGGCTGAATGTTCGTTAATTTTGATAAATCAACTTGTTACTTCTATCTTTATGATGCGTATTTCTCATGGATGATTCTCTGCTCTCGGTCTGTATAATTGCCAAAAACGAAGAAAAAATGCTGGCGCAATGCCTCGAATCAGTCGCGCAGGTTGCCGGTGAAATCATTCTCGTCGATACGGGTTCGACCGACGGCACGTGTGCAATCGCCTCAAGGTATGGTTGTAGAATTCTCCATCACCCATGGAACAATGACTTCTCGGATGCACGCAATGTAGCACTTGCGGCTACGTTGCCATGGATACTCTCCATCGATGCCGATGAGCCGACTTCTGAATCCTGACGATGCCATCCGAACTATTACGGCAAGTACTCCTGTTTCTGGAGTGATTTTGGTGGATGTACTGTCCTTATGCTGCAAGAGCAGATGGCGGCACCGATATTTATTCGAGTTCGGGTTTTCACGCCTTTTCAGGAATCATCCTGCTATCAAAATTTGAAGGTATAATTTATGAACACAGATATTAGAATCAATTCTTGCACAAGGGCTTGGAAATAACTCTCTGTACCCACCATTAAATTCAATCATAGCGTATAATTTAATGCCTCTTGCAATGCTTGAAAAGCAAAGGCGGAATATTCTACTTCTTGACGTGGCGATAAAACAACAGCCCGATCATGCGTATTCCTATCTCAATCGTGCGAAAACGCATCTCGTCCTTGGGAATATTACTCTTGCAGAAAGTGATATTGGGAATGCAGTTCAGTATGCAGTCACAAAGCTTGATATTACTCTCAAGTGTTGTGTTATGCCGGTGCTTGTCGCTTATCAATTAAACATCACCACGTGCTATTGAAAGTGCCGAACGTTCGTTATCAATAATCCCCATCAATCTTTAGCATATTTTGTCGGTGAGAGTAGTTCACAGCGCTCGAGCGAACTGCTGGGAAGTGTAATTGACACAGTCAATGCTTACCTGCCGCAACGGCAGGCACGGCGCATGGCAAAAGTATCAGGTGAGTATATCATTTACCTGTTGAACAAATCTATTTTCGGCTTGGTTTGGAGCAATGCAATCCTTGGACAATGGAATCCTGCAGAGTACAA
>JADJXV010000010.1 GCA_016720145.1 Ignavibacteria bacterium | reverse complement strand
TCTTTAAGTTTCTTTGATTTTTTTGTATCCGAGGATACAACTCTAGATTCAAGCATGGTGAATCACAATGCATAAGATTTTCGAAAAAAATCAAAAACTTGATGAAGAAATACATGTCTATCGGCTGCTGACCTAGAAGCAAGCAAGTCGTTTGTCTGCCACAATGAATCAATAAGAGTTGATTCTTCTAGAATATTTATACTTTATAATTAACAAAACCACACTGTTCAAGATTTGGCAAAACAACCCGCCAACTCCTTCTTAGGTCATGTAAAAGCCGATACATGAGGAAATCTTTAAACGTATCTTCGTTTTCTTTTTTTGGACCAGGAAATGTTGCTGGTTGAATTGCATATTGATCTTGGCCAATATTCAAGCATTCATATACTCTATCAGCAATATTTGTAAAATCTAGAGTTTTGTGTATTTCCAAAGCTTGTGAAATAGCAGCTCTTAATTGCCCGACTTTTACAAAATCATTAAAATGTCCGGCTTGAAGTGAAGCATCCTGCCTGTTATCAGTAAAACTTAATAACTTCTGCTTTTCGGTTGCTTCATTGAAATCATTAAGTAGTGTGATAGTTTCGAAAGACAATACAGTTGAAGCTGTACTTCGGCCTTCACCACCGAGTTTCGTCACTTTCGTCCACTCAGATGTCAGTGCATCGTATAACGCACCTGATGTTGGATCGAACATTAAAGGACAACTCATAAACCATCCTTCATATTCTTTAGCTTCATCAAATGAGTAGTTTCCCTGTTTATCGAAATATATCTTTCGAGGTAATTTTTTCTCCCTTTCTTTCTTCAGTGGCCTAGAGCCATCTTTTCTTTGCGGATTAAACCATGTTTCAGGTAGATCAGGAATATCTCTTTCTGCATCCCAAATATTTTCTTCATCTTCAGCATGTTGAATAAAATATATCCATCTTTATTATTTCCTCCTCTTCATCTTCGTCATCAGAGATATCATTGAACTCTCTTGGCGCTAATGTAGATTCACCTTGTAACAATGTAACACAAGCAAATTCATGACTTGAAGTACGGCTAAAAACCAAGGGAACAACTTCGTATCTTTATTTTCGGCATATAATCCAGCGTCCAAGTATAACTCCCTTGTTTGTTGATTTCCCAATGTGGAATATACTGAGCCAGTTTGTGCGATAAATTGGTGAATACGATATGGCAAGTAATTTTTTTTTTATCCGGTCGAGTATTCAGATTATTAGCCCATTCTAATAGTTTTTGAAGATGTCTAATTGACTGATCGTTCTCAGAATTAGCTGACTCAGCCAATTTCTTTGCTATGTCATCAAGTGTCGATGGTTTTCTCTAACCAAAGTACCTTCTTTCACTTCTAACGCAATACTCTCTTCTATCCAATTAGCAGTAGCATGACTTTTTCAAAATCATCTGCAGTTCCATTGATTGAAATTTCGCTTTCTATAGCGTTATGTAGATCTTCTCTTGTAGGAGATTGTCCATGTCTGAGACTCCTAACGAGATATTCATTCACTATTTGATTAGCTTGTATTTTCGACCCAAATATAGTAGAAGCTACCTCTGCCACTTTCTCTTTCTGTTCCTTCAAAGTTGTCGAATCACCCGATACCATTGTCGCGGATGTACCTATACACGTAATAGTATTGCTTGCGGCAGACTTAATCCTCCTGATAAGAATCGAGACATCCGAGCCCTGTCTGCCACGATAAGTATGTAATTCATCGAAAACTAAGTACTTTATGTTTTCTAGGAAGTTCTGTCTAATCTCAACATCTCTCCCACTTCTCGTCATAACTAACTCAAGCATCATATAATTGGTAAGCAAAATATGTGGTGGATTTTGCCTTATCTTTTCTTTCTGTTCTTCGCTCTCCTGACCTGTATATTGAGCGAATGTAATTGGGAATGGTATCTTGTATTTGTCTTCATACGCAAGCTTATATTTTTCTATCTCTTTGAATTGTGAGTTAATAAGTGCATTCATCGGGTACACAACTACAGCTTGAATTTTATCATTTACAGCTTCACCTTGCTTTAAAACATGAGTAAATATAGAAGCCATATACGTCAGTGATTTACCTGATCCTGTGCCTGATGTCACGACAAATTCCTCACCTCTTGCTCCTAATTTAATTGCTTCTTCTTGGTGCCGATACAATTTGTAGCCACTGAAGATATTATTAATTTCACTATGTAAAAGCTCTTCTTCAACAAGAGCTTTGATAGGTCTTCCACTTTCAAAGGTCGGATTGAATTGTACCAATGGATCTGGCCATAGTTTGTTATTTCCTATTTCATCATTGACCTTCTTAAAAATCGAAGGATCTTTTATACTCAAAAAGCTTTGAATATATGTTTTATAGTTGTCAATTAGTCTTTTATGAAAATTGAGTATGTCCATTGTTTCAAATAGTATGTTAGGAAATCATCTAACTATAAGCGATGTCCGTTGTTATGTTGTAATATCAACTGTAATTGTTCTATTTCTTGTTATTATCAAATGTAAGTAGCTGTCGGTAGGATTGATAGTGAATTGAAAGACATCACTCCCCAAACCATCTCACACTAAAGCTAAATACCGCAGAGCATTCAACTGAACAGAAGCTGAGTAATGCATACATGGGAGCAAGAAATTCCACGCAGGCGGTCAATCTTCGGATGACTGAGGGAAGTAAGGAGATTTGTGAATCACACGAGCAGCGTATCAATTTCATCATACAAAATCCTGCGAATAAAGGTAAGGATAGAGGGCATTTGTGTTAGTTTCATGCAAGATACGGAGTTTCGGTGAGGGGTGCAAGAGGGGTATGAGTGTTTTTCTTACTCGGAGTATCTCGTATTTGGGATGTTATCTTGAACTTTTATCGGTTTGTGGAGTTGATTGGATCTTTGAGTCTTTATGGCATACATCAATCCTGACGAGGATATTTTATTGTATCTATAACCATAATATTGAACTTACATGTAGTGTCATTTTTTCTTTCTTTGTCATCGTCATAGAAATTATTTGAAGTTTCTTCATTCAGACTGATTTTTCGCTGTACTTAGTTCTGGCTGATCGTTCTTTATCAAACATATCCTTCATATCTGCTTCATTTTTTGTGAATGTCATGGTATTCGTGATGGATATAGACATTGCAAAAGCATCAACATCATGGTCAGTACCAATATACGTGAATGTCCACTTTTGAAGTTTGAGCTCTTCGACGAGCTGCTTAATTTGCTTTCCTGAGTATTCTTTGGATGCGTTTTCTTCGCCATCGGTCATGATGGTTACAAGAACGTTATAGTCTGTTTTGTGTTCGAGTGATTTCCTTAGTTTGGCAATTGCGAAGCCCATGGCATCATAGAGTGGTGTAGATGCATCTGGATTATAGCGCTCTGAATCTATCGCTTCGAGTTTGTCAACTGGTTCAATGAAATGAAAAAGCTTCTGTCCAAGACCATTGAATGTTACGAGCGTAATGTATGTCGATAGATGGGAAGTTCATGTCAATTACGAATTAGGAATGGGAAAGGTTAATTCAAACGGCCAGTCTAATGCTTTAAGTTTGGTATGCAACTCATTCAAATTATTTACAAGGTCGTCAAAGGAAGGTTTGTTTTCTTCATAGATCATATCTTCTACCATTTTTGCATAATCTGCTTTCCACTCATCTATTTTTTCTGCAACTGGAATAGGATTTACTGTTTTGGGATTATGGAGATTGTAATCCACTTCTCCAACTCTTGAAAACTTGTATCGATGTGTAACAATGGTTTGATATAATTCCTTGTCGTTTATTGCCTTTTCTGCAATACCAGCTTTCGTTAAATGGTAAATATCATATAGGTGTCGGCTCAATCTATCTACTCGCATCTTTTCTGCTGGTCGATGAAACTCTTCATGCAGTAAGAATAACTTTTCTAAAAAGGTGCGTTCCGGATTTACGGTAGGTACTTCAAACAATGGTTCTGCAAAATCTTTTCCTGCATAATATTCATCTACTAATGAACCAAATATTTGAACAGTATAGGGTTCTCGTAACGACCTGCAACCAATTTCTAGTTGTACTCTGGGCTCAAGATAGCCAGTCGCTGGTATTACATTAGTATAATAGAGATTGATTTTTCGGTCTCTGTCACTCTCGTTTCCTTCTTCTAAAACTATGTTTACATTTACAAAGCCCATCTCTTTGAATGCTTCTATCAAATTGGGATAAAAAATTGTATCAACATAAGTACCTGCGGTTTTTCTAAGTTTATCCCTTTGGTTTTTCACCAAGTCTCCAGTAAATCCAAAAAACTCTCTATCAAATGCTAAATCAATATCTTCTGAAAAACGATTTATCAGTTTCCACGCTTTGCTTAACGATGTACCACCTTTAAACACTAAATGCTTGGCAATTTCCATTTGAAAAATTATTTCCAAAGTGCGGCTTACCCACCAGTCTTTTTCTACTGAAAAAGGCGTCATTCCCTTCTCGGTAGCTATGGCATTAAAAATTGCTTTTTTCTCTGCCCTGTCTATGGTATAAAAATTAATTTTTGCCATCGTTCAATGCTTTTTTCATTATTTTTTGAATCCATACCGGTGCTAAGGCAATGTCATGTTTCAAGTCTTTTTCATTTTCTTTTCTTAGTAAGGCGATAATCTTTTTCTCTTCTTCTTCACTTGCTTTACCATTACCAATTTCTTTCAATGCCTGTATAACCAATCGGCTTATTTTGCCTTTTGCCAAGAGGTTTTTCGGGGTGGTTTTTTTGAACTTTATTTTTCGTTTTCCTACTTTTATTTCTCTTGGCGAACCATCGGTAAGCAATACAATATTCATTGGTACTTGTGTGCTTAACCCTAATGCGTTTAATGCATAACTTCCGGTAGGTACAGTTCTTATTCTGTCTCGTTTGGCAATGGCTTCTGCCACTTCTTCAGCTGTGGGTGTTATGAGCCCTATCAACGTACTTATTTTAGGTCGTACATAAATGCCTTGTGCTACCCTTACAATCACCTTTTTGTCTTGCAAACGTTCCAAAGCTTTTCGTATGGCATCCGATGAGCCATAACTCAAATAATCGTCAGGCAATATCAATGACCCCATTGGTTTGCTTTTAATTGACCTTTCTATTTGTTTTTCAATACTTTGCATTTATGTTTTTAATTTGAATTTGTCACAAATCTAGTAAAGATTTGTGACTAAAATCGGTTTTTAATTGTAACATTTTAGCGCGCTTTTATTACAATATACGTCACAAATCTAGTAAAGATTTGTGACAATTTACTGTTTTTAAAAATCGATTTCCGCATTCGAAATTCTTAATTAGAAATTTTAATTGATTGCAGGATTAGGAATTATAACATATATCCCTAAATTATCAGGAGGTAACAAGGGAGTGCGATTGATTCCGCACAATTGATCCAGCTTCCGGTGTCCAGAAGAAGTAAGGGAGATATGGGAGGCAGTCCAGCAGCGTATCAATTTCATCATACAAAATCCTGCGAATAAAGGTTAGGATTACGGGGTGTCAGCGTTAGTTTCGTTCAAGATACGGAGTTTTGGTGAGTAGTGCAAGAGGGGTGGGAGCTTTTTCTGTTGCTCATCCTGAGAGTATCGCTTACAGTGATTCCTTCGAAGGTTGGAGTGTGGAATCTAATAGGGTTTTCTCCCTAGTGGTTCAAGTTGTTAATTCATTAAGTAATTTTTCAAATGTAATTGCTTAAATACAAGGAGTTATACAGCCGACAGACTATGTTTTCTACTTAACATATAATGGACTTGTACCACTAGTTTTCTCCCCTAGTATTCTACCTGGATTTCTGGGTAGTTTTCTGGGTAGCTTTCTGGGCAGCTTTCTGGGTAGCTTTCTGGGTAGCTTTCTGGATAGTTTTACTGGACAGTTTTCTCCGAAGGTTTCTCCGAGGGTTTTCACCGTACTTTTCACCGTACTTTTCACCGAACTTTTCACCTGACTTTTCACCGAACTTTTCACCGGACTTTTTACCGAAGCGTTCTCCGAAGCGTTCTCCGAAGCGTTCTGGGTAGTTTTCTGGGTAGTTTTCTCCGAAGGTTTTTCCATTGTTTTCTCCGAAGGTTTCTCCCTAGTTTTCTCCGATGTTTTCTAGGTAGTCTTCTCTACTTTCACAGAAAATTCTACATTAATTCCACCGTATTTTATTGTAAACCAAACTCCGTTGGTACAATTTGGATCGTTCCTAACGGAACTCTTTGGCAAATCTTAGACTTCCTTCAACGGAATAAATTCCGTTGCTATAATTTGGGTCGTTCCTACCGGAACTACACAAAGTTGAAAAACATCACCGATGTTTTCAACAAAAAGAGCCATCGGCTCGAACCAAATTGTAGGGCTGGATTTCAATCCAGATCAAGATCAACCAGCATTCACAAACCCCACCGCAAGCAAATACTCCTCCTCAAACGGCAACTGCAAATCAGCTACTTTATCAGGCAGTGCAATCATCCAACTCACGTAGTAATATGCAAGGATATGATAACCGGTGAATAATTTTCCCGGAATACTTCGGAGCCGGTAGTCACTTTTATTGGGGTTGTATCCTTGGGTTCCTTGGAAGGCAATTTCGTAGGCAATCTTCACAACTTCTTCTCTCGGCTTATCCTTAAAATATCCGAGAGCATCCACCATAAACATCACGACTGCTACATTCGTACTGGCACTTTTCGCCGACTCTATGAACTTCTTCATTTCCCGTACTTTGTGCGGGTCTTTCGATTCGAGGTCAAAGGGGTCATTCTCGATTGATGAGAGGATCGTATCGATATTCGTTCTGCGTTCTCGAAACTCATTTTCGAATACTAATTCAAAAGTATCATTTACTTTGAGTTCGTCTGCCCATTCCTGCACCAAATCATACTCGTCGCCGGGTTTCCGGCTATCCTTCCGAGACAAGAAATCATCATAGAATGTTCGGGCTTGCTTTACTTCAAGCATCGATGCTTCAAAGTCCTTGATATAATCCAATCCATACAAGTCTTTAAATTGCAAGGCATTGACCATGCTTAATATTTTGGTGGCAGACAAAATGCCTTTGGGAGAAATCTCGATGACATTCTTACCGGTAACAGCTTTTATTGCTTCTTGGATCATTCTGTTTTGCGAGAGAAACTGATAAGCATGGAGTTGGGGATACTCATGGTACAAGTAATCCTCGATATACAAATCAATCGGTGCATTAAAGATTTGAGTATTGAGTCCGGTAAAGAGTCCGGTACAGTATTTTGAAATAGAATCTTCGGAAACATCCATGCTTTGGAGTTTTTTGACGGTAAATCCAATCCCTTTCATAAACTCAGCTTTATGATGTCCGGTAGCCACAAACAACTTATTGACATTTTCCCGCCGAGCTTCAATCACAAAGTCCAAGTGAACTAATTCATGCATGAGGAGATGTTCGACAGCGACAAAGGTTGGTTTGTAGAGAATTCGGTGTTTGTCGCGGTCGTAAATTTCGGCAAATTCCAATTTGGCTGCGGTAGGAATATCGGGCTTTTCTATCACTTCAATTTCGGTTCCGCCAGTGATTTCAAGTTTGGCTCGGTACGTATCAAAGATGTGATATGCGTTAGTAGTTGCAACGATTTTTTCGGCAACTTCAAACGCCAAACTATAAGCGTTATTATAGAGTATGTCCTTGCTTTTACAATACTTAATGGACTGTAAAGCCGCAAACAATGCGTTGTCTAAATCATTCTCGGCTTTCGCTATCAAAGCCAATGCAATATGTGTATTTGGATATTGATAATTGAGGAGAAGTGCTTTATCAAAGTACTTTTTGGCTTCCTGAAATTCGGCTTGTTGTATCAGATTCGCGCCGATATTATTCAAGGTAATATAATCATTGGGATTAGTGAGTAATGCTTGGTCGTAGAATGTCATGGCTGTGGTGCTATCATTGTTATATTTCAAATAGATATTCCCCATCATAAGCAAAGCCCAGCCATTTTTAGGATCCCAACGAAGTGAATCGATCAGGTGAAGTATTGCTTGTGACTTGATTACCTTGTTCGGACAGTACTTGCCCCATAACTCGGTGATATTCAGAGTTGGTGGGGTTTGAAGAGATGAGTTTTTCAAGGATTGGTCTTGCTTGTGAATATTTCATTTTATCACAAAGACTGACCACACGCCGGTAATCGGTATCATTTGATTTTATGTGAGTTGTATCGACATCGATGATGACAGAATCATCTTCTATTCTGACTTTTGGAATGGAAGTTCGGATAGTAAAGTAATCTTCAATTGTTTTCAAAAGTCGTGTGGTATCGCCTTTTGTCACATCAGGGAATATGGTGTAGAGGAAATCGTTGATTGGATGGATTATCTGCATTACTTAGGCTGTGGAATGGGCATTGAACGTTGAGCTTTGAGATTTTTTTTGTGGGGTGCAAACTACGTAAAAATTCAGATATAGTGGGTATATAGAAGAACCGAGCTTTCGAGAGGAACCGTGGTGTTTAGGGTCAACCAACCCGGCTCATCGGGAATGTCAAGCTCAAAGTCTCTTCCATTCCGCACTGCTTCACAGCTTTTAAGCCGTGAGACATTGCCTTGATTCGACTTTTCGGCGACAATATCTTCGATGAGGTCTTCGAGGATTACCCGTTCGGCAAGCATAATGTCTTTGGGAACCAAATACGCTGCAAATGGTGAAGGAAAGTGATAGGGATAATAAAAGGTAAAGCCGATCACTGTGACAAAACCATCATCTTTATTCCAGGACTTTGCCCTAAAATCTCCTATTGTTCTAATTTCTCCAGTGATAGGATTCTGGAGAACTGAATATTTACTCCGAATCTCGTCTGCTGGCTCCACCTTTTTTACGAGTGGTTTATAACCGTCTTGTGCGCCTTGGTTGATTGATTCCTCGTCACGTGCTGTTTTGATGATGCGAAGATTACTCCGATCAGTTCTAAATCGTGGAGAAGCCTGTTTTTTACTCTTGAATCGATCCAAGTCAATTTGATATACCCAAAATTTAATTAATCCTTCAATTATAACTGAAAAGAATTTAAACGTACAGAGCCATCGGAGTATGGACATTATAAAGATCTTGAAAGGGTTTTTATTCCGAGAAGCCATGATACATAGTCTCCACATTAGGTTGATTGATGTCAATTTTGAGGCAAGTTTCAGGATTGGTTGTCAGAATTGCGAGGAGTTCGCTATCGTCAAACTGCGCGGTATCGAGAATATGGTGGTTGCATTCAGAACACGACCGTTGTCGGGGTTTATCTTCAAATGGCTGTAGATCTTGCCACCGAATTCGATAAGGGCATTGGAGTTTCTGGAGAAATTGACCGGCATCGGTGAATACTTCTTTAGTGTGCGGGTTAAATTTCATACAAAGTGCGTGATAACATATAAGTAAATCATCAGGCTATTGAGAATACATGACGTAGAATTTCGGATCGCTCATTTTAAGTGCTACAAGCAAGCAAATAGAAGCATTCTTGAGTACTCATCTACAGGTTTAAACGCGCTACTATCCGCTCAAGCAATTACAAAATAAAGCAAATAATTTCAATGCGTTGCAGAAGAAAAATAATTTTCAGAAAATAGGATTTATTGTTTCTTGATCTGGGTTGGTTTGCTTATGTTTGAGGTGAAATTTTCGAAAATTTGCTTACTGTACTTTTACATCCCTACGACTGACTAACTTCTTGTATTTTTAATCCACGTTTTGGGTGCAGCCTTTTTTCGGTTGATTTGCTAGATTGCCGTTTTTTCTACTTTTAATGTATGTTATGAGTTTCAATTTCTGTGGTAGTTTTTGAGGGATTGGTAGTTATTCGTTCATGGTGTTTGAAAATGAATACAATCCTAAAAATTAAACTGACTAACTATTTTGAAATATTATCATAATTTACGATGTCCCATTAATGCTTTAATGCAATACTCTTGTGATAATTACAAGCATTAGTTAACAACCATCTCATTTTCAAACTTTCTACTGAATTGCAAATAATTCAGTTACTTACAAGATAAAAATATGGATAGTATCTTTAATATGTATTTAGTTGCAACTATATTATTTGCAATTACCATTGTGATTTATATATATTTAAAACCCAAAAAGGTTGTTGAGAAATTTGATTCTGGTGAAATTAGAAAAATTTATTATCTGCATAAGGGGATTAGGGTTGGAATTGAGAATATTTACTATCGAGATAAAAAAATCAACAAAACCAAATCGTACTCTAATGGTAATATTGATGGAATTGTAACAACTTATTACCCCTCTGGTATGAAATATATAGAAGCAAATTATAAAGAGGGCAAGTTATCTGGTGAGTATAAGATATATGAAGAAGATGGTTTAATAAAAGAAATAAAAAAATATTAATTACTCCAAAAGAGGCAAACATGGGAATTGGGAAATTTTTAAAAAAAGTTGTAGGAGTTCAAGCAATTCAGGATAGAAAAGTAGCACAATCTGTAAAAGCGACTGCTGAAGAAAGATATCAAATTGCATCTCAAAAAACAGAAGATCTAAGAAAGTTTCTTAACGATGATGTTCAAGAATTTGGTCGAGTAAGATTAGTAAGTTTAAAAAATACAGTTGGTATATTTATATCTTACTTAAAAGATATTGAACAAAAGAATAAAACAAGCCAATATGATTTTTAGATGCAATTGATATAAAACAAGAAAAAGTAAAAGAATTAGAAAACTTAGAAATGTCAGCTTCTCAGATTCTTAAAAGTACTCTTGCGACAGGAGCGATAGGTGCAGCTGCTTTAACAGGCGTACCTACACTAGTTACCGGAGCAGTAACAGCTTTAGCAACAGCATCTACCGGCACAGCGATTTCTACCTTATCAGGTGCTGCTGCCACCAATGCTGTTTTAGCTTGGTTAGGCGGCGGAACAGTTGCTGCTGGATATGGTGGTATGGCAGTTGGAGCTACTGTTTTAACAGCAGCTACATGGACAGTAACAGGCGGTTTAGCCGTACTGACAGCTGGATTAATTGCATCTGCTCATTATTCAAAAAAACTTACCGAAGCTAAAGAGTATGAAAAAAATGTTGACATTAAAATTGGAGAAATGGAAAAATCATGGATTGTTATGGATGGAATCAAAAAAAGTATTGATGAATTAAAAGGTGTTACTCAGGAACTTACAGAAAGGTCAATTAAAGAGTTGAAATATTTAACACCGTTAATTCCAGATTTTGATTTGACAGATATTTACTACAAAGAAGTATTTCAAAAGAATGGATTAATTGTTAAATCTATTGGGGAATTAGCTAAAACTGCATTATTTAACGAAGATGGCAATTTATCTGAAAGCAGTGGGCTTATTACAGGAAAAATACGGTCATTATTAAATACACAATTATAGAAATATTGAGGGCTATTGTTTATGAATAAGAATGAGTTACTTAATAAAGCCTGGGGTTACGCTAAAGATAAAATCAAAGAGACGGCGATCGAAATTGGAAAAGATGCAAAAGACAAAATCAAAGAAAAAGCCATTAATACTAGTAATGATTTAGCCGGCAAATTGAAAGATAAAGCTACTAGTTATGTTGAGGAAAAACTAAGCTCAGAGAAACAAAAAGTAAAGGAAAACAAGAGTAATGAACTAATTCAAGAAAAAAATGAATCTTTAGTTGAAGATAATATTGTTGTAACTGCCAATATGACAAAAGAAGAAGAAGATAAATTTGTAGATAATTTAACTTCAAAATTACTGAAGGTTGGCCTGTCTGCAATAAATAATCCAAAGGAAGCTTTAGAAGTAGTTAAAACATTAGTTCATACTGCTGGTGAAGTTAGAAAATTCCAAGAATTACAAATAACTAAAAGAGTTGAAATAGAAAGTGTCCGCCAACAAGCACTTGCTAAAATAGATCTTCAAAAAGCACTTTTAATGGGATATTTGGAAAAGACATTTGATGAAAGAAAAGATATATTCAAGCAACAATTTAAAGTTGTTGACGACGCTCTTGCCAAAGGAAATATTCAACAACTAGCTTTAGGATTAGATAGTATTAATAAGCTGGCAACATCAAGTCCTTTTAAAGATTTGGCTTCTATTGAAAATGTTGGAAATGCACTTGATAATCCAAATACCGTATGGGAGTTTTAATCTTTAGTTTAGTTGATTCTTAAATAGCTTTTGCCACATCCCCTTAAATGCCTTGACAAAAATTCTACTTATTAAGTTTTTGATTTATGATATATATTTTAGATATATTAAACTTAACTTAGATTTCAGTATTATTAACTGAATGTAAACTATTAACGTTATCCACCCCCCCATCATGCTCCGCAAAAAACTCCCAAACGCCACATGGACTGAATCAAGTGACCCACGCCTACAATCTGCCCGTCAGAATGTTACGGATATGATTATCGGTTTCTTTGATGGTAGTAAGCTCACCAAGGATGAGGTACAGCAAGTGATTAACGATCCCTTGGACGATGCCTGTAGCGGCGATGACGACTCTCTCGCTGACAATGCTATGCCGCTTGTTGTCAAGGTGGAGTAAGAAGTAACTCAAGGGTCGTTATCGTCGTGCTATGTTCATGCTTGTATCGCAGAAACAATTGTCAAAGCCCTTGGTGATGTGGAGTTTGCACGGCGAGTATATCATCAGAGCGAAGAGCTTGCCGCTGGAATTGATGATCTGCAATGTTTGGCGAGTTCTATCCGGCGTAATTTGAAAGATATAGCGTGGTACAACCGGTTGCGATCTCAAGCTCAAGCAATGAAATCATTGTAAGTTTGATTTCAAGATTGCTATATGATTACCCTAAACTTCTATTTCTGTTCTATGTAGATTTGTTCGCCACGACAATTCTCCATATTCTCTCATATCTATCCTTTTTGTAAAGTTACCTTGCTTATTCATTGAGAGCATCACTCCGAAGTGATACTCTCAAGTCACCTGTCCCCCACCCCCAAAATCCCCAACGACAAAATAGGTCGCCATGCCCCATAGTTTTGCAGCGAAATGTCTTTGTATTTATTTTATTAAAGGATATCGCTATGTCAAAGCAAAATTATGTTCGGCTAAAGGTCGAGTTAACGGTCAATGGTGTTACTTGCCCAATTTCAGAAGAATTCATGGATCATATTCTCCGCGATTCGAATCATTCTCGCCACCATTTCTATAACACCGCTCCGAAAAAGCAACTCTCTGATGATGTTGTATGCGAAATCGCTAAGTCCAGACAGCTCACACAACGGCAGTTCGTAGCCCGATATACGTATATTACACGAGAAATTCTTTCAGATTTTTTGAGCAATTTCGATTTCAATATCCTTCGAACACTCACTTATAATAAAACAGCTCTCGCAATAATGACCGGTGATGAACTCTGCGCTCTTGCAGGACATAACGATGTCGTGATTGCCAGAATTATAGCTTCACAGATTACAGAAGCTGTACTTAGACCCAAAATCAAAGAAACTCCTGCAATCATATCTCTATTACTGGCTCAGCAGGATACCGAAATCCGCTGTTTGCTTGCAGGATATATTGCCGAACAAGTCGTTGGAGCAGAACAGTTCCATCATTTAATCGATGACGATACTTTGCAATTAGTCAACGCACGTGTCGAAAAACGACGCGATTCCCTTCAATCTAAATAAGATTCATAAACTATGCCAAGCTCCAAAAAATTTACCTTCGATCGCGGAGCAGCATCCTACTTCACTATGTAACTCCTCGCCTTGCGACTTATTTGAATTACTCTCTAAATCGCTTATCCTTTAGCATTATGTATGAAAGAACGTTGGCGTTGCCATCACACTTTCATTCAAGGCGACGACTGAAATTTATTTGTGGTGGTAACGGACTACTCGGACAATGGATCAAATGGTTCTTTTTCATGATTGTGACAGCCGGAATCTACTCCTTTTGGGTTGTACCAGCACTCAATCGATGGGTGACAGAACACACCGATTTTGCAGATAAGTGAGACAAAACTGAGCGAAGTAGTCCGGCACTATTTTGAATCAAACTAAAGTCATAGTTCTATACAATTCTAAAATTAATATATGTTTACATCTAACGACCCGGCAAAGGAAAAAGCAAATACCAAATTTTCTGACAGATCCCGAAAAAAAACGGAAGCAATAGCAATGCCGCCAGACGCATTGGGTAGCAAGGTGCCACCTCATTCTACCGAAGCGGAAATGAATGTGCTTGGCTCTATGATGATTGACCGAACCGCAGTGAGTAAAGCTACTGAAATTTTGGAATCTGACAGCTTTTATCACGAAAGAAACAAAAAAATATACAACGCAATTATGGGCTTGTCCGAGCGGAATGTTGGGGTAGATATTCTCATGCTTAGTGAGGAGCTCATCTGTCGCGGGCAACTGGAGGAAATTGGTGGTACATTCTATCTTGTTGAAATAAATAATACTACGCCAACAGCGGCAAATATCGAACATTATGCACGCATAGTCCAAGAACGCTATTTGAAAAGATGTTTAATTTCCACTTCGGGGGTAATTCTCACCCGATGCTACGACGATACAACCGACGCACTCGACGAAATTGATTACGCGGAATCGAAAATATTTGAAATTGCCGAAAAACGCCTCAGGCGAAGCTATGTGGGCATGAATGAACTCGCTCGTGAGACATTTGCAATGATTACTGCTATGATGGAAGGCGGCGATAACCATGGAATTAGCGGAGTTCCTTCAGGGTTTGTTCGATTGGATGAAATGCTCGGTGGTTTCCAAAATTCCGACTTGATTATCCTTGCCGCCCGCCCTTCTATGGGAAAAACGGCTCTGGCATTGTCTATAGCAAGAAATGTGGCTGTAGAATATGATAAAGCGGTCGGAATTTTCTCAATCGAAATGGCTTCAACACAACTAATGATGCGGTTATTAAGCGCAGAATCTCGCATAAATGCCCATGAAATTCGGAGCAATCGTATTAGCCATGCGATGATGCCAAAATTGGTGGAAACTATCGGGCGGCTGGCAGAATTGAAGATTTTTATTGATGATAGCCCCGCCTTAACAATTATGGAAATCCGTGCAAAGTGCCGACGCATGAGAGCAGAACATGATGTTAAAATGGTAATTATAGACTATTTACAGCTTATTCACGCCCCAAAAGCAGAAAGCCGCGAGCGGGAAATTTCGATTATTTCGCGGTCTCTGAAGCAAATTGCCAAGGAACTGAATATTCCGGTGATTGCGCTCGCTCAATTAAATCGTTCCGTCGAGTCGCGGGGAGATAAAACTCCCATGCTTTCTGACTTGCGCGAGTCGGGTTCCTTGGAGCAGGATGCAGACGTAGTTATGTTTGTTAATCGTCCTGAACACAACTCAATACCAGTTTATGAAGATGGTTCTCCAACAGAAGGCACTGCAGAAATAATTATAGGAAAACATCGTAATGGCCCGGTCGGAAAAGTGCGTTTGGCATATTTGAAGAATTTTGCACGATTCGAGAATTTATCGTTTCAATTTGAAGAGCCGCCACAGTTTGGCGGTCAAGATTTCGATGGGTAACGGAACATATTGATTTTGCAGATGCTTGAAGAGAAATAACTCAAAGTCGCCCGAAATTTCTACTATTTCGGGCTTTTGAGGGTACATATTTGGAACTTACCATATAAGAATACTATCCTACTAATTTACAAGGAGATACCATATTTATCTATTTCAGAAAGAGTTAACGATACTTAACTTATATACCATATCTCTTTAAGTTGCAAAGCCATCTCAAATATTTGTGTGCTGTTGTTCATTCCGTAATATTATGCTAATATAATTACCCTCACAATTCGTGATAGAGCCTTTTATTTAAGTTATATACAACACTATCTCGACTCTCGTACTCATCTCCCCACCATATTCCTCCCACCACCCAATTACACCAACGACAAAATAGGTCGCAATGCCTCATAGTTTTGCATCGAAATGTTTTTGTATTTATTTTTTTTAAGGATATCGCTATGTCAAAGCAAAATTATGTTCGACTCAATGTCGCACTGACAGTCAACGGAATCTCATGTTCGATTTCTGAGGAATTATTTAGTACTTTTTTGGAACAAATAATCACCTACAAACAATATAAAAGCCTAAGTGCAAGAAGTAATCAATTCCCCGAAGGAGTTGTAGAAGACCTGCCTCCGAATATGCTGGCAGAAATTGTACAATCACGCCAACTTGATCACAGAAAATCAGTTGCAAGTAACCCAGATATTACCAAAGAAGCAGTTGCAACCTTACTCAATGATGAGCAAATAGAAGTAATACGTGAACTTACCGAGAATAAAGATGCATTAAAACTTATGAAAAGTCGAGATATTTACGAACTTGCTCGATATTCCTCTGACACAATTATCCTCAGAAATTTAGCGACCGTATTTTACTTAGACAACGACTTGGCAAAAGATTTAAGTGAACATACCCCGCTTGTCGAACTCCTCTTAAAAAATTCGGATTTGGAAGTGCGGAATCGTATGGTGGAATATCTTTCAGTTCAGAGAATGGAAGTAGAAAGATTCGATGAGAATCTTGATGCTGAGTTGGTCAGTATGGTCAATAAATCTATAGAATCCAAGCGCCAAGAACGTAAAGGAGAAATTTAATGGCACGCTCCAAAAATTTTACGTTCGATGGCGGTGCAGCGACTTACTTCGGTATGTCGCTGATTGCAATGTGTTTAACAGGTATCACGCTCGGAATTGCCTATCCATGGGCATTATGTATGAAAGAACGCTGGCGATGCCATCATACATTTGTCCATGGACGACGGTTGAAATTTCTCGGTGGTGGCGCTGGGCTGCTCGGACAATGGATTAAATGGATGTTTCTGATAATCATCACATTCGGGATTTATTCATTTTGGGTAGTGCCTGCTCTCAATCGATGGGTCACGGAACATACCGATTTTGCTGATGTTTTACCGCGGGATAAAAACTATGAGTATTCAATTATGTTTGATAAATGAATCGCCGTAGAATGGTATATTGTGTGTGGTTAAAAGCAGTGCTACTCACAATCAAAATTTAACATGGATTCTTCTCAACTCCGACGTTGCATGAAAATCGTTCGCTTCCTATCTACGCATAAAGGAAGCAGTTCCAAAGATATTCACACTGAAATTCTTGCTGATGATGAATATAGAAATGTTCATATCCGGCAAATTCAACGTGATCTCATCGCGCTCGAAGAAGAACAACTGCTTATATCCGAACAAGATGGACGTGATAAATTCTGGTCAATTCGAAAAGAATGGAAAAACATCCTTCCGGAAACCTATAGCGGACATCAATTGCTCGGACTGTATGTTCTCAAATCGTATCTGACCCAATTCAAAGGCACACGCATCGAGAAAGATATCGATGAACTCATCAAAAAAATTGAAGGGTATGCTTCCGGCGATGTCTATCTCCTCTCAATGGAACATAATGTTGGGCAAATGAACCTTGCGCGGATCAATGATGATATTCTCATCGGGAGTGTTGAAGCGGTGCGGAGTGCGAATTGGGTGTCAGTGACGTATCACAATCAAACCGAAAACACGCTCAAAACATATCCTGTGTTCCCTTGCCGACTCTTTACGTACAATGCAGAGCTCTATCTGATTAGCTACAACCCTAAATATAAAAACTACTTAGCGCTTGCACTCAGAAATATACGAGTGATCGACACCCCCGATTGCCCGCCGGATAATGAGGAAGAAAAGCATCATTTCGATGAAGCCGCTTTCACCCGCGAGCGCTTTGGAGTTTTTGCCGATACTCCATTGAAAGTGAGGATACAGATCGACGCAGAGGAAGCGCCATTCTTCACAAACAGAAATTGGCATCCGACACAAACATTTATCCTCGCAGATTCAGGTGACAGCATCCTCGAAATGAACGTGCCGCTCTCACCCGAACTCACAACCTGGATCCTAGGCTGGAAGCACTACATTAAGGTTTTGGAGCCGAGAGAGTTGGTGGTGGATGTGTTGGGGTATTTGGAGAGGATTCGGGAGAGGTATGAGTAGTAATTGTGATCTTATCGATAGTTAAACGTTCAATAGAGCGAACTTACAAAGCGCAGATTTGGTTATAACTACATATATTTTAAGGAGATAGTAATGGATGATAGAAAAGTATTTTATATCCGACACAACGGATTTGGAGAAAATATTACAAAATATCTAATTGATAACGAGCAAATAGGTGTTCATTTTGCTACTATAGCTGATGAAAATCAGGCATTTGAATTATCGAGTTACAAGCGGGATTATTTAGAAAAAATACTACATATTGACACCCTAATTGGGTATAATGAAACACCTGCAAGAACTTGTATTAATTACATAAACGCATGTTCTAACAAAGAACATATCATTGTTGCTAGTTATGAAGGTTATGATAAAATTGTGATTGGATTGTCAAAAAAAGACTCTAAAAAATGCCATTATCTTGAAGATGGTATTAATAAACAAATTCAAATGAAATGTGTGCAGTTAAGGAATACAATGACATTAACAAAAGTAGAATTTCCGTTGCCTTTTCTTGTTCCACCACAACGTTCAACATTTGTTGAATGGCATATGGGAACTAAAATGGTTAAGAGTTTGTTTGATGGATATACTCCAGAAATTGAAGGGGGCGCAGCAGAAATTTATGCATGGTTTTCTCCTTGGCAATTAGAAATCCTTTGCGAAGAATGGCTGAGAATGAAATCTAAATTTAAAAGGAAATTATTTCAAACAGGGCGTACAATGAAAGAGTTTGATATTGTTGGATTAAATATTGAAGATAAAGTACTTGTTGCGCAAGTTAAACACGCATGTAGCGGAAATGACATAGAAGTCTTCCTCAAAAATGCAGATAAATTTGAAAAATATTTTTTTGCACCTGAATATGTGAAAACCATGGAAAAATATATTAATAACTCTTGTGTTATCTCGAACATTGAGGTAATTGAGGATTTTATTAACTATGAACCTACTTTTTTACAGGCATTGTTAGTTGGTAGAGTAATCACAAATAGAGCATGACAATAGTAATTATACTATGCCTTAATCGACTCTATTTGTTCTAACTTACTGCGAATGACTCATATAGTATTCATGCTTTGAAGTATCAATTTTGTAATCCTATATTCTGAGTAATATAAACCATTCCAAGATACTTCTCAGTTCCTATTCATTTTCCCTGCACGTGTCCCCCAACGAATTACGTGCAGGGAAAAATGCGCTCTATTTTTGAGAAATGATGATGAAAAATCAACTACACAACATTCTGTAAACCAATTCTGAGGAATATGTTATGCGTCTGCTATTATACAACAAAGTTTGTTTTATTGAGCATGTAAATTTTGGTTCAGATGCCATTATCAACACAGTATTCGACAATAAATGGATTGGTATTATTGATAATTTTCATGCTAAAAATGAATTCGATAATCCGTCTACAGAGGATCCCGCTTCGGATGTATCCTCTCAGCAGATATTAGAACGATCAGACATTAAACGCTTTAATAAGTATTTTGAAGAAGAATGCATAGTAGTTGCGAAATATGAAAATAAAGATACCTTTCTGATCGGACTTTCGACGAATATTCGTGGCGTACTATGTGAACAATCAGATACAATCAAAGCACTCGATGGTACATTGACGATCAATTATCTTGAACTAAAAGATGTGGAAATGGTCAGTTTTACTGAATTTCCAATGCTATTTCTTGCAACTCCTAAAAGAACATTCTGCCGGTGGAATAAATATAAGTACGCCGTGCAAGAGTTTTATCAAGCAAGACGCGAAAGAATGTTACCTAAGTATAATACTCATTATAGCATATTATCCTATTGCCAGAGGGTGACACTTTGTGAAGAATGGTTGAGAGATAATCAACTGCTAAAAACCAAACTTTTCATCTCAATTAGTGAATCTTCTGAGCTGAATATTGTAGGTATTAACGAACGAAACGAATTAGTAGGTGCGAAGGTTGCACCATTTTCCGGTGATGAAGGCAAGAAAGCATTTATTAATAATCCAATAAAAAACAAGTACTTATTTGTGGATTGGGTTAATGATTCGCTCAAATCTCCGATGATAACAGAAATTTCTTTGAATCGAATGACTAATCATTTTGATTATCACTTTTTGTTTCGGTTTACTTTTGGAAACGATATCGAACAGTTCAGGATGTCCTTCTCAGACTTTCTCAGGTTATACGACAATCCGGGGGCGGTTATTCTTCTTACCGGCTATCAAGAGGTGGCAAATGAGGACAAGGACAATGTTCTTCGGCTGGCGCGACTTCTTACTCAACGGATGAAGTTAGCCCGATTTCGAAGTGGTGATTCCAAAGGTGCTGAGTATCTGTTTTCCTCAGGTGTTACTGAAATCGACAGAACTCGTTTAGAAATAATTGTACCGTTTGAGACTGAGCAGCACAGTTCTGTTTTTACAGATTCAGTAATCTCTTTAGACCGAGTAGATATCGCCCGTGAGCAAGTATTACTTCAAGGAAAACTACTTGTACCTAATCTGGAAGTCATTGATTCACTTCTAAGTGGAAAGAGAACATCTGAATATATCAGTATAGAACACATCATTCGAGATATGACAATGTCAATTGGTAATTCAAGACTTGAACCGGCAACATTTGCTATTTTTTATGATTATGCTGGCAAGCAGTTTCAGCAAAATATGGGCTATGCGTATAAGGCGTGCTGCAGATATGATATTCCATTTGTGGACAAAGATATATGGTTACGCTGGCTGGAAGAAGCAGAAGATTATTCAGGTGATGTGGATTCGGTAGTTTGAATTAACAATTACTACCCAGATAGTCACAACAATTTACCTCATGCACAGAATTTTAAAGAATCAAATACAATGAACAACCCTATGACACTAAAAGACTTCCTCTCACATCATGACAACAAAGATTCAATTATCATTCTCGCCGGTAAACGTAAGGTTGCCAAAGAGGACGAAGAAAAATTGGTGCAGCTTGGACGTCTGCTTGCCATGCAAACAAAGAATGCGCTCTTTCGAAGTGGTAATGCCGATGGTGCAGATTATTTATTCTCCAGCGGTATTGCAGACATCGACAAAAGTCTCCTACAAGTAATTACTCCGTGGGCAGGACACCGCCGTAAGTATGAGCTTACAGATGATGTTATTCCATTGGAAAGCATCGACCTATCTCGCGAACCCGAAGTAATTATGCAGTCTAAGCTCCATACTCGGACAGCCGGACTGATTGATCCCTTTCTCAAAGGTGAGAAAGGAAGCAATTATATGGCTGCTGCCTATATTATTCGCGATACGGTGATGGTGATTGGTTCTGAAGAATTAGCTCCTGCCACCTACGGTATCTTTTACGATGATTTGAATCAGCCCGAACAAGGCGGCACAGGACATACTTTGAAGACATGTAGGCGGAATAATCTTCCGGTGATTGATCAACGGACGTGGATGGAGTGGTTGGATGCACAGTGAACCGCCCTACGACTCGTTGTACGATGAGGAGTATGAAGAAATACTCAATTTAGATGGGAAAATAGTCAGCACGGAAACCCTTCGATTAGCAGATTTTGAGGTAATTAAAAACGATCTTAAAACATTGATAGATCTTGCTTTTGTGACATATACACCTGATTTTGAAGTGATCATGTACTTGAAATACTTCGATAAAATTGAAGTATTCAAGAGGACAGTTGAGATGGTAACTCATAATCCTAATTTAGTTTATAAGTCATACCGAATAATGGGAAAAGTTGTAGGCAAAGTTGCCGGTGAATGGCTAAAAGAACAATGGGAAAAATGCAAAGACCGTGATCTTCGTTTTTTTGCAGAACCTCTAATTGAATGTCTCGACTTTGACGAAGCATTTGAAATCATTACCATGGATATTGAACGTTCGGATATTGGTAATGTGGGACCGGAGATTGAAGAACTTCTCCACTTTAAAAATGAAAAAGTACTAGATTGGATTGAATCAGTGAGTGAACGCATCACGATTATCAAAACACTTTGGGGACATCTTGCTGCAGGTTCGAATTTCAGTTGGGAGCGAGCTGAAAATTGGCTCAACTCTGGCAGACCGCTGAGCTTGATAGCACTTGATGCTCTGATACATTGCACCACCATTCACCGACGTACAGATAGATTCTATTATATTCAACCCAAAAGATATATTCTAACTGACCATCCAAGTTATGAGAGAGTTGCCAATCGACTTCATGAATTTTTGCTTCACGATGATGTTCCACGGTCAAGTTATACAGTAAAATCAATACTTGAAAATATGTCTCAATCAGATTGGAATGAAAATCCACCACATCAATCTGCTTTCTACCGCATTCAGTAATTACCGCCAATAATGATAGAGATTTTTAGAAGTACTTGTTGAATGTTTTGGCTTTTGTCTGTGAATTTCATCAAACTTCATTGATTGTATATAAGTTCCTCACTTCCTCACCCCATAAATCATATTAACCGAACTCCCATCTGTCAAAATCAAGCGATCACCATTTTCTTTAGCCTGAAATTCTAACCATTGAGCTTCTATTGTCAGCATTTTTCTCCTGGTGAGTAGTTTTCCTAATCCAACAATGTATGCCTCTCCTATTATTTCATTCCTTGAGATCCATCTTTGGATAGTATCCTCGCTTTTACCTATGTTTTCACCGAAGATACGGTAACTGATGCCTGCTTTTTGCAATGTAAATCGTAATTCCCTACCTGTCATAATCACTTCTCCTTAATTAATGAACAAAAAAGACCGTTTTTTAGATGTTATTCCCAGATTATGCAGTATCGTGCAGCACATTTGAAGCACTCAAACAGTATCCATGCAGTGGTCTTGTAGCACCGTTTTTCGCTAAATCTCGTGGATACTACCTAAAACTCGATATTTGTGCTCTTAAAAAGTGCCTAAATTTCGAGATTTTAGGCACTGAAACATCGAAATACCTACTATCCATCCACTATTTGGCAGTAATTGGTATTTTTTCAGCTAACGTTGCCAAGTTTCTGTTGTATTTCCTTGCCAAAAGGTTATTTTCAGTTTGAAGAACTCGTAATTTTCGCTCAACTTCAAGTCGTTTGCTTTGTTCGCCGAGATATAATCGCGATAGTTTCTTGAATTCCCTCATCCAGATCTGTTGCCGGAACCGGACTTCTTGGCTCACCCTTCAATCGTCGTATCTCTTGCGTTGCTTCAGCATACATTCTGTCCTTTTTTCCGGCTTCAACAACCATGCGCTGTTTCTCGACTTCAAATTGCCGTTGAAATTCTTTGATTTGCGCCTCATGGATGGTACTATGGACAAACTGATCTGCAAAAGGGCGCATATCTTCCTCTTTCGGGAAAAAATACTCGAACTGAAAATCCGGCAAACGGTAATTTGTCCATTTACCGCAGAGAATAAACACTTGTGCGGATTTTGCTTGCCCTGAATTGTATCCACATTGAACAAGTAGTTCAGAAAAACCTACAACCTGTGCCGGATCAATCGTTGGACGGCCGGCTTTGCCCAATCTTAAGTTGAGACCTCGGAGCCAAGACTGTATCTCCGATTGGCTTAGACGTATCGGAGCGTGTTGCACGGCTGGCACGAACGGCGTACCGGAGATTGGGCTTGAATTTTTTGTATTGTTCGATTCCATATTTATCAATTAATCTAAGTGATTTATTTCCATGATGTATGTTGAATTCCAACACAGCTTTGGGGTCAGGTTCATCGGAAAGCCATGCAAGCTGAGCTGTAATTACTTCTGCCATCAGTGTTTCACCGTACGACTCAAACCGATACTTCAGATATCGCCAATATTCGAGAGCCAAATCCACTTCGAGCATTTTGTCCGGAACAGCTTCAATCGCCACCGGTGTTGAGAAATTCGCTATCAACATCCTCATTTCCACCTTCGAGAGAGTCGTCAGATACCAAGCCATAATTTCGTAACTCGTTGTTAATGGTAGAATTTTCATTGTGAGTATCCTTTCTAATCGTTTGAAATTCAACATCAGTGTCTGTGTCAGCAAGCAATGGTTTGCCACCATCTTGGGCTGTTTCTAAGCATAATTTGTCGTCCTCGATACTAACTCCCCCAGTATCGACAAAACAAAATGAATTTGCCTGTTCTGGAATTTTTGATTGCGAAAATTTTTCCCCCGCTCCCCCTATAAAACCAATAGGAATCTCTTTATTTATTCCCATATCCCATAACCCATTCCCATTCCCATAAGAGGGTGGTGTATTTTCGCGTAGTGGGTTGGTAGTGGGTTGGTAGTGGGTTGACAGTGAGTTAGTAGGAGGTGTGCTTTTTTCGGTCAGAGGGTTGGTAGGAGGTGTGCTTTTTTCGGTCAGTAGGTGTTCAGGAGGTTGATAAGTGGTGGCGGACTGTTCAGCGAGTGAGTGTTTTCTCGCAAGTAACGTTCTACATGAATAGAACGCTGAAATCGACTTTTTAAGTGTGAATATCCTCTTGCTTCGATTTGAGTCAGGAACTTCTATTTTGTCATTTTCCTCAAGAACAAGTAGTTCGTTTTCGAAGATTGTCATTTCTGAAATCATCCGATCTATTGAATCAGACCAATATTCAATAAATTTTTTAACAGCTTCATTGATTCCACCGTAGCCGGATGTAATAGATACTACCGACTCACAATCAATCAAAGCGCTCATAAAAGATTGTTTATAATGAGGATTAGCGCTATGGAGCTTTTTCTCAAAACATTCTGTTTCTGCTGTTCCGGGTATGAACAGCACACTATTATCATACACGATCAGGTAGTGCCTGACAAGCTCTGGTAATAGTGTGTCCGTAATAATACTTCTATCCAAACCGGTAATCGAAATCATTTCTTTGACTCTTACTTTGAATAATCCGCAATCCGGCGCTCTATCAAAGCATAATCGTAAGCTCATATACAGAAAGTGTGATAATGGCAGAATCTCAAGATCAGCAAGCATCTTGCTTTCGCCATTGTCATAAAATTTCTTTGCCATAATTATGGAGAATTAGAAATTATTTTGAAACATACTTTTTGAATTTGTAAACATCTTTAATATCCGGCTTGTAGTTCTGAAAGAGTGAATCAGTGACACGCCTTAGCTTTAGTTCTTTAGTTTTGACTACCCACCTCCATTTGCCGATTCGCTTGTCTAGAACAAACTTTGTCCACATAATTTGAATGCCATTAGGAATACACTTGAAGCATAGATCACCTCTAACTTCCTCGGCTGGAGTTTGGAGAGAATTTTTACATAACTTACAGGTACTCATATAAATCCACCAGTTTTAGAATATTCTAGAAGTAAATTTGATAAGTATAAATCTGATTGCTTTTTCTTTTCTGCTTTAGCTTTTTCTCGTATGTGATGCAGTTCATTCCAAGCGAGATTATAAGCAGTATATCGATTATACATACCATCAAACTCCAATATTGCTGCTCGTTCGAAGAACTCTTCGGGATCAAATCCTGCCGGTGGTGGTCTATCATCTGGTGTTTTAACCATTTATTGAAGGATATAGGTAGCTCGAATTTGGGAACAAATATTTGAGTAAATAGTGACCTGCCCATCCGAATACCGTCGCAAATACTAATGCTAACAGTAGGTAATCGTTGAAGAATAGTACTATTGTCATCAGAAGGAACAATCCTGTAATCCCGGAATGAATTAACATTCGTTTTTTCATTGAATCACCTTTAAACATCTTCAAAAATTTTAGGGTTAATTAGTTCAATTGCATTCGATACAATGCGCAATAATTCAGCTATTGCTTGCTTGTCTGCTTGTGTCGCTTGTATCTCAAGTTCAATGATTGCGTTTAAAAAATACTTGTCATTCATGGATATACCTCCAATAGATTTTATAGAGCACACGCTTGATACCGAATGCTAGCAATAGTGCCTTAGAAAGAGCAGATTTAGCTTTAATTCAGAGAATTACGCAGATTTTCGATGTCTTGTTTGTGGGATAAAGGCTTTTACAGGCGAGATAAGTTTGTGAGAGATAGTACCGGAGATGCACTCATTGAGAAAGGACATTGCTTCAAATCGTGTAGTTCGCATTTGAGTACCAATCTTAAAAGATTTGATTGCCCCATCTTCCATGAGCTTTTTTCGCAACTTCATAATCAACATTAATTATTTCAGCTACTTGCGGGACTTTTAGACACTGTGATTGTTCCGGTTGTCTGCTTTGTTTTGCTGATTCGGGATCTGCTTTCTTAGTCATAGACTATTTCCTTTGTTACATGTGGATCAACCGATTGAATTGTGGGGTTGCCCTGTTTTACAGCAGCAATTGATTTTTCCGCAATGGATTTAATATCAAATTCGATGAAGTAGTTGTTCATTCTTCAGGATCTCCTTCCGATTTAATAAGTAAATTCCTTCGATTGGCTTTGATATCATTCCTCCGTTTGACTGCTTCATTTTTTTGCATGTATATAAATAATTCACTCATATTTTTTAATCGATGAAACTCCATTAAATCAGATGCAATTGCCTCCTCGGAAATGTTCAGTTTGATGTAGTAACGAATAGTACGTTTCTCGAATAATCCTAATGCTGGTCTCCCTCTCTTTTTTCTTACTGATACCATTGGAGATATTCCATTATTTATCAATAGGTTAGATTTCACAATACACTCCATATATAAAAATTATTATTATATTTACGTCAATTTTTGTAATTTTGAGCCGCCGTTAAATATATCGTTTATATTTCGTCGCAAAAATATAATTAATCTTTATATAATACAAGAATTATTTTATTATTTCAAAGAATATATTTCTTACATTATTTATGGACAATAAAACAGAAATTGCTAACCGTCTTGAGAAATGGATACTTGAAAATTACAAAACCAAAACAGCGTTTTGTAAGGATGCAGGTATGAGTTTGCAGTCTCTTAACATATATACTTCAGGAGTTTCTGGTATTGGTAATAAATTTCTTAATAGACTGCGTGAATTAGGGTGTGATGTAGATTGGTTGATTACTGGTAGAGAAGCACCACTACCTCAAGCAACAAAAGTAGTTGAAGATAAGACAATTGACAATTTGTTGTTATTGGAATTTATGAACCGTGTTATTACGTTAGAGAAAGAGGATGAAAAACTCAAAGAAGAAATCAGGACGCTTAAGAATGAGTTGAAGGAAGTGAAGTTGGAAAAAGCAGGACAAGCTGTGGTGAGTTAGGACTTACAGGATATACCACAGTAAACGGGTTTGTCCGATAGCTTGATATGAATATATATCCTTATCAATAATTTTTTAAGTTTATAAACCAATTCAATATAGTTATGGCCCAACGTAAGCAGATAGTCCTCGGCTCAGTTTTCGTTCGCAATGGGTCAAAGCTTCTTAAAATTAAGTATAGAGGCAAACAAATATCCACCGGCTTAGATGATACACCAAGCGGTCGTAAAATAGCAGATGAGATGCTCCGGCAGATTCATTTTGACTATATCAACTACAACCAGAGTCCGGTTATAAGGACAAAGAAAATTCATGAGGCATTTAAAATCTACTTAGAAGATCATTGCAAAGAGTTATCAATCTCAACTAAGCGCCTTACTGAACTTGCATTCAAAAGTATTAGCCCAAATGATTATTACATAACAGATGATCGGATTAATGCAGATGTTGTGCAATTCACCAAAACCTACAAGACAAAAGTACGGCTCTCGACAATTACAATCTACTTACAGCATTACAGTGTATTTGCTAACTATTGTTTGCAGAAGAGCTGGATTGAGCGTTACCCCGAAAAAATACGTAGTGAACGAAAATCTTCCAAACGTGGGGAGATACCAAAACAAGTGATTGTATTTGAAACCGAAGAGTTCGAAAAACTTGTAGAGTACTTTTTGGAAAAGGACAAAGAGTTCTCTTTGCTACTGATGTTTTTGTGGCATACAGGAGGTCGTATTTCAGAAACACTGAATCTCAAGTGGTCTCAAATAAATTTAAAAACTCGTAGAATCCGTTTTGCAAATAAAATCAACTCTGGTGAGGATGACTACATTCCTATATCTTCTGCTGTTGAAAATATTTTAAGTCAAGTTAGGACATTAAGCAAGAATGATAAAGTGTTTCGGTGGGCTGCCAGTACTTATTCTCGTTTGATTCGAAACTTAGACAAAGCAATGCTCCTACTCGGAATTGATAAACAAGAGCGTGGTTTTCATGCAATAAGAAGAACATTTGCAACGAACCTGATTGATAGTAACATATCATTGGCAGATGTTAAGGATTTAATGAGACATCGCGACATAAAAACTACGATTGAGCACTATAAAGCAAAAAACGCACAACGTCTTGAAGCTATCGTAGAACAATCTATTGTGCAGTCGAAAACTGCACCCAAACTGCACCCATAGTATAGTATAAAAACGGATAAAATCGGGTAAAATCGTAGTTTACTTAAATCGCACAAGTTATTAATATTGCAGCAATTACATTGTTTGCAATAACTTGCAAAACACCAGACAAGATAATTCGTAATGAGCAGGTCGCCGGTTCGAATCCGGCAATTGGCTCTTGGATAAACCCTTTGCAAGATAAATACTTGCAAAGGGTTTTTTTAATATTAATATTTCTCTTTACATCCAACCTCTTCCAAACTCAACCATTGCTTTCTGCTTCGGTGTTTCCAACTGGTCGTAAATAATTGACTATAAAAATTCTCGTGATGTTCTCGTCCTGGCTGTTGTTACAAAATCACTTTACTACTTATCTATGGAACAACCTGCTCGTTGCTATCTCAGCAAGTGTTTATTCGGTAAGTAATTGACGTCAGGTGCAACACCTGACGGGACGGAAATAATTATATGCTCACCAACAGCAATATAAATGTAGATTGACCTTTTTCTTGATGTCAATTCTCCACATTTCGCTTCAAAGATACAAGTATTTTCTGAACAATACCCTCCTCAAAACACCGAATCAGATACCCATCATTAAACCTATCTGCCCGTACTATTGTAGTAATAAGTTTGCAGAGGGTAAGACTGTCAAGTGAGTCGTAATTCTGGGCGTTGTTTCGGAGTATTTCATTTCCTTGTTCCCACTCCATCCAGTTAAAACTAAAAACGATATGCATCTCATAGACTAGTTTGATAAATCTACTCACTACTTCCGATGACTCCCAATACGGAGCATAAAGCTGACCTCCAGTCCCCTCCTTCATTCCATGAAGATTTCCAAAATTTATCTCCCGATCAATATCATCTAACAAGGCAAATAACGGTTGCCAGTCTTCTTTTCGAATCGTACCAAGGTACTCTTGAAATTCTGCTTCTTTCATCATGGTTTGTAGGTAGTAGTTATTTGATAAGGTTAGTATTGTCAGATGCTGGATCCACTCTTCCTAACTCTGCTCGATTCTGTCACCGGCAGTAAAGATTACATTAATTTCTTTCAAAAGTAAGGCTTATAGGTGACAACTCTCTGTCAAGAGGCTGGTTGGTGTAATATTTATGTAGGGGCAGAATATCTTCTGACCCACGTCGAGGTGTATTTTAAATCCATCAACCTAAACCAGCATGACGGGGGCAGAAGATTTTCTGCCCCTACATTCGTTTGTAATTTTTACGCATTCATCAAACCATCCATGTGTTGGGTTATTTGGAATCTTCCTTCAAGCTACGGTTTCACAGTCAGGTAGTTATGAGTGCCTGGAATACTCATAAAGTCAGATATTTTTCCTTATCTTTGTCAATGCAACTCCTTATTCCGAAATTTCGACTTCTGACCCCTTGACAACCATGACCATAAACCAATATATTGACAGTATTAATCAACGCTATAAGCTCGGTAATGCTACCGAACATACCTTCCGCGGTGACCTGCAAATGCTCATCGAAAGTCTTGTGCCGACTATCCGCGCCACCAACGAACCCAAACGCCAGCAATGCGGTGCTCCCGATTATATTCTCACCAAAAAAGATATTCCTATTGGATTTATTGAAGCAAAAGATATCGGTGATAAAGACCTCGACGGCGTTAAAAAGACCGGTAATAAAGAACAATTCGACCGCTATAAAGATTCCCTCAATAATCTCATCTTTACCGATTACCTATCCTTTCATTTCTATCGCGATGGACAGTTTATTACTAAAATTTCAATCGCAGAACTCACCGATAAAGGAATCAAGCCTCTTCCCGAAAACTGGGTGACCTTCACCAATCTTCTTCAAGATTTCTGTTTGCATGTTAGCCAATCCATCAAAAGCAGTCAGAAATTAGCCATGATGATGGCAGGCAAAGCCCGGCTGATGGCAGATGTAATCGAACGCGCCTTGCTCTCAGATGAAGAAACCGATGAGAACTCCACCCTCAAAGATCAAATGAACGCCTTCAAGCAAATCCTCATCCATGATATCTCGCCCAAAGGATTCGCCGATGTGTATGCACAGACTATCGCTTACGGTATGTTCGCCGCACGCTTGCATGATCCTACCCTGCCGACCTTCAGCAGACAGGAAGCTGCAGAACTCATTCCTAAGTCTAATCCCTTTCTCCGTAAGCTCTTCAGCTATATTGCAGGTCCTGATATTGATGACCGTATTAAATGGATTGTCGATAGTTTGGTCGAAATCTTCCTCGCTTGTAATGTTGAAGAAATCCTCAAGAATTACGGCAAAACCACGAAAATGGAAGACCCTATCATCCATTTCTACGAAACATTCCTCAGTGAGTATGATCCCAAATTACGGAAAGCTCGCGGCGTATGGTACACCCCCGCACCGGTTGTAAACTTCATCGTTCGCGCTGTCGATGAAATTCTCAAAACAGAGTTTAATCTTCCGCAAGGACTTGCTGACAGCAGTAAAACGAAGATTAAAGTAGAAGTGCAAGGAAAGAAAATAGAACAGGAAGTGCATAAAGTACAAATACTTGACCCTGCGACCGGCACCGGTACATTTCTTGCTGAAGTGGTGAAGCATGTTCATAAAAAGTTCAAAGGTCAGCAAGGTATATGGAGTAATTATGTCGAGCAGCATTTGCTTCCACGTTTGAACGGCTTCGAACTCCTCATGGCAAGCTATGCAATGGCACACTTACAGCTTGATTTGCTGCTCAGCGAAACGGGATACAAGCCCACAACGAACCAACGATTCCGCGTGTATCTCACTAATAGCTTGGAAGAACACCACGAAGGCACCGACAGTCTTTTTTCAAGCTGGCTCAGCACCGAAGCCAATGAAGCCAATCATATCAAACGCGATACGCCTGTGATGTGTGTGATTGGAAATCCGCCGTATTCTGTAAGTAGTAATAACAAGAGTGAATGGATAGAGAGCTTAACGGCAGATTATAAGAAAGACTTGAATGAGCGAAACATACAACCCCTTTCAGATGATTATATTAAGTTTATTCGGTTTGGGCAGCATTTTATAGATAAAACAGGTGAAGGAATTTTGGCATACATTTCCAACAACAGCTTTATTGACGGTATCATACACCGTAGGATGCGTGAGGAATTGATGAAAACCTTTGATAAAATGTATATTCTAGACTTGCACGGCAACGCCAAGAAAAAAGAAACAGCCCCCGACGGTAGTACTGATCAAAATGTTTTCGACATCATGCAAGGCGTTTCGATTAATATTTTTGTTAAAAGGAAAAAATAATATGACAGTTATTCCTGACGATGAATACAAAAACTGGCTAAAAGAATTAAAATCCAAAATTAAGCAGAGCCAAATTAAAGCTGCTTTATCTGTGAACTGTCATATGATATTGATGTATTGGGATATAGGTGGGCAAATTGTAGAAAAACAAGAAACAGCCACTTGGGGGAGCGGGCTTATCAATCAATTAAGCAAGGATTTAAAGACAGAATTTCCTGAGATGAGCGGGTTTTCAACTGATAACATTAGGTTTATGCAACGAGTGTATCTTTTTATAATAAGCTTGTTCCAATTGTTGCACAACTTGTGCAACAATTGGAACACTCACCAACAGAGTCGCTTGATCTATTACCAATCAACAATGAATATGTAAAAATTGCACAGTTTGTGTCGCATTTACAAAGAAAGGATCTTCTTGAGGTAATTACTGCAATTCCCTGGGGACATCACACTGCTATTTTACGAAAGATAAAAGATGTGAATGAAGCTGTTTTTTATATCGGCAAAACGATTGAAAATAATTGGAGCCGATCTGTTCTTGAATATCAAATTGAAACCAACTTATTTAATCGTCAGGGGAAAGCTATCACCAATTTCAGAAATTCTTTGCCGGCAGTTCAAGGTGATTTGGCAAGTGCACTTCTGAAAGACCCATATAACTTCGAGTTTATTACGCTTTCAGAGCAAGTAAAAGAAAAAGATTTGGAGAGAAAGTTAATTCAACATATTTCGCAATTCCTCCTTGAATTAGGAGCGGGCTTTGCATATATGGGAAAGCAATTCTTACTTAAAGTGGGCAACAAAGAGTATCGCACCGACCTGCTTTCTACCATACAAAATTGAAATGTTATATCGTAATTGAGTTAAAAGTAAAGGAATTTGAACCAGAATATATTGGTAAACTTAATTTCTATATTTCGGCAATCAATGAATTGGTAAGAGACGAATCCGACCACCCGACCATTGGCATTCTGCTTTGCAAAAACAAGGACAATTTTGAAGTAGAGTTTGCGCTGAAAGACATCAACAAACCAATTGGTGTAAGTGAGTATAGATATAAAGAATTACCAGAAAATATAAAAGAAAATCTGAAAACCTTGGAAGAACTAACAGCCGAACTTAAACATTGGACAGAAAATGAAAACTGATAAAACCCCGAAAACTGCCAAAGTATTCCATTTTGACCTTTATGGAAAACGAGAAGACAAATACGACTTTCTCAACAATAACTCCTTGCAAAGCATTCAGTGGAATCAGCTTGCACCAAACGCGCCTAATTTCTTCTTGGTGAAGAAAGATTTTGACGAGTCAGGAATGTATGAAAAAGGGTTCGCGGTTAATAAAATATTTAAGGAATTTGCAAGTGGTTTAACAACTGAAAGAGATGGAATTACAATTCAATTTGATATAAAAGATATTGAAACAATTATTTCTGATTTTGGAAGTTTAGATATTGAATTTTTAAGAAATAAATATGATAAAAAGCCTGATGGTCGAGATTGGAAGTATAACTACGCCCAAAACGATATAATTTCAAATAAGGGTAAATATATAGATATTAGCTATAGACCATTTGATATTAGAAAAACCTATTATACAGGTAAGTCCAAAGGATTTATGGCATATCCTAGGAATGAAGTCATGAAACACTTAATATCTAAAGAAAATTTAGGACTAATAACAAAAAGAGGGTTTGATAATGAAAAGTCTGCTTATTGTTTTATTACAAATTGTTTGTTTGATAGAAGGGGGTGGTCCAGTCCTGGAATGCAAGGAGCAGAAAACGTATTCCCTCTTTATCTCTATCCCGATCTGAAGACCCAACAATCCATCGATCAAACCACCGAACGAACTCCTAATCTCAACAAAGAGATAGTACAGAAGATAGCTGTTACTTTGGGCTTGGAGTATGACCAGAATCCTACCGATATTTACAGAAGTGGCAAAGATATATTGCTCAATCTCACCAAAGACAAGCCCGGTGCTTCTGTTCCCAAGAAGAATCATTCTCTTTTGCTTCCGATTGATATTTTGGACTATATCTATGCGGTGCTGCACTCTCCGGCGTATCGTGAGAAATACAAGGAGTTTTTAAAAATCGACTTCCCGCGTGTTCCCTATCCCAAAGACCAATCTACCTTCTGGAAGCTTGTGAAGCTTGGCGGCGAGATACGGAAGTTGCATTTATTGGAGAGTTCGCTTGTCGAGGACTACATCACCGAATATCCGATAGACGGCGACAACATCGTCGGCAAAGTCAAGTATCAGGACGGCAAGGTCTTTATCAACGATTCACAATACTTCGACAACGTTCCTCAGGTGGCGTGGGAGTTTTACATCGGTGGCTACCAGCCCGCTCAAAAGTGGCTCAAAGATCGTAAAGGCAGAAAATTAGAGTTTGACGATATCTTTCATTATCAAAAGATGATTGTTGCCTTGGTCGAGACGGAGAGATTGATGCGGGAGATTGATGTGGTTGGGGTGGAGTGACCTCTCCTCCCGAGAGTATCGCTTCATAGCGATGCCCTCGGTTTTTGGGTATGTGTGTTTCTGGCTTTACCACTGAGAGCATCACGAAGAAGAGATACTCTCAGTCCGATTGTGTCGTACGTTCAACGGAATAAATTCCGTTGCTACAATTTGGGGCGTTCCTAACGGAACTCTTGTTTTGGTGTGCGATTCCTCCAACGGAATAAATTCCGTTGTTACAATTTGGGTCGTTCCTAACGGAACTCTTTTTCGGGCGGGCGATTCCTTCAACGGAATAAATTCCGTTGCTACATTTGGGGCGTTCCTAACGGAACTCTTTTTCGGGCGGGCGATTCCTGCAACGGAATAAATTCCGTTGTTACAATTTGGGGCGTTCCTAACGGAACTCTTTTTCAGGCGGGCGATTCCTTCAACGGAATCAATTCCGTTGTTACAATTTGGGTCGTTCCTAACGGAACTCTTTTTCGGGCGGGCGATTCCTGCAACGGAATAAATTCCGTTGCTACATTTGGGGCGTTCCTAACAGAACTCTTTTTCGGGCGGGCGATTCCTTCAACGGAATAAATTCCGTTGCTACAATTTCTGTCATTCCTATAGGAATTTTTTGGTATTTATTTTGTTGTAAATTAACGGGTTACATACATCGATACTTTTTGATTTATACATTCCTTACCACCAACATCATAAATCAATTAATTACCAATAAGAGCCATCGGCTCGAACAAATTGTAGGGCTGGACTTCAGTCCAGTCAATACCCAAATTGTATGGCTGGATATCAATCCAGTCCTCCGTGCGTTACTTACCTCCCCGATGACATCATCATTACCTTCTTAAAAATCCCGTTCGAATTAGTCACTTCTACTTGATAGAGATAGCTGCCGATAGCGAGTCCTAATTCTTTCACATTTATTTCTGTGGTATGTGATCCTGTTGATAGGTCGCCAAGTGGTATAGTTGCTACATTTTTACCGTCAAAGCTCCATATTCCAATCGTAACATCAGATTGATTCATTAATGTAAATGGAATGGATGTCTTTGTGATATAAGGATTAGGGTAATTCTGTTCTACTATAAATTGCTTCGCAGTTTCTTTTTCTTCATTGCCTATTCCAACTGTACCACTCCCCTGCACAGCTACTTCTAAATACGAATCATACGCACCACTCGCATTTGGAGTAAGAGTAGCTACTTGATACACATAGCCATCGGCGAAAATATTATCTGTTTGAGGACTCAGTGGATCTGCACCTTTGGGATACAATGAAGGATTCGCCAAATAGAGTGCATTCGTCGTTGCATGGTCAAATGCTAATTGTGATACTGCTGAGTAAGAAGTGCTGACGTGTACTTGAAAATGAATATGACAGACTCTGCCCGGATACCAACCCGGAAACACAGTAATAAAGCTCACCTCACCGTTTGCATCAGTCATTTGATAGCCACGACAATACGTGAGTCCTTCTTGACCGGGATTATTATTCCCACCATAACCGGAGTACAAGCCATCTTTGCTGCAATGCCAAATATTAACACGTGCATTTCGCATTGGCAGGCAATTGTCTGTACCTACAATTTTGAGCTTGATGTTTAATTGAACACCGGGTTGGGTTTCTCGTACATCTTGGCGGAGATAAAAAGTGTTTTCTGAGAGATCTAATGGGAATGGTCCTGCAGTTTCCGAAGGGATTAATACACATCCGCAGCAGTTTCAACAGGAGGAATGACTTGAGCATTTGAGGATATGCTAGGAAGTATCGAAACAGTTCCGGCTAAACCGGCAAGTTTCATAAAATTACGTCTGTTATTCTTCATAATTGAATTATTAAATGTATGTAGAAGAAAGAATTATATAATTTCAAGAATTCTCAATAGCCATCATCAACATTTACTATTTTATTGGGTTACACAATTACATTCGAGCTTTAATTCACAATAAATATAAGTCAATTTATCAATATAACCGGTTGTTCTTTATTAGAAATATTCACTTTTCATATTTACATCTTCATCACCCATAGCCCGCTTACCTCGTGTCAATTTTGTATATTTGAGGAATCGATAATTTTAACTTACATATAATTGAGAGTACACATGGCGAGCTATCCTTTTAGCACAATCGAACCGAAATGGCAGAAGTATTGGGATGATAATAACACCTATTCAACACCCGATGATTATACCAAACCAAAGTATTATGTGCTGGATATGTTTCCGTATCCAAGCGGAACCGGACTTCATATCGGTCACCCTGAGGGATACGTTGCTACCGATATTATTGCTCGGTACAAGAGAATGAAAGGGTTTAATGTGCTTCATCCTATGGGGTTTGACGCGTTTGGTCTTCCAACCGAACAGTATTCAATGAAGCATAATGTTCATCCGATTACCGCCACTGAAAAAAATGTCGAAAATTTCAAACGTCAGCTTAAAATGCTCGGCTTGGGATATGACTGGTCACGTGAGATTAATACTACCTACCCTGAATACTACAAATGGACACAATGGATCTTCCTGAAAATTTATAATTCATGGTATGACAAAGATCTTCAGAGAGCTCGTCCAATCAATGAATTACCTATACCTGCTACAATTACTTCACCGAAAGACATTGAAGACTATAGAGATTCCAAACGCCTTGCGTTCAATGCGTCTATACCGGTGAATTGGTGCGAAGGGCTTGGAACAGTACTTGCCAACGAAGAAGTCGATGAATGGGTAGCCAAGGGCTATACCGTCGAACGCCGCCCAATGCGACAATTAATGCTGAGAATAACGGAATATGCCGATCGATTGCTCGAAGATTTGGAGCTCGTCGAATGGCCTTCGTCAACCAAAGAAATGCAAAAACATTGGATAGGCAAAAGCACAGGTGCAGAAATTGAATTTCAGGTTAGCGGAGATACTAATCATACAATAAAAGTATTTACGACTAGACCCGATACTGTATTCGGTGCAACTTATCTAGTACTAGCACCTGAACATCCACTTGTCGAACATGTGGCTACCTCTGACAATCTATCAATCATAGAAGAATACAGAAAACGTGCATCGCTCAAGAGTGATCTGGAGCGCACCGAACTTGCCAAAGAGAAAACCGGCGTCTTCACCGGAGGATATGCTGTGAATCCTGCGACAAAAGCAAAAGTACCAATCTGGATTGCAGATTATGTACTCGCGCATTACGGAACAGGTGCTATCATGGCTGTTCCCGGACATGATGATCGTGACTTTGTCTTCGCTACTGCCTTCAATTTGCCAATAGTTCGCGTCGTTTCCGATGGTATTGATGGTGAATTAACCGCTGCATTTACTGATAACGGACTTAATGTTAATTCGGCTTCTACAGATGTGAGCTTAAACGGGTTATCTACAGAAGATGCGAAAGTCACTATTATTCAATGGCTTGAGAAAAATAATATTGGTATCGGCAAAGTACAATATCGCCTTCGTGACTGGTTGTTTTCTCGTCAACGGTATTGGGGAGAGCCCGTGCCAATTCTCTATTATGATGATGGTACAAAGCGTGCATTGGATGAGGATGAATTGCCTCTTATGCTGCCGAAAGTCGATCACTTCAAGCCCGCAGGTACGGGAGAATCTCCCCTTGCATTGGTGGATTCTTGGGTGAATTTCATCGATCCCAAGACAGGCAAACATGCACGGTATGAGACCAATACAATGCCTCAATGGGCGGGATCTTGCTGGTATTATCTTCGGTATTTGGATACAAAGAATTCTACTAAGTTTTGCGCATCGGACAAAGAAAAGTACTGGATGGGAACGACGGGAGTGGACTTGTATGTCGGTGGCGCTGAACATGCAGTATTGCACTTGTTGTATGCTCGATTTTGGCATAAAGTATTGTATGATTATGGCTTAGTGTCGAGCAAAGAACCGTTTGCACGATTATTTCATCAGGGTTTGATCCTTGGCGAAGACGGCACCAAAATGTCCAAATCTATCGGGAAATCGGTGAGCCCGGATGCTATCGTCACTGAATTTGGAGCAGATGCTTTACGTGTATTTGAAATGTTCATGGGACCGCTCGAAGCTGCTAAACCTTGGCAAACCAAAGGAGTAGAAGGAGTGTTGAGATTCTTGAATCGTGCATGGCGCCTTATCGCTACCGATGATGGTGCGCCACTTCCTGTTCTTCAAGAAATTCCTCTTACCAATGAACAGGAGTTTGTGCTTCATTCTATGATTAAAAAAGTCGGTGATGATATCGAAACTCTCAGCTTTAATACGGCAGTATCACAAATGATGATCTTTGTCAATGAATTCACACAATGCGAAATAAAGCCACGAAGTGCAATGGAGAAATTTGTCGTTTGCCTTGCTCCATTTGCTCCTCATATTGCAGAAGAGTTATGGCAGATACTTGGACATACAACGTCGATTTTTCTTGAAAAATTCCCGACTGTTGATGAAACAAAACTGATACAATCGACAGTTGAAATTGTACTGCAGGTCAATAGTAAAATTAAGTCAAAAGCTGTGGTTCCGGTTGAATCTACAGATGATGAATTAGAAACGTTTTGCTCTTGCAGATGAAATTATTCAAAAAAACATCGAAGGCAAGCAAATACGAAAGAAGATTATCGTCAAAGGTAAATTAGTCAATTTAATCGTCGGTTAACTCTATGAATGATATACTGATAATTACTCTTATCGGTGCATTCATCGGTACAAGTGCCGGTATGCTCGGGATTGGCGGCGCACTCGCCGCCACTCCTTTGCTTAAAATTCTCATCGGACTGCCTCCCCTTCTTGCGCTTGCATCACCTCTTCCCGCTACTCTTCCCTCAGCGCTGTCCGGCGCAATTGTCTATCATAAAAATAAACTTATTGATTTCAAGCTTGCTTGGTGGGTGCTTTTGTCGGCAATTCCCATGAATATCCTCGGAACAAAAGCCACACAATTTATTCCTCCTCTTGTACTTATGTATTTTACCGGAGGATTTATCTTTATGGTGGGTTGTACTTTCTTTGTACGCGGCTGGATGCTGCGAGAAGAAGCTGACAAACCGACTGAGTATTCAGTCTTGTCAGCTATAATAACGGGTTTAATTACTGGGACTGTGTCAGGAGTATTGGCGATTGGCGGTGGAATTATTATGATTCCTGCTTTTGTGAAAATCAACAAATTACGAGTCAAATCAGCATTTGCTACTTCTCTTTTCTGTATTGCCGTACTTGCAATTCCTGGAAGTATTGGTCATTATCTGCTTGGTCACATTGATATGAAGGTGATGGTCATTTTGATGATTACCGTTGCTCCGTTTTCCTATATTGGAGCTCGTATTGCTATTCGATTACAAAGCAAGACGTTGGAGAAGGTTTTCGGTACTTTTATGATTGCCTTATCACTGTATTTTCTATTCACGCAATGAAATACTATCGAGACGTAAATGGTTTACTATCAAATTGTTACTGAACTACACTGAACTTCCCAACCGTTGTCTTACCATGCGACACCACTGTATAAACATAAACATTACTTGTTAGTTCAGATACGTTTGGCTTCCAAGCAATGACCCGTTTATTCCCTGCCCCGGCACTGATCGTCATCACACCTGAAAATATGGGTTTCCAATCCACGGTATAAATTGACAAATATGGTGCATCACTTACTCTCGCATCAGGTGGTGCCGGAATATAGATAAATTCATCGTGTGACAGATGAAACGGATTGGGGAATAGATCTTCACATAGCGTTGTTGCAATTCCGTTTCGTACAATTAATTCATACCACATTTCCGGATTGGTAGAAGTGACATCATACCAATATCGTGTACCCATGATTTGTTTTGGTTGTACTTCTTCCGAACATACAACAGTATATTCACCCGGTCGCTGCGATTGTTGTATGATATCAACTAAATTTGGATAGGTAACGAGAAAATCTGCCGAATCGGGTGTATTTGTTTGTATATCTGCCGGCAAGATACATCGTGAAAAATGAATCTGATATGGTTTGATTTGTTGGGTATGCGTGAACGACGGTGGCGAATACAACTCCTGAGTAGTGAACGTAAACTCAGGGAAAATGTCAGCTTTTTTAAAATAGCTTCCGGGAATTGTTCTTTGTCCTGTATAATACATCCACGGCAATATCCCCCGCCATGCTTGAGTAAGACTACTACCTCTCTCTACGAATACGCTGTCGAGTGCTCTATACGGTTCGAGTCCTTTAATTGGATTGACAGGATCGACACCAAATCCAACCAAATCCCATACTCGTCTAATAAACTCATCACCATATAACTCATGGCAATATTCTAATACAAGACAATAAGAATACCCTTTCTCTGCATCACTTTGTCCAAAAAAATATTTGTCATTTTTGGTAAAAAAGTTGTTAACATAGACAAGATAATCATTGATGTCAGGATATACTCTATATTCCATCCATGTGCTCATCATTTCATGAAATGAACCGGTAGATGCTCCATAACCATATTGAATTGCATGATGATACTCATGGGCGAGTGTTACTTTGAGAGCTTCATATCCATACGTATTGAAAACCGGTTTTGAGTTGTTCACGTCTGCAGGGCTGAAATTATTATCTATTCTGATAAAAGAAAATGACCGTAAAAATATACCACCAGTTACATTGCCATCAGCTACAGTTTGTCCATAAATACCTTCTTTAGATAAATCCATTATGTATATATCATACTGAATGGTTCCACCTTTTGTACCATCAGTCGGTGGAGATAAAAATTTTATATCCTCGACTTCAATTTTGTGAACATAATCAATATAAATCCCTGTAGAATCAACCCAATCAGGGATGCCATTTTGATCAACATCACCTTGGGGTACAGAGTCTTTGCCTGAATTAGTATAATGAATCAGAAATTTTCCGGAAGGTGAGGTATGAGTAAAAGGCATTGAAGGTCTCTCTTCGAGAACTTTTTCTCCCTTTCGTAATGCTTTCATTCTTGCGATTGCGTTTGCTGAGAATGTGCCGCACTTTGAAGGCAAGTCTGAATTTTCTAACGCAGATACAGGTACCGAAAAGGCATAAAAAAAGGCAATTGAAAGTACAATTGCCTTGAAATATAATAGTGTCATAATTTAATTTCTCTTTGGCTTACAAAGAATATACTCATTATCGAAACATTTCTTTGATCATTCCCCACGTACGGCGTACTCCGCTCACGCTGTGTGATACATTGGTAGGGCTTGAATATGTAGAGGTGTTATCTGTACCGACATATTTTAAACGATAGGAATATTTTGTTTGCTGGGTGAGAGTCGGGTTGTCGTCATTTTGCTTCATAAAAGCATCCTCATCACTGTAATAATAGCTGGACTGAGCTCCCTTAGCATCTATTTGTGCGATAGTTTTGAAAGTCATATCTAGACCGGAACGCTCAATTTCATATCGTTGAAGATTACGCTCTGATGAAGATTTCCAAGATACAGTTATCGTTTTTCCGTCAGATTTGGCTGTAAAATAATCCAGCGAAATCTCTGCTGCGTACAAAGATGTGACGGATAAAAGCAGGGCAAGTATGGTATTTCTCATTCTCATAGAACAAAAATAAGTCGGTAAAAGGGAATTGCAAAATGATATTTAAAATTTATGCCTGCAATCTCAATTTTTCGAGATGAGCTATACGGCATTTTTCGTTCTTTATTGTTAATTTGTACAAGTTAATTTTATCGTACTACTATTAATTCATGCAATGAACCTTCGGAAAATATACTACTTACTCTCACCAGATACGCGTCGATTACTACGAAGAATAGTATATTTTCCGCTCGACTTTTATAACAGTCTCTTACAAAAAAAAAATATCATCAGCCCACCAATCGGAAAAATCTATGTCGGTGCAGGTGATTTTGAACGTCAGGGATTATTATTCTTTGAATATTTCACGACGTACGGTAATTTAAAACCCACTCATCATGTCCTCGATATCGGCTGTGGCATCGGCAGAATGGCTATTCCACTTACTAGCTACATCACTCCACCGGGCAGCTATCACGGTTTTGATATTGTTAAAGATGGAATCGATTGGTGTACGGATAACATTTCAAAACACTTTCCTCATTTTCATTTTCTCCATATCGACCTTCATAATGATCTTTATACTTCCAAAGGCAGTTCTGCACAAAATTTTGTATTTCCCTATCTCGATGATCAATTTGACTTTATCTTTCTTACTTCTGTATTTACACATTTGGTACCTGCTGAGATGGAACAGTACATGCGTGAGATTTCACGGGTCTTGAACCATGGTGGACGCTGCCTTGCTACCTTCTTTCTATTCGATGATACTTTCAGGAATTCTACTATCAAAGAATTTTCATTTCCTTATAACTATGGACATTACCGACTGATGGACGATAAAGTTCAATCGGCAAATGTAGCGTATGAGCGGGAGTATGTAGAATCTATTATCACACAAAACGGACTCATTCTTGATAAGTTTATTGAAGGTTCGTGGGGTGGCAAAGCTCCCCAACATGTTGTTTCTTATCAAGATATGATGATTATTTCAAAACTGTAATTTCATCTCACTATGCTCCCTTTGCGTGTCGCCTTTCTTTGGCATCAACATCAGCCCTATTATAAAAAAGATCAGACCTTCATACTTCCATGGGTGCGCCTTCATGGTGCTAAAGATTATTATGACTTGCCTGCACTATTACGCGAATTCCCTGCTATTAAGCAGACAATCAATCTTGCACCATCTCTCATGATACAAATTGATGATTATCTTCATCATTCGACCAAAGACAGGGTTCAAATTTTAACGGAAATTCCCGCTGAATTACTCACAGATGTTCAGAAAAAAGACATACTTTCTCTTTTTTTTCTTTGCAACCAAGAGCTCATGATTTTGCCTTATGAACGTTATCGTACGCTCCATGAACAGTCTTCACGTCCTGAAATTGCCATTGCCGAGTTTACATCTCAAGATTGGTGCGACTTGCAAACGTGGTATAATCTCACGTGGATTGGACAGCTCTCCCGAAGTGATGAAAGAGTAGAGCGATTATTTAAGCAAGGTTCACTTTTCACGGAAGCTGATAAATTACTTGTACTTACAATTCATCTTGAAATACTTGGAAGAGTCCTGCCTGTGATGAAAGAATTGCGAGATGCGCGCCAAATTGAAATTAGCGTTACTCCAATGTATCACCCAATATCACCACTTCTGATATCTGCTACATCCGCCCGTGAAGCTTTGCCAAATTGTACTCTGCCCGATGAACAGTTTGACGGAACGGCTGATGCCGAACTTCACATCAAACGTGCGCAAGCGTATTTCAACTCTACGTTCAATTCTTTGCCTCGCGGTATCTGGCCATCAGAGGGTTCGGTAAGTATGGCTTCACTTGACCTAATGGTACAAAATAATATAGCATGGGCTGCAAGTGACGAAGATGTCCTATGGGCTAGCACTGCAGAACATCATTGGACGGATAAGTTCTTTCCTCGAAAAGTACATACTCCAAGCGGAACAATTTCATTACTCTTTCGAGATCATGCTCTTTCGGATGCAATAGGATTCGTGTATTCAAGGTGGGATGCAATTCATGCTGCTGATGATTTTTGCAGAAGACTTCGTGAGATTCGAGCCGGTATAGTCGAACACTATGGTGAAAAAGCTCTTGAACACGCAGTAGTTCCGGTGATCTTAGATGGAGAAAATTGTTGGGAATATTACTTTCAGAATGGAGCGTATTTTTTACGTTCACTCTATTCTCGGCTCTCGAGTGATGAATTTCTTACCGTGACATGCGAGGATGCGACGAATGGACATTCGGATTTCCTACCGCCACTTCAAAAAATACGTGCCGGTTCGTGGATAAATGCCAACTTCAAAATTTGGATAGGACATGCAGAGGATAATGCTGCTTGGAGTATGCTCGCAGTAGCAAGACGGGCAGTTCTTGAAATGAAGCATCATATTGATTATACAGCTGCTTATGAACATATTCTCATTGCCGAGGGGTCGGATTGGTGCTGGTGGTATGGCGACGATCATGTGTCGGCGAATCAAGCTCAATTCGATGAGTTATTCCGTTGGAATATCGAGCAAGCATATCGTAAAGTAGGTCTCACTACACCTGAAAATATCTTTACTTCCATTCTCGGGATTGCTGAGCATACATCATGGTCCAATGCTCATTTCTTCGAACCGGAGCGTGCTGCTTCTGCCATGCATTCTGTGGGTGATGTTGTTAGGAAAATTCTGTATCGAAAGAGAAATGAATGTTTGGAAATACGAATAGTACTTTCTCGCGAACTCCAATCAGATGAATCTATTATGCTCACAATTCAAAATCAATTTACATTAGAAGTTTTGAATTCAACTGTCGCATTTCATGGCAATCAGCCGGTAAATATTCCACATTTATCTGTAACGAATACTGATAATTTTCTCGATATTTCGGTCGCAGTTGCAAGTGGTCCTACAGAATTTTTCATGAAATTTACTTCACCCGGACAATCAGTGTTCTATCCGACAAAGTCGAATTTTATCGTAGAATAATGAATAGATAAATGACTCACAAACAGATTGGTATGTAGATATTGTGATATTATGGATCTGCTTAAATCACAATAAATCAGCATCATCTAGATGTTATTACTATTCAGTAATCTAATTAATTTTCAAATAGATACACACTGCATCTACATTCACATCAAAAAAAAAAAGAGGAATCCAAATAAGTTGAATCCCTCTTACATTACAAGTCTTGAAATTTTTATACTTTTTCAGACATCATCACTTCTCGATCTGCTTTTACTTCTTCTTTCTCACGCTCACGTTTTGCTTTTTTCAAGTATTTGAAAATTGCGACGAAGAAGCCTCCGACCATAGCGATTACGCCGAACCATACAAGATTGATGAGCGGCTTGATAGATACTTCGGCTGTAAATACTTCTCGTAGTGGAGCTAAGGGTTTGGAAGTATCGCGAAAACTAAACACAGCTTCTGATTCCTGCAAGCTTTTTTTATTGGCATTAATTTTTAAAAATGAAATTTGCTGTGTTGTACCTGGCACTACTTTGGGTTCAGGCTTTCCTTCCATTGTCGCCATCGTAATAGTTGCGTAAATTGTATCTGTATATTGAGTTCCATTTACTTTTGATGTGATAACTGCTCCTGGGCGAATCGTTCCGTCTTTCCCTCCGCCACCACGCATATTTGACATATCAAAAGTATTGAAGGTCATCGAAACTGAAGAATCAGTAGGTAGCAGTATAGTTTGATTTTTCTTGAGAGTGCGTTCGGGTTCACCGCCAATAGTCGCAATAGACTTCGGCGATACATACACATCTTTTGCAATTGACCACGCAATGCCGGGTTCTAGAAATGCCGACTGACGTTGGTTGAAGTCATGCCAGTATAGTATTGGTGCTACACGACTTACATTGCCGTCTTTTTCAACATTTATATGAAATCTAAACTTTTCACGGTCTTTGTATTCTACTTCGATTTGTTCACGCCCTACAAACGTCAGATTGTACCCAAGTACTTGACTCGGCACATCCTGCACAAGCTGTACATGGTCAATAAGTGAGTAACGTGACGTAAAAAGAATTCCTATCATGAGCATTGCCACACCAACATGTGAGATGTAGGCTCCGGCTGAAGAAAATTTATTTTTGATTATTTTCAGGGCTAGTTCGGCATTGACAAACAGTGAAAACCACGCACCTAATGCAAGTAACATATAAGCAATGTCTTTAACTCCAATAAAGTACGAAGCAATTGTTGCAATCACGGCTAGAATAAGCGGATATAATGATTTCTTCATAACTCCACTAAAAGTAGAAGCTTTCCAACGAAGTAATAGTGAGAATCCGTTGACGACCATTAAAGCAATCGCAATCAGTAGATGCATTTGATTATAGAATGATGGGTCAATTGCAATTTTAGGTTGACCTATAATTTCGGCAATCAATGGCCAACTTGTACCGATAAAGACTACGATAGCACTTCCCATAACTAAAGCTGAACCAATGGATAACGTAAATTCTCTCGATTGTGGTGGGAAACTCTCAATTACTCGAGCTATATCTTTTCTGCGATAAATCACAAAACCATACCCAAGTAAAGCAAATACACCCATGAAGGCGATGAGAATGACAAATGCAAACATTCCGGGCTCGACAAAAGAGTGAACGGACGTATCGCCGAGAACTCCACTTCGTGTCAAGAATGTAGAATAAAGCACTAATATAAATGCAGTTACGGCAAGGATAATATTTGTTTTGACTAGTCCTCCTGTCTTTCTTTGCACGAGCATTGTGTGGACAAGAGCGACGGCTACGAGCCATGGAATGAGCGAAGAATTTTCTACCGGATCCCAACCCCAAAAGCCTCCCCAACCGAGAGTTTCGTATGCCCAGAATCCACCGAGCATGATACCAAAGCCGAGAATAGCCGTTCCGTAAAGAGTCCACGGCAATGCTACTTCTATCCAGGACTTATAATCCCGACGCATCATCGCGCCCATTGCAAATGCAAACGGGACGCTCATTGCAGCAAAACCAGTAAAGAGTATTGGAGGGTGAATCGTAATCCATACGTTATGGAGCAGTGGGTTCAGTCCCTTACCGTTAGGAGGAGTAAAGCCAGAGGAGATACCATCTTTTGCGAATGTTTCCCATACGTAAGAAAATGGATTTTTGACTACTAAAAGAAGAAATAAGAAGCAGAGAATGAGCGAATAGAAGACCATTACCTGAGGTTCCCAATCTTTTCGTCGCTTGAGATACGGTAAAAGTACAATGCCGATAATACATACCCAGAGTGTCCACAGCATGAAGCTTCCTTCTTGTCCTGCATAGCCAGATGCCATCAAGAACCATGGAGGTAACTCTCGAGAAGAATAACTCCATACATACGTATATTCAAAACTGTGCATGATGACATTCGCCATAAGCATACTGAATGCGACAATCATGCCTATCGAAATACCTCTGTATAGATTCCGACCTACGGCTAAATATTCATTGTTTCCTTTTAATGCTTTATAGTATGCCCAGGTACAGGCAATAGATGCTCCAAATAGAAGGTGTAAAAGTATTTGACCAATCATGAAGTGCTCCCACAGATTATTGCCGACAAATTATAGTATCACTCGCAAAATTACGAAGCTATGAGGATATAGAGTGGGTTAATTTCAAGTTAATATTCATACGAAATTGTATATCAGAACTTTTCGTTTTGCCACAAAGGAAATTTGCCGTATTTTTGCGCTCTCCAAAAAAAAGAAAATGGCGATCCCGTAGCTCAGTGGTAGAGCATCTGACTTTTAATCAGAGGGCCGATGGTTCGAGACCATCCGGGATCACAACAGCAAATGTCCGTAAGTAATGCACTTACGGACATTTTCGTTTACATCTAATTTATATTACTATGCTGTGGTAATCTCATTACGTACTCAACTCTTCTTTACATCTACTTAGAACTATCACGTTTACCACTTTGACATTGCATAACTTGAGGTACTTATTTTTGTAATTTGGTGTCGTTATAATCATCCGTTTTCTCAGGATATAAAGTTGTATCAAGCTTTCAGTGGTCAGAATTAATATTAACATAAATTTGACATACTACTACTTCACAAATTTCACCTAACTTCTTACTTTATAATAATTATACATCGATGACAGTGATTTTATCTATTCTCCTTTTCCATAAATGGCACTCATTATTGCCGGTGTTTTGATTTTTGGTGGAATTATTCAATATTCTCTCACTTTTCTCATGCAGTGGATCGGTCAAAAAGTACTTCTCGATATTAGACTTGCGGTATTTAAGCATATCCAAACATTTTCTCTTCGCTATTTTGACACCACACCGGTCGGTCGTCTTATAACTCGTGTCACCAATGATGTAGAAGCGTTGAATGAACTATTTTCATCAGGAGTTGTACTTATAATTGCCGATGCATTGCTCATCTTGGCAATCGTCTGCTTTATGCTCTTTACAAGTTGGAAACTTACCATTGCAACAATTGCTGTATTGCCACTATTATTTATCGCAACTACTATATTTCGTAAGAAAGTACGTGTCGTCTATTCACAAATACGCACTCAAATTGCACGTATGAATACGTTTCTCAATGAATATATAACCGGTGCTACAACCATTCAGCTTTTTTCACGTCAAGCTCAACAATTCGATACATTTAATGAAATTAATCGAACACATACTGATTTACAGTTACGATCTGTCAATTATTACGCTCGTTTCTTTCCGGTCGTAGAAATGATTGGTTCATTTGCTTTATGCTTAATCATCTGGTCTGCTGCACGCACCATCTTTTCCGGTGAAATGACCGTCGGGGTCTTGATAGCATTTATGCAATATTCGGAAATGTTTTTCAGACCAATTCGCGACTTGACCGAAAAATATAATACTTTGCAAAGCGCGATGGCTGCTTCTGAACGTATTTTTAGTTTGCTCGATACAACCGAATCTATAGCTGATGAAACAAATGCTGTCCAACTTGCAAAATTCGAAAAGTCGATTGAATTCAAACATGTGGATTTCGCTTATGATGGGATTACTCCCGTCCTAAAAGATCTTTCATTTACATTGAAGAAAGGTGAAACAATTGCAATTGTCGGTGCAACAGGCGCCGGTAAAAGCTCTATTATCAATATATTATGTCGGTTCTATGATTACCAGAAAGGTGAAATATTAATTGATGGCATCAATATTCGCTCCATTACACAAGAATCATTACGTTCGAAAATAGCCCTCGTATTACAAGATGTGTTTTTGTTTTCAAGAAGTGTCTCTGGAAATATCTCATTAGGGAGGGAAGGTATTTCAGACCAACAGATTCTCGATGCAGCTGTGTCACTTGGTGCGTATGAATTTATCGCCAATTTACCAAACGGCTTTAATACCAAGATGATAGAGCGAGCAGCTAATCTGTCCGTCGGTCAAAAACAGCTTATATCTTTCTGTCGCGCTTTAGCCGGGAATCCTGATATTCTTATACTCGACGAAGCGACATCGAGTATAGACACAGAGACCGAACAAATCATAGAACGCTCGATAGACCGTTTGCTGCAAGGTCGTACTTCGATTGTCATTGCACACCGATTGTCAACTATCCAAAGAGCTGATAAAATTCTCGTTCTTCATCAGGGCGAAATGCGTGAGTTTGGTTCTCATGCAGAACTATTAGCTCTTAATGGTCTTTATGCTAAATTATATCGTTTACAGTATAAAGAACAGTATTCATCAGTCGTAAGTTAGTAAGTAGTAAGTTTCTAAGTAGTAAGTAGTAAGTAGAAAGTAGTAAGTCGATAAGTGGATAAGTCGTAAGTCTGTAAGTCGTATGTCTATAAGTCGTAAGTCGATGAGTCGTAAGTCGATGAGTCGTAAGTCGATAAGTTACAAGTCGTAAGTCGATAAGTTACAAGTCGTAAGTCGATAAGTTACAAGTCGTAAGTCGATGTTTCGTAAGTCGATAAGTCGTTTATCGATAAGTCGTAAGTCGACAGGTTGCAAGTCATAAAAGTCTATCCAAATCACCCTTAAGTAGTTAATGTCCTTAATGTCCCTAAAGTCCTTATAACCGCTAGTAGCTAATACCTGTAGGCAAGCCTCACCTAATAATTAAAATTCCACCACCCTCCCACCTTCATTGAGTGAAGCAGAATAGTAGAGCTTATCAACATACTTCACAAATTTCGAATAAAATTCATTTTCTAAATTCTACTAAAATTCAAGAGTCTGAATACTTAGATTGAGTTCAAATTATTATAAAAAACATTCCATAATCACTTAGCAATATTTTTCATTAAATCTATGATGAAAATCATAATTAATAAAAAGTAATCACGGTAATTTTGTGTGCTGGAATACCGTTGAATACGGTGTTATTTTTATCAATTATTTGGAGTGATTTATGAAACGCAATACTGCCGTACTAGGTACACTATTTATGGTGTTGGTGGGTATGCTAATGAATTCGACAATAGGTATGGCGACGGAAAGTGGAATTTCAGGGAGAACAATTTTAGGATGCAGCGGAAATGGATGTCACCCCGCTCAATCTACTGCAACTTCAGTGAGTGTGCAAGGTGTGAGCGGGACGACGATTTCAATGTCTCCGGGTGAGAATCGTAGCTTCACAGTTTTGGTCAATCATGCTTCTTTGCCAAAAGCAGGAGCTGATATTTCGATTAAGAACGCGGGGGGAACAAACGTGGGAACCCTATCACCGGTAGCTTCGCTTAAATTGAGCGGTGGTGATATGACTCATACAGTCAATCATCCGAATATTACAGGAACAGGCGCTCCATTTACCTTTACCTGGACTGCACCGACAACTCCAGGAGATTATTTTTTCAGAGCAGTTGGTAATGCTATCAATAATAATGGAAATGAGGATGGAGATGCATGGAATTTTATGAGTACTATTACGATAACGGTTGCTTCAGCAGGTTCGGTAGCTCTTACCGCTCCGAATGGTGGAGAAACTTTATGTCGAGGTGCTTCGACAAATATAACGTGGTCTCCCGTTGGTATAAGCGGAAATGTGAAGCTCGAATATACTACAGATGGTACTACCTTTACTCAAATAGTTACAGTTCCTGCAACTCCAGGAAGCTATACGTGGAATATTCCTACAAGTCAAGTAACCGGAACAAATTACAAAATAAGAGTTTCTGATGTTTCCAATACTGCTGTCAATGACCTGTCAAATGCTAACTTCTCAATTCTTTCAACACCGGTGATCTCAATACAACCAAAATCGGACAGCGCTTGCCCGGGCAACCCATTAACTCTTAGTGTAACCACAGACAATCCAACAGGGTACACCTATCAATGGAGAAAAAACAGTACGAATATTACCGGCGCAAATGCTACTAACTATACAATTACTTCTATTCAGGCATCAGACGCTGCTACTTATGATGTCGTAATCACAGGGTGTACTCCACTTACGAGTACAGCAGTACAGGTGTTAGTCAATGCTCCGCCTACTATTACTACTCAACCGAGTGATCAAATTGTGTGTCCGGGAAGTGCCGTTACGTTCAATGCTTCTGCGAGCGGAACTGGGCTGAGCTATCAATGGAAACACAACAATATCAATATTACGGGAGCGACAAACTCTGTACTTACTCTTCCGACAACGACTCATGCAGATTCAGGCAGCTATTCGCTTGTCGTGACAGGGTTATGCGCACCATTACAAACGTCCAATATCGTGTCTTTGAAGTTCACGCCTGCACCGACAATTTCTAAAAATCCTCGTGATACGACTGTTTGCAATGGTGCCTCAGTTACTCTATCAGTGACAGCAAACGGAACCGGACTAACATATCAATGGCAAAAAGATGGAGTGAATGTCGATGGTGCGCAGTCGAACACTCTTAATTTAAATTCCATCTCAAATGCAAATGCAGGTGCTTATATCGTAATAGTTAAAAATTCATGTAATCTTACCACAGCAAGTTCATCAGCAATTCTTTCGCTTCGTGAATCAGCATCAATCACTGAGCAGCCGGTAGATTTGACCATCCAAACTAATCTTACGGCTACATTTACGGTAAAAGCTTTGGGGTCTAATCTAAAGTATCAATGGATGAAGAATAATGTTAACCGTCTCAATGATACTCTTCCGACATTGACAATAAACAATGTAATTCTCATTGATTCAGGTAATTACAAATGTATTGTACGTAATGAATGTGGGAATGTCGAAAGCGCAGTCGTCAAGCTCACGGTCACTTCTCCTCCCGCCGGTGCAGCACTTGCTCTTGGCACATCAACGATTGACTTTGGATGCACAAAAGTAAATGCGATGCATGATACAGTGTTAACCAATGTAATCTTTAATGCTGGTGGACAGCCATTGAATGTGACAGGAGTCGCACTTACCGGAACAGATGCATCTGACTTTACCATCCAAAGCGGTGGTGGTACTTTTACTTTGGCTCCTAATGAAAAACGTACGTTGAACTTGCGTTTCTTGCCATCCAATAAAACATCAAAAACTGCTGTTCTCGAATTTACAAGTAATACTACAACGACCTCTCCTAAGCTAACTCTTATAGGTAAAGGATGTAGCGGAAGTATTGCAAGTGATATATCAAATGTAGGTACAACTATAATAGGATCTAAAAAAGATACAACAGTAAAGATTTGTAATTCAGGTGATTTTGAACTATTGGTGACATCCCTTACCCTTGGAGGCACGAATTCAAGTGATTTCAATATCACTCTTCCGACACTTCCATTTGTAGTTAAGCCAGGTGCTTGTATTGAAGTTATCACAAGTTTCACGCCTACTGCAGTCGGAAAACGTACTGCAACATTGACTGTCAATACAGATGCTGGTGTATTTACAATTCCAATTGAAGCTACCTCGACACCATCGACAGGCGTGGAAGAAAGCACAGTTGCCGGTGAAGTTATAGTTTATCCTAATCCATCATCAGGAAATGTCATATTTACAGGATCATTTTCCACTCCAATGCCAATGACAGTGAGGATTTTTGATGCACTCGGAACTTCAACGTATCAATCTTTAATTGATGTAACTTCTGCAGGAACATTCAGTTATGTTTGGGATGGGATTTCCGGAGGCAAACGAGTATCGAGCGGTAGTTACGTTGCGATTTTAACTATCGGAATTCAAACTATACGTGTTCCCTTTGTAATAGCAAGGTAATCATAATTTCTTAACTTGTTCACGTTAGCAAAGCAGCTCCTTTGACATATTTAAGTCAAAGGAGCTGTTGTATTTTAAATGTGAGACTGTGTGTCACCATCAATCATATCTAGTAATTAGAGCAGAATTCTATATTGTAGAACGTTACTTTCTTTCAAAATACTTTCAAGAGTATTTCTGACCTATTCGCATTAATTTGTAAAGATATTAGGTAATCTACCTTTGAACCAAGTTGTTTTCTTTTGGAATTAACTGTCTATCAATCGTATATTTGCAATAGAAGTATATTTATTTTTTTTCAATTTTGGGTAATTATATGAAGTTATTTTTAACTTGTTTAGCTTGTTTTTTAGTTGTTAACGGTGGGTCACTTTTGGCTCAATCCGCAAAAACTTTAAACGTAGGTGTAAGTGTTGGTCTTACTCGCGGAATTAACGAATCAATCGACAGCGAGCGTGGCTTAGGCGCATCATTCGGAGTGATTGGTCTCTTTCATAATGGACTTGGTGCAGGATTAAGCCCTGAATTCAGCTTTCATTTAACTTCTAATCAAACAACAGATTTGGGAGGATATTCTCAGTACAAGACCAGCTACATGACACCTGATCTTCGCTTGCGGTATTATCCTTTGTCTTCATCATCACTAATGCCTTATATATCTGCAGGTATAGGACTTATGATGTATGATGTGAAAGATATTCCCTCCAATAAAGATTCTGCTGCACTCCTAAGTGGAACGTCATTAGCAGTTCCTGTCGGAATAGGACTCACGTATTTTGTCAAAGATGACAATTGGGTATTCGATTTGTCAGCTCATTCACATATTGGCTCGGACAATATGAATCCGGTCTATGATGACATATCAGATGCATACTGGCATGCACGGTTTTCTATTATGTACAAAGTCAAAACTTACGAAAAGGACACGGACGGTGACGGCTTGAGCGACATCGACGAATCAGCGTTAGGTTCTAACCCAAATAATCCGGACACTGACGGTGATGGTCTTCTCGACGGAGAAGAAGTACACAAATACAAAACAAATCCTTTACTTGCTGACACTGATGATGGTGGCGTCAATGACGGCGAAGAAGTACGCTTGAATGGTAATCCGCTTGATCCTGATGATGACATCATGAGTATCGCTCCAGGAAAGAAAATTGCACTCCGTGGAATTGAATTCGCTACCGGTGACTCTGCAATTACAAAAAAATCGGAACGTATCCTCGGCTTTGCACTCAATGCTCTTCAAACAAGCCCTGATATCGCCGTTGAAATCTCCGGACACACTGATAATACCGGTGAACGCGATATGAATATTGCATTATCTTCCGGACGCGCAAATGCCGTCAAAACATGGCTTGTGAACAAAGGTATAGCTGAAGGTCGCCTCACTACTCGTGGAGCTGGACCGGACGAACCAGTCGTTCCGAATACAACAGCCGAGAATCGTCAGCGTAATCGTCGTGTGGAATTTAAACGTATGAAATAACTCCACTTGCAGTAAATAAAAAAGCCCTGAGCTAATCGCTCAGGGCTTTTTTTTTACTAAACAGTTCTAATCATACGAAACAGCATATTCAGAATAATTTCCAACTATCGCTCGACAATCACCGGCACAGACACAGATTTGATGCCATTGGTGAGAGTCAATCGATACATTCCATTTGTGACCTGTGGAAATTGTAAAGAATGGAGACCGGAAAGTGCTGCGCCGGATTGAATAACTGACACTTCCCTGCCGAGTAAATCATTAAGTTTTAAAGTAATTGACCGTGCATGAGAAATTGAAAATTCAATGGTAGCAGATACGACGACAGGATTCGGCGACAAACTAAGATTGAATACTTCTGTATTTGTATTCTCTTCAACCCCAATTGCATCCATAGTTGTGAAATTCCATACTTCACTCCATTCACTTTTTCCGACGGCATTCGAGGCTTGAGCACGCCAGTAGTATTTCGTCGAAGGCGCTAAGACATTATAGGCAAATGTAGTCTGTGGCATAGAATTCTGTTCGGCTACTTTTGTTGTAAATAAAGAATCTAAAGAAAGTTCGACACTATATGCTGTCGCGTCAGCTGACGGATTCCACTCTACTTGTCCAATTCTCTCGACGTTGACTGCCAGGTTTACCGGCAACTTGAGCGTTGGCTTGGCAGGTACTTGTGGCTGAATACTTCCACTATTGCCTACTCGCATCCCATGACCAAAGCTCGTCACCCATACTTCTTCGGGTTTGAATGGATTATAGAATACACGTTCCGGTTGACGAAAAGGGTAACTGTTGACGAGAGTAAATAGTGGTGTAGAAACGGTACTATTTATCGAATGCCACAGACCCTCTACCTCAGTTGTGACGTAGAGTTCTGAAGTATTCTTGTGATTAAACGTGCAGCTCGTTACCCGATCAGACTCCCAAATACGTAACCATGTCTTCCCTGCATCGCGAGTGCGATAGAGTCCACCGACACCAGTTGCGGCAGCTACTCCCCATCCACTGAATACACTCACGAGCCAGGTGTTTTGTGTAGGGTCATTGGGGTCTATCACGATATCTTTGGTCCAGTATCTCATACCGTTGTCAGACACATCTGCCCAGCTGTTAGTGCCGGGAGTATAGACAAAACAACCCGAACTCGCTGTAAATGCAGGTGCTCGTCTGCCTGAATACGTACAGACTACTCGGCCGTCATTCAATACAACTATAGAGGCAGGATGACCTTCTGTTCGAGGTGGTGTTGGTAATTTTGTCCATGTAGATCCGACACCATCTTGTAAATTTTTCGTCTGATATATTCCACCATCAGTCGAATGAATTACACTTGCATAGCATGTGTTTTGATTATTCGGATCCAAAGCCACCCAAAAAACTGGATGACCGAAATTGTGGATATCCTTCCAAGTTGCTCCCTTATCCGTCGAATAAATCACCTTACCATTGTTGTCAGGTGCATTGAGTTGTGCGTCGGCAAGGCGAGTGCTCTGATACATATCGTGTACGTTACTCGTTGCGGCGTATAGTGTTCCGTTTGTTGCTTGAGCAATTCTATACATCGAATTCGCGTTATGTCCTGAGTAATTAAACGACCAGGATGCGCCACCGTCTGTGCTACGAACACCCTTGATATCTGAAAAACAGGCAAACATAGTATTTGGATCACTCCATGTGACTTGCCAACAAGTTGTATTTTCTAACCCAATGCTTTTATATGATTTACCTTTTGGTGTTATAGCGCCTGTTGGATTTTGAGTCGATGACTCGACATAGCTTTGATTCCATGAAACTCCACCATCAGTTGATGCGTGAATAAAACCAAAATCCCCAAAAAGCAATTTTTGTGAATTATTCGGAGCTACTGCGAATCCAAATGCGCATTCTCCGTACGACCATGCACGGTCGCCGTTGTCTCCGCTCCATCCCGTGGAAATATTTGCATTGTTTTCAGTAGTGAAGGTATTTATCCAGGTCGCGCCAGCATTTGATGTTTTCATAATCTCAGGTTCTGAATTACGGCTGCCGGCAAGGTAACACGTTGATATATCATTCTTTGCCATCTGCACGAACATCACATTATCCGCTCCGAGTGTAATTCCGTTCATTGTTTTTGTCCAACCATTACTTGGATAATCGAGAGAATAGACTCCTCTGACGAATCCATCATATTCACTTCCCGGCTTTCCTACATACATATCATTAGACGCACCGGTGAGGCAGAAAAACCTAGTAATCCCATTTTGCTTTGCACCGGCAAATGACCAAATAGACTCACCTTCACCAATTCCACTATGTCCTTCAATTTCAAACGTTTGCCCGCCATCTTTTGATACAAGCAATCCGTCATTAGTACCAATATAAATCATATTTCCATCGAAAAATACACCGCCAACAATTATTCCGGTACCGCTATTATTTGCCGTATAAACTTTCGTAAAGCTCATACCTCCGTTACTCGAAAAATGTATTTCACCATAGTAAGAAATAATCACTCGTTGTGGATTATCATAGTCTGCATCTATCGTAAATGTTTCTTCGGATGCGTCAGGATTACCAGGCAGATTACTCCACGTCAGTCCATTATCAATACTTTTAACAGCAACGACTTGGTCGATGTTACCATTGAGCTTATAGCTGATTGTGTAGAGGAGTCCGGGAGTGGAAGTGAAGAGAACAGTAGAGTTATGTCCGCCGTTGATTTGTGTGAAGTGTCCTACAGTATAGGATTTACCAAAGTCAGTCGAGTGAAATAACTCGCTCATATCGCAACCGACGTAGAATTCATCATCATTGGCAGGATTAATACTTGGTGCGAACATTGCGCCACCACCACCTACACCTCGTGATTCCCATTTGACAGGCGTTTGAGCACTTGACGTCAGGAAGGTACACAGTAGCAAAATTACAAAAGTACAGTAGCGTTGTTTCATAGAAATTTCCTTAAATAATTTGAAAATATATTGCCTATAAATCTAAAGAATATTGAATCCGTTACAAAACTACATCAATTGTCCATGAAGACAATATCAAAAACCAGAGAGGGAAAATTAAAACCGTACCATGATTTATTTGTTGAAAATCCTTAATTTTCAATTGCCTTCAATCGGCTTTTGTTTCAGCTTTACACAAATCCATTATCTATTAAAATTATCTCATGACAATTTCTACCAAACAGCACAATGCAATCGCTCTTATAATTTTCTGCGCTCTCCTTGTCTTTATTCGACTCAATTCTGCTCTTTTCAATGAAGCAGAATCATTAATTATATTCAAAGCAAATTTGCTTGTTCAATTTAATGGTTGGCTTGATCTTGCGCCATATTCTACTTTTGAAAGTATCTATACCTTGCCACCGATGTCAATTTGGCTCACAGCAGTAATGTCAAAATACGTCGGAGACTTACCATTACACCTTCGATTGGTTTCGGCTCTTTTCTCAGCTATGTCATTGGTATTAATCTATCAAATTGCACGCAGAATTGTCGGATATCAGGTAGCACTTTTGGCTCCCGCATTATTGGCATCGACTCTATTGTGGAATGATTTTGCTCGTCAGGTGAGTCCGGAAATTCCTGCTGCAATGTTCAGTTTAGTTGGCTTGTGGAGTCTGTGTATGCTGCACGAACGTGATGATTTAACGTCAAAAATTGGATTTGCGGCACTCTATGGGATTGGAATTTCAGGTGCATTTCTGTCAAGCTTTGCAGCAGGAGGAATTACTGTGCTTATTTCTCTGCCCTTTTTATTATCAAGTTCACGAACTTTTTTGTGGACTTTCAGCGGAATTCTCCTTGGACTCATTGCTCCAATCGCTTGGTATTCTCATGTGTTATTCACCTTTTCAACGCTGTATTCTCCATTTTCTGTTCTAGCAATTTGGAGTTCGGCTGCAACACTTCTCTTATCACAACCCTTTGTAATACTTGCGGTTAGTGCGCCATTTTTAATTTATCAGCTTCGTAAATCGACAACAAACACCAAAATTTCTAGCTTACCGGAGAATGCAGTCCTCCTATGGTTTATATGTTTGGTGATATCAACCGGTTTTACCAAATATTCAACCATTCTTTTGCTTACTCCTGCCGCGATTCTCCTTTCGTTACGTAGCTTCGAGTTGATATCTTCACCGCATAAAGCGCGAATAGCTTGGATACTTCTCATGGAACTGATTGTAACGACAATTTGCTCGCTGAAAACATCGTTTGCTGATTTTGTGTTACAAATATTCAACGGACAAGAAAACATTCTAACTATAATAATATGTAGTGCAATCACGGTACTGATTGTATCACTTGGACTTATGACTCCACGAGTCAGATTGTATATTCTAACATCGAAGCTATTGAGGTTTAGTGGAATAGTAATACCGGTGCTGCTGATACTGAGGATAGTTGTCTCCAATATTTCAAGGGAAACAAAATTTGATGAAATTGAAGCGATGAATATTCCCGCAATTCAAGATCAACTATCTGAATAATTATTTACCAGACTTCTCTCTCTGCTCGTGCTTTTGGAGTATTATTTTCACGTGCTTTGTGGATAGTGATGAAGTCAATTGAGGAGAGTGTGACGATGCTGGATGGTAGGGATTCTGTCATGACAAACTCAGTAGTCGGCAGAGTGGAGGTGCCGTAATAAACTATAGTACATCCTACCTGGATCGTGTAATTCCTTCCCCAATTAGTAATTATCACACGTTCAGGGGTTTTGGGAAATGCTCGTACAGTGTATAAGGTTGCTAAGATTATTCCGTTTGATTCGACTCGTGAACCGTTAATTGAATAGACAAAGGCGAGTTCGCTACCTTTGCCCAGCGTATGTTTAGTCGTTCAGAAGCGAAATCGGACACCACTTCCCTGCTCTATATTCACTGTAAAATCTGCTATGAAGTCGGTGTTGAGATCGCTTGAGAGTGCTGCATGACCGCCACTATAGATTGTAATTGCATTGTCTGCAATATCTTCCACACTATCGAGGGATGTGAGTTTTTGACCGTAGATGTAAGTCCCACCTGAATTTCTATAGCTATTGAGATAGAATTGATCGAGATTACATCCTGTAAGTAAAAGTATAACAATGGCTTGTAGTAGGAGATACTTCATGTTTTTATTATGTAGTTTATAGTTATTTATTGTATCTCAAGTCTTTTGCCGGGAATATTCTATCAAGAATGCCTACTCCAATACCAAAATACAATCCTGTAAAACTCTGAGCGACTCCAAAATGTTTTGTTAATATTTCGCCAATAGAATTGGAAGTATTTCCATTTACCCAACCTATTTGAGCAAAGAAATTGCTCGTAGTACCGAATTTTAAGTTGAATTTACCTCCTATATGCACAAAGTTCGATGGGAAGTAATTGTACTCGATGAATGGTTCTACACTTAATTCATTTTCATTAAGTGGCTGCCAGAATCCGAGTCGTACCGGTAATATACCTGCACCGAACTGATTTTGTCCTAATACAATGATATTAAATAGTGAAGTACCTGCATAGAGGTTATTATTGAATATGGGTAATGCGAGCGATACGGGTGCTAAACGCAGCATCAATCCCTTGAGAATTGGAGTCGAAGCAGAATTTGATTTAATAAATGAGGAATCTGCACCGGACGTTAAGAGGGTGAGCTGAACTAATCCCACGTCCCATGAAGAGTGTTCGTGGTCTTTCCACTCTTTATAGAGCTCCGGTACACGATTTAAAAAATCTAAAACTGATACACCTATACCTGCATAGGAATTGAAGAAGTGACAGCTACTCCATCTTTCACGAAAAGTCCTAAATAATTCATACCGGCAGCAAACCCGATATACCCTCTAAAGTTGAGCCCACCTAATGAGCCGACATCTAAAGAAGCACCAATATTTCCGTAAAGAGATCCTAAATAACCAAATCCGAATGAAGGAGTTATGGCGATATAGGGAATTTCTTCGCGTAAGAAATATCGTTTTCTGATATAGAGTGGAAAGAGAGAAAATAAAGATTTGTCATTACTTACTTCCGGGGTAATCACCTCGATAATAGATGTACCAATCGTCCAATCTTTGGCGTCATTAAACCAACGCAACCGTGATTCTACAATTCCAAAACGGTAAATTCCACCGGTAAAAAATACATTTCGTGTTGTATCCCCTTTCGTAATTACACCAAAGTCCGGATCAAAATAGCCCATTATACCAAACATACCACTACCAATACCGACATCCGGCTTACTTGTCCCGACAAGACCCACACTTTCAAAAAGTCCAATTCTAATAAATTTCGGATACGAGCGCTCCACTATACTATCATATTGAGTCGTAAATTCTCTCGTATCAAGAGTCTTTGATGAGGGGTAAATAATTCCATTACTTCGCTGTCCCGGTGCATTTTTAGATAGCTCAGTTACCGTTGTATCTTTTGTAGTGATGGTGAATGCATCTTGTTCTATACGTGTGATATACTCACCTAATTTTTGTGGATCAAGTGCACTACACCCAATGCAACAGCTAATCGAAAGAACAAGAAAATTTTTAATATAATTATAGTAGGTAATTTTCATAAACTCAAAAAAATAATTGTAAAATGCACTTTGAAATTATCATTGTATTGTTACTGATAAAGTTGTAAAGTCTTCGAGAGTACAAGTGATACAATCCCCGCTTTTCACTTGTGAGACTCCCTTGGGTGTTCCTGTAAATATACAATCTCCTCGACGAAGACTAAAGATTGATGATAAGTAAGCTATCAATTCCTCGACCGTTCTCTCCATCATGGAAGTAGTTCCGATCTGCCGAACTTGTTGATTGACAATAAGTTGAAGCGAAATATCATTAGAATTGGACACTTCATGTGCCGGCACAACCTTCGAAATTGGCGCTGAACCGACGAATCCCTTCGCCACAGCCCAGGGTTCACCCTTTTGCTTTGCAATTGCTTGAATATCTCGGAGTGTAAAGTCAATTCCAACCGCATAACCTGCAACATAGTCAAGTGCATTCACAACCGGAATATCTGCTCCGTCCTTGCCAATAACGACAACCATCTCCAGCTCATGATGCATATTTTGAGATATACTTGGGATACGAATTGAATGTCCGTCGGGAAGATATGCAGCAGGCGGCTTGAGAAAGACAAGTGGTGCTGAGGGTACTTCGGCTCCCATTTCACGAGCATGCGCAGCATAATTGCGACCGATGCAATACATGGTGCCTACCGGAATATGAGATCCATCTGTGAAGATATAATTTCTCGAAGTATCAATTATTTCCATATATTATACAGAGTTACAATGTCATACAAGTAAAGGACAGTAGCGTTCTTTGATTATATTGATATGATGAATGCCATGCCCCGCAATTAAAAAACCTATTGCAAGCACTGAAATTTTCATACGAAATGCAATTCCGTCGCGTAACAACATTTCATTTGATAAGCTTTTGTAGAATGTAATACTTGATGCCCGTACTGCCGCAAATTCTTCAAATAAATCATCGAGTGAACGAGTCGAGGCACGGGCAGAAACAGCATAATTATCTTCGTCAAAACCCGGCTGAACTGTTCCATCTTCTCGCGCAAAGGCGAGAGCGCGATAGATAAAAACTCTCTCTGTATCGATCAAATGTTGAATAATATCGTTGACTGTCCATTTACCGGGAGCATAGACCTTGTCTCCTAGCTGCGTAAAGATATCACGATACTGTTCAAGCCAGGAACTACCATATTTATTTAATATATCAAGGACTTGTCCATCTTCAGCTAGATTGATATACCTGTCAAAATACTCCGGCATGCTAGTAATGTCTGATTTATTCATAGCGTAGTTTTAAACTCAAAAGATACTATTGTACAGAAAATAGAAATTCAAAAGTTGTAAGTGCTCGAATTGCTCTTGCCAAACTATCAGATCTTTTAGCTGCACGTACTTGACTCCATGTTTGATTAACAAACTCACCTAATCTACCGTTGTAGTTTGGACCAATTGTTGCAAAGTTATTCTTCGGCAAAATATCTTCCTTAATATTTCTAATTCTACTTTTTCTAACTATTCTTAATAATTCAGCTTTAGGATCTTTTAATACATCAGGGTTTTGTGGAAAATTATGAATAGAGACACCTGTGAATTCCGATAGACCTTCAATATCAGCTAATAACCAGCTTTCAACTTCACGAATTGCAACTATAAACATGCAATTAGTATTTAGTAGTACAGGCAACCATTAGTAGAGTAACTGAGATGCACAGTCTTTATTATCTAAGTCGATTAGAACAAAAAATGCAGACCCCTTAGATGCCGAATTAAACCCACGCAAGTTTTTCTTAATATAGCCATTGCCACCACCACTATAAGAAAAAGAAATGTTGTATTTACGCTTTCCTTCGTATTTAATCTCATTCACAACTTTAGATATTACATATTGACTCAACATATCCTCGTAAACTATTGTCAACGGTATTGAATGTTTCATTGAAATTCAAAAGCAATTTGGTTGATACTGTTTGGTGCTATTCTTGGTAGAATAGCTTCTGACGGTGTCATACCTTCATCAAGCATATATTGAATTTCTTTAATGCTAGAAGCTGTTTTTACAACAGTGCCTTCATTTGTTGGTTCCAAAATCAATATTTCACTTAAAGAAATTCCTCTGTCTTGCAACAGGTCTGAACTGTGAGAAGTTATAATTACCTGACGTTTTTTTAGCTTTTGAAGCTTGTAAATCAACGATGCAAGTTTTGATACGATGGCTCCGTTTAATGACAATTCCGGTTCTTCAAGCAATAACAATGAATCTCCCTCTTGTAAAGCCCAAAATAGTCCAATCATCCTGAGCGTGCCATCGCTAAATTGATCTTCTTGTTGCTTACCTGCATTCGGGCGCCAATGTTCGTAAATTGCTTCTAAATGTGGGTAACCTAACTCAGTTGTAAATTTCAACTCTTTAAGTTTAGGCACAGCTAACTTAAGAACTTCTTGAACTCTTCGCAGTGATACATTTCTAGTTTTTTCAGGTACTTTAGCAATTCTATCTAAAAATCCTCTACCAAAAGGATCTCCTGACAAATCCGGTCCGGTAAATGCCCTCGGATATTTCAATAACTGTGGTACTAAATGAAGGTATAATGTTTTTTCGAAGAAAGTGACAATCTCCCGAAATTCAGAATTTGTATTAATTTGTTCGAGATATGTTTGCGTTTTACGTTTTTTATCTTTTTCATCATCCAAATTTGGTCTTTCAAAAAGTACTTTCCCATTTTTATCAGATACTTTTTCGTATTTAATCAGTTGAAGTCTACCGCCACGTGATTCTTGAGTAATGCCAATCTTATATTTCCATATCACATCTCTAGTACCAAACTCTGAAAAGTGAACTTCAATTTCTATAGTAGGGTTGGTACGAGCTGAAAGAGATCTGATTTTAGATACTCCCCCACGTTCTTCAATTACGGCAGGTTGCAATCCTCCCCCTGGCTTTGCTATATCTCTGAGAAATCTAAAAATGTCAAGGAAGTTAGACTTTCCGGAAGCATTTGCTCCAACTATAATTACCCTCTCTTGAAGCTCAACATCTATAGATTTGAAGTTCTTCCAATTTTTTACTATTAGTCTTGAAATAATCATATATATGATATTAAAGCTTACTGGGATTTATGAAATATATTACTACTTACCAAACACCACAGCCACTCTTTTTTCGAGAAATGCAAGTGTACCTTCTTTAAAGTCTTGAGTGCCACATACTTCACCGAATTGTTGTGCTTCATATTTCATTCCGTCCTCACTTGAAAGTGAGTCTGCTGCTATAATACTGTGGAGGGCTGCCTGCACTGCCGATGGTGATTTGGAAACGACAGTTTGCACGAATTTTTCAGTGAATTCCATCAAATCAGATTGAGGATGTACTGAATTGACAAGTCCAATTTGCATAGCTTCTTGCGCGCCGATGATCATACCGGAGAGAGTTAATTCTGCTGACTTGGCGCGACCTACGATATGAGTCATGCGTTGTGTGCCGCCATAGCCTGGTAATATTCCGAGATTTACTTCCGGTTGACCAAACTTGGCATTTTCCGAACAAAACCTAATGTGACATGACATCGCGAGCTCACATCCACCACCGAGAGCGAAACCGTTGACTGCTGCTATGACTGGCTTTCCACAATGCTCTATATGGGAGAATACTTGTTGACCTGTGGATGAAAATTTCTCACCTGTCGTACTATCGCACGAGTGTAATTCAGCAATATCAGCGCCGGCAGCAAATGCTTTTACGCCGCTGCCGGTAACAATAATTGCACGAATTTCAGGGTCATTTTTCAGAATTTCAATTGCATTATCCAGATCGGTGAACATCTGAGCGTTGAGTGCATTGAGTTTATCGGGACGATTCAAGGTGACGATAGCATATCCCGTCTTTTTTTCTACGAGCAGAGTTTGGTAGGTCATGAATTAAAACTTTCAGATTGAGAGAATTTTATCGTGATTTTTAGGCGCAAATTACTAAATTTGGCGGAAATGAAATACGACGAGTCATAGGTGAGTGATATACTTATCATATTGTGAAACACATGAATTCAGAAGAAAAGCAGGAAATCTACCAAAAGCAACATAGGCGACAAGCAGAATATATAGGATTGGTAATTTTCCAGTCTGTAATTGGATTTACTGTCAATTCATATCTGCGATACGATTCCGGGTGTATTGTTATGATCGTAGCTTTCAGCATTGGCTGGGTACTTACTCGATTACGGGAGGAACGTAGAACATTGGATGTTACAAACAAATCAAGAATATTAACGGATGCTTTAGAATCACTGTTGCTGATGTTTATACTTGCGCTTTGTGCAATTCTTTCCTTAAAAATTGGTATAGATTTGCTGACAATTCAGGCTCATTTATGTGTTTATTTTGTAGCATTTTTTGTTAGCTCCTGGCAAAGTGAAGTGCATTGGCGCAAGCAGAATCTCTCACATCTTTCATCAAAAGCTATACGAAATTATATACTTAATTTAAACCGCTCCATTATTTTTCCCTATAATTCAACATTTTTACGCTCACTTTATCGGAAATAAGTACTCAAGATGCTACATAAATTTCCTCCATACATACTTTTTCTATTCCTCTTTGCAATCTCTGTGAGTGTACCTACTTACGCCAAAATTTCAAATGTTGTAAAAAGTCACAAGAAGAAACTACCATCCACAAAAGCTTCTAAAGCTGTTCCTCGCCTTACAGTTACCAAACAAAAGCAGAGTACTAAAACATCTCCTTCTTCCAAAACGCGCAGTTTGAAAAAAAACAATCAAGCGAAAGCAAAAGCGATCATTAAGAATGGACGAGCTAAGAAAAATAAGACCAAAATTTCTAAGATTCAATCTCCGTTAATTCATGAAGTATTCACTGACACTTTGTATTCGGAAGGGTTACGGTATCGCCATTTTCTCTTCGGAAGGCAGAAACATTCTGTCCATGTAGCGGAGATTTCTACTGTAGAACCATCCCTTAAGGTGGGAATAATAAAAGGGTTGGGTAGAATCGACGGGCTTGAACGCTTGGGCGATATGAGTATTCGGCATGATTCTACCTCTCGGGACACGTTGTATGTAGGAATAAACGCTAATTTTTGGAGAGCATATAGAAATACTCCTATAGGTCCAATGGTTTCCGGTGGTGAAGTCGTTCATTTACATTCATACAAACAATGGTCAAGTGCATTTTTTGATTCGAAAAATCGTATGACAATAGATCAATTCATCTTGACAGGACGAGTAAAATTTAATGGTCATAGTGCCAATATTGATTTTGTCAACGAGCGAAATGATTCAACAGGAATTGTGGTTTATAATAGCTTTGCGGGTAACTCAGTACCCTTTGTATCACCTGTTGATCTTGAAAAAGCTGCATTGGAGTTTATTCAAAATCATAGTATGAACACCGACGATTCGACAGAAACTGGACTGAATATGCAAACGTTGAGAGAAGAACTAACCAATGCAAAACGAGAAGCAAGTATCGAATTCCCAATGAAAAAAGTGAAATTACGTTATTTACGCAACCCTGTTATAAATAGAGAAATTCCGTGCCTTGTGCGTGGCATTGACTCCGGTGAAGTACAAATGCCAATCAGAGGATGTATTCTCTCCTTTGGAAATAATTATACACGTGATCAGATTCCACAGAAAGGTGACACTGTGTATATGAGGTTTACGACTAATGTAGCTGATTCAATTCCATTTACAACCGCCGTAAGCGGCACTCCTCGCATGGTACGCAATGGCAAAGCTCAGCATGAAGCAATGATTGAAGGTTCACACGCTAAACGCTTTCTTAATAAAAACCTAGCAAGAACAGCGATTGGAACTGACAGAACACGTTCGAAAAATTATTTTGTAATGGTCGAAGCGAATAATGAAAAAGGCAAAGGTGCAACTCTCGCTCAAATGGCTGTGATTATGAAAAGTGTAGGGGCTTGGAACGCTATTAATTTAGACGGTGGTGGCTCCGCTATGATGATAGTCTGCGGCGCGAATGCCTGTACGAATTCTACTGTACCGAGTGGTCGTAAAATCTCAGCAGCACTTGGTGTATTCAGAAGGCAACGACCGCTCAAATCAACAGGTAAAACACTGAATTCTACCGATAAATCCCGTAATTCTACAGAAAAAACAAGATAATGATGTCTATGGCAATCTTGATGTGCGCTTACCGTCAAGCCGACGATATTAGTAACCTAACATACCTTTAACTCCTACAAATCGATTTCGGAGCAATTCATGAAACAAATCTTCTTTATATTTCTCATACTCACCTTTGCATGTACCGTGCAGCCAAGTTTCAGTCAATTTGGTCAAAATAAAGTACAATACCAAGAATTTAAAAATTGGAAGTATATACGTTCCAAGCATTTCGACGTGTATTATTATGAAGGTGGCGAGTATCTTGCACGTTATACTGCTATCCATTCCGAGCGTTCATTAGTATCTATAGAAAAACGCCTTAACTACTCAATTAACAAACGTATTCCGGTGATGGTGTATCAATCCCACAACGAATTTCAACAAACAAATGTGATAAGTTCATCACTGCCAGAAGGTGTGGGAGGAGTCACAGAATTATTCAAGAATAGAGTAACATTACCTTTTGAAGGTAAATACGAACAATTCAGACATGTTATTCACCATGAATTAGTCCATGCTGTGATTAATGATATGTTTTATGGTGGGACTATACAAACAGCAATTACCAACAATGTCAAAGTAGAATTACCGCTCTGGATGAATGAAGGATTAGCAGAATATGAGGGAATCGGCGGCTACGATACACCGACTGATATGTTCATGCGGGATATAGCTTTAAGTGAATATTTAAAGGGATTTCAAAATCTAAACGGATACTACGCCTATCGAGGAGGACAAGCATTTTATTGGTATGTAGCTGAAAAATACGGTGAACAAAAAATCGGCGAACTTATCAACCGAATCAAATCATTAGGTAGTATGGAATTAGCATTTAAAAGTGCTTTTAATATGTCCGTCGATGAATTTTCCGAACAATGGGTTCGTGAGCTCAAGAAAAAATACCTACCCGACATCGTTCGCTATGAAGCTATCGATGAATTTTCTACACGCCTCACCAATCACGTTAAGGATGAAAATTACTATAATTCCTCACCCGCGATTTCTCCGGATGGAGACCGAATGGCATTTATTTCCGATCGAGAAGGAGTTTTCGGCGTCTATGTAAAGGAACTGAAAGGAAAAGATAAGCCCGAGAAGCAACCTGCTGAAAAGGTAATTTCAAGTGAACGTGCGTTAGATTTCGAAGAGTTAAATCTCCTCACACCGGGAATATCGTGGGATCCTACCGGTAAAAAATTAGCTGTTTCAGCCAAATCCGGTGGTGAAGATGCTCTCTATATTGTCGATGTAGCTTCGGGAGATTATACCAAGAAGCTCTTCGGGCTAAAAACTCTCACTTCTGCAATTTGGTCACCTGATGGTAAAACAATTGCATTTATTGCCGGAGTCAAACATCAATCTGATATTTATCTTTATACCGTAGCTACCGGCAAAACTGACAAATTAACCAACGATATTTTTTCGGATCAGAATCCAATTTGGGCTCCCGATAGTAAGACCATATATTTTATATCAGATAGAGCTGATTATACTGATGGAGTTGAGACTATTGATAATTTTAAAATGTGGGATTTTAATCATACGTTACATGAGATATATTCGATTGAAATTGACAACAAATCTATTAAAAGAATTACCTTTGACTCGGCTGAAAAAACTTCAATTGCAATTTCACCTGATGCCAAAAAGTTGTTATTTGTTTCTGATATTAATGGAATCGGTAATCTTTATGAATTAACGTTTGCCACCGGCGATATCAAAGCCAAAACAAATTCTATCAGCGGAATTACACAACTTTCCCTATCTCGTGATGGAACGAAGCTACTCTTCACTTCACAAATAAAAGGCGGGTATGATATATTTGAGCTTCGATTTCCGTTTGAACGTAAGCCTTATGATTCTCTTCCTCTTACACGTTTTAAGCAGCAAGATAAAGAATATCAGAACTCACTTTCTGCCATCACGTCTCCCGTTCCTACTTTGGATTCAATATCCAAACAACCAATCCTTGGCTATGGTAAAGTAAGTGTTGATTTTACAAGGCAACAGGTAATATTTCCAAATCCTGATATAGCGAAGCCCACGGCTCAAATCAATGCAGGTGCATTATCACCAGAAGTCGAATTGGCTGATACATCCATTACTGCTCCACAAGATTATAAGATTTCATTCACTCCTGATATTATTCTCAGTACTGTCGGATACAGTTCATTTTTTGGGGCTCAAGGCGTGACCCAATTGCTTTTTAGCGACATGCTTGGGAATCATCAGTTGTATGGTACAATGAATCTACGGTATGATTTAAAAAACAGTGATTTTTTTGTCGCTTACAACTATCTACCGGAGGTCGTTGACTATCAGATAGCACTATTCAACAGCATTGGCTACGCGACATTACTCAATGAGAATACGTTCAGATACAACTCTTTTCGATTCCGCGATTTCGGAGTCACGCTCGGGGCATCGTATGCGTTCAATCGATATAGGCGTTTGGATTGGAATGTGACTTACCATAATTCAGCGAGAGATAATATCGATATGCCGACAGACCCATCAATTACACGAAATTTATTTGTACCGGAAGTGCGGTTTGTCCATGATAATACTCAATGGGGTTGGTTCGCACCAAATAAGGGCTTACGGTATTTTCTCGGATTACAGGTTGCACCAAAATTATCCGAAGGAAGTATCGGTTTTCTTACTCTAAGCTCTGATATCAGACAATATTTTAACTTTTGGAATGGATATATAACCTTTGCATTCAGGGCTGCGGGCAGTGCGAGTTTTGGTCCAAATCCTCAACGATTTGCATTGGGTGGAGTAGATAATTGGATCAATCCAACGATCAGCAATAATGTGTTTCCATTTAATAATCCCGAAGACTTTACATTTATACAATCTCGCTTAGTCTATACACTCCGAGGTTGGGATATCAATCACATCAATGGTGAAAAATATGTCGTAGCCAATGGAGAAGTTCGATTTCCTCTCTTGGCACTTATTCCTGCAATACCAATACCATTATCGTTTCAAGGAGCATTCTTTTATGATATTGGTGCAGCGTGGGATAGTGAGTTTTCTGCTTCAAGAATAGATGAATTTGGCAATGAAGTACCCAATAATTTACTGTTAAGCACCGGTTTCAGTATTCGTTCGGGCATTTTAGGTTTACCAATTCGCTTTGATATAGCGTGGAGAAATAATTACACAGCATGGTCTGAGCCTAATTACTTATTATCACTTGGGTTAGATTTTTAGTATTGAATAAATTATTTGATAAATCAAAAGAGACACATGAAAAATGTGTCTCTTTTTGTTTGTCTGCTATTGCATACTTGATATGAGAATCTCAATAAATTAGTTAATTTGAGAATATGTTTGAACTATTCCACATAGGTTTTTTAAGCTTTACTCTCATCGATTTAATTGATGTGGGTATTGTGACTCTGCTATTCTACGCTGTCTATCGGGTGCTGAAAGATACAGTCGCCGTACAAATTCTCCTCGGACTAGTCCTCATTCTCGGCATTTCATTTATTACAGAAGCCGTTAATTTTAAATCACTTAATTGGATCTTGCGAGCAATATCCGATGTGTGGCTCATTGCATTTATCATTTTATTCCAACCTGAGTTACGGCGAATTTTGTTGCTCATCACACGGAGTAGATTGTTCAGGTTATTTGTGCGTAGCAATATCACCGAAACAATAGACGAAGTGATTGATGCTGCAAAAGAACTTTCTGAAAAGCATATAGGCGTGCTTATTGTATTTACCCGAACGCAAAATGTAAAAATGACTATTGATTCCGGTATTCCGCTGCAAGCTGTTGTGTTTAAAGAACTTTTAGTATTAATATTCAATCCTCGTTCCCTTCTTTATGATGGTGTTGTGATAATTGAGAATTAACTTTTAATTGTTGCACGGTGCGTATTCCCTCTCTCGACAGCTACCAAACTCAACACGCGTAATCTTGGTACACGTCACCGGGCAGGACTTGGTATTTCTGAACAATCAGATGCCGTTGTACTGATAATTAGCGAAGAGACCGGTGGAATTTCAATAGCGCATGAAGGTACTTTAACGACAGATATTTCCATGAATCAGCTGCCCGTATTACTCCAAAAGCATCTCACCGACCAAGTCTATCAGCCGGGTACGTAGAATACACTTGATTGCACCGCTCACCTCAATTTTCGTAAATTTGCAGAAATAAATTGACTATTCATCCTATCAGGTATTCCCCTTGAAGACCACGTATTATTCTGAACAACGAGCCAAACTTATCGAACAACTCAAAGAACGAGGTATCACCGATACTGAAGTTTTAAACGCCATGTCTTCTATTCCACGCGAAAAGTTTATTCATACTGCTTTTGCGCAGAAAGCTTACGAAGACTCAGCCCTACCACTAGCGAATTTACAGACAATTTCTCAGCCATATACTGTAGCGTATATGACATCCCTCTTGAATATTCAGCCCAATGACATAATATTAGAAATCGGTACCGGTAGCGGCTATCAAGCTGCTGTTTTGGCCAAATTGGGAGCTAAAGTGTATTCAATTGAACGTGAATATGAATTGTATAGTAAATCAACTAAAATTTTACAAGAACTCGGTTTTTCAGTCCAAACTCGCTTTGGAGACGGAACGATAGGATGGAGTCAACATGCTCCGTATGATGGAATTATCGTTACCGCAGGCGCTCCTGATATCCCGAATACTCTCTTGAAACAACTTAAAATTGGTGGGAAAATGGTGATCCCGTCAGGAGATAGACAATCTCAGACTTTGTATCTTATCACTCGTCAGAATGAAAATGATTATGACTCGACTCAGCTGGAAGAATTCAAATTTGTACCGTTAATTGGTCGTGAAGGGTGGCAAGATTCGAAGTGAGTAGTCCATACGCAATAGCAATCGTCGGTGCGACCGCTTCCGGTAAGACATCAGTTTCACTCGAATTAGCCCGAATCCTCAATTGCGAAATTATATCGGCAGATTCACGACAGATTTACCAATATCTTGATATCGGCACCGCAAAGCCAAGTCAGCTTGAATTAGAACGTTGTATCCATCATTTTATCAATATCCTCACACCTGATATTGATTACAGTGCCGGCAAATTTGCTGTAGAAGCTACAAATACAATTCACCAACTTATTTCTAATCAAAAGGTTCCTTTAATTGTTGGTGGCTCCGGACTATATGTGCGTGCGCTTTGTGAAGGTATATTTTCAGAACCCACATCCGAAGATTCCTCAGAAATACGAAATCAATTAGAATCTCGGCTTCAATTACTTGGCAAACAACTCTTATATGAAGAATTACAACGAGTTGACAGATTATCAGCTGAAAAGTATGCTGATAAAAATCCTCGCAGAATTATTCGTGCATTGGAATTTTATTACTCTACCGGAATACCATTTTCACAAGCTCAACACGAAAATAAAACATCGGAAATACCATTCCGGACGCTTTATTTTGGTATAGAACACTCGCGGGAAGATCTCTATAATCGTATTAATGTCCGATGTGAAGATATGTGGAGGGATGGGTTAGTTCAGGAAACAGAAAGTATTCTTGCGACGGGGTATTCACCTACACTAAACTCACTGAATACAGTAGGTTATAAAGAAGCGATACAGTATCTATCAGGAAAAATATCAGAAAAAGAAGCCTTAGCTGCAATGCAGCAATCGACGAGAAATTATGCAAAACGTCAGCTCACATGGTGCAGAAAAATGGATCAAATTCAGTGGCTTGGTGGGTCAAGTGTTGAAATTGCAGAAATGATAGCTGAGCATTTTACTCAACTTCAATCGAAGGACTTGTGATTTTTGGTGGGAGCATTATATCGTCAGCAATTTTATTCTTCATAGAATTATTTACTAAAATTTCAACTAACGTTAGAGCAAATTCGAATGCAGTACCGGCTCCTCGAGATGTGATAATGTTTTTGTCAACCACTACATTTTCATGAAGATACGTAAATTTGCCAAATTGCGATTCGACGCTTTGATGACTCGTAATTCGTGATCCTCGCTTTGCTAAATTGAATTGGGCAATTATAGTCGGAGCTGCACAAATTGCTGCGATAATTCCACCACGTTGACTTTGAATCTGCAATAGTTTTTCGATATGCGGATTCGCAGATAATGCTTCTACTCCTTCTGAACCACCCGGAATTATTATAGCATCAAAAACTCTTCTTCTATTAAATCATCAAAAAGAACATCAGGGATAATCTTTATACCATAAGCGCAGGTTATAATCTCATTTTCACCGCGACTCGTACTAATACTCCAGCCCGCCTCAGTATATCGATGATTATTACTGCCTCCATGTCCTCTGTTCCATACGAAATCAGCACTAATACTTCGTTGGTCCTTTCAATTTCCTTCGCTCGTTTTTTCATGATTGAATACTTGGTAATTGTACGTGATACTTGTTCAAGTGATCACTGATATATAATTAATTTTCAATGTGTTGGAATATTCTTGTTGTTTCTTTTTCAAGTGCCATTTTGAGCTCGCGAACTTCATCACACACTGGCACAAGTTCATGAATGAAATGCTCAAGGACACGTTTGTTATGATGAACGGCTTGGTCAATTCCTACTACTTTTTCCTTGAGCCATTCGAGCAAAGTCATTCTTAGTGGTGTATTGGAAAGGGTAGTGTTCAGCGGTCTATGAAGTATAGTATGGTCTAATTCAATCTGTTCGAGTAATGTTTCATACGCAAGGAGAATTCTGATTTGTTCAAAACCATTCCCGGAGTTTAGCGCATTATTTATCGTGTGGAATGATTTTTTGAAGGCTTGTACTTCTTCAGGAAGTCCAACAGTAGCAAATATGTAGTATAATTTTTCTACATCTTGTGTCGTAGCTAGTGTCCTACCGTCCATAAAAGCCAGCGCACGTAATAAATCAAGTGATTTGGCTTGTGTACGAGGAGAGATATAGAAATCACTGAAAGCAGAGGTAGATTGACCTTTAAATCTTTCACGTAATGAACGGTTACGAGAGAACTCGTAATGCCTGATGACTAGATTGGTAAAATAGAGCATTTCGGCGCTGATTGCAAACTTATAGGTAGTGTCAATACCCGAAATCATCAATTGTAATTTCTTTAAATGTGAATACTTGATTCGTTTTTCAGGGCTGAGCACTCTCCCTGAATGTTGTGAATACTGAGCAGATATTTTGAACTGCACTAATGGGTCTTTGTCGGGTAATATAATTGATTTATAGAGAAATCTATCGAGGACAGCTTCTGTCACTTCGCTGATTCGCAGATAATTCGTAGCAGCGATGACTGTATGGATTTTAGATGGTACATTTTGTACACCACGAATCATCCGACGTTCATTGAGCAATGACAGTAACGCTCGTAGTGTGAAGTCATTAGCGTCGAAAATTTCATCTATAAAACCAAAATCACTCTCTACTAACGAACCCTCTGTATTGTGATATATTTTTCCAGTTTTCAGTTTTTCAATATCTAAGCCACCAAAATATGTATCCGGTTGTTGTTCTTTCGATGCCTGCACTCTGAAAATACTCGCCCCTTCAAACATTTCAAAAATCTGTTCGGCAAGCAAAGATTTGCCGACACCCGTACGGCTTTGCAGCAATATATGTTCACCCGTGAGAAATGCGCAAAATGCTTGTGCAATTACTTCTTCACGATTGATAATATGATGTGATACAAATTCTTGGGCTGTTTTGAGATCGTGGGCAAGCTGCTCGAGGGAGAAATCCATACTAGTTACTTGATTATTGAATATTCAGTCCGTTGATTTGATCGGCAAATTAGCACTTTTTTTTTAAAATTTCCATACCGTATGGAAAGAATTGTTGCATTCACAATTTATGAAATAGTATTGTTTTCAAGTTACTATCCTGAACAATAAAAAAAGTCTGTTCTAAGGAATAAAACAGACTTTTTAGATACTACAATTCATACTACCATCTCAATTTAGCACCTACATGCAAATGAAGTCGAGAAACATTCCATTTACCATCTGAAATAATACTACCAAAGAGCTGAGTATAAGTAGCTTCGGTAAATACGGAGATTGAATTACCGATAGATTGAGTGAATCCAATTCCTCCAAACGCACCTAAGCGTATCGTTTGTAATGATGATAGTTCAGTTACCGGTTCGATAATTTCAGATTCTCCATTCGATTGAAACACTGCATTTATCGGAAGTAAGATGGAGCGTTTGACTTCTACAGATTTCGAAAGTAGCATTTCGCCCTGCATTCCGGCAAGGAAATAAATCGACCTGTCCACGTACCATTCTACAGCAATTCCGAGTGACATAGACAGTCCGGTCAGCTTAATGGAACGTGACTCTTGAAATGGTACAATTGCTCCGGTGTTAGGATCTCGAATTTGACCGACCGTACTGTCTGGAGCAACAATAACTCCGGCCGTATTATGGAGTTCCACCCGTGTTGAAAGTGCAAAATCTGCTTCAAGTCTTTTAGAAATAAACATTCCGCCATAGCCGCCTGTCCCCGAACCATTGGAGAATTTACCATTGGAAATCACAGTACCGGTGGACGAGAAATCGGGAGAGAGATAGCTTTGACCAAGAATACCATACACACCGGCTTGCCAGGATTTTTCCGGTAAACATTCTTTATTTTCACCTTGACAGAAATCAAAAGCATATTTTTCAGTTTGGTTATCAAGTGAATAACAAACCGTAAATATCGATCGATTTCCTGCTACATCAGTTGCTTGGAGCACCATTCGACCGGGTGTGTTTGATTGTATGGGTTTTACTAAAAAAGTAACTTGTGGAAGTCCCTCCTCAATTGTGGGAATTGCCGTTTGTAACCCTTGAGCGAACAACACCTTAACCGATTTTAGGCCTCTATCTGTTGTGCGGTCATCACGAATAATTGTTTGTATTCTCCCTGATAAGAGTCGAGATTCACCTGAAGGTGCAATCGTATCGGGTACGGGCTCAATCTCAAAAAATGACTGTCCGCCCATAGTGCCGTACGCATCATAAGCTTGACTACCGTAACCAAATCCATAGGAATACATACCAAAAGGCTGCTCCGCACGTAAAGTATGTGTACCATACAATACCTGAATTTGAGCAATCGAATATCTACTGAGTCCGAGAGTTTCGAATATTGTTGAATCGACCATCCTACCATCCAACCGCAAACTTGCAATAGCTTCTGTCGGAACGACAACATTCACAAAATGTCTCCATTCACCACTTTTAGGTGTTGCGAATCGATATGCTTTAATGAACTGTTGGGTCGGACTCGCGAGGAGCATCATTGGGTCGCTTATTGCATCGCCATTTAAAAACCCTTGAGAGTATTGTACAACCAAGATTGGGTGATCTCCCGTAATTTGCAAATGTTGTCGAACAGAAGAATTTTCGTAGAATTCACCGGCACCCAATGTAGCTACAAGTACTGAATTTTCAAACACTTTCGTATTCGGTTCATTCGCTAATACACGAATAGTATATTTCGAACGCCCTTCAAGCATTCCAACATAATAATGATTTCCCCACGCATTGACAGGTGGCATTTGCTCGACTAAGTGATTACAACCTACAACTCTCTCCGGCACATAAGCACATTGATGTCCGCTGAAAAGAGCAATTTTTTTGTCTGAAGTAATTTTTGAGCCGGTTAAATCAGTTTTAGCGTTCATATCTAAATTTGACGTCACTTGAAATACATCTCCTCGACGCAGCTTGACGGTATAGGGCACGCCGGGTGGATGCCCCTTGGAAGTATAAGAACTAGGTGTAATCGTCACATTGGTTTCATCTTCTGTAGCGATGATTGCAAATTGAGAAAGTAGCCCTTCTGAATAATTATATCCTATTGCCCTGTATTCAGTGCCGAGTACCGACACCGGCAGCCCTAAGTATGTATCTGTTGTTTGAAAACGACTATTGAGACCATACACTGAAATTGGATTGTCGGATACTATATGAATAGCAAGTCGTTGGGCAATTTCCTCACCTTTTACTTGTGCAGCTGGGTCAATTTTCACATTGACTACCGTACCGCCGGCTACCTTAATTTCCCTACGAAAGCCGAGACCATCTATTTCGATTGATACTTTTGAATCATTACTACCGGTGATAAAGAGTTCTAAGAACAAATCATTGGATGATTTAGTCGGAGCTTGATTAGGTGGAGTATCTTTAAAATTCCTCTGAAAACACAACCAGAATTCAGTGCCCTCTGTAGTTTTTTCACGAATGTTGACCACACCGGATTGTGCAGATAGATTATAGAATGACACACAAACGACAAGCAGAAGAAGCACGAATCTACAACTTCGACAAATAGCCAAATATTTCAAATATTTACAATTAGAGCTGTTCTTCAGAATCATTTTCTATTTATTTAATTTTCCGTTATCTGTTTCTTGTATTGTGTTAAACGACTGTCCACCCATAGTACCGTATGCATCATACGCTTGTCCGCCATAACCAAAGCCGTACGAACACATTCCGAAAGGGATGTCTGCTGAGATTGTATGGAAGCCATACATTACTCTAAGCTGAACAATTGAGTAATCACTTTTATCGAAATTTTCATATAACACATTGCTATTAAGTGACTTGCCGTCAATTTTAAGAGTTGATATGCTACGTGTAGGTATTACAACATTGATGTAGTGATTCCATTCACCGCTTTTAGGTGTTGCGAACCTAAACTCACTCATAAATTGTTCGGATGGACTGACGAGTAACATCATCGGATCGCCAATTGCATCACCATTCAAGAATCCATGCGAATATTGAGCGACAAGAACGGAATGATTTGATGTAACCATACTATTTTGAGATAGTTCAGAATTATCATAAAATTCACCTTTACCTAGTGTTGCTACAAGATCAGAATTAAGATATACTGTGGTGTTTGCTTCATGTGCTAGAACCCGTATCGAATACTTAGCACGGCTTTCTAACTTCCCAATAAAAAAAACTTCACCCCAAGTACTTATAGGTGCCATCTGCTCAACCAAATGATTGCAACCAACTATCCCCTCAGGTACATACGCACACTGATGGCCGCTAAAAACAGCAATTTTCTTGGTAGAAGAAATTGTACTACCTGTTAAATCTGTTCTTTCAACAGTGGACTTCTGTGACGATACTTGATAGACATCGCCACGGTTCAAAAGAATTGTAAATGGTACCCCTGCTGCATGTTTGATCGAAGTGGTAGCAGTGGGAGTAATTGTCACTTTCGTTTCATCTTCTGTGGCAACAATTGCAAATTGAGATAAGAATCCTTCCGAATACTTATAACCTATTATCATATAATGGTTGCCAAGCACATCAACAGGAAAACCTAAAAAAGCATCAGTTGTCTGAAATCTACTACTGAGCCCGTAAACTGTAATAGGTTTGTCAGCCACAATATGGACAGCCAAGCGTTCATAAATTTCAAATGTTTTGATTTCGGCTGATTTATCAATTTTGATATTCAAAACTATTCCGGCCGTTACATTGACAACAGTATCATACTTTAACCCTTCGATTCGAATCGTGACAGTAGCGTCTTTCGATGCTGATATGAACAATTCAAGCGCAAGATCATTAGTATTTTTAACATTAGGTTTTGTCTCGGTATCTTTAAAATTTCTCTGAAAACAAAGCCAAAATTCTTTGCCTTCATTTGTTTTTTCAGAAGAATTGTCAGCATAGTGTAGCACCGTAGATGGTGAATACGCGAAGGAAGGAACAGTAAAAATCAAGCAGAGAATTAATGTGTAAATGATGCGCAACCGGTTACTATGTTTATATTTACACAAGTAGATATTTTTACAGGATGAGATTATCATCATCGTATCCTCATAAAATATGTGAAATACACCTTGGAGTCGGTGGTCATTTTGACAAAATAAGCTCCGTTTGCAAATACTCCATCCCGAGGAATATAATTGAATTCGTAGATCCCTTGGATGCGTTCGATTGGTGAAATATCTTCGACAATTCTACCGAGAATATCATATAAAGTAAATGAAACTTTGGTTGGATTGTCGATAGAATATGGAATTCGGATGGTGGTGTAGGAGGGATTTTCGTAGGGAAAACCAATTCCTTCTTTAAATTTAACAGTGACTGGAATATCGTCAATAGTGATAGTACCGATTGAAAGGATTCCTTCTTTTTTGATTCCATTTACAAAACACTCAACAGGCGCAATTTCTGCCACCGTGCCGGTGCCTGCAAGTATAGTACAATGCAATACAAAGAGCTTACCATCAGTCGTTTGTTTTATATTTGAGCAGGATATTTCAAGTACTCCATCACTAATAAATACTTGATCGATAAATGAAGGTTGTAAGCATTGAAGTGCATATTCATTTCCACCGGTAACACTATCTATTTTCAATCGATTAGCATTGTAATTCACTCTAATTCTTACACTGTCGAGTATCGTATCGGCAATCGTCCCTGTCACTTCAATAGCTTTTAAATCTCCTTGCTTTGCTGTGGCATCACTTACTGTAATTCGTACTTCCTGAGCGGTAATTGAAGATGACAATAAGAGGGTAACTATCACAACGCCGGCGATTATCGAAGTCATCAATCGAGATGTTTGATGTGGTATCAGTAGCGTCATTACTTTTCACGTTAATTTGTATTCAATTCAATAAGCGGCAAATATACGACTTCAATTGTAGTCGGTAAAATATTCTTTACTACCGAAATGTTAATTGATTCTACTCCATCGTTCAGTATTACCGTAATAATTTTAATTAATTATCTAAGACATATCACTGATATGTATGTACAAGATTGCTCTGTAATAGAAGTATTTCAATATTCAATCTTCGTCCATACCATTCCATATAGTGCTAAAATAGGGCGATTTTAGTAAATTGCATTTGTTCTATAAGTAAAGAATGTTTTTTGTATCAATTTTAAACTCCTTTCTATGAAAATGTTGCGAATAATTTGTGTTGTACTTCTCGTTTGCTCAGCTTCACCTTTGTTTTCTCAAACCAAAAAACCTGTCATGTACGGAGGTTACGCAGGTTTAAATTTCAATTTTCACTCCCCAAATTTTAAAGTTCCCGGACTAAATGGTCAATTTAATTCACCTATTTTCCCTGATGATACTACTTTATTTAACCAAAACAGTACAAGCTTGTCTCTCGCGTTCGGCGGAATGATTGCATTCCCTATCAATGATCAATTTACAGTTTCAGGTCGACTTGGGGTTAATTTTATGGGAGCAAAACTCACTACTGGAGGACGATTCATAAAGGCATTATCTCCTCCTTTTGTTCAATATACCCTAACGGAACATACATTTGACGCATCTCTTACAAATCTTGAATTCTCACCTGTATTGCACATCAACAATCTCTTTAGTAATATTCCCATCTATCTCGCCGGCGGTTTAGAAATCGGAATTCCATTATCGGCTACATATACACAGTCAGAAATAGTAACCGATACTGGTGCTACTTTTCCAAATCCTGCCGGAACACGAAGCCGAACCTATACCACAGACGCAGATATCGTCGATAAAGCAGTACGCTTGGGTATTATACTTGGTGCCGGCTACGAATATCGGTTGAATTCATCGACTATTCTCGCACCGGAAATCACCCTTCGCCTTCCGCTGACTAATGTCTCAAGTAATTCTAATTACACGACTTGGAGCGTTCCTCAGCTTCGTATTGGGATCAATATTTTGTTCAGCGGCAAAAGCGAACCTCTTCCTGTAACTTCTACACTCAAAACAGGGTTAGAATCAGGCTATTATACATCGGAAGGCACCTATACTCCACTTTCATCAATCAAAGTAGAAGATGCCCAATACGCAGAGCTTTATCCCTTTATCCCCTATATATTCTACGCAAATAATTCAGCAACGCCTGATAGCGTATCCCAGGATTACACCGGTAGAAGTGAACGTGGTAATTTTACATTAGCTACACTCTCCCAAGATGCAATCGAAGTAAATCGACATACATTGGATGTGGTTGGATATCGTATGAGCCAAAATCCCACGAGCGCGCTGACAATAGTCGGTAGCAACGACGGAAAAGGTGAAACGAAAAACAAAAAGCTCAGCGAAGAACGAGCAAATTTTGCAAAAGATTATTTGGTGAAATCCTTTGGAATAGCTGCCGACAGAATTACTGTAGAAGCACGTGACTTACCGGAAAAAGCATCAGCTACCTCCGTCTCAGATGGCGATGCAGAAAATCGACGCGTGGAGCTTAAAAGTACTAATCGCGAGCTGTTCGAACCAATCATGATGAAAAGCGATGAGCAGCGTATTGCGACACCTGATTTGATTGAATTCAAGCCAAAAGCTGAGTCGAATTCATCTATCATATCGTGGTCTCTTTCACTTTCACAAGCAGGCCGAATATTACGCGATTTTGTCGGCATCGGCGACCCACCACCGCAAAGATGGCTCATACGTCCGAATGAACTTTCAAACTCGCAAGTTCCTGTCGATTATAAATTTACCGCAGCAGATTCTCTTGGAGGCAAACAAGAAACGAATGGTTCGATACCGGTTGAGTATATTTCAAGCACCCGCAAACGCACCGAACAGCTCGCAGATCGTACAATTTCAAAATTCTCTCTAGTGTTATTTGATTTTAACAAATCAGAAATTACACCGGACAATGATAAAATCATCGAGACGGCCGTTATCCCCTCAATTCAGTATAACTCAACCGTGAAAATTTATGGTTATACCGATAGAATCGGTGATGACGCCTACAACAAAAAGCTCTCCAAAGAACGTGCTGAGTCTGTACGTAAAGCATTAGAATCAAAGATAAAAGAAGCGAAGTACGAAACGTACGGTAATGGTGAGGGAGTTCCAATTTTTGATAATAATCTTCCTATCGGTCGCCATCTCTCCCGTACTGTACAGATTTATGTGGAAACACCGAGGAAGTGATGAGATGATATTACAGTCTAAAGAATGTGTTCTCTCAAACTACTACAACTCTACTCTATGCAAACAGTAGCTGCAAAAGATATATCAACTCACTTCATGGAAATATTATTCCAAGTGCAGAAAGGTGAACAAGTTGCAATTTCTATTGGAGATGACAATAATCCAGTTGCTCTGCTCATTCCCTATCAGATTGCATCAAATTCCAAGCGTAATCTCGGAGTGCTTGAAGGAAAAATGGACGTCCAATTTTCAGATGATTTAGATATGTCGATAGATGCGTTTATAGGAGAAAAAGAGTGAATTTCCTCCTGGACACCCATACTTTATTATGGTCTATAGCAAATACTAGAGCAATACCAGAAAGCACTCTCGAAATCATTTCTAATCCGATAAATAATGTTTTTGTTAGTAGTGTATCATTATGGGAAATTGCTATTAAACAAAGTATTGGTAAACTGGTAATTTCTAATATTCATAGTAAGGATTTAGTGATGGCAGTTACCTCCCAAGGTTTCACCTTCATAACTTTAGAACCTGAAGAAGCGCTTGAAAGCAGATCTTTGAAGAGATACAATAATCATAACGACCCTTTTGATAGAATGTTAATTTTTCAAGCTTTGAAACGTAATTACACGTTAATTTCAAAAGACAGTCGGATGATACAATATGAAGAAATTGGATTAAAATTACTGTGGTAGTAACCAGTATTATAAGTAAATCATTAGATTTATCAACCATATTTCGACGTAGATATTTTCAGGAATTAACTTTTGAATCATAAAATGTAGTTATACTTAAATTATGTTAACCCCCGGCAATCAATAAATTTTATTAACGTCAAGCGCCGCACTTCTAAAACAAGAACGTGTAATTCCACAATAATACAGCACAATGCCCGAAGATAAATCTTTTGAATATAAATACTTACCCTCAATTAACTCTCCTGCAGACTTACGGAAATTACCGGAATCTTCTTTAAAACAAGTCTCAAATGAAGTGCGCGAATTTATGGTGGATGCTATCACCAAAGTCGGAGGTCATTTCGGTGCAGGGCTTGGCGTCGTCGAACTCACAGTGGCCCTTCATTATGTCTTCAACACTCCAGTCGATAAAATTGTCCTCGATACAGGACATCAGGGCTACCCACATAAAATTCTCACCGGACGCCGCGATTCCCTCCTCACGATTCGTCAAAAAGATGGACTTTCGGGTTTTCTGAAACGCACGGAAAGCGAGTATGATGTTTTTGGTGCAGGACATGCAAGTACTAGTATTTCAGCAGCATTAGGTATTGCGACGGCCCGTGACTTTATCGGTAAAGATTACAAAGTAGCCGCCGTCATCGGCGACGGAGCAATGACAGGCGGACTCGTCTATGAAGCAATGAATAATTGTGGTGTACAAAATCGCGACCTCGTCGTGATTCTGAATGATAATAACATGTCGATTGCTCCGAATGTATGGGCTATTTCTAATTACTTCAGTGAGATATTTGCGTCTCCTACGGTCCAGAAAATACGTTCGCATGTTTGGGAAATTGCCGGTAAAATGGATTCCGTTGGCGATAGAATTCGTCACGCAGCCCACAAAATCGAGGGCGGACTCAAGGCAATACTTACTCCCGGTATGCTCTTCGAAGCACTCGGCTTTAAGTATTTCGGCCCGATCAATGGTCACAATGTCAATGGTCTCGTCGATATGCTCAATAAAGTCAAGGACATGAAGGGTCCCGTTCTCCTGCATGTTATTACCCAAAAAGGCAAGGGCTACGCACCTGCCGAAAGCGACAAACAGTTCCTCCATGCCATCGGTAAAATCGATAAAATCACCGGAAAATCACTCGCCAAAGCGCCTATCACGATCCCACCGCCGACCTATCAAAAGGTATTTGGTGAAGCAATGACCGAAATCTGTTCAACGAACCCTAAAGTACTCGGTATTACAGCCGCAATGCCTGACGGTACAGGTCTAGATATTCTCGCAAAAACGTATCCTGAAAAGGTAATTGATGTTGGAATTGCTGAAGGTCACGCCGTGACTTTCGCCGCTGGAATGGCTACAGAAGGTATGATACTGGTATGTGCAATATATTCTAGCTTTTTGCAGCGTGTTTTTGACCATATTGTCCACGATTGCGCAATTCAGCATCTGTATGTAGTATTCGCTCTCGATCGTGGTGGTCTCGTCGGTGCAGACGGACCGACGCATCATGGAGTCCTCGACTTTGCATATTTGAGAATTATTCAGGGAATGATTGTCATGGCACCGAAGGACGAACAGGAGTTACGCAATATGCTGTATTCCTCGATCCATGACTACACTTCGGCACCGGTTGCTATTCGCTACCCGCGGGGAAATGCCGTCGGAGTGCCAACAGGTCCGATGAAATCCCTTCCTCTCGGCAAAGGCGAAATCGTTCGCCCCGGACTCGATGTCTGTATCATTGCCATCGGCAAAATGGTAAGCGAAGCGTTGAAAGCCGCTGAACTTATGGCGCTGGACGGTATTAGCGTAGAAGTAGTAAACGCTCGCTTTGTCAAGCCATTAGACACGGAATTACTAAGTGATTTATCTCTTCGTTTCGACAAAATTATAACCGTCGAGGACGGTCAGATCCAAGGCGGCTTCGGTAGCGCAGTACTCGAATATATTACAACTCTTCCCCTCTTTCCTGATGTTCTCCTCCACGGCATACCCGATATATTTGTCGAACACGGCACACAGGAAGAACTCTTCCATGATCTCCTCCTCGACGGCGAAGGTATCGCTACGGTTGTCAAAGAATTTATCGGTTTTCCTGAAGTCGTGGTTGTTGATTAATCTCATTCTAACTAAATTCAAAAGGTATCGCGAGGGATAAATGGTGAACTAATGTCGTAGCTGGACCAGCGCGGACCTCAAGCGAGTAAAAGGTACAAAGCGAGATGAAAGAAGTGAACCATACCCTTGTCAGTGTGGATGCACGACTTGGTGCCTTAGAATATGCATTACTCCATGATACTAACGAGTTACGCACACGAATAGAACGCATGGAATCGAAATTCGCACTATTGGAATCGAACCGATAAATCCTGAACCTCTCTGCTACTGCCTGGTGTCTTGTGTGCTTACCTTAAATTTGCTTCTTCCTAAATTACTAACCCAACCTGCTTCTGTACCTACTATTTACGCTTTTGTTAAATATTAGCCGGTACATACTCGATGAAACGTCTCCTCGATGTGGCGCTCTCCCTTGTGGCGCTTGTTCTGTTCTTTATACCTTCTGTCATCATTGCTCTTGTCTTATTATTCAAAGAAAAACATCCTGTTTTCTTCCGCCAGCCGCGTGTTGGAAAGAATAAACAAGTCTTTGAGATACTCAAATTCCAAACAATGGTTGATGGGATCCCAACTCCCACCGGTAAAATTCTCCGAGCGACCGGTATCGATGAAATTCCCCAATTTATCAATGTGTTATGCGGTGAGATGAGCATCGTTGGACCTCGCGCGCTTACGTCATCCGACATTATCCGCCTCGGCTGGGATGATGAATTTCATGCCCGAAGCTGGGATTCCAAACTAGGTATTACCGGCCTTGCTCAACTCTACGGCGGACAGCACCGTAAAACGTCCTGGTTCTGGGACAACTACTACCTTCACCACCGCTCCCACCTGCTCGATCTCGGCATCATTGCCGCTTCCTTTCTGATGAATCTCCTTGGTAAAAAACGTGTTCGAAGAGTTATTTTTCAAAAAAACTATCTGAGGTAATATGAAAGTAAAGATGATTTTGCCCGCGCTTGCAGAAGCCGAAAGTCCATTCTGGCGACCAATCAAATACTCCCTTTTTCCACCACTCGGGCTTGCTACGCTTGCCGCCTATCTTTCTCCTGATGATGAAATTGACCTTCAGGATCAACATGTCGAGGCCCTGAATCTCGACGACAATCCTGACCTCGTGATCATCCAAGTCTATATCACCAATGCCTATAGAGCATACTCAATTGCTGAAGCATACCGTAAAAAAGGTGCGTATGTCATCCTCGGCGGACTCCACGTCACTTCTCTCCCCGACGAAGCTGCAGCGCATGCAGATACCATTTTTCTCGGTCCGGGCGAAGATACCTTTCCTCAATTTCTCAAGGATTTTAAGAATAAATCTCCACAAAAAGTGTATTCTTCATCCGTACGAACACTCGACCATATTCCGCCAATCCGTCGGGATTTGATCAAACGCAACCGGTATCTCGTTCCTAATTCTATCGTTGTCACCCGTGGATGCCCGCACCATTGCAATTTTTGCTATAAAGATGCTTTTTATGAAGGCGGACGTTCATTCTATACGCAGGCAGTCGATGATGCACTGGCGGAAATCGAACGTTTACCCGGCAAACATCTCTATTTTCTCGATGACCATCTCCTTGGAAATACTCGATTTGCAACGAATCTCTTTGATGGTATGAAAGGCATGAACCGCGTCTTTCAAGGTGCCGCAACAATTGATTCTATTCTCAGAGGCACGCTCATTGAAAAAGCAGCTGAAGCAGGATTACGAAGTCTATTCGTCGGATTCGAAACTTTCTCGCCGGCAAATCTCAAGCAAAGTAACAAAAAGCAGAATCTCGAGAAAGACTACATCAAAGCTGTTAACAGATTGCATTCTTTGGGGATTATGATTAATGGGAGTTTTGTGTTTGGGCTCGACGACGACGACAAGGATGTCTTTCAGCGAACCGTCGATTGGGGGGTGAAGAATGGTATCACCACTTCCACCTATCATATTCTTACACCATATCCCGGGACAGGTCTCTATAAAGACATGGAGCGTCAGGGTAGAATTCTCACCAATAATTGGGACCTCTATGATACACGAAATGTAGTCTATCAAACGAAAAACCTGACGGCAGATGAACTTAAGAATGGGTACCATTCCGCTTATAAAGATTTTTATAGTTGGAATAATATCATCAAAGCAAGTCGAAGCCATGACTCACTCAAGCATCAACTCAAGCATTTCTTCTATTCCGGAGGGTGGAAGAAATTCGAAGCGGTGTGGAATTTCCTCATCAAAACGAAAAACCTCAATTCCATGCTTCCTGTCTTGGAATCTATTCTCGCTAAGGTTCATAATAAAAAGGGTGTAATCGACAGTACAGTCAATTACACCCACAATGAATTTTCGGCTTTTACTAATGCAACGCCATCAGAGTCCAAGTTTGAAGCAACATATCCCTTACCGATACTCGAAGAGCGGGTAACATGATGAGAGAACTAAATTATTGTCCTATCTTAGCTGCTGCTTCTGCCTGCGCATCTCCGAGAGCGCCCTGAGATGATTTAGTGCCATACAATGCCTCTACGACTGCATTTTCGAGCAATGCTTCCAGATCGAGCCATTGGGCGTGCACCGGCGTCATACGGGCAGCCGCAAGCTGTTCGGCAAAAGTACTTTTGTGCTTCACACTCTTGAAATACGGATCATTATAATACTGCTTATCCGCCGGGAACCCTGCCTCATTGACTTTCTTGCAATACTCCATCGATGTCTTGCCATCAGTGATATATTTCATGAACTTACGGGCGAGTTCAGCTTGCTGCGTTTTCGCGTTGATCGCCACATATTCCCCACCGGCGAATGAAATTCCCGCCTGCTTCATGCCCGGCACGAGCGCTACCGAATAGTCAAGCGTGGGATTGCCTTGTTTGATCTTCTCCATCAGCCAGCCGCCGGAGAACCAAAAGCCGACCTTCCCTTGGGTAAAAGCGACGTCGAGCTGACGTTGAGTTTCAATTATCCCCATACGTGACAAGGTAATATACGCATTGAGCGCTTCTACGTTTTCCGGTGAATTCAAAGTTGGCTTGCCGGCAGCCGACACAATATCGCCGCCATTACTCCACATAAACGGTAGAATTTTTTTGTAAAGACGATGCTTGTCATCACCATTAGCCCCGAAAGGATATATACCTTCAATTGCTTGTAATTTTTCGCAGGCAGCGATGAGTTCACTGACGGTTTTCGGGATGGATGTGACACCTGCTTTTTTCAGTAACTCATTATTACAGAACATCACACGTGTATCGACGGTCCATGGATACGCATACACTTTTGACTGCCACAAAGCTGGCGGACGAGCAAACTCGGCGAATTTTTCGAAGGTTGAATCTTTGGGTAATTCCATCAATACTCCACTGCTTGAGAATTGAGCTACCCAATCCGAGCCAAGCTCGAGCACATCGGGCGCAGTGCCGGAGTTAAACGCCGCCATCAGCTTGGTCTTGCCGTCATTCCAACTGAGTTCGGTTGTTTCGACAGTGCAGTGTTCCTGTTTTTCAAACGCCGCGATCAGCTCTTTCAGTGCCTGCTTTTGCGCAGGTTCGCTTCCGAAATTCCAGAATTTGATGGTGGAATTGGTTGATGAAGAGTTTTTGTTGCACGAAGCAAAAACGAGGGAGAATAAGAGAAGGAGTAGTGTTTTTTTCATAGAATTAATTTTTGATATTTATATTTTGGATCGATGATTTTGCTGCAAGAAATCTTCAGCTCCAGAGGAGCGACATCTTAATAGAAAAGTAACCAAGTCATTTCAAAAGCTCCGGAGGAGCGACATCTTCTTCTATCCAATCAAATACATATTTCTCATTAAATTCAATTTTATATGAATGGAGAAGCTCGATATATTCTTTCTGAAACGATAATTTCTTATGATGTTGTTCTTGATTTTCAATGTAAGCAATTACTTTATCAACTTGAGATTGTGAAACCGAAAATGCGCCAAATCCTTCCTGCCATTGGAACTTGCCTTTAATGATATTTTTAGAGTTTAGCCATTTTGAAGAGCTCGCTTTTATATCCCTTACAAAATCAGAAAGCAGGCAATTTGGTTTTATGCTTATTAAAATATGAACGTGGTCAGGCATTCCATTAATTGAATAAACTTTTTGATGATTGTTATTCACAATCCCACAAATGTATTTATACAGCTCATCTTTCCATTGATTTTGGATAAGATTTGCTCTGCCTTTCACGGCAAATACAATATGAATGTATATTTGTGAGAATGTATTTGCCATCATTATATCGCTCCTATGGAGCTTCGTTAATTGGTGGGTTGCTTTGCTATTAAGATTTATCCCCTACGGGGAAATGAGTTTTGTTTATTGAGTGAAAATAGTACCAAAGTAGAAATTCTCAAGGTGCTTTTGAGGTAGTGTCTGTATATGATTTAAAATAAAACTCCCAATAAATTTGAAAGAGTGAATCCCGTCGAATATGCAACGTAATTAATTCTGAGTCCGAAACAAATTTCCTAACAAAAATTTCTGGGTATATACCACATTCTTTTATTACATACATATCCAGATCATCAAGGCCGGATCTACGATATGTTTTGGCATAGTATCTGCAATTGTTCATCTCGGCAACCTTCATTGTATAACGATAATCCTGATGCGGTTTAATCATAAGCATTATTGTCATATATATCTTAAATGCAATTATGAAAGACACCATTACATTAGCAATAGTAAAAACAGTTCGAAATTTTTCAAAAACTATTTTTCGAATAAAATGGAAAATCAAGAAAAGCAAAAGAAAAAATAAATTCCAGGTGTTATTATAAACTAATATATCCAAATAGATATTTTCAAAATGCAGATTTTCAGCTTCAAACAATACTAACAGGACAAAAACTAAGGCAATAATTGCAATAGGTATAATTTTACTAATCATGACTTTTAACAAAATTTCACCTGATTGTTTGAAGTAGGATTCTTACGTCTTTCTAATTATTTTCAGTCCGGTGAATTGTTCCAAATGACTGCATTACAACGCCTTGATTGAGCTCTAGCTGTATAAGGTCTACAGATCAACTAATGAAGAAACGTGATTCTCGTTATTTTTTTGCTTAGGCGGCAACGGGTGATCGCATGCGACGTTAGGATAAGTAGAACCGTGATATATCATCCCCTACTTCCCCACCCAATTCGGCTTGCGTTTTTCAACAAAGGCAGCCATACCTTCTTTTTGGTCTTGGCTTGAAAACAGCATGTAGAAGTTTTTCCTCTCGAATTCGAGTCCGCCTTCAAGTGTCGTGCTAAACGCTTTCAGCACCGCTTCTTTCGCAAGACGCGCTGAAATTGGCGCTTTGGATGCCACATCCGACGCAAGCGCAAATGCTTCATTCAAATACCCTTCCACCGGTACGACCCGATTCACGAGTCCTGAACGTAGAGCTTCGTTAGCTGTGATCATTCTGCCGGTGAGTACCATTTCCATGGCGAGGGCTTTGCCAACCGTACGCGTGAGGCGTTGTGTGCCACCTGCGCCGGGCATAGCGCCAAGATTGATTTCCGGTTGACCGAATTGGGCAGTCTCACTTGCGACGATCATATCACAGTGCATGGTGAGTTCACAGCCGCCACCAAGCGCGAAACCAGACACAGCAGCAATGAGTGGAGTCTTGGTCAGACGGATACGTTCCCAGCGTGCAAATTGGTCACGTTCAAGCATTTCGATTGTTCCGGCGTCGGCCATTTCTTTGATATCAGCGCCGGCAGCGAATGCTTTCGGGCTACCATGAATGACAATACAACGTATATCAGGATTCTTGTCGAACGCCTCAACCGCTTCCACGAGCTCGATCATAAGTTGCAAACTGAGTGCGTTTAATGCTTCCGGACGATGGAGTTCGATAGCGCCAACTAGTGGACGCGGTTGATAGGTTTTGATACAGGTATAGTCTGGCATAGGAGTATTCCTCACTGATATTTTATTTAAAGTTAGACAATCTAGACTGTAGTAACCATGTCTTATAATTCAGGTTGCGCAGCTCTCACAAGCGCAAGCACCTGCTCAAAATCCTGCGGCAATTCCGCTTCAAACATCACGCGTTCGCCGCTCACCGGATGAGTAAAGCCGAGTGTACGTGCATGTAGTGCTTGCCGAGGCATCGATTCAAGGCAACGTTGCGCGAGCGCTTTTTGGGTGGCATTTCGCACACCGCCATACGCTATCACATTCCCGCCGTATGTTTCATCTCCAAGTAAAGGATTGTGCATTGCTGATAGATGTACGCGAATTTGATGAGTTCTGCCGGTGTGTAGTTTCAGGCGTACAAGCGTAAATATATCGTAACGTTCGAGTACCGTGTAATTTGTTATTGCAATTTTACCGTCTTTTTGGACGACGGCGAATTTCTTTCTGTCCCGTGGTGAACGCCCGATCATTGACTCAATCGTGCCTTCATTTTCCTTAACTACTCCCCATACAATTGCATTATATTCACGGTCGGAAGTATGTTCGGCGAATTGCTTGGCAAGATGTGCATGAGTCGCAGAATTCTTGGCTACGACGAGCAAGCCGGATGTGTCTTTGTCCAATCTATGAACGATACCGGGTCTAATTGCTTCAATATTATAGAGATAGTTTTCTGTCTCATCTTCTGAATCTTCATCAAAAGCTTCGAGAGCAATAGCATCTCTTTGTCCGAAATGATATAAAAGCGCGTTCACAAGTGTTCCGTATCGATTCCCAAAACCCGGGTGTGTTACCATCCCTGCCGGCTTGTTAACAACGAGTAAATACTCATCTTCGTAACGAATATCAAGTGGAATATTCTCCGGTACAAGCTCAAGTGGAGGCGGCTTCATCACACGGCATTGAACCACATCTCCGGGTTGAATTTTACGTGATGATTTATGAATTTTCCCGTTAATCGTCACATTACCGGCGTCGATTGCTTCCTGCACTTTTGAGCGAGTTGCGTTTGGTATTGTCGTAGAAAGAAAAACATCCACACGCTCAGGGCGCTGTCCGGCAGGAATGATAAAGTCATAGACTTTTTCGATGTAATCAGGGTAATTATTTTTGTCGGGTGAGCGTTCCATTATGTAGTATAATATAAATAAGGCGTTCATTTTGAACGCCTTGTCAGAAATTTACGTTGTTTGTTCAGGTGGTGTATTATCCGTTTCACCCGACTCATGAGGTGGATTCTCATCAGTGGGGACTACGACAGGATCTAATTGATTCAGCATTGGAATTTTCTTGTTCATAATAAACAGCAATACCATTCCACAGCTCACACATGAGTCGGCTACATTAAACACCGGCCAATGGGTATAGACCTGTCCAAACCAATTCACATCCGGTATGTCAACCTGAATAAAATCAACAACTAAGCCGTAGAACAATGCACCTTCATTATACAGCACACCATAAAATGCTCGATCAATAAAATTCCCTATAGCGCCGGCAAGTAATAAACTTATTCCTAATTGAACCCAAACAGAATGATGTCGTAATTTACTTAAATACCAAGCTAGTCCTATACCGGCTATGAGCGAAAACAGAGTCAGGAATACTTTCCCCCATCCGAAGCTCACGCCAAATGCCATACCGGGATTCTCAACAAATGTAAGTCTTACAATTTCACCAAGTAACGGATGACTTTCTCCTAAATACATTCCTTCATGTTGTATTCCAAAAAGTGTAAATCCCTTTACACAAAGTTTGGTGACTTGGTCAAGGATAATTAAACCTATGCTCAGGAAGAAAAACCGCCGGATCGAAGTTGATGTTTGGTTCATATCAGCTTTGTTTTGTAATACGATCGATACCATCTTCCGGACATTGCTGACGGATCTTGAAAGAAGCTGAAAGTGTCGTAATTGGCACTGCCATCAAGCGTTCTTTGGCAATGAGAATACCACATTCTTTGCACACTCCATACGTTTTTTCTTTGATACGTTCGAGTGATTCGTCGAGCTTGCGCAGATACTCGTTGATGCGATTCATTTGAGTGTATGTCTTTTCTTTTTCGATAGCTTCCGAACCTTGCTCTGCCATGTGCATCGAGTAAATCATACTATCCTCAGCATTATCTTGATTCGTCAAGTCATCGAGGCGTTCGCGTAACATACGCATTTCATCATGAGCTTCTGTTTTTGCTTTTTCAATTACATTTCTAAAAGTTTCAAGGTCTTCATCTGAGTAGCGGACAGTAGGAATAGCATCTAGGTCTGTATTTTCTGTTATTGTATTCGACATTCTTTTCTCCTATGTTGAAATGTATTGGTAGTATTACTTGGAATATTTTACTTTTAATTATATAGTTACGCTAAGTCAAGATTTCCGTATCGTCAAGCTGAGAATTTCACCTTCAATTTCAACAGATTCACTTTCTGAACTTTTAGCATAAGTCACTGATTGAGCGAGAGTTTCACTTTGAATATACTCTGTCATTTGTTCAATTGCCTTATGCACAGTATCCGAACACCAATAAGACAAATCAATCCTATCGGTCACCTCAAGTCCCATCTGCTTACGTGAGTTCTGAATCGATTCACAAATTCTCGGGCAATTCCTTCTGCCTCGGAGATCATCGTCAATTTCTGTGTCTAACGCGACCGTCAGTGCGCCTTCAGATGCTACGAGCCATCCTTCGATATCTTCGCTGATTATTTCTATATCTTCTGTCGTCAAGTCGTACTCTTCATCCCCGACTTTCAGAATATAATTTCCGTTTTGCTGTAGCATACGTAGTGCAGCAGGAGGCAACTCTTTGATTACATTCGCTACATTTTGGGTGTTCTTCCCACACTTTTTGCCGAGAGTTTTGAAATTCGCCTTTGCACTACGCTTGACTATTCCCGTTTCCTCACTCACATATTCGACAGCTTTTACATTCAATTCTTCGAGTATAATATCCTCGACCGCCTGCAAATCACGACGCTGTTGTGGAGAAATCACCGGCACTAATATTCTTCGTAGTGGCTGACGCGTACGGATCTTCGACTTTTCACGTAATGAACGTGCAAGGAATACGACCTTTTGAGCTGTTTCCATTCTACGCTCTAAGTCTTTATCAATCAATGACTCATCACTTGCAGGGAAATCCATAAGATGCACTGACATAGAGTCATTTTCATTTCTGAGTCGTAAGAATAAATCTTCGGATAAGAATGGAGCTGCTGGTGCCATCATTGCTGCAATATTCATTAGCACTGTGCGAAGAGTCTGATACGCAGCCAGCTTCTCACTGTCTTTCTCCCCTTTCCAGAAACGACGTCTATTCCGGCGCACATACCAATTCGACACTTCAAGTCGCGCAAAATCCTGCAATAATCGCATCGCACGCGTCAATTCATAGCTTTCCATATAATCACGGAATTTCTGGATGACAGTATGCAAAGTGCTCAAGATCCATCGGTCGAGTTCGGGTCGCTCTGCAACGGGCACTTCAGCTTCCATACCGGTGATTTCATCGATATTTGCATATAAAGCATAGAACTTATACGAATTGGTCAGCGAACGGAAAAAATCGGCAATGACAGTATCTTCAATGTCTTTTTGATTGAAAAGTGTCGGCTTCCATGGTGGATTATTCACCAAAAAATACCAGCGCACAGCGTCGGCGCCATACTTGGACATCATTTCAAAAGGATCGACCGTATTCCCCTTGGACTTGGACATTTTCTGTCCATTTTTATCGAGAATTAACTCATTGACAATAATAGATTTGAAAGCGGGTTTGCCAAATATTGCAGAAGCGATGTTGTGGAGTGTATAGAACCACCCACGCGTCTGATCGATTCCTTCAGCGATATAATCAGCCGGGAAACTCTTTTCGAAAAGTTCTTTATTTTCAAATGGATAGTGCATTTGTGCAAATGGCACTGCGCCTGAGTCGAACCACACATCCACCACTTCGTGAACTCGGCGGTATAATTGTCCATTCCGCTCAAAGACCACATTATCGACAAACGGACGGTGCAGATCTACTTCGCGACCGCACTCTGAGACGGGGATGAAATGTCCTTCGCGGAGCTCGTACTTCCCTTCCATTAGTTCGGCGATCGAGCCGACAGCAAACATATCTTTACCGTCCTCGCTCACCCATATCGGTAGCGGTGTCCCCCAGAATCTATCGCGAGAAAGTGACCAATCTTTGACTTCTTCGAGCCAGTTCCCAAAGCGACCGGAGCCAATTTCGGGCGGTTGCCAGCGAATGGTTTTGTTGAGGGCGATCATCGTGTCTTTGTATTCCGGTGACTTAATGAACCAAGAATCACGAGCATAATACATGACCGGATTATCTGTTCTCCAGCAATGCGGATAGCTATGCACATAATCCATCGAAGACTTATAGATTTTACCGGCTTTTTTAAGAGCAATAATGATATCTTTATCGGCACCTTCTTCATTGTGATCGGCATATTTGAAATTCTTTATTGCTCGACCTGCGAAATCTACAATTTCTGTCGTAAAGTGACCATTTGGCGTAACCGGCTGCAGCATTGGTAGCCCGAATTTCTTCGACATTTCAAAGTCATCGACACCGAAGGCAGGAGCGAGATGTACCACACCGGAGCCATCGTCAGTCGAAACAAAACTACCACCTAAAAAGCTGAGAGCATTTGGATGTTTTACAAGGTCAATTGCGCAGTCGGTGAATATCTGTTCATACCGCGACTCAAGCAACTCCTTGCCGGTAAAGGTCGATACGACTTCTACTTCACCATCGAGAATTGAGAGGCGCGTAGTAGCGAGGACGAAGAGCTCAGTCGTGAGAACACCATCTACGGGACGTGTATTTTTCACGAGGACATACTCAATCTTTTCACCAACGGCAAGAGCAGTATTGGCAAAAAGTGTCCAAGGAGTGGTAGTCCATACGAGAACTGATGCGCCTGTAATATTGGGCACATTCGAAGATGTAATTTTTAATTTTAAATAGCAGTTCGGGTCTCGGACTTCGCGGTATCCGAGTGAAAGCTCATGGGAGCTGAGGGGAGTCTCAATCGTCGGAGATTGTGGAACGACTTTGAAACCTTTATATATCAATCCTTTATCAAAGAATTGCTTGAGTGCCCACCAGACTGATTCTACATAATCATTCGTACAGGTGATATACGCGGTGTCCATATTCACCCAAAAACCCATTCGGTGTGTAAATTCTCTCCAGCCGCCGTCCATTTTGATATTGTTATAAACCATTTCCTTGCAGGCGCGGTTGAATTTTTCGACCCCCATTTTTTCGATATCGGATTTATTAACGAGACCGAGTTGCTTTTCGACAGCTATTTCTACCGGTAGTCCATGAGTGTCCCAGCCGGCTTGACGGCGAACATAAAACCCATTCATGGTTTTGTATCTGCAGATTAAGTCTTTGAGTGTGCGAGCCATGAGATGGTGAATACCGGGCTTGCCATTAACGGTTGGTGGCCCCTCGTAGAAGTTAAAGAATGGTGCGTCTTTACGGAGCTCGAGGGATTGTTCGAAAATTGCATTCGACTCCCAGAAGGAGAGAACATCAATTTCGAGATCAGGATAGCTAAGTTTATCGGGTAATTGTTTATACATTAGAACAGAATTCGGGATAAAAGATCGAAGAATTTCGTCATCACTTTAAAAAGAAGCCGCAAAATTAGGTCTTTTTTGGTGGAAAATCAAAGGAAATTGCCGTGCTAATGCTTGTTACTCTAATTTAAATCGAATAGTGAAGATTGTTCCCTTGCCGGGAGTACTTTCGGCTGAAATAGTCCCATGATGCGCCTCGACAATCCATTTTACAATAGCGAGTCCGAGCCCATTACCCTGCACATCTTGAGAGCGTGCTTTATCCACTCGGTAGAATCTGTCAAAAATGTGCGGTAAATCTTGTTCAGGAATTCCAACACCGGTATCACTCACTCTCAAAGTGAGCCATTTACTTTCTTTAATTAATCTGACGAGTATAGTTCCGCCTGTCGGTGTATATTTTACGGCATTATCTAATACATTCAAAAATGCTTGATGCAGCCGCACTGCATCTCCAATGATTATACTATCGGACTCAATGATCATTTCTAGTGTCTGCATTTTCTCTTCGGCAAGCAATTCAACATCTTCGCAAATATCTTTTAATAATAAGCTTATATTGACCGGTTGCATTTCAATTTTCACTTGACCCGACTCAGCACGAGATATTTCTAATAAATTTCTTACTACTTGTGAAAGGCGTGACACTTCTTCAAGTGAACTCGACAAAATATCCGTAAGCTGTTGGTTAGATTTAGGACTACGTAGTGCTACTTCAAGCTCTCCCATAAGGATTGCCAGTGGAGTACGCAACTCATGTGAGGCATCTGCTGTGAATTGCCTGATCTGAATAAACGATGCTTCGAGGCGTTCTATCATTTGATTGAGCGTAGCTGTCAGGCGACCAATTTCATCATTTGTGGGTGGTATTGGCAGGCGCTGACTAAGGTTATGGGCAGTAATTTCTTGCGCTGAGCGAGTAATATCATCGATAGGATTGAGAGAGACTTTCGCCAAAAACCATCCTCCAATTGTTGAAATAATCAGCACAACCGGAAAGGCAATCATGAGGTAAAAGAATAGTTTATTCAGGGTTTCTTGTATTTCAACTACTGTGTAGCCAATTGAAATTTGAGCTGATTTAGTTCTTGAGACATATAGCCGTAACTCTTGATTGTCGTATTTAAATTCAACAAACTCAATACCATCATTCGAATCATCATTTTTAATTATTGTGGCAAATACAGGTAAAGAATCGGGCTGCAAATTTTCCGAACGGTACACTACCAGCCCTTTGTGATCAGCAATTTGGATGAAGTAGTTTTTAGAATTAAGGAGAATATGTTCATATACTGCCGACCATACCGGGTTTTGGTCTTCGTCTTGGGTCGAATCAGTTTCATTGACCGAAGAATCTATAATATTCTTTCTACCTTCTTGTTGGCGAAAAAACGCGAACGAATCATGTTTCATACTTTCAAGTTTCAGACGTTCTTTTCTCGTCTTTTTTTTACGAGGGAGTGCAGGCTTCAGCGGAATTTTAGTTTCAGATTGTTTTTTTTGAATGATACGATCGAGTGAAGAAGCAACTTGCATTAGTGACAAGTCAAGATTTTGATTTAGTTCGTTAGATACTGCAAAATAAGCTATACCTCTAACCCAATGAGTGTCAGGGAAACTATTGCGCTATACCAAGCAGTAAGTCGGATGCGTAAGGAAACTTTCATGATCGATTACAATCAAAACTATTCAAAACCAATAAAAAAAACGACGGGAGAAGGAATTATACATTCACTTTCTCCCGTCGAATTAGTACTAACACTCTTGCTATTATTCTTTAACTACTTTACGTATTAAGTGCTTTTGTCCTTCATAATAATGAAGTAAATAGACACCGGCAGGCAAAATATTGAGCTCGATATTCTTGCTGAATTGACCCGGTTGTGCAATTTCTGAAGATTCGTACACTTTGCTCCCGAGAAGATTATTGAGTGTGAGTTTTACTGTTGTAGGATTTTCAATTAGGGATTGTATTGTACACGAATTTTGAGTCGGATTTGGATATACTGCAAATCCTGCCTCTGCATATTCTTCTTCTACTCCAACAGGTATTACAAAGATTGGATTGGAAGTAGCAGAACAGTTATTTTCATTTGTAATTGTGACTGTATATGTCCCTTTTCCATAAAGATTTACATTGATTTTTTGTGTAGTTGCTCCAACAATCGCAACACCATTTTTAAACCATTGATATTTCGTAGATAGAGAAGCAGTAAGTGTATCTATTGTTTGTGTAATTGCCGGACGATCAGCTTTCGGGAATACTTTTACAAGTATGGTATCATACGATATACAGCCATTCCCATCTGTGACAGTTACTACTATTGATACATTATTTGCAGGAGTTGAGATAGGATTTTTAAGGAAACGGTTATTCAATGAGAAAGGAGGATCCCATGAATAGAGAAATGGCGGTGTTCCGCCTGAAACCTGTGCATTCAGTTGAATTGACTCTCCCGAACAAACACCGACATCTTCTCCTACGACGACAGCTACATTTGGCTTAACGACAATTGACACAGTGTCTCTCGATACGCATCCGTTGGCATCACTTGCAGTAACTACGTATTTACTCGAGACTTGAGGATTAGCAATCGGAGTTGCGATCGTTGTCGAACTCAATCCTGTTGGAGGTTCCCACAAATACGTAATTGGTAGAATTCCACCTGCTGCCGATCTTCCAATCGTAACACCATTACCGGCACACATTGTGAAGTCGTTACCGGCATCTGCTACTAAATTACAGACCGAACCTGTTCTAAAATCAGCTTCTGATGGTGTATTTATCGAATTATTATACCAGCGGCTAAAAGACTGCAACGCTCCGTTGGTTGCTCGGTATTGAAGTCGTACTCTCCATTTATAGGAAGTATTATTTGTAAGTCCATTTACAACTTGACTTAATGCAACTCCTGCAGTTCCGATATCAGTCCAGGAAGAAGTGACGGTAAGACCATTGCCATTAAATGCAGTGCCAAGTGGCTTTACTTCATATTGTGCTTTCACTTCTATTCTGCCTGGGGCAGATTTAGCGAAAATTCCGAGACCTACTGAGGTAGCAGACTGTGAACGTAGTACAGGAACAACGGGTGCAGTAAAATCAGCTCTATATTGACGTGAAGTGACTCTTGTACCTGCGGCTGCATTACCATAATAAACAGATGCTCTACCTCTATCAATGAGAGAATTATCAGCTTTGCGTGCACCAACGATGAAATCTGAATATCCATCACCATTGATATCATTTACACCGGATAGACTCCAACCATAAAATGTATTTTCTTGATTTGGTTCGCCAGTCCATACTGACGCAGATAATCCAGTAGCTGAACCGTAATACAAATCAACTTTTCCTTCATCAATTTGTCCGTTATCAAATAATGGAGTACCAATAAGAATATCTCCAAAACCATCACCATTAATATCGCCTACTGATGAACAGGTATGACCAAACTCAGCAGCATCTTGACCACCATTTGCGATCCACGATGATGTGACTGAAGTGCCGGAAGCACTTCCATTATACACATAAACTCGACCCTCATTGCTGAAAGTACTATCATACCAAATTGCACTTACGACTACATCACTGTAACCGTCGCCATTCACATCACCGGCTGTAGCTACATTATAACCATAATATGCACCTATTTGATTACCTTCAGATGTCCAGCCTGCTGTTGAAGAAAGACCACTGTTTGTACCGTAGTATATCATAGCACGCCCTTCATCACCTTCACCGTTATCATAGAGATACGCACCAACAATCATATCAGAAATTCCATCTCGGTTCACATCACCGGCTGTTGCTATACTATTTCCATACGAAGCATTTGTTTGTCCACCGTCCATTACCCATTGATTATTGAAGTTTACACCATTTGAACTACCATAATAAAGCGTTACGCGACCTTCATTTGGGAATGTATTATCATAAGAAGGTGCTCCGACGGCAATATCTGCGAAGCCATCATTATTTACGTCGCCAACGCCTGAGACAGACGATCCGAACATAGCACCTGCTTGATTGCTTTCGAGAAGAGTTGGTGTAGGATTGAGTCCTGCAATACTTCCATAATAAACATACGCACGTCCTTGGTCTAGCACAAGTCCGCCGTTTCCATCATAATACGGATCACCTATAATTATGTCTGAAAAACCATCCGCATTAATATCGCCGGCACCTGAGACTGACCATCCGAATAATGCACTTGCCTGTGCAACCGGTGATAAGCTCGAGATAGGTGTGGTTGATAATCCTGTCGGACCACCCAAGTATAAATATACCCTGCCTTCATCAACAAAAGTAGCATCAAAATAAGGTGCAGATACGAGTACATCGGCATATCCATCGCCGTTGACGTCACCGGCTGATGATACACTATAGCCATGTTCGGCCAATGCTTGAGAGTTCTCTACAGACCAATTTGCATTGGCAGACAATCCACTGTATTTACCATTATAAACATAGACGCGACCTTCGTCATTTTGTCCATTGTCATACATAGGAGCGCCGATATACATATCCGTCAAGCCATCACCATTAAAATCACCCCCGTTAGCAACTGCTGCACCGAATCCTGAAGCTGCTTGATCGCTTTCGGCAGTCATATTTGGTTCGAGAGAAAGACCTGCTGTATTACCATAATACACAAACACTCCACCTTCATTTTGCTGACCATTTGTATAATTTGTAGCACCGATAATAATGTCAGAATAACCGTCACCATTCATATCACCGCCTGAGATAGATTCACCAAATGATGCGCTTGCTTGATTAATTTCCATAGACCAGTTCGGTGTAGCGCCAAGTCCGGTCGTTGCACCATAATAAACAAGTACTCGGCCTTCATCAGTTTGACCATTATCATAATCAGGAATACCGATTGCCAAGTCACTATATCCATCACCGTTTACATCACCGGCTGTGGCGACTGAAGCTCCGTATCCAGCTCCATCTTGTTGAGTATCTGCAGTCCAATTCGGACTCGCTTGCGGCCATACATTTCTACCATAATACGCTAACACTCTTCCTTCTTTGGGTAAGTCAGCATCAGCGTTAAAATCAGGAGCGCCGATTATTACATCTCCATATCCATCACCATTCATATCATTAGAAGCAGCAATCGTCATTCCGAAATGTGCGTCGTTTTGGTTACCTTCGCCAAACCAAACAGGAGTTGAAACAGTACCGGCGAGTGAACCTCGATACAAAAACACCATACCTTCGTCTGCTTGACCGCTGTCAGCCAACGGGGCACCTATTGCAATATCGCTGTAATTATCTTTATTCACATCACCTTGACAAGCAACTGCATATCCAAATTGAGCACCAGACTGATTTCCTTCTGCAGTCCAGCTTGGAGTAGCCGAAAGTCCACTCGCACTACCGAAAAACACAAATGCTTTACCTTCATCTGTTTGACCACTATCAAATAACGGAGCACCGACGATGATATCGGAATAACCATCATTATTCACATCGCCTGCAGTTGACACGCTTGTACCAAGAGCCGCACCAGTTTGGTTACTTTCAAATACCCATGCAACTGTTACACTTAGTCCATTAGGTCCGCCAGAATAAAGATAAGCTTTACCTTCTCCTGCTTGTCCATTATCCCAATTTGGAGCGCCTACGATCATATCACTGTAACCATCTCCATTGATATCTCCTGCGCTTGCTACACTTGTTCCATATTCACCACCGACAAAATTGCCTTCAAACGTCGCTGATGCTGAGCCGATACCGCTTGGCGAACCGTAATATCCGAATGTACGACCTTCATCAAGTTCGCCGTTATCATAATATGGCGCACCTACACCTACATCCGCATATCCATCCACATTCACATCACCTAATCCACTTACGGATGTTCCGTATTGAGAATTAATCTGATTGCCGTCTGTGAGCCACGCACTGCCGGAGTTTAATCCAATTGTACTACCGTGATAAATATATGCTCTTCCTTCGTCAGTTTCGCCTGCATCATAGAGTGGTGCGCCAACTATTACATCTGCATTGCCATCATTATTGATATCACCGGCTGTGTTAACAGATTGTCCAAAACGTGCATTGACCTGATTGCCTTCAGCTGTCCAGCTTTCTGTCGTAGAGAGTCCTCCGGTACTTCCGTAATAAGCCATCGCTCGACCTTCGTTTGTTTCACCATTACTAAAAAATGGTGCACCGACGAGAAGGTCATTTGATCCATCACCATTCACATCTCCAGCACTAGCGACACTATAGCCAATCTGTGCATCAATCTGATTACTTTCACGTGTCCAATTTGGTACTAATGGCAAACCACTTGTCGCTAAACCATAATATACCCAAACAACACCTTCATTTGTTTGTCCATTATCCCAGAGAGGAAGTCCTACGACGACATCACTTTTACCATCACGATTGAAATCTGCATTACCTGCTAAGCTCCATCCCATTCTTGCGCCGTCTTGATCGCTTTCAGCCATCCATGGTGCATCCGTACGTAAACCCGCGATACCACCATAATACACAAATACTTTACCTTCATCGATTTGCACATTATCAAAATATGGTGCGGATACTACTACATCCGCTGAATCATCATTGTTAATTCTCCCTGCACCAGCTACTGCATAGCCAAATTGAGCACCTGCTTGATTGCTCTCTCGCATAGCAGCCGCTGTACTGCTGAGCCCAGTGGCACCACCCAAAAATACAAATGCAGCCCCTTCGCCTGTTTCACCATTCGAATACGTCGGCGCGCCGACTATCACATCCATAAACCCATCTTTATTCATATCACCCGCACCGGAAACACTCCAGCCAAAATTTGCACCGGCTATATTTACTTCTAAGATTTTCGCTGCTGTTACTCCAAGTCCGGTAGCTGAACCGTGATACACAAATACTGCGCCTTCATCTGCTTGTCCATTGTCATATTTTGGAGCACCAATTAGGACATCCGGGAAATTGTCACCGTTGACGTTCCCTGCTTGAGCAATACTCCATCCAAGCTGAGCATCGTTTTGATTAGCTTCTGAAGACCAGTTCGCCGTTGTAGATAATGGATCCACCGTTACAGGATAGACAGCATTTCTATCGTCAACAACCAGATCAATTGCCTCACCATGAAGCTCCATTTTAGCAGCTAATTTTGTGTTGTTCGCATCCCAAACATTCAAATCTTTATACCACACCACACCATTTGCTTTTGCAGTATTTTCAGCAAAAAGAATAGCGTCGTTACCTTTTTGTAACGGAATTAAGTTACTGGTTGAATTGAGAGTAAGGGTGAGGGGTAGATTACCGGCGGGTTTTGATTTAACGATGAAATTTTGTCTCATTCCATCAGGATTATTCAGGTATTCTATGGTGAGATCAACAAAGTTTGCTGTTAAATGATTACCATTGATCTGAAATTTTGGCTTATCTAATGGTAACTTCGCAGCTCCTTTTGAAACCGAAGTAAGATTGAGAGCAACATTCCATGAAGCATTATCGCCAACACGAGGCCTCATTGAAAAACCGTTTTCACCGTACGTAATTCTTAGGTTTTGTGATCGGTTAGGACTTTGATAACTATTGATGTCTGCTTGGTATTGAATGTAATATTCACTTTTTGCTAAGTCCTGTGTGACTTGTGACAACCAATTAGGGTCAACGTCCGGCTTTTGCTCGCCTTGAATTGTCGATTGTGTAGATGCTGTTGAATGTGAACAGCTTGTACAGAAATCCGAGCCGTAAATACCTGCTATTATTACAGCCGCTGTAATGGGCAGAATATACCAGAGCTTTTTCATAAAAAATCCTATCAATAATGATGTAATACTATAATTTAATAATCTGTTATAAAAATATTTCGTTCCGGAATCCGAACAATATATTATTTGCCAATTGTTGTGAAAGATCGCTAATTATAAACACAAAAACACGATGATACTCCACTGCAATATGCAAAAATACAAATTGCGTAGGGAAAATAATCGTGTTGCTCAATATATCTTAAATTTATTTCAGTATTACGCCTGTTTCCATACTCCAAAAAAGTAAATCCATTTCTTCCATCGGAATATGTACTTTTTCACAAAACTCTTTCCACTTTCTCTCGATTTCAAGATAGAGTTTTCTATTCATACTAACCGGATATTCATCAATAACATTCAATTCTACAAGATGCTTGAGTATATGTCTGTCCAAGATTGCCACGCCAAACTCACCAATATTCCGTAAAAAATGCGCCGATTCTTCCATTCCAATTCCACGGATATTCTCAGATAACCAATCTCGCTTTTGAATCGCATTTGTATCGAGTGAAAGTTGATGTGCAATTGTACTCCATTGCATTTGAATAGATACCAAATTCTTAGCTTTTTGATTGTGAAATCGTATATAATGTTCAGGATTCCTCAAAATATCAGTTGCATCAAATGGATTGAGAAAGAAATTTTCGGTTTTTAAATTTTCTACGACTTTCAGAGCATGGAGGGCTTTGGATTGTGGTGTGCAAATGCAAAAGCATAACTCGTAAAAATGTTCTTCTTTGGGAACATTTTTGAATTCAGCTAATTTTGATTGTATTTCACCTTTCGATGCTTGGTAACGTTCGAAAAGTTCGTGTAGAGTATCGTTCTTTGGTGTCAATTTCACATAAATATGGTTTGATTAATTTCCCTGAATCGGACCACCGATATCTTCATCTTCGCTTTCTTCTTCATCTACCAACTCATACTTATCAAATATTATATTCGTATTCGGCATATTTTTCAGTAAGGTCGAAATTTGGCTGAAAGGAATTTTATTTCCTGATATATCAAGTACTTTTAGATTCTTGAGTGAAGTAATTGAGCTTGGTATTTCTTTTAGTTTATTCTTGGAAACATCTAATATTTCCAATTGCTTCATTTCATCAATTGACTTCGGAAGAGATTTCAGCTTGTTCTCTGATAGGTTAAGCACTTTGATATTTCTTAATCCGCTCATTGCGCCGGCTATTGCAGTAATTCTATTCTTTTTCAAATTGAGATATTTTAGCTTTTTGTACTGCGCTATAGTGCTTGGTATCTCTTTGATTCTATTGTTCACTGCGCTTAAATTTTCAAGTTGTATTGGTAGCTCTGCCGGCACTTCTTTAATCTTGGTATTATCGTAATTAACAATCTTCGCATTCGAGTAATTCACTGAATTAGTGGCAGATTTGCTACTATTGTTACTCTGTAGATTTGAGTTTAATTCCTCAATATGAGTTTGAATGCTACTAAGCGCTGCAGGACTCCCATCGTTTTGTTTGACCGATTTCCGGAAACCTGCGAGTGCATTCTCGAAATTTTCTTTCGCAAGTTCATTGAAATACTCAGCATTGTCTGAATAATTTCCAGACGCAACCATATCGCGGTACATATAGCCCAAAAACTCATGAGCTGTTGCTGTCCAATAACCGTCCTTGGCTACCATTTTCTTTCCTAATTTCAAGTATTCTTCACTTTTCTCGTAATTACCTGATTCACGATAGGTATTGCCAAGCTTTAAATACCGTTTACCTAATTCATTTGCATGAAGTGGAAAGTTAGAAGTAATAAGGAGTAAGAGTATTGCAATTGTAGTTTTCATATTTTACTTTATGTATTTCAAGAAATTATAGAATAGTAAATCGTAAACCAAGTGCAAAGGTTGTAATATTATTCTTTAAAATATTTTGAACTTGCACCGGATCGGCATAAATCATTTCACGTGATGGAAATAGTACGCCAAAGTTAAAGTACAGACTCATTGGGCTAAGCGTTGTAAATCGCGAGAAGTTTAATTCCACATTCATCAATTGACCTTTGTAATCTATTTCGGGTAATGATACATTCGGCGATGTCCCACTCCCCCAGTAATGTCCGACTCCAAGCTTGATTCCTGCCTTTACCGGTTTTAATTCAATTACTTCCGGCAAATTCAAATTCAAACCGAATGAATAGATATTAGAATTCCAATCTCGAGTGATAGACGCTGTTGTATTATTATGAATAGACTTGACTTGCGGCATTAAATACGCGAACCATAAATCGAAGTACTTATCGTATTCTGCAATGGAATTTAGATTGAGTTCTGCTTTTGCCCCAAATGACACATCTGTTTGTAGTACATCTGTGTTGAAAGCAAGTAAACAAGCTTGATTTGATAACATGAGCGTTGGACTTGAGCTATTTATAATTGCTCGTGAATATGCATCTCCCGATGAATACTTGAGCATGTAATATTGATAAGTAATTGAATCATTTGCTAATTTGAGACTATCGCTCATTGTGAGTACTTCGTTGAGCCGATTTTTATACACTTCTGTATTTTTCGAAGCTAACTCTAATTCATACTTTGAAATACCAAGTTCGGCGTTTCTTTTTCTCTCATTAATAAGTCGCTTTTGAATATCAGTAAGATGCGCGTGCACCTGTTCTTCCGACAAAGATTCAATTTGCAATTGCAACTTAAATCCAATCGTAAAATACTTTTTAATGGTCTTTGATTCTTGTGAGGTAAGTTCGTCGAGAGTCGGTGTGGGTACATTCACAGTGGGCTTAATATCCCAATTTTTCAATTGCGCTTCTAAGGTCGATGCTATCTGATAATAGTTGAGAAGGAGCTTGGCGAAGAGTTCTTCACTTTCTTCATAGACTTCCATTTCAGACTTCGATGGCATGGGTGGTAATTTTACAACAGGGTCAGCAGCAAACGCTGAATGTGTCATCATTACGATGAATATCATACATAATATACATTGCATGATATTCTGAGTTTGGTATTTGGTAACCATTATATTTTATACCTGATTATTGAACCTATTTCTTGTAGTATCAGGTTTATCAATTATTATGCCAAAGGAGTTTAGATGTGGTGTGTAAACCGAGGGCATCTCATCATGTAAACCGAGGGCATCGCTGAGAAGCGATACTCTCGGGAGAGATTGGTAATTCTAGAATTTATTCATCCAGGTTTCCTGTTGTGCTTTGGTAAGGAATGTCCATGCTACTATTCGAGTTGATTTATTTCCTTGGTTCATTGGAATAGTTTTTACTTCTATAGCTCCCACTTTTTTTAATGTTTTGTAGATACTTTTAAGATGAACTTGTTTAGCAACTAAAGTAGAAAACCATACGCATGATTCAGCAAAATCCTTACTTTGATTAATCATTATTTTGATGAAATTTTCTTCGCCTCCAGCACACCATAATTCATTATTCTGACCTCCAAAATTTAAGGTAGGTTTTGTGATACGTTTTTGATGGAGGTTGCTTAATTTACGGAGAGTTCCTGCTTGGGCTTCTTCAAAAGAAGCATGAAATGGCGGATTACAAATAGTGAGTGTGAAGCGTTCATCTTGCTGAATTATTCCATGAAAAATATCATTCGCATTTTTTTGAAGTCGCAATTCAATCTTCCCTTTCAAGTTGGAATTCTTCTCAATAATTTCAGAAGCTGATGAAAGCGCTACCTGATCAATATCTGATCCTATGAACGACCACCCATATTCTCGATGTCCGATGATAGGATAAATACAATTTGCGCCTGTACCAATATCGAGACATTTAATTTGGCTACCCGTTGGAACTATTCCTCCATTAGTTAAAGCTAAAATATCAGCGATATAATGCAAATAATCGGCTCTTCCGGGAATTGGAGGACAGAGATAGTCTGTAGGGATTTCCCAGTAATTTATTTTATAGAAATGCTTTAGCAGAGCTCGATTGAGCACCAATACTGCTTCTGCGTTTGAAAAATCAATCGACTCATCATCATATTCATTCAATCGTACATATTGCCCAAGTTCAGGACTACTCCGAATAAGTTCTTTGAAATTATATCGCGTTCGATGCCGATTGCGTGGATGGAGGTTCGATTTGACCGGAGGATGAATTCGTTTTTTGGGGAGCATGAAATTGGTTCAATGGATAATCATCAGGATATTTTACAGTAATATACTATATCTTACATTTATAACTGCTCCAAACGTTTGACCCCGATGGAGTCGTAGTCACGTCAGTTCAGCAATACGAGTTACAAACGTTTGACCCAGATCGGGTCGTAGTCACGTCAATTCAGCATTACGTGTTACAAACGTTTGACTTCGATGGGGTCATACATTCTTTTTGATGTTCTTTGCTACAAACGTTTGACCCCGATGTGATCATAAATGTTTTTTTGACTGTAGGGGCAGAAAATTTTCTGCCCCTACATGTTGTAATGTACTTAATTATTCAATTGAATTATATCTGAAGTAGGTTTCGAATGTTGGAAAATTTCCAATACCTTATCAAACATTTCTTTTGGATAAATCCTCACGGGCAATCCCCTGCTTTCAGAAGCACAAGTGGTTTATTCCACAGTGACCACGTCTTTTTGAGTGTCATCCCTGCAAAACCCATATTCACTCCTGCTGATCCGATAAATGAAACTTGTGCTTGGTGGCAAGGATGTATTCCTGTGGTAAAATCTCCGCCTATGAGTATTGCAGGTTGCACGTACGGAACAATTAATCCGCTACCAAATAAATCGAGTTCTGTCCTTGGGAATCCTACACCAAAGCTTGCTGCTACCGATGATGATGATGCAGTGGCGAGTTCACCATCTTTAACCATATTGTACGTGCCCGGACTTCCAAACGGATTCGCATCGACTCCGTTAAATGTAAAGCCGGCTTCTGAATCGTAGGAGAATTTTGCATTAAGATTTGATGAGCCGTCGGGTGGGACAATACAAGTTGCAACTACTTGAATTTTAACATTAATAAAAAATATAAACGGACCAACAGCGATTGGATATTTGGCAACTACTATTGGTAATTCAAAATTAATAGCATCATTACCAGAACCTGCCGCTGCCAATCTCAAAGTCATATCCCCTTTAATATGTTTATTGATATGGTCAAACTGTTGAAGATTTGAATTACTGAATCTCATCGTAGATTGCTGACGAAATTTAGAAACTGTACCCTCAGCTGTAAACGAGGCTCTTAATCCCTGAAATAGCTTTTTATCTACACCGATTTTCGCATACATGTAATCATTTTTGAGCTTTATGGATACCTTGTAGATATAATCTCCGAAGTCTAACCGTATGGCAAATGTATCGTTTGCTACCGGTGTCAAAATGAAATTACCTTTTTTCCCGGCTACAGTCATCGTAGGAATTATAACATTGTTGGGTGAAAAATCAGCCGCAAAATCCCATGAAAGAGTACCGTCTTGGATCACTTCACTCAATAAGCACGTATCGGTAGTGACGATGACTTTCGTGCCATTTTTTTGGATGGAAGCTATTTTCCGAACATCTTTTCGCCAGGGTAAGAGGATTTTACCAACATCAAATGTTGAAACCTTTGGGCTGTTTGCATCAAATGTAAAGGAGTGATTCACGGAATCCGACTCCAATAACGCTTTTATCTCAGTACTATCAAAATAGATGGTGTTTGGAGTGTAGGTGACATCACAAGTTGTCGAGGAGGGTTTCCATTCTTCAGGAGTAGAAGTAACGGTAGTTGTGTCGTTGCAACCGTTATTTATAATGATAATACAGCATGATAAAATCAGTAACCTAAATGTTTTCATAAAGATACTTTCAATAATTTAACTTGAAATTTTGTTTATTAGAAAGCAAAGTCGTTAATTTTTTACGTATGAATATATAGCAATGTAGGGGTAGAAAATTTTCTACCCCTACATGAAATGCTGTATTTTCTTTAGCTACAGTCCTTACAATCAATTAAACTATAAAGTTACCAACAATCAAATGATTTTATTTACAACTACTATTCTGCCGAACAATTTTAGAAAAGACTCGTCGGAAACACAGTAAGCTTAACCTCTTTACCGGTTTTGCTTTTTAGAATAATTCCTATCAACCCATATTTGTGATTTGCAATGTAGGTGATTTTATCAATTATTGGGTCTTCTTTAGTTTCTTCAACTTTAATTACTTTTAATTTCAAGTGACTAAGTGAATAATCATCAGTTGTAGATTTTGCAACGACGGTACGTTTTACTTTAATTTCTTCGGTATTTGTAAATTCATAGACATTACCGACATTCCAAGCATATTTTACTAATGTGTGGGGAGTCGTGAGGTTATTATTTTTACCAAAATACTCTTGCATACCCTCGGAGGTAATTTTGACGGTGAACTCTGCGGTGAGTGTCATACGTTCTTTGTCGGTGGTGTCGAGCTTTCCGCCGATTCGCTTTGCATAATCTACTAAAGCGGGTAAAATGAGATGGTCTGGTAGGTCTTGTAATCCGAGAGCGTTAGCTAAAGATTCGATAAATGTAGAATCAAATGCAGATTTATGGTAAAAAGTAACAATTCCATTATCATTCTTGGTAATCGTTGTGTTATTTTCACTAAAGTTAAAATCCGTTTGTGGATCGGTAACAATAATAACAGAAAAATAGTTCCCTACTTTTGATAATTCTATATTTGTTTCGCCGCCAATTACTCCGGGATTGGAATCCGGATCTGTCGAGCTACTACACGCAACAAAATACAACGTCACTACACAAAAGGCCAGTAAAATATTGTAAAAACGTTTCATAGAAATACCTCGTTAATATAAAATATTGAATTAATCAGCAGATAATTTTAAAACAAAATCATAATCTCATTGAACATATTGAGTCAGTTTCCAACCGTAATAATACTATCCCATAAATGTATGTGGTGATTGCAGTTGCAAAAGTAAATTCTAATCTCATCAATTCCAAAGTATTTTTAACGTATGCTTATTTTTCTATCTTGTGTTTTCTATAATGTCAGACAAATTACAATAATTCAAGTTGGATAAATCTATAATTAGTAGTGAAGTATGAATCATACAAAAAAAGTTTGTAGTTGGAAATTTCATTAACTCATCATTCAAACAAAAAACCCTTTGCAACTTATTAATTTACAAAGGGCTTATAGTATGTACACCCATAGGGATTCGAACCCCAAACCTTCTGATCCGAAGTCAGATGCTCTATCCAGTTGAGCTATGGGTGCGTTTTGAATTTTGGAGTGCGAAACTACGACTTTTCGCTAAGCTGACAAACTACTTTTTATTTAATTTTCAGTTCTTTCTTCAAATACTTACCTGTGTAACTAATTTTTACTTTACACACACTTTCCGGGGTGCCTTCAGCAATTATTCTCCCACCACCTCCGCCACCTTCCGGTCCTAAATCAATTACCCAATCCGCACATTTGACGACATCTAAATTATGCTCAATGACGACGACCGAATTCCCTTTTTCGACTAATTTATCGAGCAAACCAAGTAGAAGCTTGATGTCTTCAAAATGAAGCCCCGTGGTCGGCTCATCTAATAAATACAATGTCTTACCTGTAGATACTTTGGCAAGTTCAGTAGCAAGCTTCACTCTTTGAGCTTCCCCACCGGAGAGAGTCGGCGCTTGCTGACCAATTTTAATGTAACCGAGACCTACATCGTACAGCGTTTGCATTATGCGCCTAATTTTCGGTATTTCCTTGAAGAATTCTAATGCTTCTTCGATACTCATATCGAGAACATCAGCTATGTTTTTTTCTTTATAATATACCTGGCAAGTCTCTGAATTATAACGTTTTCCACCGCAAGTCTCGCATTGAACATACACATCAGGCAGGTAATTCATTTCGATTTTCTTGATTCCTCCGCCTTCGCAGTCGTCGCATCTCCCACCACGCACGTTAAAGGAAAACCTGCCCTGTAAATATCCACGCATTTTTGACTCGGGTAATTGCGAAAAAAAGTCTCGTATCTGCGTAAACACACCGGTATACGTTGCAGGATTGCTTCTCGGTGTACGCCCGATAGGAGTTTGGTCTATTTCAATAACTTTATCTATATACTCTAGACCTTCGATTTTGTTATATGGCAACGGCGAAGAAATTGCATTATGAAAATGCTTCGATAATATAGGATAAAGTGTTTCATTTACAAGGGATGACTTGCCGCTTCCACTCATACCTGTAATCGTCGTAAATGTGCCAAGTGGAATAGAGAGAGTCACTTGCTGCAAATTATTCCCTCGTGCTCCACTGAGCTTTATTGATTTTCCATTGCCTTCACGGCGCTGATACGGTACTTCAATTCGGCGAGCTCCTGTTATGTATTGGGCTGTGTTGGAGAGCTCGAGGAGTTCTTTTTTGGCGGATATCAAGTCTTTTGGGTCACCTTCAAACATAATCTCACCGCCATGAATTCCGGCTTTTGGACCAATATCGACTAAATAATCTGATTGCTCGATCATCTCGCGGTCATGCTCTACCACGATGACCGTATTACCCAAATCACGCAGGTTTTTAAGGGAAGTAATTAACTTTTGATTATCATGCTGATGTAGCCCAATACTTGGTTCGTCAAGGACATACATCACACCTACGAGCTGACTGCCTATCTGGGACGCTAATCGAATTCGTTGTGATTCACCGCCGGAAAGTGTCCGTGCCGAACGGTCGAGATTGAGGTAATGAAGTCCTACTTCAAGTAAAAATTTCAATCGAGTGGTGATTTCTTTGAGAATTAAATGTCCAATTTTGCGTTCACGATCGTTGAGCTTTGCTTCGAGGGATTCAAAATAAGCATAGCTTTTGGTCACGTCATAACTCGTGAGTTCGGTGATAGAAGAGTTATCAATTTTGACAGCTAAATTTTCCGGCTTTAGTCTGCCACCTTCACAGACAGGACATGCTTGTGCGGTCATGTATTCCTCAATACCTGATCTGATTTCAGAGGAAGAAGTATTATCGTATTGCTGTCTATATATTGGTAGAATTCCTTCGAATTTAGTTTTGTATTCTACGGTTTTTCCTGAGGAAAGTACATATTTCAATGTCACCTTTTTGCTTTTAGTGCCAAAAAGAAGTGCTTTAATTTCATTGTCTTCCAATTCACTGATTGGTTTTTTGAGATCAATTTCGGCTGCCTTTGCAAATGCAGAGACCTTATCCCAAATCCACATTTTACGTTGCTTGCCGACGATAGAAATACCTCCATCTTCGACAGAAATATCGCGATTAGGAATTACAAGGTCTTCATCAAAATCTCTCATATTACCAAGACCTTGACATGAATCACAAGCTCCAAATGGAGAATTGAAGGAGAAGTTATTTGGTGCGAGTGCTTCGTAGGAGCGACCGCAGTTCGAACATGAATTTGACGTCGAATAGAGTCTCTCTGACCAACTTTCATCAGGATTTTCAGTAAGAATTATTACAATTCCTTCGCCTATTTTTAAAGCTGTGTGAATTGATTCTGATATCCGTGTGTCTTGCTCGGGTTCGATAAGAGTTCTATCAAGTACCAAATCAATATTGTGCACCTGAAACCGCGAAACTTGCATATCCACTTGTATTTCCTGAACGATACCATCGACTCTTACTCGGGTATAGCCCTGTCTGCGAAATTGATCGAATAATTCCCTGTAATGTCCCTTCCTTCCCCGAACGAGTGGTGTAAGTATTTGAATACGTGTTTGTTGCGGTAATTCCATGATGGAGTCAATTATCTGATCAGGTGTCTGAGACTGCACAGGGATATGACAATCTACACAATGCTGGACGCCAATTTTGGCAAAAAGCAGTCGGAGATAGTCATAGACTTCCGTCACGGTACCGACGGTCGATCGTGGTGAATTGCTTACTGACTTTTGTTCGATGGAAATGGCAGGTGAAAGCCCTTCTATTGTATCTATATCCGGCTTCTTCATAATTCCAAGAAACTGTCGAGCATACGGTGATAGGCATTCGACATAGCGCCGCTGCCCTTCTGCATAGAGTGTATCGAACGCGAGTGAAGACTTGCCTGATCCCGATAACCCGGTAATGACAACTAATTTATCTCGAGGGATATCGAGTGAGATGTTTTTGAGATTATGCTCGCGTGCACCACGAACAGAAATATGTGTTCTCTCATCAAATTGCATGTCTGATGTAGATGTAACGGTAGTTTTTTTTGCCATAAAGGAAAGCGTCTAAGCGGGGATTTTTTGAGTAGATCAATGCTATAAGCCCGCAAAATTACGATGATTTTTGTAATTTGTGGCTACTATATTCTTGAAAATTCTTAATCATTTTATTCAAAAAGATGCCTTTTATACGTTCTATTTCCGGAATTCGTGCTACAGTGAGTGATTCCCTTCCGTCCGAAATTGTTGCGAAGTATGCTTCAGCTTTTGCTCGGTTTTTACCGCCGGGAAATATAATTATCGGCAGAGACGGTCGCCCATCAGGCGTTTGGATTGAACGGCTTATCGCCGAAACACTCGCTTTAAACGGACGGAATGTGACGATTCTCGGCGTCGTACCTACCCCCACAATTCAGCTCTTGGTCGAGCATACTTCCACCGCATCCGGTGGAATTTCTATCACAGCTTCTCATAATCCTTCGGAATGGAATGGGATGAAATTTATGTTTTCTGATGGCGTTTTTCTCGATACAGAACAGAATAATCACTTATGGGAAATTGCTGATGCTTCTCATGTTTCTTTCGATCAAACTACAACAGGTGAAATTTCTTATGATAATGAAGCTATTGAAAAACATATAGATACTATACTTTCCTTACCTCTTTTCACTGAAACTATACTTACTATTCTCAAAAATAGGAAACTCCGTGTCGTAGTAGATGCCGTCAATGCTTCTGGGTCGGTAATTGTACCCAAACTACTCGAAGGTCTCGGATGTACTGTCATTCCTCTTTTTTGTAATGAATCCGGAATTTTTCCTCATACACCTGAGCCAATTCCTCAGAATCTTACTCAATTGGCTGCTGCTGTTCATCATGAAAAGGCAGATCTTGGAATCGCTGTTGACCCTGATGCTGACCGCTTGGTACTCATTGATGAACACGGGCATTCAATTGGGGAAGAAAAAACTATTGTACTCGCGGCTCAATGTGTACTCGAAAACCACAAGTTATTTGGAAAGTATTCACCGGATATTGCTGTCAATTTATCTACTTCACGAATGATAAATGACATCGCAACACGTTATAATGCAACTGTTTGGCGTTCTGCTGTGGGTGAAGTAAATGTAGTGCGAATGATGCAACATCACAATTGTATCTTTGGTGGTGAGGGTTCGGGTGGTGTCATACTTCCATCATGTCATTACGGTAGAGATTCGTTAGTTGGTATAGCTCTTATTCTCCATTTGATTGCAACAAATCAAGCAACCCTTTCTGAATTATCTAGGTCAATTCCAAGCTATGAAATGATCAAAACTAGAATAGATTTCAATGGAGATTTCGGTGCTCTCTCGGAGATATTACGTCAAAATTTTCAAGAAGCTAGTGTCAATAATAGCGATGGAGTACGATTTGACTTTGAGGATTCGTGGGTACATGTGCGAGCATCTAATACAGAACCAATCGTAAGGATTATTGCAGAGGCGACGACCAAAGAGAGAGCAGAATATTTAATTAACCAAACGCTAAGTTTTTTTTGAACCCTTCATATATGTCAATCATAATCAAAGGGTTGGACGGCAACGGGTGACCGCAAGCGATGGTATGGAACGTAATGAACGGAACCAAAAATTAACGTAATTAATCAATTATTCTCATCAATGTAACCTTTCAGCCAAATTCTTCACTTCCTCCTCAGTTTGGCAATTACAGCAGTTAATCGGACTTCATGGTACATCAAGAAACAAATCAACAGAAGTTTATGAGATTATTGGCACCTACGCAGGAGCCGCTTGAGCGTTTTGTTTTGTTTTTGACGCGTAATCGAGAAGAAGCTCGAGACCTAGTCAGTGAAACTCTCCTCATAGCATTCGAAAAGCTAGACACCCTTCGCGAAGAGATTGCATTTCCTAGCTATCTGATGACGATCGCCCGCCGAACATTTTACAACCGAAGAACACGGACCAAAGTGTATGAGCATATCGAAACCGAGGAAATGGACGAACTCTTTGGCGACTCTCTTTCACCGGATGATGCTATGGATGTAACGATATTATATGAGGCACTCGATCAATTACCGGCAGCTCAGAAAGAAGCGATTATTATGGCAGAAATAATGGGGTATTCGCATAAAGAAATACAAAAGTGCAGGGCGGCACAGTGACAGGAGTAAAAGTTCGTATCTTTAGAGGTAAAAGGCAGTTAGCGAAATTACTCGGTGTTAATTCTCAAGACAAAAAAGTACTAGTACAATTAGAAGAAAGTGTGGTATGAACAAAAACCTGCAGACATACTTTGACACTGCAAAAAAAGCAAGAAATGTGAATCCGCTTCTTACTTCCAATGAAGTAATGCAGCAAATTTCCGGAGCACAGGGAATTGCATCACCTGCACAGTCAATGTGGAAAATTAATACCTTTGTCGCAGGTTCGATAGTAGCTGTAGCTTCTCTAATTGCATTGTTTTATTATAATAATCAAACTACTTCACCACAAAGTCATCAAATGTCGTTGAAAGAATCTCTTCCATCTCAATCACCACAGAACTTGACTACGGTACCTCAAATAATTTCACAATCAACCGTACAAAAATTTTCTCCAAAAGAATTTCATGGAAATACTATAAATATTTCTCCAATCAAAACAACACGACCATCTACTTTCAATACTAATTTTGAAAATCAAGCACAAAATTTACATTCATCAAATAGTCAAAGTAATCTGACTGACCATAGAATACCCAACATTATACCAACATCTAACGACAAAGATATAGAAGGACTTAAACGCATTGAACTCACCGAAACGGAAGCTGTCTCATTAGCAATTCATTATCCCAAATTGCATGTTTGGTTGCAGAGAGAGTTTAGCTCAACAGATACGTGTGATATTACTCTTTCGCCTACTGACAAAGTAAAATCGGCGAACACAATTCATCATTCAGCTGTGCTGTTGCGTGTTAGTTTTGAACATTCTGACGCCCGAGAGTTCGTGCTTTGGTTCACACCAACCAAAGAATTTACCGGAGCCCTTCCGGGTCGTTATCGCGAACAATTACAGAATGAATTACTTGTCCTTGCAGAAGTTAAGAAACATTGTATTCCAGCAGAACAGGCATGTAAAGCTATAAAAAATGATTCACCATTTTTTGATTTGTGTCGGCGTGAATCGGGTTCGTTATCGGATGTAAGTATTGCGCCGAATCCTGCACGGGAGCGTGCCGAATGTACCTTTACATTGAAAGAGCAGCGTGATGTGAATATTTCATTGCATGATTTGAATGGCAGATTCGTGCGAACAATGATCTTCAATGAATCCAAGCCAAGTGGAGAAAACAAAGTACCTCTCATGCTGGATGGGATTCCGACCGGTGCATATTTAGTGGCAATTCGCACTATTCAGGGAGAGCAAGCAGTGCAGCAATTAGTTGTTATTCCATAAGTTAACTCATTTTATCGTATTATTATTAATCTATTTCAGGAGATTTATATGAAGAAATTCGGTGTAATTGCGACCTTAATAGTCGCTTCATGTATTAGTATGACGGCTCAAAAAAAGCCATCAAATGTAACTGTCGGAAAAGCGTTAGCACCAAGTGAGACAAAAGGTACCGGAACAGTTGTTCAACCAAGTAAAAGCGGTAAAGGTACAGCAGTTAAGGTGTCTCCTATGTCACCATCATCAGAGCCAGGACTAGTTGGTCAAGGAAAAGGTAGTGCTGTAGCACCGGTGCCGGTAATCTCTCCAGTCACTCAACCCCCGACAGAAGCAGTACCAACAAATGTAAATGCGAAGCTCGAGATTATTGGAGGTGATACGTTTGACTGGAAAAAAGTAAAGCCAAAAGACACACCGTTAAAAGCAAAAATTCAAATAATAAACCGTGGAACTGAATTGCTGAAAATCTCAGAAGTTCGTCCGGGCTGTGGATGTACTGCTGCACCAATCGACAAAAAGGAACTTCAACCACTAGTCGATACAGCGACAATTGAGGTATCACTTAATCTTGGATCTACCAACGGACCGTTAAACAAATCCATTACTATTCAAAGTAATGATGGTACAACACCCGCAAAAGTGCTGTATTTGAAAGCAGATGTGATACGTGAAATCAATATAACCCCTTCACCGTATTTTGCGTTCCGTGATATGGTCGTTGGTAAAGTAGCGGAAGCAAGTGTGAGAATTGAAAATAATTCTTTGCAGGACTTGGTGATCCAAGAAACAACTCTTTCGAATGGAATAGAATTGAATATAAAGACCGGTACAATTATTAAAAGTAAAACCCAGCTTGAAGTAGTGGCTCGCGTTACACCTAAAGAAAAAGGGTATTTTACTGCAACAGCAAAAATTGCTACATCGAATCCGGACTATGCATCAATAGATATGACTGCGTATGGAAATGTAAAAGAAGCAGAAGTATCGACGCCGTCAGCAAAGTAAATTATTGCTGAATAACGAATTGCTTGGTTGACTCACGACCGTTCTGTTCTATTGATAGCCAGTACATTCCTGATGAGAGTGTGTTGTGAAGAGTGATTTTCTGTTGCCCTTGATGAACAGTAATAATTTCTTTGTATAGTTGTTTGCCTTCGACATTCGTTATAACAATAACAGCAGAACCGTTTTGCTCTGAACAATAGTCAAGCTGAAAATCAGATCCGGCCGGATTGGGAATTATTCTCAATTCCGGCCGTTCTTCTTTTGGATTCTCGATGACTTCAGTCAGACTTACCACTTGAAGCAATGTGCGGAGAGTAGGACCTTGATTGATAGTAATTGCAGTATAATCTGTAGGGAATTCTACCGGCAATGTAAAGGTTTCATCGTCTTTTTTCAAAGTAAATATCGTATATAAATACTTACCATCTTTTTGCTTTACACCAACTTCTATCGGAATGTTTGTAAAAGGACCTTGATCCTTTGGCTGGGTTTGTACGAATCGTAGATTGGTTACTTTTTTACCGTCTATATTTGTTGTTTGGGATGTTCTGATATCTAATTTAACCCACCCTTTTGCATGTACCCATTGAGAAAAGAACCATTTTAAATCTTTGCCTGTAGTTTGTTGGAACATATTTTCAAACGTTGCTGTATTTGCAATTCCGTATTTATATGCAGATAAGTATTGTTTTAACGACTTATAAAACAACGAATCACCTACTTCATACCGAAGCATTCCAAGAACGACTGCTCCTTTGGAATAAATAGTGACAGGATAATTGGATGAAGGTGCTGCACGTGGGTAGTCATAAAGGGGAAATACGCCTTCATTTGCATTAAAATAACTACTCATTTTACCGGATAGATTGTTTAAATATCCGGTAAATCCTCCTAATTCCTCTGCCCAAACACTTTCAGAATAAGTGGCGAAGGATTCAGTAAGCCACGCGTCACGAAAATCTTCGGGAGTTACATTATCACCGAACCATTGATGAGCAAGTTCATGTGCTGCGACTGAGTTCACCGTATCTCTTGACTGCGATAAAGATGTTGGAAATGATATCATTGTTTGATGTTCCATCGCACCGGTAGGAGTATTCACATAACCAACTTTTTCAAAAGGATATTCACCGAATTTATTTTCAAACGTCCTCACCATTCGTGGGAGCAAACTGAATGATTTGCGTGTCGATGCTGTGTCAGCACCTTTAGAATAGACTGTCATTGGTAATTGAGAAGAGCCAAACTCTAATGGGAAATATAAATCAACTGCAAATGTAAGAAGATACGTAGCGCATGGAATATCATGTGTCCATTCAGTTGTTATTGTAGTATTATCTGCTTCTACATTTGTCAGATTTCCATTAGAAACAGCAATTTTCCCCCTGGGTACTTTAAATTTCGCATGAAATGTAGCTTTATCGGATGGATGATCATAGCATGGAAGCCAATGCTGAGTTGTCGATACATAATCAGCTACAAATCCCACTCCTAATGTGTAAAGCGTTCCATTTTGAGATGTTACTCCACCACACCATCCTGCGGTACCACCTGTTTCACACGTCATTGTTCCGCTATAATTTACCTTCACATAAAATGTATCGCCAATCTTTGCATTTATTGGTGCTACAATAGAATAATAACTAATATTCGTACCAACTATTCCACCGACAACTGCACTTGTTTTGTTTGAATTCAAATACACGGAATCTACTGTTACCCCCTTGAGATGGAAATAGAATACTTTATCTTGTGGGTCTTCAGTCCAGAGTACTTTCATGGTACAGACGCCATTCATTACTTTGGAAGGTGCTTTTGATAAGTCAAGACGAATAATAGTTACTTAGTAATAGGATGAAGAATATAAAATATTTCATAGTGGACTTATATGTTTGATTAAAGCATCAATACGTTAAAAAGTAATTCTTGAAGTATTCAGATTATGCATTACTTATCCGGTATAATTGTTGGATAAAATTTATGTTAATCATCTGAATATTCGTCGAGCAACTCATCGAAGTAGTCACCACATCTTCTAATGCCGGTCTGATAGACAAACTCATAATTTTCCAAGTCATTAGGATCTTTTTTGAGTGCATTGCAGAGAATTGCGATTTCAATCTCTGTAAAAAGTATCAAGTCATCTCTGTTAATTTTCATAAACGTTTAGAATAATGAAGGTGATTTGTGAAAAACACTTTTTTGTAAGACGTGAATTAGTACATATCTACAAATTTGAATTTGATCTTATAGTCATTCCGAAAAACTCTAACTTATTTATAAATTGAACAGTTACTCGAGCATAATTTCAATATATATTTTAGTCAAATTTCTTATTGAACATCACAAGATTATATAAATGATGGATTCTTGTAAGACTATATTATCCAATCTTCAATCTACATTTCAAAAATAGGGTTTTCTATTGATTACACCAATTAGCGGTAGAATATATTGATTCAAATATCTGATGTAACTACTTATTATTCAATCGATACTGTTTTTCTCGAGATGTTTGTATATATAATTTAGAAAGTCATAGTATTATGGTAATCAAATATGGGTGTAAATCACTGAAGACATTTTTCAAAGGTTGGTCGTTGAGTTAATTGGTATTATTGAAAATGAGAAGTATATTTTTTTAAATTGTACTATAGAATCCTTAATCTTTAAGAGAAGAAAATGTGGAGTGAGTTTTAGGAAAAAATATTCAAACAAAAGATGAATTCAAGTTTTTAGCCCGTGAATAAACGGTGATTTTGTAAGTTTGCAGTCGAAATTTCAAGAAGCAATACAACGGCAAAGAATGATTCAACTTCCAAAGCATATTTCTGACCTCACGCCATATAAAGCCGGGCAATCTGCTGCAGAAATTCAGCGTTTGTACGGTATCGATAATGTTGCAAAGCTTGCTTCTAATGAAAATCCTCTCGGTAGCTCACCTAAAGCAATACTTGCCGTACAATCTGCTCTCCATAATTGTTCGCTTTATCCTGATGGTGGTCAGGCACTTCGCGAAGTACTTGCTGCTAAATTTGGAAGAATGACAGAAGAAATAATTTGCCATAGCGGTTCAGATGCCTTGATACACCTCACACTTCGTACATTTTTAGAAGCAGGCGATGAGCTCATATCTTCTCATGGCACTTTTATTGGGTTTCAAGTGGCTGCAAAGCTTCATGGATTTAACCCTCAATATATACCACAGACAGATGATTATCGGTTTGATTTAGAAGCCATTTTCGCTGCCATCACCTCACGAACGAAAATCATTTACCTTGCTAATGTTAATAATCCTACCGGAACATATTTTACCAAAGAAGAATTTGAATGGCTAATTGAACGGGTGCCAACTAGTGTACTTGTTATTATGGATGAAGCATACAGTGAGTATAGTAAAGACATTATGCCTGACTTTTTAGATAGTCTAAGATATAATTATCCTAACATGCTTACATTACGAACCTTTTCTAAAGTTTATGGATTAGCCGGGTTTCGCGTTGGCTATGGTATAGCAAACGAGGAAATAGTTGCCCCTATGTTACGCACAAAGCTCCCTTTTGAGCCAAATACTCTTGGACAGATTGCTGCAATTGCAGCACTAGAAGACACAGATTTTCTAGAAAAATCTGTTGCTTTGAATACAGAAGGAATTCGACTATTTACGAAGGAATTCACTCGTTTGGGATTGAAACATCCCCATTCTGCAGGAAATTTTGTGATGATAGATTGTACTAATCCCGACATAGCACAGCAGCTATATATGGCATTACTTCGTAAGGGTTTTATTACCAGACCATTGGGTGGATTTTCGTTGCCTCATTGCATTAGAATTAGTACTGGTACCAAAGATCAAAACAAAAGATTAATTGAAGCAATGGAAGCAATAGTTCCATTGGTATTCCAAGATTATTTATGAAAATGAATATTGATTTTTCATTATTCTATCTATTTTAATATTTTATATCTTAACTATATAATATATCTACAAATTACATTCAACTTTCTATGATACGCACTGACAGCTCGGCAGCAGATTTTCTGCCACTCAATGGAACAGATTATATTGAATTTTATGTTGGAAATGCAAAGCAAGCTGCTTATTATTACAGATCTGCTTTTGGGTTCGAACTCATTGCGTACGCAGGTCCGGAAACCGGAGTACGCGATCGTGCATCGTATGTGTTGAAGCAAGGCAAGGTACGATTAGTACTTACTACGCCTTTGAATCCGGACTCTCCTATAAATTCACATATAGCCAAGCATGGTGATGGTGTGAAAGTGCTTGCGATTTGGGTAGATGATGCCGCTTATTCCTGGAAAGCTACCACTAATCGCGGGGCTATAAGTTACCAAGCACCAATTACTTTAACTGATGAATTTGGTGAAGTTACGACAGCTTCTATTCATACGTACGGTGATACAATTCATACCTTTGTCGAGCGTAAAAATTATGAAGGTCCTTTCATGCCTGGTTATAAAGCATGGGAAAGCTCGTTCAAAACAGAATCTGTTGGATTGCTTCATGTCGATCACTGCGTTGGTAATGTAGAGCTTGGAAAAATGAATGAATGGGTGAAATTTTATGAAGATGTGATGGGATTTAAATTAATACTTACCTTCGATGATGAAGATATTTCGACTGAATATTCTGCTCTCATGAGTAAAGTAGTTTCAAATGGTAACGGATATGTCAAATTCCCTATAAACGAACCGGCTGCAGGTAAGAAAAAATCCCAGATAGATGAATATTTAGAATTTTATCATGGACCTGGGGTACAACATATCGCTATAGCTACCAATGATATTATTTCAACAGTGACCGAGCTCCAAAGACGGGGAGTAGAATTTCTACGCGTACCTGCTAATTACTATGATACCGTACTTGATCGTGTCGGTAAAATCGACGAAGATATAATACCTTTGAGGGCGTTAGGTATTTTGGTTGACCGAGATGATGAAGGATATTTATTACAAATTTTCACAAAACCCGTTGAGGATAGACCGACAGTATTCTATGAAATCATACAACGTAAAGGAGCTAAGTCTTTTGGTAAGGGTAATTTCAAAGCGTTATTCGAAGCAATTGAGCGAGAACAGGAAATTCGAGGAAATTTATAAATAGAATAGAGTTGACAATAATAGGTTATTACAATCATATATTTTTTTTATTATCAAGGATATTATCATGGCAGGAACATCGGGCAGCGACGCTCCCAAATATTTTGAAATCCCGTTTTTTGAGTCGGTAAACCAGAATTTTGATAAGGCCGCGGTATTGCTTCATCATCCCAAAGGACTGTTAGATCAGATTCGAGCATGTAATTCTGTGTATTATATGCAATTTCCTGTGCGTATTAAAGGAGATATTCAGGTGATTTCTGCTTGGAGAGCTGAGCATAGTCATCATAAGCTACCATGTAAGGGTGGAATACGTTATAGTGAAAATGTTAATCAAGATGAAGTGATAGCACTTTCCGCTTTAATGACGTATAAATGTGCAGTGGTAAACGTTCCATTCGGTGGTGGAAAAGGTGGCATCAAAATCAACCCACGTAATTATAATGAAGATGAGTTAGAACGAATTACCAGGCGTTACACCGTGGAATTAATACACAAAAACTTTATCGGTCCTTCAGTTGATGTTCCCGCTCCTGATTACGGCACAGGAGCACGAGAAATGGCTTGGATTGCTGATACTTATCAAACATTTGCCGGGAATGAAATTGACGCACTCGCTTGCGTTACCGGTAAGCCGATACCTCAAGGTGGTGTTCGCGGACGAACTGAAGCAACCGGTAGGGGTCTCTTCTTTGGCGTTCGCGAAACACTCAATGACATTGATGTCATGAAAAAGCTTGGCATGCCTGTCGGAATGGACGGAAAAACGGTAATTGTGCAGGGATTTGGAAATGTAGGCTTCCATGCTGCAAAATTCCTTCAAGAAGGTGGAGCAATAATTACAGGAATTATCGAATGGGATGGTGCGGTTGTGAACCCTAAAGGTATAGATGTCATGGCATTAGATGCACATAGAAAATCGACAGGTTCGATTACCAACTTCCCGGGATCGACAACCATTAAAGAAGGCAATTCAGTACTTGAATACGAATGTGATATTCTGGTACCGTCTGCTTTAGAATCGCAAATTACAGACCGGAATGCACCGAATATTAAGGCAAAAATTATCGCTGAAGGTGCCAACGGACCAATCGTTGCCTCAGCAGAAAACACTCTCCTGTCCAAAGGTATATTAATTATTCCTGACATGTATCTCAATGCGGGTGGTGTAGTTGTATCCTATTTTGAATGGCTTAAAAATATTTCTCATGTTCGATTTGGAAGAATGGACAAACGTTTTGAAGAAAGTGGTAATCTACGACTAGTCTCGGTTGTTGAGAGAATGACAGGTAAGTCGCTCACATTGGAAGAGAAAAACTTATTAGTTCGTGGTGCTGATGAAGAAGATCTCGTTAATTCGGGATTAGAAGATTCGATGATAACTGCCTATCACGAAATAATGGATATTTGGAAAAGTAGAGAGAATGTAAAAGATATGAGAACGGCAGCATTTATATCTGCGATTGATAAAATAGCGATGTCATATTTCCAAATGGGTATTTTTCCGTAATCGTTTCTGGCAAGCATTTGAATTCAAAGGCACGTTGCTCGGAATTGATTCTGAAAACGTGCCTTTTTTACTATCCATATTTACTAATCAATGATTATTCAATCTGAACATAAAGCAGTATTAATTGGATTGACCGGAGGTATCGGTAGCGGCAAATCAACTGTATCCAATCTCTTTGTCAAATCAGGCTTTACTGTCTTGAATGCCGATGATATTGCTCTTGAAATCATGGAAGGAAACCCTGAAGTACGGGATAAACTTTACAAGATGTTCAGTTCACTAGTGTTTAATGATGACCGTACTATTAATCGCAACTATCTAGCTGAACGAGTATTTGGAATAACTCAAGAACACAGGAAAGCACTCAAGGAGCTAAACAATTTAGTACATCCACATGTACTCGATGAATTGCTAGAACGTGCTGAAGAATTAGCAAGTAATGGTGAGCGATGTATTATGATAGAAATTCCACTACTTTATGAAATCGGTCTAGAAGATGCATTTGATTATGTAATTTTGGTAGTAGCTTCTGAAAAGAATCGAATCGAACGGGTGATAAAGAGGAGTAATATATCGGAAGAGCAAGTCAAGGCTCGTATGGCAGAGCAAGTAATACCTGATCAAATCAAAGGTTATGCTGACTTTGTAATAGAAAACAATGAATCTTTAGAAAAATTACAACAGTCAGTCGAATTTTTATCTCAGATTATACCTCATTTACCATCGGTAGTTGAGGAAGAGAATACAATACAATCTGGAACAGAAGATTGAAACTAAATTTATGAGAATTACACGTTCTATAATTCCTAACTTGTTTACCCTGGCAAATTTATTTTCGGGTTTTTCTGCTATTATACTTACTTCTGATGGAAATTTCAAGGAAGCTGCAATTTTTATAATTGTAGCGGGAATTTTCGATATGCTTGACGGAATTATGGCTCGGTTAACTCGTTCGACAAGTGAGCTTGGTGTGGAGCTCGATTCATTATGTGATGCAGTATCGTTTGGAGTAGCTCCTGCATTTATGCTTTATAAAGCTGGGTTTTATTGGATAGATACTTTTGGAGTATTACTTGCTTCTTTACCTGCACTTGCAGGTGTCTTTAGGCTTGCAAGATTTAACTCTGAACTGACAAATATGGAAGATAAGGAGTATTTTACAGGGATGCCGATACCTGCCGGAGCATTAACAATTATATCGTATGTTGTGTTTTATCATGTCGGACCCGGTAGTGAATTTTTCTCTACATTTGGTATAGGTGATATCTCCAAAACTATTCTGCTGAGTGTAGTAACGGTACTTGTTTCACTCGTGATGATAAGTAGAATAAAATATGAAAATTTGCCTCGACCGACAAAACGTTCTATTGTAGAAAACCCGCTGAAATTTTTAATTTTTATCATTGGAATACTCCTCGCATTCGTTTCCCAAGGGCTGTCAATCTTTCCATTTATGCTTCTGTATATATGTTTTGGTGTCGTACGTTATGTTATAAAACTAATCAAAGAAAAAAAACACCTTAGATGATGATGATGGTGAGTAATAGAGAGTCACACCAAAATATTCGTAAAAAGTATTGAAAACTTAAAAATATATTGAAAATTTGTTTCACTTCAAGCAGAAATTTCGCTATTTTTGCCAAAGAGTTATTGTGTATTTTTATAAACAATCTAAGTTGTGAAACTGTGAGCATAACCGTACTTTTGTTTTCCCTTCTTTCAGTCGGTGCTATTATTTCTGCAATTACCTTAATTACAAGGCGTAATCCAGTATCTGCTGCTATGTCTCTCATCGTGCATTTCTTCACGCTCGCCGGAATGTATCTTACCCTCCAAGCTCAGTTTATAGCAATCATTCAAATTTTAGTATATGCAGGTGCAATCATGGTTTTGGTTGTATTTGTGATCATGCTGCTTAATATAGGAAAAGAGGAAAACATACACGAGAAATTCAATATACGCACTACTCTTTCACTAGGTATGGCTGTTTTATTGGTTAGTCAGTTTCTCATTTTATTCCTTGGCAACCCAACCGGTATGAATGCCTTACATGACAATTCACTTCAAATCGGATCAACACAAGGAATTGGAACGGTATTATTTACTGAGTATCTCTTCCCTTTTGAAGCAATATCTTTATTATTGTTAGCTGCAATAGTCGGTGCTTTGTATCTTGCAAAGCGTAAGTCTGATACTTAATAATACGTTACTAATACAATATTTAAATTTGCCATCAATAAATTATGAGTTTACAATCTATACCTCTTGAATATTACCTTTCATTATCTGCGCTCTTATTCACCATTGGAGCAGTTGGTGTACTCACCCGTCGAAATGCGATAATTATATTCATGTGTATAGAGTTGATGCTTAATTCTGTGAATTTGACACTCGTCAGTTTTTCTGCATTTATGGGCGATTCTGCCGGGCAGATGTTTGTATTCTTTGTGATGGCTGTTGCAGCAGCCGAAGCAGCAATCGGACTTGCTATTATATTAGCATTGTTTAGAGTAAAGCAGACTGTCTATGTTGATGAGGTTAATATAATGAAGTGGTAGTTCATTTAACAGTTTTACAAGATATCTTGTAAATGAAGATTAGTAGTCTTTGTATAAATTATAATTGTGATTTGAATTGTAATTATTGTTACTACCATTATGGAACAAAACAAATGTATGGTGAGTATAAGGGCTATTGATTGTATGGTATGATGAATTATTGCACCTTAAAATTCATGTTACTTATTTTAAACGAAGTAGTTACGCTTAATTTTAACAATATTTTTTAGTTTTTCTTTTTTTTTATTTCATTTTTATGGAGATATTCATGAAAAAGTTTTTTCGGTTTCTTGGTGTGTTTGTCGCAACTGCCTTGACGCTTATTACTTCTCAGTCGAGAGTACAAGCTCAGACTGTCAATCCAGCGCCCTATTGCGCTGCGATTAATAATTGGTATGGGCAAACTTGTGCTACCTATTATATGGGTCTTGGACAAGTAAAAATTACCAATGGCACGACGACTCTTTTGGATAACACAAGCTCTTGTAATAATACACAGTTCTATACTTATTATGATAATGTTGCTGCTCCGACTCTTATTCCGGGTCAGACATACAATTGGGAAGTAAGACCATATCCAGGTATGGTAACTAACTATACCAATCAACTCAATATCTGGATTGATTGGGATGGCAATACAGTATTTAGCGATGCAGGTGCTGAGCGAATTGGTGGTGGTCAAGTCGGTCAATTAGCACCTGGTAGCGTATTAACCGGTACTTTTACCGTACCCACAACAGGCTTCTCTCCAGTTATTCGTATGCGTATGCGTACAATGAATAGCGGTACTATGACTGCTTGTGGTACAGTAAATTATGGTGAAACAGAAGATTATCCTCTTATGATAGGTGGCGGTGGAATTAAAGATTCTTACCCGACCGGAAATTCTGTATTATTAGCTAATAGCTTATATAATGGTACTCCTGGGTTTGCTAAGCCAAGTCTACTTGTAAATAGAACAGTTGCTCCCCTTGGACAACGTATTACTCGATTTAGAATAGTTGTCGTCAATGCGGGATCTCTTGTACCTGGCACTGTAGTGTATGAAGTATTAGACCCAATTACATACTCAACTACTATTACAAATTTTAATAATTCAACAGATCCATTTACAATTACAGCCGCTAAAGCTCAAGGTACAGCTACCAATGGCTTACCTCCATCCGACATAGGAAATGATGGTACTTTTCAAACGACAGGAATACCTGCTGGAACGTATAGAATTGAGGGTATTCATCAGCTGCTCGTCGGCACGAACGTCGTAAGTACTACCTCATACCAAAATGAGTTTCTTATTGCTCTTAATAAGGATATGTCTTGCATAAGTATCGAATCACCTTTGTCATCCTCACGCCAGCGATATCTCCGTACTTACGGTGTACCTATCCAAGCTAAATTTAAAAATGTAGGTCTCGAGTCAGTTACCCGTTATTGGGCAATTTCTGAAGTACGCCGAGCTGTTGATGGCTCACTTGTTCGACGCGATACTGTTGAAAGATCTGCAACCGGTGGTGGTGGACTTCCTTTAACAGGATTGCCTTCTACAGTTGAAGATGAAGTGATTATTGTCCCAAGTTTTGTTTCTAATCAAGCAGATTCTTTTTCTTTAAAAGTTTGGTGTGAATTAAAAGAAACTGTAGGAAATGCATTCGCGGCTGATGAGCAAAGTGCAAATGATATGCAGCCACGCGCAGGACAACCTAACCACATTTTCACAATTTGGTATTTGATCGATTTTGAGACAAAGCAGATACTCAATCCTCCTGCAACAGGTGCTTATGCAGGTCGCACATTAAATGTATCAGCATTATTTGCAAATAATGGTATGTCATCCGATCCTATACCTGCAACCTTAACTATAAAATATAACAACCAGATAGTAAGTCAAACGACCATCAATCAGGAAGTTCCGAATGGTTTTTATAATACAACCATTGGATTTTTCCCTGCCTTTACACCACAGAATGCTGGTACGTATGAATTCTGTGTAAAAATTCTTGCTCCGGGTGATGAATTTAGTCCTAATGATGAAAAATGTTTGAATGTAACTGTACTCGATCGTTTGAACGGTATTTTTACAGTTGGTTCAATTTCAAAACCTGGCGTTCCGGGCTTCCCTACTATTCAAACTGCTGTTGATGCGCTCTATCGCCAAGGTGTTCGCGGAGCTGTTACTTTCCAGTTAACTGATCCGTTTTATTCAGTTGGCTCTACATCTTCATCACCTTGTGGTCCTGCGCTTGAGCTTACATCCAGAATCGTCGGTATGGATGCAAATAATACAGTTACATTTGTTGCAGATCCACAATCAACCGGTCTTTCAAAAGCCGGAGTTGTGATTCAATTAAACAGTTGTAATGGTGCTGGTATTGAATTAGGTCAAAAATATAATGTGACTAACACGAATGCAATTCAATTTGAATTCCAAACACCTGACAATGCTAATTCAAGAGGATATATCACTTTTGACGGCGGTGCTCAGAAATCGTTGAAATTCCAATTGCGAACTTTTGCAAATCGTCGAGCGGTGTTCTATATCGGCAAAAGAGCATTTAATAATACCATCAAAAATTGTATATTGGAATTAGATGCAAATACTCCTGAGCTTGATTTCTGGAGTACACTTCCTGGTGTAACTATCGAGTCAAATGCCTTCAAATTTGGTCCTGATTCTGCGGGATTCGGTGCTAACTTCAGTACATTTACTGCCGGTATTTACCAACGTAACATGCCGCCTGCTAATGAATTCGGTAATAATATCGAAAAACTCGATACAGTAATTGTTGAAAACAATGTAACCTACTACGGTAATAAAGCGAATAAATTCATTGGTAATGAAATTCGTGGATTTGCTTATGGTATAGCAAGTATCGGTATCGGTACACTCAAGAAGAACAATAAGTTAACCCGCTATTACAACAGCGGAACAGAAATTCGTGACAACATGATATCGAATGTCCGTCGCGCAGGTGTGTTTTTGGGTTATGAAGATGGCGCTATCGTAACCGGTAACAAAATCTTTTCAGTCGGTCTGCTCGCAACCGGCAAAACAGGCGAAGCCAACGGTATCGAAGTAGGTGGTCAGCAAAATAATTTATCTAACATTGGCTTCAACAATATCAATTGTGAAATTGGTCGCAACGAAATCAATGGTGTTACATCTGATGTATTTGCACGTGGTGTGAAAGTACAGCAAAGTCTGAATGATTTATCATCAGTTGTACCACCTCCGGGAGATTATTTACAGCCTGGTGTACCTGAAAATATGAATATTCATAGCAACATGATATGGGGAATATCGCGTACCAATGCAGGTGCAAGCCGAGCAGGTATTCATTTATTTACCGATCGCAATGGCGCAGCAGGAATTACGGGCTTAACCACAGCAAGAATATCTACGTACTTTACCCGCAATGATCAAATTGCCAACAATACAATCATGATGGCTAATGATAATATCAGCAATAGTGGTGGCGTAGTCGGAATTGCAGTGCAACACGGTAAGTTTACGACTCTTATGAATAATGCAATAGCGATGACCGGCACGAATACAACAGCTGATATCGCAGGTGGCTATCCACATTCAGCTCTCTTCTACCAAGGTTTACATCCAAAATACATGGGTGGATTGGTAGCAGATCGTAATGCATACTGGTCACCGAATGCAGCAGCGGTTCGCTTCGTCGAAATCGACACGATCAGCCAAACATTACTTGCCGGCTATCAAGATGAATATCAAACACTTGCTCAATGGAGAGCATGGACAAAGCAAGATCTCAACAGTTTGATTGGTAACTGGACAGGTGATTATGTCACTAGTGGTGTAGCGCCGATTCAATACCTTCGTATCAAAACGAATCCATCTCCAACCGGTTCAATACTGAACAATCGCGGTACACGAATCGCTAATGTAACCTCAGATGTCGATGGTCAAGCACGCGGCTCAGCCGGTCAAGCGTATGACATCGGTGCTGATGAATTCAATGGCGTATCGTATGTCAATGATGTAGAAGTGACAACAATCTTAACTCCACGTTCGTACCGCTCGGGTGCTTCACAAGTGAACTTTGCCGATGCAGAACACTTAATGGTAGATAATACTGTAAAAGTCATTGCACGCCTTCGCAATAATGGCAGTATCTCACAAGTAGTGAATGTAGTAGGTGAATATACACTTGAGAATGTGGCATCAAGCGGAAATTCATTGCCAAGCTATTCTTCATTTAATGGTTTAAGCAATGTAGTTGTTCAAATCGCTGCCGGTGAATCAAAAGATGTTGATTTAGGAACATTAAATCCACAATCATTATCTCAGCTTACAGGCTATACGACTCCAATCTGGATGCAAAAACAAGTAGATGCATCAATGCGCACCAATGTAACACCACGTTACAGAATTCAAGCGCGTATTACAACTCCTGATGAGAACTTCGGCAATAATTCCGATGCAATGGATGCACGCTTCTATATCCGACGTTCAAATATCAAGATGATGACCAGCTGGGTTGGTAAATCCTACGATCATACGAATACACTGAATGTAACAAACGATCCACTTTATGCACGCAGCACAATAGCTCGCCTCAATTCAGACAGCTTGAAACGCGGCTTGGATGCAATCGGCTTCTATAGTGGCTTGAAAACAGGAATCGCACTTTCAGATATCAATTATGATATCATAGACCGCGATGGCTGGGAACCACGATCAGTAGATTACACATGGTACAGAACACTCGTTTGGTCAGAAGACAACACCGGCATGAGCCGCTTCGAGCGAGATAACATTCGTGATTTCGTTGCAGCAAGCAATGTAGTAGGTTCTAAGAAGAACTTCGTACTTGGTAGCCAAGAAATCGTTAAAACGCATGTCGGTATGAATGCACTAAATGACGAGTATTTCCCACGCTATACATTACGTAGTCAACGCGGTAAATCGACGGCAGTAATCCCAACCGTGATCACAACACCGGTAGCAGCCGGCTATGCAATGCCTTCGATTGTCGCTCCATTCCGCTCTGATGTGGTTGGTATGACCATAGAAAAGAATCTCACAGAGAATATCAAAGCAACAGGATTTGTTAATGGTGCATGGACCGATCCACTACCATTACCTGCACTTATGAGTGTCTATGTCGATGGCTTTACACAAGGCTTGGGACGTCCGGCATTCAGATATACAACACGCGATGCAAACGTAGCTGACACAGCAATGGGAATCACGGTTACAGGTTCAGGTACAAACATCGTCCACTTAGGTGTTGACTGGCGCCACTATGGCAAATCAACGCAAAACAATGGTATCGATCGTGTACTTCGCGGAATATTAGACTTCTTTGATGTAAACGACGGCACTGTAGTACCGGTAGAATTAGCCGACTTTGATGCAAAAGCAGCCGGTAAGAGTGTGAATGTGTACTGGAGCACCGCAAGTGAGTCAAACAGCGGTTGGTTCGAAGTAGAGCGTAAACAAGCAGGTAGCGAATTTACGAATATTGCGACCGTACCTGCAGCCGGAACCAGCACAAGTATCCTCAACTATGGTATCAAAGATGAGAATGTACAAAGCAGCACAGTCTATACCTATCGCTTGAGAAATGTAGACCGTGACGGTAAATCAGGCTATTCGTATGAAGTAGAAGTATCCGTCGGTGGAGAATCTACGACATTAAGCTTAGGTAATACAACTCCAAGTCCAATCAATAATTCAAGTACAGTGACCTACAGCTTGAGCGTTGGTGGTGAAGTAGCACTGAACTTATATGATATGATGGGACGCTTAGTCCAAAACGTTGATAATGGAAACCGCAATGCAGGCACATATCCAGCAACCATCAACAGCAATGGACTCAGCAGTGGCATGTATCAGTTAGTACTTAAAGTAGGAAGTGAAACAACTACCCGCTTGGTACAGATAGTAAAATAATCATACGTTACGTGTGATGGACAATGTCGCCGCCCTTTGGAGTATATCCAAAGGGCGGCTGACGTTTTAGAGGAGAATGTAAATTAATAATAGGTATGATTATTGAGGAAATACTATTTAAGAGGATCATCTATTAATCTTGGTTATTTCTTTACTTCAATGAATAAATCAGATCACTATATAATTTCAGTCTGTAGTGGTAAAAATGGCACCGGTAAAAGTATTATTGCTGCTAATCTTGCTTATGAGCTTTCCCGAAATAATCGGAATACAGTACTTTGTGATACTAATTTCATGTCCCCTACCCTCCATATCTTATTTGGCATTAAGCCGTACTATGGATTTCAGGATTTGATCGTAAATAACCATATAATCGATAAAATTACATGCTCTATCGGAAAATATTTAAAACTAATCGCATGTAATACAGCACAATCGCACTATACTCCGGATAAAGATTTTGTCAAATCTTTAGAAATGATTATTACTTCTATAGATTCAGATTGTATTATATTTGATTGTAATTCAGGAGCAAATAACGAAGTACTCGAATGTTGTAAGATTTCAGATATAATTTTGTTGGTAATGACTGATGAACCAAGTTCTGTGATCGATACGTACGGACTAATAAAAATCATACGGACACATTACCCTTCCCTAAAAATTTATTTAGTTATTAATAATGTGATAGATATGGAAGATGCAGATGATACTGCAAACAAACTTAATCAGGCTACAGCTCTATTTCTATCTTCTGAATATGATTCTCTTGGTTTCATTCCTTACGATAGGATGGTAAAATCTTCCATAATTCAACAAAAGCTATTAAATGAAACTACTAGCACTTCCTTAGCGGCAATTGCTATTAATACCATAGCATTAGCTATCGATTCGTTCATACAATCAAATCAAACAGTAGAATCGGAAGTATTCCTCAATTGAAAAACCAAATCAACTATGGCAACTAAAAATAAATCTACCGATAAAAACAAAGAAAAATATTATAGTGATTATCCAATTAAATCGCTATTCCAAGTCGCAATGCTGGCTGCATCAATATCCTTTATACTTTTTTATACCCGAAATATAGGAATTATAGATGCTATTTTTAAGTCATTCCTTGTGTTTATTGCCTTCTCAATTGCAGGTGCTTTAATTATTATTGTTGTTTTTTCTATTTTAGGAAATATAAAACAACAAGAATATAAGGATTTATTGTCCCAAAGAAATTTAGAAAAAGAAGAAAGGGAATCATATAATCAACCACAATTATTCGTCAATCCAACGCAAGAACCTGTAAAAAAATCAATAGATTAAAACGATAATACCATGCTGTACAGAACGCAACATCAGCTACCGGAAAAAGAGCTAAATGGACTATGGATAGAATATTTCTTGAACCATAATCTAGCTGATAGGCAAAAACTCATGCTTCATTACCTTTGGCTCGTCCAATACGCGCTCAGTGGTATGTCGTTACCGGGTCATTCCATACTGGATGAAAATGATTTCTTACATATTGGTATAATTGGACTTTATGATGCTTTTGAAAGATTTGAACCGGAACGTGGACTAAAATTCGATACATTCGCCCTACCTCGAATCAGAGGTACAATTCTAGACGAAATGAGGAGATTAGATTGGCTTAGTCGTACTGCACGAAAAAAAGTACATGATTATCTGGATGTAGCAGATAAACTTCGTAGCAGCGAAGGAAGAGAAGTTTCATCCGAAGAAATTCGTAAGAAGCTAAATGTTTCTCAGGAAGAATATGAAACGTATTTGGCAGCTGCTGCTGCTGCCCTTTCATCTCTTTCTATGCAAAACAAACACAATGTGAAATCAGATGAAGAAGAATATGATTCAATACAAGAAATAGCAGATCCTGAATGGAATAATATTCTACAAAGTTTGGCTGATGAAGAGCAAACACAGTACATCACAGAATATCTTAATAAATTACCGGAACGTAAAAAACTCGTCATGATGATGTACTATTACGAAGAATTGACATTTAAAGAAATTGGACAGGTTCTCAACGTCACCGAAAGTAGAATTTGTCAGATTCATGGACAAGTTGTCCATCATTTACGAATTAAATTGAAAGCATTTGCTAATGCTTAACTCAATTATTCAAAAACAATTAGAATCGCTCAAACAGCTGCCAACTATGCCGGCTATTGCAACTGCAGTACTGCAAACCATGGAAAATTCAGATGTGAACGGAGTTGTAATAGCAAAGTTAATTGAACGCGATGCTGCCCTGACTGCAAGAGTTTTAGCGGTTGCGAACTCCCCTTTCTACGGTTTCTCACGCAAAATTTCCACCGTAGAGCTTGCTTTAGTACTTCTTGGATTGAGTACAGTCAAAGAAATTATTATAAGTCTCATACTCCAAGGGATATTCGCAAAAATACAAAGCAGTATTCTTGACATTAATGTGTTTTGGAGATATTCCGTTTTCTGCGGCTCTACTTCACGATTTTTAGCACGTAAATTAGGCTATCGTATTGCCGGTGAAGCGTTTGTAGCAGGCCTGATGCATGATATTGGTATTTTGATTGAAGCACAATATCTCACCAAAGAATTTGTAGAGATTCAACACCTTCAACAAAAATACGGGCTTTCATTCGTGGAAGCTGAGCTTGAAGTACTGCAATGTACTCATTGCGACATCGGAGCATGGTTCGCCGAAAAATGGCAGCTTCCGGCTCAATTAATTGAATCTCTGTATTTTCACCATAGCTCCAATCTCAAAGAAAAAGAAATACTTACTCACCTTGCTGATGGTACGCCAATGCAAGAATCAGCCTATTACTTAGAGCAAAGAATTGAACAACCGCTCACAGCTTTAGTAGCACTTTCAGAACTTTTTGCTCTGGAACTGGGATTTAAACAATGGGCAGGTGAGGTCGAAACTACATCTCAACTCTATTTACCGAATCCACTGGTAGAACATCTAACATCACTCCAATTCAATGATCCTGCTAATAGCTTACAGGACCAACTCCTTAATGAATTTGAAACCGCAGTTGAGTTTACGAGGATGTAATGCTTACGATCGAAATTCATTATACTATACGAAACGTCAAGAGCCGCTTCCGGTAAGAAAGCGGCTCTTGAAATTTACACTCAACTTTAATAATTATAAAGCACTTGCAGCATCTACTTTTAGCTGGAAAGTAATCTTCATTTCACTCGTCATCGAAGTAATTGTGCCGGTAGTGCCATTTAGGGTATATTTTGAAATCACACAGAATTTTGGATGCGTTTTGATCTGTGCAACCGCTACATTTAAAGCAGAATCAGTCACTTTGATTGATTGCGCCGATGTCATTAACGCCGCAACACTCACATTGGTAAACGACCCTAATAGATATTCGGTGTGATCACCATACGAAGGATCAAATTTTAATCTATATTCAATCACATCATATCTAGCATCCGTTGAAGACGGGATGCCGGTATAGCTCATTACCTGGAAAGATAAGTCACTGATAGTTGCAGATTTAAGCTTGTCTTTGTTATCATTAAACTTTGAATTCATCGTCAAATCCGTGCATTCCGGTACTCCCGTATGAGGCATACTAGCATTGGAGACTACAGGATTAAACGTAATCGTAATCGGAACATTTAACTCAGTTAGAGTATTAAGAACGTCGCAACTTGTAGCCAATACAACAAGTAAGCATACGCCGAATGTTGCAAATCGTGTAACTATGGAAGACATAATATTTTGATAAATAAAGTAATAAAAAATTAAATATTCTAAATCAATGCTGACTGAACTATCAAATAGTCCGCAAATATAACATCATCATACGAGTGTAGATACAATACCCGTTATATCTTTCTTACCGGACATTCGATTGACAAAAATGATTCGCTTAACTACCAAAGTTATAAAGACTCATACAGAAGAGAATCTGCCGTTTAATCTGAATATTGGACGGTAATATCTACTCTTCGACGTAATTCTTTTTCAGACTCGCTGTAGGATTTTCCATGCAAGCCCCGCTCCCCTTTGTAGTGTAGTTCGACTCGATTGATTCCGTTTTTACGCAAATACGTACGAACAGTAGCTGCTCTGCGCCTCGAAAGCTCCATATTATCACTATCACTTCCTGTGTCATCCGTATAGCCGGTGACTTGTATTTTCTTAATTCTTATATGTTCTGAAATAATTTTATCCAGAACTTGATTATTGTTATCTGTAAGCGTACTTACATTACTATTAAAATATATAGTAAATAAAGACTTATCGTTTTTCATATCATTCTGCATTGGGTGAACAAAATCCATAACTTGCGGACGCAAATCCCTGGGCAAACACACAAAATAAATACCCTCAAGCTGATAAATAGAATCAGATGAAACTATACATGCAGTATCACCGGATGCATTGATTGAAATAGACAGTTCATCACCAATAGAATTAATAATCTCACCCAAATTTTTAGGTTTTGTCCAATTTTGCCATGTAGAGTCTAAGCGTCTGGTCACGTATAAATCATTTTTTCCATAACCACCTTTCCTGTTAGACGAGAAATAAAGAGTTTTGCCATCGCTCGCAAGAAAAGGTGAAGAATCAAATTGAACTGAATTCACAATCGGACCTAACGTCTTCGGTTCAGACCAATTTCCGTTACGGTCTTTGAGAGAACTATAGAGATCAAGCCCTCCAAGTGCATCATTACGGCTAATTGCAAATATTAAAACGTTGTTATCAGCACTCAGACATGCACAAAAATATCCCGAATTGTTATAAAAATTAGGAATATTGAGTTGTTTTGGCTTGAGCCATGTAGTTCCATTCCATGTAGTTATAGAGAATCCCGGTTTTTTGTTATTATTTGGATCATCCGGATATACTCCTCCTACAAGCGCAGTCGTGGCATCGTGAGATATTGATAAGAGTACATCACATCCGGTTGTATTGAGCGGTGGTCCGATATTGACCGGTTCACTCCAGCTACCATCTGAATTACGATCTGAATACCAAATATCATCACAATCATGAAGAGCTCCGACATTACTCTGATGATTTTTTCTGTCAAAATATAGTCGTGAGCCATCAGGAGTTAGGACAGGCTGTAGAGTAGGACGGTGGGAATTTATAGTGTTGGGTAATCGCACTTTACATTGAATTTTGGGAATATCAGCTTGAAGTGAATTTTTGGATTGTTGTGCAGTACCAGATATTGGCAATAAAAATAAACACATTAGAAAAATAAATCGCATGGTATTATATTGAGTTAGTTGCTAAATGTAGCTTTCAAGAGTGACCACGTTCGATTGAGAGAATCAGTCTGCGTGGGGCTCGAATCAGACCACCTGATAATACTCCAGAGACCCCCAGATTGCGAACCTATAGTAAATCTCATATATCCACTGACTTGAGTAGGGATTGTCTGAATTGTATGTGCTACGGTGAGCGTATAATCTGCCTCATAAATCGATGAATCGGGAGTAGTAATATCATATCTGTCATTCGACAGCTTCAGAGCCGGAATTATATCACTCGGGAGCTTGCTCATCATCGATTGAAATGATTGCCTTTCACTGCTTCTATTCCAAGATTGGAACAAACTCGGATATTGTGCATTTACACTCGCGCTCGGCTCGAATACGAATTCAGAGAGTGCGCCTTTTGATGTATCGGCAAAACACTGAACAAAATTTTCAGAGTTTTTTTCGAGTAGTGAATTTTTAAAGTTGACAATTACAATCTGAGGAGATGTAGGAGGTAAAAAAGACGACCTTTTCGAATCGGGACTTTCCGGTTCACGAGTGGAAAACACATTACAACTCACTGCAAATAAACAAAGTAACGGTAATAGTTTCATGAAATAAATTCTCGGAATTACACAAGTCGCTGCGCAATAATTATTAAACGAGAAGAAGATTGAATATCAAATTTCTCCCCAATGTACGAACCGACATAATCGATAATTCTAAGATTTGCTTGCGTGAATAATCGATCAAAATCGAATTTATCATATAATTTAACTCTCTCTTGAAAATGCATTGTCTCTTGGTTATCTTGTTCAATCGTAATATTCTTTATGACAAATTTTCCATCAATTCTGCGCTCCTCAGTAATGATGGCATCGTAGAGATTTTTAACACTTTTTGATACTAATTGTGAGCGTACTTTTGATTCATTTAAATAATCCAATAAAAACCAACCAGTTGGAGAAAGTGAATTATATACTTGTTGCAGTACAAGCAGATTGTCACTATCTTCTTCAAAATAACCGAAACTCGTAAAAAAATTAACGACTGCATCGTAGGGCTTACCGGGATACTCATCACGCATATCACAATGAAAAAACTCCAACGTATCCATTGTGTTTTCAAGAGTTGCTTTATTGATGAAATAATGAGAATTGTCAATTCCCGTGACATCAAACCCACACTCAGCGAGTGATTTGGCGTGCCGACCCGTCCCACAACATAAGTCGAGTACTCTACTTCCATCAGCCAATTTAGTCTTTGAGCGAAAGAGATCGATAGCTTTAGAAGCTTCTTCGTCGGTTCGGTGACTGTAAAGCTTATGATACCAAGGACTTTCGAACCAATCATCAAACCATTCTTTTTTTGGATGATCCATAGTTATAGCTGTATTCTACCTTCCATTGCTCTTGAAAGAGTCGCCTCATCTGCGAATTCCAGATCGCTGCCGATGGGCACACCGCGAGCAATTCGACTTACTTTTATACCGAGTGGCTTGAGGAGCTTCGATAAATATTGAGTGGTTACTTCACCTTCGACATTAGGGTCAAGAGCAAGAATTACTTCCTCGACTTCATCATTGATACGCGAGACTAACTCTCGAATTTTTAAATCATTCGGACCTATTCCTTCGAGAGGATTCATTGCGCCATGAAGTACGTGATACATCCCTGAATACTCGCTCGTTTTTTCGATGGCTAGGACGTCATTCGGCTCTTCAACGACACAAATCAATTTACGATTTCGCTTCTGAGATGAGCAGATTGGGCAGGGATTTTTTTCGGTAAAATTATAACACACGCTGCAAAACCTAACATTTTTTTTCATAGTCAGCAAAGAATTTGAGAATTTATCAACAAATTCTTGGGGCTGTTTAAGTAAATGATATGTGAGACGTTGCGCTGTTTTTCGCCCGATGGAAGGAAGAGAAGAAAAAATTTCGACCACAGTTTCGATAGACTCAGAAGTAAAATGCATGGACTTTGGATAGTTGTATAATTCAAATAATCACAACTTTACTCATTGCGACGGTAAGAATAGAGTTCGAGGTGAAAATTTATCATGAATAAATTTTGTGAAAAGCCCGCGAAATGCTAATTTGCTTCGAAATTAAGTCATCAAATGTATTATAATCTAATTGAGGTAATCCCATGGGAATATTTGGTCGAATATCAGACATTTTCAAAGCTAATGTCAACGACACCCTAGATAAAGCTGAAGACCCCGAAAAAATGCTCAAACAGATGGTTATTGAAATGGAAGAATCTGTTAATAGAACGACTTTAGCAGTCGCAAGTGCGATTGCAAACGAAAAAACACTCGAGCGTAAGCTGACAAAAGCAAAGGCAGAAACAGCTGATTGGCAGCAAAAAGCTGTACAAGCTCTCAATGCGAATAGAGAAGATTTGGCCAAAGCAGCTCTTCAAAAGAAAGCTATCGTTGAGCGAAATGTACTCGATTTAGAGCCAATTTACATTTCTTCAAAAGCTACCTCCGACAAAATGCGATCTCAGCTTGACCAACTCAAAAATAAATTAGAAGAGGCGCGCAGCCGGCAAAGTACTCTCATCGCCCGCTCTCAAGCCGCCAAAGCACAAAAGCAAATAGCTCAGTCATTTAGCGGGATCGGGTCCGATGCCTTTAGTAAGTTCGACAAGTTTGAAGGCAAAATTGAAAAATTAGAAGGTGAAGCAGAAGCATTTGAACAGCTCGGCGGGACAAATACTCGTCTCGAAGATGAATTCAAAACCCTTTCAAGCAGCACCGGTGTAGATGAAGAATTACTCAAGCTCAAAGCAAGTATGGGTAAATTGCCACCGGCAATTGAAAATTAATTCTCAAACTTTTATTATAATCAGTAAACAAGGATTACCCTAATGGAAACACCTGCACATCTTATTAATGATACTCTTGATAAAGTCAAAGTAATGCTCGATACATCATTCCCTGACTATCTAACCTTTGATAATTATACATTTACAATTGGTCGCGGCTCTACGCAAGTGATGATTATCATCCGACCGTTTAATGAGACCGATACATGTATTGAATGTATTTCTAATGTCGTCATCGGTGCTAAAATCACCAATGATCTTATGAGGTTTCTCCTACGTAAAAACGCCGAACTCCATTTTGGTGCCTTCGGACTGCTCTTCGATGATACGATTATTTTTTCCCATTCTATAGCCGGTGCTAACGTCGATATGAATGAACTCGTTACGACGATTCATTCTGTTGCTATTATTGCTGATTATTATGATGATGAAATCGTTCGTATGGCTGGAGGAAAACGCGCAATTGATGTTGGCAATAGTGACTAATTAACAATCAATTTATCTACATGCTACTACGGCTACTCTTCATATAAGAGTGGCCGTTATTCTGTAAATAGATTTTTTGGCTCTCAGTCCAGGACAAATGAACGGTATGGTAAATTTCTTCAAGAATTAATTTCAGAATTTCAATCAATTTCAAGGACATTTCGATGCGAATTCTTACTTATTGTTTTTCGGTGCTTTTATGTACATCTCTTGCCGTAGCACAATACGCCCAAAATCCATTACTCGTTGATACAAAAGCACAAACGTTAGCACCACTTATCAAGAAATTCCAGCCGTTTGTCGAGAAATACCGCACAATTTCAGAACGTATTATTAATGCTTCAAAAAATGACAGTACTTGTTATAATCGCCTCGCAGAAATGTGTGACACGTACGGACATAGACTCAGTGGTAGTGAAGGACTCGAAAAATCTATCGACTGGTTGGTTACTATGCTCGAAAAAGACGGATTCGACGTTTCTACAGAGAAAGTAATGGTCCCCTATTGGATACGAGGGAATGAATCAGCTACACTCCAAAGTCCCCGTATTAAAAATTTAACAATGTTAGGGCTTGGAGGTAGTATAGCTACTCCCAAAGATGGAATTACCGCCGAAGTCTTCGTGGTGAGGAGTTTTGAAGAATTAACCCGTCATGCAAAAAAAGCAAAAGGGAAAATTGTACTATTCAACGTTCCCTTCACAGACTACGGCACCACCGTCCAATACCGTGTCAATGGATGTAATGAAGCATCACGAGTCGGCGCAGTCGCCTCGCTCGTACGCTCGGTAGGTCCTGTGTCGCTGAATACGCCTCATACCGGCATGCTTCGTTATAATGATTCTTTACAACGTATTCCCCATGCAGCCATTACTCTCGAAGATGCCGAAATGCTCCAACGCATGCAAAGCAGAGGTCAAAAGATAATTGTAACCCTCAAAATGGACGCAAAAACCCTTCCGGATGCTCCTTCAAGAAATGTCATAGCTGAAATCAAAGGCAGCGAAATACCGGAAGAAATTGTCGTCTTTGGTGGGCATATCGATTCTTGGGATGTTGGTCAAGGGGCAATGGATGATGGCGGCGGTACTTTTACGTCTTGGGAAGCGTTGCGTTTGATTAAAAAACTCGGACTCAAGCCCAAACGTACCATGAGAGTGGTATTTTGGACGAATGAAGAAAATGGAATAAAAGGTGGAACTCAGTACGCGCTCAATAGGTCAGAAACAATTAATAATCATGTACTTGCAATAGAGAGCGACGCCGGGAATTTCAAACCGGAAGGTTTTTCAGTAAAAGGAAGTGACAGTACAAAAGCTCTTGCGACGGCAATCGTTTCACTTCTTTCTCCTATCGATGCGAACAAAATAGTCGATGGTGGTGGTGGCGCCGATATTGGTCCGATCTTGGAGAAAGGAATTCCCGGTATGGAACTCATCGTAGAATCTTCGAAGTATTTTTGGTATCATCATACTGATGCAGATACGATGGATAAGCTCCTCCCATCCGAACTCAGCGATTGTGCAGCCGCTATGGCAATAATGACCTTTATTGCAGCAGATTTACCATTCAGATTCCCAAAATAATACTTTCCTTATTCTATTATTGACTATATCTTACAATTGAATGCGTATTATATCCGGCGAGTATAAAGGTAGAATAATTACCACATCTGTGCCGCATGGTGTACGCCCCACAACTGATCAAGCTCGGGAAACAATATTTAATATTCTTGCCGGATATGTAGAATGGGAAGAAGTGAGTGTACTTGACTTATGCGCCGGAACTGGAGCATTGGGTTTTGAAGCGCTTAGTCGAGGAGCAAAGCATTGTGACTTTGTCGAACTCAACCGTACAACCGCTCGTCAGATTGAAGAAACAGCTCTGAAATTTTCACTCGAGAGCTATCAATACAAAGTCCATTGTATGGATTGCTTGGACTATCTGCGGAACTATCAGGATAATAATAAAGTTATGGTCATATTCACTGACCCGCCCTATCTCAAAAAACTACTCAATCGTATTGTATCTCTTATTGATAGCCAATCTATTCTCGATGAAGGAATTGTAGTCGCAGAGCATGACGCACACGAAGTAGTATTGCCCTCTCCTAATTTCAATAAATTTTCATCTAGAAAATTCGGTGAAACTATCGTTGACTTTTATCAATATTCCAGAATTGACTAATTTATTTTCTATTTGCTTTCTCCTCAAGTTGCATTATACTATATGGTTAGATGGAAATTGAATTATAATTTCTATAGATGGTAATTCCACTATCAATTCAACATAATATATCATTACGTTGATACTTTACCGAAGAAAAGATAGTATTGGTCTCCCGTCAGCTTGTTTTCCAACGGACAGTCTGCGGTCACCCTTGCCATCAAACCCTTTAGGAACTCACTTCGTTTGTGCATTGAGGAGAATATACGTAGTTTCGAAGTATAACTATATTGTATGATGAGCCGAACTACATCATCCACTAACCTATTTCTATGAATACTATACTACTTCTTGCTTTTTTACTGATTGCAGGTTCGCAGCTTTTTGCACAGAATGTGATGATTAGCAATAAAGATTTCCCGCATGAACCCTCCATAATGATTAGCCCCAAACATCCCGGAACTATTATCGCAGGTTCTAATATTGATAATTATCATATCAGTACCGATACAGGCCGCACGTGGACGAGTAAAAAACTCACATCAAGCTATGGTGTATGGGGAGATCCAATAATAGCTGTCGATACGACCGGGAGCTTTTACTTCTTCCATCTCTCTAACCCACCAAAAGGTATTTGGATAGATAGAATCGTCTGCCAAAAAACTACAGATAATGGTTCATCGTGGAATGATGGTACTTTTATGGGTCGAAATGGCACAAAAGCTCAAGATAAAGAGAGCTGTGCAATTGACATCAGGAATAATAATCTCTATCTTACCTGGACACAATTCGATAAATACGGAAGTAAATCCACAGCAGACAGTAGTACAATTCTCTTTTCAAAGTCCACCGATGGTGGCGAATCATGGTCGAATCCATTACGGTTGAATTCAATTGCCGGAGACTGTATCGATAATGATAATACGGTCGAAGGCGCGACTCCCGCCTGCGGTCCAAATGGTGAGCTTTACGTCAGCTGGGCAGGACCACTCGGACTGGTTTTCAACAAATCTCTCGATCAAGGACAATCTTGGCTACCTCAAGAAAAAATAGTGGACCCATTTCCCGATGGCTGGTATTACGATATACCCGGAATTCAACGGGCCAACGGACTCCCGTTTACTGTGTGCGATGTGAGCCAAAGTCCATATCGTGGAACAATCTACATTAATTGGTCAGACCAACGTAATGGTGTCGAAAACACTGATATATGGATAATTAAATCCACCGATCACGGAGATACTTGGTCTGCTCCAATCAAAGTAAATGACGATGCCTCTAATCGTCATCAATTCTTTACAAGTATGACAATTGATCAAACGACCGGGCATCTCTATTGCCTCTTTTATGATCGCAGAAATTATTCCGGTGACTCTACCGATGTTTATCTTGCAATATCTATCGATGGTGGCAACACTTGGGCAAATAGGAAAGTAAGTCAATCTCCTTTTGTACCTAATCCTGATGTATTTTTTGGGGATTATACCGGTATCACTGCGCATGATGGCATCGTCCGACCGATATGGACACGTCTTCATTTTGGTGCTATGAGTATTTGGACAGACTTGCGTCATCACAACGACTATATCACATCTTCTGTACCGCTATCTGAGTTTCCGGAGTCGTTCAGTTTTGAAAATTACCCCAACCCAAGCGATGAATTTGTCTTTGTATCCTTCAAGCTCCGCTCTCAAGCAACGGTAAATCTCAAAGTCTATGATGTACATGGAAATATCGTATCTAGTATTATCAGCAATGAATCCAGAAGTTACGGAAAGTATGTTGAAAAAATCAATGTGAAAAAGCTGAATATTCCAAGTGGAATGTATATGCTGAGTCTAAGTATAGACGGCGAAGTAAAGACGGCAAAACAGTTCTTCATCAAGTAAATTAGACTGTTTTATTCTACTATATTAGGATGATTTGTTGCTATTATTCGAATCATTTTATCCGGTACATCAATGGAGGAACACCCACCAAATTCACCAAAATTCCGTAATTTGCACGCCAATTCTTCCGGTAGAACCCATGAAAAAAGTACTCGTCTTAGCCTACTATTTCCCTCCTCTTGGTCTAAGTGGTGTACAGCGTACGCTTAAATTTGTAAAATACTTACCTCTTTTTGGTTGGGAGCCGACCGTCATTACCGTTGGCGAATCAGGCTATTACGCCAAAGATGACACCTTACTTGCCGAACTCGACCCAGGAATTCGTATTATCCGTACTCACTCAATGGATGCAAATTCTATCATCAAAAACAAAGGCACAATTGCCATACCTCACGAAAAAATTCGGAAATTACTCAGTCGTATTTCCGACTTTATTTTAATTCCTGATAGCAAAATAGGATGGAAAAAATCAACCCTCAAAGCAGCAATCGCACTCCTTTCAACAGAAAAATTTGATGTGATTTATGCTACAGCCCCACCACAAACTGCGTTTTTGATAGGTGCTGACTTTAAAGAAATTCAATATCCCTCTCGTGCTCGATTATAGGGATTTGTGGGTGGATTATCCCTTTCAAAACTTTCCCAACCAATTTTCATAAAAAATCGCCACATCTCATTGAAACCAATGTATTGCATGCTTCGAGCGCAGTGATTACCGCTTCCGAAAATATTCGATTGAAGTTAATCGACCGGTATAATTTTCTCAACGAAAGTAAAGTCACATTGATACCTCAAGGATTTGACCCGGAAGATATGTCCACCCTACCTCCCGAGCGAAAAGACGGAGTAATGCGAATGACCTATTCCGGCTTATTTTATGAGAATCGTACACCTGAGTATTTCTTAGAAGCATTGAGTCTTTTTTTTAAACAGCATGAAACCCTTCGTGGAAGAGTCGAAGCACATTTTCTTGGTGCATTTCGAGATGAACACTTAGAAATAATCAAACGTTTAGGTCTCGAAGATGCAGTCACCGTTCATGGATATCTCAATCATGCAGATTGTGTACAATTCCTATTAGATTCAGATGTTTTGTGGCTAATGATGAAAGATGATGAAAGTACGCCCGGTAAAATTTTTGAATATATCGGAACAGGAAAAAAAATTCTTGGTTGCCTGCCCCTAGGTACAATCAGTGATGTCATCTACGAAGCAAATGGTATATGCTGTCCACCTGATGATGTTCATGAAATTGAACGAGCGATCGAACATTTATTCGGAAAATTTCTACGGAAGGAGTTGCAGGGGGCTGATAGGTTTGTGATCGAACAATACAACCGAAAACAATTAACCGGTAAGCTTGCCTCGTTATTCGATACGTTAGTCCAAATGTAGAATTTTATATGTGGAGCATTAAAATTACAACGTGAAAATTATAGAGACTATATAGTATTTTAAAAACTTAGAAAGGATGGAATAATGACACATACAAGACCGGTACGTAGAAGCTGGGCAGAACCATACAAAATTAAGATGGTTGAACGCCTCAAAATGACAACGCAAGAACAGCGCACAAAAGCGATGCAAGATGCCGGATACAATACCTTCCTCCTCCACTCCGAAGACGTCTATATCGACCTCCTCACCGACAGCGGTACAAGCGCAATGAGCGATTATCAATGGGCGGGAATGATGATGGGAGACGAATCGTATTCGGGTTCGCAGAATTTCTACAATCTCGAAGCGAATATCCAGAAGTATTATGGATATAAGCATATTATCCCCACACACCAAGGGCGAGGAGCCGAACATTTCCTTTCTCGCATCTGTATCAAACCGGGCGATTATGTGCCTGGGAACATGTACTTTACCACCACTCGTCTTCATCAAGAACTCGCCGGTGGCACCTTTGTCGATATCATCGTCGATGAAGCGCATGACCCTAATAATCTCGACCCATTCAAAGGTAATGTCGATATCCGGAAGCTCGATGATCTTATCACTCGAGTAGGCGCAGATAAAATTCCGTATGTGAGCGTCGCCGCCACGGTGAATATGGCAGGCGGACAACCGATTTCGATGCAAAATATGCGCGAAGTCCACGCTCTTTGCCAAAAGCACGGTATCAAGATCATGCTTGATGCGACGCGCGCAGTGGAGAATGCATACTTTATTCAACAGCGTGAAGAGGGGTATTCGACTACACCTGTTGCAGACATTTTAAAGGAATTCTGCAGCTATACCGATGGCTGTACTATGAGTGGTAAAAAGGACTTACTCGTGAATATCGGTGGATTCCTCGCTATCAATGACGACACAATCTATGAAGAAGCCCGCAATCTTGTCGTCGTCTATGAAGGTATGCACACCTACGGCGGTCTCGCCGGTCGCGATATGGAAGCAATGGCTCGCGGCATCGAAGAAGCAGTGCAGGACGACCACATCCGCGCTCGCGTCGGTCAGGTGGAATATCTCGGTGATTTATTGACTTCGTGGGGCGTGCCGATTGTGCTTCCTGTCGGTGGACATGCAGTGTATCTTAATGCTAAAACCTTCCTTCCGCACCTCACGCAAGATCAATTCCCTGCTCAAACTCTTGCTGCTGAACTCTATATGAATTCCGGGGTTCGCTCAATGGAACGTGGCATCGTTTCCGCCGGTCGAGACGCCAAAACGGGCAACCATCATTACCCAAAACTCGAACTTGTTCGCCTGACAATACCCCGCCGCGTTTATACACAAGCGCACATGGATGTAACCGCTGAATCAGTTCTTGATGTGTTCGAACGTCGTGATGAAATCCGCGGACTTGAGATGATTTACGAGCCAAAGTACTTACGCTTCTTTCAAGCGCGCTTTCGTCAGTTGTAATTGATGGCGGTGAGTATTTATTGGAGAATGGATGCAGTGAGTGAACGTTCATTCACTGCACCGTTCCAATTGAACATTTCTCGTATTGTGTGACATCAAACCAAAAATTTACCATGGAATTACTCATGACTACCGAACAATCAGATACCGTTTTACTCGACCGCTACTCTTCGATGCAGACCGGATGCGCCGTTGAATATACTTCGCAGGATTTACTCGGACTTGTCGAAGAGATTCGCGCACTGAAAAAGAAGCATAATGCGGTAGTGCTGTCGCATTACTACATGCCTGCCGAACTCCAAATCACGTCCGAACATGGTGGCATTGCGGACTTCGTCGGCGATTCGCTTGGGCTCAGCCGTGCAGCAATGGATGTGGAATCGGACTATATTATCTTCTGCGGTGTGAAATTTATGGCTGAAACGGCCTTTATTCTCAATCCCGATAAGAAAGTTCTTCTGCCGAATCATGATGCCGGATGTTCGCTTGCGTCAAGTATCACGGGTGCTGATGTCGTTGCCCTCAAAGCACAGTATCCCGGCGTTCCGGTGATTGCTTACGTCAACACGTACGCCGAAACGAAGGCAGAATGTGATATCTGCTGCACGTCTCGGAACGCGCTTGCAATTGCCGAGTCATTCGAGAGTGACACGCTTATATTTCTTCCCGATAAATTCATGGGGCGCAATCTGCAACGCGTGATTACCGAGAAAACCGGCAAAAAGATGATCCTCTGGGAAGGAGCATGTGAAGTACACGAACAGTTCACACCCGGGCGAATCGCCGGCATGCAGGCAATGAACCCAAACGCCGCCGTGCTCGTGCATTGGGAAGTGCCGGATGACGCTGTTCTGCAAGCACTTGCGAACTCACCCGGAATCGTCGGCAGCACCTCGGATATTATCCGCTATGTCGGAGAAAGCCCGATGAAGGAGTTTATATTGGGTTCAGAATGCGACCTCGGCGCGACGCTGCAAGGACTCTACCCCGAGAAGTCATTCGTCACGCCGTGCATACAATGTCCGCACATGAAACGCATTACCCTTGAAAATACACGCGATGCGCTGCGGTCGATTGGAACGTCCTTGGAAGCGAAGTATGTCATTGATGTTCCGGAAGATATACGTTCCCGCGCGCTTCTGCCGATAGAGCGAATGATGGAGTTTAACTGAGGATGATACGCTGAATTTATCGATTTAGTAAAACTGAAGATTGGAAGAAACAATGAACGATTGGATTAAAACAGACATCGTCGTCATCGGCAGCGGAATTGCCGGTCTCACCTTCGCGCTTGAATCGGCACGTCTTGGAATGAAGGTGGTGATTCTCACGAAGAATGAAACGCGGGAGTCGAATACGAATTACGCTCAAGGCGGGATTGCTGCTGTGGTAACAGATAATGATAGTTTTGACTTACATGTTAAGGATACGTTGGTAGCTGGTGCAGGGCTTTGCGATAAATCAGCGGTCGAATGTATCGTTCATCAAGCGCCGGAGGCGATTGCATGGCTCATCGAACAGGGCACGAATTTCTCCAAAACACATGACAAAGCTCTTGAAGTAGGTCGCGAAGGCGGACACAGTCGTCATCGAATCGTGCATGCGAAAGACCTGACCGGACGTGAAATCGAGCGAGCGCTCACGGATGCAGTGTCCTCGCATCCATTGATTACCACGATTGAACATGCAATTGCTCTCGACCTAAGCTTCACGTCAGGCGTTGAATGCACAGGAATTACCGCATTTATCCCCCACGAACACCGTTTACTTTCCGTAACTGCCAAGGCGACAATGCTCGCGACCGGAGGATGCGGTCAGGTTTATGCGCACACCACGAATCCATCAATTGCAACCGGTGACGGCTATGCGATCGCCGCGCGCGCTGGTGCTGAGTTGAAGAATATGGAATTTGTGCAGTTTCACCCGACATCGCTCTATCATCCGAACGCACATTCGTTTCTTATTAGCGAAGCGGTGAGAGGGTTTGGCTGCGAACTTAAGCGACGGGACGGTTCGACGTTTATGGAGGAGTATCATCCCCTTGGTTCACTCGCCCCACGCGATATCGTCGCCCGTGCCATTGTTCGTGAGATGCGATTATCCGGCGATACTTCTATGTTTTTGGATTGTACCGCGCATGATGAAGACACGTTGCGAGCGCACTTCCCTACTATTTTTGAGGAATGTCTGCGTTGGGGAATTGATATTTCGAAAGAAATGATCCCCGTCGTGCCGGCAGCGCATTATGAATGTGGTGGAATTGTCACCGACCTTCACGCACGAACGAGTATCAAGCGCCTTTATGCATGTGGTGAAGTGGCCTGCACAGGAGTTCATGGTGCGAATCGGCTTGCGAGTAATTCCCTGCTCGAAGCGGTCGTTTTCGCAAAAGCAGCGGCGCAGGATGTGATTCATTTACCGGAAGTTACTTCAGGAATTGTTCTCCATGAATCGAATTTTTCTACCCAAAAAGGTGCGTTAACGACGTCGATTGTGCACTTACTGAAACAGGAAATTCAGGAAGTAATGTGGAAAAATGTTGGGATTGTGCGGCATACGCAGGAATTGGAATTTGCACAGAATCGCCTGCTCGCAATGGCTGATGAAATTGAGTATTTGTACCGGCACAATGAACTTACTCTTGAACTGATCGAAGTGCGTAATATGACGCAGACCGCGCTGTTGATTGCTTCGGGGGCGGCAAGCCGAACGGAGAATTGTGGGTTGCATTTTAATGTGAATTTGTGGTGATGGTAATTAAGCACGTTGCTTTTTAAATGAAATGGTCGTAGGGGCGAATCGCATTCGCCCTGGTCGTGCTAGATGTTGGGCGAATGCAATTCGCCCCTACGCTCTGATAACTATACCAATCTCATAACTCTTTTATTCGTTTGATATTGACAATTTATTACTGTTATGTCCACATCTCCTCAAACAATTATCCTCCCGGTCGAAGGCATGACGTGTGCAAGTTGCGTCGCCCGAGTCGAGAAAGTACTGATGAAAGCCGATGGCGTCGAGTCGGCACTTGTGAATCTTGCGACAGAGAAAGTCAATCTCACCTTCAATCCAGAGCGTATCAGCTTGGCACATGCCGCGGAATTGGTTGATGCAGCAGGATATACGTTACTTCTCCCGAAAGTGGATCCGCTAGGACAATCTGCATCGGTCACCGCCGAAGACCATAAAAACGTACATTTTAAGAAACTTCAAAATGAACTCCGAATTGCTACAATTCTCGCCGTGCCGGTGATGGTGGTAAGCATGATGACGATGACTGATTGGTTCATGGAATTGCCTTCTTCCGTTGTGTCTATGGTGTATCATGGATTGTTTATCGCTACATCGATTCTCCTCTTCTACTCGGGAAAACGTTTTTTTATCGCCGCGTGGAAAGGTCTTCTGCACTTTTCGGCGGATATGAATACACTTGTTGCCGTAGGGACTGGTGCGGCGTACGCTTACAGCACGACAGCACTGTATTTCCCTTCTTTGCTTGGAATTACGCACATTCACGACCATTTGTATTTTGATACAACGGGCACGATTATTACGTTGATTTTGGTGGGACGATACCTCGAGGCGCGGGCAAAAAACAAAACCACTTCGGCGCTCAGGCACTTGCTTAACCTCCAGCCCAAGACAGCGAATGTGATGAAAAATGGCGTTCTAACCGAAACACCCGCCGCATCTATTCAGATCAATGACATCATCATTGTTCGTCCGGGAGAAATCATCCCGACCGATGGAGAAATCATGAGCGGTGCGACAGCGGTCAACGAATCGATGCTCACGGGCGAGAGTATTCCGGTCGAAAAAAGTGTGAACGACAATGTCTATGGCGGCACACTGAATACAACGGGAAGTATAGAATTTCGGGCGACTGCTATTGGAACGCATACCGTTCTTGCGCGTATTGCAAAGCTTGTCGAATCTGCACAAGGATCAAAACCTCCCATCCAACTCCTCGCCGATAAAATTGCGTATATCTTTGCTCCTACGGTAATTGCGATTGCAATTCTTACGTTTGCAATCTCCTATTTTGGCTTGAGTGTTGAATTCCCAACCGCTCTCATGCACGCCATCGCCGTGCTTATTATCGCCTGTCCGTGCGCTCTCGGACTCGCCACTCCAACGGCGATTATCGTGGGTTCGGGTATCGGTGCAGAACGTGGAATTCTCATCAAAAATGCTGATAGTCTTGAGCGTGCGGAGAAGATTCGTACTGTCGTCTTCGACAAAACGGGAACAATTACTCTCGGCAAACCAAAAGTGCAGGAATGGAAATGCGATCCGAGTGCTGATGAGAGCGAACTTCTGACGTACTGCGCAGAATTAGAGAACAAGTCCGAACATCCACTCGCCCGGGCGATTGTGGAATATTCCGAACATTCAGCACCACCGCAAGTCTTTGATTTTTTGAACATTGCCAAGCAACCTCAGCCGTTTGAAAAAGGGAGTTTTCTCTCGCTGACGGGTATGGGAGTACAGGGGAAATTTGGAACGAATGAAATTGTAATTGGGAATACTTCAGCGATGAATGAACGTTCAGTCACTCTTGGAAATTTCTCCGAACTTTCTGAAAAGTATTCACGTGTTGGACTCACTCCTGTCTTTGTTGCCGTTAATTCTGAGGTCAAGGGTATCTTTGGAATTGGTGACACGATTTCCCCCACTGCACGCGATGGAATTGCAAAACTTCAAGCGCTTGGAATTGAAACAATAATGCTCACCGGAGACAAGCATGCGACGGCGGAAGCAATTGCCCTTCAGGTAGGAATTACGACAGTAATTGCGGAAGTATTGCCCGGGGATAAAGCATCGAAAATACAGCAGTTACAGACAGGAGGAATATCCGTAGCGATGATTGGTGACGGTATCAATGATACGCCTGCGCTCGCGCAAGCGGATGTAGGAATTGCGATGCGAAGCGGTTCGGATGCAGCCATCGAAACAGCCGACATCACCCTCATGAAAAATGATATCCGCGATGTAGCAAGAGCAATTCTTCTCTCGCAACACACGATGCGTACCATCCGTCAAAATCTCTTTTGGGCGTTTATTTTTAATAGCATCGGAATACCTCTCGCGGCATTTGGATATCTCAATCCAATGATTGCAGCAGCGGCGATGGCGATGAGTTCCGTGAGTGTGATAAGTAATTCGTTGCGGCTGAAACGCACAGTGTAGAGACGCAATATTTTGCGTCTCTTCGGACACAATATTTTGCATCTCTATGTAGATTTCCGTCCGGTCGGTTGGTTTCCAGCAGACCGTCAACACTTGCCTATGAAACGTCCTGCGCAGCCGTACTGTGGATAGGTATTTTCCGTTGCTATCACAGTAGAGACGCAAAAAATTGCTTATCTACGCAGGTTTCCGTCGGTCGGTTGGTTTCCAGCAGACCGTCAACACTTGCCTATGAAACGTCCTGCGCAGCCGTACTGTGGATAGGTATTTTCCGTTGCTATCCACAGTAGAGACGCAAAATATTGCGTCTCTACGTAGGTTTCCGTCGGTCGGTTGCTTTCCAACAGACCGTCAACACTTGCCTATGAAACGTCTATTCGGCTCATCCTCAGCAAGTCTTTATTCGGCAAGTAATTGACGTCAGTTGTAGGGCTTGACGAAAAAGGATAGTAAAACTCTAAGATCTTAATGAGAAAATATACTGCTATGTACTTGTATTTGTTATATTTTATACTTACTTTTGCCTGCCTTCCATTCCTTCGAATATCAAATTCTGCTTCTACATTAACTTACTGATAAGATTATATCTTCCACATTTCGATTGAGGTAATTATGAAAACTACGTTTTACGTACTTTGTTTTTTTGTTGTTACTGTCATGTTAGCTCATCAAATCCAAGCTCAGGTTCCTCGTAACTTCACGGTTCAGGGAATATTGACCGACAGCACTTCACGGCATGTTCACAATGGAATTCATACCATTACCTTGCGACTCTACGATAAATTATTTGACGGTACTTTACTTTTTCAGGATGAGTTTACCATGCCCGTTTTTGATGGATATTTTAATATATCTCTCGGATCAAAAACACCATTCCCGCCTTCACTTGAATTCGACAAACAGTACTTTGTAGGTATCAGCTATGATGGTAATAGTGAAATTGCTCGAATTCCCCTCGCCTCCGTTCCCTATTCTTTTATTGCAGAATCAGTAGTCGATGGAGCAATTACATCACGGAAAATAGCTGATGGCAGCATCACGATAGACAAGCTCTCCCCTGCTCTTCGCTTAGATCTAAAAGGTGAGAGTATTCTCGCCAATACCTTTACTGCGCCGAATTTCATCGGAGGAGGAGACTTAAATACAGCTACCGGTACAAATTATTACAATTCAATTGTCGCAGGAAAATCTAACACCGTATCGGCTCAATACGCTTCTGTCGGTGGTGGCTTTACCAACAAAGTACAGGCGTCAAATGGTGCTATTTCCGGTGGAAATACAAATACGATCACTTCTGGCGGAACGTATGCATTTATCGGAAGTGGAAAAGATAATACACTTACCTCCAGCTACTCGGCAATTGTCGGTGGATACTCAAACTACGGGAATGGCAACTATTCGAGTATTTTAGGCGGATATGATAACACAGCATCCGGAGATTACTCAGTAATTCTTGGCGGACAAGGACTTACGCTAAATTCAGGAGCAGATAAATCATTAGGTTTTTTAGCAAATACAGGTTCTCGTTCGATGGTAATCAGCACACCATCAGTGGTAGTTTTTGGTAATACTGACCTATGGCTCGCGTCCAATGATGGTACTACTCGAGCTCTAAAATTATTTAGTAATAATCTTGATGCTGCCGGAGCGTACCCTTCGACGACAGCAAAAAATGTGTCGATTAAGGCACCGAATTCTTTATCCGCTGATTACTGTTTAATTTTACCACCGGATGGAGGAGTGGCAGGTCAAGCTTTGACCACAAATGGAAGCGGAGTACTGACATGGGAAGATTCGGGTGGATTAAGCGTTGCTGCACTTGATGCTGAGATTGCACGAGCGCAAGCAGCTGAAGAAGAAATTGCGTTAGCTTTATACGAAGAACAATTAAGAGCGCAAGCGGCTGAGGAAGAAGCTGTCCTTGCCTTATACGAAGAACAATTACGTGCCCAAGCGGCTGAAGAAGAAGCTGTACTGGCTTTATACGAAGAGCAATTACGAGCCCAAGCGGCGGAAGAAGCAGTAGTTCTTGCTTTATACGAAGAACAATTACGTGCACAAGCCGCAGAAGAAGCAGCAGTATTAGCACTGTATGAAGAACAATTACGTGCACAAGCCGCAGAAGAAGCAGCAGTATTAGCACTGTATGAAGAACAATTGCGCGCACAAGCCGCAGAAGACTCAATAGTCGTGAATCTCATTATTGAAGCTGTCCGTGCACAAACCGTTGAAGATTCGTTACGGGGTAATCTCATTTTCGAAATAGGGAGAGCGCAAGCTGCTGAAGACTCGCTACTCGATATTTTCAACGTCGAAATTGTTCGATCTCAAGAAACGGATGACTCACTATCTGCACAGCTCAATGCTGAAATCGCTCGAGCGCAAGCGGCTGAAGCTGCTTTTAGAGCAGAACTGGATACATTGGAGTCAGGCGCGCAAGCAACCGAAGACACATTGACCGGTAATCTCATAGCCGAAATTGGACGAGCACAAGCGGCGGAAGACACACTGACTATTAATCTCAATGCTGAAATTGCACGAGCGCAAGCAGCAGAAGATACACTAACCGTTAATCTCAACGCTGAAATTGCTCGAGCGCAAGCGGCTGAAGCTGCTTTTAGAGCAGAATTAGATACGTTGGAGTCAGGTGCGCAAGCAACCGAAGACACATTGACCGGTAATCTCATAGCCGAAATTGGACGAGCACAAGCGGCGGAAGACACACTGACTTTTAATCTCAATGCTGAAATTGCGCGAGCGCAAGCAGCAGAAGATACACTAACCGTTAATCTCAATGCTGAAATTGCGCGAGCGCAAGCTGCTGAAGCTGCTTTAACTACTGCCGTGAATAACGAACAAAATCGTGCGGAAGCTGAAGAAGACACACTCACTATTAATCTCAATGCTGAAATTGCAAGAGCCCAAGCTGCTGAAGCGGCTTTAACAACTGCCGTGAATAACGAACAAAATCGTGCGGAAGCTGAAGAAGACACACTCACTATTAATCTCAATGCTGAAATTGCAAGAGCCCAAGCTGCTGAAGCGGCTTTAACAACTGCCGTGAATAACGAACAAAATCGTGCGGAAGCTGAAGAAGACACACTCACTATTAATCTCAATGCTGAAATTGCGCGAGCGCAAGCGGCTGAAGCTGCTTTCGCAGCTGAAATTCAGAATGCAACGGTAGGTGGAGATATTTCAGGAACAATCAGTAATGCACAAATCGTGAACAGTGCGGTCGGTACAGTAGAAATTGCAAATGATGCTGTCACTACACTCAAAATTGATGACAGTACAATCGTCAACGCCGATATAAGTCCAACAGCCGCAATTGCTTATTCCAAATTAAATCTTACCAATAGTATTATAACAGCCGATATTACTGCAGGTTCGATTACGACCATCGAGTTGGAAGATGATGCTGTTACGACAGTTAAAATTGAAAATGCTACCATTCTCGATGAAGATATTGACGCGGATGCAAGTATCGCCTATACAAAATTGAATTTGACCCAAAGTATTCTTGAAAATGATATGTCCTTAGGTTCTGTGACGACACCTGTTTTGGGAAATGATGCTGTCACGACACTCAAAATTGATGACAGTACTATTATCAACGCTGATATAAGTCCAATTGCTGCTATTGCTTATTCAAAATTGGAACTAACCAATAGCATTGTCGGTAGCGACCTTACAACGGCGTCTGTTTCTACCGTTGTGTTGGAAGATGATGCCGTCACATCTGTTAAAATTGAAAATTCTGCTATTCTCGATGAAGATATTGCTCCGGATGCAGATATCGCTTATTCTAAATTGAATTTGCTGCAAAGTATTCTTACAAGTGACTTGTCTTTAGGTTCGGTGACGACACCTGTTTTGGGAAATGATGCTGTCACTACTCTCAAAATTGACGACAGTACAATAGTCGATGCAGATATAAATCCTACAGCTGCAATTGCTTATGCTAAATTGAATCTTACGAATAGTATAGTTGAAAATGATTTAACTACGAATGCAGTATCGACGAATAAAATCGGTCCGAATGCAATAACAACATCCAAAATTGCAGATGGTCAAGTGCAGACAAATGACCTTCAAAATGGAGCAGTAGTAGCTCTTAAAATAGCAGACGGGAATGTCATAACATCGAAAATTGCCGACAACGGAGTCGATGGGACTAAAATAGCTTTAGGTTCAGATGCAGCCGGGGACATTATGTACCACAACGGAACAGATTATATTCGGCACCCTATAGGAAATAACGGTGAAATTCTCTCCGTAAATAGTGGTGTGCCTGTTTGGACAGCACCATCGAATGTCTATACCCCAACATTTTTAACGAAATCAGCTGATTATGAGATAACGGCAGGAGATGTAACGAACGATTTAATGGTTGTAAATACGAATGCCGGTTCGACGGTTTTTACTCTACCAAGTGCAGCTGCAGCAGGTGTGGGTAAGAAAATAAATATTTCAGGTTCTACCTTCGCTACGAATACGTTGAGAGTAGTGACGAGTGGAGCAGATACTATGTTCGGATCGCAGATTGCCGGAGGATCAACCAATACATTTACTGCTCTCAGTAGCAATAATCTGTTATGGATTAATCTTGTAAGTAATGGCGATACAACATGGTACGTATGTGGACTTGATTATTAGAAAATACAATCAATCGATATCTAGAACAGCCCAAATGTGTGCAAACATTTGGGCTATTTTTTGTTAAAGTTCTATTTTGTTTTTCCTATTATGTAAATCACTCATCGGAGTAATAAATTAATTATTGAAAATTGAGAAGTTGTTCAAGTTTCAACTTATACCCAATAGATCGTACCACTCCGGCAAATCGAGGTAGCAGTCCCAATCATTCAACAGTCAGCACGCCAAATTCACAACATTACGTGTTGATTTATTAAATAGTTAGCATGATTTTTCTCAACGATGACTCGTAACTTCAAGCGAGATTAAGAATGCAGCCAAAGTCAAACTAAAGAGTCTCGAAGTTTGATTACCTTTGCAGGTTTTCGTAATTTGCGCGATACAATTATGCGTATGTTTCATAAATAGGGGAAAATTCATGCTGAAATTTTTACGTTCTACGATCTTAAGTAAAATCGTAATGGCGGTATCCGGAGCAGCAATTGTGGGGTTCTTGATAGCCCACTTAACAGGGAATTTGCTGATGTTTGGAGGTCCGGAAAAGATAAACGCGTACGGGCAAGGGTTGCGAGATTTGGGACCTCTACTTTGGATAATGCGCGGTGGCTTGATAGTAGTATTAGTACTTCATGTGATTTCGTCGATTTTTCTCGCCGACAAGAACCGTTCAGCCCGCCCTATTAATTACGAAAAGAAAAAATCCCTCCAATCGACACTCGCCTCTCGGTCGATGTTCTTCTCGGGCTTAACCATACTTACCTTTGTCACCTATCACCTTCTCCACTATACACTTGGAATAGTTCAGCCGCAATTTTTCCACGGTGAATATACTCTTCATGACGGCCGGGTGGTCCATGATGTCTATACCATGGTTATATACGGCTTTCGAAATCCATTTATAACTATAACTTATGTACTGGCAATGACTTTCGTGTGTCTGCATATCAGCCATGCCGTGCCGAGCGCATTCCAAACTCTCGGTATAAACAATGTAAAATACAATGCGATGATTAAAAAAGCTTCAGCAGCGCTTGCTGCCCTGATACTTGTAGGGTATCTCTCAATACCTGCGGCAATTATGGCCGGCGCACTTAAACTAATCGAAGGAGCGAAATAATGTTGAATCTTGATTCGAAAATACCGGCGGGAGCAATAACAGAAAAATGGGATAAGCATCGTGCCGAAATGAAGCTCGTCAATCCGGCTAACAAACGGAAATATACGGTGATTGTCGTGGGTACAGGTCTCGCAGGCGGCGCAGCAGCGGCGTCCCTTGCCGAACTCGGCTATAAAGTCGAATGCTTTACCTTTCATGATTCCCCACGCCGCGCGCACTCGATTGCTGCTCAAGGTGGAATTAATGCAGCAAAAAATTATCAAAATGATGGTGACAGTATTTGGCGTTTGTTCTATGACACCGTCAAAGGCGGCGACTTCCGCGCCCGTGAAGCAAATGTCTATCGACTCGCTCAAGTGAGTGTGAATATTATCGATCAATGTGTAGCGCAAGGCGTTCCCTTCGCCCGCGAATACGGTGGATATTTAGGTAATCGTTCCTTCGGCGGCGCGCAGGTGTCGCGAACGTTTTATGCCAAGGGACAAACAGGTCAGCAATTGCTTCTCGGCGCATATTCTGCTCTCTCCCGTCAAATAGGAGCCGGCACGGTGAACATGCACAACCGCAAAGAAATGCTCGACTTGGTGATTGTTGATGGTCAAGCGCGCGGGATTGTAACTCGTGATTTGGTATCCGGTAAAATCGAATCCTTCGCTGCCGATGCAGTCATTCTCGCAACAGGTGGATACGCCAATGTTTTCTATCTTTCAACCAATGCCAAAGCGTGTAATGTGACGTCAATTTACCGCGCTCATAAGAAAGGCGCCGGGCTTGCTAATCCCTGCTATACACAGATTCACCCGACATGTATTCCTGTGAGCGGAGACCATCAGTCAAAATTAACCCTTATGTCAGAGTCACTGAGAAATGACGGACGCATTTGGGTACCGAAAAGCAAAGGTGATAAACGTGCAGCGCAAGACATTCCGGAAAGCGAACGTGATTATTACTTAGAGAGAAAATATCCGAGTTTTGGTAATCTCTCGCCTCGTGATATCGCAAGTCGCGCTGCTAAAGAAGCTTGCGACGAAGGTCGTGGCGTAGGGCATAGCGGTTTTGGTGTGTATCTCGACTTTGCAGATTCCATTCATCGCCTGAGTGAAGCAACCATCGCCGAACGCTACGGCAATCTGTTTGAAATGTACGAACGTATCACGGGTGAGAATCCTTACAAAACGCCGATGAGAATTTATCCTGCTCCACACTATACAATGGGCGGCTTGTGGGTAGATTACAACCTGATGAGCACCATACCGGGATTGCATGTGTTGGGCGAAGCGAATTTCTCCGATCACGGCGCGAATCGTCTTGGTGCAAGCGCACTCATGCAAGGTCTTGCCGATGGATATTTCGTCATTCCTTACACACTCGGACATTATCTCGCAAGTAATAAACTCGATAAAGTGACAACCGAACATCCTGAATTTAAAAAGGTTGAAGAGGAAGTCACCAATCAAACCAAACGTTTCCTCTCGATTAATGGTAAGCGCTCGACGAATTCCTTCCACCGCGAACTCGGCCTGCTCATGTGGGATAAATGCGGTATGGCACGGACCGAAAAAAGCTTGAAAGAAGCGTTGCAACGAATTCCTGAGCTGCGTGAAGAATTCTGGAAAAATGTTCGTGTCTCCGGTAGTGGAGAAGAACTCAATCAATCGCTTGAGCATGCGGGACGAGTGGCTGATTTCCTTGAATTTGCTGAACTTATGTGTTATGACGCGTTAGAACGTGAAGAGTCGTGCGGCGGTCATTTCCGTTCAGAATATCAGACCGAAGACGGCGAAGCGCTGCGCAATGATGCCAAATTCTGTCATGCTGCTGTATGGGAATATGATGGCTACGGCAAGAAGCCGATCCGTCATAAAGAAGAATTGACCTTTGACAATGTTCATTTAGCTACAAGGAGTTATAAATAATGAAACTTAATCTTAAAATTTGGCGCCAGCAAAATGCGGGAACAGAAGGCAAAGTAGTCGATTATATGCTCGACGATGTGAGCCCGGATATGTCGTTTTTAGAAATGCTCGACATTTTGAATGAAAAATTAATTGTCAAAGGCGATGAACCTGTTGCTTTTGACCATGACTGTCGCGAAGGAATTTGCGGAGCGTGCAGCTTGATGATCAATGGCGTTCCGCACGGACCTGAGAAAGCGACGACAACTTGCCAACTCCACATGCGGAAATTCCATGACGGAGAAGAAATTACCATCGAACCATGGAGAGCGAATGCCTTTCCGGTGATTAAAGATCTTGTCGTCGATCGCAGTTCATTTGATAGAATTATTCAAAAGGGTGGATTTATCAGTGCTTCGACGGGTAATGCACCTGATGGGAATGCAATTCCAATCTCCAAAATTGACGCCGACCTCGCGATGGATAATGCAGCTTGCATTGGCTGCGGCGCTTGTGTTGCTGCTTGTAAAAACGGTTCAGCGAGCTTGTTTGTATCCGCTAAGGTCGCTCATCTCGGTTACTTACCGCAAGGTCAGCCGGAGCGTTTCCGCCGCGTTATCGCTATGGTCGATCAAATGGACACCGAAGGTTTTGGGTCATGTTCGAACACGTACGACTGCGAAGCCGCCTGCCCCAAAGGCATCAGCGTTCGCAATATCGCCCGTATGAATCGTGATTATCTTAAGGCGAATTTGTTTGGTGTGTAAGTCTTCGATTAATAAATGTGAGTTCGGGATAACAACAGTGCATTCGAGAAGCCCAAAGGGCTTCAATTTCAATAGCCCCGCATGGAATGCGGGGGACATAGACACGTAAGCCCTATAAACCCCAACGGGGTTTAATCACGTCCATACCGTCATTAAACCCCGTTGGGGTTTGTTTGGGAACGCTGCATTTCTCCACCGATTTCATCAGTGGCTATTGATGTTCATCCCTTTCAGGGATGGAGTACGTGCAAAGTATATTTAAAAGCGAACTGCCTGGTCAGTTCGCTTTTTATTTTGTTGGTGGTAGTATTTCAGTCCAGTCCATTGCTACAACCGATCGGAAGGATTCCTCCAAATCTTCTCATTCGATCATTTCATTCATTAACTCTTAAACTCTAAATCCCGTGCCCATCCAACTCGAAATCAAGCTACTCCCTCACGAACAGACCGATGAGCAAATCCGTCAGTCAGCAGCTGCCCTTCTTGGTATTCCGATCGAAGATATTTCAGCTGCTGTTATCCTCAAGCGGTCAATCGATGCGAGGAGTAAATCACCGAAAGTCGTTCTTCTTATAAATATTTACCGAGGTAACGAAATTCCTCCAGACGAAAAGGCTGAGTCACCAATTCCAAAAGTCAATCTCCTGCCACCAGCGAAAACAGTGATAATTGTTGGAGCCGGTCCTGCCGGATACTTCGCCGCACTCGAACTCCTCGATAATGGTATCAAACCTATCATCTTTGATCGTGGTAAGGACGTACAGTCTAGGCGGAAAGACTTGCGTGCGATTCAGCAATTCGGAATTGTCAATCCACATTCTAATTACTGTTTTGGTGAAGGTGGCGCAGGAACGTACTCCGATGGTAAGCTTTACACGAGTTCTTCGAAGCGTGGTGATATTAATAATGTGCTGCGTATCCTCGTTGAGCACGGCGCCAAGAGTGATATCCTCATCGACGCGCATCCGCATATCGGTTCGAATAAGCTGCCGCTCGTCGTGCAGAATCTCCGCCAAACGATACTCGAGCGCGGAGGGGAAATTCATTTTGACTCTCATATCACTGACGTCATCCTTCATGAATCGACGATGCGCGGCGTGGTGGTGCATCATACGAAAGAGTATTTCGCTGATGCGGTGATTCTTGCTACCGGGCATTCGGCAAGAGACATCTTTGAACTCCTTCATCATAAAGGGATTACAATCGAGGCAAAACCATTTGCTCTTGGTGTAAGGGTCGAACATCCGCAAGCGTTTATCGATCAAGCTCAATATCATCAGAATCCGAGGAGTGAATTCCTGCCTGCTGCAAGCTACAAGCTTGTTTGTCAGGTGGAGAATCGTGGAGTGTTTTCGTTCTGTATGTGTCCGGGTGGGTTAATTGTTCCCGCTGCTACTGCAGCAGGAGAAATCGTCGTGAATGGCATGTCAATGTCACGACGTGATTCCCCTTTTGCCAATTCAGGCGTAGTCGTCGCGGTCGAACCGAGTGATTTGGAGGAATTCAAACATCATGGAGTATTTGCGGGTGTAGAATTTCAGAAGAGTGTCGAACAGCGCGTATTTCAAGCGGGAAATGGTTCGCAACAAGCGCCTGCCCAGCGTTTAACTGATTTTGTGCGCGGGAAAGTGTCGTCTTCCCTTCCGGCTACATCGTACATACCGGGTATATATTCCGCAGACATGCACTCACTACTACCAAAGCGCATAGCCGCTTTACTTCGCAAGGCATTCGAAGAGTTTAATATCAAGATGAAGGGTTATCTCACGAGTGAAGCAATCGCCGTAGCGACAGAGTCGCGAACGAGTTCTCCAATCAAAATCCCCCGTGACCGCGAGTCATTCGATCACACAACGGTGAAGAAATTCTATCCTTGCGGTGAAGGTGCAGGATATGCCGGTGGGATCATGTCTGCTGCTCTTGATGGACAGAATGTGGCTCGGGCGATAGTGAGGGATGTGAAGTAATAGTATTGGTGCAATTCAATGAAACAACCGTAGGGGCGAATTGCATTCGCCCCAGTCATGCTGAGTAGGACGCGTGAGACGCCTATAGAACAAGAAGATAACCTGTTGCACTAGAATCACATACCAAACATTCATGTATCTTTGTGTTAAAAAAACATTTTTCCTATCCATAAAGAAAGGAAGTACTTTATGATAATAGAAGATAAAATCGTAGTCAAGAACTATAAATGTTTCGATGACGAAGGAGGTGGATTTGAGCGGATTATGCCGCTGAATGTGATTATTGGTAAGAACAATTCTGGGAAGAGTACATTGATTGATTTGGTTGAATACATACAGTATGGAGACGGTCCAATAGCCTATACAGGCAGAATCAATGGAAATCTACCAGAAGTTATCGTAACTCATTCTATTTCTGAAAAAGAACACTCGAAAATATTAGAAGAATCTGTAACCAACAGAGATAACATGCTACTAGGAGATTATAGTGACTATGGAATTGATTTCAAGAATAATATATTCAAATATATCTTCAGCGGAGGAGATAAGAAAATCAGCTCAAAATCTACTTCTGATATATATCCAGATACACAACAAATAATCGATTCTGTAAAAAATAGGATACCAAAATCTTTTACTAATAAATTATTCTGCAAAATTGCCGCTGAAAGAGATATCGTACGTGAAAAATCTAGCATTGAGGATAAATTTGTTCTTCAACCAAATGGTGTAAATGCAACTAACGCTATTCAACAGTTAATCAACAGAACAAGTCTGATTCGTCATAACTTAATTGAGAAAAAGCTGTTAGAGGAGCTAAACCTAATAATCAATCCTGATATTATATTTACCAGAATTTTAGTTCAAAATAATGACAATGATTATTGGGAGATTTTTTTTGAGGATGCGAACAAAAACAGGATTGCTCTCTCAAAAATGGGCAGCGGGATCAAAACCGTATTACTTGTACTCTTAAACTTAATTATTCGACCTGAATATAAAGAAGAAAGCAAAGCCACCTACATCTTCGCATTCGAAGAATTAGAAAACAACCTCCACCCTTCATTACAAAGAAGATTATACAATTACATCATCGAATATTCAAAGAAACACTCTGCCTATTTCTTCATTACCACCCATTCAAATATTGTTATCGACATTTTTGGTGCAAATGAAAATGCTCAAATCATCCATGTCGAAAATGATGGTGTACGATCTAAAACGACAACGGTATTATCTACCAAAGAAACAAAGCACATACTTCATGACCTTGGGATAAAAGCTAGTGATTTGTTACAATGTAATGGTGTGATATGGGTGGAAGGTCCAAGTGATAGAAATTATATCTATAAGTGGTTGGAAATACTTGACCCTGATTTAAAAGAAGGATTGCACTATTCAATCATGTTTTATGGTGGTCGATTGCTTGCGAATCTTTCATTTGATAGTGAATCGTTCAATAAAGAGGTAATTCCATTGCTCAAAATTAATCGGAACGCCTTTGTTATCATTGACCGAGATGGTAAAATCACTTCACCGAAACTGAATGATACTAAAAGGCGGATTAATCTAGAGATTGGCGACGATCACTGCTGGATAACAGAGGGAAGAGAAATTGAGAACTATCTTTCTGACGAAGTAGTTACAAATTGGCTTTTAGGGAGGCATGGTACAAACGTACAATTCGTGAATGATAAGAATACCAAGCTCGAAGACAATATTCGCAATTCTACCAAAAAGAACATAGTCACTTATAATTCGAGCAAAACTCTATATTCATCAGAGATTAGTGAGTTTATTGATCCTGATTCTTTGAATATAATGGATTTGAAAAACAGGTTAACTCGTTTAGTTGAAGTGATTAGAGAATGGAATCGAATGTAAAATGATGTAATTCAGTATCCTAATTGTTCAGTTATTTTCCCAATCATGGCAGTAATTTCCACCTGCTCATCAACCAGGTAGAACGCACCGCAAATAGCTCTCCCAGCAAGTGTTTATTCAAAAAGTAATTGCCATCAGATGCATCACCTGATGGGACGGCAATTATTTGTTTACTTCACCACATCCACCCTCGTAGAAAGAGTTTCTTTGTTTGTTTTAAGCCGGAGCACGTACACACCATTGCCGATCTGACGTAGATTGTGGGGTAGTATATATTGTCCTGTAACTTGGGACTGATTATTTATGATAGTTTGTACGACTTGTCCTGTAATATCAAGCATTTCGAGGGTCACCGTGAGCGGTTCGCGGAGACTGTATTGAATTTGAAGTGAATTATTCTGAGCCGGATTGGGGCGTGTGGAAAGTGACGTAAAATTCTTCACAGGAATGAACAATCTCACGCCGCCCTGATCGCAGATACCGGTGATGGTGATGTTCCCGTTTTGGGTTTGTGTTTCGGTGGTAATAGCGTTGTTTTTCCAATAAAACGTATCAATTACGATGGTGGAATTGTCTGTATTTCCAAGAGTTACTACGCACGGTATGGAAGATAACACATCACTTGTAGGATTATACACGCCTGATAGTTCGAGTACACAACTGTCATCCAAACCCGACACACATACATTATTTGTCAACTTATTAAATAGAATAGAATTGTTGTAGTGAATCCTTGCGAACCAGTCAGTAGGTGCGCCTATGGCTTGCATGCCGGATTGTTTGTTAAGCTTGAGTGTAAGATGTACTTTTTCTCCTGCCTGAGCAGTGATGTCTTGGATGACGACGGTAGTGCGGGCTGTGTCGGGACGAATCCCCTCAGCAAACAACTGGACCGTCGCGGGACTTCCGACTCCATTATACTCAAAAAGCAAGCGTCCACTTGTTCTGCCTGCATCTTTGGGTGCGAAGCGGAGGTCTAATCGGGCACTGCTATCGGGATTGAGGATGAAATTTCCGCCACCTTTGAGGGTGGTAAAATCAATATCATTTGGTCCGGCGTGCTTTGTGGCAGTAATAGTTAACGGAGCATGCCCGATGTTCTTAATTGTAACAGCTTGAAGGGTATCTTTTGTGGAATCAACGAATACCTTTCCGAAGTCTAAAAGTTGATTGACCACTGCTAAAGTTGGTGCAATTCCTTCGCCTACAATTGTTTGTGTGAGTGTGTCGGATTGCGTATAAATCAAGAGTTGCGCAGTTTTAATCCCAACAGAAGTAGGACGAAAACGGAATTCGAGGGCATGAGGGACTGCAGCGACGGTAAAGGGAGGAATACCTGAAACAAGTGAAAATTGGTAAGAATCAGTGCCGGTAATGTGTATTGAATCGACACGAAACGGGTAGGTGCCATTATTGGAAATAAACGCGGTAATAAGAGAATCTTTCACGTTTCCGACGAGGCATTGTAACATATCTACATTTTTGCTTGTCGGCATTGGGGCGACAATGCTGAAGTGGGCATCAGATTCATCTTGCTGCAATTCTATAGTTGCAGAATCTATATACCAGATTTTGGCTGTGTTATCCTCGCTTGCCGTCGCTACTCTTGCTCCGTCCGGACTCCATGAACCAAACCAAACACTATTTGTATGTCCAGCCAACGTAAAGAGTAGGTTTCCTGATAGAGCATCCCAGATTCTGGCAGTATTATCATTACTTCCGGTTAATAGTTTTGAACAATCCGGACTCCATGACACATGAGTAACCTGATTAGAATGGCCAAGTAGCGTGAGAAGCAGGACTCCGGTAGCTGGATTCCAAATTTTAGTTGTATTATCTCCACTTGCAGTCGCTACTTTTAAGCCATCCTGGCTCCATGAAACGTGTCTAACAATATCCTGATGCCCGACTAAAGTAGTAAGCTGTACTCCGGAATCTGTATCCCAGATTTTGGGCTTATTATCTACTGTCCATGAACCCGGTCCTGATTTCACAAGATAACCTGTGGTAACTAATTTCTTACCGTCCGGACTCCAGCAAGTATTAACAACTTCTGTAATTTCAGGCAACGTACATATAAGTGTACCTGATGTTGCATTCCAGATTTTCGTTGTAGTATCTCCGCTAACTGTTACAATTTTTGAACCATCAGGGCTCCATGATAAATGATAGATACGTCCTGTATGTCCGACCATGGTATGTAAAGATACACCTGTGGTGACATCCCAAATTGTTGCACTATTCACATCACTCGCAGTAACAATTTTTGAACCGTCTGGGCTCCAAGAGACATCTCGCGAAATCTCGTTTATTGTGATAAGTTGTCTGCCTGTTGCTGCATTCCAAATTTTTGTCACATAGCTGCTTGAGGTTACGATCTTTGTACCATCAGGACTCCATGATACATGAGTAATGGGTGAGTATTCCCCATCTAAGGCATAGAGTAATGAACCAGTGGCGGCATCCCAGATTCTTGCTGAATCATCTCCACCGGCAGTTGCTACTTTTGAACCATCCGGACTCCATACTACAAACTGGACATCCTCCGTATGACCCTCGAGAGTAAACTGCAACGTACCCGCACTTTCGTTCACACTACTATTCGTATTTTGTTTTATCAGAACTTTACACTCATTGCTTGTCGGCTTGGGTATATTTTTCCATGAATATTGTAATCCGCTCGCAGTATTGGTAAGGAATTTCCAATTTGCTCCGTTATCGATGGAATATTCTAACCGCACGCTATCGGTTGGTGGTATTCCTTCCCAAGTTATTATTGAATCACTTCCTACCACATAACTTTCTCCGCCATTTGGTTTCGTAAGTTTCAAGGTTTTAACAGTTGGTTTTTTGCCGAGGTAGCCACCGCTTGCGCTATATACTGTTGGGCAAATACTATTTGTAACTGTAAAATTTCCAAACACATAGCCACTATCTGGAGAATTGAATGTAATGATGAGTGTAATGCTTTGTCCTTTAAGTAAATTAAACGTTGCCGGAGTAATACCGAAGGCAGAATTAGAACATGTGATATTTGAAACAAAAAAGTCAGAGTTACGCGCCGTAACTGTTACAGTAGCGCTTTTCTGCGTACCGGGAGATACCTTCTTGAATGCGACAAAAGTGGGTGAGAATTCCAATTCAGCAACCGAGGAGGTAGGTGGTTGATAGCTAAAACTTGAAGTCAAGTTTGTTTGAAGCAGCTTTATCTCCCCATTGATCAAGCTAGTGATACAGTTAACTCCGCTTTGCCATTCGATAATGCAAGGTGAGCTTCCTAATGCATTTTTTAATATTTTACGGTAAATATCTTCAATATCATTAACCATCGTTACATTGACAAAATACTTCCCTCCTGTTTGTAGTGCCATATCTTTCATACATTGAGGAGCAGGCAGGCCAAGAGTCACACAGAATATTAGACAGTTCTGCTGTTTCGCTTCATTGATAATTTGCGCTGTTTTGGGCTCTGTATTAGGCAGCCCGTCGCTAAGGAAGACGATGACCTTTTGATACTTTCCACGTTTGGAAACAATCAAACCGCCTGCCTGAGGATCAATCATTGCTGCGTCGTAATTTGTTCCTCCGTTTGGAGCTAAACCTACAATTACATTCAAAAGTTTAGTTCTGTCAGTGGTGAAATCCTGATTCAGGTAATTACTTCCGTCAAAACTGGTTAACGCAGCTTCACTTGCTCCCAGCGGCAAACCATTCACCCACTCTTGAGCAGCTTTCTTAGCTAAATCAATGTTTGGTACTCCCCCACTTCCTTCTTCCATCGAACCTGACACATCCATAACGAGCACCGATGAAATCGCCTTCGGCGGCACGGGTGCCGGACAACTCACACTTGTAATCGTCCTTTGCTGTCCATTTTCCGTTAGCGTCATATCACCCACATTCGGACGCACTTGCTTCCCCGCTGCATCGAAGGCGTAAAATTTAGCTTTAATTGTCGGATAAGCTGTCGTATCAATCGCAAAGAGTGAAAGTGATTGTCCGTATGATGACTGCGTGTGGATACCGATGAGTACCAGAAATAACAGTAAGAATTGTTTCATTCGTAACAGCTCGTAAAAAGTGGCTTTGGTATATTATTCCACGAAAATACGATATATATTATTACTATTTATGTTGAAATTATATTTCATTTATTTGATTTTGCAAATACATAATACGCCATTCTCCCATTGTATATAAAAAGTGATTGTAGATTAAATTTCTAGCTATATGCAGGAGGCTCTACCTATAACTAAAAATATAAGGTACACAGGAATGAAATCAACATAGATTTAATAATAAACCAAAGTCCACAGCAATAATCTGAGTTTACTTCAGCAAAAAATATCAAAAAAAGTAAGAACAAGTCAGCACCATACTATAGAATAGAGTGCAGCTTTTTAAGCTTCATCAATCTATTACTTGCCGGAACGGTTATAGATGACCACCGATGAAGCCTGAATTATCCTCAACTGATACCATCTTTCTAAAAATTGGCGCGAAAAATGTGGTTATTCAAACCAAGCGGAACCCTCCGCATTCGGTGCAAACGGAAATATCCGTGATTATTCGTTCAATATTTACGATTTTTGTACTGTACTTTCAAATAATATTCTCCTAAACGACAATTAAACGAACAATATGCGCTTTGGACTCCTTTCTACTGACGTAGCAATTGACCTCGGAACAGCAAACACAATTATTTGGATGAAAGGTAAAGGCATCGTGCTCAACGAGCCGTCGGTCGTTGCCTTTGACCGCACCAATAAACACATCCTCGCCATCGGGCACGAAGCTCAAATGATGGTTGGAAAAACCCACCGTGATATCCGCACAATCAGACCTCTCAAAGATGGTGTAATCGCAGATTTTGAAATCGCCGAAGGTATGCTACGCGCATTTATCCGTAAAGTATCGCTCAGTTGGCAGCCCGCACGCCGAGTCGTCATCTGCGTTCCTTCCGGTATTACTGAAGTCGAAAAACGCGCCGTCCGCGACAGTGCAGAGCACGCCGGAGCCAAAGAAGTCTATCTCATCGCAGAGCCAATGGCAGCAGCCATCGGCATCGGACTCAACGTCCACGAAGCTGTCGGTAATATGATTGTTGATATAGGAGGCGGCACTACAGAAATCGCAGTAATTGCTTTATCAGGTATAGTTAGCGATGAATCCATCCGAATAGCAGGCGACGAAATGACCAATGCCGTTGTACAATTCTTCAAACGACATCATAATATTCTTATCGGCGAACGCACAGCAGAAGCCATCAAATGTGAAGTCGGCTCTGCGTATCCATTGAAAGAAGAAGTTGAAATCGAAGTCAAAGGACGTGACCTCCTCACCGGTATTCCGCAGATGATAACCGTAGGTTCGGCAGATATCCGCGAAGCCCTCAGCGAGTCTGTCGGTGTCATCGTCGAAGCAGTTCGTAATCTCTTAGAACGCACTCCACCCGAACTCTCCGCTGATATATTTGATCGTGGTATCATGCTCACCGGTGGCGGCGCACTCCTCAAAGGTCTCGACGAACGCCTTCAGCGTGAAACGAGTCTTCCTGTCCATATTGCAGACGATCCGCTCACGGCAGTAGCCCGCGGAACTGGCAAAGTGCTCGAGAATTTACAGGAATATTCGAATGTATTGATAAAGAGCAAGCGCTACTAAACACTTCCGTTCTATTGAATTACAAACGCCGCATTCAGGTTTTGAATGCGGCGTTTTGTTTTATGAGACCTGACAAATCGAAGAAGACCTGTCAGGTCGGGAATGCGGTGGTTGGATGTGTCTAGATTTCCGTAGGGGCAGAAAATTTTCTGCCCCTACGTGGTATGGTTGGTATTTTTACCGCATTTGCAGAAGACCTGACAGGTAGGGTGTACAAACTAGGCAGCTTTCTTCATCCCATTTTTGTTGAATATTTTTTTTCGTTTTTTGGCTAAAGACGCATCGTTTTTATTCCATTTCGACAGGTCTTTACACGTAATTTTTTCCAACGCTTCTTTGATTTCTTGTTTATTAAACGCTCCGGCAAAGTTGGCGATTGTCAGCACAAACTCTGTCAATGAATGTGGAGAGTTTGGATTGATCTTTGTTTGAACTTCCCAAAATAGCTTTCAATGATATCCGAGCAACACACAAGCGTTTCGTCTGTAGCTGTCAATGACGAAAGCGTCGCTAGATAGGTCGCAATTTCTTGGCGTATGCGCTGACCTCGCGGAGTCGTAAGAGTATCGATTAGCACCGTTATTTGCTCCTTGGCTTGGGCTGTAAACCTTTGACCTTTAATATCTTTAGGAGACTATTGACGACCGTTATTTGCTCAAACATTTCTACCACAAGTGCCTCATTTTTCTTGACAAACAAAAGCTCGGCGCGGACTTCAATCGGGATTCTTTCCCACTCTTGCACTATCGTAAGAGCCCATTCTATCGTCGGGAATATGTTCTGAAAACGAGATTTACTGCGTTGTACAGGAGGCATATACACCACGTTCTTACTCAAATACCACTTCCTGCGTAACGCGCCGGCGGATTTACTGAGCGATATATACCCCTCATGCTTGGTGTATTGACGTGCTAACGCATTTGCGGCTACATGACTACAATCAGGTACATGAACCAGGGAACTTAGGCGCAAAGCACATTTTAAATTAATACCTCCATCGCTGATAACGTAGCGAATGTTGTGCGTTCTGCCTACGTCTGTTAAGCGTTGGCTTATCATTTCACTGCTCCAACCTTTACTTGTTTCCACCGCCAATACCCGAACATCTTCTACGCTCAAACTCTTCGTAAATTGCCACGTACTCAGCTCTAAACCCAACACCAACAATATCTTCTCCGAACCGATGGTAATACTCTCGTCTATAACAAGCGCCCATTGCTCAGCAGGGTTACGTACTGACTTCTGTTCTCGTTGAATGCGATAATACCCACTTTGCACAGCCAATTGCGGATACTGCTATGGCTCGGAACTCTACAATGCAAGGCCAATACTATCTGCAATTGAGCAAAACAATGACGGACAGAACGAAGGCTCATCTGACCATACGCTTGCCATACGACCATCAGCAAAACCATCTGTATCGGATACTGATGACGAACAGCTTTCTCATCATCAAAGTGACCAAGAGAAGCGTTCTGCTCATTCTGCTTACATCTATTTTTCCAGCCATCTCGTGAAGCCATCAACTCCTGAATTCTCTTATTCTGCTTCTTAATGGTTTTAGTCCTCGAAATTGCTTTTTTCTTCCAAGGATTATCCTTATTTTTAAATGTCTTTTTTGACACTTCCCCCCCATGTTTTAAGTATTTTGCAATACAAATATAGGGGGGATTTTTATTTGATGTTTGTACACCCTACCTGACAGGTTGAAGAAAACCTGTCAGGTCGGAAATGCGGTGGATGAATGTGTCTTGATTTCCGTAGGGGCAGAAAAATTTCTGCCCCTATGTGGTTTGGTTGGAAATTTTTACCGCATTTGCCGGAGACCTGACAGGTAGAAGAAGACCTGTCAGGTCTGGATGTGTTTGATTTTATTATCTGTAGTGGTAGAAAATTTTCTGCCCCTACAATCTATAAAAAAAACATTTATAGTCCCCGCCAAAACTAATTTTTTATCAACACCTTACAACAAGAGCTACTGCGTAAGTAATACACTCCCGCCGGCAAGCTCGCTATCGGTATCGTCATTTCTTTTAAACCTGATGCAACAGGAAAACGTGCTACGCGCTGCCCAAGTACGTTCACAATATATATTTCATTACCTATTGGAATCGCTTGCTCGAATCGAATTAAAACATTATCTGTACCAGGATTGGGTGAAATTGAAAATTCATTGAATGATGATAATGTTGGCTCTTCATACACGGTACTTGCGCTTGTTACGAACCATATTTTAGCTGTTCCATCAAAGCTCGCCGTCGCTAGTTTTGAGCCGTCCGGACTCCATTTGATAGCAAATACTGCATCTGTATGCCCTACTAATGGATAGAGATTTTCACCTGAAATGCCTGACCATACTATTGCAGAGCGATCATTACTGCCCGTTGCGACTTTGCTTCCATCCGGACTCCAGCTCACGGCATTCACACTTGATTTATGTCCTGACAATGTAAAGAGTTTCTCGCCTGTGTTGCTTGACCAGATAATTGCTAAAAAATCATAACTTGCTGTTGCAATCTTCGAACCATCCGGACTCCAGCTCACTTCATACACTGCATCAGTGTGCCCCTTCAAGCTAAAAAGTTGTACGCCGGTGCTGCTTTCCCAGATACATGCGCTACCATCCCAACTTGCTGTGGCAATTTTCAATCCATCCGGACTCCAACGAACATCACTAACTGCATTGGTATGACCTGTCAATGTACTGAGCAGTGACCCGGTGGTGCTTGACCAGATTCGAGCGGTTTTGTCTTCACTCGCAGTGGCTAATTTTGTGCCATCCGGACTCCAACTCAAGGTGCCAACCCAACCGATATGTCCCTTTAACGTAAAGAGTTTCTCGCCGGTGACGCTCGACCAGATACATGCAGTCCCGTCGGCACTTGCAGTGGCGACTCTCAATCCATCCGGACTCCAGCTTACATGTTTAACAGCATTGGTATGACCAGATAATGTGAGTAGTTTCTCACCCGAAATACCCGACCAGATACATGCCGTCGAGTCTGCGCTTGCTGTAATGACTTTAGTGTTGTTCGGATTCCATTCTACATCGACTACTCTATGAGTATGCCCTCGTAATACCACAAGACTTGAGCCGTAACTGCTTGACCAAATATGGACGGTATGATCCACGCTCGCAGTTGCGACTTTTGCTCCGTCCGGACTCCAATCTACATCCCAGATCTGACTTGAATGCCCTGCTATTAGTTGAAGTTGTTCGCCGGTAGTACTTGACCAGATACGCGCAGTCTTATCATCACTCACGGTTGCTATTTTCGTTCCGTCATAACTCCAACGAATTATATTTATACGACCGAAATGCCCAACCAATTTTACAATACTTGCACCATTGGTGCTTGACCAAATATGAGCAGAGCCATTTCCACTCGCAATTACGATAAACTTTCCATCCGAACTCCAATCTAAAGCAGATACCGGAGTATTATCTGAAAATGTAAAAAGGTTTAGTCCTGTGCTGCTTGACCATAGACGAACAGTATTATCTTGGCTTGAAGTTGAGATTTGGGTATCATCCAAGCTCCAACGTATGTCGTTGATAATATTTGAGTTCTTTATAACCGTTACCGCAGTCGTACTATCTGTGGTTGAGTAAATTCGAACATTCGAATCATCACCGAATGTCGCGACTCTTGTACCATCATGACTCCACCGTACTGCACTGACCTTTGAAGTCTGTCCATTATATGTAAGGAGATTCATACCCGTTATGATTGACCATATTCGAATTTCACCATTCTCATTAGCAGTCGCAATTTTCCTACCGTCATAACTCCATCCTAAAGCAATAATATTACCATATGATTTCAACTTGATAAGATTTAAGCCCGTAGAACTAGACAAAATTCTAACCTCTCCATCATACCAACTTGAGGTAGCGACCTTCGTTCCATCCGGACTCCATAAATCATTGAAAATTTTATAGTTATTCCCGATTGTCAAAATCTTTGCCTTCGTTGTACTTGACCAGATAGTTGTTTCACTTCTTTCCCTATTTGCAGTTGCGATTCTTGTTCCATCAGGACCCCAGCTTACGGCATCGATATAGGAATAGTATATAGAATCTTTTAACCTAAAAAGAGTAGCACCAGTTGTAGTTGACCATATACGCGCTGTTCCATCATAACCAGCAGTTACTACTTTCGTTCCATCCGGACTCCAGCTTACACTGCGCATACTAGTTACTTGCATACTAAGATCGAATAGCAGAGTACCCGGTACACTACTGACTTTCGGTGATTCAATGCGCGAATGCACTTTTTGACTATAGGAATGGATAAAAAAGGTAAGAATCAGCAGGAAAAATAGAGTTGAAAAACGTTTCATAATGGTTTCCTTTGGGTATAGAGTGAAATACGGAGAAAGTAGATGCAACTATCTATAAATTAATTATTTACATGGTAAATTACTCTAATTTTAATATTCTAACATGAGAATTATAGTTGGATTTTTATATTTCAACCAAAATCATTTTCGATTGTGATTTAGGTGTTTGCGTTACTTGGTAGGGGCAGAAAATTTTCTGCCCTTACCAAGTCCCAACCATAAATCTAAATTAATCTGATTTATCTGTTACTTTGTATTCGATTTATATCTCCCATCATGCTCGCTCCCCCTGCTCCTTCACCCTACACAATGCCCCATACGAACAGTACTCACAGCTCGTGGCTAGAGGTTCGACCGGGAAACGATGATGGGCGATATTGTGGGCTATTTCGAGTGCTTGATGAACCGACTCGGCGATGATACTATCCCGCTCATCGGACGATTCAACGACTTGTTTTTTCTTTGCTTTGCCCGGAGGTGCGAGCGGTGAATTCTTGGGAAGTAATTGAAAATGATGGGCATCGTACTCCCCTTTTTTACGGTCGTACTGAGGATTGAGCAAATAATACACTGCTCCCTCAGGTGTGGCTGAAATGCCTTTTTCTCGGAGAAGATGTTCGGCAGCTGCCATGTAGAGCGGCATTTGAAATGATTCACCCTTTTTAACTTCATTATTACCTTGATGTTTACCGGTTTTGTAGTCGGCAATGAGGAATTTTGTGCCTTCCTCATCATTCGAGATTTCAAGTCGGTCGATTTTCCCTCGAATCGTGAGTCCATTACTCAAGACAACCGCTTTAGCCTCTGTTCCATGCTTTGACTTCATACCAAATGCATATTCAAATAAGATCGGAGCAAAACTCCACCCGCTTTCAATTCTGGCGAGTTCGGTGTCGAGCCAGACTTCAATTTTCCCCTTTTTTCCTCCTTTTACGCCGAGTAAATCTTCCTTTTCAAGTTCGAAGAACGCGTGGTCGTATTCGAGATGAGCGAGCTCTTCATGAGCTATTTCCATTAACTGTTGTTTGTATTCTTCTCGGTGCAACTCTGTCAGTAACACAGGTTCGTCCTGACCAAGCGGCTTTTGTAATTGCTTGTAAAATTTATAAAGTACACTATGAAACAGCGTTCCCTTCTCAATCGGCGATAACCATGCATCTTGCTCACTCGTCTCGCCGATACTGAGGATTTTCTTGGCGTAATATTGATACGGACACTTGGCGTATGTTTCTAAGTCAGTGATTGAGAATGGATGTTCCGGTAATGTTGTTTGATTCTCCTCAGTTTCATTTTTTTGTAAACCTCGAGCGAGAATTTCTTCGGTAATTGATGTACTCTTTGCGATAAACTCTGCGGTTTGCTCGATATGGAGTTCGTGGATTACTTCCTCTTTCATCGATGATGCATCGCGAGCAAGCAACAACAACGCTTCTTCTTTTGAGGCAATCGACTCAAGCCATTTGATATCGTTCCACTGAATATGTTGATCGTCAGCTAATGTACCTGCTGTGGCACCTCGCTGTAATTCTTTCAAATTATACAGCTTTGCATCTTCTACAAGTGAAGATACTTTGAGCAATGCATCGACAAACGGTGACCTCACCGTTTCTCGGCCGTCATTATGGAGTGGATACGTGAGATAGATGCGTTTTTCGCCCGATTCGAGCGCGGGAATATTATTGGTAATTGCCTGATAGAACATCATACGTTCTGCTTTAATGAAGCGTTCTTCCGTTTCGGGAAGTTCTTTACCTAGAAAGGTTTCCGGTGTATATACTTGTGGGAATTCACCATCAAGCAAGCCGCACAATATCGTCACACGATATGGAATACCACGTGTCTGCTCGATGGAGGTGACCGTCACTCCGTAGGTAGATTTCTCGAGAACTTGATACTTCCCTGCTATCGTCGCTGTGCGTAATTTATCGCTGTAATCAGCGAGTGAACGCTGAATGGTGGGATTACGCTGCTTATCAATGGCGGTCATTTCTTCGGCAATACGCATGATTTCCGATAGTGCACGGGCATCTTTCTCGACTTCTTCAAGCAGGCGTATATAGTCTGATTTATTATGCTTAAATGCTGCAATATGATCATAAAAATCAACGATATTTTGTCTGATTTTGAAGTGTTTGAGAATTGATTCAGTGAGAAGAAGGTAAAATTCATCCGGTGTCATTAATCCAGATTTATGTGGTATATAATTGATAAACGCCGAAAAGTCTGAGAGCGCTCGTTGTGTGGAATCTAACTTTTTTTGTGTGACTTTTAACTCCATTTCGTCTGATATATCATTGTCATACAATGATTGTAATCTCGCTGTGAGTTTGACGATTGCAAGTTGTAATTGCCTTGTCCAATGGGAAGCACCACCATATTTATGTCCGCCCGATATGCGCAGTCTGAGCGCAGTTTCGTATAAATTAGCAGCGTTAAGAGTTACCTCTTTATCATCTTCCATTCTTGAAATGGTCAAATAAGGACTCTGCAAAGCGCGATGGATGTCTTCCCTTCTGAAGCCATGATTGACGATATCGAGAATAGCAAAAATTGCGATAGCGACCGGAGACTTGGCAAGCGGAAAACGGTCGGTGATATTGGCAGGAATTGAATACGTGGCGAACATCTCGCGGAAAAGACCGGAATATAACTCAGGTTGCCTGATAGCTACACAGATTTCATGGATCGGTATGCCATCATCGAGATGTAAGCTACGTATTAGCTTAGCGATTGATTTCACTTCGTCTGACCTTGTATCTGCAGCGAATACAGACACTTGCGAACTTAGCCCTCGATGCCTTATTTGACGCTCTGTGTTAAAGAGCCAGCGCCTGAGATAGTCTCCCATTGGAGAAAAAATACACTCGTCATCCGGTGTGGTATCATGCATTATTGGGATAGAATCAAGAGTCATGCTCAAGAATCCTGCGTTCTTTAGATGTGCACGTGTCTCTCGTAAATTACCGAATAGTGGTCCGTTTTCATCGGAATAGTCGAGAAGAATTGCCATCGGTGTATCTGATACAGCAAATCGTTTCAGGAATTCAATTTCCGGAAACTTATACTCACTGAAGCCCTCGATATAGATTGGTACTGTATCGTGAAAATTGAAGGCGGATTCAGAAAGGAGTTTTTGGAGGATGGCGGGTTTATCTAAAAACTCTGTGCCCAAAAGTTTTTCATATTCTTTATATAATAAATAAATATCTTTCAACCGAGGTAAGTCTATATCATATTTATCATTAGTGCTATCTTCCATTAAAGAATCGACCGTGATGCCATCTTCTTTCAATCCGAAAACGACCGACGACAGACGTTCCATCGTGGATGGAACGAGTTGCTTACCTTGTTGAGTGAAAAATGTGAGTGGTGCAATTTCGGCTGCTTCTTCAAAAAGAGCCAGTCGATACGTGTCAGACAAAACCCTACAGGAATCATTCGGAAATTGTCGGTGATACGACTGCCTGATATACGTTTCAAGCGTCATTATCATAGGTACATCAACAGGCTTTTGAGTTCGCTTATGTTCATCACGCACAAATTTACGCTGAAGTAGACGCACGTGGCGACCGGTAGGAACGATGTGTATCTTGGGATTGATGGTTTCAATCTTATTAAATTTCACATGAGAATATATTTTCTTAAAAGAATGATTATATAGTAGATACGCCATGATTATGTAGTAATAATTTTAAGTATATTTAATATGGAATTAATATATGACTACCGATTTTAAAATAATCGATAACAAAAATATATATTTAAGAGGAATGAGATCTATGGATATATTTAAGAAAAGGCATGACTGTGTATCTATTATATAACTTTATAATTTATATCTATGAATTTGTAGGACAAACTTTTATCAAATTATAAACACAAAACCGACTATCTTTGTAACCAAACAAAAAGAGGTCGCTTTCTATTCGGGTAAATACAGACCATACAACAAGCTATCGCTTATGAATATTGCTCCTGATTATCAAAATTTATCCGACGAAGAACTCTTTGAGTTGGTCAAGCTGCACGACGACACGGCCTTTAGAGTACTCTACAAGCGATACGACAAGCGGCTCTTTGCATACTGCATGAAAGTTGCAACCGGTGAGCGAAAAGTAGCTGAGGATTTATTTCAGATGACGATGACGGCGGTCTATGAAAAGAGGGAGTCATTTTTGGGTGGGAGTTTTGTAGCGTGGCTATTTACTATCGCACGTAATTTTAGCATCAAAATGACACAACGTGTTAATTATCAACGTAATACAATAGTATCATTAGATAATTATACAGAAACTATCGCCGACAGTAATGATAGAACCGACGGCGATATTTTTATGAAAGACGCCTTAAAAAATGCAATTGCACAGCTATCCCATGATTTTCGGGAAGCACTCGAATTACGATATTACGAAGGGTTTTCGTACGAACAGATTTCAGAAGCGCTTTCGATTACCGTTTCACTGTCTAAAGTGAGGGTATTTCGAGCAAAACAACAATTACAACAGATTTTATCTCCTTATTTGAAAGAGTACCAATCATGACGAACGATGAACTACTCGCCAAGATGCTTGATGGCACAATCACACCGGCAGAGAACAAACAGCTAACGAGCGAAGCATTGAAGAATTCTACGTTAGCAGAAGCAATTACACAACTGCGACACGTGGAAGCCTTACTGGCTTTGTCACCAAATAATTACAGCGCTGCGACTGAAGAATATTTGAAAAGTATAGAAGATGAAATTGCAGAGAAAGTACGCGATAATCGCCGTAAACCTGTGCCTATTTTGCCTCCGTATATCGATACCAAATGGAATTGGAATATTCTTCTTTATACCGTTTCCGCAATTCTCACTGTAGGTGCAGCCGGGTATTTCGGATATACTGCTCTTACCACACCTTCGAAAAATCCTACAACAAATCCTATTGAAACAGTAGATAAACCATTGACAAATCAGACATTGAACGCAGATCCAGCACAGGGAAGTTCGAATGCTAATCCTTCTGCGCAATCCACTACCCGTAACAATATTGGATCGAACAGCAACCAAAACAACATCAATTCATCTCCTTCCGATCAGGTTTCTTATTTTAAATCTCATCAGAATCAATCGAACTCGAATGACCTTGGTCAATCGATACATCAGCCGGTAGCAGAGCAACCCTCTCAACCGCAACAAATTGCTACGAGAACAGAAGTTCCTTCCGATGCTAATTTGAACGAAATCGATGGTGCAGCGAGCTCGAGTGCAGATAAGAAAATGGAGCAAATTACTTTGCTTACGAATCAATTGGTTGAGAAGCATGCAATCGGAGATAAAGTCGGAGAAATGGCTCTTAATAAGCAAATTGGAATGCTTTACAGTAAGAGCGGCAAACATGATATCGCCCTTCGATACTTGGACTTAGCTCTTACACACTCACGTTCGGTCAATGCTAAAAGCGAAGAAGGATTGATTTTAGGTGAAATTGGACTATTAGAGTTAAAATCAGGTAATAAAGATTCTGCGATGTCAAAACTTCAGCAAGCCATAGATTTACTCTCGAAGTCAGGACTAAATCATGATAAATTGTCAAGGGAATTGGCGAAGATTACGAAGTAACTAAAATATACAGTAGTAAAAGAATTGAAAAAGAAAAGCCCGGTGAATTCATTCATCGGGCTTTTTTGTGACTATATTTTACTTATGACGCTACTACCGTACTACAATGAATTATTAAGAGTTACAGTCGTATCACTTTGGTAGAGCTTTCACTTCCTTTTCAATTTCAATATCTACACGCCTGCTGTAGAATCTTCCTTCAGGTAGATTATTCGGGAACGTAAAAATATCTTTCCCACTTCCATTGATAGTAAATGTACTTGTTGCTTTCAAAGCTTTAGCAATTGCTCTTGCTCTACGTTCGGATAACTCTTGGTTGTACAAGTCGCTACCGACGATATCAGTCGAACCCGTAATAATCACTTTGGACTGCGGAGTGATCGAACTTCGAATAATATCCAATTGTCTTCTATTAGCTAATGTTAGCTTCGTTTCATCATAATTAAAACACATCAGCGAGAAGTGATCACTCATTTTTTCGGCTGAAATCACACCCGGCTTTAGTTTTTTCTCTGAAAAGCTAACTACACCATCAACGCTTTGTGTTTGATTATCCTCATCGACCACTGTGAATCGAAATTGAATTGGACTACCGGTGAGCTTCTTTACATTCATTTCATTATTAATATCCCAATCAAGTATCGAGGGAGGTTCTCCATTTGCCTTGAAAACACGTACTACTTTATCTTGTTGACTTATATCAAGTTGCCACGATTTCACACCTACCTCACTTAACACATCAGGTCGAAATCTAACAATTGGCGGATCTGCAGTTCGAGTTGTGTCCTGCCGCAATACGGGTTCGAGTATTTTCTCATTATCTGACTTGAGATCAACGCGTCTATTCTCTTCCAATCCAAATTCATCACTTGTTTTGGACGGGTTTTCGGGTAAATTTCTTACTTGTAGAAGTAGTCGTGAAGAATCTATACTCCATTTATTTATCAAGTAACTTCGGACGGTTTCTGCACGCTTTCGTGAAAGTTCTTTTGTTTCGCTCATGCCGTCATTACAACCAGTAATGGACAGGCGAGCATTCGGAATTTCTTGAAGACGCTTTCCGATTATATTGAGAATGGTATAATAAACTTTGAGTGCCGTTTGAGAGGATTCGGTGGAATTTTCAGAATATCGAGAAGGTATATCTGCAGAAGACAAACTAAAAAATAAAGAAGGAAGTAGAGTAACGTAGTTATTCGTAAGACTTTCCTCAATTGTCAGCTTGATCCTGTCTGATTCTGTTTTGTCTTTGAGTACAAATTTCACTTCGCAATTCGCCGTTAACAGTGGCTTCGGCTTTAGTATCATGCGATGATAGGTGAGTTTACGAGTAGATAGTTTACGAATTAATTGGTCAGATTCAATTGTTTCTTCCTGCAAGTGAGTATCACTATGCAGTATAATTTGGGGAGAATTGAAATTCTCACCAAGTACAATGACCGTATCTCGTTGAATCGTAGTATCATAGATAATTTCTTTGCTTGGCTGTGGAGTATAGACTAATCCAAGACCAAGAGAAAATGAATTTGTACTCCAATCAATACCCGAAATTCTACTTCCAATATCAGTTCGGTATGTGATTGATGGTTCTAAGAAATAAGATTTACTCGAAGTTAAAGGTAATTTCACACCTATAGTCATAAACGCCGATAGAAATGATTGTCTGTCCTCTAATTCCCTCTCCCTAAATATCTGTACGCTCAGCTGCCCACCAAGCGTGTCAAGAATGTCCTGTGTTTGGACAAAGCTACTAGAAAGAAATGTATGAAATGTGCCACCAAATCTAAGCGTGAAATTCTTGAACAATGACAATTCAATAGAAGGGCTCATGCCTATTTCTGACATTGAGGTTGATACTGAATCTACTATTTCTGCCTCTTGAGGACGGCCATTGACGGTGATGAATGTTGGTGATATTTTGGTAAAAATCTGTGAAGTATGCGTATAATTTGCCCCTAATCCAATTGATAAAATGGGAGTGACTCGATATCCAAATTGACCGGTAACAATTGGAAAATCTTCTCGACCATAAACGCCAGTAAAATTAACATCATCCTGTAGGAGAAACATACCGGTAAGTTGATTAAATGTAGGCTGTTGGGTGACATATCCTATCTTAAGAGATCCTCCGATAGTCCATGTATCCTGAGCATTGATATTTCGCTGCGAAAATATCAGCATACTGACGACTATCCATACGAACACGGACAGCAAACGTACAGAGAATGATAAACGGAAGATGTAATTTCTGCTCATGTATTTGGAGGGGCAATAAACGCTACGAATCAACAATACAAGATAACAAAAATCTAAGAATTACGATACGTTCAGTAAAGAATTCAAGACTATTTATCACAGAGCAGTTGAGAATTGTTCGGTACGTGAGGAGGTGAAATGGTTATGAAAAAACAGAGGATTATTCAACAATGAACTGTCGAACGGCGATGTGTCTGCCGGATTGGAACACGCAAAAATAGCAACCTTTGGAAAGTAATTGAGGACTGAATGAAATGTCACCTTTTGCAGTAAGGAGTGGAGTCAGATTCTCGATATACCTTCCGGTAGCATCGTATATCATGAGAGTATTTGCAGGTAAATACGGTAAGCACTTGATAGTAATAGGTGAAGAATGGACTGTATTTGGAGCAAGCTCTAAGGTCAGCTTTCCCGACGCATAATACAGGCGCTGTTTACCTTCGATACTCCAAATATCATTGACGGTGAGAATACTTTTGGGTAAAACAATAGTCGAACTCAGTGTATCGCTATCACGGTAATGTAATATAAAATCATTAAGTTCGATAGATGTCACCGAAGAATTACCTAATCCGACCGTAAATGACACAATTGCTAATGTATCGCCGTTTTTAGGACCATTCACCGTACCTTGAATACGTAAATGTGCAGTGTCATTGATGATAACTAAAGATGAATCTGTCGGATAATTTACACCAAGAACTGTTGAATTATATCGCAGTGTGCCGGTAAATGATTGTATTTGTTCAATATAACTTCCTGATAGCGAACGAAGTACGATTGGGAACGTCACTTGCTCGCCTATCGAAGCATACATACTGTCGGGCATTGAAATCTCCGCTCTAATCGGAACCGGCTTAATTTTGATATATCCCTTAGCTCTTATACTAACAGTAATCGTATCATTTATGCCACCCCATATTTTTAATAAGGCAGACTTGATACCGGCAGATGATGGAGTAAACTTGATCTGTACAGTGTCTTTATTTCTAAATTTCACTGGGTTAGTAATTGGTAAAATTGAGAAACTACTCTCTCCATCATTGATGAGCTTTATCACCGGACGTTCGGAAATATTTCCTGAATTATAGACATTGACTACACCAAAAGTTGAAGTACCTACTTCAGCAGAATCTAAACTCACTTCTAAAGGATAAGATTCAAATATTGCACCATAAGACTCACCTCGTATTGAAGAGATAAGCATTTTATCATCGACGCGAATACTTAAGGTTGCGATTTTGAGTCCAAGTGTTGTAGAAGTCGGTGCAAATTGAATAGTTATTGGACTCGAGTCATTCGGAGCGAGCTCAAAATCCTGCTTAATATTCCCTACCAATGAATAACTATTCGTCGTATCAATCAAATAGGTGTTTCCTACCAATCCGGGCGCTGTTCCGGTATTTTTAATGTACACCGTTTGAGTATTCTTTGATCCTACTTTTGTGTTACCAAAACGAATCGTATCCGTTAATTTAAATTGAGCATCTATTCCTTTACCACTTACATAGGTAGTGAATGTAGTAGTTGCGCAAGTTACGGTAATGGTATCCCGCTTACTGCCTGCAAACAAGGGTGAAAACTTAATATAAACGATAACTTTTTGTTTTGGGGCGATCACATATTTTGGTGGGAATCCGGAGAGTAAAAATGGGGTGAATATTGTACTTAACCTAGCAGAATATAATGTATCCGGAGCATCACCTTCATTGATAAACACTACTGAATCATATTTTGAAGCATTGACAGCTACATTTCCGAAAGAGATGCTTTCTTCTGTGAGTATTTTCAATTCAGGAAATACACCATTTCCTGAAATAAAAGCTTTCAGTTGTCCGGTCGGAGTGTTCGCAAATATTGTTTCCGTTTCATATCCTCTTTCCGTCGGTAAAAATGTCACAACAAAGCTAATACTATCACCGGAATCAATTAATGAATCAGCCGGATAAATTACTGGAGTCAAGGAAAAATGTTTGTTTCCATATAAGAATATATCGGTTATTTTACCTTTTGCTTTTCCAACATTTAAAAGAGTGATAGACCCCTTTGTGGGGGTACCGAGTCGAACATTTCCAATATGGAGTGTGTCAACTGTCCATCTGAATTGAGATACAATTCCTTCGCCGGATAGCTGACATTTGAGACGAACACTGTTGGATTCAACCGTAAAACTATCTGAAAATATTCCGATCGCTGGTGGAGCAAATTGTAACTCAACTTGGCATTGTCCACCGGGTCCGATTGTGGTATCAGAAGGGACTGTAGAGGAAGTATATGAAAAAACAGAAGAAAGTAATTTGTTGAAATGCAAAACGCCGGGAGCAGTACCTGAATTGATTATAGAAATTTTCATTCTTTTTGTAGAATCCACCTGTACTTGACCAAAATCTAAAGATTCGGTATGTAGTGTAATTGAGGAGGCAATACCCTCACCTACGAGACGTATTGCGAGCTCATCTGTGGGTACTGTTCCATAATGAATCGCGACATTGGAAGAAGTCATCCCCGTTGTAAGAGGTTGGTATTTATAGACGATATAAAGACTGTCTGCAGGATTAATAGTAGCATTTATGGTAGGTTTAGTTAACGTAAACGGACTAGACGGTAGGGTGCTTTTAACAGTTACCGGCTTGAATCCTCTGTTTTTTACCACAATACTATCGACTTTACCTGCCGAATTCACGGTAATCTTACCGAAATTTAAAATAAAGGGTTGTAAAGATGGCTTACGATTCGGGAGGTCAACAATAGCAAAAAATCCATCGAATATTCCACCTTTAAATTGAGAAGAATTTCCTCCTAGAGGTCTAAAATCGTTAGAATTTGAAAAACCTGCACAAAAGATATGATTTTCCGTTAGAGCCATTGATCTACAAAAATCATTGCTACTACCACCGAAATACGTGAGATAATTATAAGTAAGCGGGTCTTTAGGATTGATAACTGTCAAGAAACACTCCGAACCCCCAAGAGATGTAATATAATCTGCATCCACAGATATATTTGGGACGCTCATCAGACCCTGAGTGTTTCCTACGAGATAAATTTGACCATACTTGTCAACTTTAACATCAAAAATTTCTTCGTCTGAAGAGCCTCCAATTAATGAAGCGAAAAGTAATACTGAATTTGGAGAGAATTGAGCTACGAAGCCATCATCACCTCCAATTTTTGCACCTGCAAAAGATCTTGCCGAAACATCAATAGTTGGTGAATTCGACGTACCGGCGATTGTAATTGTACCTGATTGATCTACAGCAATTCCCAATACTTTGTCGTTACCTAATCCACCGTAGGTATGAGTATAATAGAGTTTTCCCGTAGATTGATTAGCAACAGCATAGAATCCGTCATTTCCGGAGATATATGTGTTGTTTAGTCCAGCAATATCCGAACTCATGGTATAGCCGCCTACATAGATATTTCCGTTAAATATCTCCATATCCGTGATTGCATCAAATCGTTCACCACCAAGGAAATATGCATACAATATTTGCTTATTCGTAATACTTATCGCAGCATAAAACCCATCTTCACCACCAAAACTCTCTGAACTCTTACCCGGAAGACTATTTCCAATTGTCGTACCGGCTATATAAAGTAGCTCGGACTTTGTATCGATGAATATTTTCTTAATTGTATCAGCTCTCTCACCACCAAAATAAGAGCAGAATCCAAGTCTGGTGCCTTCCTCTTTAATTACAGCAATAAATCCATCTGCATCACCGGGCGTAAGAATCGAATCAGGTGCACCTACTGTAAATGGAAATCCTTTAGATGTATCGGAATACGTATATCCTCCGACAATCACACCTCCGGAATTGTCAAGATCAATTGAAAGAATTTCATCATCACCACTACCTCCAATAGTACAATAGTAGACAAGATTCTTTCCTTCCGGAGAAAACTTCGCAATGAAACCATCTAATTTTGAATTGATTAACTTACCCTGACTATAAGAAGATTTATTGAGTGTATTTGGTAATTCATTCGATGCAAATATCGTCCCACCAATATATATATAGCCTAATTCATCGACTTTAATATCGTTGACTTTATCATTTCCTATGCTTCCGAAAAATGAACCGACCACTATTGGATCAATTACTAACTCCTGACTCAAATCATACGTACCAACGGTAAATCCAACCTTCCAATTCCCGTTACTGAGATTATTAACCTTAAATTCACACGGAATATATTTTTTTGTATGTCCTCTCAAAAGTTGATAGGCAATCAATCCTTTTTGCTCAACTAATTGATTGTCGATTTGTATCGATAAATCACCATTGGGTGTGGTATATACATTATCAACATTTCCCAAGGTAAATGAAAAATCCGACGGCTTGGAATACTGATGAATGATAAAATCATATCTAGGATTACCTTTATCAAAATACCATCTCATATCTATACCATCAGCAATATTTTCAAGTAGTACCTCAGCGTAACGTCGGATATTTGTAATAGGAAGATTTTGTATGAATTGGTTGAATACAC
>JADJXV010000009.1 GCA_016720145.1 Ignavibacteria bacterium | reverse complement strand
ATCATGGCGTTATATCATTATGGTATATAAATTAATTTACTTTTTAAAACAACTTGGTTTGAATTGGATACCGTATTTAACATATTCGTTCTAATGATTGCACGATAACATAAGCCATGTTATGTGCATATTTAATGTTATTATCAAACCATAAGCTCCATTAGGTACTTCTGCATCTCGTTTTGAACTGTCACTAATTCTTTTTCAAGTGATTCAATTTCGGTTTGTACGGCGGCAATATCTACTTCGGGTTCTTCCTCGAACGTATCGACATACCGTGGAATATTCAAGTTGAATTCATTCTCCTGTATTTCTTCAAACGTCGCCACGTAGCTGAACTTATCTTCTACTACTCCGTCAGGTATTTTCCCTTCGTTAAACTTGCGATAGGTATCGACGATGTGGTTGATGTCTGCTTCGCGGAGTTTGTTCTGATTCTTGGCTGACTCGTAGTGATGGCTTGCATCTATAAACAACACATTGGTATTATGTACCTTACCTTTGTTGAATATTAGAATGGCAGCCGGAATACCTGTCCCAAAAAACAAATTAGCAGGTAACCCGATAACGGCTTCCAAGATATTTTCTTCAATCGTTTTTTGACGTATTTTGCCTTCGCTACTTCCTCGGAAGAGTCCACCGTGAGGAACCACTACGCCAACTTTGCCTTTGCCTTCGTAAGTGGTTTCAATCATGTGTGATATGAACGCCCAATCTCCCTTGCTTTTTGGGGGAATTCCTCTCCAGAAGCGGTTGTATCTATCGGTTTCTGGGTCAAAGCTGTCACTGGCTTTGTTTTCTTCTTTATCATCGCTTTTTCCCCACTTGTCGAGTGAAAACGGGGGATTAGCCACCACGGTATCAAACCGCATAAGTGCATCACCTTCTTTGAGTTTTGGATTGCGAATAGTATCACCCCAACGGATAGTTGCATTATCAAAGCCGTGTAAGAACATATTCATCACTGCCAATGCCCAAGTACTTCCGTTTGCTTCCTGACCAAAGAGAGAGAAGTTGTCCGAGCCAACTTCTTGACCTGCTTTTATGAGCAACGAACCGGAGCCACAAGTAGGATCGCAAATTCGTGAGCCAGGTGCGGACTTCGTCAATTTTGCAAGGAGAGTAGACACTTCACTTGGCGTGAAAATTCACCTGCTTTTTGCCTGCATCACTGGCAAAATTAGCAATTAGATATTCGTAAGCACCTCCAATTATATCATTACCGGAAATATGTGAAGGTCTAAGGTCTAAGCTATCTTTATTGAAGTCGAGCAAGAGGTTACGCAATCTTGTATTCTTATCTTTTTGTTCGCCGAGTTTGCTACTATTGAAGTCAATATTTTGGAATATTCCGGCTCCGTCTTCGCTATAGAGCTTTTCGCGATTCGCTTCTTCTAAGTCTGTAAGGGCAAGATTGATGAGTTCTCCAATATTTGCTTCATTACGATGGTCGAGCAAATATTTGAAATGGCTTTGTTCCGGCACAACGAAGCGTTCGTGTTGCATGGCACGTTTGGCACGTTCATGGTCGTCACTATATTTAGTGAGGTAAGTAGAGTACTTATCATCATGCACATCGCTGAGATACTTGATGAAGAGCATAGTAAGGACATAATCTTTGTAGATACTGGGATCGATGCTTCCACGGAACGTGTCGCAAGCTTTCCATACTGCATCATTGATGTCTTTTTGTGTAATAGTAGCCATAGTATTAAGAAATAGATTTGATAATAAGTTGTTGAATTTGTTTTTCTTTAAGTTCGTTAATTCGTAGTTGTAATACTTTCTCTTTATTTCGGAGGCGAGCAATTTTCAAAATTGCGTGTTGTTTTTTCATCTCTGGGATTGGGATATCGAGTTCATCAAGTACTGATTTAGAAATAGAAACCAAGGACGTACCTATAGCTTTACTTTTCAGGAGTGTTTGTGTGGTTGGGTTATTGAGATACCAAACCAAAAATTCAGGTAGTATCGTTTCGCGGAACTCTTCTTTCTGCCGAATAACGAAGAAGGACGTCGATGCTACAGCCGGTTGGCTGATATTGTCGAACTCGGTAGCAAAGATTTTTGAACCTTTGGAGGCAAAGAGGATGTCACCTTGTCTGAGTAGGTGTTTTTGAGATATGTCTTCCTCTTTCAAGTCTGGATGCAAATTGCCAACGAGCATACCGTTGTCATCAAAGTGCTTGACTTGGAGATACACCACTTCGCCATCGGCGATGGGCTTGGCGAAGAGACCTGTTTGTATGGTTGCAATTTGAGATAGTATCATATAGTAATTTTATTTCTCTGTAATGATTCTACAAAATGTCGTTAATTACAAATACAATATACGGCAATGGATATATACAAGTCAAGTAATTTTTTAAGTACACACGCTAAAAAATATTTTTTCTGTTTCTATTGGGTATCATAATTGTATAGATATTCATTCTAAATGCTAAGCAGATATCTTGTTAACTAAATTAAAGCATATCTTCTACACATTTTAAAATTTTCGAACATTTCTGGATATAATCTCCGCCGCTTCGAATATGATTTCCATAAGAAAACCCTTAAATCGAGCATAACAAATAATAATGTTACACAAAGTTAAGGGTTTGTAGTTATCTAACTTATTACGTATTTACTTACTTTTTTAAGTTATTGATTTCTGTGGTTGTTTGGTTTTTTTGTGTTTCTATTTTGTGGATTTTCTTGCAAGTTTATTTTTTACTAACTCATTAATATCAAAAGAAGTTGCTGCTAGTCTTTTTGAACTTTTGTGTGTTCCGTTTTGTCCCAAGTGTAAGCTGAATTCATAAGCACCCGAAAACTGTTAGGATTTTCAAACTTTTTACCGTTTTCATCCTTAAAATACTTGAAAGCAATATTGACTACAACGGATTGTGTCAGTTTGTAAATTGGGCTTTCAGCATTTTGCGCTCCATTTCCAATATAGCCGCTAAGTGAGATTTATTCAATTGCGGCGGTCTGCTAATTGCTTTCTTGGTTTTGGAAAGTAGTTCGGGCGCTTTGGCTTTTGAGTCTTCTAATTTTTTTGTAAGTATTGTGATATGATCGCAATACATTTGATAGGTAATTCTTTTGTCTTTAAACTGGTGAAACAACTTGTCGCAATTTTCATCATATTCAAATTTCAAATCAGCAAAATATCTTTCTTCACAGTTTGTAGGTCTGTTAGAATAATATTCTAATTTTCTAATTTGGCGTTTAATTTCAGCTAACTTTTTATTGTTTTCCTCGGCAGCATTCCTTTCATCTTGTTTGCGCCGGCTTTCTTCATAAGAGATTTTTGCCATTGTAAGATTTTATATTTTTGTCGTTTAAACTTTGAAATTTAGGTAAATGTTACTATCCATTTCGGAGAAAGGTTACCACACATTACGGTGAAAAGTTACCACTCAATTGGTAAAAGTTACCTCCCGTTAAAAAGTTTCCTTCAAAATGGCTTTCTTAACTCAATTCAAATTTGAAACACTGAAGTTCAGTTTTTCAACAGTTTAATAATATCACCAACGGCTACTAATCCTTCTTTTACAAGAGCAATACTTTGTGAACCAAGTTGATGCGCACAGATGTGGAGATTCTGATAGACCAACATGAAATTTTCATTGAATTTACTATCATGTCGTATATACTTCTTTATATGCATCCAATACTCTTCTATTGACTGTGGTAATTTTTCAACTGCAACTCCTTTCTTGACCAAATACCCATCAATCGCTATTAATGCAGCTAAATATGCAATTTCTGCACCTTCACGCACATACTTATCCTCCACATACAACTTACCTTCTTTAGGACTTTTTGCAAATATCTCCCTCGCATTCGATAAGTAACTTATTGATAATTCAGATAATTTAGTCGTTTTGTTCTTGGTCATAGAGCATACTTCTATTGGAATTTATTGAAACCTCAATTCTTTCAAAATCCATGATTGCAATTTACTTCATTAATATCAAAAAAAAGGCTCGACATTACATAAGTTACATCTACTGATAGAATAAAGCAGAATTGAACCGCTCCAAATCAGGCATGTAGTTATGGAGTATTGAAGTAAGGCTAAACTTGTGGCTATATCACTTTCTTATATTTGACGATTTTAGAAGAAATAACAAGAAATAAGATATACTGATCCCAAAACTGAATTCAATATTAATGTTTTTAAATAACTTGAGATATATCGAAAAACTATTTGGATCAGACAGGGAAGTAACATGTCAAAATATTGAATTTGCTAACTTTATCCAAAGTTAAGTTCTATATACTACATACCAAAACTATTTTTTGCTGCTTACCAACCTAATCACCTGTCAGACCGGAAAATTTACCTGTTCGTAACTAATTGTAAAGTTTGTGATACTTGAAGCACAAAACCAAATAGTACAAGAAAAAGTACAAGGTAAAAATTTATCCACTCAGACCAAAAACAAAAAAGCCCTTTGTAACTGTTATAGTTACAAAGGGCTTACATTCCGAGCCAACTTGCGGGATTGAACCGCAGACCGGCTGATTACAAATCAGCTGCTCTACCGCTGAGCTAAGTTGGCAACTCCTTGAGTGAAGCGAACTCCATTTTGGGAGCGCGAAAATACTGTGTTTTTCTAAATTGACCAAATCTATTTTTATTTTATTTGGACTATTATGTTCACTGTCTAAGTAATGGGCTTTATTATTTACACGTTTGTAAATAATTCCGGGAACAAAAATTCTTCGATCATCTCACACCAAATATGCCCAATCATAATATGTGACTCTTGCACTCGTGCTGTCACTTTGCTCGGGACTACTACTGAGGCATCGCATTCTGATAGGATCTTACCTCCACCTGCACCGAGTAAACCTATAGTATATACACCACGCTTTTTGGCTTCATATATCGCACGTAACACATTCTCCGAATTACCGCTTGTTGATATGCCTATTAACACATCTCCTTCGCGTCCATAGGCTTCCACACATCTAGCAAATACATTATCAAAGCCAATATCATTCCCTCCCGCCGTCATAATCGAAGGATCTACCGTGAGTGCTATCGCAGGAATTGCTGCACGATTGATATTTCCACGCAAACGTACTACCATTTCTGCTGCTAGATGTTGGCTGTCAGCGGCACTTCCGCCGTTGCCGCAGAAAAGCATTTTTCCGCCTTTTTTGCATGCTTGGGCAAGGAGTATCCCGCAGCACTCTATCTCCGGCAAACATCGCTCAATAAGTAATTGTTTGGTCGAGATTGATTCTTGGATTATCGTTGTAATTTTGTGTTGGTCAAATGCCATTTCGATGTCCTTTAAGATAGGTTAGTCTTAATTGAGTAGTAGAAAGTCGTAAGTCGTAAGTCGTAAGGAACTATACTTTCTTGTCATTCTGAGAAAGTCTTCGAGCGAAGAATCGACCATAACATTTCAAGTTTGCAGTACGGATATTCATGGAGCAATTCTTTGTTTCTCTCAGAATGTCATTTATAAAATCTTGCCTTAATACTATCTATTTCCCATTTTCTGCAAAATTAATGCTTTCGTTCTACAATCCACTCTAATTCCGAATATGCTCGATTATTTCTACACCATCGATCTACAGATTTTCCGCTTTTGTAATACCACTATCGCCAATCCGATACTCGACTTCCTGATGCCTCTTGTGACGGACGTCAAGAATTTCATTCCAATCTATATTCTCCTTTTTATATGGCTTTTGTGGAAAGGTGGACGAGCCGGACGCATCTGCGCAGTCACTCTTGCTGTCGCCGTATTGATTGCAGATCCGATTAACTCACGTATTATCAAAGAGTTTTTTGGGAGAATACGACCTTGTTCAGCGCTTGAAGATGTGCGCTTGCTCGTGCCCTGCGGCGGCGGCAAGTCCTTCCCCTCGACCCATGCAATGAATAATTTCATCGCAGCATACATTCTCTCGCATTGGTATCATCGGCAACGTCTTATATTCTATACCATTGCAGCTATGGTGGCCTTCTCGCGGGTGTATGTAGGAGTTCATTATCCGTCGGATATTCTTGGCGGCGCGCTCGAGGGTACCTTGCTTGGTATGGTTGTGGTGTATGGTGCTGGATTGGTGGAGAGGTTTATTGAGCGGAAGTATAGAAAGATATAGGAGATAGTGGGTTCGGTTCTGTGAAATCCAAGCCGCCGTCTGCGGACACCCGTTGCCGTCCAAGCCGATTTTCTGTACAAAGTCGGGCTTTAGATAGTTGATTCAATTTTACTAAATTTCTGGTGAAAATTATTCATTATTGCGAAATAAGATATGTTTACAATAGCAAGTACTACATCCAAAACTCTCTCAGATGCTTTAATTGCACTCACTGAGGAGGAAATTGAAGAGTGTTGTGAGTCCAAGGTTTTTGATCGCGGGATTGAATATGTTGAGTCAGACGCGGTTGGTTTTTTTCACTATTCTACTCCTCTCAATGCCGAGGTAGCGGTCGCTGGTTCAAGGAAATACAAAGTTACAGTACGTTTGCAGAACGGAGAAATTCTCGCCGATTGCAATTGCCCCTATACCGAAGAATTTGGTAACGTGTGCAAGCATATTGTGGCTGCGTTGATGTCAGTTGAGACACCCGTTGCCAATACTGCATCCGGCGTGAAGGGAACATCTTCCGGCAAAGACGACGCGGCAATTTTCCATGAATATTTAGAATCGCTCAAGCATCATGAAGTAGTCGAGCTTGTTGAACGCTTCGCTACCAAAGACTTCCGATGGGATATTGTTGGGCGATTGGCATCGGGTTCAGATGCTGATAAGAAGCTCAAAGAGCTGCACTTGCGACTCAAGAAAGTCATGCAGGCGAATCGGCGAAGGACTGCCGATAACTTCATCGATGGTTGCACCGAAGTCTTGATGGACGCACAGGGATATTGGACGCATGCACCCAAGTTGATGATCGACATGATTACCGGCGTAATCGAGAAGTACAATGTGTATAATGATAACGATGATTTTACGCAAGACTATGATGATTATGATTATTACGATGATGAAGGGGGCGAGCCCGATACAACAGCACTTACCAATGTGGTGACGAATTTTATCCTGTCGCTCGGGACCAAAGATAAATTCACGGCGATGACGGAGATTGCAAAGGTGGTGGGCGACAGCATCTATTCGTTGTTCGCAAATTTCCCGGAACGTCTCGATAAGCTCTACACAGACAAAGACATACCGGCATTAATCAATCTTGTACTTCAGGCATCAAATGCTGATGAGCTAACCAAACCCGAGGAGTATTACGCATTGCTCTCGCCGTCACTTTCCGACTCCACGCGCGAGGCACTGCTGTGGAATATTGCTGCCGAAAGTAAGAAATTAACGATTGAATTCGTGCAGTTTTTACGAAAATTAGAGAAATTGAATGATGCTGTCGTTGCCTTGGAACAGTATTTTACCACAGGAAAAAAGAATGCAGAATATCTGTCTATTCGCTTAGAGCTCGCCCGTGAGAGGCAGGAATCCACCGAAGTTATAGATCTATTTTGCCGATCTACGCTTATTGACTCAAAGGATGGCGAAGTGTTACGCCTTGCTACTCAAGCAGTTCCTGAATTTGCCGGTGACTACGAAGTACCTATTAGGGAATACCACCCGTACGTCTATTATAGATTTTTGGAAGCAGCAGGACGGCTTGACGACTGCGAACGCTACTTTACAGAGCTGCGGAAGTCCCGTCGCCCCTTGGTGCATGAAGAGTCCGAGTTCTACATGCGACACGCGCAGCACTTCCCGCATCAAGCCGAGGAGTCAGCGCTTGATAAAATTAACAAGAATCTAATCGGAACAGGGAATCATCTCTACGACAATATCGCGACAGCGCTGAAGGTGCTCCTTGTAGCCAATGATACAAAAGCAAATGAAGTCTATCGAATGATCAAAGCAGATTACAAGCGTCGCAGAAATCTCATGGATGCAGTCGATGGAGTGATGAAAGCAAGCCCTCAAAAGCCGCCGGTAAATAAGGCGTTGAATCCGTTCGATGCCTTACCGAAAAAGCGGACATGGTAGAGAGTAGCAAAAAGTCAGAACTATGAAATCGCCGGAAAAACTGAATTATATTTAATAAATAAACACATACATACCATGAGCTTACAAATAGGCGACAGCATAATTGTCAATGACGGTGTCAAAGAATCGGATGAGTCAGATGTTGATATCAGTCAGTGGCAGGGAAGAATTGTCAAGATATTGGATGATACCGATGATGATGAAATTGCGATGATACAAGTCGAGTGGGATTCATTCACGTTGAAGCAGATGCCGAAAGACTTTATCGCGGAGTCGGTTGCTGTGGGACTGCACTGGAAGGTTATGGATTTGTTTCAGTATAATGTTCAAAAGACAGAACCGAGGGATGAAGCAGAGGAAGTAAGGAGAGTACAAGCCGAGATAGAACAGAACCAACAGCTCTATTTACTTGGAGATGCCGGGGTAAGAATTTCTACTATATTGCATGGTCTTACAGTTGATATAACGGACGAATCATTAGAGCGGTGGCTTGAGTATTTCAGGATGACGGTGCGCCTTCCACTACCAGTGATTATAGAAGAGCGAGGAGAAGATGACCGGGTAAAAATAGGTGCAATTGCAAGAGTCATAGAATTTAATTCTGCTGAAGATTTTTACGGTATCATTACGACCCTTGTTTATAATACCAAGAAACTCAACTTTCCGCTACGATATCTCAAGACCTTGAACCCAAATAGCCCGTACTCGCAACTGATTGAAGATTATAAAGTGTGGCAAGGGTTGTAAGATAGCAAACGCATTATCAGGTAGAGCAATACTACCGTTCGGCTAAGAAATACCACGAATGGTAGAAAATCATAGAAGCCAAATAGTCATGAAAATACAGCACAACGACCGGTTATTGAGCGCAGCCGAAATGCCGGTTATTCTACTTTTCTCACAGCCAAAATGAAACTACTTTTTACATTCCTCGGACTCTTCCTTTCGTGCTGCATGTATCTTACAGCTGCCGACAAAGCCGTTTATACTGCTGAATTTGAAGCGCTTACGCGTGGGAAAAGCCAGACAGAGAAGTACAAGATACTTGAAGATACCTGCCTGTTCTCATCGAATTATAGCAAAGCACTTCTTTTCTCAGAGAAATACCTTGAATTAGCCAATGAAACTCGTGATAAAAAGCAAATTGCTACAGGGTATCGACTTATTGGAAGAACGTATTGGTTGCAAGGAAAATTAAGTGCATCTCTCGAGAACTTGTTCAAAGCGTTGCAATTATATCAAGAGATAAATGATTCGTATGGGATGGCTAAAACTTCAGTATCAATCGGGGTAAACTATGCTAAGCTCGATGAATATGATAAAGCACTGAAATACTACATGATTGCGCGCCAGAAATTTGAAATTCTAGATGATGAATTGGGCTTAGCACAAACATATATAAACTCATCAGACATGTATCTAAATATAAATGACAGAAAAAGAGCATTAGTAGAGGGGGTAGAAGCATTAAGAAGATATAAAATTGGTAGTATGAGAACAATAGGACCCGATAGCAATATGGGGGTCGCAATGAGTCTCGGTAAACTAGCAGAGATATATAGAGTTGATGGAAATTTAGATTCAGCTATCCACCTCTATAAACAAGCACTTGTGATTGAACGGAACATTAATCACAAGCATGGAATTGCAACCACGTTGCTATTTATGATAGACATTTTATTCAAACAACAAAAATTTGGAGAAGCAGAAAATCTTGCGAAAGAAGCGTTAGATGTATCTAAGGAAATCGAAGCCGTTGATTTGACTTCAAACGCACTCAGAGACCTAGCAATTATTTACAAACAGAATAAAAATTACGAGAAAGCACTCGACTATTTCGAGCAATATCAAGCAGTAAGAGATACTATTGTGAAATATGATGCCCGGGCGGTATCGGCTAAGTTTGAATTGCAAAGTGCAGAAGCGGAATACAAAGTAACGTCAGAACTACAATCGGCTAAACAGACTTATACAATTGTCATCGCCTCCCTCATCGTCCTCTCCCTCCTCATTATCGCATTTATCTTCTATAATCGTAATAAACTTACCAAAAAGCTCAATAACCAGCTTGCCGAATCGAATACCACCAAGAACAAACTCTTCGCCGTGATTTCTCATGATTTGAAGGGACCACTATCGGCATTTAGTGAATTGTCGAATATTCTTTCTCTTCATAGGAGTTCGATAAGTGAGACTGAGCGCGCAAAAATCATGGCAAATATGCACTCCTCGTCGGTCAATATTCTTGGCTTGCTTGATAATCTCCTCGGATGGTCGCGCAGCCAGATGAAAGGATACAAGCTCTACCCCGAACTCATTATTATTCATGAACTTGTGCAGGAAGTACTTGCCAGCATTGCAGATCTCGCAGCAGTAAAAAATATTCAGCTTCTCAATCTGACCGATACGTCAATCGAGCTTACTGCTGACCGTAATGCCCTCGAAATGGTACTGCGTAATCTGATACATAATGCGATTAAATTCTCGCATCCGAACGGGAAAGTTGAGGTTCGTGCATGTGTGGTCAATGGACATACGGAAATTACGGTAGTCGATGAAGGCATTGGACTCAGTGAAAGTAGCAAATTGGGTCTCTTTACTCTGTCACCAAACAAAAGCACAATTGGTACAGCTATGGAAAAAGGCACAGGACTCGGGCTTGTACTATGCAAAGATATCATAGAGTTGCATGGAGGGACAATTCGTGCGGAAGCAAATAATGAGGTCGGCACAAAGTTTATAATTACACTGTAATTTACCGGAAGCACCACAGTGATTATGCACCCAAATATAGAGCAGAATCTAGTACTTATACATCAATTTACCCATACTGTACATTTATTCTCATCGCTTACTTTTTAAATAGTATCTTTGAAAGTGATTGAATTTACCATTGCATCGAATCACATTCGATTGTGGTCTTGCTCCATTTTTACAGTAGTTGTTATGAAAAGTGCTGAACCTAATCGCTTGAAGGTGGTGATTATTGATGATGAAGAATATTGCCAAGTTATTTTGAATACATTACTTACAACTCATTTCCCGAGCTTGGAAATTGCCGGAATTGGTGCGAGTGTCTTGCAGGCGGTGCAGCTCATCGACAGTGTGCAGCCGGACATTGTCTTCCTTGATATTTCTCTTCCGGATGGTAGTGGATTCGACGTACTCGAGCGGACGATGTTCACAGGGTACGAAGTGATTTTCCAGACCTCATTTAATGAATATGCGGTGCAGGCATTTGAGTTTTCGGCGCTTCATTATCTGCTCAAGCCGATAACGTATGAGAAGTTACGTCGGGCATTGGACAAGTACAAGACCTACAAAACCCATGATAATCTCGACAGTAAACTCAGGATACTGAAAGAGAGTATCACCGATAAGCTCAACAACATCCTCCTGCCAAGCGGCGACGGACTAACAATGTATAATATCAATGAGATAGTTCGGTGCGCGGCTGAGGCGAATTACACCAAAATCTACTTCAACAGCGGCGAAAGTATCCTGGTATCGAAGAATCTGCAGAATTTCGACTCCATGCTGTCGGGTTCGAACTTCGTACGCGTCCACAACAGCCACCTCATCAACCTCAAATACGTACGCAAGTACATTCGCGGCAAGCATTCGACGATTGTGCTCACCGACGGCAATGAGATCCCGCTTTCCGAGAACAAAAAGGATGATTTCAAGGAGCGTCTCAGCCATTTTGCCAAAAGTTTGTGAGTGAAGCCAAGCGCACCACTTCCCGCTAACTGATTCACTTGCAAATAGATACCACGCCTAAAATACCCTTCCTTTCCCTCCATCCGACTACCCGACTTATACATCAGAATTCCTGTGTTGTACAGTGGATTGATGTAGGTGTACATTGGTCAAGATGTGTGTTTGAATAAACACTAATTTTGGACTAAATCAATTGTGTTGATTGATGTTATGCTAATTCTAAAATTATATTATTGGAGGCTACAATGGCAGATTTTGATATCTCAGGTAGAATGAAGGTTAAAACCTTAAAAGCGAATTTTAAGAAAGAATTTGGTTCTACACTTCGAATCTATAACAATGTGAAATTCGCTGATGATGATTCAACAATTGCTTCTATTGCAGGAAAGAAAATTGCGACTGATGCGGAAGTTAAAGCACGTGGGAACACATTAGTGGGCACATTTTCTAAAGCCATAGATAAAAATTTTGATATTAAGGTGAGAGTTGCATCTAGTGATGATTCTATTCTTGTTCCTGAAGATAAAACACTAACCGAATCTGGAAAATACAAGAAGTAAACCTATCACTTGAGAATTTCTGAGCCACTCTATACAATAGGGTGGCTCGAAGACAGATTCTCTTATAAATCATAAACTACAATAATTTACAACAATGCAACCAAAAATCAAAGTTCGCGGCAAAGCAATGAATCGCACAGCGCTAGGAATAGTGAACGCCTACATTCAATTGCATCCAAGTTCTACGCTTGCTCAATTGAAAACAGCATTCCCGGATTCATTATATGATGAAGTAGAAGGTGGATTCTTTAATACTATTCGACCGATTGGAGTATTTCAAACAAAAGCTATAGTCGATGGTTTGCCTGCAAAGAATCTTCAACAATGTCATTTCATGAAAGACGATGAAATTTTAAAAACAAGCGACGGTACCCAAATATGTGTAACGTCTTCTTGGGGTAAAAATGCCTTAGATAGACTCATTAAGCATGTGGCACAATTTGGAATTATCGTTGAAGAAGTAAAAGAAGGTGAATCTTTTAAACGTGGTGAATATGAAATCACAAAGCTTATAGAGAGAAATAATCTTATAAGCCTCTATATTATAGGTGGAATAATTTTCTTACTAATTTTACTGTTCCTGTTTTTTGGACGATAAAAAAAAGAACAAGAAATTTAACATTCTTCTTAACAAGAAAAATTATGAAATGTATTTAGTAATTATATTAAATTAAATAGGCACAGTAATAACCTCCCCTAAATCTATGAAAAATATTCTCCCAATTCTACTCATACTAGCACTACTATTTATACCTACAATCGCTAAAGAAACAAAAGCAAAATCCAAAAAATCCGGCACTCTTTCCAAAATCAAAGATTCCGCTACTCGTGGCTTCGGTTGGGGACTCGGCAGAGAAGCTGCCAAAGAAACAGTCAAAGGGGTGAAGTCTCTTACCCGTAAAGGAGTTGATAAAGTTAATGAAATGAAAAATAATCCCTCCGCAGATAAGTAAATCAGCGTGAATATCATACCCACAGCTCATAGCCAAAACTATGGGCTGTTCTTTTTGTAGTGCACCCCTAAATAACCCACCGCTAGCCATTCTTCATCGGCAAATTAAGTAACACCAATCCCTGATGATTATCCCTCACCTGACCAATAATCGCCATTGTTGAGAAAATATCAGATATCATATTTAATGATAATAGTACTTGCCATGATTATAACTTCTTTGTAAATATAATTACTTGATTTAGTATGGTTTGGTATAATCATTTGGCACATTGCTTGTATTCACTACACGGCGTGAACAATTTGACCAAAACTTTTCTGCTCAAAAAATATGAATTATCCGATGACGAGTGCTTATCAGACAGGTGGGAATGAACATGAAACAGACAAAGAAACAATTATGCTCGCCGAACAAATCATGGCGAAAATTATAGAAAAAGGAACGCCAATTTATATCGATGCCGAGCTTTTACAGCAAATTACATCGATGGTTGTATTGCAGTCCGTACCCGCAGAATTAAGCAATGTCGCCGCAGAAATCCTTGAATTTGTTTATCAAACTGACTCGAATTCTCAATCGATACGCCAGTAATTCTCAATCAAGTCCAAAAAAATTATGCTCAAAGAACTCTACACAGCCGCCCTCGGAATGGTACCACAACAGACTCGCCTCGAAGTGCTGTCCAATAATATAGCCAATGCTAATACCGTAGGATTCAAACGCGAGTCAGCGTTTGAACGCTCGCTGATATCGGCGCAGTCGAATCTCAATAATACCAAGGGTGATGTAGAGCAAGACGATACTCCGACTGATACGTTCACTGATTACTCCCAAGGCGCTACCGAACGTACCGGGAATCAATTTGACTTTGCAATCGATGGTAAAAAAGGATACTTCACTGTTGAAGATAACGATGGAAATCAATATCTTACACGTGCAGGACACTTTACACTCGGATCGAACGGCAAGATAGAAACACCCGATGGACTCACGCTCATCGGCGAAAACGGACCACTCTTTGTCCTCCAGCAAATCACAGGAAATTCTATTGACAGTTCGAAAGCAATCACAATACGCGTTCAGGAAAACGGAGATGTCTTTTCAAATGACCAATCTATCGGACGTTTACAACTCACCGATGTCGAGAATCCTCAAACACTTCAGCGCGAAACCGGATCTCATTTTTCGACAACCGATGACACAATTACCACTCCGATTCCGCAAGCAGAAATTAGCATTAAGCAGGGATATGTTGAGAATTCTAACGTGAATATTATCAAAGAAATGGTCGAAATGATCGAACTCCAAAGAATGTTCGAAATGGGACAAAAAGTAATTCAAACCAACGACGGTACGCTCGATAGAAGTATCGATGTCGGTAGGTTCGGGTAATGTGAAATAGGTACTAAGTACGACATCCAATTGTGTACTTTGTGAAACCTTCGAGTACTTTGTGTTAAAATCAACTGCATGGTTACTTTTAAACACAAAGTACACAAAGGGAATACACACAAAGGTCACAATAAAGACCAATTCAACCTAACAAATAACAGTGGTATTATCATACTCCAAAAATCATGGATAAAACCTTACGCACAGCGGCCACAGGGCTCACAGCACAACAACGATTCGTCGAAATAATTTCGAATAATCTTGCGAATGTCAATACGACCGGATTCAAGAAAACACGTCCCGAATTTCAGGACTTGCTCTATGAGAATATCCGTGCTGCCGGGAATACCCAATCGACAGGCACAGAACCTCTCAATGAAATACAAATCGGGGCAGGTACTGAACTTGTGGCGACGACTAAACAGTTCTCTCAGGGCGATATCCAGCAAACCAATAACCCGCTCGATATGGCAATCACCGGCGATGGATTCTTCATCATGCGGAAGCCTGATAATTCGTTCGCTTACACACGAGACGGTTCGTTCAAATTAGACAAGAACGGACAAATCGTTAATTCTCAAGGATATATATTAGATCCCGGTATCACAATTCCCGATAATGCGGTGGATACGAAGATATCCAAAAATGGTATTATCAGCGTGAGAACCGATACGACAGCAGATGAACAAATCGTTGGTCAAATTGAACTTGCACGATTTGTGAATCCTGCCGGACTCCGCGCAATGGGAGATAATCTCTTTACTGAAACGCCTGCATCCGGTCGTGCAATTATGGAACAGCCGGGAATAAACAATACCGGTGAAATAGTGCAAGCACACCTCGAAGCATCAAACGTCGATCTTGTACAGGAAATGGTGAATATGATTGTAGCGCAACGTGCGTATGAATTAAACTCCAAATCAGTCAAAACAGCAGATGAAATACTCTCAACTGCAACCAATCTAAAACGCTAAAACTATGTTTATTGTAAAGCATTTAGTTCTAATATTCGTACTGTGGATTAGTTTCCAAAGTACTGCATATACGCAAGCATTCTTTTCAGGAGAACGTCTTCGTCAGGCAGTAATTACCTATACTACCAAAACAGTTGGACAAGATGCTGAAGTGTTAGTCAACCAAACGATTGCGGATCAAGGATTTCAAGAGTCGAATGTATCTGCCAAATGCACAGGTAGCAAAGAATCATTACGCGGGATAAGCAATGTTGCGATTGAATTTTCAATTGCAGGACGCGTTGTCCGAAGAGTCCAAGTACCTGTACAAGTTAAGGTTTACCGCGAGGTGGCTGTAGCAACAGTACCCATAAGCTATACTTCAACAATTTCTCATCAACACTATACTATTGAAAGACGTGATGTAACTGCCTATTCAGACAGTGAATTGCTTGATGAAAAAGAACTTACCGGTACTGCAGTACGACGAATGATCCCAAAAGGGAGCATTATTACACGTTCACAAGTGACTGAAATTGGAGGGATTAGACGTGGCGGGATCGCTACGATAGTCGTTCAGGCGGGGAGTGTGGTCATCCGAACAAAAGGCACCGCGCTCAGTGACGCCACTATTGGCGAAACGGTGAGAGTGATGCGAGAAGGAACAAATACGGTGCTTTCGGGAATTCTTCAGCTCAATAATACCGTATATATTGGGAATCTTGGCTCAACATTATCCGAAAGGGAATAATATGAAAATGATCTATTCTATAATAATTCTAGTGTGTTGCACGATGACAAGTACAGCTCAATTCGTGCAGAATAATAGCCGCTCACTTTATTCGGACGTGAAAGCTTATCGTGTGGGAGACGCCGTGACGATTTTGATTGTCGAGGAAACAATTGCAGACAATTCAGCGACTACTACACAATCGACAAAAACTGATTTGTCCGGCGGTGTGAGCGCATCGACCGGAAGTACGAGTTTTGACGGAAGTGTCTCGCTTGGCACCGGCAATACCTTTAACGGTCGCGGACAAACCTCTCGTAATGAAAAATTCCGAACAAAATTAAGTGCCAAAGTCACATCTGTAGAAGCTAATGGTAATATGAAAATAGAAGGGAAGAGAACGTTTCAACTAAACGGAGAAAATCAATCGATTACACTCTCGGGGTTTATACGTCCGGCCGATGTGCAAAGCGACAACTCAATTTACTCGTACAGTATCATGGATCTGACGGTCGTGTATGAGGGTGACGGAACAATTACTACGGCTCAAGAACCCGGTATGATTACAAAATTCTTGCGTTGGTTGTTTTAAGTAAATTATTCAGATATAGTTATGAAAAAATTCATCCTGATTGTAGTATTTATATCGTTCACTGTTGTGACTAATGCTGCAAGAATTAAAGATATTGCAACGATCGAAGGCGTGAGTGGTACACAGATTATAGGTTACGGATTAGTCTCCGGACTTGCGAATACCGGGGATACGCAGCAATCAAAATTCACGATTCAGTCGGTAGCTAATATGCTCAAACGTTTTGGTGTGGTCGTGCCGACGACGAATTTCAGGACTCGCAATATTGCTGCTGTCATGGTCACGGCTACTATTCCTGCGTTCATGCGAAAAGGCTCGAAAATCGACGTGCAAGTGTCTTCGATGGGCGACGCACAATCCCTTCAGAATGGTGTTCTGTTGATGACGCATCTTTCGACGCAGGATGGCACGGTCCTCGCCACTGCACAAGGTGGACTTTCGGTAGGCGGCTATGATTTCCGTTCAGACGGTTCGCGAGTGGGCAGAAATTCTGTTTCAGCGGGACGAGTGCCGAGCGGTGGTATCGTCGAACAAGAAGTAAAAGGGCAATTCATTCAAAATCAAATCCTTAGAGTAGTCTTACGTGAGCCGGACTTTACTACTTCCACACGTGTAGCACAAGCAATCAACAATTCACCGAATCTTTCGAATTCTGCAACTTCTATTGATGGGGCAACGATTGAAGTAAAGTTACCTGCAGGTCAAACTCCCGGACAAATTTCACAATTAATTGCTCAGCTCGAATCCTTGCCTGTCGTAAGTGATGTAGCAGCAAGAGTTGTGATTAACGAGCGAACCGGAACCGTCGTCGTGGGAGGCGCAGTGCAATTACTTCCGGCAGTGGTGGCACACGGAGGATTGGAAATTCAAATTCAACGGACTACTTCCGTTTCGCAGCCGACGCCATTTTCTGGTGGTAAGACACAAGCATTCCAAAATTCAGCGGTTTCTGCTCAGCAAGAACAAAATCCACCTGTCTTATTGCCGGCAACATCGACGGTCCAAGATATGGCAAATGCTCTCACATCGCTCAAAGTGTCGCCTCGTGATTTAATAGCTATATTTCAAGCACTTAAAGAAGCGGGTTCGTTGCAGGGTGAGTTAATTGTTCAATAAAATGAAAATTCTATGTCCACAGATATGACATCTCTCGATACATCAGTTGCTCGCTCAGCGGTAGCAAATTCACGGATAAGTGAATTATCGCGCGTGAAAATGAATGAGACGAATCCAAGTCACTTGAGCGAAGCTGAAAAAACGCAATACGCGAAAGCAGCACGGGGTTTTGAGTCGATGTTTGTGAGCATGATGATGAAACAAATGAAAGAGTCCATGCTCGATGACGACCACAAGGACGATGGCGAAAACATGAGTTTTGGAGCTGATACATTAGGAAGTTATGCTGATATGCAATTCTCCGACTTCGTTGCTCGAAGCGGCAAAGGCATGGGACTTGCCGATATGATTTATAAAAAAATGACCGGTGGGGAATCATTACCGACGATTTCTATTCAATTACCGACAGATGTGCGACCGAGGGTTAAAGATTCAGCGCCGGAAAGTCTGGCAACTCCATTGTCAAATTTAAAAACAGGAGATACATTCTCGGCTCGAGTCGAGGATAGATTATTGGAGTATGAACCAATCATAACCCAAGCAAGTAAACAGTTTAATGTTCCGACTCATATTATCAAAGCAGTAATAACGGCTGAATCAGCCGGTAAAAGCGCGGCCGTATCGAAGGTTGGCGCAAAAGGACTTATGCAATTAATGGATGGTACGGCAGATGATTTGGGAGTGAAAAATTCGTTTGACCCTGGCGAAAATATCACCGGTGGTACAAAGTATCTACGACAAATGCTCGATCAATTCGGTGGGAATGTGGACCTTGCTCTCGCAGCTTATAATGCAGGACCCGGAAATGTAAAAAAACATGGTGGAATTCCACCGTTTCAGGAAACACAAGCGTATGTGCGCAAAGTAAAGCAATATGCTGAAAGGTATGAATAATGAATGAGTTACTGGGAATATTAGAAGAAGAACGTCTCATGATGAGCGAACTGGTGAGTTCTGCTACTGAACAGCAATCCGCTTTAATTCTCCTGAAATCGGAAGAATTAGAACGTATTGCAGGGCATCAATCCGAACTCCTTGCAGCATTACAACAGAAAGAAATCACACGGTGGAAGTATATTTCAGGAGAACTTGGTATTTCTGCTAAAGAAGCTTCTCAAGTTGCACTAAGTACGTTGTATCCGTTCTTAAGTATGAATAATTACGAAGAGTTCCGTACTCTTCAAGGTGAATTGAGTACACTGCTTTCTGAGTGGCAATCGCTTAATTCGACCAATCGTGTTCTCGCATTCAGAGCGCGAACTAGCGTCAAAGAAATCCTATCGTTTTTCTCGGAAAGTGACACACGCGTGTGTAATGTGGTGGTGTAACTAATAAAAACTATATGTCAGGTTTTTCCGCTTTAGAAATTGGTAAACGTGCTCTCATTGCCCAGCGAATGGGACTGGATGCGACTGGCAATAACATTGCAAATGTCAATACTCCGGGCTATGCACGGCAAGAGGTTCTCATCGGCGAATCGACTCCGCAATATCTTGTCGATAAAGGGTTTATCGGAACAGGTGTGTCGGTCGATGCAGTGAGAAGCTTCCGTGATGAATACTTTGATCGTGAGATTAGAAATAATCTGTCGAGGAGATCCGGCTATGAAGCCGATGATCGTACCTTACAGCGTATTGAAACTATTCTCAAAGAACCATCCGAAAATGGGATGAACAGCTTGATGACTGAATTTTTTAACTCGTTTCAGGACTTATCCTTAGAACCTGAAAGCATAGCACGTCGTGAACAGGTACTATATGCAGCCCAAGATCTTGTCCACGAATTTCACACTAATGCATCGAGTTTGCAAGACTTACGTTCGGAAACCTACACCAAGCTCGAGAATCAAGTTGGCGACACCAATAGAATCTTGAAGCAAATTGCCGAACTCAACACGCAAATAAATGCAAGTGGTTCCAAATCCCTCATTACCGCCAATACACTACGTAATCAACGCTCACAACTCATCGAAGATTTATCAAAATTTGGCGGAACGGTCTTTGTTTCGATAGACAACAATGGTATGGCGAGTGTCAATATCGGCGGGAATACAGTAGTGACAGGAGGCGCAGCTTCGATTCTGAAATTGAAGGAATCGCAAAGTAGCACGGGTGAGCGCACCGTCAGAATTGATATTGTCAATACTCTCGATACATCGCTTTCGACACTTAATCCTGACACGGGTGAATTCGCTTCTGCATTGAAAATTTATAATGTTACGCTCGATGAAAAAGATTCTTCGGGTGGATTCTCCGTAGCTAAAACTCTCGGTGACCTTGCCGTTAGTATCGTCAACAAAGTAAATACTGTAGCAGTTACAGGTTATGGACTTGATGATACAACTGCTCCTAATCGTTCATTCTTTGTGCCTGTCGCTCCCGGCACGTCCGATGCTTTTGCAATCAACATCGATCCTGCAGTACTCGGACAGCCAAGGAATATTCCAATTGCAGCGTCAGCCGGCAATCCGGGTGATAATACAATTGCTCGTCAAATTGCAAATCTTGCCAATGATTCGACTTTTCTTAATGCGCAAACACCTGTCGGGTATTATTCTTCATTTCTCAACAAACTGGCTAATACAGGTTCGGACGCTAAGTCGGGTTTGAAAACGACCACCCTTCTCGGCGACCAACTGAACTCACAGCGTGAATCGGTCATCGGTGTGAATCTCGATGAAGAAGCAATCAATTTAGTCAAATATCAAAAAGGGTACGAAGCAGCCGCGCGAGTAATTAACACTTCAAGCGAAATGCTGACGACTCTCATTAATTTAGGTCGGTAACATGTTTATATTGTTCGATATATGAGAATTACTACCAACTCCCAAACCGCAACGTATCAAAATAATCTATTTCAGATACAGGAGCGACTCGATAATAATAATCAACGAATTGCGACCGGAAAAGATATTATCCGTATTGCTGATAGTCCGGGAAAAATTGTCGATATTCAGCAATTAACGACACTTATTGACCGAAATTCGCAATATAAAAAGTCGATTCAAGAGACAACGAGCGAACTCCTCACCGTGGAAGGTTCGCTCAATGCAATGTCCGAGAAATTGGGAAGTATTAGAGAAATTGCACTGAAAGGTTCGGAAACGTCGAATAATGACAAACTACCTGTCTTAGCCAATCAGATCGAACAGCTTCTCACCGATATGGTAAAAGAAGCAAATCATGATTTTAATGGACGTTATACTTTCGCGGGCACGAAAACAACGCCTGCCTCTATCGTTCCAACACCGCCACAAGTGACCAAAGAACCGTTTGAACTCATAAAAGGTGCGCCGACTGCGTCCAATCCATCGGGATTGCAAGTAGTGTTCAAGGGGAATTTCCAGGATAGAGTGATCAATAAAAGTGCTACATCGACCGAAGTAGTTAATACAAAAGCAGATGCAGCGTTTGGTGCCGGTGGAGTTGAGGTGTTTGATGTGGCAATAAAAATGATTAATCATCTTCAATATAGAGCTGATGGTACCGCCCGTACGACGACTGAACAGTTCTCCACCGGTGAACAGCGCATCCTGCAAGGCTACACCAAAGATTTATATGATATCACTCAAAAAGTAGATGAAGAAACAGGCCGTGTCGGTGGTAGAATAAGTCGTCTCACAGCATTAGCAGACCAAATCACCACAGAAAACACCACCTTAGGAGAATTAAGGTCACAATCCGAAGACACCAACATGCCCGAAGCAATTCTCCAGCTCAAGAAAAATGAAAATGCTCTTCAATACACTCTTCAAATTGGCGCAAGATTATTTGGACAGTCGCTGATGGATTTTTTGAGGTGAGAGTTGAGGAGTAAGTCGAAAGTAGTAAGTAATAAGTCGTAAGTGAGTAAGTCAGTAAGCCATTAAGTCGTAAGTCGTAAGTCCAATGTTTGAATGAAATAGGATCGGATTCCGTCACACTGAGTTCCTAAGAGGCGGCCGCCCGCCCCTATCAAAAAGTAATGACACAAAAATACAATAATTTTGCAGTGGTTTTTAGGTGTAGCCCGTGACAAGCTTGGTAACTTTGATTCCGCGACTGAGTTTGGGCAGGAAGCATTTTGATAACAGAATTGGTGTTTCAATACCCGCTTAACAGACTGTTGTAGAATAATAATGCTTCCCCTGAAAACTATGTAAAATATATTTTATTATATAGTTAGGAGGAATACATGAATCCCTCAAAAGCAAAGCTTGAACTTGTCTATCCGCATACAGCCGGTATAGATATAGGTTCGGAACGACATTATGTGGCAGTCGGTCAGGGTAAAGATCATGTTCGTTCATTTGGATGTTTTACGCGTGATATTACCGAGATGGCCACCTGGCTCAGGAGCGAAGGAATTGTTGGCGTTGTGATGGAATCGACGGGTAGTTATTGGATACCGGTCTTTGAGATATTGGAGAGCCAAGGCTTTCGGGTGGCACTTGTCAATGCCTCCCATGTGAAGAATGCTCCCGGCAGAAAGAGTGATGTACAGGACTGCCAATGGTTGCAGAAGATTTACAGTGTTGGTCTTTTGCGAGATTCATTTATACCGACAGAATCGATACGTCGATTACGCTCGTATGCACGCCTGAAAGAAGATCATATACGGCGTGCAAGCTCTCATATCCAGCACATGCACAAAGCGTTTGATCAGATGAACATCAAGATTCATCAGGTACTATCGGAGACAGCAGGCGTCAGTAGTATGAAGGTGATGAAGGCGATAGTGGCGGGCGAGCGTTCGGCTTCGGCGTTATTATCATTGTGTAGTACCAGTATTAAGAGGCATAAGGAATCGGAGGTTTTGCAGTCGTTAGAAGGGAACTATCGCCAGGAGCATATATTTGCGTTAAAGCAGGCGATAGCCGGCTATGAGTTTTACATGCAACAGGTTGAAGAATGTGATCGAGAGATAGAGGTTCTTCTTCAAGCGCTTACTGCGACGACCGAGAGCACGCCGTCAGATTCGAGCGGCGGAAGTTCGTCTAATCAATCGAATGCATCACGTCCATTAAAGCGCATCCGTCGTCGAGATCCCGGCTATAATCTCGAAGGTCAGTTAGAGAAGCTAACGAGCGGAGTAAACTTATCGGTTTTACCAGGTATGACGGCCTATAATAGTTTGCAATTACTCGCAGAGATAGGCACTGATATGAGCCGATGGCCGACGTCGAAGCATTTTACGTCTTGGCTAGGTCTTAGTCCCGGTTCTCAAAGCAGTGGCAAGAAAAAAGGCAAGAGCCGCACAAAACGTTTAGGAACGAGTGCATCAACAATACTACGCATTGCCTCTCGAAACATAGGGAGAAGTAAGACGGCATTAGGCGCCTTTTACCGAAGAATCAGCAGTATCAAAGATGCACCAACAGCAATTACTGCAACGGCGAGGAAGTTGGCGGTACAAATATACAACCTCTTAAAGTTCAAGAAGGAGTATCATGAGTTTGGTTCGCAAGAATATGAAGACAGATATAACAAACTAAAATTTAAGAACTTAGAGAATAAAGCAGGCAAGCTCGGCTACAAACTTATCAAGGTGTAGGGGGGAATGTGTCATTAACAGCCTGTCGAAGTGTTCAAATACTTGCCAATTTTTAGTCGTACGTCTTATAAATCGTAAGTCGTATGTTATTGATTTATAATAATGGTATCATAGTTCACTACACTCGGACCCACGTGGCAGAAGCCCGCCCTTTATCGAAGAAACAATACAAATTCTCTAAAACATAGCCCATGATTTCAATCATGGGGTCAAGAGTCCCAACGAGAATTTTTCAACCGTTTTAACGGTTCGCATGGTTACAAACAATACCAAAAACCGCATTGCTTCTCAAACCCACGGTTTAAACCGTAGGCAATGTCTTACAAGACCATACAATCAACAACTCAATTATTATCATTGTGTTATCGATTGAATCAATGATTATACATCAATGTGTCATTTACAACGACGAAATAGTATATAGAAGAGTAATCCCCCTGAATAGACTCAAGCTTCAGCTGGAGGGAGAGGTAATAGAATCCGGTTCGGCTTTAGCCAAATAAAGACATAGAAGACAATTCCTTATCAAAACCCAACAACGTAAATTCTTGTTGGGTTTTACTATTTCTACCAATGATTGCTATATACGATATGCGAATCTTTTGACAATTGAATTCTATCATATTTTCAAATCACATATCCATTCATAGCTTTTAACATTTCTACCACATTCAATTCAACAAATCTTTGGCTGAGAGTTTGTAATTTGCAGTGTAATTACCGTTCAGTTCTCAAAACGACAACCTTCTACTCACACTTCAAGGGACAATTCTATGAAAAGTTGCGCCAAATGTGGATTGATTCTTCTCCTTGTTTGTAGTACTGTTACTTCAGCTCTTGCCAGCGAAATACCACTGTGGAAAGGTCGCACCGTCCTTCCACCGAATCCTGCCCTCGGTCGATTTGATGATGTCCTCCAAAATGTAGCAGTGGTGAGATTAAAACCTGCCTTTTCCTCACCAAGACTCGCTCGTGAAGCACTTGCTGTTCTTGGTGTTACAATCATTGAGCCATTCCTCCAACCAGAACAAAGCATACGCTACCAAACCAAAACGAAAGGTGACAAACCCCTTTCTCCAACGCAAATTTCGGCGATTCTCCTCACAGAAGAACCGCTGCTGCGCACGTATATAGTTGAATATACAGGAGATGACGCGCCTGAGATGTTTAGTTCAAAAGCTATGTCCCAATGCGGACTCATCGAAATTGCAGAACCGTATTATTTACCCAAGATTGCCGCCGGTGGCGTTCCCAATGACTCGCTTTTTGTCGATCAAGCATCACTGAAACTCATGAAAGCTGTCGAAGCATGGGGAATATATGAAGGAGATTCGTCGGTCGTGATTGCAATCAGCGATACGGGTGTGATGCAGGATCATGAGGATATATTCGGTTCGCTGTGGGTGAATCCAAACGAAATCCCAGGCAACCGACAAGATGATGACGGCAACGGTTACGCAGATGACTATTTCGGGTATAATTTCGCTGCCAAAGATGACGGTTCTGCTCCGGTAATACGTATAATAAAATACAAGGTCATGGACAATTTGTCGCCGGAATTGCTTGTGCCACACCGAATAATACGGTCGGGCTCGTAGGCGCAGGGAATAAATGCCGACTTTTTCCTCTCAAATGCAGTCCGGACAACTCAGGTGGTAATATTATCTATGCTTATCAATCGATTGTCTATTCAGCACTTATGGGTTTCCCGGTGGTGAATTGTAGCTGGACATCATTCAATTACTCCTGCCTCAATCAAACAATTATCGACTATGCAATCAGCCGAAATGTCGTCGTCGTCGCGGCAGCCGGCAATCATTTCGCTTCGACTCCTGTGTATCCTGCGAGTTATCAAGGAGTACTTGGCGTGGGGCTCTGTGATACAGAAGACTTCGTTTATTCAGCTGCTTCCGGTTATGGTACTAATGCAGCAGTCTTTGCTCCCGGACACATGACATGGACGACATTTGTCAATGATGGAGAATATGCTAAAGTCGGCTATGGTTCTTCGTATGCATCACCACTTGCCGCTGGTATGATGGGTTTGATACGTTCACGCCATCCTCAGCTCACACCCGAACAAGCCATTGCATTCGCTCGTATTTGCACCGATAACATCGAGGATAAAAATCCAGCCTATCGCGGTAAAATCGGTGGTCGTCTCAATATGCTGAAAGCAGTGACAGTAGATCCGCTTTCGTTGCCGGGACTGAAGGTCGCTTTTGGTTCGGTCGTATCCGATTCAGGTTTCTCAAGGCTATTTTCATCGACAGGATTTAATAGAGGAACAGCATATTTTTCATTAAGTAATATTCTCGGGAATGGTGTAAATATCGATGTTCGTATCTCCACCGTTGAAGATTCTTTGCATCTTGTTAATGTAGAGGATACGGCGTTCACATTGGATACCTTCAAGCATAATTCATTGTTTTTGAAGGGAATACGCTTCACATCCAAGCCGAATGCTACTCAATGTATTATCCGTTTTGACTTTACATCTTTGCTTTCCAACGGAGACACACTTCGTGATTTTGCTTTAGTTAATTTTACTCCGTTGCCTGAGTATTATACACATCATACAGCAGAGGATTCGCTTGTGTTTTCCATCTCGGATGGCGGAAATATTGGTTATTCCGATTTCCCGAGAAATAGTCAGGGTGAAGGCTTCCGGTATGGAGGGTCATGCAGCTATTTGTACGAAAGCGGTATCATGGCAACCAACGGTAAGTCAAGCATTGTTAGTCAGATACGTAATGCTACCCGTGTGCAGGACAAGCATTTTGTACCCATTACTCAGTTTAATTTTACGGACAAATTAGCCGGATTACTCGAAGACCAAGCCGCGCCTGACTCTGTAAAATTAAACGTCAAAATACTCGAACGTCTTGTGAATTCGGGGAGCTCGACAGTAGCACGCTTTGACTTTAAAGTTGCACGAACAGTGAAAATCCTTGAGCCAATAACAGTAGGACATTATTTCAATTGGCATTTTGGTGGCGGTGAAGCGAAAATTTCAGGACGTCTGCTTGCTGAAGCCTTACCGGATAGTTTGAAGTCGCAAGCTGCAGCCGTGATGCTTCAATCAACGACGACAAGTGATGTCATAGGGTGCGCTGTGGTGTCATGTTCGCCCGGACACACTCCGATGTGCAGAATATTCGATAATTCAATCACTTATAATGGCTTTACGAATGGCGAGAAAATGGATGTGATGAACGGACCGGTTCGAGCCGATGCAGTGACCTCCGGAGATATCGGTCTCTCAATTGGGATGAAAATTGCAAATCCTGCAACCGGAATTGAACCTACGCAACCGAATGATTATACATTACTTATAGCAGCAGCAAAGAATTCAGTAGAATTAACGGAAAAATTGAGAACAGCTATCGCAAATGCATGTGGAGCTCTCGGTGTGGATGATAATACGACCAATACGACATTGAACGAGTTGTCGATTATTCCAAATCCTACTAACGGTATTCTCACTCTATCAGCACCTGCCACGGGTATGACCGAGATTCGTATTATGAACCTTCTCGGTGAGAATGTATTACCGACGGAATATAGACCAAGCGAGAACGGAACAGTACATAAACTCATTGATATATCAGTACTTACTACTGGTACATATATCATACAAGTGAGATCCGGAGGGAGAGTATTCACTCGCTTATGTGTGAAAGAGTGATGACTAAATTTTAAACACAAAGTACACCAAGGTTACACAAAGAGCACTACAAATACCGGTATCAATAGTGACCTTTGTGCAACCTTTGCGAACTTTGTGTTAAAATGAGACATGCAAAATTTTGCAGCTATTTCATTACAATAAGAGAAGTTGCACATAATAACAGAGAAGCTATGATAGAGTACAATTTCAGACAAATAGTCCAAAAGTATGCAGATTCTAAGAAAATAGACATTCTCTGGCAGGAAATTGCACTTCAGTATTCCGACACCAAACGCTCGTATCATACACTCGGACATCTTGAAAATTTAATTGTAGAATTGATGGAAGTACGAGAAGAAATAAACGATTGGAGTGCAATTGTTTTTGCAGTAGTGTTTCACGATTATATCTATGACTCTGCCCGCTTTGACAATGAAGAGCAAAGTGCTGAAATTGCACAATCTCATTTACAAACGTTATGTCTTCCGGCTGATATAATTATGCGCTGTATCACACATATTCTGGCTACTAAAGGACACTCATTGTGTGGTGACAACGATACTAATTTGTTTACTGATTCAGACTTATCGATTTTAGGTAAAAATTGGGAATCATATTTGGACTATTCTAGGCAAATTCGGGATGAATATTCGCTATACTCAGATGCTGAGTATAATGCAGGCAGGAAAAATGTGCTAACTCACTTTCTAACGATGAAACGAATCTACAAAACTCCGTATTTCTATGAAAAATATGAACTTCAGGCACGGGAAAATATCGCCATAGAATTAGAAATGCTGAATGTACTTAACAAGTAAATCATAACTCTTAGTCGCAGAGTCCGAAAAATCTTCTTCAATCATAAAAAATCAGCGGTATCTGCGTGCCATCGGCGCTTAACAAAACAAATACATCCTTATTATTCAATAATTTACCTACGTATGAATCGATTTGACCATTGTCGCATTTGTTTAATTGCACTGCTACTTCCTGTTCTTGTCAGTAGCGCATTTGCGATAACCAAACCCAAAACAAACACTACAGTTTTCGCCATAATAGACCTTGTTGGTCTTGATAGCGACATGGTGAAAGTCACCGTCCTCCCGCCAACATTCGTCAAGGATAAACCTTTTATTTATATAATGCCTGCGTCGGTACCCGGGACGTATGCTCAGTACGATTTTGGTCGGTTTGTCAAGAAATTCCAAGCTTTTGATAAAAAAGGAAAAACACTTGAAGTGACACGTCTGAATGCAAATGAGTTTGCAATTAGTACTTCGGAGAAACTCGCTAAAATAGAATATTGGGTAATTGACACTTTTGATGATTTGACAGATTCACTTGAGGTGTTCAATCCCGTGGGAACAAATTTTCAAAAGGATACTAATTTTCTCCTTAATTATGCGGGATTAATTGGGTATTTCAATGACTACAAATCAGTTGCGTACGAAGTGAAAATTCTCAAGCCGACCGAAATGTATGGTGCGACTGCAATCAAAAAGAAAGTCGTTTCGACCGGTGAAGATATCATGTACGCCAAAAACTATGATGAATTAGTCGATAATCCTGCCATGTATTCACTCCCCGATACCGTAAGCTATCGACAGGGTAATGCCTTGATTTCAGTGGCGGTCTATTCGATGACCGGAGTGGTCAAAGCAAGCTTTGTGGCGAACGTGCTCAAGCCGATTACGAAAGCAGTCGAACGTTTTTTTGGCACCATGCCGGTCGATCATTATTCCTTTATTCTCTATTACGCATCGCCCGGTCGGCGGGATATTAATCGAAAAGGTGGCTTAGGCGCGCTCGAACATAATTACTGTTCGATGTATTTTATGGCAGAATCTCAAGATACGAACCAAGTGAGGGGTTTTCTCAATCGTACTGCCTCTCATGAATTCCTCCATATATTAGTTCCACTCCATCTCCATAGCGAGGAAATTGCTGACTTTGACTTTAGAAATCCGAAAATGTCACAACATTTGTGGCTATATGAAGGAGTGACCGAGTATTTCGCGACGCTTGCGCAGATTCATGATACGCTTGTAACTGAAAAAGAAGCGCTTGGTATGTTTCGCCAAAAGATTTTTACACAAGGATTTATGTCGTTTAAGCCGGTGTCACTGACCGAACTCAGCACGCGTGTACTCGAGCCCGAATGGCAGAAAATCTATCCCATCATCTATGAAAAAGAGCGCTTGTCGGGCTGATGCTCGACATACGCTTGCATGAGCTTACAAACGGAAAGCTTGATTTACTTGGACTTGTGAATCTCCTCACCAAGAAATTCGGTACTGAAAAGCCATTTAAGGATGATGAATTATTCGATGTGATTTATTCGGCTACATCTCCGGAGTTAAAAATGTTTTTTGACTCAGCCATTATTGGAAAAGAACCTCTTAACTATCAAGATTATTTTGCTAAAATTGGATGGGAGTATTCCCCGATGAAGATAATCCAAGCCTATAATTTTGGTAAAATCAAATTAGATCAGGATTCGGCTACACAGAATGTTTTTGTTGAGGATGTTGATTCGACGTATCTACTTGCCTTGCAAAAAGGTGATACTATCTTAAAATTTAATCGAATGAACATACATGCCGAAGGTAATGAAGAATCATTTTGGTACTCCATAATGCGACCGCAAGATAGTTCGGAAGTTGAGCTTACAGTGATTCGCGCCGGCGTGGAAACGACGATAAAAGGCAAGCCGGCATTGAGTGAACGGAAGGAACGATTCTATCTTAAAGATCATCCAAACGCTACTCCAGAACAGATTGCACTCCGCAAGCGAATTTTTTATAAGTAGAATTTGTTCAATGAAAAATTGATATATCTCGTAGGGGCGAATAGCATTCGCCCCAGTCGTGCTAGGGGCAAGGCGAATACAATTCTCCATTTCAACCCAAATTCTATTTTCCACAATCTTATTCTAGTTAGCGATTAAAATTCAAAGCTCACAACTTTTTTATTGTCACAGCGAGAGTTTTGCCGTAATTTCGTGTGGATTACGATGAAGTTCATGTTCAGCATTCTACCATGAATTATCAGCCAAATCTCATTGATCTCACGGTGATTTGATTAATAATCGGTAATTCTCAGATTGATGAATATCATTTTTATCCTCAATGTACGCAGAAAAATTACACAGAAATTCTCTTGGTCATAATAACACAATTCTATGAAATATTTACGTTTATCGAGATTCCAACTTCTTATTATATTGATTTTTTGCCTGATTACTTCAATTGTCTATTCGCAGTCTGTTCCACTTCCGGCCGATAAACAAGATCCTCGTGAAAAACACTTCCGTAATATCCGTCAGCTCACCTTTGGCGGTGAAAATGCCGAGGCGTATTTCTCCTTTGATGACAAAATGCTCTCCTATCAATCACGACAAGAAGGTGACAATTGTGATCAAATTTATACGATGACAATCGATGGTGCAGAGAAAAAACGTATTTCTTCCGGTAAGGGTCGCACCACATGCAGTTATTACCTGCCGGATGGTACAGTACTTTACGCAACTACAGCTCTTGCGAGTGATGAATGTCCGCCACCTCCTGATAATTCAAAAGGTTATGTATGGCCGCTCTTTCCAACGTATGATATCGTGATAGCAGACTCTTCGAATGGAACGATACTCAAAAAACTCACAACCGAACAAAATTATGATGCCGAAGCTACCATTTCACCCGTCGGTGACAGGATTGTTTTTACGTCACTCCGTTCCGGAGATATCGAACTTTATAGTTGTAAATTAGACGGTTCGGAAGTAAAACAGCTCACGAATCTTCCCGGCTATGACGGTGGTGCGTTTTATAGTCTCGATGGTAAAAAAATCGTCTATCGCGCCTCCCGCCCTACCGGTAAAACCCTCGACGAATATCAAGCTCTCCTCAAAGAAAACCTCATACGACCCAAATACTTAGAAATCTTTGTCATGGATGCTGACGGCAGTAATCAAGTCCAAATTACTAATAATGGCAAGGCGAATTTTGCTCCGTTTTTTCACCCAGACGGCAAACGAATTCTCTTCGCGTCAAATATGGGCGACGCCAAAAGTAGAAATTTCGATATCTATATGATAAATATAGATGGTTCAGGACTCGAACGTATCACGTATTATGATGAATTCGACGGTTTCCCGATGTTTAGCCGGGATGGGAAGAAAATCGTGTTTTGTTCTAATCGAAATAATGCAAAGCCCGGTGATACCAATGTATTTATCGCCGATTGGGAAGATTAGATAATCAATCTAATGCGTGACACTCGAGAATTGATTTCAATGAAATGTTTTTGTATTCTAATAGTAGAATACTCAATTAACTAATTATATAATAACCCGTTAGAGGTGCTCTGTCATTTGTGGCAGGGCTGAGATAACACTCTTCGAACCTGAACCGGATAATACCGGCGTAGGAAAACGGAAACAGACCTGCTGATTAATCCCCGCACAATGTGCTTTTGCTCTTTTAGAGAGCATAGCCGCCTGTTTTTTCCGCACTTCCACGCTATTTTTCTTACTTTTAAGTATAGGAATACTATGCGTTTACTCTTCTCTCTTCTTGTTGTATTTGCGTTGGTGTACAGCATGTCAACCGCACAAACTACTGTCAAGCGTTCGAAACCCGTCAAGGATTCGACGCGCGTTTATATCGTGCCGAGTGTGACGGTGACCTCTACTCGCGCTGATGAGGCTACGTCGCCGGTGCCGTTTGCGGAGATTACCCGCGCCGAACTCAAAGACCGCTACACGGCGCAGGATATGCCGGCATTGATAGCGGATTTGCCGTCCGCTTTTTACTATTCGGATAATGGAAATGGTATTGGATATTCCTACCTAAAGATGCGCGGCTTCGATCAGCGGCGCATTGCTGTCATGATCAACGGCATTCCCCAAAATGACCCGGAAGATCATAATGTGTATTGGATTGATGTGCCGGATGCTGCCTCGAATATGCAGAGTATTCAAGTGCAGCGCGGGGCAGGACTCATTAATTATGGCGCGGCGGCGATTGGTGGAAGTATCAATCTGACAACAACGAATTTCACGGATAGTCGGTTTATTCGCGTGTCGTCCGGCATTGGATATCAACAGTTTGGGGCAAATGACAAGACAATTCTCGCGCCTATTACCAGTAAATTCGGACTCGAAGTCTCCTCCGGTCTAACGGGCAAATACGCCTTTTACGGACGTCTCTCGCGGATTAATTCGGACGGCTATCGAGCAAATTCTTGGGCAGAGCTCAGCAGTTACTTCCTCAGTGCTGCGAGGTTTGACGAGGATGTGACGACACAAATCAACATTTTTGGTGGACCCATTGCCGACGGACTCGCGTATAACGGCTTGCCAAAACAGTATATTACCGATCTTAACCTGCGACGTTCGAACTTCAACGCCTTCGATTACGACTCCACCGGCACCAATCTCGCTTATACTTCCACCCGCCGCGCGCAGGAAATTGAAAATTTCTCTCAGCCGCATTATGAAATGCTCAATGATTGGTTTATATCGGAGAATCTAACACTGAAATCAGCGCTTTTTTATTACATCGGAACGGGATTTTTCGACTATGACGGAAGTTGGGCAGACGCTGCTACTCTTCGTATGATACCCGAATACGGCTTTCGGGATTCAATAATCCCAGGTAATGCTCTCATCCGTGGCGCTGTTGAGAATCGTCACGGCGGGTGGATACCGCGGCTGGTGTGGAATCATCAGGATGGTGATTTGACTATTGGTGCAGAATTTCGCCTCCACAAGTCGTATCACTATGGGAAAGTTCAATTTGCCGAGAATCTTCCGGCGGGATTAAATCCAGATTTTCATATTTATGACTACAATGGAGGACGATCGATATTCTCGGTTTTTGGGCAAGAACAGTACCAACTTTCAGAAAAAACGTGGCTCAATATCGAGGCACAACTTGTGCAGCACACGTATATAATTTCGAATGAGAAAGCAGGTGGTAGATATACGAGATATGCGACTACATCTGGAACAATTTCAGGTGAAGGTGATTTATTTAATGTCAAGTATCTCTTTCTAAATCCTCGACTTGGCATTCTACACACTTTCTCGGATGAGATAAATGCGTATGCGTCAATTGCCATCACTTCCCGCGAGCCGCGCATGAGGAATCTCTATGCTGCAGAGGATTCATATTTTGGCGCTCAGCCACTCTTTACACTCTCAAAAGATACACTCTATGATTTTACGCAGCCGCTTGTGCAGCCGGAACGTATGATAGATTTTGAGTTAGGCGGGCGATATAAGAGTGTGGATGGAAAATATGCACTAGGTGTGAATGCATTTCTTATGGAATTTTCAAATGAACTCGTCAAAAGCGGACGCCTCGATATCTTTGGTAATCCTGTCGATGGGAATGCGCCACGTTCACGGCATTACGGCATCGAACTCGATGGAACTGCACTCCTAGCAGACATGAAAGAGTCAGGTAAGCTCGAGCTATCAGGCAATATATCCATCAGTCAAAATCGCTTTGTCGAGTATGATTATTATCTCAATGCTACGCAAAAGATCTCACTTAATGATCAAACCATCGCAGGTTTTCCGGATGTATTGGCAAACATCCGCCTCTCATATCGTTCGGGCGGCTTACATACATCGGTACTTTTCAAGCATGTCGGCGCGTTTTATTCGGATAATTTTGGGGATAAACTCAGCGAATATCGCACGCAATTTCCTGGAATTACCTCTTACGCCGACAATAGAGCAGATGCGTATTCTATTGTCAATATTGACCTTGCGTATGAATTTACGAGTTTGTTTTCACTTGAAAGTCTTCGTATTCACACACATTGCACCAACGTGCTGAACGCTCTCTACGCAGCAAATGCGGAAGGGAAAGAGTTCTATCCGGCAGCAGAACGTGGCTTCTATTTCGGCATAGACCTTGGACTGTAGGGGAAATTTTCGGGTGACCGTTCTGCATATTCCGGGCGTCGTCTGCGGTCACCCATTGCCGTCCAGGCGATGCAAAAAAGACCTACCATGTTCTGCGACATAGTAGGTCTTTTCTTGAAATACGCTCTTCACTTACTTCGCTGCTTCAAAACAGTAGGCGTAATAGTGGTCGCAACAGTAGATTCGTTTTCCATAGCCGATTGGGCTCACGGTGCTGAATCCATATTTTTTGTCATTTGGCGAGTCTTCCCTCCAAATGACTGTACCATTATCTGCATCAACGGCATAGAGCTTACCGTCTCCTCCTCCGATGTAATAAAGTACATTATTCATCATAAAAATAGGTGAGCAAGTTCCGGTATTTGATTCTTGCCATTTCACAAATCCTGTAGTTGCGTCTAATGCATAACGGTATCCATTTTCACAATTAAAATACACTTTATCATCTTGAACTATGAAATGTGAGAAGAGGACATCGCCATTCAGAGATTTATTCCATAAAGTTGTACCGGTTTCTGCGTCGTAGCATACAACTCCTTTTCCTATATCAGTATAGACTTTACCTTTGGTTATAACTGGTGCCCTGAAATCGGCTCCAACAATATCCGGAGAACCTATTTTTTGCGAATACAATACCTTATTTTGCGTGTGATTAAAAAGCACTGCATAATGTTGTATGCCGGATGTCCAATCGCTACCAGCTTTAATTCCTTGAATAATAGCAAGACAGATATCACCATTAGGCGCGACAAATGGAGTCGGTGCTTTACTAGTTCTCCCGGAGTCGAGTCTGTAAATTTCATAAATCTCTCCAGTTTCTATCTCACCGGCAAAAACAGCTGTGCGCTCGAGATTGTCATAGAAAGGAGCTGAATAATAGTATTTGTTGCCTAATTGTGATATCACTGAAGAAGTAGCATTGTTAGTACGATTTTTCCAAATAGTTTTTCCTGTTTCGGTATCTATACAGTAATGCCTGCCACCTGAGGCGAATACTAATCTATTCTTGTAAAGAATTGCATTGTAAAAATCTCCTTCTTCTTTTTCAAGAAAAAAGTCTTTCCATTCCCATAATTGTCGACCTGTTTCAATGTCGAGTCCCACAATTTTGGTTTCATATTCAGCTATTTGTGCCATGGTGATAACAATTCTGTTCTCATAGATAATGTTTGGAAATCTTCCGGTGACCAGACCTGTTGTGTATAGCTTTGATTGCCAGACTAAGGAAAGATTTCCGTTGTTAGGATTAGTAGGAGAAAACCAATCGCAGCCGGAACACCCGGCTGCAATTAGAATTACTAAAATAATTGATAAAAGAGATATGCTAATATTATGTTTTTTCATAGTGTTATTGCCTCTTTGGAGTGAAGTATTCCAAATTGTTTTGCCGAGTAAATATATCCTCAAATCTTCTCCTAACCTCTACATGATTCCCTTGTTCCAAATGTCCGGCTCCGATTGCTTGATACGACGCAGTGAGGAGAGGGATTGCATTTTGTGAGGTAACTGGTATAAAGGCATCCGCTGCATCATTATGGGTCCGATAAACTAATGTGTAGGAGTCCATATTCCACATTTCGCGTGATTCTTTCATATCCGGCTCTTCGATATCATCTAATCTGGGAAGTTTAGTCCAGGTCTTGGTGCGGAAATTATAGACTCTATAGTCGGGTAGTGTCTTGATAGTCTCTACCCATGTAGCTCCGATTATCCTGCGGTAGTCATTTTCAGCATCCCATTTAATATACGATCTGCCGGTACTGTAGGCATCTGCTGCAACGGCATGATACGCTGCAGCTGCCACTCCGGCGGGATTGAGAGTTATTATTCCCCAAAGTCCTGACACCATAGAATAAACCCCATGTGCATAAGCCGCTGCGTGATAAACAGATGCTGCTGAGTTCGCCCAATCGACATATTTTGTATCGGTCGAAAAATCCATTGGATCGTTCGGTATGTCGTTTCTTCGTGAAGCAACGGTAGCCATCCTATATATCATTGGTCCGTCTTCGTTGCCCCAGATGGAAATTGTCGGTACGTTAGGTGCGCCGAACTGGCTCATTCTCGCGTTTCCTACTGCCATTTCTGATGCAGGAGCAGTATTGACATTTTGGATAAATCCATGTAAATTATCGTTCCAAATAGTCTTGCCAATATAATCAATTACCTCCTGACCACCAATTATCGATGTCACACCGGAGACAAGTCCTGCCGCAAAATTTCCTGTAAAAAGTAGATCCGCAGCTCCGCTTGTTACATCATACGCCGGACCTAGTGCGACAGCACGAGTAGCTCGCATAAATGCCTGCTCAACCATTCCGCTTTGGACAGCATTGACGGCAAATGCACCGCTATTTGGCGTACCGACAGTGATTATCGCGCAGAACTTCCTTGCCTGACCGGTCCATTGTCGGTCAATATCTCGTGACAGGAGTCCGCCCATACTATGTCCAATCCCAATCGGCTGAGCGAGGAGAGGTTCATTATTGTATCCATTGAGAGGTGCCCCAACTGTAGTCGACAGATTGGTTAGGTTCATATTACTTTGATGATCACTATTCACACTTTGATCTTGTCTGATATGATGTGTGGCAGGGAAGCGCGTAAAGTATCTTTGCCAGAAGGTATTCCGTTCGTTGAATCCCGGTATCCACGTGAGTCGTCTTTCGGGTATTTGTTGTGAAAGTAAAGCGAATTGTGGTGCGATAAGTCCTATAATTGTAAGGACAAGGATGATGTATGATTTCATAGTAACTCCGGTATTAGTTATTGAGCAGACAATTAATAGTAAGGGTATGGTATTTTTTAATGGAGACTGACTTCATTTCTGTGCCATCAGGTAGGGTCGAATAGATTTCAGTGCATTCGGACTTGAGCAGATTTTGATTGTAAAAGTATGAAGTAAATGAAATTGCCTGTGTGCCGGACATTATTCCATACGCCAGCACCTTGCGTTGTACAGTATCTGCAAGATAGAGGATTGTTCCATTGCTGATACTATTGTGAGTGCCGTCGGGTAGGAGTGTCGGCATAGCCATCGAGATTTCGATGAGTCCGTTGCCTTTGTTTTTAATCGTGCCTCCTGCCTGTTGCACATGTTCAAGGATGGGTGATAAGCTAGGGGAATTGGTGATACTGCCGGCGAGCATTCCTTGATCGCAAGCAGCAAGGAGGGCAGAATCGCCAAGTATTTTGTCGATAAGAGTCTTAAATTTTGTTTGCATGGAGAGAGAGGTGGTCGATCCCACATGGACATCACTTGCATTATACAGTGATATTGCATCATTGGAAATGACAGTTTTTCTCACTCTTTTGGATGTATCCGTCGGCTGATGTTCAAGCCGATCGAGGGCTTCACCGCTTGTCAGATCATCAATCGTCATTGTATAGTCACCATCACCATATACGATGCCTTCCATGTGTTCAATCGTAGTCTTCGGCTCGAAAATCAGTGGTGCCATAGAGTCAACTGCACCGCTGTTCCCGCTTGATTTTATTATATCTTGGTATCGAGTCTCCTCTACTGTCACCGCAAATGTAAAGGCGACCGACTGTGTAGTCATGGCAGAAAAAATTGGATTCTTTGCAATATCATCACAACTTGAGCAAATAATGATACATAGTATTGCCAGTATCGAAGGTATGAATACTCTTCTTCCTATCTGAAAATATTTGAAAATTGATTGGTTGTTCATATAGTTTTATTGGTGTTTATAAAAATTGATTGGTTGTTTATAAAGTTGATTGGTATTGTATGAAAAATGAAAACGTGATACCATGCTTGGATTGCAAAGGGAAATAGAGGGGGAGCTCGGGCGAGTCTGCGAATAATGATGGTATTTGACAGGCAAGTCATTAGCCGGTCAAGAGATAGGTGAAATTCTATTTCTTTGAAATTAAGCATCGAAGTACGCACAAAATATTGGTAATGCGCAGGTAATTGTGAAATCAAGTGCAACTTACATTAAATCTTTTATTCTCCCAAAAAACTTCATAATGTACTTGCTAAAGTTGCCTGACGTATGCAATGCACTTTCATCAACTGAAGTGATTCAGCCACAAAAAAAAACACTTACTGTACTTGTAACACAGGATTGAAAATCTAATCTATTTTTCCATCGGTGGACGAAGGGGAGACGACCGCAAACGCGCGAAAAATAGATGCAGAATGGAATACTGACTACTTCAACGGATAATTTCACGTTCGGTGATAATCATCGTGAGCGCTTGGTCGTGAGGTTCGGTAGGGATGAGTTCAGTTTCTTGACAAGAGAAAGCAAGCCCGATTTTAATAGCATCTTGTTTGGAGAGGAAGCGGTCGTAGTACCCTTTACCATAACCGAGGCGGTGTTTGTTGCGGTCGAATCCTACGAGCGGAACGAGGATGATGTCATGTTCGGATGTACGAAAGTTGGATTCGATGATTGGTTCTTTTGGTACAAGTATGTTCCAGTCTCCGAAAGTAAATTCCTCTGTATCTTCAATAAAACTATGGAGTAATGTCGGGTTGGATTTGTCGGTAATAGGCACAGAGACTTGCTTGCCTTGCCTAAAAGCAACAATACGAATGAACTCCGTATCTACTTCAGAACCGAACGAAAGATAAGAGTGAATAATTGATGCTGCTACAAATTCCGGCAGAGCAAGGAGCGACTCGGCGATGCGTTGTGACTGCGCAGAGCGCACATCTACAGGCAACGCATCGCGCAGGGAAAGGAGTGTTTTTCGGAGTGTAGATTTGAGATTGCTCATGTTGTGAATGAAAAATTCCGTTTCGGATACCCTAAACGGAATTTGTAATTGTATCTTTTCATTTACTTCAATACTCTCACTTCCTCCACTTGCAACGTATTCTTTGTATCGCCATCACTTACAGCTACAATGACCGAACAGTGGCGGAGATTAAATCCGGTACCTCGGAAGTCGAACATATAATTTTTTAATACCGTCTCTCCTGATTGAGCTGTAGGTAGTACATATCCAAATGCTCCGCCACCACCGATTGCGCCACGGAATACATGCCGGTGGAGGTAATTAGGAATAACGGGATTGGGATTTTTACGGTAATCTATCTGCGCGTAAACAATTGAATCTTCAACTAAATAGACAGCTAAGCGATGATTGCTACCTGTTTGAAAATAACGAACATCTGCCTGTAAAGACAGAATTGAATCAGATGATAGTTGAGGGGTAATTTTGATACTCAATGGTGGCTTGAGAGCAAGTTGAAGTGCTATTGCTGTGCTCCATCCCGTGGGAGTTATTTCCCGTTTGCTGCCATCCTTCAAGAAATTCACTGTTCCCGTCGGCTGACCAGGCTTTTCTAGAAAATTATATAATTCTTCTCCCGTAGGAGTCCGGAAGTCGTACGCAAATTCCGGTGTATCGCCCGGAGCGGCAAAGGTCCTGCCGGTATGCATCGAGACAATTACAAGTCGAGAACCGTAAAACTTTTGTACCTTATCTGCTTCATCATTTCCTGCAGGACACAGCCCGCATCGGTCACCGGTATATTTGATAAGTAACACCTTGCGAACACCTGAATCGATTGGCGGTGGGGGTGATTTGAAGCCGGGGTCTTCAATAATATCACATCCTCCTGCTGACATGCAGAAGAATATCAGTAGTGAGGATGTGATAGTTGCATTCATAACATACTGAATTATTTCAGGATATGCGCTTCTTCGACCTGAAGGGTATTTTTGGTAACATCATCAATCACAGACACCACTACTGAACAGTGTGCGACATTAAAACCCTTGCCTTTGAAGTCGTATGTAATTGTTTTGGAGAATGTCCCACCCGCTGCTGTAGCTGTCATTGCTTCGCCGAACGCATCACCACCTCCAATGACACCACGGAATACATGGCGCTGAATATAGTCAGGAATAATCTGTGGCTTTGTCGTGAGACGATAATCTTCCTGGGCATTTGGTATAGAATCTTCGACTAAATATACAGCGAGACGCTGACCTGCACCTGCCTGCAAGTATTTCACATCGGTCTTGAGATTCAGCACAGAATCAGCTGCAAACGTCCAGGTGAGCTTAAGTGTCATTTTTGGAGTAAGTGCTAATTGTTTCTGTACTTCGGTGGCCCATCCGGTAAATGAAATCTCACGTTTAGCACCATTGGACACAAAATTTACCGTTCCTGTCGGCTGCCCGGGTTTTCCAAGGAAATTATAAAGCTGTTCCCCGGCTGTTGTTCGGAAATCCACAATAAACCCATCCTTACCGGTCGGCTCTGCAAACGTTCTACCGGTATGCATAGCAATAACTATCAATTTTCCCTTATTGTTCTTATGCAATGTGGCAGCAGCTTCGGCACCTTTCGGGCAATTCCCGCATCGATAGCCGGTATAGTCGATAAGCAGTGCTTTTTGTATAGGTACTGTGGTATCAATAATTACAGTTGTATCAATAATTACTTCTTCTCGATACGGAGGTGTAATGATATCGCATGAATTGACACCTACCACGAATATGAGAATGCCAAAAGCTAAAAATAAATTTTTCATAAAGGTAATCCTTTGAGTTAAAATGAACTTGAAATAGAAAGTGAGAATCCGTTCGAGGCAGGCACCACGCGGCACACACCACCGACGCAGAGTACACCGCCGCGAATTCTACCGAAGCCGAGCTGTACTCGTAGCGCATCATGCACCCAGATTACATTCCCGCTCGGGTAATGAATCCGTAAATCGGGCTTATCGCCCTTGGTACCGTCGTAATAATTGCCATAGTTCCATTCATTAAATGCGGAAATAAACCAGGATGGAGCTAGTGTATATTCGAGCAGGGCATACATCCAATTGCCGTTGTTACCGTCCAAATTTGGCAGCGCATCGCTCTCATTGCCTTGATTGTCAATTTCTAAGTGCTTGGCAGACATGTGCTGTAGTTCCATACGTATCGTTTGCTTCGGTGCAAAGGTATAGGCAATTTCGGCTACGATGATACTTGCTTTTATGAGTCCGTAACCGGGAGTTTGCACGACATCTTTGTTGAAATATTGCTGCATGAATCCAATATTGGTCTTGAATTCCTTGCTCCATGTTTTCGAGATTTCAATTCCCATATCTTCAAAATACTTCCTTTTACCGAACTTCAGAAATTCTGAATTATAGGTAAACTCATCAATTTGTGTCGTATCGAGTCCATGAACCCTTGAGTAATTGAGAGTAATCATAGTTCCATACTTACCACCAAGTAACGTCCCTTTTTCAAAGGTATAAAACAAATCACCCTGGATACCGATTTCGCCGTTATTCTGCGTGGCATACGGATAGAGGGTGAGCAGACGATAGGTGTAATTTTTGGCGATTGCCGGCAGGTAATTAATGGGAAGATTAGTAAGAATAGCTGAACGGTCCGAGCGGAAGTCCATGTTGTCAATAGACTTCATGCTTACATTAATCCCGAGCCCTCTTGTAGAATACGACCCTGAAAGCAAAAGTGCTTTGCCATTATTATAGGTCAAATTATTTGCAGCTGACGGGTCATTATATTTAAACGCATATTCGGTGTTAAAGGAGAAATCGCCAAAACTCATTGACATGCGTGTCGCATAGCCGAGTACATTTTCCGGTAACTTGAGTACTGGGTCACTGTCTTTTTGGAATTTACTCACCACACTTGCGCCGACACGTAACTGAAACGTAGAAGGCAAAATACCCTGACCGAAATTTTCTAAAAAATCATTAAGTCCTAGATCTATATCACCTCCACGTACTATTCCGGCACCGAGATTAAAGAACGTACGTTGCCGACCAATGAGTCCTATTACTTGCAAACCTTTAACCGGAGTGAGCTTGATTTTTGCCCCGTCGAGCGAATTATCCAATCCCAATCCGCGCTCTGCGTATGTGCGATAAATTAAACCGTTACCGAATTGCTCGTAGGTATTACCAACGGTGACTTCATAGTCTTCGGTAGAATATCTTGCGTAGCGATAGGTAATTCCGGTATTCCCATTCTCACCACCGAGATTTTTGTCAAATCCGTTGAGTTCTTTGAGGTACATTTCATATCGGATGCCGGTTGAAAATGCTCCTTTGGTAAAATTCAAATTCAAGAATCCATTCGAACGCATTTTCTCTGCAATTGCTTCAGCACCAATGAGTGTATCCTCTTTGTACGTCTGAGCATCAATCTGAAAATTACCGGAAATACCACCATCAGACTGAGCAAATCCATAGCTGGCTGAACCAACAAAAATTACACAGTAAACCAATAAATAAAATAGACGCAAACACTTCATTCTGAGCACTCCTTGTGTAGTTATAAATTCACCAAACATCTTTCAATTGAACTAGTTTATACGAACATCAGCTAAGACAAAGATCATGTAAGTTAAAAGCAAAGGGCGATTTTTAGTATTCGTAAAAATCGCCCTGCGTATTAAATACCTTATTTATCTGATACAGCTGTTAACTTCTTAATTTCTTCATAGAGCTTTTCTTCATCCCCCGGAGCGTAAGAGTTATGCTGTGCAATGACTTTGCCGTCTTTGTCGATTAAAAACGAGTGCGGAACAGAATTGACATTCATCGCACGTTTGAAATCACCATTTTCATCCAAATAAACATCGAAGTCCCACCGCTTACCGTTGACGAACGGAGCCACTTTCGGCGCAGTACGTGCATCGTCTGTCGAAACGATAATAATCTTGACGCCGGTTTCTTTTTTCCAGTCCTCGTAGAGTCCGTTTAATGTCGTAAGCTCTTGAATACATGGCTTACACCAAGTAGCCCAAAAGCTCACTACAATCGGCTTACCATCGTTTGAAAATGTGGAAGTATTTACTAATTCACCTTTGAGATTCTTGACATTTGCTGCGGGAAAAATAGACTTTTTAGTGTCTTCTGTAGGGGTAAAGCTTACGATGGCAAGCGAAATGAAGAGCAATGAGAGGATCCGTTTCATACCAAACTCCTATAAATTAAATAATGAAATTGTCATGGTTAACTAATGATTATTAGGTTGACTCCAAATATATCGTTTTGTTGTTTCAAAAATAATGATTAAGTTTCGTTTGTAATTCATACTTGATAAATTTCCTTGACTTTTTTTTTACTTCATGATTATTTTATTCCGATGTCTATGAAAACTCTTACCTCCTTTATTCTCGCATTCCTCGCCGCAGGAATTTTCAATACCCTTTCTGCTCAAAGCTTACAAATTGTGGGTGATGCAAATGTGACCGTAAAAGTGGAGACCGGCGTGACCGCAGACGTACAGGCTACAGTTAAAAATATCTCTGCTCAACCGGTGAAAGTGCATGTACTTCGTGAGAATGTATCTCTCACCAAAGGTCATGATACATACTTTTGTTGGATTAAATGTTATGACTCTTCGATTTATCACTCTCCACTTTTCGATGAATCTCCAATCACTCTCGCAGCCGGAGAATCCACCGATGTATTCCACGCGTATATCAATCCCAAAATTTATGATGAAAACGGAATTAAAGTCATTGATACCGTCGAAGGTATTAGCATTATCCGATACCGGTTCTATAACGAAGACAACGAACTCGATGAGACCATACTCACCGTTACTTTTCACATGGGAGAAGTCAGTTCCGTCGAAGTCGATTATCCCAATTCAAGCAAAGCATCTGCTACTCCCAATCCCGCTCAAGACATGACAGTCCTCACCTATACCGCTCCGGCAGATTTCCGGTCCGGCACCGTGAATATCGTCGATGCACAAGGCAAAGCATGCGGTTCGGTTCCGGCAGGAGAGTCCTCTGCCCGCATCCCGACCGCGCACTTACCCTCAGGCGTCTATTCCTACGCCGTGACCAGCGAACGTGGTACAGTCGTAGCACGAGGACAATTCGTCGTAGCTCGTTGATGTAAAAAGTGTTAGAAAGTTAAAGCCCTCTATGGTTTAGATACATAGAGGGCTTATTTTTGTTAGTTGATTTTTTAAATAATGTTTGAATAAACATAAATTCGATGCATTTGAACAGCTAGACAAACGGAACGATTTCACTTCTTCACTACGGACCTCGCCGAAGGCAGCTTCCACCACGGAAGATGCGGGAATTCATGATGTTCCCAATGATACCCGAAATGATAACATGTCAAAAACGACAGCCACACCGGATAGTCGTTGCTGCGGGCACGGTGACGGTCCCGGTAATCGCTCTGCTGCGCTCTGTGCGGCAGATACGTGCCGAAGTAGAAAAGCTGCACGGTGCTAGCAAGTGAAGGAAGTACCCAAAAACAAAGTAAGTTGACAATCCCAACACCCGCACCATGATGGAGAAGATTAAACACAATCGCCATTCCCACGAGCTGCTTCCACGACAAGTATTCCCGCATAAAGTGCAGGTACCATGACCAAAACTGCGGATGCGCGCCGTCATGAAAGTCAGGGTCATGCTCGCTCGCGGGAGCGCCGTGGTGTTCCCAATGCTTCGCTTGCAGCGCCCGAAACGAAAACAGCGCAAAGAGAAACGCGCATACTCTGCCTGCATAAACATTCACCCATCGCAGCGACGGCGCGATCGTTCCGTGCATCGCATCATGCGCCGTGATGAAGAGTCCGGTGTAGAGAAAGGTCTGCACGAGGATACCTGCCGGTATCAAAAGCGGCATAGCCGAAACATCCGTACTCAAGAGAACGCATAGCGAAACTCCCCACAATGTAAGGATGCCGCCTGCGATGACCATTCCCTGTAGGTCACTACTTTTCATGGAGTTGCATGCGAAAAATAGATGAGAATAAAATAGAGTAATTGTCCGAAATATGCATGAATAGCCACCGACGGGAATCGAACCGGCAAGGCCGATGAACGCAAACCAACGTACGCAAAGACATAACTTATGCCGAACCATGCACCATAATTCTGCAAAGGAATCACCCCGCCAGACCATTGCCAATAGCCGAGCTTCACAGCGGCCGGCTCCATGGCAATATCGAAAATCACCATGAAGAGAGCGATAAGCCCTGATTGTATAAGCGGATGCACTCTGCGTTCGCGGAGTATTTTTACACTTATTGCCGCTGATGAAAGGAGCATTCCCACCCAGGCAAAACCAATCGCGAGTGGTGTGTGGAGGAGTTGCGGTTGGAGAATTGAACCATAATTATACACGCCGAAAATCACGCCGGTTTTCACGCCAAGCATTTCTACTATAAAGCTAATACAGCCGACGAGCGCGCACCAGACGATGAATTTTGGTGAATTTTCCTTGCTTGTCGATTCCCATACGAGCCACGCATCGATTGCGATAATCATTGGCGCAGCAAGCACTTCCATTGTTGATTGGAAGAGTCCGAGCACATGCCAAAGTCCACCTGCGCCGAGCAGGATATAGAGCACGATGATTTTGAGACGCGTTGGGGAAAGAGATGTCATTGTTGCACCGTAATTATGCGGCCTTTCCAGCGAACACCGCCGCCCTTGATTCGAAAATACGACTCCATGCCGATGAAGATAATCCAAAGAATACTAAGTGGATGCAGAAGTACGCTTTGCCAAATAGGATGCTTGAATCTCAGCGCAAGAATCAGCCGGAAAAACATATTCAATCCCACGGCAATCGCAGCTAATTCCCACACCGACGGCACAAAAATAAGGATATATGGAACTACACAACCCACAAAAAAACCAAGCAGAAGCACAGCAAAGGGGAGAGTGCGATAGCGAACAATCCCGAATAAATTTTTCGCAAAACCCTCGCGCACTTCTCTCGCCGACTCGTACATCCGACAGAAAATTTCACCCGTCGCGGCGAGCGTGAGCAGGCGCAGTCCGAGCGCTTTTGCCCGACGGCTGAGCTCTATATCTTCGACGATTTCCATTGCCACGCTTTTATGTCCGCCAAGCACTGTGTAGGCGGCTTTCGTGAAGCAAACCCATTGTCCATTTGCTGCTGCAAGGTGTTTATTTTTTGATAGATACGTGAGCCAGAGTGGTATTCCGGCGTAAAGGAAGAGTTCAATCGCCGGCACTACCATTTTCTCGGCAAAGGTGATGGTAATTTGTTGTGGAAAGGCAGACAGCATTGCGAGCTTATGCGACTTCATCCATGCCACTGTATTGGACACCGCAGTTTGTGTATGGCGCGTATCGGCATCGGTAAAGATGAGAATCTCACCCGTCGCAGCCTGCGCGCCTTGATGACAAGCCCAGTTTTTCCCGGTCCAACCCTCAGGAAGCGGCGCGCCGGTGATGAGCCGCACGGTAGGAAATTCACGAACAATCGCCGCTGTAGTATCTGTCGAATTATCGTCTATCACGATGATTTCACTATGCTTATAGTCCTGAGCCATGAGACCCGAAAGGCAGGTGCGAATGCTGCGCTCTTCATTCCGCGCCGGAATAATGATTGTGACAAGCGGTTGTTCAGTTGGGGAATTGCGTCGGGGTTTGCCGAGGCGAGGAGCAGTCAACACATTCACGATCGACACGAGGGTCGGAATAACAAGCAACGACAGCGAGATGAGGAGAAGAATGGTCATTGTGCGTTGATTAAATTAGGGTTGGAGCGTTGTTGGTGAAGATTTGTCGGCTTGACCGAGGAGAATTTCCCCCGATTCACGGCGCACTATCCGCGCTTCGAGGTCATCGAGTAATGTGGTGGAGTATTGTTCTAAATTTTTGATAGATAATGGACTTGTTCGCGAATGGAACATCGGTTCGCCAAAAAGAAAATACACATCCGCCTTACGTTCACCGAGATATTCACAGCGCATTGCGAGAGGGAGAATACAGACGGGAGAACCAGCCTGAGAAGCCAGCCATTCGACACCGCTTTTGAAACCGAGGGGACGTGTATTAAACGGAAGTAGAGCGCCTTGCGGGAAAATGATAACGAGCGGCGAGGGTTTTTGGCGGAGAATTTCAAGAGAATATTTCATCGCAGCCACAATATCAGGACGTGATTGCTGCGAAAAACCAAACGCGCCGAGCATGCGGAAGAACCAGTATTTTGTAAGCTGTTCGGCAAGCATCATGATATAGAATTTGCGCTTAAAAAGTTGATTATTCAGCAGATACACAAAAAAACCATCCCACCAGGTCGCGTGATTGGGCACGAGAATAATCGGCATATCCTCAGGCACCTTCGGCACATCGCCCACCACGCGCAACCTCCCGAAATCCCGCTTCAGGAGCCAATAGATAAAGGGCTTGAAAAGCCAGTCTGCCCATCGTCTGTGCTGCGCCGGTATCATGTGGGTTGAATGGAGTTGAAATGTAAATAAATAATTGAGATGTCATCTAATTAGACCGGTAATACTCGACAAGTAACGGTTTGCAGCTACCCGAAGGTGGCGTTTTGAAATACTTCACTGTCACCAAGCACATACGTTGATAGCACAGCGCATGCCTATTTAAACCACAGTACCGCCCATTTCTCGTAGGTGCTATTCTGCGTTCGTATTTTTTACCAAGGTCCATTCTTGGTAATATTGACAAATTTTCCGTTTTCTAATCGGTAGGCACCGCCATAACCAACAAACCATAGCCTATCGCTTTGGTCTTTGTAGATTTGAAAAACAACAGGTCCTTTATTTTCTTCTGATTTTTTAAATTCTGTAAGTTCTTTACCATCATAGGTATATAAGTAATGTTGATTGACGATAAACCAAATTTTCCCATCTTTATCTTCCGCAATACTTCCTATGCCTTTTCCTATTTCGATACTTTCATCTGTGATTTTTTTTGCTACCTCATCCGTTAGTTTATATAATCCTTCTTTTGATGAGAGCCATAAAACGCCTTCTTTATCTTCAAATCCCATACTTACAAAATTTGATTTGATTCCTGCCTTTTTAGAAACATTAGTCAATGTACTATTTGAATATGAAAAAAGACCTGCATTTGAAGATATCCATAATTTCCCTTTCCTATCCCGAAAGATCTTATTTATCATCTTGTCGCTGGATATTCCAACAGTGGTATCTTTTGTGCCCAAAGGTAGCTCGAAGTTTTTAAAGGTCTTTCCATCAAATACACAAGCTCCGTCCATAGTCCCAATCCAAATATTTCCAATGGCATCTGTTCCTATGCTCCATACAGCATTACTTATTAAACCATCTGATTCGTAATAATTCTTCACTAACTTTCCATCAATACTGCTAATACCATCAGTATGTCCAAACCAAATTCTTCCATCTTTATCTTCTGCAATGTCTTTAATTGTTACTCTTCCACCTGATTCGCTTTTAATACTATCAATATGAATTAACGAATCGCCAGCTAGTCTGAACGCTCCCCCTTCCGCTCCAAACCAAAAAACACCCTTGCTATCCTGATACATCATTCTAACAACCCGGCTTATCTGATTGCTAAAATTTGGATGTTGAAATGTTTTCTTATCCTGTATTCCATTTTGTTGATTACGATGGTTCGTCTGCCCATTGCAAAGTGTAATCACAAAACAGAACGCAATTCCTGTAAACAATAGTATTCTGTGAATTGGAGTTTTCACTTTTATATTGGACTTTTTTTATATAACGCATAACGTAAGTAATATATAAGGTTTGCAGTACTATTCGAAACATAACTGATATCAGCGATCAGACTCGTAGAGCGCAGATTAACCGCAAAGTTCGCCAAGGTTTTCGCAAAGTTCGCGAAGAATATTGTTGTTCAATCTTATACCCGGCATACGTTCAGGATTCATCGAATATATGGTGGAATCGGTACAAATTCACGTACCATTACCAGCATTCCTTCTCTGCGACCTTTGCGCAACCTTTGCGACCTTTGCGTTAAAATTACTCTAGTTAGCCGAATAGACATAAATTAAACGGTTCACTTGCTGGTAGTATTACCCTTTCCCCAAAATCCGCGTTCGAAGCAATTCTCCTAGCAATATCCTGATTTTCTTACCTTTTGGCACAAAAACACGTCCGGGGAAGGGATTACAGCCGCGCGCTTCGAGTTTGTCCAAGATTCCACTATAAATCGCACTTGCTGAATAGATTGCAAATTGTGATTCCCGGTCGAGCATGGCGATTCCCGGCTCGGCTTCGTGGTAGTATTTACGCGCTCGATCGATATTAAACTTCATCATTTCAAGGAATTGCGGCGTGGCGCGTTCGGCGAGGATGTCTGCGTCCGTCACCCCAAATCGCTTCATCTCATCCTGCGGGAAGTAAATTCGACCGGCATTTTTATCTTCGAGGACGTCGCGGAGAATATTCGTGAGCTGCATTGCAATTCCTAATTTCTCGGCATAGACGAGAGCGGTGGGATTGGAATAACCGAGCACGGGAGTCATCATCAAGCCAACGACGCTTGCTACGCGGTAACAGAAAACATATAATTCATCAAAGGTCTGATATCTGTTTTTCTCGGTGTCCATGAGCACGCCTTTGAGCAGGTCGAGCGCATACTCCATGGGAATCTTATACTTCTGCGCGGCTACACTAAAGGGTTGAATTACCGGATGTTGCGACTCGCCTTCACGATAGGCGATGCGGAGTTCGGATTCGACATGTCTGATTTCTGCAAGCACCTCCTCACGCGAACGTATTCGGGGTGAATCGACGATGTTATCGACATAGCGGCACAGCCCATAGACAGCATACGTAGCCCACCGCTTTTGCTTCGACAGCAGTAATGTGCAGAGGTAAAAGCTTTTGGCGTAATACTTTGTAATCGAACGTGCGTACCGGAAATTCAGTTCGTCGGCACCATGGAAAAGGGATTTCATGGCTGCATATCCTGCACTATCACACTTTCAGTTGCTTCAGCAGTGAGTAACACGCCGGGAACGCCTGCGCCGGGATGCGTGCTCGCGCCTACAAAATAAAGATTGGGAATATCTTCACTCCGGTTATGCGGACGGAAATATGCCGTTTGCGTAAATCTTGGTTCCACTCCCCACGCGCTGCCAAGATACGAATTCCTCTCCCGCTTGAAATCCTCGGGTGTATATGTCTCGAGTACGTCGATATTTTTCCGTAAATCAGTCAGACCAAAGTCTTCTTCGAGAAATTCCAAAACCCGATCAGTAAACTCCTTGCTTTTCACGCTCCAATCAATCGAACCCGATAAATTCGCCACCGGAATCAGCACATACATACTTTCACAGCCGGGCGGCGCCATTTCGCTGTCTGACCGCGTCGGCACATGGAGGTACATCGAGAAGTCATCCGGCAGAATTTTCGTGTCGAAAATATCCCGCACGAGTTCTTTGTAGCGCTGTGAGAGAATTAAGGTATGATGGAGTAATTCAGGATACTGCCGGCGCACTCCGATATAGAGCAGAAATGCTCCCATCGAGTATTTGACACCTTTAAGACGCTTGTCGGACCACTTGCTGCGGGTTTCGGGCTTGAGTAAGTCCTTGTAGGTATGGATGAAATCGGCATTGGAGATAACGGCGTCGGCTTCGAAAACCTTGCCGGACTTTGTGCAAACGCCACTGGCGAGGCCATTTTTAACGGTGATTTCAGCTACTTCGGAGTTCGTGTAAATCGTCCCGCCAAGTTCAAGGAAAACACGTTCGAAGGCCTTGACTACGCTGTACATACCGCCCTTGGTGAACCATACACCGCCTTTTTTCTCAAGGTACGGTATCATTAAATACACGGCAGGGGAGCGGAACGGATTGCCACCGATAAAGAGCGGATGAAAGGAGAAGGTAAATCGATGCCGGGCATCTTTAAAGTATTGAGTAACAAAGGAATACGCCGAGTAGAGCGCTTTGAGTTTGGTGGCTTTGGGAATAAAACCGAAGAAGGTCGATAAACTCATAAACGGGCGTGAACCCAAGCCATCGGTGATGACGGCATCATAGATTTTGCGGGCATCGTCCATGAAACGGTCGTATTGGTCGGCATCATGCTGATTGAATTTCGCCATCTGCGTTTTCATACGAGTGGCGTCGCCTGAATAATCGAGCATCGATTTGTCGTGAAAATAGATACGATAAAACGGATCTAAGGGTAATAAATCCAAATAGTCCGCCATCGTTTTCCCCGCGCTTTGAAAGAGCTTTTCGAGAATATCCGGCGCCGTAATCAGCGACGGACCCATATCGAAGGTATAGCCGTCTTTGATGAGCTGATACGCATGCCCGCCGATGCGTTCGTTCTTCTCGAGCATTGTCACTTGAAAACCCCGCGCTTGCAGGCGAATCGCTGCTGCAAGACCGCCAAAACCAGAACCAATGATAACAATTTTTTTCATAATGTCCCTGTTATTCCATAATAAATCATAGTGTTACTGTGCCTGTACCATCTGCCTTGCTAACGATAATCCTGCGCCAAAGTGTTCGATTTGAGCGCGCCTTCGAACGGAGAAAAGCAGGAAACGAAATTTACCTTCATTTTATTTGGCTATGTGGGAAAATTGGGTTTTATTGCAGTCAAAATTCCCAATAATTCCCAAAAATTATGCAGAAATACTACTCCCTGTGAAATCAATTCTCCTCCTTCATGGCGCGCTCGGCGCTCAGGCGCAATTTGCCAATCTCAAAGAGCTCTTACGAGCACAATACGACATCCATACTCTTGATTTCGAAGGTCACGGCACACGCGCTGCGGCAAACGAACGACCATTCCGCATCGATCATTTTGCGGAGAATGTGCGCGAGTATTGTGCTGCACATTCTTTAGATAAACCTTGCGTATTTGGTTATAGTATGGGAGGTTATGTTGCATTGCGAATTGCAGAGACGACGCCCGATCTCATCGGCGATATCTTCACTCTCGCAACAAAATTCGCCTGGAATCCCGAAACATCCGCCAAAGAAACAGGTTTTCTCGATGCCGCAAAAATTGAAGCGAAAGTGCCGAAATATGCAGAATTTCTTCGCTCGCTTCATGGTGAATACTGGCAGGAAGTGCTCGCCCAAACGAAAAACATGATGCTCGATCTTGGCAATGCGCCCGTTCTCTCGCCGGATGCACTTCGCAGCATTCCTCACCGCACGCGCATCACTCTCGGCGACCATGATGCAATGGTCACCCTCCGTGAAACAGAAGAGTATTATCGCGCACTTCCCAATAGTGAAATGCAGGTCTTCCCGCATACGCAGCATCCACTCGAAAAAGTGCCGATGGGGCTGCTGGCAGAGGCGATTCAGGAGTTTTTTGGATAGGCGACGCGAACGAATAATCATATAAAATCAAACATCAGCGTAAATCATAAAAAAATCAGCGGCATCAGCGTGCCATCAACATTAGAACAAATCATTATTTATGCATCGATTTCTCCTCCTTCTCCTCTCCTTTCTCTTTCCGCTTGCCATGCTTGGGCAGGGGATTATTACCGGAACGATCACGGACGGTGGCACCAAAAAGCCGCTCAAGTCGGTGACTATCCGTATTCCGGGAACGTATTATGGTGCAATTACTGATGCATCAGGCAGATACACCATTCGTAAAATCGCTCCCGGTAAGAATTACACCCTCGAAATATCCTTCATCGGTTACAAAAAAATCCAAAAAACAGGTATTGCCATCAAGTCCGGCGACTCACTTACTTTTAATTTCGTTCTCCAAGAGTCGGTCGTCTCGCTTGATAAAGATGTGATAATTATAGGCGAAAAGCCGCTTGTCGATGTGGAAGAAACGCAGTCGATTCGAACGGTAGGACGTGAAAATATCGAACAAATGGTAGCCCAAAATGTGACGGATGTGGTGATACAGCAGTCAGGGGTCGTGGCGCAAAACAAAGAAATACACATACGTGGCGGTCGTGGCTACGAAGCTGCATATCTGCTCGATGGAGTTTCGATACAAGATCCTCTCGCGGGAACGGGTTACGGCGTTCAGCTCTCAGCCGATGCTATCCAAGAAGTGGAAGTCATTACCGGTGGATTCAATCCCGAGTACGGACAAGCGACATCGGGCGTGGTCAATATCCGCACACGGGAGGGTTCGACCAAGTATCAGGGCGCCGGCAGCTATCGCAGAGCGCAAAGAGTTTTCGAACGTAATCCATTCGATAGAGATACGAATTCTGGTTTTGCTACGGATATCGTCGAACTTTCCTTATCCGGTCCTGAACCTCTCTCATCGTCAATTTTCCCGGCACTTGGCATCGAAATTCCCGGTAAAATCAGTTTTTTTCTGAATCTTCAGGGTAATTTTTCGGATGATCTCACACCCCGCTATGCCCGAACGAATGTTGAGTCGAGTCTTTTTCCGTCGGCCTTAAGTCTCCGTCAGGAAAATGCTGTTAATACGCTTGGTAAGCTGTCGTGGAATATTAGTCAAAATTACAAACTCACCTATTCCTACACGCGTAACCTCTCGATTAATCAAGACTCCCGGAGCGTACAGACCAATCTCGAATACACGCCGCAGCGACCGGGATATCAATTTGAATTCCAGGGACATTTCGACGGTGCGCTCAGCTATGCGACCGATCAGCGGATACAATCGCTGACGTTTCTGCATACAATCAGTCCGAAAGCTCTCTATGAAGTGCGCGTGTCGAATCTTTTCACTCATCTCAAGGTCGATGCCAATGGTAAGGACTTCGACGACTACCGCGAGCCTCGGGATATTCCCAAAATTCCGGCTGAATATTATGATACCAATGACTCGACCAAGCTTGGCATTATTCCCGGTGATGGATTCTTTGACACCGGCAATGGCAATATCTGGCGCGAACATTACATCGATGAATGGACGCTCAAAGGCGATTATACCAATTACTTATCCGAGAAAAATCGCCTCAAAACCGGTATCGAATTTCGCTTGCAGGAGATGCAGCAAGCCGAGATTTATCAGCCATGGCTCGGACCCTTAGGGCTCAATAATGATGTGTTCAAAATTAATGCAACTATTGTCGCATTGTACGCGCAAAATAATATATCCTTCAAGGGTTTAGTGCTAAATTACGGACTCCGCCTCGACGCCTGGGCACCCGGAAAACTCGTCGATGATGCGATTAATGATACCACTATCTCGACGATTCAGCCCGAAACGCGTGAGTCGTATATGAATAGTTCGTTTGGACTGTTTGGCCGCCGCTGGAAAGCGCGCCTGAGTCCGCGCCTCGGCGTCTCGCATCCGGTGACGAATAGCCAAATGCTGTTTTTTAATTACGGTCATTTCAACAAACTACCGCGTCCGCAGTTTGTGTATGCAAAGCTCACGCCACAGGCGGCAAATTCGAGCTATCAGAAGTTTGGGAATCCTGACCTGAACTCCGAAACGACGATTGCTTACGAATTAGGACTCCGCAATCAACTCAGTGAGAATGATGTGCTTACCGTAACGGCGTATTACAAGGATATCTTCGATTATGTGCAGACTTTACGCGTGCAGTCGCTGAATCCACGGTTCGTTGGCGGGACATTTACAACCTATGCCAACTCCGACTACTCCCGCTCCCGCGGTGTCGAAGTGGAATACAAAAAAAGAATTGATGAATGGTTCACAGGTATGGTGTCAGTGTCGTACTCCGTGATCACCGGTAAAAGCGGTTCGGCCGATGACGGCGCATTAGTCGCCCGAGGTCAGATCTCAGAGCGTATTACGGAGAATTATATGTCTTGGGACCGACCAATACAGATCAATGCCACGACAAATTTTGACATTGCCAAGGACAAGCCGCTCTTTGGCATTGGAATCCTGGATGATATCAACGCCTATATTCGCTTTTTCTTCCAGTCAGGCATGAGATATACGCCGAATATTCCGTCGATTAACCCTGCAACGGGTCAGCAGCTTGAGCTAGCGAACGGACGTCCGGTTTATACGGCTGATAACACGAATTATCTTGGCGCAATTTCGGATAATTGGTGGTGGATTGACCTCAATATCCAGAAAAAACTCGATTGGGGCAGCAAAGTCACTCTCTCGCTCGAAGTGCTCAATCTCTTTGACCGTAAAAACTCCGCCATTATTAATCCCGTCACGGGCAGCGCTTACGAATATGGCGACCCGACGGCACTGTCGGAGAACGACCCCAAGTATCCTGACCTCATAGGTCCGATTAATCCGTATCCGTTCAATCCCGCGCGTTATCTTACGCGCCGCACGGTACGATTTGGGGTGAGAGTGGGGTTTTAAGTGGTTTCGGTTCATGGCATTCCATACGTCGCCTGCGGTCACCCGTTGCCGTCCGGACGTTGAAGAGTTGTGACATAGCTAGCGATTATCAAAAATAGTGAAAGTTCCACGAACATGCTAGTATTGTTTTAATTATACGCAATGAAGTTAAATGTATCAACTGGATAAGTGGTGATTAGAAGGGAATTTGAAAGCATAGTTATTGAAAATAATTCTTGAATCCATAGATTCTACAATAATTTAGAAGATACTTACTAAAACAATGAATAATCAAGAAATAGGGTTAATTCTATCGAAAGTAGGTGAGAAATTCCTACAATACGTACTTAACTGTAATGAACCGATTCTTCAATTGCGAAATGATGAAAATTATCAGTTTAACCCAATACAATTACATGTCTTAAATGAATTATGCCGTTTGATAACTGAATCTGAAGTAACCGTTAGCCAGAATCCAAATTTTACAATCAAACACTTCCTTTTTAAGTATGGTAATGTGTTTAATGAAATGAGAAGAAGTTGCGGAGGTAATATTATCCATAAAAATGATAGTAATAGCTTGTTAAATTACTTGTTAAAAAAAGGAACTGAATATTATCCAAGCTTATTAATTATAGACGAAATCAAATGGTTTAATTCCGATCAAACAGGTATTCAGAATTATCCTTTCATTTTCCCACAGGATGCGAATATTGTTGCTAAATTACTTTTTGAGGATAGCGACTTAAATCGACTTTTTTCAGAAGATCAAGAGTATGTTTCTTTACAAGCACACGTTAATTACAAGTTAAATAATGATATCTCCGTTTTTTGTTGGTCTTGGCAATTCACAAGCTCCTTTATTCTCAGATCATTTCAAAACTGTTGTTATAGAGTAAAATACAACTTGACTAACTTACTTGATGATATTGAAAATCAATATATCCGTTTGAAAGCGATTGCTAATAATGAAGAAATTGAAGTATCTTACTTTTGTGGTGTTTATGGTTTACGTTTGGAAGGAATTGAAGAATATAATTTGAGTGATAATATAATTATTCGGAATATAAACGAAGTAAACAACCCTTGCATTCAACACACAATATCAATATCTTCATCCGACGTATATTCAAAGGTAATAACTGGGTGTACGTTAGAATATAGAGTTACAACAGCTCACTTTAATACAAATATTATCGTGGACAACCAAGACTCTAAGGAGAGTGATAAAGTAGAAGATATTTTCAATCAAGCTAACCATATCTTAGAAGACCTTGTAAATAAAATAGCAATTTCAACAGTAATTAGTACAAGAGCTTTACCTGCCCCATTTAAGTCTACATTTATAGATCAAGATGCTCCATTAAGCATGCACCACCCCCGAATCATTCCAAACAATAGTGCAGGCATGGGAGTTTCAATTCTAGACATGGAAGCACTGAACAAAATTAAAAATTGGTTTGTAAAATTAGGCTCAATCGATTTATCTTACATATCGTTAGCGCTTCGGAGGTTATTAGCTTCCCTTTACAATAGAATTGATCCTATTGATTCAATTCTAGATGCTTTTATTGCTTGGGAAAGTATGTTTAATTCTCCAATATCTACAACAAAATCAGTTGTTAATTCTATCGCCGAAATTTTAAAACGAAGCGACACGAAAGTGAGTAAAACAGTCTTAATTAATCTTTATGATTTTAGAAGTAGTATTGTTCATGGTAACCCTCTTAAACATGATCTGTTAAATTGTAAAAACCCACTCCAAAAAATTGAAAGTATAAAAACGCAAGTTATTGAAATAGCAATAGCTGTATTAGAAGAATTAATTCAAGACAAAGTTCTCCTATATTTATCTCCTCAAGAAAGAGTAGTATCTCTGCTCGCTCCAACCATTGTGTACTGTGAGAACTGTCAAACAAAGAAATATAATTTTTCATCAAGCCAGTAAATACATGTATTAAAAGTTGCTTGATAACGAATAGATATATTTCCCTTTAATCAAAATCGTGGTCTTTCCTTCTTAACGTACAACCAATTTCCGCACCCCACCACCCCACCGAACGACATACACACCTGCCGGTAAATTACCCACACTCATCGTCCATTCTTTAGTACCTGCCGGGATATCGGCGGTCGCTACCGTGCGTCCGAGGAGGTCGCAAATCTGCACGGCGCTTGATACTGCGTTTTCGGTGGCAAAGGAGAGGTGGAGGGAATTGTCTGTAGGGTTGGGGAAGAGGGAGAATCCTGCTTCAGTTAGCGTGGGAGAATCTTGAATTCCACTCGCATCGGTAATATACCATACTTTTGCAGTGCTATCATCGCTTGCAGTTGCTATTCTTGCGCCGTCCGGACTCCAGCAGGCAGACGTAATTTCACCGTTATGCGCTTGCAGTGTTAGTTGGAGCGCGCCGGTGGCAGCAGACCATACTTGTGCTGTACTGTCGGCATCCGTTGCCAGTACTTTGGTAAAGTCAGGGCTCCAAAGAGCGGGTGTCGCTTGATAGTGTGATGTTCGCTTGCTATTTTTTACAAAGGTAATGAGGGGTTCATAACTATACTCAAACTTATCGACCGTCGACCAAATACTCGCTTTTCCATAGTAATTGGTGGTGAGTACTCTCTTGCCATCAGGATGCCAGCGTACGCTTATAAAGCTATAGATATCATCTGAGACTAAAAATTTAATAATATCCCCTGTACTTGCCGAGGCGATGACAATAGTATAATCATCGCTCGCCGATGCAGTTAGGGTACCATCCGGACTCCAATCAACATCATTCACGCTACCGGTATGCTGAACAAAATAAAGCCATTCGCCGGTGATGGTTGACCAAAAGTTTACTCTTGCACGACTGCCCGCCGTGGCAATCTTTGTTCCGTCCGGACTCCAACGCAGAACATTGATATAGCCCGATAATTTATCTAAGGTAAGAAGTTTTGTTGCGCTCGTCCCCGACCAAATGACGGTAGCGGAGTCACCATAGTTGACAGCAATTTTAGAGCCGTCGGGACTCCAGCTTATGTGCTTAATATAAGAAGGATATTCGTTTAACGTAAAGAGGACGTTGCCGCTTGTAGCAGCCCAAATGGTAACGGTTGAATCATCAGTCTTACCGGCGAGCTTGCTGCCGTCGGGGCTCCAACACAATCTGTCCATATAGTAAAATCCCTGGATGGTGGTGAGGAGTGCGCCGGTAGCGGCAGACCAGATTTTCGCTGTCTCATCGCCACTGGTGGTGACGATTTTCGTTCCGTCCGGACTCCATGCGACTGTTTTGACACGTCTGGTATGTCCGCTGAGGGTAAATTGCACCGTGCCCGGAGTGCCGCTCATACCTCTGGCATCCGTTGGTGCTGAAGAGCTGTTTTTATCATCTTGACTCGCAAGAGAGTTGCTTGAAACTGTCAAAACCATCAGGATACTAACTATGAAAAGATGTTTCATGTAATTACCTTAAAAATTGAAGTGAAAGAATGTATTTGATTTTAATAATAATGCTCTCCAAAAAGAGCAAAAGCACTCTACCTCACAACCAATTTCCGCACGTCACCATTCCACCGAACGGCATACAGACCGGCCGGTAAATTACCTACACTCATCGTCCATTCTTTCGCGCCTGCCGGGACTTCGGCGGTCGCTACCATGCGCCCGAGGAGGTCGCAAATCTGTACGGCGCTTGATACCGCGCTTTCGGTGGCAAAGGAAATGTGGAAGGAATTGTCTGTTGGATTGGGGAAGAGGGAGAATCCTGCTTCGATAGGAGTGGGGGAATCTTGAATTCCACTCGCATCGGTAATGTACCATACTTTTGCAGTGCTATCATCGCTTGCAGTTGCTATTCTCGCGCCGTCCGGACTCCAGCAGGCATCTGTAATATCGCCTGTGTGCGCTCGTAGTGTTAGGTGGAGCGCGCCGGTAGCGGCAGACCATACCTTTGCTGTACTGTCAGCATCCGTTGTGAGGACTTTTGTAAAGTCAGGACTCCAAAGAGCGGGTATAGCTTGATAGGAGAATGTTTGCTTGATATTTTTATTAAAAGTAACACGCGGTTGATCACCACCCTTGAGTGACGGCCAAATATCGGCTTTCCCATCGGAGGTCGTCGTGAGTAGTGATTTGCCGTCTGGATGCCAGCGTACACTGATAAAGCTTTTTTGAGACACTAACCAATGCCGAATATCCCCCGTACTCGCCGAGGCGATGACGATAGTTTCATCACCGCTCGCCGATGCAGTTAGGGTACCATCCGGACTCCAATCAACATCATTCACGCTACCGGTATGCTGAACAAAATAAAGCCATTCGCCGGTAATGGTTGACCAAAAGTTTACTCTAGCACGACTGCCTGCCGCGGCAATCTTTGTTCCGTCCGGACTCCAGCGTAGAACATTGATATAGCCCGATAATTTATCTAAGGTTAGAAGTTTAGTTGTGCTCGACCCCGACCAAAAGACGGTAGCAGAATCACCGTAGCTAATAGCGATTTTCGAGCCGTCCGGGCTCCAGCTCACGCGCTGAATGTACGAAGGATATTGGTCTAATGTAAAGAGGACGTTGCCACTTGTAGCAGCCCAAATAGTAACGGTTGAATCGTCAGTCTGACCTGCGATCTTGCTGCCGTCGGGGCTCCAACACAATTTGTTCATATAGTAAAATCCCTGGATAGTGGTGAGGAGTGCGCCGGTAGCGGAAGACCAGATTTTCGCTGTCTCATCACCGCTGGTAGTGACGATTTTCGTTCCGTCCGGACTCCATGCGACTGTTTTGACGCGGCCGGTATGTTCGCTGAGGGTAAATTGCACTGTGCCCGGAGTGCCGCTCATCTGCCGGGCATCCGTTGGTGCTAAAGAGCTGTTTTTATCATCTTGGCTGGCCAATGAATTGCTTGAAACTGTCAAAACCATCAGGATACTAACTATGAAAAGATGTTTCATGTAATTACCTTAAAAATTGAAGTGAAAGAATGTATTTTATTAAAAGAGTACTCTTCAAGAAGAGTATAAGCAAGCTATTGCACAACCAATTTCCGCACGCCACCATTCCACCGAACGGCATACAGACCGGCCGGTAAATTACCCACACTCATCGTCCATTCTTTAGATCCTGCCGGAATATCGGCGGTCGCTACCGTGCGTCCGAGGAGGTCGCAAATCTGTACGGCGCTTGAAACCGCGCTTTCGGCGGCAAAGGAAAGGTGGAGGGAATTGTCTGTTGGGTTGGGGAAGAGGGAGAATTCTGCACTATTGTGGAGTGGAGTCGGCTCTTCCTGTACGGAAGTACTTACATTGATGAGCCATATTCGTGCGGTGTTGTCATAGCCTGCACTGGCTATTCGAGTGCCGTCCGGACTCCATTGTAGATTATTGATAAAGTCGCGATGTCCGTACAATTCATAGAGCTTTTTACCTGAAGTGGCATTCCAGATTGTAATATTGATAAATTTATCATCTACTGTTGATGTATTCACTACGGCGAATTGCATTCTATCCGGGCTCCACCATTTGTCACTTAATACGTTGTCTGATAATGAATCAAGATAAACACCTGTAAAGCCATCATATATGAAGTTCCCAACAATTAAACGCTTACCATCACGATACCAAACAGCTTTATTTTTCTGAATTGTGAATAGTTTGGTACGAGAATTCACATCCCATACTTCGGTCGAAACTTTCGTAGTACCGGTTGGTATAGCGATGCGAGAGCCGTCAGGGCTCCAGATAAGAGTAGAGATCGAATATTCACTTGTCGATAAAGTAATTAGCTTTTCGAAAGATGAAGCATCCCATAGTATAGCTGTTTTATCTTCACTGGCGGTAGCAATATATTTTCCGTCCGGACTCCAGACGGCATCATTTACTGTTTTGGTATGTCCTTGTAACGTATATATTTTTATACCGGTAGCTGCGTCCCAAATGTTGGTAGAATTGAGATTCGTGGTTGCAATTTGCTTGCCGTCCGGACGCCAGTTGGCTGAAAGATTGTACGAAAAGCTTTTTAGGGTGAAGAGTTGATTGCCGGAAATGGCATCCCATAGAATGGAGCTACTATCTCCGCCTCTGGTGAGGATTCTATCTCCACTTGGCGACCAATAGGCATTCTCAACCCGGTTAGAGTGACCACGTAAGATAAGTACTGTATCACCGGTGGTTGTGTTCCAGATAATTGTAGTTGTATCTGCGCTACAAGATGCTAGAAGTGAACCATCCGGACTCCAATTCACGTTCTTCACTTGGTTGTGATGTTGCATGAGTACATGAATCTGTTTTCCTGTGTTTACATCCCAAATCCTTGCCGTAAAATCTCGCGGATCGTTACGTATAGGATTATAGTAGTTATGCCCTCCACCGGTCACTACTCGTGAACTATCAGGACTCCATCGCGCTATCGATACTTTCGAATTATGTCCTTGTAAGGTATGGAGTTTCGTTCCTGCTAATGCATCCCATAAAAAAACAGTATTATCATTACCTGACGAAGCAAGATGCCTGTTGTCCGGTGACCAAGAGTATGAGTAGGATGATTCTGAATTTCCAACAAGATTGGATACTATTTTGCCGCTTTGAGTATCATAAACAGTTGAGTTATATATAATTTTGGTGCCGTCAGGACTAAAATATTGACTGTACATTGGCACAATAGCAGTAGAAATTCGTTCACCAGTGAGAGCATTCCATGTAACAAGCGATGTATCACTCATGGTCATAATTCGTGTACCATCAGTACTCCAAAAGATATCCATTAGGAAGGAATTGATCCCGGGTAATGTTAGCAGTTTGGTACCTAAAGGCGCATTCCATACAACAGCGGTTGAGTCGTATGCACCATGGGTGATGATTTTTTGGCTGTCATAGCTCCATTTAGCGAGAATAATACGTACTGCAGAGCCATTGAGCTGCTGTACTATTTCGAGTGAATTTCCATCCAGAATATAGGCCGTCGAGTCAAAGTTGCCAATAAATAGCCACTTCCCATCAGGGCTCCATTCGAATACAAACCCTTTGATAGTTAATAATTTATCTCCGGTTTGGGTGTCCCATATATCCGAGCCGTCGCCCCCGGTACTTACTTTTGAGCCGTCTGGACTCCAGAGTACTTTGTTAATACCATTTTTATAGTTAGTATGCAGAGTGTGTAACCGTTTACCGGAAGCTGCATCCCAGATAATCTCAGTTTTGTCTTCACTGCCGGTGATGACATATTTCGAGTCCGGACTCCAACATGCATCGAGAATCCAGCCACCATGTCCGCCAAGAATATGTTGTAGTGTGCCGGGAGTATTGCCAAACAAGGCAGCATGGGTATTGATATATGATAATAAACTTCCTGCAACACATAGAGATAGAAGGACAAGGTGCGAGTAAAGATGTTTCATATTTTCACAAAAAAAATAGAAGTGAAAGAATTTAATTTCAAATTACTAAAATTCAGGAAGAATATGAGCAAGACACTTTGAAATGGAGCATCTATACAGAACATGGCGTGTAAACCGAGGGCATCGCTCCGAAGCGATACTCTCGGGAGGGCGGCACATAAAAAAAGTCCTATTTGCTGGCAAATAGGACTTTTTTATTTGAATCAATCAGGAAAGTTTATGAACATCCGCTCGTCGTGCCGCAGTCTTCACAGACTGTGCAGCTTCCGTTGCGTTTGACTCGCATCGAGCTACAGTTGGAGCATTGCTCTCCTGTGTACCCTTTGGTTTTGGCTTCATATACTTTAGTGAGAGTACCTCCATTGCTGCTATTAGTGGGAGTAATTTTAGCCGAGGCGCGAGTCGTCGAGTCAGCAAAGTCGAGAGCAAGAATTGCGGAAGCATCCGATCTGGATTGATGACCTTTGGGTAAAACTACCGGCGGCTTTGCCGGCACTTCATCAACTGCTTTAATATGAACGAAATCCGTACGATTGAGATAATCGTAGCCGAGCGAACGGAATATATAATCGAGAACTGATGTTGCGTTTTTAATTGCTTCATGACCTTGGACAGGGCCGGCCGGCTCGAAGCGTGTAAACGTAAACGAATCGACCAATTCATCGAGAGGGATTCCGTATTGCAATGCTTTGGAGGCAAGCACAGCAAAACAGTTCATGAGTCCCTTGAAGGATGCGCCTTCTTTGTACATATCGATGAAGATTTCACCTAATGTTCCATCCTCGAATTCACCGGTGCGGAGGAATACTTTGTGTCCGCCGACATATCCTTCACGTACATGACCGCGACGTTTTTGGGTAAACGTCGGCGTTCAGCTCGGTGATAGACTCGCTCGATGATGCGTTCCTGCACTTCTTTTTGTCCGAGAGTCTCGTCTAGAGTATCTTCATCACCAAGCATAATGATTTCATCTAAGTCATCATAATTCGAAGAATTAAGCGGTTGGGAGAGTTTCGAACCATCGCGGTAAAGTGCAATTGCTTTCACCATGAGTTTCCAGGATTGCATATATACATTACCGACATCTTCGACCGAGGCATCGGCAGGCATATTCACTGTCTTGGAAATTGCGCCCGAAATAAATGGTTGTGCTGCTGCCATCATACGCACATGCGCCATGTACTCGATATAGCGCTTACCTTTGCGTCCACATTTATTGGCGCAGTCAAAGATAGGCAAGTGTTTGTCTTGTAAGTGTGGTGCGCCTTCGATCATCATTGTACCGCAGACATAGTCATTGGCAAGCTCGATATCGTCTTTGCTGAAACCGAGTTCGCGGAGCATATCGAATGAATAGTCATTCATTTGTTCGTCGGTGAAGCCGAGAGTATAACAGAAGTCATCTCCAAGCGACCATTTATTAAAAGCGAATTTAATATCAAATACATTATCGAGCTGTTGTTCAATGATGTCAATTTTATCATCCGTAAATCCTTTTTCTTTGAGTTTTTGGCGATTAATGGTTGAGCAACCGACGAAGGTCCCGCGTCCTTTGCAGTATTTCTCGATATCGTCGATTTGGAGGTCAGTATAGCCGAGATTGACAAGTGCTTTGCGAACGGATTGATTGACAATTTTGAAATATCCGCCCCCCGCGAGCTTTTTGAATTTCACAATGGCGAAGTCGGGTTCGATACCGGTCGTATCGCAATCCATGACGAGTCCGATTGTCCCGGTAGGTGCGATAACGGTCACTTGTGCGTTGCGATAGCCATATTTTTCACCGAGTTCAATAGCTTTATCCCATGCCTCACGTGCAGCTAGGAGCAAGTCTTGCGGGCAGACGTCAGGGTTGATACCAACGGGCGGAATTGTTAGGTTTTCATACCCACTTGTAGGCACATTATACGCGGCACGGCGATGATTCCTCATCACGCGGAGCATAGATTCTTTGTTTTTCTCGTACGATGGGAATGGCTTGACGTCACGGGCGAGTTCTGCGCTTGTTGCGTAGGATTCACCAGTCATGAGTGCTGTGATAGCGCCGGAGATAGCGAGCGCTTTAGGAGAATCGTAGGGGATTCCGTCGATCATTAAAATAGTGCCGAGGTTTGCATAGCCGAGACCGAGCGTCCGGAAATCATAACTGAGTTTAGCAATTTGCTTCGAAGGGAATTGCGCCATGAGCACGGAGATTTCGAGAACGATGGTCCAAAGGCGTGCTGTATGGCGGAAATCTTCGACCATGAAGTTGCCGTTTTCATCGACAAAGTGAACGAGGTTGATGCTTGCAAGATTACAAGCTGTATCGTCGAGGAACATGTACTCTGAGCAATTATGAATACCGATTCCGTTGGCTATGAAGTGACTTGTTTCGGGTTCAGTTAAGTCAAAAACATCATCTTCGCGGAGGAAGGTAAATGATTCTACATAATCGGTCATAGAATCATTATACGCACCAACAGATTGATTCAACTCACGGAGTTTAATCGACTTCTCGGTGCCGGACATGAATCCTATTTCTTATTCGAATACAATTCTAGAAAAACGGGAGATTCGTAAGGAGTGCATTTCTTCAACGGCATATTCTTTTGTTCCTCCATTACCGTCAGGTAGGATAGATGTAAGCTTGCCTGCTCTGCGATTTGCGTACACTTTTGCTTTAATACCAAAGTTTAGAAGCAGTAGCTGAACTTGTTGCAGGAGTTCGAGCGAGGTAGAATCGAGAGCTACGTATTGGCTCTTATCGCCGTAATTTGCAACCGTACCATCGGCGGTAAAGAGTCCGCGGAGGAGGGCAGATTGTTCTTCTTTTGTTAATTGGAAGCTTGCTGAAGTAATGAGTTTTTGAGTGCTGCCTTGATTTAAGACTGCATATTTCTTAAACATAGAAAGTATTTTAGGACTTCCGACAGCAGTCCGTAGCGTAGTAGCTGTTTCGGTCGTTGCGCTATTCTTTGTATGTTCGCCAAACTCAGGACGCAAGGAATTGATAAGATTAGTTGCCCATTCGACGACTTCATGTTCTTCCTTACTCATGGTCAAAAATCCAACTTCGCGTTGGTTGCCTGCAATATCTTGTTCGTTTAAATGGGTAATGCAACCGTCGCCAAGCAATAGGCCGATAAGCTGCGCGATATCAACAGATCCTGTTGATTCTACACCAAATGTTCCGGCAACTAAGCGTAGGACATCATCTTTTGTAAGCTGGTGTGCGGGTACATCACCGCGATTTTCGGTAAATACTTTATGGTCGGCAGTGAGCTCGAGTCGATAGCCGGCTTTTGTTTTTAACTCATAGACAGGTTTCCTGCCAGTAGGAAATATATTTTCGACCCAATGCATTTTCCCATCGATACTTTTAACACCGCGAGACTGACCAATAAGATCGCCAATACGTTCTAATCCTTGATGTGTTGGTACGAGAGTATTGGCAGTTACGCACGGGTTAGATCCATTGATCCTCCCATCGGCGGGACAAGTGTGCCATTCATTTATAGTTGTATCAAATTGCAGTCCGGGATCGGCTGATTTCCATGCGCTCATATTGATTTTCGCCCATAAGTCACGTGCTTTGAGAGTTTTGGCGACACCCGGCTTGGAGCGCCATTTTAATTCCCAATTTCCATCGTTGATTACGGCTTGCATAAATTCATTGGTCACACGGACAGAGTTATTGGAATTCTGACCGCTGACGGTAATATATGCTTCTGACTCGTAATGGGTATCATACGTATCAAAATTGAGGGTGGTGAATCCTTGCTCGAGAAGTGTGAGGGTACGTTCGATGTAATTCATCGGTACACCGCGGTGGACGGCGTGGACAACAAGTGTATTAAGCTTATCATTAGTCTTGCGGTTAGCGCCGCCGGCAATTGCCTCATCGAGAATAGCTTGGAGGAATGTGGCATTGATTTTTGATCCGGCAACGAGGGCTGCTACTTTTTCTTCTTCTTTTGCTTTCCACTCGATAAATGTTTCGATATCGGGGTGATCTATATTAACGATTACCATTTTGGCTGCGCGGCGAGTTGTTCCGCCGGATTTGATAGCGCCTGCAGCGCGGTCGAATATTTTCAGGAAACTCATGAGACCTGAGGAGGCGCCACCGCCGGAGAGGCGTTCGCCACTGCCTCGGAGATTTGAGAAATTCGAACCCGTCCCGCTACCAAATTTGAAAATTCGTGCTTCACGGGTAACGAGATCAAATATACCACCTTCGTTCACTAGATCATCTTCAACGGATTGGATAAAACAATTATGAACGATGACTCCATTGGCAGCAAATTGAGCTGTTTCTGTTTGTATATCGAATACTTCCTCATCACCGATGTATTCTATTGATATAATAGTTTCTTCGGAAGTGGAGTATTTATTTTTACCGATAACTGTTTCGTTCAATACTTGAAGCTTGTTTCTTTTATCTTCTGAGATGAAATTAATGTGGTCTTCGAATTTCTTCCGTTCAGAATAATATGCTATAGAAACTTGAAATGGTTTGTGACGATCTTCTCGAGAGTCATTACAACGAGTTACAGTAGAATATATTCCGAGGTTCAGGAGTAATACCTGTACGCCATGAGCGAGTTCTTCCGATATAGTTGTCAGCGTTACATCACCCGAATTACGTCCATTCTCGATTCTAAGACGAACGCATCCATCGGCTTGAAAGAGGGAGCGAAGGAACGCAAATTGTTCATTACTACTTGATTTAAAGATACATTCAGGGACAACAGCTGTGAGTGAATTTGAATTGAGTTCATATTCTTCAACGTATCCATCGACACGTTTTGAGTCTAATTTGACGGTGCGATATAATTCACCGATATCACGACGAACTCCAACTGTATAGTCACCAAAAATTTCTGTAAATAGATCTGTTACATAGTTAAACTCATCATCATTAATGGTAATTGCGCCGAACATTGTAGTCTTGGCATTTTTGTTGTATTTCCCATAATATCCGTCACCAATAATCCAACCTGCCAAGGCTGCGTTAGCTATATCAAGTTGCGACGATTCGTTCTTTGAATCGATGTACAACATTTCGTTGAAGTCTGAAAAATTATTGGTACTAACTGATGAAGACGATGATTCGTTTGCAAATCCAGAAAGATGTGCCTCCATAGTTAACTGTGTCCGCTTTTGCAGAGCAATTTGCTGTACTTTACATCCGAGTAGTGTACGAAGCTCGCTCCAAGAATACTCTCCGCCATCTTTGAGGCGTTTTACAGAGCTCCAAATACGGTGATCGTCTGTAAATTCAATGAAGTTTCCATTCTTTAAGGTTGCTCGATAGATAGAACGAACTCCATTATTTTTAACTGCTAGTACATTCACATATTTATTACCGTCAAAAATCTGTAAACCTACTTTACTTTCATCGACAATACTGCCAATGGTCAAGACACCTTCGTTTGTAAACAGGTAGGTATTTCTGCGGGCACACGCATGCGGCTGAGGATGAGTATAAGCATCTTCAGATTTAGCAAGTTTGCCGGATATAGGATCTACATAATAATGTCCTTGTGCTTTGCCGGTAATTCCATAGGCATAATTCAGCCCGGTATTAAACCATTGCGGGGAATTCGGGGCGGTCATTTGCTTGAGAAGGGTGTAGGCAATTTCATCATAAAATGCCTCTGCATCTTCTGATGTATCGAAATAATTATGTTTTTCACCCCATTCTCTCCAGCAGCCTGCGAGGCGATGGACTACTTGGCGGAGATTGGTCTCGCTGCCGAATTTTTGATTGCCTTTATCATCGAGAATTGGCTTGCCTTGCTCATCAGTGAGAGGAATACCTGCCTTGCGAAAGTACTTTTGGGCGAGGATATCGGTGGCGACTTGCGACCAGTGAGAGGGCACATCAATATTTTCCATGTTGAAAACGAGTGAGCCGTCGGGATTACGCAGAACGGAAGAACGGCGCGTGTACTCGAATTGAGCGTAAGGACTGATACCGGATTTGGTAAATCGTCGTTGTATTTTCATTGAAACCTCAAAATTTGAAGATGAAATTAAATCGTAAAGACAAAATTAGGCAAAACACATCCTCTGAGGATATGGCTTGACATGTAATTTATTGTGTTGTATGTAAGTTACTGCACTAAGGTAGGATTGCTTTATGCTGCTCTCACTTCAAAATTAAGACAAGTTTTCAATTAAAAAAACTATTAATTATACTGTGGAAAAGTTTTTTAGTGGAGGCAGTTTTTTCGTTTATGTTGAGTACTTTTATACAAAAAATCTTAAAAATTACAATCATTACCAGTTTTTGGTTGTAAGTGAATGTATAAAGCTGATAATTGGAAGGGAAGGTGCAATACTATCTAAAATTTATTAATATAAATATATGAAAAGTATGATAAATCAATAAAACAGTCTGCAAGTAAAAAGATCGAGAAGTTAAAGATAGTGGAATTGTGAAGAGCAGACTTGATGAAAATACTTGTCGTAAGGTTTTGTCCTAAAGTGAAGTCAAAGTACAGAACAGAAAAAAAATACACTGTAAATATAGGGATTTGAGAAGAGTTTGAATTTTTTATTTGCCCAAAAGTTGGATTTACAATATATTGCACTGCCTTAATCTTAATAAACGTATTTTCTCACATTTGAAAGGAATGTTTCTGATATGAAAATAGCACAGAAAATTGCGGCAGTTGCGCTCTGCCTTGGACTGGTAATTGCGCCAACGATGGTGAGCAAGGCCGCCTGCAAAGACAAAGAAGGTTGCTCTAAAACAGCAATGAAGAAAGCTAATGCAGACTGTTGCAAAAAAGGTACGATGTCTAAAAAAGAAGATTGCTGCAAGGACAAAAAATCAATGACCAAAGCAGAAGTCAAAAAAAACGACACACCTAAGCAATAATAGTACGCTAAGTGGAATTTCCACAAATTGTAGAAATTCCACTTTCTTTTATTAGGTACTATATTATTGCATTCATTTCAGGACGATTCGAGATCATTTCGAATTATTTCCTTCAAATGTAAATCTAACGTTATATAATTCAATCTACAGCGCAAGGGTTTCAAACGCTACACATTGAATTCACCCTACAATTAACAGTTACAACTTGTTTATCTCTTCGGAGTTACTTCCATGTCAAAAGGTGGAGCCGGTAAAGTTTATTTTGTGTTATACTTGGCAGTTATTCTAGAACTGCTGATTATTATTGTGGAGCGAGACGAAGCCGAAGAGCATCTCGTCAAAAAACAGCGTGAATCCCAAAAGATTGTTGAGAGTATTCTTACTCAATTACAATCCGGCGCGGGTACCGAAGGAATAAATACCCGTCTTCAAGAAGATTGGGTGCTGACCGACGGTATGCCTCCTGAGATTCAAAAGGAATTTAAAAAGTTCCATAACTATACCATCGAAGTAGGGGTAACAGATGTAGCCGGGTCAGACAAGCTCGAAGGTATGGAGCCAAAAGAAAAAGCTGAACGTATCGAAATCCTCAAAAAACTTGCTAACGTTCAAGAGTTACAATATGAAGTGTATTACAACTCCAGCAAAGACCTTGAACCTCCGTCAGCACCTTCCGATAAAGCATTCGCAAAAGTGACTTCAAATCCAGTCATGGGAGATGAAATAACAGATGCAAACATACCGGATGCACCTAAATGGGTACTCCAAGCCACTCGTAAAATTGAATTAAACCTAGCCGGAATGACTGATTACAAGGAGCCGGTCTATGTAGAATCTGCCACTAAAACAGGTGAAATTAACCGCTTCGCACCTAGCGAAGCTGTAAGTGCTGATTCAGTTTTCAGATACTCCAAAGAAAAAACAGAAATCGTTTCAAAGCGCCTTAATGGCAAGCTTAATAAACGCGCCTTTGTCGTTAAATTCCAACCACCATCACAGCCGGGCTGGTACAAGCTTCGATTTAGTTCTCGCACCAATAGAATCCTCGGTGTCTCCGGCGACCAAAAACACGTCGAAGCCAGAGACGATGCAAAAGTCAGCATTGGTACCGTTCAATTAAAAGTCAAAGACCTCCGCATTGTCCAACGCGATCTTCAACGTCAGTTAGAAGGATTAGGTTTGCCCTCTGCTATGGATTTAATCGAAGGTAAAGTTGACGGTGAAAAATTTATACAAGACATCGCGACAGCAAAAGCCAAAGTTGCCAACGATAATGAAAAAAGAGGAAAAGTAGATCTATACGGTTATATAGCTCGCTTACTTGCTCCGGGTGGATCTCTTACTTTTGAACAAAACAAAGGTAGTATAGAAGTAGATATATTAGTCCACCAACCAAAAATCGAACAAGAAGGACCTGTCCTTACATGGGATGATGATCAATTGTACTCCTTCGACAAAGCTACTAAAACAGTTGCAACCTTCACAGCTAATCTCTTCGACAAAGTCACACCGACGGTTACCTTTAATGGTAAGCCGGTCACGGTGACTAAGCAAAATGCAACAGATGCAACCGGCAGAGTAGGAAAGTTTAAAGTAGAAATAAATGAGCCAATCGGAGAGGGTCAATATGCTCTTACAGCGTCTCATACCAGTGGAGGAAAAACTATATCTCCTGTTTGCTCATTGACGGTATTCCAGACCGGACTTGCAACTGTAAAAGATGCTGAAGGTCAAGATATCAGAAATAAAGATGAAATAATAGGTTCAATCGAAGGTGTTTCTTATGGAGATGCTCTTCAATTTGAAGCAATTCCTACTTCAGGTTCGAAAATCCCGGGTAACCAATTCAGAATATTTGTAGAAGGTACGACGAACAAGCAGCCGGCTAACCGTCTTTCTATTGCTTCATCTGATAATTATGTCGTGCCCGTTAGCTCAGAGAAAATATCGGTACGAATCGTATGGCAATCTCCAAAAGATCAGGATATCAAAGTCCAATTGTTCCCCGACGGAAATGGTCCATTCGAAACAAAACCTACTCAAAGAAAGCCAAGTATTAATTTGCCTGGTATTACAGTCAGTCCGATGACTGATCCTCGTGATCCCACGATTGTTGTCCAGAATATAGAGATCAAAGCTCCAACTTCAGGTGCCGCTGAAGGCGCAGGTGAAATTGACCAAAAAGCACAAGTTGTAGGAGTAAAAATAGAAGTAGTCGAATCGACAATTAAGGGCTATTCTGTGCAGGTGATCGGTGAACCACAGAAAAACGGGGCTAAGTATAATGTGACTTTGAGATTAAAAGGTCCTGTTCCGGTACCAAGAGGTACAAAGGGTACGATTAAACTCAAAATCAAAGCATCTGCACAACACCCTAATGGTGAAAAATCGAAGGAAGCAGTAAAACCGTATAACTTCCCGTTCAGCTTCTAGATTTCATTGTAAGGTGTTTAATTCTAAGTAAGATTTTAATTATTGCATATTTTCGGATTATCTATGAAAAAACTATTGCGTAATATGATTATTTGCGTTCCGGTACTCGGGATACTATTTTCCGTATCGGCTTTTGGTCAGCGCACCGCTCAATTACGTTCCATCTTAAATAATTTTAAGAGCTATCGCTATTCAAATATCTTTTTGTACAAACTAGATGATGCATCAGTTTCTGCAATTAATCCATTACTTGGTACTCCGGAACCCAAAATTTCTGCTGCAGCGAATAGATCAAAGAAAAAAGATGAGATTAGCGAGTATATCGATAACGGTGACGATCCCCTCATTGAAATGAAGGGTCTCAATAATGATGATCGTGAATTCATCAAGTATTATTACAATTATCGTCAGTGGCAGGATGCTTTATTCAAAAAAGCATACATAGTCACGACCCGTTTCAAGCCGGACGAACCCTTTACGATCATCGGCTTGCTTACTTCTACCAATGATGACAGCCGCGCTCGACTTGATGAATGTATAGACCCACCCAAAAAAGTATATCTTACCGGAGAATTACGCCGCATAGGTTCCCCCGACACATTAGGTGTAGCCAAGACATTATTCGAATATTTACAAAGAAATATCAGCCAAAATGTTTCGGAAAATATTACTTCCGAAGCACAGGGCTTGGGTGAAGGATATTTGATCCCGCGTAAAGTAGGCGATACCAAAATTGTGAACGAAGATGATATTCAGCAATACCTTCGTATTACCGAGGGTCAGCCACAAGACTATAATTCTCCAAATGAAGTCACAATCGGACTTTTTGATGTGCTACGATATAGACGTTACGAGCCGGTCAATACAACTATGTCGAGCTACGGAACAGCAGTTGATAGTACCACACCAATTATATACAACAAATGGCTTCCGAAATATGGTGTAGAACTTCGTCAGGGATTCGAGGAAATCAATTATCCTTCTTTGTGGAGTGAGAGATTATCACTAAATGTGATGTGGCAGTCGTACAAGCTTGGAATGATATTACCAGGCGGGGGAGCTTCGAAGCTTGCTAAAGATATCTTCAAAACAGAGCGTACTCTCACAAGTGCTGGGTTCGGTGCAAGTGGTAATTTCGACTTCCCTATGAAAATTGTGAATCAAAGCGGTGTCTTTACGCTTTCATCGAGCTATGTGTTTGGTGACCCGGTATCCAATCCGATTTACACTCCGAATTTTAATACAGGTTTGAGCTATTTGCCACGATTTCATGTACAAGGTCATTACTCCTTTGCAATTAATGTTGATGAAAATCATTACTTTAGGTTCAAGCTGGGCGGTACATTCTTTATGATGGAAAAATGGTATGAGCCAATGATTCCTCGCCCGGGTAGACCTGATTCCGCGGGTGCAATTAGACCGTTCTTAACCGATGAAAACGAAGCAATTGCGAGTATTTCCAGTAGAATTGAATACATGACTGTCAATAATAGTGTCCAATGGGGAACAGGTGTTCAATATTTTGATGGAGCGGGTCTCGGAGATTTATGGATGCAGGTAGCACTCTCGAATGAATTTCATTTACGAGGTGAAGTGAAATTCTTCCGAACAATCTTCCGTAATCCGAAGCCATGGGAAAATGCGAACGTGTTCATGCCTTCCATTCAATTATTAGTTAATTTCTAAGTCGCTTACCATTTAGTTTGAATCATTACCTTACTTTTGAAATTATGATGAATAAGATTTATACTACGCTTGTTGTAGCTGTTGTACTGGTACTAGGATTTGCTTCCAATGCTGCGTATGCACAAAAAGAAGACTCGTTGTCACTCAATGAATTGAAAAAAATTGATCCGACATTGCTTCCGTATTTCCCACGATGGTTAATTACAGAGCCGAATCTTCAACTCCAAATTATGCAATCGTTTATCCTTGACGGTCGCCCAAAAGAAAATTTGGATATGGGACAAATTACCATTACATGCGCCCCAATCAAGGATATAAACAATCCTGATTATAATATACTTTTGATTGAATGTGGCAAAGAAAAGTTAGTAGCTTCTGAAGTAGAATCCAAAATGCGCAAATTAGCTGTGATGATATCGGATCCTAAAAGACCCTACAGCTATCGAGATATCCCACCATCTACCCCACCAACACAAGCCGAAATAGCTGCGATTGTTAATTATATGGACATGCCTACCAATGTGACACATTCGTTTTCATTGTCAGGATTTGAGCAAACACTTAAATTGGGAAATACTGATTTTTGGTTTAGATCAATTGTTGGTACAGAAGGTGCCGGCTATACTTTTCTATCCTCCGGTGAAGCAAAAATCGTCCTCCAACGACCCTTGTATCCAAATGACGATCCGGAAACAAAACGTGCAATTCCAAATTTGCTCGACTTCCATGTCGGTATGGGATATAGAATTACAGATACTAGCAATGGTATTCTATCTTTCATCCCAACACGCAGACTCAATGCAGGGCGAGGAGGTAAGGGTATATTCGGATTTGATATGCATGCTCCGTTTCATCCACAATTCGGTGTAAGTTTTCATATAGAAGTACCTCTGTCAGGAGTTGATTCATCGAGAATTATAGAATCATCCGATTATGCAGTATATTATAAGCCAGATGCTACCGGAAGACCGGTAGTAGCGATTGCTCCACTTCTCCGCACTACAGGACAAGCTACTGTGTTTTATAACTGGTGGCTCGACCCTGAAAAACCAGAAAATTTCTTCCGATTTGATGTAGGTATTGGCTATGCTGAAGTGAAAGAAGCCCAACGATTTTTCGACAACAAGAAAAATTCGTATGTAATCGAAGACGATAATATAAAAGGACTTATGCTGTATCATCCTGTCGAAGCAGCAGATTGGGTATTTGCAAAACTTGAATATCGCAGTCAAGGTGTCTTTCCATTTGGCCTCAGTACTCAATATTCAAATCAAATGTTTTTAAGTAGATGTTATTTACCAATTGTAGGTCAATGGTTGTATCTTGATGCACGATATAGTGTCTCTTTACGATCGAAAGAGTCTGTTCGTCCGTATGAAGAAAATGTATTTATGATTTCACCCGTATTACGATTTAATTTTTAAAAACGGGATTTCCCGAATGTTCCCTTTGATGGTCTTATTGAATAAACCCTCGGCAAGCGAACTTCAGCGCTTCTGAGGGTTTTTCTGTGGTATGTACTATGTGTAGAATATATTTATCGATATCCAAACAGTTTGTAAAGAAACACATTATTAGTTTCTTTCTTCTTGGCATGCTTGTGCTTTGTACCATCACTCAAGTACATGCAATAGAGTCAGATTCGGTTAATCAAGCAGCTAAGAAAAATACCGAAGATACAAAAGTAAAGTCAACACACGATGATTTTCAGATAACGATACAAAACGTTGATATTACAAGGTTTCCGGAAGTAAGACTTATCGTTGGCGCTTCGAATTATTCGGGTGTGCCATTAGATTCTATTGTAGCACAAGAACTGACCGTAATAGAAAACGGTAAACCCAAAAAAGTGTTATCTGTAAAGAGAATATCAGTTCGCGAACGTATTCCAATCGATTTTGTCTTTATTATTGATATTACAGGCACGATGCAAACTTATATTAATGGCGTAAAAGACAATATTGAAAAGTTTGTAGAATCGTTGGTAACTCGTGGAATAGACTATAGGTTAGGATTGGTAATGTTCTCCGATGTTGTTGAGCGTTCTTATCAACCTACAGAAAATGTAAAAGAATTTTTGGGTTGGCTCTCGAATGTAGAGGCAAGCGGTGGAATGGACGAACCTGAAAATGCTCTCGAGGCTTTGGCAGAAATTGGGAGAATGAAATACCGTCCTTCAGCTAATCGAATCGGAGTAATAATTACTGACGCTCCGTATCATCAGCAGGGTGGTCGAGGGAATGGCCGCTCAAATTACACGACTACAACAATGATTGAATATCTTAAAAAGAATGAAGCCCAGATATTCTGTATCACTCCACCATCACTAAAACAGTACAAAGCTTTATCTGACGCAACGAGAGGTTCGGTCTTTGATCTCAGTCAACCCTTTGCAAAAATTCTTGACATGTATTCGACGCAACTCACTAATCTATTTGCAATTACCTATCGTTCGGATCAGCCGGCTATTCCTGACTCTCTCAATGTGGGTATCGTCGATAATCAAAAACGCGAACTCGTCCGTAAAGTAATACCTGTCGTAGAAATAGGGCGTAAACTTATTATAGAAAATCTCCTTTTTGCGTCCAGTAGTTCGACGTTACCCGATTCAGTATTTGAGTTAGAGATTCTCTACGAATTTATGACTAATCGTAAAAATGTCACAATTAGAATTGAAGGACATACTGACTCAAGAGGAATTAAAGTAAAGAATAAAATTCTATCCCTCCAACGAGCCGAAAGTGTACGGAATTATCTCATTAAAAAAGGAGTATCACCAGCCCGGATACTCACCCAAGGTCTTGGCGATTCCCGCCCAATCGCTGACAACGGATTTGATTTCGGAAGACGACTCAACCGTCGAACGGAAGTCGTGATTCTCTCAAAGTAGAGTATTATCGTTCGATTACTTCAAAACCTCTATCCCTGAAGTACTTCATAAACTGACGATTGATGCTATTGTCAATCGGCCTTAAGTAGCTCACAACACGTACGCGCCCGAAAGTAGATGAACGTAAGTCAAGATCTTTGCATGTAGCTGACATCCGTTTGTCAACTGCCTCAAATGTAGTACCGCCAAGCTTACCTGCTAAGTATAATTCCACCGGAATTGTATCGGTGACCATTATGCCGACAAACTGTGAGAACATCAAAGCTTGCTTTTCTAAATTATCCGGCTGTGCTTCCCGTAATCCTTGAGCAATAAGCTTTTCATATTCTGCGGAAGAAGTGCATTGCTTATATAATGCAGTGCCACCCACCACCATCTTGGTTACCGCGCTATCTACACCAATATCTGCACGTATTGCTTGTCCGATTCGCAACGTCTCGAGTGAGTCGAGTGGTGAGAGCATCAGCGTATAAGCACTATTAGTTGCCGGTATTTTCCGCTTAGCTATCACTTCTGTTTTCTTGGGCATTACTCTGTATTTAATCGAAATTATAAGACCTGCAAGTGCTATACACGCCAATACTGCATAGATGATGAGCCAGCCATTTTTAGGAGTTGGAAGACTTGATAAATTGTCGGAAGTAGTCGTTGACATGTAGTAAATGTTTGGTAGGAATACAAAAAATTTAGCGCAAAAATACGGATAAATTTGGTCGATTTCAGGCTCAATTCTCATCATGGAAAGCGTAATATCTGTAAGGCTAATTCTCGTATTTCGTTCAGTCAGGATTATATGTGCTTGTCTGAAGTATAATGATGCAAAAAGAATAAACAACTACCTGCTTGAATAATAAAGAGAATACCATTGCTGCTTGAAAAATCACAGTGTACGGATTATTTCAATAGATAATAATCACAATTTAGGAAGATTTCAACTTAATGTACATTGGCTGAGAATTGATTGTAGATTTAAGCTAAATGTAACACGAAGTAATTGAAATATATGAGCTATGCAAGAGATTGTCAGTTGTTTCACAGGGGAGTACATACGATGAAATTTACAAAAGTAAGATTAGCTGCTGTGCTGTTGACACTACTGATGATAGTAGGTTGTAGTAAAAAAGAAGAAAGAAAGATTGAAACATCTGCACAATCTCATGCAGGAAATTTGGATGTATATAATCATTGCCCGATGATGGGCAATGCCGTTAAATCAGATGTACAGCAATTGAATGTACTCAAAAACCGATATAACTTCCCAAGTGAGAATGACTTCAACCGTTCAATCACATTAGAAAAAATAATTCAAAGGGGAGAGGACAGCAGAAGGTGGAGCTCCTCACAAGCAGCTGAAATTGTCGGCTATGTCTATGATGTAAAGCCCGGAGGAGTCGAAACATGTAATTGCAAAACCAAGGACGTTCTACTGCGTGATACTCATATCGAGCTTGTACTCAATCCTATGAAGACCTCGGAAGCAGAACGAGTGGTAATAGAAGTGACGCCGCGCATACGTAAACTCATGAATGATAACAATATAGATTGGAGTACACGAGCTATCCGTGATTCCTATTTAGGAAGATGGGTGAAGGTACAGGGGTGGATGTTTTTTGATACCGAACACGAAGATGAAGCAGAAAATACAAAACCCGGTCGTGCGCGTAATTGGAGAGGTACCGCATGGGAAATTCATCCAGTAACGAGCATCGAAGTAGTGCAACGACCGAAGCGTCCGGCTTGATTATAATCGAAATTCAGAAAAAGTTTGATTTACAACCGCAAGAGAGCTATTTTTGCGCAATTATTTTTTAATTACAGGTAAAAATCATGTACACAGTTTTAGTATCTATCATTTGTTTACTCGCGTTTATTCTCATTGGTGCAGTTTTAATTCAACCCGGAAAAGCTGATATGGCAAGCGGAATGACCGGTATAGGCGGTCAGCTTGGTTCGATGTTCGGCAGCCGCCGCACAGCAGACACCCTCACCAAAATTACTATCGGAATAGCCGGAGCAATTTTACTCCTTTCCATCATAACAAATAAATTTTTCTTGGGTGTAGAAGTAGCGGAAGAGCGTAATGCGGCGACAGTTGGTGCACCGGTACCGGCTGCAACAGCACCCGAAGCCAATCCACAATCTGCACCGGTACAGCAAGCGCCTCAGCAAGCACAGCCTCAGCAACAAGTACCTGCACCTCAAGGTAAGTAAGAGCAATTTAACTGTGGAAATTACAGGAAACAACAAAAGCCGATATCATCATGATATCGGCTTTTGTTGTTTTAATCATATATTTATGAGGGTTGTCGAATAATCTTGTGTATCACTTTCGTGGCTTTCTCTCCCCAAGTATCCCAATTTAGTCTTGTGTCATATTCATTCCTACTACTGAGCACAAGCTTGGAATACGTACTTCTATCAGACCAATACCTCGCTATCGTATTTGCATAGTCTTTACTTTCAGCATCTTCAGGCAAAGCAAACCCATTGATATCATTCCGAACAATTTGCGTTACTCCGCCGGTGGCTGTCGTAATTGCAGGTAATCCAAATGCATTGGCTTCGCAAAATACGATTCCGTATGCTTCTTTGCGCGTCGGAACCAAGAGAAAGTCAACATTAAGGAGCATTTCATTGAACGTTTGTCTCTCTGCAGGGATGTTTTTATTCAAAAATGGAATCACGGTCAAATTCGGATGAGAATATTTTTTCGGCGGAATACAACCGCAAACTGTTAGCGTCGTGCTAATACCTCGTTTATTCAACTCGACCATCGTATCAAAGGCAATATCGCCACCCTTTCTCACCCAATCTACTCCTAGGAATAATAACCGACAAACGTCGGTAAGTGGTTTGTTAGTAATAGTTTCAATTGATGGAATATCCTCGGGGTCAACATTTGCACCAAAAGGAATAGTTTCGATCAATCCACGCACATTCCCGTAATCCTGCCGCGCTGAATTAGCAGCCCAATCCGAAGAATAAATCACTGCCGAACATTTATGTATAAACTTTCCGTCAATCTCCAAAAGTGATTTTGCATTGATTATATTTGAAAATTGCTCGTAGTATTCATGTGCTAAGCGACCGGTGACATCAGCAATTCCAATAATAGGGATTTCCGTCTCAAGCAGCGCAATCTCCGTAGAAGCAGCACAAGCGACAAGCACGTCTAATTTCTCTTCGGCTATTTTTGCACTGAAATGCCGAGCATACTTACGCGCTAATGGGTAATCATGTAGTGGGTCGTATCCTAAGCCGATGGTGCGTAATAACTTATTAGTTATTCTACCCCTGAACATTGCATTATCGGGAACAGGACCTAAATGAACTACTTCACCGCAATGCTTTTCAAGTGCTTTGGCTACATAATAAATCGTACCAGACCAAGGATATTTGCTCTTCGAATCTGCAGCCGTTATATAACCAATTTTCATATAATATACTTACACTTAAAACTTTGGATCAAGTTTGCCACTTTCAATCAATTCTATCATCAATTGTATATCAGTATGAAGTATTCGATCCGTAGTAGCAAACGGCACGACACTTCGGATTTTCTCCATGATAAGTTCTAATTTATCGGATGTCTTGAGTGGACGAAGAAAATCTATACCTTGTGCCGCACAAAGAAGTTCAATCGCGAGAACTGTTTGTAAATTAGAAACCACTTTCCACGCTTTTTGTGCGGAAATACTGCCCATCGAATTATGGTCTTCCTGATTAGCGGATGTTGGAATCGAGTCCACACTCGCGGGATGACAGAGCACTTTATTCTCCGAAACTATCGATGCGGATGTGTATTGTGCAATCATCATTCCTGATTGCACGCCGCCCCTCGTCGCTAAAAATCTCGGGAGTCCATTACTCAAAGCACCGTTGACGAGACGTTCAGTGCGACGTTCGGAGATATTGGCGAGCTCGGCACATGCAATTGCAAGAAAATCAAGTGCTAACGCCAGCGGCTGACCATGAAAATTACCACCTTCTAAATGATCGTCAGTCTCAGGGAAAATAAGCGGATTGTCATTTGCGGAATTGAGTTCGGTGGAGAGTACTTTGTATGCATAGTTAATCGCATCTCTCGATGCACCATGCACTTGTGGCATACAGCGAAGTGAGTATGCATCTTGAACACGCGTGTCATTGTCTCGGTGAGAATTGCGTATTTCACTGCCTGAGAGTAAGTCTCTGAGATGTTTTGCTGAGTCAAGCTGTCCTTCAAAACCCCGCAACCGGTGAATACGTTCATCAAAAGCTGTATCTGTGCCTCGCAGTGCATCCACACTGAGAGCGCCCGCTACGTCGGCGATATTGGCAAGTCGGCGTGCTTTTTCGACGGCAAGACCGCCATACGAACACATCATCTGCGTGCCATTAATGAGCGCAAGGCCTTCTTTAGCTTTTAGCGTTACAGGAGCAATACCAAAGGAAGCGAGAATTTCCCGTGATGGTTTTACTCCTTCAGAGGTCAGGACTTGCCCCTTGCCAATGAGTGCGAGCGCGATATGCGACAATTGCACCAAATCGCCGCTGCTGCCCACAGAACCTTGCGACGGAATCGCCGGAATAATCTGATGATTGAGCATCGCGATCAGCGTCTCCAGCGTTTCGAGTCGGATACCTGAATGCCCCTTTGCCAGAGCATTGACCCGGAGAATCATCATGCCTCGTACAACTTCTCTTGGTAACCATTCACCGGCACCGGCGCTATGGGAGAGAATGAGGTTTTCCTGTAATTGATCAAGTTCATCTGGTGGAATTACCACATTCGCAAATTCACCAAAACCGGTCGTCACGCCATAAACAATCTCTCCTTTGGCAAGCCACGTATCGACAGTATGCCTTGCCGCTCGTACTTTTCGTTTGGCTTCATCGGAAAGTTGAATTGGTGTTTCAGTTGCATAGACAGCCGAGTTAAAGTCTTTAATTGTAAGAGAATTTCCGTCAAGAGTCAGCATAAATCACCTCGATGTATCAGATAATAATTTTACAATAATAAGACATTTTTAGGTTTCACTTCTGCATCTTCCTATCCAACATTTGCGGTCACCCATTGCCGACCATACATTTTGATGAACACTGCATACCACTCACCCGAATAAACTGACCATTTACACATTCAATCGAGCCGCTATCACAGCCGACCTTTCCCACGGTCAGGCGGCGCCGTAGTTTTGCACTTGAAAGTTATGCTTGTCATTATAAACAACATCAGCAATCATAACCGCCCGAAAAGAATTGAAATAGCAACAAAGCGCGCAAGAGCAATTTCATTCTCAAACGGCACAAAATCTATTCTTTTTTATTTCTATTTTTTGGAGAATATTATGAAAACTCTTGCTTCTCTTCTTCGCTCTGCACTTGTTTGTGCTGTTCTTGGTGTGGTCGCTTTTGGTTTTACATCACAAACTGCGAAAGCAATTCCTAATGTGAGACTCGTGCCCGTCGGTGGATGCTGTTTTGAAGTGCATTATTCACTTCCTGCTGCTGAAGCTGTTCGCTGGAGATCATGTCAGGTAATTCCTCCTGCCGGTGTCATCAGCGCTGATTTTTCGGTGGGAATGTTCTTAGTCACTCCACCTGCAGCCACGGTTACCTTTACACACGGCGGTGGTGGTTGGTTCCCGGTTGGTCCCGATATCTATATGGGTAATGTATGCTTTACGTTAGTCGGACCCGCAATAATTCAATTCAGATTTACAGATGGTGCAGGAGTCGTTGTAATGAGACCTTTCGCAATAAATTGTGGTCTTGTCGGTGGTGGTCCAATTATCGTTCCGGTCGAAGGTGCTATTTCAACAGATGTTACGATGACATCCGACGCAGGTATCTCCCTTGCTTCCTCCACAGAAAGCATTACCGACAATCAATTAGCCGACATCACGCCGAATCCGACATCCGACAATGCAACCGTATCACTTGCACTCTCCAATGACATGGATAATGTATCGCTCTACGTAGCAGATGTGACCGGTAGAAAAATGCTCGATATTACAACAACTGCGAGCTTGTCAATGGGTACGCACAGTTTTAATATCGAAACACAAAACCTCACAAGTGGTGTCTATTATGTAATCGTCAAGTCCGGACAATTCACCCAAGCAAAGATGCTGCAAGTGATTAAGTAATTGATAGAACATTTCAGAACAGCCGCTCTCCGGTAATCGGGGAGCGGCTGTTTTGGTTTTTGGGGTGATTCTCAACGTCAGGTTGATTGTCTAAGCGGCTTCAATTTCTGCATCCGCGAAATCCGGGAGGGATCCACTTTGTAATCACGTCCTCCCCGTGAGGGGACTTTCTCCACCGGTTCATGGTGGCTTATTGATGTTCATCCTTGGATTGATTTCTTCATCTTCCCTCTCCTTTGGTGAGAGGGGTTAGGGTGAGCTCAGTTCTTCATCCTTCTCCCCATCGCCCTCACATAATCCTCCGCCGTATCAATATCGACAAGCGCAGCGGGCAAGTCCACGAACGTCACATCAGCGTTGTTTTTCTGAAGAATACTTTTAGCGCCACGCTCGCCGCTAAGAGATTGTAAATGAGGGAAATACTGCAGGGTAAATACGGCAGGCACGCCGGCATTCTCTCCGTATCTCGTGGCTGCGATGGTGGAATTGCCGGTGAGAAATGCTGAGAGTAATTGTTCGTAATCGGCGGTGGTCATCAGTACTTGATCGCAGACGGAGAGGAGCACGGCGCTTGCTTGCGGATTTACCGAGTGCATGGCTGTGCTAATCGACGTTCCCATTCCTTCGTGCCAATGATCATTTCTACAAGTAATTATTCTAAAAGGAGATAGAGTGGGGAGAATTTCCTCGTACCGCGCGCCGAGCACGACGATTATTTCCATACCAGACGCATACTTCGGTGAAATTCCTTCGAGCGTGCGGATGGCTTTGGCGAGAATCGTTTCGCCGTGCCAGTCGAGGAGTTGTTTTGCGGTGCCGAGACGTTTGGACTCGCCGGCTGCGAGGATGATACAACTTACAAAGGGAAGTGGGTTGTGCATTTCATTCATGAATCGTGCCCTGCTTTCCGCGCAAGGAACGCCCTGTTCCGCCCTGAAGAAACATCTGCATTTCGGCGATAATCGCGAGCGCGATTTCTTCGGGTGTTTCGGCGCCGATGTCGAGTCCTACCGGACTGTATATCCTCGATTCTTCGGCGTCCGTCACGTCATGCCCGCGGAGTTCGCCAATTTCCCTGCGCATTTTCTCCCATTTCTTGCGCGGACCAAGCAGTCCGATATACGGCGCATTCGTCAGGAGTAATTGCCGAATCACCGAGAGATCGTAGTAGTAATTATGCGACATTACCACACAGACAGTGCGGGCATCAAAACGAACATTCTTGAGAATTGCCGTCGTCGGCAAATGACACACAGCAGGGGGAATTTCGCCCTGCGCTGCAATCAGATTCGCATTGTCCGTATCCCGCGAAAGCGTCACTTCCCAACCGAGCGTTTCGGCGATAACGGCTACGCGCGTGGCGTCAAAACTATTCCCAAAAATCATGAGGCGCGATTGCGGGAGCACGACTTCGAGCAGAACCTCGGCGAGACCACTCTTTAGCGTATAATTCCCTGATTTGCCAAGCGCAAGCTGATGCAGGGCAGCGCTGAGGAGTTCGGGATGAGCATCGGCGGGAGTTGGCGTTGTGATATCGACCACAAGCCGCGTTCCGACGGGCAAATCTTCCGTATCTGATTGAAACACAATCGCCTGCACGACCTTATCGTTCGGCGATTGAACGGATTTCAGGGCACGAATACAGGCGTCATCGGCGCTTTGGATGGGTTCGATGAGGATATCGATGATCCCATTGCATCCGAGTCCGACGCCGAAGACATTGGCGTCATCATCCATGGTATCATAGCGTACGACGGTGGGAATGCCGGCGGCGATGGCAATACGAGCGCGACGGAGGGTGTCGCCTTCGAGGCAACCGCCGCTGATGGCGCCTGTCCAGTGTCCGCTTGAGGTCATAATCATCCGCGCGCCGGGGCGGCGATACGACGAACCTTCAATCCGCACGACGGTCGCGAGTGCGGCATGTTCGGTTGAGAGGTCGATGCGTTCAAACGCTGCGAGTATTGTTTGAATTTCGGTCATATGGGTTGGGGCTTAGATTCTACCATCTACTACGTGGTGTAACTTAGTGAAATCTTGGCGACTATCCAAAAAGCACGTTATTTTTATGAGTTTGGAATATCACCTTCTGAGTTTGTTGTGTCGGAATATCAGTCATCTATGCACATTGCTGAAAGGAGGAAAACGGGAATTCAGTTCTCATACATAGACACAAATGAGATCACAGAAAAAAACATTTGGCTACAAAACCGCATTACCGTAGATTGCATTATTAACCTGCTATCATGATATAACCTTATGAAAAATCTAATCATCTTCTTTATTTCCATTGCTGTTCTGAGTACAATAGCCGTAGGGCAAACAGCCAAAGCAATCCCTGAACTTCAAGAATGGTGGCGCGCTCCTGCCGATGAGCAAGGTCTCGGGCAGTACGGCGTGTCGCATATTCCCAACTTCTATCACGGCAAAGATGCAATGGCTGTATCTATCAAAAATGGTACTATGGAAACATGGCTTAACCGTTTTCCGGGGGATAGAGAAAGTATATTTACTTGGCAAACAAGCGGAACAATCCTTTATGGTGACTTAAACGGAGACGGTATAAGAGATTATGTATGTGGTACGAGAATATATCGCGGTATTCAAAACGGAGAACCGCCGGAAAGCGGTACAATACGCGCTATCTCCATGCAACCGAATATGATAGCGGATGTGAACCATGACGGTTATGATGATATCATTGATTGTTATGAAGGTGGCGGTCGTAGTGGTGCCGGATTAGTTGCGCAATTAGTTTATGGTGGCCCGGACTTCAAGGATATGAAAGTGGTATCTATTCCTTGCGCTACTTCGATGGATTCTACGATGGATGGAGAGAAAATGTATATAGGAACAGATGGCGACCTCCGATTTCTGATGTACAGCTACAAACGCCCGAAAGATCCCCGTAGGGATTTTGCGGGTTACATCTTATTCCGTGGCACATGGAAAACAGGTGATACCGTACCGACATTTGAGAAATTATCAGATACTATTCGTTACAGAGACACAGATATTCCATTTCAACGAGGAGGCGCGGTCTATCAAAGTAAGTATCATTCAAATATATATTTTATTGCACGAGAAGCACTTGGAACATCTAATTATAATGTTATTTTCTATAACATAAGTAACGATATCTTTGAACAAAAGATAAAATATAGGATGGATAATGCTCCACAGATAAATATGCTTAATCTCAGTATCAATGAAGATAAGTATGAGGACTGGTTTAACCGTACGACAGGTAATAATTTCAATATTTTTAGAGGAGGAGAAGTATTAGATTCAGTACCGATTATACAGCATCATGCAGATTGCCAAGGTAATATCAATAATATAGTAGCTATCGGTGATGTTAATGGCGACAGTATCAATGATATTGCTGTATTTTTAGAGTCAAGTATAGCTCCTAATTGTTTTCGAATTATGCTTGGTAGAAAAACAACTACAGGTGTATCGGAGCCGAGAGAACAAGGATCAATATTTACCTTGACCGAGCCAACCCCACATCCTCTTTCTCGTGGGAAAATTGCTACACTTTCAGCAATAATTATTAAACAAGGAATATATATTCTTGAACTTTACGATTTAGGCGGTAAACATGTTGCTGATCTAAAAAGGATTTGAGTCAGGAACACAAGACGATTCTTGATATTTCCGTATTCTCGGATCTGGGTCATTGTACTGAGAAAGGAATGCTTATTGGGCAACGTACTATTATTATAGAATAAGGAGCAATTCTGTTGAGACGCATATTCCGATTTGGCTAAAGCCGCATTCTACTTGCACCACATACCTCCAGCTGAAGCTGGAGTCTATTCAGGAAGAGCTGATTTCATCGGAATGAAATTGCGCCATCTAATTCATAGAATTAAAATACCCAAACCGATCCGTTGACTAGACTCCAGCTTCAGCTGGATGAGGATGATTGATGTTTCCCACTCTCTCCACCTCGGTCAATATTCACCACCGATGAATATTGACCACTAATTACCAAAACGCGTTGAGTCAAGAGTGTGCAATAGCTTGCTCCAAGAACTTGGCACTCAAATTGAGAAACCTCGGGAGCGTGATAGATTGTACACACACTCTAACGGTGAAAACATGATACTTAAAGACCATTTATTCAACAAAAAGCTACCCTTGCTCAATCGAGCTTTGGACACGTATGCCCTCCGCCAACAGACCATTGCCCGCAATATCGCCAATGCTACGTCGCCGGTCTATCGCCCTGAAAAGGTTCGATTTGAAGAAGATTTCCGCGAAGCACAAGTTATTCAAAAAGGTGCCACTACTGATGATCGTCATCTTGCTATTGGACCTGTGCCTGACGGTGAAGTCAAAGGAAATGTCGAAGGCGCTCAAGTACCACGTCCTGAAATACTCTTTTCGGGAGAATCACATGTCAATATAGATAAAGAAATGAGCGAACTGGCGCAAAATCAAATTCGTTTTCGCTTTGCATCTAGAATTACGGCACGATATTTCCAAGGGATGCAGACTGCAATCAAGGGAAATTTATAACTCATTAGAATATATTAATTTACAGCAAAGCTTATGGAAAATATTTTTTCTACTTTTGCAATCAGCGGTCAGGGTCTCAGCGTACAACGTCAACGCCTGAGCGCTGTCGCAAATAATATTGCCAATGCAAATACGACCAAAAGTTCCGATGGAAAGCCATATCAACGCGAAGTAATAGTAGCTCGTGGCGCTACTCGCTCGCCATTTGACCATGCCCTGCAAGAACAAATCACCATGAGCGGCACTTCTGCCTTTCACGCTCCCAATACCCGATTAGACTCTAATAACCCAAATGCTCAAATCGTAACCGGTACAAGCGTTCGTGATATGTCTGCGCCAAGGAAAATTTACGATCCTGCCCATCCGGATGCAAATACTGAAGGTTATGTAGAAATGCCCAATGTCAATATCGTAACGGAAATGGTAGAAATGATCAGCGCTCAACGCTCATTCGAGGCAAATACCGGTGTGATAGCATCAGTCAAAAATATAGCAAAAGATTCTTTAGAAATATAATACTTAACCTATGATTCCAGCGATACAAGCGTATTCGAGAGCAGCAGGGATTCAGCCGACTTCGACCGTAAGGCCGGATAAAGCTCAGACTAATAAGTTTTCTGCTGAAATAGTAAAAAATACATCAGCTTCTCAATCAGCTACTGCATCATTCACACCTCATAATGTGATTTCTTTTTCCGGAAAGTGCAGCGCAAGTGGCGAGGCATGTAGTATTCAATCGCACAGGACGACTTGCCGTCGGCGGTGCGGAAAAAGGCAGTTTGTTCGATGGTCGTGGTTGATAGAGAAATTTTAAAATGGATTTTCGTTTCAGGACATGGAAGTCCTAATTTTTTATAAGGATACAGTCATGGTAATAGGTGATTTACTCGTAGGGCGCAATTCCCCGATCGAACAGCAACGTTCGAAAGTAGCAGGTATAGGCGATGGACAAACAGAAGGTTCGTTTGTCAATACTCTCAAAGAGTTAATCGGCGACACAAACGCAATTCAAAAAGATTCATCGGAAATGACCGACCGCATGCTCAAGGGTGAAGCAGTCGATCTGCACGATGTGATGATTTCTGCAGAGAAAGCCAAAACAACCTTTCAACTTCTGCTTGAACTGAGAAATAAAGCTCTTGATATGTATCGTGAAGTGAGTAGGATACAGGTGTAGGTGAAGTTCTCTATAAAAGGGATTCATAGATTCGTGTAGAAAGAAATAGGCAAGTAATTGAACCCTTCGACAAGCTCAGGGTGACGGAACTCTATAGTCAGACTGATCTTGTCGAAGTCTCGAACAAAATGCCAAATTCTTATATTTACAGTAAGAAGGCAAGAGAAAGATAGAATCTGAAGACGAAACCAAATTAATCGATAAAAAAACTATGGCAGAGCCGATTACAAAACAACTCACAGCATTTGCTAGCAAGCTCAATCGGGCGCAGAAATACACTATTGGAGGTGTTGTCATTGCAGCTCTTGCAGGGATGATACTGCTCGTAAGCTCGACTTCACAACCGTCAATGGCTGTGCTTTTTAGCGAACTTGACCAAAAAGATGCGGGTGTGATTGTTGAGAAATTAAAAGAGAAAAAAATACCATTTGAACTACAATCTAATGGTACTGCTATCACCGTACCCACGAATGTACTCCACGAAACGCGACTTTCACTCGCAAGTGAAGGGCTTCCGCAATCAAGCACCGTCGGATATGAAATTTTTGATAAAACAAATCTTGGGATGTCGGATTTTGTCCAAAAGCTGAATTATCGTCGCGCGCTTGAAGGTGAACTCTCCCGAACGATTGGTTCGCTCGATGAAGTCCATAAAGCTCGCGTTCATATCGTCGTTCCTGAAAAAGCATTATTCGACAAAGACCAGAATAAAGCGACTGCATCGGTGATTTTACAGTTAAAATCCGGACGTAACATCAGTAAAATGAACACCGAAGGTATTCAAAATTTGGTAGCGAGCAGCGTCGAAGGTATGGAAACAAATGCTGTGACGGTTGTCGATCAAAAAGGACAAATTATTAGCGAACCGCCACGGGATAAAAATTCACTTGCAGGATTGTCTTCAACGCAATACGAACTCCAACAAAAGGTAGATCAATATCTTACTTCAAAAGTACAGACACTCTTGGACGGTGTACTCGGTGTGGGAAATGCCGTCGTCCGCGCGAATGCTGAGTTGGATTTTACGCAAGTTGAAAAAACGACCGAGGATTTTGACCCGGATAAGCAGGTGGTGCAGAGCGAACAAAAAATCGATGAACAGACCAAATCGGTCGATTCATTAAGCGTGCCGGCGGTGAATTCGGCGAGTCAGCGTGGCAATACCGTCACCAATTATGAAATATCAAAAAAAGTTGAGAAAATTGTGAGTCAGGGTGGTGGTATCAAACGTTTGTCGATTGCTACACTGATTAATGGATCGACGAAAATAATAGAAGGTGATAAGCCGACACTTGAATATAAGCCGCGCGGACGAGGAAATGCAAAAAATTACGCAAGTAGTTAAAAATGCAGTTGGTTATGACCCGTCTCGAAATGATCAGGTCTCAGTCGTCAATGTACAATTTGATCCGTCACAGCTCGAGGAAGACTTGAAGCAACGAGGCTTGAAGCTCCCGATGGAACCGAATGAAATTGCCGAAAAAGTGTTGATAGTCGTAGCTATGCTCCTTGCAGTATGGATGATACGTAAGCTTATTTCCTCGCCACAAGTTCGCCATCGTATCGAACAAGTCTTAGGTCCACCGCCGCAGTTAGAACCGCTCGCTTTTGCAGCTGGGCAGCCGGAAGGAACACAACTTATGCTTGAAGGTGGTGTAGCACAAGAGAATCTGCCCGAACTTGCAGCACCGTTAAGTAATAGAGAGATGATGCGTGCAAGAGCGAAAGCACGTTTGAGCGGAATGGCGCAAGATCTGAGCGAGGAGATGATGCTCAAAATTGAAATGCAGGCGCAGGTGATGGAACACATGGTATCTCAACCTGATGAAGCAATTAGACTTATAAAGATTCTCCTCAAGCAGGAAGGTCCTGAGCCGGTTAAAAAATTATAAGCTGATACGACTGTATAAAAAAAGCGATACATAATTATACACACAATGAAAAAAAGAGATCTTAAATATACGATGATGAATGGGCGGCAGAAGGCAGCAGTGCTGATTATGACGCTCGATGTCGAAGACGCTGCCGGTATATTTCAAGGATTAGACCATAAAGAAATAGAACAAATAGCACTGGAAATAAGTAATTTCCAAAATATTCCCAATGATGTGATAGATCAAGTAATTGGCGAATATTATCAGCTCATGACCGCACATGGATTTAATCTTGACGGTGGTATGGACTACACGGTGAACTTACTCCAAAAAGCATTCGGGGCTGAGCGTGCAAGAGATATTTCTGATAAAATAAAATTGATGACCGTAGTGCGGGGATTTACTATTTTGGAAAAAGCCGATTCGCAACAATTGGCGAGTTTTCTCACCAAAGAACACCCTCAAACTATCTCCCTTATTCTCTCTCATTTGCCGGCAGATCAGTCAGCCGAGGTGCTCAATGAATTCTCGGAAGACCTTCGCGCGGAAGTATTAATGAGAAATGCGACTCTGGGCGAAAGTGTCGCCTGCAAGTGATCCAGGAAGTGGAATTGGTCGTCGATCAAATTGGTGTCGAAGTGTTATCTCAAAATCTTGCAAAGACCGGTGGCGCACACCTCGTGGCATCAATTCTCAATAAAAGTAATAATGCAACCGCGAAAAGTTTATTGGAAAATATTGAAGATAAAGATCCTAATCTCGCCGATCAAATTAAGCGCTTGATGTTCTTGTTTGATGATATCGCCATGATCGACGACAAAGGCGTCCAACGCATACTCCGCGATGTGGATAAACGCGATCTGGTACTTTCACTCAAAGCAACGGATGAGAAAATCCGAACAAAAATCTTTAAGAATATGTCGGAACGTGCCTCACAGGTGATTAAGGAAGAGCTCGATTTTATGGGACCGGTAAAGCTTCGAGAAGTAGAAATGGCCCAAATGAGAATTATCGATGTCGTCAAGAGACTTGTGGAAACCGGCGAAGTAGCAATCAGTGGACGCGGCAAAGAAGATGTATTTGTGTAAGTAATTGTAATATCGATGATTTTTGTATGTTCAATGAATTGATTAACGGAAAATAAAACGAATGCAACCATTTGTCATCCAACTGCCTCGAAAAATTCGCAATGTAGAAATTGCTATACCGAAGGCACGGGAAGAGATTCTAAACCCGTTTTGAGGAATTTTGGCGCAGATTTGAAGAATTTGAAGAAACCGATGAAAGGCTCTTGCTGATTCGATTCTTCTTGCTGAGGCACAGGAGCAAGTACAATCTGCGTATGACAGGGGATTTAATGACGGAAAACAGGTAGCGACCGGAACGATGATGGTGGAAGTACAAAAGCAACGGGAAATTCTTAAAAGTTTTGACGAACAGGTTGAGCAATTACAAGTGAAATTTGGTGAATTAATGTCGCAGGCAGAAGAATCTATCATCGAGCTCGCATTACTACTTGCAGAGAATATCGTGGCAGAGAAAATCAAAACGATAAGTCGGTGGTTCTCGCACAGGCACGTAAGTCTTTAAGCGCCAATTTCATGGGGCCGACCGAAGTGGTCATCCGCCTCAATCCTGCAGATATGGACGCGCTCGAATCGCGCAAAAGCAGACTCGATTAAAGCTCGAGCGGTATGCCGAAAATCAAACTGCAGTCAGATCATACGGTCGAAATCGGCGGATGTATTATGGAGAGTTCGCTCGGAACAGTCGATGCACAACTCAAGACTCAATTTGCAAAAGTAGCCGAAAAGCTTCACAGAGCTCGAATTACCGTGTAAAATTATGAATGCTCTTCTTCAAAAATACACGCCGATTATTCATGCTACACGTTCGGTCGAGACCGTCGGACGCATATCCCAAGTCGTGGGAATGGTACTCGAAAGCAATGGTCCACAAGCTCCGATTGGCGAAGTATGTGTGTTGCGTAATCGAGCAGGTCAGGAAGTAAGCAGATCGGAAATAGTAGGATTCAGAGATAACAAGATATTGTCAATGGTGTTAGGTGATTTTGTCGGCATTGAACCGGGAATGGAAATTGTTGCAACAGGTACCACACTCACTGCAACCGTCGGTAATGGGTTGCTCGGACGAATACTTGATGGCTTGGGTAATCCAATGGACGGCAAAGGTCCCCTGCCGGAAACATCTCTGAGATCAATTTATGCTCAGCCGCCTAATCCTCTTTCACGGAAGAGAATTACTGAACCTATGTCAACAGGAGTGAGAGCAATTGACAGTTTGCTCACGATAGGAAAAGGTCAGCGTGTGGGGATATTTGCCGGTTCAGGTGTTGGTAAATCGACCCTCCTCGGTATGATTGCCCGCAATGCAACAGCCGACGTCAATGTCATTGCACTCATAGGTGAGCGTGGTCGTGAGGTGAGAGATTTTATCGAAGAAGACCTCGGTGATGAAGGTCTGAAACGTTCGGTCGTCGTCGTCGCTACCAGTGATATGCCTGCGCTTGTGAGAGTCAAAGCGCCGCTCATAGCCACAGCCATTGCAGAATACTTTCGTGATGAAGGACTCGATGTAATGCTGATGATGGACTCGGTCACTCGGCTAGCTCTAGCGCAACGGGAAATTGGACTGACGATTGGTGAGCCACCGACTACGAAGGGTTATACGCCATCTGTCTTTGCGCTTTTGCCGAAATTGATGGAGCGTGCTGGGACTTCGGCATTCGGTACAATTACTGCATTATATACAGTGCTTGTCGAGGGTGATGATATGAACGAACCTATTGCAGATGCTGCTCGTGGAATTTTGGATGGTCATATTGTTCTATCGCGCCGGCTCGCCGCTCTTGGCCATTATCCTGCAATTGATATACTCGAAAGTGTGAGTCGTGTGATGAAGGATGTGATAACGCCTCAGCATCGCGAAGCATCTCAATCAATGAAGGAAATGCTTGCGGCCTATAGAGAAGCAGAAGATATGATAAGTGTGGGCGCCTATCAAAAAGGAAGTAATTCACTTGTTGATACTGCAATTGAACTCCGAATGCAGACACGTAAATTCCTCCGTCAGGAAGTAGAAGATCCTACCTCATACCGAGATAGTATTACGAAATTGATGGAATTTGGTTTGTAACTGTAAGACCTTGAAAGTATGGCTAAAAAGTTTACGTTTCGATTAGAACCTCTCCTCAAGCTACGGGCAAATGCAGTGGAGAAAGCCAAAAACGCTTTGGGAATTGCGTATAAAAATCGAAAACACAACGATGATGAATTACACGCCAAACAAGCGTATCTCGATGAAATACTGAAAAGTAGTGCTAATGGTAAAATGCCTGCAATGGTACTAGAGGCAAGCTGGCAACATCGGCAATTCACTCAAACGGAGATCAGAGCGTTAGAAAAAAAACAAGTACGGCTATTGGAGATTGAAGAATTGATGCGTGTGGAGTTAGCCGAAAAAATGAAACAGGAAAAAATTGTCGAAAAGCTCAAAGAACGGAAGACTAGTGAATACAAGGAAATAGTGGCGAAAGAAGAACAAGTCTTTCTCGACGAAGTGGCATCTGGCAGGCATTCCGGGATGATAAGGGATTTTACATAAGAATTGTAAGCGTAGAGCTATGTATAAAGTATCGATTAACTTCGTGACTTCATAAATGAATAGTAGCGTATTATCAAAATTGATTGTGACATGTGTGGTATTCTTGGTAGTGATGTCAGGATTTTATAGCGTCTATGTCTATAAACCTGACCTACTTGGATTAGCACCACCGATAGACTCAATCAGCATTGTCAATGTTGGTAATACAACAGCTCCATTGTCTCCGGAAGAAATTGAAATTAAAACTCTCAAACATCAGCGTGATTCACTTGCCAAGCAATTGGTAAAGACTACCGATTCGCTTTCGAAGCTTACTTTAGTCAAGGAAAGCATTATGCAAGATATCGAAGAAGTCAAGAAAAGGTATCATGAACAAGATAAGCAAATATCACAGCATCTTGACTCTCTCGTTAAAGTTAATTATACGGTATTTGCGCAAATATATGATAAAGCAGGTGCTAAAGAAGTAGCAAAAATCCTCTCCGAGCTCGATGAACGTGATGCTGCTTTTATACTAAAATCAATGAAACCCAAAAACGCGGCAAAAGTACTCGATGAAATGAATCCAATTCAAGCAGCAGCAATTTTGGTGCTCGGCGCGAATCAACCGTTGAAGTAAAGTCCGGACGGACTACGATAGAATAGTGAAATACAGATAAGGTATATTTGGGCAGGAAGCCCTCCATTCAATTGCAGGATGCAACTATGAAAACCTCTCTTCTCCAAAGACTGCAAAGTCACGTCGCAGCTATTTTGACACCAGCATCTGCACGTCAAAATCAAGCTGTTGATTCAGGATTTATAGGCGTGTTGCAATCGGTCACCTCCGAAACTGCTCCGCTCGATAATACTCTTATCTCAACCACCAATGATATTGCCATTCAAGGTAATGAAAATTCTGTTGCTGTATCACCACAGCTTACACCGGAAAATCCATTTATTCCAACTATCCAACCCGAGTCAATTCCGATTGAAGAAGCTGTACATACGTCTTCCATAATATCGAATTCTGATTCTATTGATGAGGCTAAAGCATTAGATACACAGAATGTTGCTGTGACGGTCAAATCAACGGATCGTCCTTCTTCTGATGTAATCGTCGCAGTCTATTCTACTATACAAGCTAAGCTGCCAATAAAAAACAAACGTTGAATCTTACCCAAACGAGCGATACATCCGCTGAAATTTCTGTGACTGTTAGTTCTACAGACAAAGTATCCTCACAAAAATCAGCAACCAAAATATTAAAATCGCTTTCCAAGCAAATGGAAATTGTGCAAAATGACATCGGCGAATCCGCCGCTATTTCCTACGATATAGTTGTGAAAACACCGGTTGAAAATAGTATTCCAACTGACGAAACTACAAGCAACGTAAAAGGTGAACGTACGTTCAGCAGAAGTCAGACGACTGTGGAAAATCACATTCCAGTCAATGAAACAAACTCCGAGCAATCAAACGATACGAATGCTCCTACAATTCCAATACCATCAAGAATATTATCATCTGAATTGAATAATGGAGTAAATGCCACACCGTCAGTTCAGACGCAACTAGCTGATATAAAAGTAAATACTGATGTCAATTTATCTGAAACCTCATCTGTATCAACGGTAATTAATCACAATGAAAGTATAGTCAGAGATGAGAATACTCGAGAGAAAGAGATAGCTTCAAATGTCACAACTTTACATCATGCAACAAAGAATGAACGTTCATTCAATGCTGATGAAGTACCTGATATTCCTGTAGATGAAGACTCAACATTACCCCTGACAAATTCAACTTCTCTCAAATCTCTATTGAAAAACGCGCAAGATCTCGGACTAAATGTGCAGTCGGTTGTCATTCGAATTGATTCACAAGAAATACCCATCGAGCATACAGGCGTGATGCCATTATCATACCGGCCGAAGTGCCGAAATGGTGAGAAACATGATATTGGAATAGAGTTAAGTCAACGGGGTCAGAGAATTCTGTTCGTCAATCAGACCTGAAAATAGAACCACAAGCCCAACAATCACAAAGAGTAACTGCGAAAAATGAAACTGTTTTGTCCGTCGTAACTTCAAAACCAACAAAAGATTTGATTGTGGAAGCACTGCCTACTCAGTTAATTGATACTGAGAACATTCAACCTGTGACATTGCCTTTATATGAGAATCTTCCGTTAGAAAATATTGCCAAACAAGCTGTGAAGGCGAACATTGCCGGAGTGAATTCAATTAACGTCGTACCGCCACCAAGTACAAATTCACAACCAAACACGAAGATTACCGGTACAGAATTTCCTGAAGATTTGACAATAGAAGTCAAAGCATTGACAGGTAAAAGTGACGAAATACCAAAGCTGGTACAAGTGAAAAATTATACCGAATCTTCAAGTATTCCAGCACCGATAAAAGGTGAAAAGTTCGTTGAAAATGTACTGACTGAACCCATTTTTGCAGAGAATAGTTCAACAAAGCATACTCAGATTCCTTCGGTAAAAAACAGTACGATTCATGAGGGAAGCGATTCTATTACCTATGAAAATGGTAAGAATATTTCGCGCGATGTATCGCAAAAAAGTACTACTGTACCAAAAGCCTCACCTTCGGAAATTGTAGTTGAAACGCTACCAATCGAAATGAAAGATTCTTCTGACGATATCAGTGTATCTTCTTTACAATCAAAAGATACGCAATTTTCAGTTGATCGGTAATTCAAAGCAATTCCGCAGTTAAATCGGATGCTGATGTTTTGAATACAGTTGATGCAGACATCGAAGAATTTCAAGCAATTCATACTCCTGCAATCCTTACAAAAGTCGAACAACGAGGTGTGGAGAATATGCCGCTCAATTCTGTGAAAAACAGAGAAACTCTTGAAGTATCTCCGGGTATAGTTTCTCAACATCAAACCATGTCCAATAAGAATATCAACGTATCATCTGCGCCACAATCACCAATAGTCAATGAAAATCTACCGGAAATTGAAGATAATGGTCAACCAAACAGACTGAATATCAAAAAAGAAGTTGATAGAATGACAACACCGGAAAGCAATATTCTACCGAAAGAAACAGAACCTATTCCTCCGACAAATACCGGACGAATTCTCAATCATGATATAACTAGTAATTCCAAGAAAATAGCAGTCGCTCAACCTGAGAAGATATCAAATACAGGCGTGGATACAAGTAGCCAATCTGTTGTAAATAATCAAGTTGGTAATGTAGAGGATATTAAATCGACAATTATTAATCAACCAAAGATACCAGCTATTCCAATACTTACCAACGTACAAAATACTAATGTTCGTTTGTCAATTCCACAAAATAGCACGGTTGAAATACCTGTCATATTTGACGAAAATAGCAAAACGGAAATCACTGTAAAAAATCAAAATATTGTTTCTCATCTTGTTGATTCCCCTTCTGATATCCAACATCAGACAAAGGATACTCAAGTAGTGTCAAATGAAGATTCAAGGAGACTGAATCTCTCTGAAAATCCTATTGTGATTCCGACAAAATCGAATGTTACTTCTCCTCTTGTTGAGCAGCAAATTACACCGCAATCAATTACAGAACAACCAAGTACACCCACGATACCATTGCAATCTATTCGGGGTGAAACACCAATTTCTCGAGAATCTCTAAGTACGAGTGTCCGGAATAAACCTGCAGAACCGGAGATTAAAGTGATAACTCCAATAGAACAAAATTCAGATATTAAGACAAAGAACATAACGGTGAAAGCACCATATTCGCAAGCCAAGGCATTGGATACTAACGTGTTGACGAATGATGAGATAGCAGTCGCTGGTGTGGCTGAGCTTGACAAAGAGCCGAAAAGTGAACCAATTATATCACATCCACTACGCACACAAACTGAGATAAAAGATGTCAAAGTAAAACCGGTGAATTCTCAACCAGTAGATACAGTGAAAAGTGTACATTCAAGCGTCCAACCGGAAAAAGCAGTTTCTGAGGAAGTTCCGCAGAATATCAGGGAGAATATAGCCGGCTCATCCAAGATTGTAGATCCAGCTAAGCAACACAATTCTGAACCGAAAAGTCCACTTTCAGGTGATGCGACTATTCAAGAAAACAAGCAAATGAACGAGCGTTCACTTGAGAAGACAGTCGAAAAAGTGAATTCACAAATCAACCCAAAGCAAACGGAAATTCCTCAAAAAAATGTACAAAATATCAGTGAAGTTGGAATAACTCAACTCAAAGATAATCAACAGGATGCATCGGATAGAACTACACGCGATATTTCTCAAGTACGGCAAATAAAAGTTGAGAATAGTAAAAATTCTCAAGAAATTATTCAACCTAACTCAAAGAATGGTGTAACTGAAAGTAGTACTGCAACTGACCAAAAGTCTGAAACACCATCCTCGCCGACTCTCAATATGCAAGTAGCAATTGCGGGTCAGGATACTAACATGCGCCAGTCGGTTAGTTCAACAAAAGCGGTAAATAAGCAAACTGTAAAAGAATCAAAACATTCAGTGACCGGAAGTGAAATTGCTGTAGGAATTCCTACTGAATCTGCTCCTCAAAATATTGAAGCTAAGTCTGATACAACTCAACAAGAATCAAGGACTTTGAGCAATGGTACTACATCAAACATACCAACAGATGTGAAGTATAAACAAACACAAGACGAAGCCTTTGACCAGATTGTCAAGCAAGAAAGCAAGGATCATACTGCCAAAACAGAAGAGAATATTGCACAAAATAAGGTCAGCAAGAAAGATGAGCCAATTAAAGGTATTTTCACGGGAGCATTTCAACCGGTCGCGCCGCCAAATGTGCGTAATTATCAAACCCAATTGCCATTTAATCGCACATTGCCACGTGTAAACGCAGATAATTTTGCGGCAAGTGCAGTGCAAATGATGCAATCTATGCCACAGCAAACGGGAGGTTCAATGCGATTGCAACTCGCTCCCGAAGCGCTCGGAACAGTCACTCTCCAGCTCAATGTGCGCGATAAAAATGCAAGTGTCCGACTCGAAGTAGAGACGACTGCCGCCAAACAAGCACTCGAGATGCAAATTCCGATGCTACGCGAACAGCTTAGTCAGCAAGGAATTACGGCAGATAGAATTGATATACAGGTGCGTCAGAGAGAGGATTTCTCGATGTTCTCGGGCTTTAATCAGCAGAATACTTCAGCTAAGCAAGAAGAACAGCAAGCGCGGCAATCTTACTTACGTTCATTGCGTGATGATGGCGTTCTCAGTACTTCTATTACAGATGAAGTAGTACATCCGACGATTCCAAAGCAAGCAACTAAGAAGATGATACAGCAAAGTCGTGTCGAGTTCTATGCATAATGATTTTCAATTGAGAGTGTGTAATCAAGTACAAAACTCATTGGTCAATAAAAAGATATACCCAAATCAAAACATAAATACTAGAATATTCTAATTAACAATTTTTATTAATCAAACGTAGGTTTTCTACAATTTTTCGGGGGAAAAATTATGGCAGATGCATTGCAAAGCGTTACGAATTCAGTGTTTGAGGAACTACAACGTTCCGTCAAGACACCGACCAAAGCGTTGGGGAAAGATGAATTTCTCAAGCTCCTGACGTATCAGCTCAAGGCCCAAAACCCGCTGAAGCCACAGGATGGGCAGCAGTTTGCGGCACAACTCGCGCAGTTCAGTTCGCTCGAACAGCTGACGAATATCAACAAGCAGCTTGAAGCGCAGGTCAACAACTTCAAATTGCTTTCACAAACGGTAGCCAATGGAAATGCACCGAGTTATATCGGCAAAACGGTAAAAGCCGGAGCAGATTCATTGAGTTTTGACGGCACTAAGCCGGCGCAATTCGGCTATACTTTAGCCACGAATGCTTCGACGGTGAAAATCGAAATCAAGAATTCGGGCGGAGCGGTTGTGAGAACAATCGACGTTCCGACTTCAGAGATGCGTTCCGGCGAACATAAACTTTCGTGGGATGGCAAAGACCAAAACGGTGTAACTGTTCCAAGCGGTCAATATGCTGTAAGCGTGACTGCCAAAGATGGCGCAGGTCAATTAGTCGATGCACGTTCATTCGCGTTTGGAATGATTACAGCAGTACGCTTCAAGCAAGAAGGTACGATGATGGTGGTCGGTGGCATTGAAATTCCAATGTCCGAAATTGAAGATATTTCGATGTAATGTCAGTTTGCTTGGACGGCAATGGGTGACCGCAAGCGAGGCTTGGAATATGCAGAAGAGAAACACAAATCTAAATAGTTAATATGTTTAATAGTTAATCGAATAAAGGAGGTGAAATAGATGGCAGAAATCAACGGCGTTTCGCTGCCGTTTCTGCCCGCCGGTGGGATCAGTGAGCTCAAAAGACAGCCATTACCGCTTGACAAAAGTATTCCGCGAACATCGTTCAGGGATGTATTTGAACAAGAAATCGGGAAGCTGAAATTTTCGGCACACGCCCAAAGCCGCTTACAAAGTCGAGACATTACGCTTTCTCAAGAAGACATGGGGCGGATAGAATCGGCGGTGGCAAAGGCAGATGCAAAAGGTTCGCAAGAAACGTTGATACTACTACGAGATATGGCGTTTATCGTCAATATTGGCAATAAAACCGTCATAACGGCGATGCAGAATGACGGAGCTGAGCAACAGGTTTATACTAATATTGACTCAGCAGTGATGGCGTAAGATTAGTCGTAAGTCGTAAGTCATTTGGTAAAGTCAGTGCAAGTTGAAAGTCGAAGTCGTTAGTCGTTAGTCATAATAAGGTTGTAATGTTTTAATTTGATTTATCGTGAAGCTGCCTTTGGGCATGACAGTATGGAAAGTATTTACTTGAGAGGTTGGACTTTAGCCGGAATTGCCGGCGGGAAATCTCTCCGAATTCGGGATAAATTCTGATTGACTGACGAATTTTCCCACAAACAACAATATTTATTTATACTTATTTCGGAGTTTATTATGTCTTTAATTCGTTCTTTAACATCAGGTACAAGCTCGCTCAAAGCACATCAACAGCGGCTTGACGTTATTTCAAATAACATTGCAAATACAAATACAATCGGTTACAAATCAAGCCGCACTACGTTTGCTGATCAATTCAGCCAAACGTATGGGTGGGGAGTTCGCCGAACAATATCGCAAGTGGTGGAATTGGTGGAATTGACCCGCTTCAAATCGGACTTGGCGTAAAGCTTGGTTCGGTCAAAGTAGATTTCTCACAAGGCTCGATCCAAAGCACGAATCGTCCGTTAGATCTTGCACTTCAAGGAGATGGATTCTTTAATTTCCGTCTTAATGGTCAAGAATTATTCTCTCGTGCCGGAGCTTTTTCATTCGACACACAAGGCAACTTAGTCGATAGCGCATCTGGCGCTTACGTACAGGGTTATAATCTTGAAACTTCTTCCACCGGTAGAGTATTGAAAGACTCAAATGGTACGAACAGTTTACTCCGTAAAGTATCGAATGTACAAATCTCCCCAAGTTTCAAATCTGCTCCTCGTCAAACGCAAAATGTGACAGTATCCGGTAACTTGAATGCGCTATCTCCTTCCGGTGATGCATTTAGCACAAGTATTTCGATATTTGATAATCAGGGTGGTCCGCATGTTTTGAATCTGAAATTTACCAAAAGCGCGGCTAATACTTTCGCATTACAAGGTACAATCGACTCTGTAACTACACCTCTTACCGGAATTCCTGCGACGGTTACCTTCAATCCTGACGGTACGCTCAGTACTCCTCTCAGCTTCAACGTAACGGCAGCAGGACTTAATACCGCGCTCGGAACGACGGCTTTCGATGCTACTACTCCGAAAAATGTAAGTGTTACGCTGGCTCAGCCAACAGGATTATTGGCCGGCTTGACTCAATTCTCAGGACAAAATACAGTCACAGCCCGCGAACAAGATGGCTATGCAGCCGGTGATATCGCGCGTCTTTCGGTGGATCAAACCGGTAAAATTATCGGCGCTTTTACTAATGGACAGTCAGAATTATTGGGTCAGGTAGTGATGACGAAATTCACCAATCCGGGTGGATTAGTCAAAGAAGGTGGAAATTTCTTCTCCGTGTCGCCGAATAGCGGCTTGCCGAATGTGGGTACGGCGGTTGAAATATTCCCTTCAACGCGCGTGGCATCGGGTTCGCTCGAAGAGTCCAACGTCGATCTCACCGAACAATTCACCGACATGATCACAACGCAGCGTGCTTTCGAAGCGGCAGCAAAAACAATCACAACGAGTGATGAATTCCTCAATACGATCAATCAGCTGAAGAGATAAGCATTGGTGGTAAATAGCTAAGCCGTTCATTTCGCTTGAAATGGACGGCTTTTTTGTTTTGAGATAGAACTTGGGAATACATTGAAGATTCATTGACAATTCAAACTCAATAGGCGTGAATTACTTTAGCCCTGTCACGTGCAGTGATGGGTGTTAATACGATTCATGTCAATACTACAAATTCTCATGTTGATAGAAACTCAATGCCGATCTAGTTATTCTGTTGATTACAAGTTCTGATAACAGTAGAACTTGTGTAACTAGTTAAAAATATGTAGTTTCGCGCATACTTTTGTTCCATTCCAATTTATTACAACTATGACAGAACTCAAACAAATCGACGTAGCCCTAGGCAACTATTACGATGCTTTCCGAGATAAGGACTGGGCAGTATTTCAAGAATTTTTGACTGAGGAATTTGAATATTTTACTGATACATGTATCGTTCAGAATAAAGGTCAGTTTGTGGAGTTTTTAAAGCATGATGATTGTACAGTAAGCTCATATATAATTAAAAACTTACACATCATACCATCGCAAAATGATGAAATGATTGTTGCATTATACTCTATCACATTCGAAGCGATTGCTGCTCAGAATCAGTTCACGTTATTTGCGATTGAAACGACAGTATTTGTTAAGACTACAAGCGGTTGGAAAATTGGGCATTGTCATTCTTCGAATAGGTGAAA
>JADJXV010000008.1 GCA_016720145.1 Ignavibacteria bacterium | reverse complement strand
CCGACTTACGACTTACGACTAACTGAAAGGAAAAATCTTCGAGTTGATGTCACGCGCGGGAATTTTCTTATTTTCGCCGTTTCAAATTCGATGGAAATGAGTATGTGGAATTCAGAGTCGACTATGAATAATTTTACCGGTGGAAATTTCAGGAAAAGCGAAGGAATTGCTGGAGCAGGGTATCGTCGTCCAGCAGGACGGACGCCTGCCTGAGAGCGATTTCGCTCTATAAGTATTCGCTGGAAATTCACCCCTACTCCCGAACATATACGTATCTTGGTTGGGCTTATAGCGCAGATGGTGACTATGAACGTGCAGTAGAGGAATGCAAATGTGCCGTAGCGCTCGACCCCGAACAAGGCAGCCCGTATAATGATATCGGCGCCTATATGACTCGCATGGGGAAATATGAAGAAGCGAGGATTGGTTCCACCGCGCGCTCAAAGCCCCACGCTATAAGTCAAATTTTTACTCATCTCAATCTCCGGGCGAGTCATACAACGTCAAGGCAAGTGGTTTGACTTAGATGCAATGAAGACCTAAGGAAAGCCCTCTTTGGAAATGTATAAACCGGATTACCAACCCGCCGAACAAGCCAGGATTTTGCTCCAGGCAATGCTGAATTAATTAATCCTATATTATATATATATTATAAATACTTATGGATAATGCTACTCGACGTGGATTTGTGAAAACTGCACTCACTGCAAGCGCTGTCGTTGCTGTTGTGCCTCATCAGTTGTTCAGTCGTTTGACTCCTATTATCATAGAAAATGAATCATCTATTCAAGGTGTTTTTACCGTGAAGTTGGATGATTTCCCGGAATTGAAAACAGTAAAAGGTTCGGTGAAAATTGACTTTGTCGGCGTGGGTAACTCAGCAACAGCAGTCGTAACCCGCACCTCACAAACGACATTCGCCGCATGCTCAGATGTATGCACACATGCTGGATGTTCGGTAAATGCATTCAATTCACAATCAAACCACATCCAATGTCCATGTCATCAATCTACATTTACTGCAACAGGGAAAAGACTTGACGGTCCGGCTGGGGATGATTTAACTCCATACAATACAACATTTACCGGCGGTAACACACTTCAAGTCGAGCTCCCAATGCTCACTAACGCAGTGGCAGAAAACACCGGTCATTTGAATTATCTTCGTGAAATTACGCCCAATCCTGTCTCAAACAGTGCAACAATAGAATTTGGTATCCATACCACCGGCTATGTCGTGCTGACGATTCATGCGGTTAGCGGCGAAGAAGTCCTCCGACTCGGAGACGCACGCTTCGAAGCCGGCGAACATTCACTTCCTTTGAGCGTAGAAAGTCTGCCTGTAGGTGTGTATATCTGTAGAATTAATACTTCCACCAGACTTGTAGCAAGTAGGAAATTTACTGTCGTTAGGTAAAAAAATTAAAGTTCGATTATTCAAAAGGCGTGTGAGCGAAGAGTTCACACGCCTTTTTTATGTTGGCTGAATTAAAGAAATTGGCTATTAATCGACAATTTTTGAAATTCAGTTATATCCAAAACATGAGATATGTGAATACATAATGTGCATTTCTTATAAAGAATTCAATACGTAATATTGAAATGTTAAATATAATATCTGCTACATTAAAAATTATATGTTCTTAATAATCAAATAGTTAAAAATTATGCATTCGCATGTCACCATGAAATTGAATAGCACATTCTCTTCAAATTGATCACATATCTCTCCATGCTTATTCAGTGTTGAAATTCAATCTTGTTCATAATTCATGTTGTGGCACACGACTTGTACCTCCGTGCGAAGATCAGAGATTCTACTATTACTTTTACTACGCGCATGGCTAATCGATTTACTTCTTTCCTCTCACATATTGCACTATCCAAGCGAACGCTCATTGTCGTTTTTGTTGTGTTGTTATGTGCCGCGCCACAAATCGCGCAGAGTCAAGCTACTCCTTTACCGCTTCCTAAAATTTCCCTCGGTGTAGATCAATCAACCTCACCTAAAGACTTAGTCCTTACATTGCAAATAGTTGCCGTGATGACGGTGCTCACCCTCGCTCCATCGCTCCTCATTATGATGACATGTTTTACCCGGATCATTGTCGTCTTTCACTTTCTCAAGCAAGCGCTCGGCACACAAACCCAGCCACCTGCTCAATTACTCACCGGACTCGCGCTTTTTCTCACGTTTTATGTGATGCAGCCGGCGCTTAACGAAGCGAATAATAATGGGTTACAACCATATCTCAAAGATCAAATTACCCAAGAACAAGCCGTAGAAAATGTGGTGAAGCCATTCCGTGAATTCATGCTTAAGCATACCCGTGAAGAAGACTTAGCGCTGTTTGTGAAGCTCTCCGGCGCGAATAAACCTGCGAATATCAGTGAGGTGAGTACGCTGACTATCATCCCTGCGTACAGCATATCCGAACTCCGCATCTCCTTCCAAATTGGTTTTATAATTTTTATTCCGTTCCTCGTAATTGATATGATTATCTCGAGTATTCTCATGTCCCTCGGGATGATGCTCCTGCCGCCTCAATTGATATCATTACCAATAAAAATTCTCCTGTTTATACTGGTCGATGGGTGGAATCTCATCGTCAGTACACTCATGAAGAGTATAATGAATCCAACGGGTTAGGGAGTGTTGGTGGGTGGTGTGGTAAGCTGTGTGTCGGTTGTAACAACTGACTCGACAAAATTCTACATGAAAGATTCGAATGTTTGTCATCCTGAACTTGTTTCAGGATCCCCGTGGCTGTACGGACGTGCTTTGCCAAATACTTACGGAGATGCTGAAACAAGTTCAGCATGACAGCGACCACATTTACATTATTCCTTTTCAATGTTCCATAAAAAATTGCTGTGAACTTGAAAATAAACATTAATTATTAACATACCCGTATGACTGATGCTACTGTTATCCAAATCGTCCGCGATGCATTTTATTATGTGCTCATTATAGCGGGACCACTTCTCCTGCTTTCGTTGATTGTCGGTCTCGTCATTTCAATTTTTCAAGCCGCGACATCTATTAATGAACAAACCTTGACTTTCGTGCCGAAGCTTGTGCTTGTGTTCATTGTGACAGTGCTGGCACTTCCGTATATGCTCACGAATATGAAGACTTTTACGATTACTTTATTTAACATGATACCGACGCTGAAGTAGCGGCGTTTGAGGATACAGCTTATGCTTGACGAGGCTACCATCAATCAACTTTCGGGGAAATTCATCGTGGGCACCCTGATTTTTATCCGCGTGTCTGCACTGTTTTTTGTAGGACCAATTTTTTCGCATTCTTCGGTGCAGCCGACGGTAAAAATAGCGCTTTCGATTATTCTTGCGATCATGATGACAACGGCATTTGGGAGTCAGCAGCCATCAGTGGACTTGCATCTATGGGTGCTTACAGGCTTGGCATTTAAGGAGTTACTCATTGGTGCGGCGCTGGGCTTTGCGATGAATATGATTTTTCATGCTGTTAGGTTCGCCGGTGGACTCTTGGACTTTGATATTGGATTTCAGACGGCATTGTTGTTTGATCAGAATGCGGATGTGCCGACACTCATCGGCGAACTCAAAAACATGATAACTCTCATGATATTTCTTGGGTTAAACGGACATCACTTCATGATAGAAGCAATATTTGCAAGTATTCGAGCGGTACCGCTCGCTGAATTTGCTGTGACAGAATCGACAATCACGATAATTGTTCGGCTCGTAACGACGGTAACTATTATAGCTATTAAGCTTGCAGCGCCGGTACTTTTGTCGCTCTTTATCATGAATGTATCGCTTGCTTTGCTTTCGAGAGTAGCTCCGCAATTGAATATATTTACGCTCTCACTTCAATTTAAAATAATTGTTGGTTTGATAGTGCTTTTTGTGACGATGCCTCTCTTTTTTGTGATTACCAAAAGCGCGATGTTGACATTTCAAAATGAAGCTTTTGCTGTTGTAATGGCGCTTAATCCTAAACGGTAGAACGTGTTAGAGTAAAACTATGGCAGAAACCCCCGATGGCCAACAGAAATCCGAAGCAGCAAGCGGTAAGAAATTATCGGACGCACGAGATCGTGGTCAAATAGCCAAGAGTACGGATGTGACGTCTGCTGCGGTGTTGCTTTTCGGCGGAACAATGGTCTATATGCTGGGCGCGCCGATGATGAAAAAACTGACTGATTTTTTGCGGCTTTTGCTGCTCAATTCATCAAGTGTAGAGCTCACTGATCAGAACATAGTGTTCTATGCAAGAGAACTATTCTTGTCAATCGGGATGTTTATGTTGCCCTTGCTTGGTGTGATCATGGCGATTGGATTCACAGCAGAAGTCAGCCAAGTCGGATTCAAATTTGCGACCAAGAAATTCACGGAAGGGTTGAACTTTGGCGCTATCTTTAATATAGGCAAAGGGTTGAAGAGAATATTCTTCTCGTCACGTTCGATGGTTGAATTGCTCAAAAGTGTCATGAAAATGTTTGTGATTGGTGTAGTGATTTATCAAGTAATTGCCAAACATTTAGAAGCGCTCGTTTCTCTCGCCGGACTGCCGTATCAGATGCTTGGGAGTCGGATTGCGGCGATTGGATTTGAATTAATCTGGAAAGTCGGCTTGGCGTATGCATTTATAGCGGCGGGAGATTGGATGTTTCAGAAGTATAAGTTCCGTGAAGAACAGAAAATGACGAAGCAAGAAGTGAAAGAAGAAGGTAAGCAAACCGAAGGCGATGCACAGACCAAGTCGCGTATGCGGGCGATCGGGCGGCAACGACTGAAGAAAATTATGCTCCAACATGTGCGGCAGGCGGATGTCGTAATTACTAATCCAACTCATTATGCGGTCGCATTGCAGTATAAAACCGGTTCGATGAGCGCGCCGGTGGTGGTTGCGAAAGGGGTTGACTTTTTAGCTGCTAAAATTCGCGAAATAGCGACGGAAGCCAACGTGCCGATAGTCGAGAATCCACCTCTTGCACGGTCGCTTTATGCAGCTGTCGAAGTCGATCAGGAAATTCCCGAGAATCTTTTCAAAGCAGTCGCGCAGATTTTGGCATTTGTCTATCGGGCGAAGAATAAATAAGTCACTTGATAAAGAAAGTGGAGCATGTGGAATCAGAGCACTTTTAGGTATTTGGTAATGTGTTTGATGCTTCGACAAGCTAAGCATGACAGGTTGACCAGACACTTAACTGATTATATAACAATAAAATAGCAAATAAATTCCGTCACACTGAGCCCCGTAGAAGTGTTCAACCATTCCTTTAAAACGGCTAGCAACATATTGAACTGATTCAGCGCATAACCATCGAATACTCATTAATCATCTAATTTTTTATGGCTACTTCATTTACAGATCGTTTTTCTCTGCCGGAACCGGTAAAACGGGTTCTTGGGGTGATTTCAGGTAATCAGGATATTGCTTTGGCAATTGGAGTGCTGATGATACTCGGCTTGCTCGTATTGCCATTGCCACCGATGCTGCTTGATATGATGCTCGCTGTGAATATTACGATTTCGGTCTTGATTTTGATGACGTCGCTCTATATTCGGAGTCCGCTTGACATTAGTTCCTTCCCAACCATTCTTCTCATAACTACTTTATTTCGTCTTGGGTTTAAATATCGCTACAACCAGACTGATCCTCAGCGAAGGTGGTGCCGGTGAAATTATCAAAGCGTTCGGAAATTTTGTGATTGGCGGGAATTATGTGGTCGGTATTATCATTTTCCTTATTCTGATAATTATCAATTTTATCGTTATTATTAAGGGTTCGACTCGAATTGCTGAGGTCACGGCCAGATTCACTCTCGACGCATTACCGGGCAAGCAAATGAGTATAGATGCTGATCTTAATGCGGGTTTTATTGATGAAAAAGAAGCTCGAGAACGCCGTTCGCGCTTGACACGGGAGTCGGAATTCTTCGGCGCAATGGACGGCGCGTCAAAATTTGTCAAAGGTGATGCGATTGCAGCACTCGTAATTACAGCTATTAATATTATTGGTGGCTTTGCAATCGGTGTCGCACAGCGCGGTATGGATGTGACTCAAGCATTGTCGGTCTATACTATTCTCACAATTGGAGATGCGCTTGTCTCGCAGATTCCGGCGCTGCTTATATCGGTCGCTTCGGGTATGGTGATTACACGTTCAGCGTCCGGCGAAAAGCTCGAAGATGAAGTGGGGAGTCAATTTACGATGCAGGCGAAGCCGATGGCACTTGCCTCCGGAACCTTGATTCTCATGTCCGTTATGCCCGGCTTTCCGATGATTCCATTTTTGCTTTTAGCTGGAATTACCGGTGGTATTGCGTATTTCAGAACGCAAAACGCAAAACATGAAGCGGACACTGTTCTCCGTGACGAGCTCGCTGCAGCAAATACCGCATCCCGCAAGCAACCCGAGATACCGGTCGAGGATTTACTTAGGATTGATCCTGTGGAAGTCGAACTGGGTATTGGACTTATATCACTTGTCGATGAAGCTCAGGGTGGTGATGTGTTCAAGCGTATCACCAATATTCGCAGGCAGATTGCTACCGAACTCGGTATGATACTCCCACCGGTGAGAGTCAGGGACAATCTCGAACTCGAAGCAGATGAATATGTGGTCAAAGTACGAGGGAATGAAACTGCACGTAACCGCTTATATCCCGGTATGTTGCTTGCCATGAATCCCGGTATGGCAGATGGTGAAGTCTCGGGTGTAAAAGTAACGGAACCTGTATTTGGGTTACCGGCGACCTGGATAAACACATCCGAACGTGAAAACGCCGAAATTATGGGTTTTACTGTGGTTGAAGCAGCGACAGTCCTTGCGACACATCTCACAGAAATACTCCGAAGAAATGCCGACAAACTCCTTACACGTCAGGATATTAAACAATTAACCGAAGGACTCAAAAAAGACTATCCTGCACTTGTCGATGAGCTCACGCCTGAAGCTCTTCCGGTGGGAATTATCCAAAAAGTATTACAAAATCTCCTTCGCGAGTCGATTCCAATTAGAGATTTGCCACTTATTCTTGAAGCATTGCTTGAGTATGTGAAGGTCACCAAGAATGTCGATGTGCTCACCGAATACGTCCGCCACAGCTTGAGCGAGACAATCCGTAAATTATTCCAGGATCAGAATGGGGTGATACATTAGATATCACTCGAAACGCAACTCGAACAAATCATGACAAACGCACTTCAAAACGGCGGGCAGGCAATTGCAAGTCAGACGCTTGGACTCGCGCCTGAAGTACTAAGAAATGTACAAAAGAATTTATCTGGAGCAATTGACGATATCACACTTTCAGGTTACTCGCCGTTGGTGATATGTTCAGCGCAGATACGTTTGTATTTCTATCGCATGATCCGCACAACATTCCTATGGTAAGCGTGATAAGTTTCACTGAGTTACCGTCAGATACAGAGATTGATATCATGGCAAATGTGAGGATATAAAACTTCTAAATAATTGTGAATTTGTTACACAGCATCACACATAAAAACTGCCCTCGATTGTATAATCGAGGGCAGTTGTATTTTTGAAGTAATCTTACGAAGTATTATTTATCAAAGACAGATAAGAATATTATACTTAAAACGAAACACCATTTTCAACGCTGAATTCTACCGTTCGTGTTTGTGCATCGCCGGGTGGCTGCGAGTTCAGGCCGCTTGCAGTCAATTTCCCATCAGTTGTAAAGCGCAGAATACCATTTTTCTTGCTCAGATACACTCTTCCGCCTTGTGCAATTAATTCATAAACAGCATTTGGGTTGGCATTATTCCCGAGAATTTGAAGCGTGAGCATCGCAGAATCAGGACTGTTACTGTTTTGCTTTGTTAGATAAATTGATGTATAACTCCCTTCAGATAAAGTATTTGCTACAGTTGAAGATGAAAGTGCTACTAGATGTAAACTTACATGCGTTTCACTTTGACCTCCAAATGGAAAGTTTTTGGAAAGTCGGAAGTCTCCTGTAAAGAGCGATGCCTTGGGTGCATCTGCACTTATTGAATTCGAAATACCGTCAATTTTGTAGAAATAAGTGGTCGGCGGAGTAAAGCTATCATTGACGGTAGAGACTGCAGGGTCTGTCGAGCATGCAGACAAAGTAATGACACTCAAAAATAGTAAGCGACTGAATTTTATCATAGAGGTATTCTCATATATATATCCTACTCATTTGGCTTTTCGGAAACGCCCCGTTTTTTTGCTTGGTATCCGGACTCCAATTTTTTTCTAATTCACCATCGAATTTTTCATTGTGGGTTGATAACCCTATTAATGCGGCAGTATTGTTAAACGTTTTTTTTAAATATCATTTTTCATCGCCACAATATACAGTAATAAAGGGCAGGGAGCGGATTTACTTAGCAGAAAGTTACCTGAAGGAAGTATGGAAACGTAGTAGAAAATGACTGAAGAGCGAATAAATTATAGGAGATGGGTGGAAATGTCCATGCGAAATATTGTGTGAGCTCCCTACACGAGGTATATATAGTAGAAGCGGAATAGTTGTGTTTAGGAAAGTTACAAAGCAACTTTGCATCACAAAGCATTCATTTTTTTGGTAAATTCTTCACAATTATCTCTTCAAGAGCAGATTCATGATGTTTGCTGTATCCTACTTGAGAATAAATGATATTGCCTTGTGTATCAATCAGATACATCGTAGGGTAGGAGGAGACACGGTATGAATTAGACATGTCTTTGTTCGCAAAAGCGATAGGATATTTCACACCACTTTTACGAAGAAAGCTACGAAATTCATCATCGTATTTATCCACCGAATTCACCCCAATGACACGCAGACCTTAATCATGATATCGAGTGTGGAGCGATTGCATCCCCGGCATAGCGAGTAAACATGGTGCACAAGAACGGTAAAAAAAGTCGAGAAGTATAAGCTTGCCTTTTAAATCTTTGAGAGTCAGTGTATCATTATGAATTGTATTTAAAGTCCATTCGGGAGCTGTCGTATCATTGGAAAGTAATAGTGGAGCTTTATCAATCGTGGTGTCGAATGTCGATGAGGTAAGAGTAAAATCTTCGTGTTGGTGTAGAGTGTCATTATTCATAACAGCTTCATAATCAACTATATAGCGGATTGGAAGATAGTTGTCTGTCCGTATCCAATACCGATAGACTATTTTGATGACACTTATCGGATTCGTAGAGTCAAGTTCAGGAATCTCAATCACATTTATTGCATAGCAAGGTTCATTACGTAGCGTATCCATCCCTTTGAAACTAATTGAATAATGTATGTCAGCGGTGTCGTATTGAAGAAGTGCGCTTTTCACATCTGTAAGCGGACGGAAAAAGAAAAAACTCTGAATGCTTGACTGAATTTTCGTCGCCCATCGAGTTGATTGCATTATTTCAGCAGTGCTATCATGTGGGAATATCCTTACAAATTCTTTACCGGTGTAGAGAATGCTGATTGTATAACCGTTGTTGTGTGATTCTGTGGAGTGAAACAAAAGTGGATGAACAGTATCGGCGGGATATTTTTGAAATGTGGTGTTGATTGCAACAACGGAAGTATCTTTCACCGTCATGTACTTTTTTCTAACTACCAAGGAATATTTGCCATGAGTAATCGATTGACATTTGGAATATGCTTTTGAGAGAATTTCTTGTGGAGCTTGGGCATGTATCTGTGATGAGATAAACAGAATCGCGAAAGCTTGAAGGAGGTAAAATCTCATTGCATTACTCAATAACAGTATTTATCAATGTAATTCATTCAAAATTTGGAGGTAGTAATGTACCTATTACACAGCTCTTCTTCAAATGTACAAGAAATTCTACTAAACAAAATCAATAGCAAGAATTTCATGAGGTGAATATTTGGAATTTTACCGTAAAGTGATTCCTTTGGTATTATAAACAATTAATCTACTGTTAAGATGTTGAAATAATAAGTGAGACCGACGGAAAAAGAAAATATTCGCGGACTATAATTTTGATCATATTCGAGTACCACGTACTTTTGAGAAGGTAAAGGATCATCCATAAAAAGAGGAGGGATCATTAAACCGCCCGTCAATAGGAGATCGAGTTCGCCGAGACTGCTTTTTACGATCGGGAACAAGCAGCCAAACTTTAAATCTGCTTTCATTCTCAGATCGTCGGTATTTTCGGCATCGCTACTAAAGGAACCTGATGTATTGGTCGTTGAAGCGGAAATAGGGAGCCCTAGTGTGAGTCCAAAGAAAATCCAATTTGTCGTATAGTTGGGTGAGATAGTCAGATAGTGAACTTTCGTTGTGTAGTCTTGAAGTTCGCCATTGTCATCAGTTAATGTATAAGAATTGCTGGTAGTTGTATAGCTACCGTCAAAAAATAGGGTTGTCTTGAGATGCTCTAAGTACATTTTGAGAGATATTCCGAAATCTAGGTCATACGATGTTTGTCCTTCAACCTTCACATACCTGCTTCCGAGTAACGAATCCTCGAGTAAGTAATTAGGTTGAGGAGAGAGATTTAGACCAATTTTAGGTGCTAATAATGGACCAAAACTAAACGTAGTCTGAGAAAGTATCGAGCCCGTAGCGGTGATAAATGCTACACAGTATATAATTAATTTCATAAGCGCATTCTATTAAATGAGTTGTAGATGACTATCTATCCAGAATTGTAAATAAATAATTGACTCCTAGTGAAAATGTCCACACCCGAGGATTTGTAAGATTGTCGTGTTGGATAATGGAATATTTCGAATTGTCATACAGGTTATCACCATAAAGCCCTGTGAACATAAAATTCCCTAAAAACACCACATTCATACTGCCTGTTGAATGCTTCATAATAGGAATTATTCCACCTAACCGAAACTCAATTTTGGTTCTCATATCTTCAGGCCTTGCTTCAATTTCGGTCGTTTCTGAAAGATTTTTTGTGGTACCGGAAATAGGTATTCCAAAATTTACTCCTATAAGGAACCAGCCGGAATTATACATTGAAGCTATATTCACATAATTTACTCTTGTAATAAAAGTATATTCGTCATCGGTGTCATCTACGTATTTTAGAATTGAGCTAGTCGAGCTGTAACCACCGTCGAAAATTGCTGATAACTTTAAGTCCTTCAAGTGGATACGCCCAGACAAGCCAAAATCGATATCGAATGAAGCATCATTTTCAGTCGGTGCAGTCATGAACGTGTAAGGATATTGATTTGGATTAGTAGTAATATAGGGACGTTCTGAAATATTAATTCCATACTTCGGCATGATATATGGACCAACACTCATCGTGAATTGAGCAGAGGTTTGTATGCTGCAAACAACAAAAAATACCAAAATGTATTGTAGTGTTTTCATAGAGGTAGAATTTAAATTAGAAATAGAAATGATATAGGTTAACTGTGATGGATGTGTTGAATAGAGATACGTTAATAGACTTTTCATTTTCATGTATGAATTACCCTCCTGCCCCCGCACTCCACAATAACTTATTTCTTAACAGTTCAAAATACGTTGTATCTTTATGCTTTATTAGTTTTACGCCGAAAGAAGAGCGCTTGATCGATACTCTTTCACCGGTCGTAAGTTCTTTTTGAATCAGTCCATCGGCGACGAGGAGTGCGTTACTTCCCGATGATATCAGTTCGAGGGTGATTTCCAAGCTGTCAGGAATAATGAGGGGACGAAGAGTCAAGCTATGGGGAGCGATTGGTGTAATGCAGAAGACTTCGGCAGAAGGCGCGATAATCGGACCGCCATTGGAAAGTGAGTACGCGGTAGAACCGGTTGGAGTAGTAAGAATAATACCGTCAGCAGAATAATCGGCGATTAAATGACCATCGACCGAGGCGCGGATGGTGATCATTTTGGAGGAGTTATACTTTTCAATGACGAATTCATTGAATGCGTACATCGTTTCATCCTTATACGTTGTCTCAAGAATAGCTCTATCGACAATTCGATAATCACCGTTGATGAGTGAGAGAAGAGATTCTTCTAATTCTGTCACCGAAAACTCAGCTAGAAAACCCAATTTTCCGACATTAATACCCATGAGTGGAATATCTCCGCGGATAATTTTCTGAGCGGCAGAGAGCATCGTACCATCGCCACCAAAGCACACGACTACATCGGCAAATTTCTCAAATTCATCGACAGAGATTTTCTCGACGTTTGCTGTACTATCATCGGATAGAAATTCGGCTAAGGTATTAGAAATAATACACCGTACATCTTGCGTTCGGAGAAACTGCAACGCCCGTGATGACCAATAGATAGCTTGCTCTTTGTTGGTATTGGCATAAATAGCAATCGTATTCATTACGTTGTGGGGTTAGATGGACTGCTGATGGCAGAATCTGACTCGGCTACGTAGTTTAGCTTCAGGTCTTGTAGTGAATATTGCATCAGGCGCTGTTCGGCATCGGTGAGATTTCCACGTGTTTTTTCTTCGAGAATGGTCAGCAAGTCTATGACAAAGCTTGCATGATCGAGATTTTTTTCAATTGAATCGGAGGCGGGATGTTTGATCTTGCCCAAGGCGACAAAGCCTTCCATTTGGAACATTTGGATAATTCCTGAAAAATCAATTTTCATCGAATACCTTTCATAAAGAATAATAGAGTTGTAAAATTATAATTGGGTAGGATGCTTTCCTTGCAGAAACATTTCCGCCTCAAGCACATCATCCGGACTACCGAGAAAGACAGGTGCACGCTCATGAATGCTGGTAGGTGTGAGGTCGAGAATACGGTCAGAGCCATTGGTCGAGCGTCCTCCTGCCTGCTCTATTAGCATCGAGAGAGGATTCAGCTCGTACATAAGTCTTAATTTACCATTGGGATATGCTCGGTCAGCCGGATACATAAAGATACCACCGTAATACAATGTGCGATGGACGTCCGCGACGGCAGTGCCAATATAACGAAGAGAATAGGCAGGTTTATCTGGATAGTCATTTTTGAGGTAATCGACATATTGCTGCAGGTTCTTGTCCCATTTGTGGTAATTACCTTCATTAATACTATAATACGTACCCTTGTTTGGTATTCGCACTTTTTCATTGGTCAGCAGGAATTCACCGATTGTCTGATCAAACGTAAAGACATCGACGCCATGACCGCTGGTATAGACTAAATTGGTAGAACTTCCATAACTTGCATATCCTGCTGCTACTTGCTTGTATCCTGGTTGAAGAACGTCATCTAAAGTGCCGTCAGTGGTTGCATTAGGTTCTAGACGGCGATAAATGGAGAAAATAGTCCCGATAGTGACATTCACATCGATATTGGATGAACCGTCTAAAGGATCAAACACGAGTACATATTTTCCTTTGTGGTAATGGTCCGGGATAGGAATGAGGCCTTGAGACTCTTCGGAAGCCATGACACACAAATGTCCACCATGATCCATAGCTCTGAATATAATATCATTGGCGTAATCATCGAGCTTTTTGACTTGTTCGCCATGGACATTATGCATATCGGTCAGGCCGAGGACATCATTGAGTCCGGCGCGCCGTACATCTCGGGCGATCATTCGAATGGCAAGAGTTAAGTCTCTGAGTAGGCGGGAGAATTCACCGGTAGCCTCGGGGTGGAGATCTTCTTCTTCGGCAAAGTGACGCTCTATAGTGACAAGCTTGGACGTACTAAAAATAGCCATAGGAGAGTAGAGAATGTTCGGTAATTGCAATAGTCAACTTGACTATTTTCTGTTAATTTTCGGCAAAATAGCACAGAAAATTGATTTTGGAAAGGGAAAAATAGGTTTGGCAAAATTTGGGAAAGGAATTCAAATTAAAAAAGCGCGATTGAATGGTTCAATCACGCTTTTATTTATTCTGACCGAGAGGATTATTTAGGCATTTTAGCGTCTTTTTTAGCTTCTTTCAAGTCTTTTTTAGCTTCTTTCATATCATGTTTCGCTTCTTTTATGTCTTTTTTAGCTTCTTTCATATCGTGTTTCGCTTCTTTAACGGCTGCTTTGTCACCGGCTTTCACAGCCTCTTTTACGTCTTTTTTAGCTTCTTTCATATCATGTTTCGCTTCTTTTGTTGCTTTTTTAGCTTCCTTTACTTCAACTTTTGCTGCTTTAACTTCACCTTTTGGCTTGTCAGCTGCAAATGCATTGACTGATACTGTGACTGCAAAAATGACCGCGAGTACTGCTGCGAATTTACGCATTATATTTTCTCCTGAATAAATAAAATGTTGAATAATTACAGCGCAATATACAACGTATAAATTAAATGATATTTAAGCAAATCATGAAACTTTATTCATTGCAATTTGAAATAGATATCAAGTGATAGAAATGATCATGTAGCTTTGAATGTACGTCAATACGTTTCAGAATTCATTCACAATTCGTAGAGATTATTATACAGTATGAATTGTCATAAGTTAATTATTTTTCAATGTTTTAGTGTTGGAATATTATTTTCTCCGGTTATCCGGCAATTATTGAGAGATAACAAATTTCCATCGTAAGTAAGAGAGAAACGGTGTCTCTTACCTCTGTGACACTTTGAGGTAACCAGCATCCCAGTGTGTTTCACAGAGTTTTTAGAGAGTTTGAATGTGAGAGGAGGTAGCAAACTTTTCGTGAACCTCAAAAATAGTAAGAAAGCCATTTTCTTTCTTCTTGTAGATTATAAACAGAGTGGTAATTTGCAGCTGAATTACTATTTATTATTCGAGAATCGACGTTGAAAATGAATTATCTTATTGCATTATTAGTTCTACTTGTCTCATTCATTCCCGTCTCTGCGCAACCACCGACCATAATTTCAGGTGTTATAAACAGTTATGCAAAAGTAACGGCGATTGATTACTGTACCAAAACGATCAATGTCGTTTCGAGTGCAGGGTTTTCTATTGGAGATCGGGCAATCATTATTCAAATGCAGGGAGCTACAATTGATACCACCAATTCAACAAATTTTGGTACCATTACCGCTATTGGAGAAGCAGGAAATTTCGAGTTCGTAACAATCGAATCAGTCACCCCAACTTCCATACGACTAAGATACTTGCTTGTTCAGAACTATAATCCGACAGGAGCAGTACAGCTTGTAAAGGTGCCAAGATATATCACCGCTTGGGTACAAGGTGCCCCACTCACTGCCCCTGCTTGGAATGGTTCGACAGGAGGAGTTTTGGCTTTTGAAGCATCAGCAGCGGTGGATATATTGAGTTCGATAGATGTCTCCGGCAAGGGGTTTCGCGGAGGAAATACTAATCCCGTCTCTCGTGGTGAGAACGACATATATGATTATGTATCCGATATTACAGAAAATCATGCCGGTGGAAAAGGTGAGGGAATTGTCTTACCCTTTGCCCGTCAGACTGCAGGTCGTGGCGCGCAAGCAAATGGCGGCGGCGGCGGTAATGCTCATAATTCGGGTGGCGGTGGCGGTGGAAACGGATCGAGTGGTGGAATGGGTGGCGCGCAATACCGATCGGGCGCAAGTGTACTTAATGGAGGTGTAGGTGGTAAAAGTCTCGAATACATCGGTGGAAATCCAAAAATATTTATGGGAGGTGGGGGAGGTGGCGGACATCAAAATAATAATGCCGCGACGAATGGCACTGCCGGTGGAGGAATTGTCATCATCAAAGCCGGAGTCCTTGTCGGTCGTGGGAATACCATATTTGCTAATGGGTTAGAACATATTACAGCATCTCGCAATGATGGTGCAGGCGGCGGCGGAGCAGGTGGAAGTGTGGTGTTGGATATAGAACGTATGGCATCTCCGGTGAGAATAGAGGCACACGGCAGCCGTGGGGGAAATAATAATAATTCAGATATTCATGCTTCGGGTGGCGGTGGAAGTGGCGGAATTATTGGGGTTAAAAATCAGAACCTTTTAGATAGTATTATCGCAGATTTACAGGGTGGCAATTCAGGAATTAATATTCAGTTTAATGATCCATGGGGAGCTGAGTCCGGATTACCCGGAAAGTCGAGAATAGGATTGACAATACCCGAAGGCAATGTTGATCCGGTCGTTGTACAATCTTCGAAGGATACTACTATATGTTTGGGAGGAGTCGCTGTCATTGGTCGAACTGCTGTAGGTGGTCGTAAACCCTATAAATACTCGTGGAGTCCGTCACTTGGATTGGATAATTCAACTTCCGAGAGACCTAAAGCTAGTCCATCCGTGAGTACGTTCTATACTGTAACCGTCACAGACTCAACAGGTTGCACTTCTCAAGCGCAAATGTGGGTAAACGTCTATCCTACGCAGAACATCTCTGCCAGCATTGATACAGCAGTATGCATGGGGTCATCAGTGCAATTACAAGCAACAGGACAAGGAATCTTTTCATGGTCACCACGTAATGGATTAAGTGATTCTACCATTCCTAATCCAATAGCATCACCTACGCAAACTACCGTTTATACATTAACTGTGACCGATTCTACCGGTTGTACAAGCTATGATAGTATCGTAGTAAAAGTCAATAATTTGCCGACAATCAGTATAGGAGAAGACGACTCGCTCTGTGAAGGTAATTCGTTATTTCTCTATAATATAGAAGCGAAGAATGGTACGCCGCCTTATGAGTATTTATGGTCACCAAGTATCGGTATTTCTGATATACGAACTCCTGCGCCTGTCTTCTCACCGTTATCAACTACACAGTACAAGCTCACTGTCATCGATTCAAATGGATGTACTGCTTTTGATACTTTTACGGTGAAGGTCAACCCTTTACCGATAGCCGAGGCGGGTAATTCTACGTCAATCTGCTTCGGAGATACAACACGACTAAACGGTACAACTTCTGCCAAAATCACTTGGTCACCGTCGATTGGACTCAGTGCGACCAATATTCCAAATCCACTCGCATATCCTGCACAATCAACCACTTATCACCTCATCCTTGAAAATGAATTTGGGTGTATCAGTACCGACAGTGTTCGAGTGGCAGTGTTTGCGCTTCCGCCCAAGCCAATTCTCTCACTATCAGCTGATACAGTTTATTCTATTTCGACGGTACCTGTTTCTGAATTTAGCTGGTACCGAGACGGAACGTATATCCCGGGTGAACTAACTTCTTCGATCATTGCCACACAAAGTGGTTCATATACGCTTGGAATTAAAGACTCTAACGGATGTATTGCTCTTTCTGATCCAATAATTGTCTATGTCGGCAAAGCTACTCTCAGCGTCGAGGATGCCTGCGCATATCCCGGTGAAATTGTTGAAATTCCGATACGGTTCAGTAGTGCAGAGATGATTGGCGAATCATTAACCGAACAATTCGACATGACACTTAGTTTTAACGCTTCCTTGCTAGTGCCAATTATGAATGGAATTTTAGAAAACACAGTTGAAAATGGCGTACGGAGTATCCGTCTAATTGCTCCATTTGAGCAGGATTCATTTCCAATTCTTACGACACTTCGCTTCTATGCAGGGCTTGGCAATGATACGGTAACTGATGTAAAATTAACAAAATACACATCTATTGGTGGGCGTGTTTTTCTATCGGACAAGGTTGGAAGATTTTGTCTCAAGGGTGTGTGTACCGACGGCTCGGTGCGTCTCTACCGATCAGGAGAATTCTCGGCAATTACTTCAATTATACCTCAACCTATCAAAGAAAATATAGCAGTAGAATTTGTGGTCGGTGAATGCGGCAAAAGTACTCTATCTCTCATGAATGTACTTGGGCAAACTGTTGCGATACTTGTTGAAGGCCAGAATAGTACCGGATCGCAACGATTAGAGACAAATCTAGCCGGATATAACTCGGGTGTGTATTTTCTAGTATTGCAGACACCCTCCGAACGTGTTGTGAAAATGATCGAAATTCATAAGTAATATGTTGATACGTTATGTATTATAATTGATTCAGAATGAATAAGTTGGAACATATCAACATCAGGAAAGCTACCCTCAAAGATGCGAAAAATCTCGCTGTATTACTTCAGCAGGTGTGGATTGCCACGTATGCGACTGTTGGAATACGAGAAGAGTTTTCGGATTATGTGTTGTCGGCTTTTACGCCGGACAAAGTACTGCAAACTCTTCAGAATAAATCCACTTATATGTATGTTGCTGTAAAAGAACATCATATCATTGGTTGTGTGGAAATTAACGTGCAGAATGAACCACCGATTGAAGGATTCAATGGAGCAGAGATTTCAGTATTGTACCTGCTTGAATGTTTCACCAGGCAAGGCATAGGAAGTGCGCTTCTGAATCATGCAGTATCTGAATGTATAGCAATGGGATACGATTGTGTCTGGCTCACGGTATTTCATGAAAACGAACGTGCTCTTCGATTCTACCATACTCATCATTTTCTAGAAAGAGGGAATACGTTTTTTGAAATGAACGGGAATCGATATGAAAATAGAATACTACAACGGGAGTTTTTACCGGTTCCTCTTATCACTAAATGATGTAACTATTATCTTTTACTACGTACGTCTGACAAGCCCTCACTATCACCCACAATTAGACAAACTCCGAATGTGTGAATCTTATAACACTTTGTAATTGAAGTGTAATACAGCGATGCGGCTTGAGGTGTAATTTTGCATCATACAGAGTTTGTTTCAACAATTATCAAAGGAATCTCTCATGGATACCAAGCGTATTTCTATTATAGCTGCTTCGAGTGTAGCTGCGGCAGGTGTTATATTTTCAGCAGTTTCTCTCTTTACCAAGAAATTTAAAGGTAGTAAATCTCCTGATGTTACGAAACGTATGAAAATCATGACGAAGGATCTCACATTGACCGATGATCAGGTGACGAAAGTACGACCAATAGTCGAAGCACATTCGAAGGAAATGGATACTATTAATCTTATCCATAAAAACAATCAGGAAGGTACCGACAAAGTAATCAAAGCTCAAGCGGCAAGCTTTGAAAAAGATATTTCTGCGATACTCACTCCGAGCCAATCGACAAAATTTCAGCATACACTCGACAAAAAACAAACAAAGCAGCCAGCCAATACACATGATGTGAAAGCTAAATGAGATCAGACGTGAATGCAATTGCGACTGGATTGAATGGTACGATAATGTGGCGATTGACCGAATATTAATATTGGGAGGAAGAGAATGATTGGAGCTATGCAAAAAAATATAATATTGCTAATTGCATGAAATATCATGTAGTAAGAGTACTACTGTTTAATGATCATTCTCAGCAAGAACGATGATTCTATCTTCTTCGAAGAAGGTGATGAGCTTGGATTTTTCGGGGTTGACTATCACACCTTGTTCGAGTGCATCTTCATCATATCGAGAGAGTAGTCTGCAGCCGAGTGCGATTTCTCCGCGACGTCTGGCTGCCTCTATGACAGTGTAAAAATTGACAGGTTTACGCAGATCGACATAGTCACTCGCCGGCTTGAGATATACTTCTGATCCTTCTGAACGGAACAAATCCTCGAACACATGTGCCAAATCTTTGTTCTCGGATACCTGAGAAAGCATGAGAGAATTGAGCTTGTCACTGACGACAAAGTCATCGGCACGAGTCACATTTACTAACTCACGATTACGTACATCAAGTACTTGACTTACCATCGTAAATGGATGCCCCATGTGGTCAGCCAAATCTCGTAAGTGAAGCAGTGTGAATATAGTACGAGCGTCAGCTTCTTGGATTTTTTTGCGGTTAGAGTAACTGAGAATTATGATATGATGATACGTCTGACAATTCAAGCTATCGAGTGTTCGGCGGCTACTCGAATCACCCTTTTTAAATGTAACTATAAGATTATCAAGGTTAACACATTCTTCAGATATGATTTGTTCGGCGTCGGAAGCATCGGCTACAATGTGTACTTGTGAACCTTTAGACACATAATTATTAAGTTCTTGTATAATTGTAATTGCCTGCCTGTTCCATCCTAAGATGAGTGTTCGTTCCGGTAGAGACTGTTTTGCAACAGATTCTCGGATCACTGCAGCATCGATAATTTGTTCAGACTGTGTAGTAAGGAGTAATTTCAGCTCATCTTCTGCTACAAGAATAAGAATATCGCCGCGATCTAATCGAGTTTCGAGAGGAGGATTGAGCTGACTTCGACCGTCAGCATATCGAATTCCGATTGGTGTAGCTTGCTGATACGCAAAAAGTGCTTTACTGAATGGCTTCCCAACGAGTGAAATCTCTTCATGAAAATAGAGCTTATTTCTTTTAAAATCAAGTAATTCATTGAAAACGACCGACAGCCCCGGCTGCCGACACGTCTGAGCAATGATTTTGGATATAACATCTTCGACAAGGATAATTGACACTTCATTTTTACCGACAAGATGTGCCACTTCAAGGTTTTTCGGGTCACGAATAGCAGCCACGATATGATATCTCTCGGGTCTGCGATGAGGATTATTGGTAATAGCCAATATCATTTTTATCATCTGAGAATCGGAATCATCCGTTTCAGGTGGTAATATGATAATTGACTTTGCTGTATGAGGGTTAATGATTTCGAGGTCGGTGAGATCGATAGGATTGCCACGTCGGCAGACGATTTTCGTATTGCTGGTTTCACCCAGCTTCATACGGATTTCATCTTCCATTTCCACTTTGTCTTTTTCTGCCAAAATCGAAATACAAGCATATTTTTTCCCTTGATTTGCGGTGATGAGCTCTGCAATTATGTAGAAGATTTGAGGTGACCATCCAAGTATGATCGTATGTCCATCTTCGATGACAAGTGAGTGTCCTCGGCGAAGTTCATCTAATTTCTTTGATATCCCACTATTGAGCACACCTATAAGAATGCTTAATAATACCATCCCGCCAAGAGTAGCCATCAACATGAGTACAATATACTGCCAAGAGCCGTTTTGGGTACTGATGACTCCGCCGTCGAGAGAGTGAATGAGAGCTGACCAGAAGAGAGATAAAAATCCATTTTGGTGGTGGTCTGTGCCGATTTCTACTTGAAGGAGGGTTGCAATTACAGCAATAACGATGACGAAGAGTACAGAGAGGAGGAATAGTCCAACTACTAATGTGACAACACCACGAGATAACAGGTTGTCAAATTTATATCTAATATACGTTGTAAGGTTTACTTTTCTCATGATTTTGCGTTCTTAATTTATCAAACCGATGTACTTTCCATCAACGCAAAATAACACTTTACTTTTTATTTAGGTGCCGGATTTTTACTTAAATTACTCGTAGATTCTATCACATCTCCGTAAATATCATGAAATACTTCTTTGTTGCCATTTTTAACAATTGACTTATTCTGTTTTTGTGTTATTCCTTTTTTTGGTGGTAAGTCTGGTAGTGCAACTACAGGACTTCGTGGTTCATTCAGAACGGGGACAGGGATAATTTTACTGCTACGAATAGGTTCTACTTGCTGAGGTTGATCATTGTTAGAATTTCGTAGCTGATAGGTAGCTACTCCAATTGCTGTAGATGCGACAACAGAGACGGTGAGGGAGAGGATTGCTGATTTGCTTCCTCCAAAAAAAGAAGATCCTATTGACTTGGCAGTCGTTGTTTTTGTGGCTGCAGTTGCGCTGGTACTTGCTCCGGCAACTGCCACAGAAGATGCGGCAAGTCCTGCAAGGAGAAAAGAATACGTAGCTGAATGATCGACTGTATCTAGCTCATGTTTGTCTGAGATAACTGATTGCTTGATGACACGCTCGGCCTCGACCAATCGTAATAAATCTGAATCAGACTCGAGCTTTGTAAGGAATTTTTTTCTCTCGGATAATGTTAACTTACCCTCAAGAAATTCATCGAGTAAAAGGTGGTTGTTTGTATTCATAATGGTAGGGATAATTTAGTGATAATCTCGCGTAATTTTGCTCTGGCGCGTGAAGCGCGGGTCCAAACCGCACCGGGGGAAAGCTCTAACAATGTCGCTATCTCGTCAAATTTATATCCGCAATACATATTAAGTACTAATAATTCTCTATCTTCAAATTTTAAAGCATCCAGTGCTGTCATTACCAATTCTTCAGTTGAGGTCATGCCCGGTATCATAGCCGAAGGTAAATGCCGCTCCTCAATTGTATCCAAGCTCACCGTTCTCTTACGAATCTGCAATTGATTAAAACATAAGTTTCGAGTGATTGTAAACAGAAATCCTGCCGGATTGATAAGCTGACGTGGCTTAGTTCGAAGGGCAATTACCCGCTCCCACACTTCCTGACAAATATCTTCTGCCTGTTCGCTATTTGCTAAAAGCTTGGCAGCATATAGAAAAATAGACCGGTTGAACTTCTTAAATAAGAGTATCGCTGCTGTATCGTCGCCAACCATAAAGCGCTCGAAGAGGGCGATGTCTTCGTTCGTTTGAATGGTCGTCGACTCGTCCGACTTGCGTTCGCGAGTGAGGACTGAAGTAGTTATCGATGATAATAAAGACATTGTAAAACTATTTAGTAGTTTAGAGAAAAGACAAATGATGTGTAAAAATCCTTACAGTCATTCGTCAAAAAAATATTATAGTATGCAAATACTATTAGTATTCAATTGTTACATTATTGATTATCAATTTGAGCTTTTTGAAGCCGTCCAGAATAATCGATATATACGGTCTTCCATTCCGTAAATATCTCAAATGCTGTCCAGCCGCCTTCTCGATGTCCGTTGCCTGTCCCTTTTATTCCACCAAATGGCATGTGTGCTTCAGCTCCAATAGTAGGAGCATTGATGTACGTGATGCCTGCCTGAATATCTCTCATCGCCTGAAAAGCAGCATCGACATTAGCTGTATAAATCGATGAACTGAGCCCATAATCACACGTATTTGCCAGCTCAATTGCATGCTCTAACGACGTTGCTTTGCTTACAGATAGCACAGGACCGAAAATTTCTTCCATAAATATACGCATTGTTGGCAAAACATCAATAAAAATTGTTGGTTTGAAGAAATTTCCATGCGCTAATTCGCCATTCGTGTCACGATCACCACCCAAAATACAAAGCGCACCTTCCTCACGACCGATCGATATATATTGCTGTATTTTAGCTAATTGACGTTCGTTGATTACCGGTCCGACTTGTGTCGAATCATCCAAACCGTTTCCTAATTTCAGCTTGGTTGCAAGTGAAATTAATCGATTAATAAACTCATCATAAATATTTTCGTGGAGGATAAGTCTTGATGTCGCAGTGCATCTCTGCCCCGTTGTACCAAATGCACCCCATAAGACGCCTTCGAGTGCAAGCTCCAAATTGGCATCGTCCATTACGATTTGGGCGTTTTTTCCACCCATTTCCAGCGAACATTTTTTATTCATTGCACCGCAAATTGATGCGATGTGCTTACCGGTCGCTGTCGAACCGGTAAAACCGATCAAAGCTACATCCGAATGCTCGACAAGAGCGGCTCCGGCATCAGATTTGCCATGGACTACATTAAACACTCCTGAAGGTAGCCCTGCTTCCTCAAGTATTTCAGCAAAAATCTGCGCTGAATGAGGAGAATCATCCGATGGCTTGAAGACGACAGTATTCCCACAGACAAGTGCAGGAATAATTTTCCAAGACGGCACTGCAATCGGGAAATTCCACGCCGTAATCACACCGCACACACCAATCGGTGTGCGAAAAGAAAGGTTCATTTTATTGTGCATCTCACTCGGCACCGTATATCCGAAAAGTCTGCGACCTTCCGTTGCAGCATAATAACAAGTATCAATTGCTTCCTGCACATCACCTTTAGTCTCAAATACCGGCTTGCCCATTTCTCGGGTCATAATTCGAGCCAGCTCATCTTTGCGACGTTCGAAAATATCACCTGCTTTACGCAGGATATCTCCTCGCTTGGGAGCAGGCGTCAGTCGCCATGCATCAAACGCGGTCTTTGCAGATGCAACAGCTAAATCTATATCAGACTTATCCGATAGTGGGAATGTACCGATTACATCATGTGAATTAGCAGGATTTACGTTCTCAAATGTGGCTGAATTGTGCGCCGGTTGATATTTTCCACCAATAAAATTAAAAAACTCTTGCATACTACCTTTTTCTCCGTTAATTTCAAATATTCAATGTTCGTTGTATAGTTGGATTTGTATTCCGTTACGCAAAATACGGCGAAAATCTTAATAGAAAAAACCTGTTCCAACATTCTTATTCTTCATCTATGACTCAATCAGACAACCAACCAAATTTTCCGAATAGCGCATGGAAATCAGCCGATAATTCAGACCGTTATTTTCTTGAAGGACCCAAATCACGCTTCAAAGAATTTCTCTTTGTTTTCAATGTGATGTGGGAGTTTATTCGAGGGTTTCGAGTGCTTCACTTTGTCGGTCCGTGCGTCACCGTGTTCGGCTCGGCGCGGTTTAAAGAAGACCACCCCTACTACCAATCCGCACGTCAAATGGGCGCAGAATTATCCAAAATTGGCTTTACCGTCATGACCGGAGGTGGTCCGGGTATCATGGAAGCTGCTAATCGCGGTGCAATGGAAGCCGGAGGACGTTCCGTCGGTGCAGCGATCATTTTACCAATGGAATCATCGCATAATCCATACATGGATACATGGGTGCAATTCAAATACTTTTTCGTTCGGAAATACTTACTTTTTAAATATTCATATGCATTTGTGGTAATGCCCGGCGGTGTGGGAACGATGGATGAAATGTTCGAGGCACTCACCCTCATCCAAACCAAAAAAGTTGACCATTTCCCGGTGATTCTTATCGGAGTGGAGTATTATCAACCACTTGTCAAGCTCCTCGAATCAATGGCAGATGCAGGCACAATCGACCGACACGATTTAGACCTCGTCATTGTCACCGACTCAATCGAAGAAGCAGCAAGAATGATTGAAAAAAATGTACGTGAGCGTTTTGCAATATGGAAGAAGAACAAACCAAAACCGTCGGCGATTCTCGGTGAACAGAAAAAGTGATATTGATGATAGGTGGAGGAAGTGTTCAGCTACAGGTATTCAATCAATGTAATGTTAGAAAGTATTTCCATCCACAATCTAAGTATTTTATATAAAAATCAATTGGCAATCATGGGGGTAAGAATAAATTACCCATCATGTTTATGTACATTTGTTGTTGAAAATTATTTGTAGTTAGTTCAATACGCTTTGGATAATTACACACCTCTACCCTACACCCACATATTACCATCTAATATCAACGAAATCACTCACAACCCTCAGCTTCGTATCTAGTTAGCCGTCGGCTTAAAAGTATAAACATACTCCTGATGCGAAATTTCAATGAAAATTATTTAACACCCTTCTGTGATTAGATACTTGAATTATTGAGTGATCTTATCAAGCAGATTTTTTCATGAATCATTTGACACGTAACACGGAATTTAATGTAGTAGTAGAATAAACGAATAGTTACGTTACTTCAAAGCGTCTGACCCTAAACTTGATCAAAGGGCACGTATAAATTTTTATCCTTATCTTTATAACAAGAATTACTATTATAGATGTAGATACAATTTCAATTTAATTGACCAACCCTATGGAAAACAAACAAGACAATCCTAAAGTGCTAAAAAAAAGATACATACCGACGGCTGCGTTTTATAGTCAAATAATTGACAGCTTGCAAGACTATTCAATCTTTACACTAGATAAAGATTTCATAATTAACAGTTGGAGTTCAGGCTCTACGAAGATATTTGGTTATGAAACCGAAGAAGTAATCGGCGAATCTTTCGATCTAATCTTTACCGAAAATGATTTGGAAAACGGTGTGCCGAGGAGAGAAATCGAAACAACATTAATAGAGGGCAGAGCGACCGATAACAGATGGCATATTGCGAAAGACAAAAGCCTGTTCTATGCCTATGGTTTGGTGTTTCCACTTATCGGCTTCGACGGTGAGATGCTCGGGTATGTCAAAATATTACGTGACTTGACCGAAAGGAAGCAATCTGAAGATGCGATTAAAAACTATGTCAAAGAATTGGAAGAGCTTAACACACACAAAGAAAGTGTATTGGCAATTCTTTCGCATGATTTAAGAAGCCCCCTTTCGGCTATTATAGGCACTGCAAAATATCTGAAAGATAATTTTCACAAAATGAAGCCGGATAATGTTCAGGAAATGCTTGACTTACTATACAAATCATCCGTTGATGAATTGGAAATGTTAGACTATTTAGTCGAATGGGCGAGAATAAAATATGCATCAGATCTCTTCTCTCCTACCAAAATAAATCTAAATGAGTTCATTGAAAAAATTATTAAATCCTTATACGAATCTGCCTCTGTAAATGCCATAAATCTACACCATGAAATTGAAGAAAATGCCTCTGTCTTTGCTGATGGTAAGATGTTGATATCGATTATACAAAATATAGTTTCCAATGCTATTAAGCATACTGAAAAGGGTGGTACTATAACGGTCACTGCAAAAAGCATGGATGACAAGATTATAGTACAGGTAAAGGATACCGGTATTGGAATGTCAAAAGAAATAGTAGATAGGCTTTTTACACCACAAATGAAAACTCTTTCAGAAGCAAGAAAGAAGAACAAAGGAGCCGGAATTGGCCTATTATTGGTCAAGGGATTTTTAGAAAAAAATGGCGGTGAGATATGGGTAGAGAGTATTGAAGGCGAGGGTTCATCGTTTTATTTTACATTACCTATAGACAAACCTCAATATAAAATTGGCAGTTCAGATGAAATAATGTTTGATGAAAGTGCTTGATTCACAGTAGTGAAGAAGTATTTTCTCGTATGAAACCTTAGGAGTTGATAAAGCTGGTCGAATAGAAAGATTCATTACGGAAAAATCACAGGTTGGAAAAATGCTCACGTCGGAAAAAATCACAGTTGGGATTCGTAGCAACCTGACCCAACACATCGCGAAGTATATTGTTTACAATTATAAAGATGCGGTCCCCCCGCTCATCGCTCTCTCCAAACTCCTATCCGGTATCAGCCACAAAACAGACACGCCTACAAAGAGAATACCCGATATAATTGGATAATAAAACGCCAATGGAATGGATAATGAATATGCCACAACGGACACAAACCCTTTTTTCTTCAACATCCCAAATGCTTCGCGCAATGCAGCAAGGTCATGCGAACGTTTCTCCACCTGCTTTTGCAAAATGGTAAATGCCACTCCGCAGAGCAGCAGAAGTGTGCCATAGACGGCAACGGTATTCGACGCAAAGCCGGTAGCACCCATCCACCCGGTGCTAAAAGGAATGAGCGACAGCCAGAAAAGAAGATTCATATTTGCCCAGATAATCCCCGACGAAACCTGCTTGACCGTGTGCAGTAAATGATGATGATTCCCCCAGTAAATTCCCACAAAAATAAAACTCATGGCATAGCTTATAAACACCGAAATCAGCGGGCGAAGTTCGCTCCACTCCGCACTATGCGGCACTTTAAATTCAAGTACCATGATAGTAATAATTATCGCGAGCACGCCATCGCTGAATGCTTCTAATCGGGCTTTGTTCATGGAATTAAATAATGCCGTTAGGGGAATATGTGTCGCTTGTGGCGCGAATTTACTAAATAGTCGGGTATGGTAGAGTGAGTGAGGAGATTCGTTGTAGGAGTTAATAGGTTTTCTTTAAACGGTTGGGTCTGATTAGGACGCCATCTGTTCTTTGGCTCTGCCTACTTCGTGCATGAAGTCAACGTCTGAATCAGGATTTTCGAGATGGTAGGATTTTCAGGATTCAGGGTGTAATTATTAGGGGTTCCGCATGAAATTTTCCGATGGTCACCAATCCATTTCTTAAGCCCTGTAAGGGCGAAATAGTAATAGAAAGTACGTCCTAAAATTCAAAAGCTCCATCGGAGCGAAATAGAGGGTGGTTTGGTCGGTTTATGTCGCTCCTAAGGAGCTTTATTCCCGTCCGTCCGGTTGTTACAACCGGACGTCAACACTTGCCGCAGAAACGTCTGCAGGATAGACACCTCGAACATCGGATAGTGTGAAGCTATCGCAAGTTGCCGAGATTTTGTAAATTGTAATTGGAATAGAAAGTAACGACTTATCCGAAGCACGGATAAGCAGTACGTTTCATAGGTATTTGTTGACGGTCGGTTGAAACAACCGACCGGACGGGAATCAAGTAGTGAAATAACTGAACCATTTAAAAACAAACGCGATTACCATTTTATAAGAATAATTATATGAAATCAGATGTCTTATATATTTGGTTATATAAAATTGCAGTTACGTTTGCTGTAGTTTTCACTTGTATTTTAGGTTATTATATTTTACTACATATGCTGATTAAGGGTGATTTTGATAGGTTAATTACGAAGGAGGAAATGAAAGATAATTTTATTACTCACGAAAAAGAATTTGCAGATTTAGTAGCATATTTTGATTCACTTTCTCCAAAAGATAAAGGACAAACAGTATGGTTTGAATTGAAAGATACTGAATGTATTAACTTCTTTAATAGCAATAAAGTAACCTTAGTAGTCACAGGGTATTCTGCTAATGTAATTGGAGGTGAAAATATAGAATTAACATCTCCTGAAATGGATTCAGTATTAAAAGAACTTAAGTGGACTAAAGAAACTGTTGCAGCGTTAAGCTTGAAATTAAAAAAAACAAAATGTGATTTGATTCAAACACTAGACGAAACTAAATATCCGATTAGAATTTATCCTAATCAAGGCGGTTTTTTACCACATAGTTATATGATTTTCGACAAAGCAATACCTGATAGTTTAATTTCTGAATATGGTAAACCAATAAGTTACACAACTTTGGGTAAAAGAGTTGTAGTTAATTAAATTATACTTTCCCTTTGTACCGACCCGCTTAAAACTGGACAGAAATTTTACTTTTACTCCTTGTCGATATAGTCTGTTTTTGACATGTATTTGTGTGTTTAATACGCACTAACTCAATTTTATTTATAAATTTATTTCGTCCGTCCTGTTGTTACAACCGGACATCAACACTTGCCTCTGAAACTTCTGCAGAGTAGTCACTTCGAATGGTAGATAGTGTGAAGCTATCGCATATTTTCGTCCGTCCGGTTGTTGCAACCGGACGACAACACTTGCCGCTGAAACGTATGCAGGATAGTCTCATCGAATGGTAGATAGTGTGAAGCTATCACATGTTGCTGGGGTTTTGTAACTTGTAGTTGGAATAGGAAGTAACGACTTATACGAAGTACGGATAAGCAGTACGTTTCATAGGTATATGTTGACGGTCGGTTGTAACAACCGACCGGACGGGCTAATATCTACCGTACTCTAAATCCTCCTTGAATCCTTCAAATCCAAGAATCCTGCAAATCCTGATTCAGACATGTATCAGAGAATTCAGCACTTCTCGTAAATCACTCAATTCTCAACCACAAAATTAACCGTCGCTTTGTGCTTTTGATAATACCGGATAAGTTTTTTTCGGAGGTCTTTACTCTGTATCATACTTGTGTAGCAATCCTGGCGAACATCCCGGAGAAGCGCGTCAAAACTCGTAAAGTGTTTTTTGTGGCGAGCGAGTGAAGTGTCGATAGCTTCACGAAAATCCGAAGTGAAAGCGGGTGAAGTATTGGATGTGAGATAGGAGAGTATTGCTTCAATACTAAATGCTTCAAGTGCCGTTATATCTTTATCGGTAGGAAGACTCTTGCGTCCGTTAATCCCTATACAGATATGACTTCCAATCGATGTGTCCTGTGTAAATACCGTATCGCAATAGAAAAATCGTGAAGCCGCGAGGAAATATTCATCTTGCGTAAAAATAGCTTTGGAGTTCGGCGCGGATTGAAAACGCGGCGGTGCGAGGTGGCTGAAATTGAGGGTGAATCTATCATGCACGCGCAATTTTTCACATAACACAGAATCAAGATTCAGCGCGCGGTTATTTGTGATACCGGTAGAAAGTGAGTCGTAGTATTTGACGATCAAATAATCATACCGATGAGGATGTGCTTTTATAAATCGTGATAGAACATCATGTTGCGCGTGCGCTCGCTCAATCAAAGGGAAAGTGCGAGTCACACCGTCGATTGTTTCATTCGAAATTGATAGTGTGTAATACTTGCAAAGATTAATACTCTGCGCAAAAGCGAATTGACCGGTGAGAATCAGGAGAAGGAAGGTAACAAGGATGTTCATTGAGAATGGATGTTGGATGTGTATTATGCGCTTACATCAAATGTTGTTATTTGGCTAAAGCTATCACTTTTCGCTCATCCCACCCACCTGAAGGTGAGTGATAGTCAGGTGATGCAGCTACTAACAGTTCAGCTTCCTTAGCCCTGTAAGGGCGACCTGTTTGTAGCGAGTGAACCCCAAAGAACCATCGTAGCACCATCGGTGCGACCTGTTTATTGCGCAAACATACGCAAACAGGTCGCACCTACGGAGCTAATAACCATATTTTGGAATTCATTACCTACAAACAGGTCGCTCCTATGGAGCTAAACAACCCACTGATAGTTTGCTGTGGAAACTGTTTGATCTACCACGATTTGTTATAGGTTTTTAACGTTACTTAGTTACCTATCCAACCTACACATCTTTACATTCGAAGGGTCGCTCCAGGTGCCGTATTGGTTGCGGATGCGGAGGCGGTAATAATACGTGTCGTTGTCACGTGCGGAGAGGTCGCTGAAGCGGGAGGTGGCCGTGTCGATGAGCGGACTGATTTGCACAAACCGTTTGCCGTCGCGGCTGCGTTCGACGGCGAGTTCGAAGGTGGTCTGAGGTTTGCCGCCCCAACTCCACGTGACGACGACGCCACTTGCCGAGACAATCAGAGAATCAATCTGCGGCGAAACCGGATGACGCGTATCGTAGCTCTTACCGGCAATGCGCGCCGATGGTGTGGAATAATTCATCATGCTGTCCATCGACACTACTTCATAGAAATACAAGACTCCCGGCTGTGCGGACGTGTCGTGAAAAGCAGCGCTCGTCGGCGGGAGTAATTCCGTGTTCAACGTCACCGGCGTGTAGAGCGTGTCGTCGGTGCGATTAATCCAATATCCCATTAAGTCCTTGTCATAGCTTGCCTGCCACTCAAGCGTTATCACGCCGTCACCATTGCGGATCGAACTAATTGCAGGGGCTGGAGGCGCAATAATATCTGGTATTTTGCCAAGCGTCGCTGCCGTCCATGCACTACGATTACCGCGCAAATCCACCGAACGCAAACGATACCAAAATGCAGTCTTTCCCGCAGACGGCGAGAGCGAATCAACAAAATTCGAGTCTTGAATTACCTTGGAAATTAATGTATAAGTTCCATTGGTCGAAGTACTACGTTCGAGTTCATATCCTTGAATATCAATGGCTTGGCTTCTTGACCACAAAAGCATGATTCTCCCACGTTCGCCCTGCGCAATAAAGAATTGCGGCACGTCCGGCGCTTGAATATCCGGCACCGGGATCGTATGCTCAAACGATTTATCACTTTCATTACCCGCACTGTCGAGCGCCGTGAGTGAGTAACCGACGATGAGCGCAGGTATGTTTTTCGGGCGGTCGGTGTAGCTCTTAGCACGGAAGGGGAGCGGCGCGTCGGTAATTTTTATACCAGCTTTACGCGGCAAACTCCGATAGACATTCAATCCCTTTACTCGCCTATCACCCGAGGGAAGCCAGGAGAGCAAGACGCTGTCAGCTTGTGCGAGCGCCTGCACCGCAATCGGCGGCGCGAGCGGACGAATATTCGTCGGCGTGAGCGGCACGGGGATTGACTTTTCACTTTCTTGACCAAAAATATTGACCGACGTTACCGCATATTCATACGCTGTGCCATTGATGAGCGAATCAACTTCGAATAAAAAGTCAGCCGGGAAATCTTCATCAAAAAACAGTGCCAAGACCGGACGCTTAACGACCGTGAAATTCCCGGAATTCCCCGTGCGGCGATACACATTCCACCCTGCTATTCCTCGCGTTTCCATGCCTTGGATATTCCACCCGAGACGCGCGCCGCTGTTGATGGATTTAGCTACTACTTTTTCAGGAGGAGCGAGCAAGGTCGGCGTTTGAAGGGTAATATTCTGAATCGTCGCAAGCTGTTCATTACCAATCGCTACCGCATAATCATAGAGCGAATTTTTACGGGCTGATGTGTCGAGATACTGCAAACCGAACGCCGGGAAATATGCTTTGGGACGGGAATAGAGCATCAGTCGCAGCGTGAGCGCAAGCGAAACACGTTCGGCAGGAGTGGAATTTGCGGATGTTATTTTCTTGTAGAGCGCTTGAAGCGTATCACGTTCATTTGCTGTGAGAAGGGAGTCATTGAGCGTGGGCTTAATGGTCGCAATCGGCTGGAATTGCACGAGTGAACCATGCTTTTTCCGAAGTACAGTATAGCCCTCAGTCGGGAAATGGATTCTCGGGTGAAAATACCCAACGCAATGCCACTCCCGCGCTTGTGGATTCGGTCCACAGTCGAGGTTGAGGGCGCGTTTGCGAAGAAAGTTCAGAAACGCTTGCCAAGAGTATCAATGCCAGAATTGTAAAGATTCGCATTGGAATATCGGAAAACGTTTACGGGCAGGATAAGCTGCCGGAAGAAGTACAAATTTGAGTCACAAGCGTTGGATTATCTGGAAGTAGAAGAATTAGAATACCGTCAATCGAAGGAGAAGACAAGTCGGGAAGCTGCGGAATAATAAACGTGTCATTCGGTGCAAGGTCGGATGGCAATTCAACGACTACAATTTTCGTATCATTGGAAATGTCACCGCCGACGTTTTTTCGTCTAATCGTCGTTTGAACGTTGATTTTCATGCCTTTAGGGAGAAGTATCCGAGTGGTATTTTGAAGACACACCGAACCGGAAATTGATGCAGATATATTCTGCTGCACAGATGCCTTCACACGCTGAATATCTTCACACGTCAGCACCGTCGGATTACCGAGTTCTTTCTGCCATGAATTACCGAGACATTCCGCCGAAACCATCGCCTTTACCGATGATTGCTTGCCATTTTCGGCAAATGCATCAAGCATGAGCGAGGTCGTGGAATTATCCATTCGAACGGCGATTTCCTTAGCACTAAACGAATACTCCAGCGCGAAAGCAGACTTCACGCGAGCAAGCACCGACAGCGGCTGCGTCACGCCAATAGCCGTAAAATTATCAAGCCAGACTGATGCCGTATTCTTACGATCCATTGCGCCGTACATACTCATCACCGCAGGCGATTGCGCTAGCGAATAGGTGAGTTTGGTGCAAATCGGAGACTGCATCGTAACAGTGCCGGACGTCGTCGAAGCAGTCGTGCCAACAGCATAGTCGCCGCCAACAGCCACCGAACCCGCCACATCTTTAGCAAAACTCATCGACGTAGGAGTAATCACAAGCGTCGCATTTTCAAATTCAGGAGTAAATGTGCCGCGGATGTCATTGCCGGCAATTGTCCGCCCGTCGCCGGCTGCGAGCGTAAGCGCCGTCCATTTTTTGGTAATATTGCCAATCAGGATTTTCGATTCCGATGCAGTGAAATCAGTATGAAGCGTGCAATTTTCAAAACTCGTTCCCATCATCCACGCGCGTGTCATGCCGGAAAGTGATATCGTTTTTTCGCCTTTCGTTGCCATGGAGAATTGTCCGAAAACATTCCCGCGGGCGAGACCCAAGCTCGGCAGAATGCTCATTGTACCGCTTACATTCGATACCGTTCCGAACGTGCCTGCGCCTGTGCTTTCGAGATTGGCACTGGCAGCAAAACGGAATAAACGGTGATTCGACGAGGTAAATAAGAGTCCTGCTTTGAGTTGTAAGGGTGAGTTTTTGCTTGGTGTTATGGTAGGAATCGTGAGCGCGCCGCCATTTGCATCAATATCGACTGCGCTTGAGTCATAACCCGTCAATTGCACATTCCAGCCTGTGCCGACGATGCCGCCGAGAAGTTGAAATTCGGGTGTGAGGGCAATTCCTTCATTCAAAATTTCGCCGCCGTTTGCTTTCCAGTAAACTCCGGATTCTGATTGCGTGCTGAGAGTAAAATACATTGGCAGTGTGATTCCTGCAAAGGCGTGAATGTTTGTGGTGAGTTCACCGTGGAGTCCGCGGGATTTGGAGTTTGGCAGATCGCCGTACATCAGATTCCCTTTGAACGTCATCGCCGAGCCAACGCTAAGATTCACTGGTGTCGCCTCGCTCGTAATAGTAAGCGGAGTACTGGCAACTATCCGTAAATGCTTGACTTCCACGCCCTGAATGCCTGATTCGTCCGGCAGCACTGCGCCGCCACTGAAACCGCTCCACCATTTGCCGTCCATGATTCCAAAACCCGCTTCTTTCGCCGTAAAGGGAATAGCATCGACCGTCATAGTCGGCTGAAGCTGTAATGCTGCGTAGTCGATATTATCGCTGAATTTCCCATTCGATGCACGTAGTTTCACGCTGAATTGCGCCGTGCCTGTCGGATTCACGGCAGGTGTCATCAACTGCACTTTAGACCATTGAAGATATCCTTCATCGGGCGCAGTTTCGCCGATTGCGCCGTTTTGTAATTGTACGAGAGCTACAGCGCTAAAGGGAAGTGAAATCGGAGATTTAGAAAGCATTGTCGCGTGCCAATTCCACGTAGCATCAGAATTTAGAGCAATCTTTATGGAGTCAAGCGCATTCCATTCTTTCGGGTGTGATTGCGCCATTTGCAGCGTGCCGACTGCGGATAATTGTTGTAAAGTGCTTTGACAAAGGTCGAGGGAGAGTGAATCAAGGAGAATGGAGAATCCTCCGTATTTCAGGATTTTATTCTTGCCGTCATGACCCTTGACACTCAGTTTTAATTCATTGGAAATTGGTTCTAATAATAGATTTTGAGACTCAAAAGCAAAACTTCCGCTTGGCATTTTGAGCAACACTTGTGCAGTTGGAATAATAATTCCGCGCCATAGAGGATGCGACCAACTTGGATTATAAAAACACGACGACGATGTCGAGACAGCCGGGAAATTCGCCTCTGCTGATAGATCGAGGAGGAGCGTATTGGTAGTTAAATTGAGTGGGAGTGTGCCGATATGCACATCCTGCATATTGACGGAAGTGAGAGTCAGGAGTAAATTATCGCTACTGATGCGATCGACAGGTAAACGGAATCGTCCTGTAACAGGTTGATTTTCCGAGAGTAAACATGGTATAACTGCTGCGCCGGAGAGTGAGGACTGCACGGTGGGTTCGCTGAATTGCAGGCGCACGCCAAACGAAAGCGTATCAAACACAAGCGACAAACACGAACCAAACCCAATATCAGTACCGGTTTGCTTCCAAGCAATTGGCAGTAGCGCAGTTTTGATTGCATTCGGCGCGAATTCGAGGTCTGAAATGCGCAATGAACTCGTTCCATTCCCGAGGAGAATGGCAGCCCAATTGAGCTCCAGCGAACCATTTAGATTTGCTTTATCAATCGACCATGTCATCGAGGAAATGGATAATTTCAATGCTTGAAAGGTGAGATTTTTTGGTGAATTCAATTGAGAATTGATGTTTCCGACGGCAGTAGCGAAGAATTCACCTTTTTTACTAATGACGGTAATACCTGAATAATTCACAGGGATAGAGTCATTGAGAAGTGCGATGTATATTTTCCCTGTGCCATTTAAAGTACAGTTACCATTGCAGATTTGTGTTTGGTCGAGGGCGAGTGTAAATTCTCCAACCCGTATGCGTTTGATGACCAAAGCGCGGGAATTTCCACCGCTGCCGTCGGTGGAATTACTGTCTTTTGAGTCTGATACGGTGCCTTTGCCGCCGGTGCCGCCTCCGCCACCGTTGCCGTTGCCATTACCTGTAAAAGTTGTATCATCAGAAATATCATCGAGTGCTCCTTTCTTTACGCCGAAGCGGAAGGTGAAGATTTCGCTTTTCCCGTCATTGCGGGTCGCGGGTTCGTTACGTTCAGTGAGTGCCTGCACTTGCCACGCAAAGCCAATTGCCATAGGATACATCGAGAATAACGCACCGTCCTGACCGTAGCGAATCGACGTGGCGGTGGTGATTTTCTCATACATTGCAGGATTATAATCAATTGCAAAGCGTTCATTTTGACCGGAATACACGGGAACGACTCGGATTTTGTACCGGATCACCGTTCCTGCTGACTGCACACCCTGTCCAGACAAAATTTGGCAGCGTATTATTCTGTTCTAGCGAAGCATTTTCGGGTAAAATCAATGATGGTGGGTCGGGGATTACGACATTGAAGAGTCTGCATATTTCGCCCGTTGCGCCGAGTTCTTTGCCGGTTTCGTCAAAGAGGCGCACGCAGAATTCATAACTTCCTTCGGGAATACTATTGGTAGTTGAGATGGTGTTTTGGAGGTTTCGGTCGATGGTGGTAGCACGTTCGTTGATGATATCCGGACCGAACCTCAAAGTCGTTGATGCGCCTGCCGGGATATTAAATCGTGGAATAAACGGACTGTCATCCTGAGACTTGGCGATCAAGCGTTCCGAACCAAACTCTCTGATAGCAAACGAAATACGAGCATTGCGATATTCAGCTCCACCGGCCGGATTACTAAGAATTACCTGAAAAAGAGATCGGTCGCGCTGCCAATCGGAGATCTTCGACGGCATCGGAGTGCGGGTTTGCACAGTGATGCCGACCTGCGCTGAGAGCGCACTCGCGGTGAGAAGAAAAGATAGAAATAGATAAATTATACGATTCATTGAAATTCTAATTAATGATATGATCAAGAGGAAAATGCCAAAAGCTTGTGGCAAATGTTCTTATTTAGGAACAACATATCCGCCTAAACTTCATGAGAACGCAAAAAGTTCCTTGAGGGAGAAATAATTACGGTTCAATAACAATTTTTGTGAAACATAGAATAAAGACCGTAGGGGCGAATAGCATTCGCCCCAATCATGATGAGTTTGGGTAATGCAATTCATCTCAATAATTGAATATGAGACAGAACATCATCAATCCTCAAAGAAAATTTATTCCCGGCAAAAATACAGGTAATTGCCATAGTATCAGATTCTTTACGATAAATTTACTGTTTACTTCTTTCACTCTGCGCACTTTGCGCCTTCGCGATAAATTCAAATCGTAACTTCAGCATTTCTACAAAAAACAAGAAAATTATCTGAACATCAGAATAAATCAAAATATTCTTTGGTTATTACCTGATAAGCATGTAAGTTACATTCAGCGCGGCGGGTTTTGCATTCCGCCAATATTTTTGACTAATTTTCCAGTTCTTTTCCTATTACTTATCACGTTAAAATGGAGCTTGCATGAGTATATCGACCCCCTTCAATTCTTTGCCTTTAAACTCGCACCATCCTACTATCCAAACGGATAGTATCCTTCGTACTACAGTATTATTCCAAACGCTTACACCTGACAGGTTGAAGAAAACCTGTCAGGTGTGGGAAAACACAAAATCGTCGTAACTTATTGCAGTCCAAACTCTTTAACACCTGACAGGTTGAAGAAAATCTGTCAGGTGTGGGAAAACAAAAAATCATTGTAACGCAATATAATCCAATTTCATCACACCTGACAGGTTGAAGAAAACCTGTCAGGTGTGATGAAATTCAACTGAATACATCTACTTCAATGTTCTGGTATTCTTGAACACATAGCAGCCCTAACATTCTCGGAGGATTCTCATGATTACCTGTTATATTCCGGGAGTGGAAAAGTGCCTACATCTAAAAACTTATTATTATTAATTACTATACTACTATTTGATCTATGAAAACTATACTCTCACTCGCAATAGTTGTTCTGTTGTTTGGCACTGCCCAAACTACACGCAGTCAATTCATACTCAAAGCCGATAAAGAAACAATTACCATCAATGCCGGAGAAACGGCAACTTTTAAGATTAGCTTTACGATTCTGAATGGTTTTGATGCTTCGATATTTCTTGGGGTAACTCAGGGTAATCTACAAATGCTAAGTGGAGGTGGTACTTTATCAACATCAATTGTTAATATACCCTATGACGATATTACACTTACGGTGACCACTACAGCATTTTATACGAGAAGTGGACTGTATGAGTTTTCAATATATGGATCTAATTCCTCGCTTTCATCTTCCGTACGATGTTCGGTCAATGTTGTGGGAACACGTTCAAATTGGAGATTAATGCCTGAAATAGAAATGACCGAAGGGGTACCGTCTTTTATTACGCAAGATCCTGTCGGGAATTATTGGTATCAGTATTATAATGGACTTGGATTGCAAAAAACAAGTAAAGATACCCCAATAGACCGCTGGCAAAATGGAACTGTTTCTGAGTACGGTGATTTGCTCATCCCTCCGCTATTCGATACGAAGAATAATAAGCTGTGGCTCTCCGGTCGTAGGAATTTAGTGAGTTATAACTTGGATAATAAGTTGCAAACAGTTCACACTTATAAAAATTATCCATTTTATGAAGTTAATTCTCTGGTGATAGATAATAACACAACCACAGTATGGGCAGGGCGAAACGGTGGCCTTTTCCATTTGATTTCCGGTATCTGGACCCATATGGACTCTACCAATTCTGCTCTTACGACCCATCATGTGTTAGGAGTAGGACAGTCCGGCTCAACTATTTGGGTAGGTACTACCGATGGTCTGGTGAAATTCGACGGCACAAATTGGACTCGTTATACACCTCAAAACTCAGGGATGCCGACAACTGGAGCAAAAGTACTTGCGGTTGAGGAAAATGGAGATGTATGGGTTGGACTCAGTAATGATAAGGATGTCTCTCCTTTGGGTGAGTATTACGAGTTTATGTCCGGACTCGCAAAGTTTGACGGCACTACGTGGACAGTCTTTAACAGTAAAAACTCTCCGCTCCATAAGGATAATATCGTCAACGGCGTTGTGATTGACAAAAAGGGAAACAAGTGGATTGCAACAGCCACCCACCGTGCGTACTCGCATAACGGTCCACTCGGAGGAGCAGGAATTTTGAAATATGATAATAAAGAATGGACTGCCTACACAAAAGAAAATTCTCCGCTTCCGGATAATATGATCAATTGGATTGGGTTAGATAATGATGATAATGTGTGGTTCCATCAATATAAAGAAGGATACTACGATGGTCCGAAAAATTTCTGGGGTGTATTTAACGAGAGTGGATTGCCTCCGAATCTTTTGCCACCTACAAGTGTCGAGGAATTTGGAGTATCATCCGATGGTATTAGTATTACCCCCAATCCAAGCACCACATCTTTCACAGTATCCGGGATTGACAATATGTCTATCGTCAAATTGTTAAACAGCATGGGCGCAGTCGTTAGCAATACAACATCAACCAAAAGTACTAAACAAGATATTAATGTTTCAGATTTGGCTTCGGGTGTGTATTTTGTTCAGGTTCGTTCTGCTACAGGGATTTTAACTAAACCGATTATAGTATCTCATTAATATTCAATAAATTAAACCTGGCAGGCGTAAAACGTGTGTCAGGTTTTTTTGTCAATTTCAACTAATAACGTAGTTCATTTTACCATTTTCTTTAGGATAGATCTGTGATTCGTTTTGGTAACTTTCTTCTATTCGCTCTACTCCTCGGCACATCGCCGTACAATCACTACGCGCAGCATTCTCCCAAACCCACTATTCCTTCATCCTTTATCCAAAATCAAGGGCAATCATCGCCGGAAGTGCTTTTTATGGCTCAAGCGCGGTTGATGAATGTGTCGCTGACTCAGAAGGGGATTATGTATGATGTGTATCAGTCTATGCCGAGAGTATCGCATCGGAGCGATGCCCTCGGTGGTCAAAGCGATACTCTCTTCGGCAGAAGTAGTACCTAAGATAATTCATTCTAGAATGAGCCGATGCGAATGCTCTTTCGCCAACTTAATTTTTAACTCATAATTCTCATACTATGTATAAATATATTTTAATACTTATAGTTGGAATATTTACAGTTAATTCCACAAACGCTCAGTGGAGAAAACTAATAGCCGCTCAAACGTATGGATTTGCTACTAATCCTCAAAACTCGAAGACAATATTTGTCGGAGGTATTGATCGGAAACTCTATCGTTCTTTTGATGGTGGTATCTCATGGGATACACTGTCAGTTGGATTTGTATCAGACGGACCCAAAATCACAAATATATTTATCCATCCCATAGATACTAATATTATAATTGCTGGTGGTTTAGGGTTAGGGACAATTCAACGAAGCACAGACGGGGGGAATACTTGGAAAATCGTTTCAACGTGGGATTATCCGATTTCAATGCCTTCAGAGACTATTATTAACGATGTGAATAATTCTGATGTCATATATGCTGCAAATAAGAATCGTAGCATAATCTTTAAGAGTATAAATAAAGGTGCTACATGGGATTCTATTTCAAGAGTACCTGCATTTGCAGTTTGTACTCTACAATGATACCTAATAGTTCGATCATGTTCGCAGGGTGTGAGGGTGGATTAATTTGTAAATCATTAGATGCTGGTATTACGTGGAAACAAGTGGCTGAAATAGTAATAACCTCTTCTTTAAATTCTGTTGAAATACCACGAATTGTCTTTAGTAGAAGAAATCCTTCAATCGGCTATGCTGTTTCGACTTTTTTTGAATATACTTCAGGTCAAACAATGGGCGGACTATATAGAACGATTGACAGTGGAAACACTTGGAAAATACTTAGTTTTGCAGATACGAGTTTATGGTCTGTTGCTGTCCATACATTGGGTAATGAAGATGAGTTATTTATAGGGGGATACACAGATCTTACCGTTTTCCCAAGGATTATTTATGGATTTCGCCTTGTGAGCCGTTCTCAAAACAGTGGTCTGACTTGGGAATTGGCTAACCAATCTGTTCAATGGACGAGCTATCCGTACCGAAATGTATGGATGATGAAATTTGTAGCCGATCAAACCGGTAAAGATCAATTATTAATGGCTACTGAGGCAGGTTTTTTTGTATTGGATTCACCTAGCGCAGTCAACGACAATGAGCAACAAACTTCTATTACCCAGTTTAAAGCAAAACTCACCAATGGAAAACTAATCATAGAGTTACCATCGAATATTAAAGAGTCCCTATTTACAATTCGATTATTTTCTATTCTAGGTTCAAAAGTATTTGAAGAAAAAGAGGTGTATGGAAAGTACGAATTTATGGTAGAATCTTGCACTACAGGTGTCTATGTATGCGAAATTGTCTCTCAAACGAGCCGTTTGCAACAACTTGTTATGAAACAATAAGTTGCAGATTGATTATACTCGGATTTTAAGAAAAAACCTGCCATGTGTGGTTTATAGGTGTGATCTCCGTAACACATTACAATTCAATCTCTTCCACCTGACAGGTTTTCTTCAACCTGTCAGGTGTTGATGGTGTTGATGGTGTGGATTATTACCCGACCACTGAGAGCATCACTCGGAAGTGATTCTCTCAGAAGAACTGCACGACCACTGAGAGCATCACTCGGAAGTGATACCCTCAGAAGATCCGCCTACAACCTGAATATCAAAAACAGTGATACTGTAATCAGTACAATCTGCGCGAAATAGAGTATTCCAATTACCGAAGACTCCGAATAACCGTGATAGACCATGATATACGGCAAATGATCTTTACCACCTTGAAATATATTTTGCTTGTGAAACAGGCGGCGAAGAATGACAAATGAAGTGTCGATTATCGGAAAACCCACGCAAACAGTGGCGAACCATGCACCATGATAAAGATGTTCGGTGACGTTGGCAGTATAAATTGCCGATATGGCTATGAGCGAACCCAATAAATGTGCGCCACAATCTCCCATAAATATACGAGCCGGACTCTTGTTAAACCGTAAAAAACCGAGACTTGCTCCGAAGGTAAGCGAGGCAGCTAAGGCACCTTCACCGGATGAAATACTCAAGGAAATTACACCAATAAAAAATGCAGAAATAGCTGACAAACCTGAGCTTAGACCATCCATGCTATCGCTGAGATTCACTGCGTTGACGACAAATACTATCCATGTAGCGGTGATTACTTGGTTCAAAACCTCACTTTCCGCCAGATGAAACACCAACCCGCCGGACACTATAACCACTGCTGCGAAATATTGAAAAAGGAGCTTGAGTCGAGGAGAAAGCCGCATGATATCATCGATTATTCCGCCTGCAAATAATATACTGACTCCTATAACCGGTAATATTCCAAGAGAATAAGGTGATAGGAGCAGTCCGGCGCAACATCCCAAAAACATCGCAATACCGCCAAACGATACAGTCGGTGTCGTATGCCATCGATCAGTAGTCGGCATTTTGTAGAGGTGACGTTTTTGAAGGAAAGTAGCAAGAAGAGGAGTAAGGGCAAGAACTACAAAGGCAGTAATAACGCAAGTTGTAATTGAGAAAACAACTTGAAGATGATTTTCAGACATACGGCACCTAACGATTATGGAACAAATAATTCGTTTGCTTGCCGGCCGAGTGTTGTAAATGAAAAATCATCAAACAATCGGACCAGCTTTTGCCGTGCTGTTCCAAGATTCGCATAATGAGTAAGCCGAAATTTCCAATCCACTGCTACTCGCGGATGATCGGGGTCGGCCTCCCAAGGATGAAAATAAAAAACCGCACTTCGGTTCAATTTTTCATGATGCTGTAAGTTTAGTTTAGTTAAAAAATAAGGATAGAGGCGGAAATATGCACCGCCACTGACAGGAAGAGCCATGCTAGCGATGGCTCGAACACTAATCGGAAACTCAAGGATTTTTCCGGATGGAGTGTCAATGATTATCGGCTCACGAGAGAAATTGGGAATCCCATAACGCACATTCCGCATCGGGAAAATACTTGAATCATATTGAAACCCAAGCTGCGCAAGTACTTCGAGCGCCCATTCTGATGAACGGGTAATCGAAAAGTATGGAGCGCGGAACCCTCGAATCTCACATCCCGAAATGTCTTCCAAAAGAGACTTTGCTGCTTTTGTCTCTTCATAGAATTTCTTAGGATTCGAATCATACACAAATGTATGATGGAGCGCATGACTTCCAATCTCATGACCGCTGTCGGCACATTGCCTGAGGAGGGCGGGATATTGCTTTGCTGCATCCCCCAACCAAAACATGGTCACTTTAACTGACGAGCGCTCGAAAAGTTCCATTAAGAAATTCATTCCATACTCTAATCGATGTTCACGCGGCTGCGTAATCGGAATCCCATGATACCAATCTTCGACATCTAGTGTGAAGGTATGTTCTATTCCGGGCTGTATGTTAGATAAATTAGCACCCATAATATTCTTTCGTCCAATAGACTCAAATATTTATTTTGAATTCAAGTTACGTATTTTTATTTTCACCTGACACACAGGTGTCAGTATGGATTGTTAATTTTGCAGAAATCAAATTTTGTTCAAAATATCAAGATAAAAAATGGAAAATCCAGCGACAATTACCGGCATAGAAATGATCAGCGTTTATGCAGACGATTTTGCGAAATCGTTTGAATTTTACAATTCATTATTGGGTCTCGGTGACTGGTCGCCAATGGGAGAAGTTGCCGCTTATTTCAGTCTGCCTGATGAGAAAGGAATGTATCTGCTCGGCAGGAGAATATCTGCTCCACGACCGAAGAATGAAATCCGAACAACGTTTTGCTTCGGAGTGGACTCTGCCTTCAAAATGATGGCGCATTTGCGTGAAGCAGGTGTAGAATTATTCTTTGAAGAACCAATGCAAATGAATGAAGACATGTATTGGTTCGAAGCGGTGGACCCATCAGGAAATATTATTGAATTTTTGGGAGGAAAGTAATGAATGTGAATGAATTGCCAAATTTTGACGCGTTGTGGAATTACTCGAAACCCGAGGAAACAGAACAAAAATTTCGTGAAATTTTATCCGGTATCAGTGTAGAAGATCATACAGAATATTACGCATCGCTTTTGACGCAAATAGCGCGTACACTTGGGCTACAAATGAAATTCGACGAAGCGCACAAAACGCTCAATGAAGTTGAGAAATTGATTGATGAATCGATGATCAAAGCTCGAGTGAGATTGATGCTTGAGCGCGGTCGTGCATTCCGGTCGTCGGGTTCGGTGCCGCAGTCAATTCCTTGCTTCGAGCAGGCATATTCGCTCGCTAGTACAAGCCGCGAACTAGATTATTTTGCGGTCGATGCAGCGCACATGATGGGTATAGTAATGCCACCTGACGGAGGCGGACTCGAATGGAATGAAAAAGCATGTCATGCTGCAGAGGAGTCGAGCGACAAAAACGCCCAAAACTGGCTCGGCGCGCTCTATAATAATATCGGCTGGACGTATCATGCTAAGGGTGAATACCGAATCGCTCTCGGTTGGTTCGAAAAATACGCTGCTTGGTCTGCTGCAAGAATGCGTACGACTGATGAAAGAATTGCCAAATGGTGTGCCGCCAAAATGCGACGTTTGCTCGGTGAAGTGAGGGAAGCGCTCGCGTACCAACTCGAATTATTGGAAATACTTGAAGCAATCAACGAACCCGATGGATACGTCTTTGAAGAAATCGGAGAATGCCTTCTAGCTCTTGACAGAGCTGTCGAAGCAGCCCCGCATTTTCAAGCTGCCTACGAGCTACTCTCTCAAGATGCATGGCTTGTACGTGATGAGCAGCCAAGAATAGAGAGATTGAAGATGCTGGGGATGCCTATTATATAACCAAACGCTATAAATTAGCTCCAGAGGAGCGACCTGTTTGTAGGGATTTTGAATAATCTCTATCAAAAGTTCGCTCTTCGTGTTTTGAATTAACGTAATGATGTACTCTAAAATTCTCTCCATTTCCTACGCCAATTTTCGTCCTAATCTCTCCAAAGAATCTTTACTCTTGCACCACCTTTCGATTATCCGTATTTTCGCGACTTATCGGGTGAAAGGAATATAAATGTGTTGATTTTGAATTACATATCGAACTCAAAATGCCCTAATATTGCGGCATTAGTTTAGAAAGAAACCTCCCTCATGTTCTCAATTCTCAGCTTGTTAATTGGCAATGCAGCCAACTTGCTCAATGCAGCAGCCTACTCGGTGCGGAATATAATGACCCTTCGTATCTTGGTCGTCGTCGCGGCTGTATTTGATATAATCTATACGGCAAGAGTGGTTTCCGATCCGTGGGCTGCCGGTACCGATATGATGTGGAATGGAGTATTTATTCTCATAAATGCTTATCAATTATGGGTGTTGTATCGTGACAGCAGGTTCTCGTATTCCGCTGAAGAACGTGATATTTACACCCGGATATTTCATTCACTTTCACCTACAACTTTTAGAAAATTACTCTCGATTGCAGAATGGCGCGATATTGATGATGGGACGACGCTCACGAGCGAAGGCGAGACAGTGCAGAATTTGTATTTGATTTATAGAGGGCTTGCGGTCGTACTTGTTGGTGAACATATCGTAGCCCATTGCGGAGAAAATAATTTTATCGGTGAAATGAGTTTTTTGACCGGCAAATCAGCCACTGCAAGTGTCCGCTCAGCAGCGTTATCGCGATGTGTGGTTTGGACGAAAGCTGATTTACAGGCATTGGTTGACAAAAATGACGATGTCTTGGCAGGTTTGCAAATGGTGTTTAGCAGGAATCTTGTCGATAAAATTGGTTCGAACAATTCAAATGTATTTGCCGACACGCTTCTTGCGGGTAAAGCGAAAGATATACCTCCACCTATTGAAGATAAATTTGAATATTAATATTCATGGTGATCCATAGATATTTACACTACGCTAACTCTTTTAAAAATATTTCATAAATCAAAAAATCAGTTTAATTATTTCATTGAAAAATAGTAGTTTGCAGTCGATATAATTTTATAATCGTTTTTTTAACTATCGAGGGATTTTTATGAAAAAATTTTTAAAGATTGTTGGGATAGTAATTGCTTCAATAATCGGAATTATTTTGTGTTTGGTAGCGTGGGTGATGTTTACCGATGTACCGAGTTATCCACCCAAATCGCTCTCGATCCAAATTCCGACGGATTCGCTCACATTACATACCGGCAAAGTGATCGTCGAAGGGCGATGCGCTTATTGCCATTTAGGCACCGATAATAAGCTGAGCGGACGTCAAATGGCTCCCGCAAGTGACCCTTTCGGTGAATATTCAAGTAAGAATATAACGCAAGACAAAACTTATGGAATAGGTTCATATACCAAGGAACAGCTTGCGTATTTCCTCCGAACAGGCATTAACCAACACGGAAAATATATCGGTCCTTGGATGGCGTCGGTACTACTTTCCGATTCAGATCTTGGCGCTGTAATCGCTTATTTAAAATCAGACTCACCGTTAGTACAGCCCTCCTCAGCAAATCCTCAAGGTCTTCAACCAAATTTCCTTCTTAAAGCACTTTTGAAATTTGGCGCGTTTGGTCCTCTTAAATACGATGAAAAACCTGTTGCAACCCCCTCACCTGAAAATACAGTCGCCTTTGGGAAATATGTAGCGACTGCCCGCTACAGCTGTTATGAATGTCACTCAAATAGTTTTGAAACAAATGATCAGTATGAACCTGAAAAATCTATAGGTTATTTCGGTGGTGGTAATCCAATCCCCGATAATCAGTTCAAAACAACACTCAGTGCTAATATTACGATGAGCCCTACTACAGGGATAGGAAAGTGGAATTATGATCAGTTCATGCGTGCCGTAACGACCGGCGAACGTCCCGATGGGAAAGTGCTCAGCGCCGCTATGCCACGATTACATGCTCTTGATGAACAAGAGTTAAAAGCTATTTGGGAGTATTTACGAACCGTACCCGTAATTGAAAATAAAGTGGCACGTTGAAAAACTAATCTCCGTCAATAGATTTCTTTCTCAACTCTATCTATAATAAGTAGTTAAGTGTTCACTGAATTACGAATGGGTGAGTTGAATTCGCTTGGTTTTTTAGAAGATCAGGAGAATTCAATTCACCCTTTTTATTCGGTTAACTCTTTCAAAAATAATTGTAAGAATGATCTGTATTTGAACCATCTGTAGAATTTGTAAAAGAATTAGGTGCAATGAGGCGGTATTTATACATATCAGGTAAAGGTTGAATCCACAACACATTAGTACTATAGTATAAAATATTCACTGCTATAATTACTATAGCGACTATTTCAAATACGACAATACAACTTAATTGCAATATATCTCTATCCACTTGATATCATTATGAAATACATATTTCCACTTTTGTTTTTATGCACGTCGATTTCAATCTTTGCGCAGACTGAACCTACCCTTCCGAACACAAACAGTATTGTGACATGTTTTCCAGATGCTTCATTCTATTCTACCAAAACGGTGAATGCAAACGGTGGTGATTACAGTGACCTCCAATCCGCTCTAAATGCTGTGCAACCCGGTACAATCCTTGTGCTTACAGCCGGAGAATCATATAAAGGAAGCTTTACTCTTCCGAAAAAAGCGGGGACTGATTGGATAATTATTACTTCCTCGATGATGAATCTGCTCCCGAAACAGGAAACACGTATAAGTCCAACATTCCCAACAGGTAATAGCAAGTATCCAACCCAAGCTGATGCAATGCCCAAAATAATTACCACCAATCTGTCAGGACTGCCATGTTTTCAAACCGAAGCCGGAGCGCATCATTATCGCTTGGTTGGGTTAGAAATTACCATTGATACAAGTGTACATAATAGCTATGGGTTAGTGCAGATTGGAACTGCTGCTGCCTCCCAAAATACTGTTGCATCTATTCCATATAATTTCATAATTGACCGCTGTTACATCCACGGGCATACTAACGCCACAGTCATGAAAGGCGGAGTCCTCAACTGTGCCAATTCCGCCGTAATTGATTCATATATCTCAGACTTTCACAGTGTTGGATTCGACACGTATGCCATCGGTGGCACGAACGGTCCCGGACCTTTCAAAATTATCAATAATTACCTTGAAGCGGCCGGTGAAAATATCATTTTTGGTGGCGGTACGGCAGCAGTACCGGGACTCGTACCGTCGGATATCGAAGTGCGGAATAATTACTTTTTCAAGCCGCTGAGTTGGCGAGTAGGGCATCCTACGTATGCGGGAACACATTGGACAATCAAGAACTTATTCGAACTCAAAACAGGCGTTCGCGTACTGTTAGATGGGAATATCCTGGAGAATTCGTGGGCTGATCTTCCAATCGGTCAAAGTGGATATGCGATATTACTCACCGTACGTGCTGAGGGCGGTGGTTCTCCGCAGGCAGATGTAAGTGATATCACGATTACCAATAATATCGTGCGTCATGCTGGAGCCGGAATTTCGCTTTCGGGTCATGATGACCAAGCACAGAGTAATCAATCACAAAGAATTAAAATTTCTAATAATTTATTTGAAGATATAGACGGAGCGAAATACGGCGATCTCAACATCGATGGACCTAACGATGGAATTTTCATTAAAGTTAGGCGATCCTAAAGATGTGATAATTGACCATAATACTGTGTTTCAGACCGGTGCGATTACATGGGTAGTCGATACAGTATTTAATTTCAAATTCACGAATAATTTGATTAATTGCAAACTTTCGGCGGGTAAATATCAGGGAATGTATGGACCGGGTTTTGCACGTGGAGGAAATGCACCAATGGCAAGATATTTTCAAGGATTAACGGACGCGAGCATGCGATTCCATAAAAATGTCTTCATAGGTGGCGACTCGATAAACTATAGTAATTATACAGTCTTAAGTAAAAATTATTTTCCAGCTTCTAGTTCAGAAGTGAAATTTATCGACTACACTAATGGGAATAGTGATTATCGAAATTATGCACTTTTGCCCGTCAGTATATTCAAGAATAATGGTTCGGATGGCAGAGATATAGGAGTCGATTTTGCACGCCTTACGGAGGCTCAAACCTTGATAAAGAGATGTGCAACGGATACATCTGTCTCGGTTGAGAATCCTATAGTAGCACTATCGAAATCCATGACAATTTTCCCGAATCCGGCAAAGACTATTTGTACTCTTGACCTCGGAGACATGCCGCAAGGATATGAATATAGTTTGAGGATTTTGAATATAGTCGGACAGGAAATTATGCGTGTACCAGCACGCACAAGAATCATTCCACTTGACATGACTTCTATCAAAAGTGAGGGAGTATATCTCGTGCAATTGCTTGATGATAAAGGTAATGTATTGGATGAGCTAAATGTATTAGTTGCGTATTGAGAATGGATAAACAGCAAATATTATAAAAATGAAGCAGAAAGTCTCATTAAATCCTCAAGAGTTTACTTATTCTTTTACTAGCTATTCTAGTGGAATACACCATGCTAACGTTACCAAGCATTCAAGAAAAGAAAAAATAACTTCATGTGTAATTTCTGTTGTTGATAAGATAAATGGGTCAAGAGCAGAACTACTTATACCAGAAGGGCATTATTCAAAAAAAGAGATGCAGAAACTAAGAAATTCTGCTGTTGAAAAGCTAATGATTATGCTTTATACCAAAAGATTAGGAAGTGAACTGAAAATACTTTCACAAATTTACTTCGATTTATGAAGTCGTTGCTGCTTGAAGAATGCTTACAATTCTTCTAAATTCATATCTGCAATTTCGATGGAAATTTTGTCCTTAATTAGGCGTATACTATAGCACCTTGTTGAGTGGTATGTTCCATTTTGGAACATACTGAATTTTCATCTAATTCTCCTGTCTCAAATATATTTTTCAGGTGTTTAGTTATGGCTGGACGTTGCACACCAAATAGTTCGGCTATTTTTTGTTGTGTGAGCCAAATAGTTTCGTTTTGCAAATACATTTCAACTTTTACTTTACCGTTAGGAGTGGAGTACAGTAAAATTTCGTTGAAGCCCTGAGTGGGTTGTAAGCTTTTGTTCATCATTACGGTAGCGGTGGTAAGAAGAGAAATTAAATCAAATAATTACTTCTATTTCTGCAGTCTTTGCTGCTTGAAATATGCTTTCAATTCTTCAAAATTCATATCTGCAATTTAGAGGGAAATTTTGTCCCTAATTTCACGCATGCTTTCTACTGCATCGAACGTTTTTTTTGTTTTTTTGATAGTTGTTTTCATTCTATAATCTCCTTTGGCTAAAGTATTTCCAACATCGGGAAACCGAGGCGGATATTCAATTCTGTCAATTTAAGGAAGAAATAGGCAAGTAATTGAACACTTCGACAAGCTCAGTGTGACAGTAAGTTGTTCATCATGATAAGCTTGCCGAAGTATCAAGCAAATACCAAATTACTACGTTGACAGCAATGGTAGAAAAATCCAATATCACATCTTCACACACACATTCTTCGGTTCGGTAAAAAACTTCAGCGCTTCGAATCCGCCTTCGCGTCCTACGCCTGAATGCTTTACACCGCCGAAAGGAGTGCGTAAGTCGCGTACCATCCAACAGTTAATCCATACGATTCCACTTTCTAATTTTGCTGCTACGCGGTGCGCTTTCGAGAGATTCTCCGTCCAGACGACAGCGGCTAAGCCGTAGGGAGTAGAATTCGCCATTGAGAGCGCTTCTTCTTCGGTGTCAAACGGTACCAGCGAGACAACAGGACCGAATATTTCTTCCTGATTAATTCTACAATCTGCGCCGAGACCTTCGATCACGGTCGGCTCGACGAACCATCCATTTGCGCAGCGACCTTCAGGATTAATTTGATTTCCTCCCAGTGCGATCGTGCCGCCCTCGTCCTTTGCTATTTGAATATAACTCAATACTTTATCAAGATGCGCCAGAGAGACGAGCGCGCCTTGACGGGTAGCTGGGTCGAGAGGGTCTCCAACAGTAAACTTGCGAACATTCTCAATAAATTTCTCTTTGAATTCTGAATAAATACTACGTTCAATAAATATCCTCGAACCGCACAGGCAGATTTCCCCTTGATTTGTAAAAGCAGCGCGAGCAGATGTGAGAGCAGCGTCGCTTAAATTGCAGTCAGCAAAAACGATATTGGGGTTTTTCCCGCCAAGCTCAAGCGAGAGTTTTTTGAACATCGGAGCGGCTATTTTGGCAATTTTCTGTCCTGTATTTGTGCCTCCGGTGAATGAGATAGCGTGTATATCTCGATGTTCACTCATCGCAGTGCCTACTTCATGTCCTAGTCCGTGCACAATATTGAGCACTCCTGCCGGCAGCCCTGCTTCTTTGCAAATTGCTGCTAGCAAAAACGCTGTCATTGGAGTTAATTCAGATGGCTTGGCAACGACGCAATTACCGGTAGCGATTGCGGGTGCAATTTTCCAGGTAAAGAGGTAAAGCGGTAAATTCCAAGGAGATATGCAACCTACGACACCGATGGGCGAACGCAGTGTATAATTCAAATATCCTGTCGTCGGGTGAGCTTCGCTGGCAAAGTGGAGAATTTCTGTTCCGAAAAAATGAAAATTCTGCGCTGCACGCGGAATATCCATACTTTTTGATAACCACAGCGGCTTGCCTTGATCGATCGTTTCTGCAAGTGCAAGCTGCTCAAGGCGTTCGGTAATGAGAGCTGCGATTCTCAACATAATTTCAGAACGTACTTCGATCGAAGTAGCCGACCAAGCTGGAAAGGCATTCTTAGCCGCGACTACGGCAAGTGCAACATCACGTTCATCGGAGTCCGGTACTTTTGAATAGATGTTGCCGGTGGCAGGTTCGTAATTATTAAGATAGTTACCCGACTGCGGCGGAAGAAATTCACCGCCAATAAAATTGAGAATTGTCTGCATAAGTACCTCGAAATTTGGATGTTGTAGTAAAAAAAAATGCTGAATCGAAGTTCATTTCTGCTTAGATTGTTGACCGACCTGCAAGTGTATTTTAACGCAAAGACGCGGAGAACGCAGAGACTTCTTTCTCCCAAGTGCAGCCAATGCAAACATATCGATATCTCTGCATCTCTGCGCCTTTGCGTTAAAAAATCACTGTACGGCACGCGATAAGCGCGAAGAAATTACAATTCCAGCCCTGCATTGATTTTCTGCATCGCGCGGGCAGCACCGGCCGAAATAAAAAACTCCAAGCTTTCACATGCTCTTGTAATCATTGAAGATAGCTCCTCATTCTCGTAAGCTGCGAAATTAGATAATACATAATCTACCATCCCGCCGGGTGGGAAATTCTTGCCGATACCGCAGCGCATACGCCAGAAATCCATTGTGCCGAGTGATTCGATGATAGATGTGATACCATTATGTCCGCCGTCCGAACCTCCTGATTTGATATGGACTTTACCAACCGGGAAGTTGTATTCATCGACGATGGCAATCACACGTTCAGCCGGTAATTTGTGGATGTTTATCAGCTTTTTAATCGCCTCACCCGATGCATTCATAAAGGTCGTTGGCTTGATGAGCATCACACTTTCGCGTCGGATTTTGATCTCGGTTTCGAGCCACATCCCTTTACCCGGCTTGAAGGTCTTGTTATGTTTTTGGGCGAGTGAGTCGATCACCATCCAACCGATATTATGCCGTGTACGTTCGTATTTAAGTCCGGGATTCCCGAGTCCTGCAATGAGCCAATCCATTGTATTATTTGAGGTTAATTGATATATTTACTTATACTCCTGCTTTGCCCATCGAATACTTGGCGCGAGCCATGCATCGAGCGCTTTGAAGAGGAATCCGTGCTTGAGTCCTGAAGTAAGTTCAATTTCTTTGAAACGGCTGACGCCCTTTGATTTCTCCTTCAGTTTCGAACAGGATTGTGCCATCAAATCGCTTTTTTCATAAATAGAGAGGATATTGCCTGAAAGTGAAATTTCTGGAATATCTGTGATGTCCTCGTCCGAACAGCACCCAATAAGCACGTAATTAATATCCTTATTTTTAAGAGAAGTCGATACATATTGAGCAATATATCCACCACGTGAAGTGCCTACCACAGTAATATCTGATGCTTTAGCGCCACGAGCTATCAAGCTGTCAATTTGGTGAATAATTTTCTTGCTGTATTGTTTGGGGTTGGTGTTTTTAGGGCGGATTTCACTTATGACAGTCAGTCCTGAATTTTTAAATGCCGCAAGTATTTGCTTGTACTCGCATTTACCGTATTCCGGGTGTACGTCTTCAATCGTGAAATGTTCTAGAAATGCATTATGAAGGAAAAACACAATTTTCTGCGCCTTGATGATTGGGCTACTTGACATCAGAATTAAGGTAACAAGTATAATTTTCATCATGATACTTACTCCTGAAAGTGTTTGGAGATCCAATCTGTAATTTTTAATGATGCTTCGGTCGAAGGCCAATGTCCACCTTTAAAACTGAAAAAAGTATGTTCTACTTTTTCAAGTTCGAGAGCATTTTTATAAAGTGAAGCCGTTTGATATGGTACGAGCGGATCATCGCTCGCATGAAGCAGGAGCACATCAATTCCATACTTTCGGAGCAATGAGTAATGTTCGAGTACCTTTGCTTCAGGATACATACTCGCACAAATAGTGATGACCGATTTGACACTTTCGGGATGCCTAGTGGCGATGACATTGGCATAAAATCCACCTTGAGAGAAACCCATGATAATCGGAAGTGCTTTTTTGATTGGTAATTCATTCTCAACTTCTTTGATTATACTATGATACCAATCGGCTGATGTGAAAATTATTTCGTCTTTGAGTGTATCAGGGTAACCCAAATCTTCACCCATTGCCGAGAGCCTGGGTGCAAAGGTCATCGCTGATTCTCTGAATTTGATATAGGGTGCTTCGGGGCAAACGAATATAACATCATTAAGATTCAACTTCTTAGCCCAACGTAAGATAATATTCGGGTCTTGACTGTTGCCATGCAAAAGCAGAACAAGATTGTATTTTTTCACTTCATCATAATCAAGAGGATAGAGCACTCGATAGCGCCCGTATCGGTGTTGCGGGGCGAATTTAATGGGAAATTCAGCGACTTGGTCGGCGTTCCATTTGAAAGCTTGGACGAGCTCATCATAACGCCGAGTAAAGCGTAAAGGTGTGAAAATTGAATCACTTGTGAGAACTTTGCTATTTGCACATCCAAGTTCGGCAGCAGTATTCAGCGTTTCGAAGGCACGCTCAGGTTGGCTGAGCTGCATAAAGCATCGAGCGAGTACGACGGCACTTTCTCCATCGCGAGGATTCACTTTGATCCAATCTTCGAGAAGTGCGGCAGCGGCTTTGATGTTTTTGCTTTTAATGGCTTCTTCGGCTCTCTCACGGTAGCTTCGAGGATCGGGTTTTTTCTGAGCAGAAAGTGGAAATGCCGATAGAACTATCAGCAATACAAATAAGATAGGGAATTTACGGGTAAGCACTTGTGCAATAAATTTCATGGATAGTACGAATCAAACCGGAAATGAAAAGGCAGTCTGAAACTGCCTTCAAAGTAAACTACAAGTGCCCGGAACAGGACTTGAACCTGCACATCCATAGGATACTACAACCTGAATATAGCGCGTCTGCCAATTTCGCCATCCGGGCTTTTGGGCATGCTGACATAGACATGTCAGTAGAGGAGAGGGAGGGATTCGAACCCTCGATAGAATTGCTCCCATAACGGTTTTCGAGACCGCCCGATTCAACCACTCTCGCACCTCTCCGTGAGTGTTTTCAGCGAATTGAGGCGCAAAAATACAAACTGACCGGCACGCGACAAAGGGCTTTTGAAAAATTAGGAGATTAAGCGTCAATCAAGCCCGAGAAATCCACATCGAATCGCCTCGGCTACCTCTTGGAATTCTACCTTTCGCCCTACAATTTCCGACAATGTAGCACTATGGGAGAGAATATATTCACGAAGAGAATCTGCCTGTACACCATTCCTCAGTGCCGAGATATCGGCGAGCTGTTCGTGTCCTGCGCCGAGAAGAATCGATCCGTGCTGCAGCAGTACATTCCCAAATACACGTTGCGCGCTGCCGACTACTTTGCGACCATCATGCATTATCTCATAGCGCGCCGAACTCGCAAAACACGCAACTGTTTGTTGTGGTTGTGCCTTATACACTTGACTAAAATTCGGCTGAGACTTTTCGAACTCAATTTCTGGCGTAATTGTTCGGAGTCCTGCGAGAATTCGCTCGTGTGTCATGCGATAAATATCATGCACTGAAATACCCTCTGGTATACGGAGGACTACTGAATATGTGAGTTCATCTGCATGGAGCACAGCGCGTCCACCGGTAGCACGACGCACTATATCAAAGCCACGTTTTTCGCATTCTACATGATTAATATCAGAGTCTTTTTGATTCGCACCAAGTGACACTGCCCATGGTTTCCATCCATAAACACGGAGCATTGGACCGGCAAATCCTAAGACCAAATTTCGCGCACGTTCTTCGTCGAATCGCATGTTTTCTGCGCCATTCAAAAAGCCGGAATCTATCCATTCTACTTCACCGTCAAAGATGGATGAAATTAATTGAGAATTAAGTAATTCATTGTGAATCATGTGGATGGAATGTGTGTATGTATCATAATTGAGTTCAGAAGTTCAATATTGACTTAGCTGGTAACGAACTCATTTTTTGTTGAATATAGTACTTTCTGTTTTCACAATTCTTTATTTTTGCAAAAATTATTCGGAGTGTGGCTCAGCCCGGTAGAGCACCTCGTTCGGGACGAGGGGGTCGGAGGTTCAAATCCTCTCACTCCGACTGTTTTATCTATGAGTTTCATATAATCACAGCTATTTTTTCAAGAACTACAATGAGCAATGATATATCTCTTCTCGAAGATATGCGTGAAGAATTCCGCAAGAACAATCCTCATCTGATAAATTTACCACCCGCGCGCCGCCAAACACCTGAAGAAATTGCAGCTTACAAGGAAATGAAACGCCTTCGTTTAATAGATATCAAGCAACAACTTGCCGAAATCGAAGCCAAGAAAAACCCCAAACCCGTTAATTCAGCCCTGCAAAAATACCGCAAACAAGAGAAAAAGTAGGAAAATCTTCATCCTTCTACTCTACTAGTATGTAACCTGTTTATCAAATACGTACTTGTGAATTTTTATAACACAAAGGCACAAAGTTAATCCACAAAGTTCACTACAGATACTAGTATTTGTAGTGACCTCTGTGGCCACTTTGTGCCTTAGTGTTAAAACTAAAAAGCAGGAAAATTAGCACGCCCGGACGGCAAAGGGTGACCGTAAACGCACGCTTGGAATATGCACAACAGAAATCAAAATTTCACCCCATATTCGAGAAGTGATAAAGAGAAATACCGGCTGCCACCGCAACATTCAAGGACTCAGCATCTCCATAAGCTGGAATGATATAGTCAGTTGTGAGATATTTTTGAAGTTCGAGTGATATACCGTGGGACTCACTACCAAAGACAAGTGCGTACCGATCGCTTGTTGGGTGAAGGTCTTGAAGCCGCGTCGTTGCTGAAAGTGATGCGCCGTAAAAGTCGTAATCGGGGCAGTGTTCTTGGATAAATTCGATGGTGTTTTCTGGTTGATAAATTTGCGTTCGAAATACTGAACCCATTGTAGCGCGCACAGTTTTGGGATTATACCGGTGAGCAGAATTCCCGCAAAGAAGGAGAGTATGAAACCCAAACCAATCAGCGGTGCGAATGATAGTACCTAGATTGCCCGGATCGGAAATTCCGTCGAGGATTATCAGGTTTCCGGAAAGGGAAGTGGGCAGCGCGTATCGAACAATGGCAAGGATACCTTGCGGGGTTTGCATTGCCGAAATTTGCTTGAAGCCGCGTTCATCGGTCGTATAGACAGGAATATTTTTGTGGGAAAATTCGCTCGCAATCGAATTTAACTGCTCTGATGATTGCGTGCGGATTACGAGGCATTCTACAGTGAATGAACTTGTAAGGAGTTCGCGGCAGAGCTTTTCTCCTTCCACTATGAAGCATTGCTCTTGGTCGCGGGAATGATTATCGTGAAGAGATCGTATGTATTTATTAAGATTATGAGAGAGTTGCATCAAAAGTCCTGAATGGCATAGTAGCTGTGACTGTATGAAATTCGAGCGGGAACGAGCGTAATTATTCGTTTAAAATAAAACTTTATAGGGAGAAAATCCTCGTTTTCCTGCGAGATAGTTTGCTCAAAACCAATCTTCCTTGTAATTTGCCATTAAATCAAGCGCTGAAAACCTATAGAATCCATTGTGGCAAAGTTTGTATCCAATAAAGACGAGTCTGTCCGGCTCTTTTCGAATCCATTATTGGAGTATTTTTCCCATATACATCCTATCACGCCTGTTGTCTTTTATTTGCCCATAATTATGTATTTCGGGTGGCGTGGAGTGGCTACTACTTCGGTGATAATGACGCTCCTATTTTTTGTGATTGGTGTTTTTTTGTGGACAATTCTCGAATACATCCTTCATAGGTTTGTATTTCATTATGAGCCAAAGACTCAGTGGGGGAAATACATTCATTTTCTGTCTCATGGAATACACCATGATTACCCGAAAGATTCGACGCGGCTTGTGATGCCACTGCTCGTGAGTGTGCCGATTGGAATTGTGACTTTTGCGGTGTTTTATGGGGTGTTCGGCGTGAATCACAGTGCTGCATTTGCCGGTATCGTCTTTGGGTATGTGAGTTATGATTCGATACATTACGCGACGCACCATTTCCACTTGAAGGGGAGAATCGGGAAATTCCTCAAAACGTATCATCTGCGGCATCATTATTCGGATGATCATTCGGCGTATGGGGTGTCGAACCCTTTGTGGGATTATGTGTTTCAAACGACTCCTAAACGGTCTGATGTACCTTCCGGCAAAGGTATAAGCGAAACTCAAGATACTGTTAGCCCTTAAATTACAATTAGTTATAATTATTTATTTATTAGAATTATACAAAGTCATGGCAATTTCTACTCAAACAATTCTCGAAGTGGTAAGGCCTGTTTGCCCAAATGTGGAAACGTCCGAACATCACAACCAGCTCACGTTGATTATCCCCATTGATGATATCGTCGAAGTCTGTCGCGAGCTCCGCGACAATTCACTCACGCAATTCACGATGTTGATTGACATTACCGCTATTGATTGGAATAGAAAACAGCATCGATTTGAAGTCGTTTACTTCCTGCAATCCATGAATTTTGCCGGACGTGTGCGCCTCAAAGTATCGGTGAATGACTATCATCTGCACTTGCCTACGATGACCGAGATATGGGAGTCAGCAAATTGGTACGAACGTGAAACCTTTGATATGTATGGAATTAAGTTTGACGGACACCCCGATCTTCGAAGGTTTTACATGCCGGAAGACTTCGCAGATCCTAAAAATGCTGAACCTTTATACCCACTCCGCAAGGATTTTCCGTTGATGGGAATTCCCGGCTCAATGCCACTACCGCCGATGCCGGAGAAAATATAATAAAGTCAGATTGAATTCGACAGCAAATACCTGAAATATTTAAGGGTTGTGATGCATCATATTCGCCGGTATATTCTCGTTGTTAGTGTAATACTTTCGCTGAACGGCTGTTTGTTCGTCAAGCAAAAGGAACAAATTCCGCCGCCGGTGGTACTCAATCCTCAGCCGGAATTGGTGATGAGCGATAATCTTGTTCGCTCGAAAGCCGGTGATGTCATTGCACTTCTGCCCGTTGGATGGTTTTTTGTCGAACTCGAAGGCAAAGCACCTTCCGACATTTTTGCCATTGCAGTGAACCCGGATTACACTCTATCTGCTGTATTCTCAACAGTTAGAAAAGTAGAATCAAGCGATACGGTCGTCGGACGTGAAGGAGTATATGCCTTAGCACGAATGAGCTTTGCACGGCATGAACGGAAAACAGCCGGAAATGTACGTCAGGTGGGCAAAACTACTTCCCTCAAAATTGGGTCACGGGTGTTTGGTAACTTTGAAATTACCGGTATTTTCCGTCAAGACTCGACCGCCGGCGCGATACCGGGACCATCCTCGTATGGGACTCTCAAAACCAAAATTGCGGTCTTCGAATCCTCCCTCGGAAATTATTATGAATTCGCTCTCGTACCGACGACAATCAGCGGCAAGCAACTCCCAACCGAAGAAGAAACATCCAAGATATTCCGTTCAATTCTCACAACTTTTCAGTTCTAATTCTTTCAATTTTAATTCTTTCTCGCAGTATTTACCATGAAACTATCCGAGGATACACAAGCAATTCTGGACTATCTGACAGCATCAGAGGTGCAGCTTCGTAAACCCAATGATATCGGTGCATTACTCGAAATTGGGGCCGAAACAGGTGCCGCTGAAGATATGAATGATATGATCCTTGCCGGTAAAAATATCTGGAGCGTGTATGGGATTATCAAAAAAATGAGAGTGGGCGAGGAAGGAATGCAGAATATGGAGGAACAGTTTATGATTGAAATGAATACTCTCCGCACATTACTCGTTCGATTCTTAGGTGAAACTTCAGACATCACCTATCGCAGATTTGAACTTACCTATCTCGGCATGAGTCAAGGGACTATACGCAATCTCGTTGATCTGTCGCACGATCTGGCAGCTTTGAAGAATCTTCAGAATCGTGCCAAGTATGATAGTTAGTAGTAAGTAGTAAGTCTACAAGTAGTAAGTCTGTAAGTCGTAAGTCTGTAAGTCGTAAGTCGTAAGTCTGCAAGTCGTAAGTCGGTAAGTCCGTAAGTCCCTAAGTCGCAAATTGATAGTCCATAAGTCTAAAATTTGTAAGACTTTTGCAATTATGTTATCAGTCATTTAAGTCGTTAATGTCGTTAATGTCGTTAATGTCGTTAATGTCGTTAATGTCGTTAATGTCGTTAATGTCCTTTAATAATCGATCAAGTCCTTCAAATCCAAGTATCAAATAATCTCTAGAAATTCGTTCATCCATTCATTCATCCCGCATTTAGTCAATGAACCATTCGCACGATCATTCTCATTCTCATAGTACGCATACTCACCATTCCCATTCTCACTCTCACGAACATTATCATGCATCCATTGAGAGTGACTCTCGTTCTCTCAAGATAGCAATGGCATGCACAGCGAGTATTTTTGTGGCGCAGGTTGTAGGCGGGTTTTTCTCGCATTCTTTGTCGCTACTTTCGGATGCGGGGCACATGTTTGCTGATGCAGGTGCATTATTTATTGCGTACATGGCGCTGAGATTTTATTCTCGGTCGCATGGAAATGTCGAGAAATTACGGAAATACACGTTTGGTTTTCGGAGAATAGAAGTGCTTGCAGCGTTGGTCAATGGTGTCGTTTTACTCGGGATGTGCGGGTATATCATGATTGAGGCGATCGAACGCTTCTTCCACCCGGAAGAAATACTTTCGGTGCAAATGCTCTTTGTTGCAACGATCGGCTTGATCGCTAATGGCATTAGTGCTATGGTGTTACATAAGTCGCATCATTTGAGTACTCGTAGCGCATATCTGCATGTTCTCACGGATTTGCTCTCATCAGTAGCTGTCATTATTGGTGGAATAATGATTTATTTGACGAACTATTATTGGATAGATTCGATACTTTCATTTTTGATAGCCTCGATGATTATTCGTAGCGCTATTCGGCTGATACGGACTTCGGGAGTGGTGCTGATGGATTCTGCCCCGATGACGATACCAAAACAAGACATCGAACGTGAATTACTTGTTATAGAAGGAGTTGCAAGCGTTCATGATGTGCATGTATGGGAGATTAGTCCCGGTGAAAATACGATGAGCGCGCATATAGTCGTTCCGTCAGAAGAACATCATGACCATATCCTTCATCTCATGAAAACGATGCTTGCTGAGAAATTTTCACTCCATCACTCGACATTGCAGATCGAATCACAACTTTATTCTGACGAGCAAGGATGTGACGGCTGCTCGCTTCACGAAAAAAATGAAACAACGGATAAATAACATACTGTGTTGATTTACATGATAGTTGTGCTGTTGTCAATTACATGGAATTCTCATTTGTGGTGATAGTATTTGTGTAAATCAATGTTCGATAGCTTCGAGTTGTGGTACGTCAAGCGAGCAAATGGCTTTACGTGTAAAATTTGTAGTCGGAATTTACTGAACTTTGTGTAATTTTCGGGCGAAATTCCTTTGCAAATTCATTCAAACTCGACATTTGAAAATTGTTGGTGCAACAGTATATGTCATTCTGCTTGAATGTGTGTAGTTCAAAAGAGAAGTTCTTTAGAATTGATTAAGTGTAATTGACACTGAAAACGTGCAGTCGCATATCAATTAGCAGTCTTTGGATGAGGTTGGTAAAATTGAGAATAGAAAAGTCTATGTTCGCCGTAACATGTTTGAATGCAATAAGTTAATCGGAAATTTATTAATAGTATTTCTGTGTATGAATATTGATTCTCCTTCCTTTATAATCAATTAACTGTTTGAATAGTAAGATGTTCCGTGTCTTAACTGACAGGGAAACGTCCGCCTTTGTTTGTTTCTCCACAGAGATACAGTTAAAGTGTATGGCGCTATTCTCAATACTATTCACATGCAAAGTTATGATTATAAATGAGTTGGTGATAGAACGTATTGATTAAGAACAAATCATATATTGGTCTGCCGGTTGACTATATTCCATGAAATTACTGTAGTCAACATTAGTTGAATTCGGTATCTAACTATAACATTATACTTATTTCATTGCCCTTGACAGGCAATTTTATTGAAAGATAATTCTATGAAAATTGAAGAAGTTACCATTGGCGATATTAGATTGATTTTACTCGAAGGTCGAATAGATTCAAATACTTCGGCGGAGGCTGAGACGATAATAATGTCTGTCATTGAGTCCGGTGTGCACAAGCTTGTCGTAGATTTTGGGCAGCTTGATTATATCAGTAGTGCAGGGCTTCGGGTCTTTTTGTTGGCAGCAAAACTCCTCAAAAAAACGAATGGCAGGATTGCCCTCTCATCTATGAAGCCGCATATTCGTGAAGTGTTTGATATGTCAGGGTTTTCGGCATTATTTACGATATTGCCGAATAAAGAAGATGCTGTGAGTAGCATGCAGTAATTCATGCATTCCATTGAATTCGTTCATCTAGGCAAGCGCAATCATACTTCGATTGCAACTTCTTTAATTATCAAGATAGTATATCAATTGTAATTATAGCTATGGCACAATTGGCACCGATCGCAAATCCATTTCCGGGGCTTCGGAGTTTTACTTCCGACGAAGATACTCTTTTCTTCGGCCGAGAGACTCAGATCAAGGAGTCGATTTCACGGCTTGAACAAACGCATTTTTTGGCTGTTATAGGTTCGTCCGGGAGCGGTAAATCTTCACTCGTCCGTGCCGGCATAATCCCTTCACTTCTCAAGCATCACTATCATACTATCAGCGGGAATTGGAATCTTATGTTATTCCGTCCCGGAGAAAATCCCCTCGCTCGTTTGACGACTGCGCTAGTCGATTCTCTCAAGCTTGTGCCGGCGGGACATAGCTATGATGCCAAATTCCAACAGATTTCGACGATGTTGCAGGAAAAGCCCTCCGCCCTTGCCGAGATTATAAAGCAATATGGGGGTGGAAATAATACGCTTCTTGTCATTGATCAATTTGAGGAAATATTTCGTTTCAAACAAGATGTGATCGATGAGTATGCCTATATCGAGACAAGTATTTTTGTCAATTTATTCCTCCATGCCCTCAGCCAGACGGAAGTGCCGATCTATGTTTCGATTACCATGCGAGCTGATTTTCTCAGTGATTGTGCAGAATTCTTCGGACTAACCGAGGCACTGAACAAAGGTCATTACTTGGTGCCACGAATGTCGGTTGACGAACGTAAACAGGCGATAATAAGACCTATTACGCTCTTTGGCGGGCAAATCACCGACCGCCTCGTCAATAGATTAATTGATGACACCGGAAACGATCCCGATCAATTACCGATACTTCAGCATGCGCTTATGCGAACATGGGATTTCTGGCAATCAACCCGCTTAGACAACCAACCAATCGATATTCCGCATTATGAAGCAATCGGTACGATGAAAGAAGCGCTTTCACGACATGCCGAAGAAGTGTATAATGAGCTACCCGATATACATTCCAGACAATTAGCCGAGAAGTTATTTAAGTCGCTTACCAATCTTGGTGAAGACAGCAGAGGCACACGCAGACCGACAGCATTAGCTGAAATCAGCCGACTCGCAGATACGAGCGAAGAACAAGTCATCGAGGTGGTCGAACGCTTTCGTCAGCCCGGCAGGTCATTCCTCATGCCACCGGTGACGAGTGATTTGCTTCCGGAAACGATCATCGATATTTCCCATGAAAGCTTGATGCGAGTGTGGACTCGGCTCACAGGTTGGGTAGAAGAAGAGACCAAATCTGCTGAATTATACCTACGACTTTCCAAATCTGCTGAATTGTATCAAAATGGACTTGCAGGTTTGCTTGTCAATCCCGAACTCCAATTAGCAATGAAATGGAAAGCCGATACCAAGCCCAATGCAACATGGGCGCAACGGTATAATCCTGCTTTTGAACGTGCAATGTTGTTTTTGGAACAATCCAACAAAGAATACAATCTCGATATTATCCGCCGGGAAAGTCAGCAAAAGCGCGAACTCAAACGCGCCAAAATGTTCGCCGTTATTTTGGGGAGTGCCTCCGTCGTTTCGATACTCTTCCTCATGATTGCCATGAATCTCAAATTCAAAGCTGAGGAAAGCGAAAGTGCGGCGCTTGTGCAAAAGAAAAATGCACTTCAGCAGAGTATCGAAGCGCAAAAGCAACGGAAGGAAGCCGTTGCGCAGAAACATATTTCGGACCAGCAGCAGCAGATAGCCGAGCAACAACAGCGCCTTGCCGAACGTGAGCGTGCCTTCGCCGTACAGCAGCAGGGAATAGCAGTGCAGCAGACGCAGATTGCAGTCGTGCAGAAGCAAGAAGCAGTAAATCAAAAGACCAACGCCGACCAAGCGAAAGCGGTGGCCTTGCAGGCGAGAGACGAGGCGGATAATCAACGAAAAGAAGCGCTGTCACAGAAGAAAAATGCCGACGAACAACGAACAAAAGCAGAGAGTTCCGAACGTAATGCCCAGCGTTTACGGATAATTTCAATAGCTCGGACGCTTGCAATTCAGGCATCGGTTGTCTATAAATCCGATCATTCGGAGCTGCCTGCGTTGATTGCATTGCAAGCATATAATTTCAATAAATCAAGCAATGGTTCACCCAATGACCCCGATATTTACAAAGCGCTCTCCGATGTAGCCGATGATAAAACAGTACTCGCAGGACACGGCGGCGAAGTACGATCTGTAGCGGTAAGTCCTGACGGTCAATGGTATTTGTCCGGAAGTAATGACGGGACTGTGCGGATGTGGGCAGCCAATACTCGGAATGCTTCATCCAATTTTCAAGTATTAAAATATTCCAAATCAAGCCGTAAAATTTCAAAATCTACCACAAGCACCGAGGGTAGAGCAATTACCAATAGTATTTTTGATAAAGCCGTTCGGTGCGTTGCTTTTAGTCAAGATGGGAAGTATGCTGCGGCCGGGTTTTTTGATGGATCAGTCCGGGTCTGGAATTTAGACAATTTATCATCTGAACCACTTATTTTTTCAGAACATACCGACATAGTTTCAGAAATAACATTCCTGCCCGACGGTAAGACACTCGCATCGGTAAGTACTGATGGATCACTGAGATTGTGGAATTTTAAATTACCTGCCCTTGAGCAAACTCCTCAATCATTAGTACTATCTGTTCGACTCACATCTCTCGCTGCAAGTCCTGACGGTAAATGGCTTGCATTCGGATGCGAAGACGGCACCGCGCGAATGCTCAATTTGAACAATCTCGGTGAAATGCCGGTGATGTTCCGTACGGGCGAGAAATCGGTTGAATCGATTAGCTTTAGTCCGGATGGCAGTACACTTGCTACTGGTGGAAGAAGTGGTAAATTACAATTGTGGAATGTGCGCAAGAACGATCCTAAGCCAATAGAATTATTAGGACATATCTCAGCGATTACCAAAGTGAAATTTAGTCCGGACGGTATGACTCTCGCTACGTCAAGCTTGGATAAGTCAATTCGATTATGGAATTACCGTAAGCCGGACGATCAGCCGATTGTGCTCGTGGGTGGTCATGATAAGTGGATATATTCTTTAGTGTTTAGTCCGGACGGCAGTAAACTCATCACCGGTAGCGCAGATAATACGCTCAAAATATGGACGACACGTTCGGATATCTTGGCAAACAAAATATGCTCAATCGCAAAGCGAAATATGACAATCGATGAATGGAATAAATATGTAGGGTCGGATATAACATATGAAGAAACCTGCAAAAAATAGTCAACACGTTGAAATCGAATACTTTATGGAAAATTTATACCGACGAATACGTGATTATCGAATAGGTGATTATATGGTTCGAATCCTCACGCTCATAATGTTCATAGCACTTAGCTATCGAGTAAACGCGCAGGATTGTGGCAGCTTTACGCTCAATGAAGCAAAAAAACAGTACGAAATTGGAAATTTTGATGGTGTTTCGAATGAACTCCATCGATGTTTAGAGTTTTTTTCTGAAATTGAAAAGGTACAAGCATACCGGTTGCTTGCAATGACAGCCATTGCTACCGATCAACAGCAAGCAGCGGTCGATGCGATCACCGAACTCCTCAAAATCAACCCTAATTTTGAGACAGATATTTTTGACCCACCGCAGTTTATTGCCTTGGTGAGTGAAATGAAAGATAATTTTTCGACTGTGAAAATCACCTCCGTATCCAAAAAAAGTGAAGATGTAAAGCTCGCTCCCGCGACGGTGACCGTGATGAGTGGAGATGAGATAAGACGCCGTGGATATTCAGACTTAGAAGCGCTGTTCCATGACATATCCGGCTTCGATATTTCCCGATCCAACGGACTCGCCTATTCGAATATTTATCAACGCGGATATCGGTCAGGCGCGAATTCGGATCGAATTATGTTCTTGATAGATGGTGTCGAAGACAATGAATTATGGTCGAATTCCATGTTCATATCCCGCCAATTTTCCGTCACAAATGTCAAACGAGTCGAGATTATTTACGGTCCTGCATCGACAATGTACGGTCCGAACGCCTTCACCGGTGTCGTCAATATTATCACCAAAGACCCGTATGATTACCTCCCGGGGGGTAAGAAATTAGCCATCACAGGTCAGGCAAATATTGGTACTTTCAACACACGATATGCAGATGTCACGGCTGCTGCACGTTACAAAAGCGTGTCATTTTCTCTCACAACTCGCCTTTTCCGCACCGATGAAAAAGATCTATCCGGTTATTCTGATTGGGATTACAAACCCGAATCAGAAGTATTTTTCAAAAATAGATTGAGCATTTTCGGGACTGACTCCAAAGGTAATTTTAACGCTCAGAATTATTTAACGGCTAATAAATTAGACACGGTGAGTACGTTGTATTCCGTACAAAAAGATGCAAATGGACTAGTATCACGCATCGATTTATCGGATGTTGGCGCTCAAAAAGCGCGGTCGTTTGACTCAGCTGCGCTGGCGCAAACCGTTAGTGGACATCCTGTTAGGTTCTCCGACTATGCTGATGACAAGCTCATCCAAGCGAAACTGAAAATAGACAATCTGGCCCTCGGCTTTCAATATTGGACAATCGATGAAGGCGCTACGTCGAATTACACTGACCGGTATTACTCCTGTGGACTCAACGGTACTGCGTGGGCTACGCGCTCGACAATTGTCTATGCGAATTACTCGGCAGATATTTCGGACAAAATCTCGTTGTCAAGCCTTACTCAATATCGATTGTATAGTTTTATTGATGACACACGATTGATGCAATTCCGTAATTATTCAGCATTTTACACACTCAAGGACTTAGTAGCCGGCACGCCGTCTAATTGGTCGCTCACGAATTTTCATCAACAGTCGAGTCAATTTAGAAGTGAAATCAAAGGACTTTTTACCTTTTCGTCCGATTTGGACTTGGTGAGTGGATTCGAATTCCGAAATAGTAATATTCAGGGTGATTATAATCGTTCATCAGTCGATACGGCAGACCCAAGTGTCGAAGGATTACCTCCCGCGAATGTGCTTGGTGGTAATAATTATTCAAATATTAACCTCGGACTCTATGCTCAAAGTACGTATAAAGTACTTAGTAATCTTAATCTTACCGTCGGCTTCCGATTAGATAACAATAGCGTTCGCGATATTACCAAAACAATCTTTAACGAACGTTTTGCAATTGTCTTTGCGCCCGATAAGTTTGTCTTTAAAGCTATCTATTCAACCGCCTTCCTCGAGCCAACTTATTTCCAAAAGTATGCTACCTCTGCATCCAGGCTGCTCAATAATCCCCTTCTCAAAGATGAAAAAGTAAAAAATCTCGACATTTCAGCCGGCTATTCACTCAAGGATTTTTCAGCCGAAATTTCCTATTATCGAGCATCGTATAGCGATGTAGTAAGTACGAAAGTCGTTGATTATAATACTAGTTCCACGACTCAATTCCAATCGACCGGCGCGCTAGCCGTGTCGGGATTTCAGGCAGGAATAAAGTATAAATATTCCAATTACTCAGCATACATCAACTATACCTACACCGATCCCAAAGATGATATCACCGGTCTAAGAATCGGCGACATCGCGTCGAGTTCGTTTAATGTAGGCGCGAATGCAGTCTTATTCGATAATCTCAATGTGAATCTTCGTGCCAATGTAGTCGGCGCTAAGCCAACGGGAAAAAACACGACTGTTTCGGGTAATCCACTCTCAGAAATCGACGGATATTTTATCCTCAGCGGAGCAATTGGGTATATGAATATCTTCGAATCCGGAATTTCGGCTCAACTAACGTGTAATAATATCTTGAATTTGGAATATTATGACCCTGGAGTACGTTCGGCTGATAATGTAATTTATGCCTCCCGTATTCCACAAAATGAACGTAATGTGATGTTCCGCTTGATGCTCGACATGTAATACTTCATCCATTTCAACTCAACACACATATCATAAAACCCGAGAATTGTCCATAAAAGAGAATAGAAATTAATGCTACGTAAGCCACACCAAATATGCAGAGTGAGTCCCGAATTAGAACATATTCAAGCAATTGAAGATATACGTGAATTTGTGAAAAATGAAAAAGCTGAAATTGAGCAAACTATAAATAATATTGGACTTACGTTGCGCCGTGCCGAACTGAAAGATTTCTCCGGCATACGTCAATTGCTCTGCAAACGATTTAATCCCGATACTGCTGCGCAAATTTCATTTTATGATGCGTACCGTTCGATCAGACATGGCTACACGATGGTGTTGGAGGATAAGGATGGTCAAATAGTCGGCTATGATTATTCGCTTGGGTATGATGATGATGACAAAACATCCTTTGGGCTCAATATTGCCATTCATCCGGATTGGGCGGGCTACAAACTCAAAACGATTGTATCAATTTATACTTCGCTACTTGGGATGGAACGTGGGTCACGTATCCGCCGTGGGATAGTTCATCCGAATAATCTAATATCACTGCATAATTTGCTCAATAATACCGGTTTTTTGTGCGAACATTTCTATGGATACCTGCCCGGATTTGAGTCTTCGAGATTCATTCTCAGCTTTTCACTCACGCCTGCCGGACTGATGAATAATAGAATTGACATGGATAAGCTATTAGATTATATAAATGTTGCGAAAGAAGGTGAAGATTACAAGTTGGTAGAATGTGATGATGAACCTGCGCTTGAAGAAATGTACAATTCTACGACTTTTCGGGTAGTTGCATTCGTACGAGAGGGAGCGTTGACGGAGAAAAATCTTCTCTTTGCAGTGCCGCATGAACTGATGAATTTCCCGCCTTCGTCAATTTATCAAGCGCCAATTGGGTAACGTGGGAACTTCAATTATCTAGAAAACATGCAATCTATCTACAAATCAATATTGAATTTCCTGAATATCGAGTCCGGCGAGGGCTTGGCAACGGGATTGCTATTGATTCACTCGTTTGTGATTGGCGCATCGTTAGCATTTTATTTTGCTCCGGCAAATGCGCTTTTTATCCGTGAATTTGGGATTACTTATCTTCCACACGCCTATATTGCTTCCGGGATTATTGGCTACACGACGGGATTGATTTATTCGAGACTGCAACGTAATTATCAATTATCAAAAGTATTTACGGGGACGTTGATTTTCCTCATTCTTCTCGTATCATCACTCATTATTGGCTTTAAGCTCAATGCCGGTAAAGAAATCACTTTTCTCCTCTTTGCTTGTCTGGCAGCGATATTTTCTCTTTCGTACTTAGAATTTTGGGGACTCGCACTCCGAATGTTTAATCTTCGCCAAGGGAAGCGGCTTTTTGGTCTGCTCAGTACCGGCGAAATTATCTCTTCCATTATTGGATATTTATCGATACCTCTCATTATTCCGTTGCTCCATGATACGACCGATTTGCTGTTTTTTGCCGTCGGTGGGATGATATGTTCACTCGTTCTTTTGCGAATAATCGTCGCTAAATTCCCCGGTAATCTGACGGCAGTGCGCACAGTAGCCGGTGTGAGACCGCAGACTTTTCCGTTCGGAACATTACTCAAGAACAAATACTTTGTCCTCATTTTTGGGGTTGCCGCTTTGTCGATGATGGCTGCGTATTTTACCGACTATTTTTATTTGAGTCTTACGAGAATTAGGTTCGTTACCAAAGAGGAACTCACGCGGTTTATTGGGATATTTTTCGCAATGGTCAAAGTGGTCGAACTCGTTATGTCATTGCTATCGGCTAAGTTACTGAAGCAATATGGTATGAAACTCGGTCTGACCTTATTGCCGACATTAGTACTTGGTGTGATGATAGTAGCCGCTACGACGGGATCTATTTACGGGATTAACGGTTCGCTGTTTTTTATTTTTATTGCCTTTAACAAGCTCATCGAGCGAGCCGTGCGCAAGGCGATTGACGGCGCGTCATTTAGAATTTTGTACCAACCTCTTGCATCGGAATTACAGCTTGATGTACAGGCAAAAGTCGAAGGTATCATTAGTCATATAGCAATTATTTTTACAGGGCTTGTCTTGCTAGGATTCACTTATATACCCGGCGCAACGCTCGTCCACTGTACGTTTATTTTCCTTGGAATTCTTATTCTCTGGCGTAAAAGCGCGTATACACTTTATGAAAATTACAGGATTATGCTCAAGGCAACTCTCGAGGAGAGAAGCAGTTCGGTGATTGGGGTCAGGCAGATACGTTCAGTCGCTGATATATTACAGGATAAGATCAGACTTTCAACCGGACATGCATTATTGGCAGCGCAGAAGTTAGTCGAGCGCCTTTTTCCTCATCTTGGTCGGCATCTAGTGTCGGTGAACGGGACAGTGAATAGCGCTTCTGAACAGAAAATGCAACTCGATGAATTGACAATACTTGCCAGATCATCTCGCGCTGACGACCGTGAACGTGCCGTGACAATTCTTGGAGAGTCCAGCCGATTTCAATCATTTCGAATCGTGCAGGAATTGTTAGAAGATGAATCGCCGAATGTTAAAAAAGCAGCGATCCTTGCATCAGGAAAACTAAAACGTTCGGAGTTCTGGCACTATTTAATGGAGTCCTTACCCTCTGAAATATATGGAGATGTGGCTGCATCAGCTTTGACGACGATTGGTCTGCCGGTGCTGCCGGAGTTGGATCGTCATTTTTCACGAACAGGACAAAGCAGGAGCGCGCTCAAGAAAATTATCCGCATAATGAAGGATATTGGAGGTAAGCAGGCAATGGAATTACTCCGCGCGAAGCTTCATTATCCCGATAAAGAAATACGCTATGCAGTGATGAATACACTTGCCGAAGCTCATTATACAGCAGATAGATATGAATATACCATGCTCAAGCAGGACTTTGAAGAAGAAGTAGGCAGCATGGTATGGACAATGGCTGCAATTCTCGATTTGAATGACATAGATGGCGCACAAAATGTAGTCCGATCTCTTCACTGGGAATACGCTCAGAAAAAAGAACGGCTGTATGTGCTGCTTTCTTTGATGTTTGACTGTGCGACGATCGGCTATATCCGTGAAATCATGGAAAACGGGAGCAGTTCGTCGCGTGTGTATGCCCTTGAAATTATTGATATTACTGTTCCCCAAGAGATAAAACATCTCTTCCTCCCTTTCTTAGAAGACATCTCGCCGAAAGATTGTGTCCATGCATTCAAATTACACTATCCGCAGGAAGAGCTTACTGCTAGCGAACGCCTGAAGAATATCATTTTTAAAGAAAATTCCACCGTCCATCGATGGACAAAAGCATGTGCGCTGCTGCTGCTAAGCAATGAAAATACTATTGAAAATGCTGAAGTCCTGCTTGCAAATACTGTACACCGAGACATACTACTAGCAGAATGTGCAGCACTTTCTCTTTTGAAAATTCAACCGACTATGCTCTTTGAGCAAGTTTATTCCAATAAAAAATTGAATGACAGCGGCGTTCGCGAGCGGGTGAGCGACGCCCAGGCAGGTAGATGTATGCTCATGTACCAGAAGGTGATGTTCTTGAAGAAGGTAGAGAATTTTAAACAAGTACCCGAACAAGACATCGTTGATATAGCTCAGCTTACTGAAGAAATTCTCGTGCCCGCCGGCAGCAAACTTGTTGAAAACGAAAAGGGTTCTGCGTATTGTTATTGGGTGATATCAGGGGTAATCCATGAGGTAAATCAGGACAATGTCGTGGGTGAATCGCCTTCCTATTCATTTATCGGGTCGATTTGGAGTGATGAAAAATCGGAAACTAATTATGTAGTGCATCAATTCGCTCGATTACTTCGAATCAACAAATACAAGCTCTATGAGCCGATTGCAGCTCATACAAAATTAGCAGAATCGTTTCTAGAAAATGCTTTCTCAATGTAGTAATTCTCCATTGTAATTAATGTACGTATGACGAATACACGACTTTCTTATCTCCTTATCATAACTGTCATTGCATCAGTTTGTCAACTTGTGGCGCAAGTCAAAAGTGTGCCACTTGATCACGTACCGACTTCGATGCGATTGCCGGGCGAGCCGACTTTGCGGAATTACACACCTGCTAAGTATCAAGCGCACGGACAGAATTTTGGGGTAACTCAAGACAAACGTGGAGTGGTTTATTTCGCGAATACTTCGGGTGTGCTTGAGTATGACGGGGCTACGTGGCGTACCATCGCGACAACGGGGAATTCTATTGTTCGCTCGGTAGTATGTGATTCATCAGGAAGGATTTACGTAGGTGCTCGCGGTGAATTCGGATACTTAAAACCAGACTCGACGGGTGCTACGACCTTCAAATCATTAGTACATAAATTAGAAAAAAAAGATCAGGATTTCTTAGATGTATGGCGAGTATTTGCTAATCAAGAGGGTAATTGGTTTGTCACTAATTCTTCGGTATTTCATTGGAATAACAATCGACTGACCGTCATTCCTGCAAAACAAGAAATCGTTGCTTCTTTTTGTGTCAATGGTAAAATCATCATTCAAGAGCGAAATTTTGAACTTTACGAAATCTCAAATAAACAGTATCTCAAATTACCAAGCACAGAGATAACTGCAAAAAGTATGGAAATTGTTTCTATGCTGCCTTTGCATTCCGGTCAACTGCTACTCATTACAGCTAGTAATGGGTTGTATAAGTATGATTATCAACATCTTACACCATTCCAAACTAATGCTTCTGAGCTGATATCAACAAGTCGACTCAGCGAAGCGACATTGCTGAGTGACGGGTCAATTGCAATCGGGACGACGCGAAGTGGCGCGATTATTCTCAATCAATCAGGAAATCTATTGACGGTAGTTAATAAGTCAACCGGACTGCAGAATGAAAATGTAAAGTTTCTTTTTTCGGATCGACAATCAGGTCTGTGGTTCGCGTTAAACAATGGTATTTCACGAGTTGAGCTTCCTACACCACTATCATTCATGACCGAGTCAAAAGCCCCACAAGGTGGTGTGACCGATTGCATTCGTCATGGAGGAGTCTTGTATTTTTCGACGTATGAGGGTCTATACACACTCAATGAACGTACGGGAGGTTTCTCGCCGGTGAGTGGAATCTCGACGACATGCTGGTCATTGTTGTCCACACCTAATGGACTCCTTGCTGCAACTAGTGAAGGTGTATTTGTCGTGGAGAATCAATCGTGCAGATTGCTAACTCAAGGATTTTCATTTAGTTTGTGCAAGTCAATTACAAATCCGGATGTTGTGTATGCGGGAGAAAAAAACTCGCTATCCGTTCTCAAGCTCGTTCCGACCGGCTGGACTACTACAGGTTCTATCCCATGCCCATATAACGAATTACATGAAATACTAGAAGACTCCGACGGCTGGCTGTGGATACCGACTATAGCCAAGGGAATTGTAAAATTACGCGCGCCGTCGGTAGGAACTGAACGTCCAATTATCTCTCGATACGACACCACGCATAAGCTGCCTTCAATGCTTGGTAATCATGTATCAATAATTTCAGGCCGAGCTGTCATGGTCACACCGGATGGAATATTGAGTTATAATGCTGACAAAAACATATTCGAAAAAGCCAAACATCTTGACTCAGCTCTTCGCGAGGGCTGGTACTCTCGAATCGTCGAGGACAATCACGGCAATCTCTGGACAACAACCGGTAATGAAAAAAACATCTCCCTTTTCAGGCAACTTTCTGATGGAAAATATCGACATGAACAGACGCCATTTTTACCTATTGCGGGTTCGACAGTATGGGCAATATTACCGGCAGATGATGCACTTTGGCTCGGTGGACCCGATGGAGTAATCCGGTATGATCATCGTGTTCAAAAAGACTACTCGGTTCCATTTAACGCTCTTATCAGGAAAGTAACGATAAACTCGGATTCTCTTGCTTTTGCAGGTAATTACTTTGATGTGAACGGTATTCAGAGTTTGGAACAGAACCAAATTTTCCAACCTTTACTTTCGTACGACAAAAACACCATACGTTTCGAATATGTCGGCGCAGATTATGAAAATTCCCTTTCAAATCTTTATCAAATCAAGCTCGAAGGTTTCGATGAACATTGGTCGGAATGGAACCTCGACATTCAAAAAGAATATACAAATCTACCGGACGGCAAATATACGTTTAGGGTTAAGTGTAAAAATACGTACGGCGCGATAAGCAGTGAAGCGCTGTATAGATTCGAAATTGCCAAGCCGTGGTTCAAAACGTGGTGGGCATATCTTGGATACTTCTTTTTCTCATCCGGTACTGTGTGGTTGCTCGTACGATGGAGACTGCAGCAAGCAGAAAAAGAAAAGCGCGAACTCGAGCGTGTGATTGAGGATCGAACGAGTGAAGTGGTACATCAAAAGGAAGAAATTGAAATTGCTTCAGCCGAACTTGCTAATAAAAATGATGAGTTAGAGAAAATAAATGCAATTGTGAAGTCTATCAATGCACAGATCGATTTTTCGGAAATGTTGCAGTCAATTTTAGAGAAAACCAAGCGAATTATACGCGGTGTGCAGCATGCGGAATTATTGGTACTCAGTGCAGAAAGTGGTAAGTACGAACCCAAAGCGCATTTGGGTTGGGATGAACCACGTGAGGAATCCTTTACCTTACAAGAAATTGAAGATATTTATCTTTTGAATACGCAAGAAGTTTATCAGGACATTTACACGGCAGTCAGTATCGACGGCAGGGAAATTAACCACTCCCGCGCTGTGATGGTGGTGAAGGTTCAGGACAAGGTTGAAGGGTTCTTGTTGATCGAAAACTCCCGTAAGATCAATGCATTTGACGACCGAGATTTCAGTCTGCTCAGGAACCTTAAAGAGCATATTACATCTGCATTTATCAAAACAAAGATTTTGGGAGAATTACAGGTAAAGAACACCTTAGTCGAGGCATATATCAAGACAATCAAGCGTGATCTTGATACGGCGAGTAAGATTCAGCATGCGATTCTGCCGGATGCGAACAATCCATTCCCGCATATCAAATCATTTGATATATGCGCCGAAATGATTGCTGCCAAAGATGTGGGCGGCGATTTTTACGACTTTTTCCTCATTGATGAAGATAGACTTGGATTTGTCATGGCAGATGTATCCGGCAAGGGTATGCCTGCTGCGCTTTTTATGGCAGTAAGCCGTACGATGCTCAAGTCAACGGCGCTTCTCGGCGGCAAGCCGGGCGATGTACTGGGAATTGTCAATGACCTCCTTGCAGCAGAAAACGTATCAACTCTTTTTGTGACAGTGTTTTATGGAATATTAAATATTCTGACCGGCGAAGTGGAATATGCCAATGGCGGTCATAATTTACCATTCATTCTCCGCAAGAATGGCAGCGTTGAAATGTTGAAAAAACAGGTGGAATGGGACTGGCAATCATGGAAGAAATGCCGTTTGAAAATGCAAAACTTCAACTAGAGCAAGGTGATGCGATGTTCTTGTACACCGACGGCGTCACCGAAGCAATGGACATTCATGATAATCTCTACACAGATCCGCGCCTCGAAAAAATCCTCCAAAAGCTCAACGCAAATGCGAGTATTACCGATATCATGAACGGAGTGATCTCGGACGTAAAATTATTTGCAACCGGCGCGCCCCAAGCTGATGATATTACTGTGCTTACGCTCAGATACCAAGGAAGAGTATTCACGACTCTAACCGTTCAAATCGCCAATAATCGACCTGAAATCGCCCGTCTGAGCGGGATAATTGAAGAATTCCTTGCATCAAATGATGTCCCGATGAATGTAGGCTTCGCAATAGATCTCGCACTCGACGAACTATTAACGAATATTATAAGTTACGGTTTTCCTGATGGAGGAAAACATACGATTACCATCCAAATAGATGTGTCCACAACAGATGTAAAAGTAATAATCAGCGATGAAGGAGTACCATTCAACCCTCTCGAACAAGAAGAGGTCGATACGACGCTCTCGATAGAAGACCGTGAAATAGGTGGTCTAGGTATCCATTTAGTCAAAAAAACAATGAATCATCTCGGGTATGAGCGAGAAGAGAATAGGAATGTACTGACGTTGGTGAAGGGGATGGCGGGGTAGGGAAATAAATAAAAATCAATGACATATATAAAAATGGGACGAATTGTATTCGTCCCATTTTTATTTCAAACTATGTTGTGATACTATCCTCGCTGGTAGTGCTTTCCTCATTTTTTGTCAATACAATTTTTGATGATCTTCTTTTGGTTTTTTCGTTCCAGTCATCATAATTGCTTTTTAGTGCCCAAACTCTACCTGTAATAATCACAGATACCACGAGTCCGGCAATAATTCCAAAGAAGAAGTAAAGTATAAATGCAAATAGAATTGAATATACTGCTATTCCAACCCTTTTATACTCAGTCTCATACAATGTATATGATTTGCATAACTGTAAGCTCAGAATACTTGCCCATAGAAACAGCCCCCACGTTGCAATACCTATAAAAAATGTCCCACTATCAGGACTAGTTGGGAACATGAAAATTCCTAAAGCACTTGTAAGAAGGCCTAGGGATGATACAACAATTGCAACAATTGCAAATATCTTGACAATACTTTGTTTAAACATAGTTGTATAAATAGTGAGAAAAAAAGTCCATTAATTTTTGTGTTTCGAGAAAGATCAACTATACCTTTTTTGGGGTAGTATATAAAGTATTCCGTTTGTCAAATAACCTGAAAAATAAAAAACTTCAAATACTCAGTCTCCGGCATGCCAAGCAGAATCGGATGATCGGGTGATTGACCGCCGCGATATATTATGCGTAAATTCCGTCCTAGTTTGGAAGCTTCCTGATGGATAATTTCGAGGAAGGTTTCTTCATAGATATGCTGCGAGCAGCTAGCCGATACCAAGAATCCTCCAATCGGAAGTAATTGCAGTGCAAGACGATTAATCTCGGCATACCCCTTTTTGGCGGCCGGTACATTTTTCTTGCTTTTGGTAAACGATGGCGGGTCGAGGATCACGCAGTCCCACGATTTTTTGGCAGCAACCTGCGCCTTTAAAAACGCAAATACATCTTCCTTAAGAAAGGAAGCGTTAGAGAGGGAATTGAGGGTTGCATTGTGTGTAGCCGCTGCGACTGCCGCACCCGAAATATCGACTCCCACTGCTTCGGCTGCGCCGCCAAGGGCAGCATTAAGCGCAAATCCTCCTTGATTACAGAAACAGTCCACGACGCGCAAATCACGCGCTATCTCACGTATTTTCAAGCGGTTGACTTTTTGATCGAGGAAGTAGCCGGTTTTTTGTCCGCCGAGCAGCGATACCGAGAGTTGCAGTCCATTTTCTGTGATGTCAATGTCATCGGGTATTTCACCGAAAATCACACCATCGCGGAGTTCGAGACCTTCAAGCTGTCGCAAATGCGACGTATTTTTCTCGCAAATACCTTTGGTAGAAGGGAATACCGCAAGCAATGCGCTCACAATCATTTCGATCCTGCTATCCATTCCCGCCGATAAAAGTTGCACCGAAAAATAGTCGCCGTAGCGGTCAATGACCACGCCGGGTAGAAGGTCCGATTCGCCAAATACAAGGCGGTAACTCGTTTCTTCGGTGAAAATTCTTTGTCTGAGTGCGAGCGCAGATTGGAGGCGTTCAATAAAAAACTCGACGGTCAATTCTTGAATCTTTGAATTGAGCAACCTCACAGAAATCAGACTCTTAGGATTAAATAACCCAACGCCGAACGATTCCCCTCGATACGAGAGTACCTCGACGATACTTCCGCATGCAAGCGAAGGCACTTCTTGTAATTCATTACTAAATACCCAAGGATGACCTCCGCGAATGCGACGGTCATGATGATTTTTAAGGCGGAGTTGGAGCATAATTTTTAAATGTTTGAGAACACATAGCCCACGGCCTTAACCGTAGGAAGAAATGACGAATAACAAATTACGAATCTCCAGCCATTTCCCCACGGTTTTATCCGTGGGGAAGAGGATGAAAACCAACCATTTTGACGGTTTTACCCGTGGGAGAAAGAACGAATAAACAAGAATAATTCCCCAATCATAGCCCACGGTTTTAACCGTGGGAAGACGAAGAAAATCGACCATTTTGACGGTTTCAACCGTTGGGATAAAAACGAATCTACAATCACAATTGACTGCTCGCGGTTTCAACCGCGGGCAACAGTCAAGCAAACCCATACGCCTTCAACAAAGCCCCATATTCCTGTTCATACGTTCTTCTCTGATGATGGAGCTTTTGATTCTTGATGTATTCAACTACGTTCTCTATGCCGGATTCACTCACAGAAAACGCAGCGTAACCTGTTTGCCATGCAAATGGATGCGGCAATAGTAGTTCGAGATTGATATAGTGGGAAGAACTCCCCTTAATCTGCTTGACCACCTGAGCGATTGAACGCTGGGAATGCAAACGAAACAAACAATGGATGTGGTCCGGCATACCGTTAATGATGCGAACCGGACACCCAATCTCTCCGAGTTCGGAACCGATAAAACGGTATATCTTCTGTTCAACCTGCGGCGAGATCAACGGCTTCCGTTCCTTGGTCGCCCACACGGCATGGATCCATATTTTGTGAAATGAATGTGACATGGTAAGGTGTTAAATTAGTTGTGAAAAAATGTGATGTAACCGAGTTGTTTTTGTTTAGTGAAATTATGTATCCTCCGGAACACATTGCCCACGGTTTCAACCGTGGGTCTTGGTGTGTTTTGTATTATGTTTCCCATGGTTGAAACCATGAGATATGGTGTTCATTGATCTCTATCCCCATGGTTGAAACCATGGGCTAGGTTGTTTAATTTATTCAAATTATCATCCATCCCAAGCTCCATGGTTGAAACCATGGGCTTGGGTGTTTAATATGTTCAAATTATTCAAATTATCATTATCCCAAGCTCCATGGTTTAAACCATGGGGATAGGGATTCAAATTATCATCCAAATCTAGCCCATGGTTTCAACCATGGGGATAGGGATTCAAATTATCATCCAAATCTAGCCCATGGTTTCAACCATGGGCTAGGGTTCTAGGGGGGATGGAGGTCACTCCACCTTCGGCGACTCCAGCAACACAAAACCCTCCGTCCTCTGAAGCTGATAATTAAGTTCCCAATCAGTTTTGAACATCGCCACCGGACGATTTTGATCGTCATAAGCGATCGGAATTGCTGCTGCAGGCATGATATTCCCCCCAATCCAACGGGTTCGCGTGTAGGGAAGGCGTTCTAGATTAACGAGTTCGTTGTATTCCGACTCCATGCGCGACTGAAATACCTGGAGCTGCAATTCACCCACCGCCGCCACAAGCGGTGTCGGACTCCGCTGCGCATCCTGGAAGATTTGAATAACGCCTTCCTCGCCAAGTTGGTCGATTCCTTTTCGGAAACCTTTTGAGTACGAACCTGATTTCGGCAAAACCCGCGCAAAGATTTCAGGCGCGAATCGTGGGAATTGCGGTATCGAAAAATTCTCACCCGTCGTGAGGGCATCGCCCACACGAAATGTGCCCGGATTAGAAAGACCAATCACATCACCCGGATATGCAACATCAATAATATCACGGTCTTGTCCGAATATCTGGAACGGATAATTAAGCTTGACTTCCTTGCCTGACCGCGGATGCTTTACCGTCATACCACGTTCAAATTTTCCGGATACGATACGGAAAAAGGAGATTCTGTCACGGTGGGATTTGTTCATGTTTGCCTGCATTTTGTACATGAACCCCGAGAAAACTTCGCTGCTTGGTTCGATAAATCCTGCCGACGTTTCCATTCCCTGAGGTTCGGGCGCAAGCGATGTGAGATGCTGCAGGAAATTCTCCACCCCGAAATTCGTAATCGCACTGCCAAAAAACACCGGCGTAATCTTCTCATTCAAAAAATCCTGCTGATTGAAATGCGGCAGCACCACCTCGACCATTTCCAAATCCTCGACAAGCTTTGCATGAAAATTCGCTCCAAGGGAAGCGCGGATATGCTCATCATTAATATCTGAAATCGTAACCGGTGCCATATACGCATTACCCACGGTGCGCTCGAAAGAGTGGAATTGCTTCGAAACTCGTTCATAGACGCCACGGAAATCAGGTCCATCGCCCACGGGAAAGGTGAGCGGAACAGGAATTATCCCAAGCACCTTCTCGACGTTATCCATTAATTCAAAAGGACTAAGCGCAGGACGGTCCATTTTGTTGATAAACGTGATAATCGGAATTCCACGATCCCGGCACACCTTAAACAGCTTCACCGTTTGCTCCTCGACACCCTTACCGGCATCGATGAGCATGATCGCGCAGTCCACCGCCATGAGCGTACGATACGTGTCCTCCGAGAAGTCCTGGTGACCGGGTGTATCGAGAATATTAAGCAAAATTCCGTCGTATTCCACCTGCATCGCACTCGATGATACCGAAATACCACGCTGCTGTTCGATCGCCATCCAGTCGGATGTGGTGGTCGTGTGCTTTCCGCCCGTGACCGAACCCGCCTTGCGAATCGCGCCCGAGTACAACAGTAATTTTTCGGTTAACGTCGTTTTCCCCGCATCCGGGTGCGAGATAATGGCAAGTGTGCGCCGCCGCGCTATTTCTGTAGTTAAAGACATGATAATTGTATAGTTATAAGAATAATTGTTTCAAATGTACTGTATGGTCAAACTGAATGATTTTTTTAACGCAAAGACGCAAAGAGCGCAAAGAATAGAACTTTGCGTCCTTTGCGTCTTTGCGTTAAATTCTTAAAAATAATGAGTTACAATTTCCGAAAAAGCACTGAACCCCAATTATCTGCAATTTCAATGACGAACTCAGGCTTGTCGTTCATAAATTCATCTACCGCTCGCTTACATGCCCAATTTGACTCCGGACTATTATAATCATGCACGATAATATAGCCGCCGCGCGACACCCGAGGATAGAAAAATTCCAAACTGCTAACTGTCGGAGCATACAAGTCAAGGTCGATGAGTACAAAGGCGAATTGCAATTGCTCTAGTCCCGTAAATGTATCGGGAACATATCCCTTACGCGGATGTACGTTCAGTACGTCGCCAATAGTTGCGAGCACACTTTCTATGCTGGTATCACGAAATCGTTGGTCGTTCTTTCCGTTTTGTTCCAAGTCTTGTTCGGGGAATCCCTCAAACGTATCGAATAAATAATACGGTCTTTCAGGCGCAAGATTATGAAGAAACTTACTCGTTTCACCCCGATATACCCCAATTTCAGCAATTGACCCCTCGATATTTTCATTTATAACCCGTTGAAAAGCAAGAGCCATCGTGGCATGCCTGAAATAGTCACGACTGTGCGCAATGGAACGATTGACCTTTTCTCCAAACGTTGGAAAATTCATTATACTCGCAGCCGTTGCGTGTGGCTTCCCAAACATACGAATTTGATTCACTGCTCGTAATAAACCGGTACTTTGGAGTTTTCGTTTTAGATCTTGCTTGTTCATGCAGTTACAAGTATATAATATACAATTACTTAAAATTTCCAGCCAATCCCGGCTCCAATCCAAGGAGATACTATGCGTTTAGAAGGATATTCACCTAAATGGATATAAGCCGCTCCTTCAACTGATACAAACCAATTGGTAGCAGGAATACTATATTGCCAATCTCCACCCGCTGAAAATGCAAGGTCAAATCCAGGTCCACCATAATCAGATACAAAAAATTGATCTGGCTGAAATACTATTAACCCACCAAATGACAAAGAGATAGGATTCTCCCCTTTATAAATTGGGAAGCAAAATATCAACGGAGTAGCAAGTAATGTCTCATTATAATAGTATGTTCCTCCATACGGAAATGGATAAATACCTCGATCAACACGAAATCCTGCCGTCCCAATCACAAACCCTGTTTTCATCGCAAAAGCTGAACCAAACTGATACCGATATTCCAATTTCCCAAACGGTGTCAGCGGACTCCCGGTGAGTATAAGCGCATGTGGTTTATTCTCCGATGCATGCGCTGAATTTGCTATACTTGCGCATATCAGTAGTATTGTAAGTAGTCGTATCATTTGTTGTATATACACGTGAAAAATACTAGGGTTTCTGTATCATATTCCAGAACGAATAGGTTAGCTACCTTAGCCCTGTAAGGGCGACCTGTTTGTAGTGATTTGGCCCCAAAAGAATCACCGTAGCACCATCGGTGCGACCTGTCTATTGCGCAAACAGGTCGCACCTACGGAGCTAAATTAAACATTTATTGAAATTCATTATCTACAAACAGGTCGCTCCTCTGGAGCTAATCAATCCGCTGATATTTTGATGAGAAAACCCATTAAAAATACTGTTTAGTTTTTTTTCAACGTGCGCAACGCTGGATTCAATTTACCCCTTACCCACCCATGCTACTCCCTTACCGTTCAATTGTTTAATACGTTCGGATAATTGTCCGGTGTGATGCTGCAAATGGCGCAAATTATAGATGTGGAGTTGTAATTTATCAAACGATATCCACGGAAAACCGCTCGGTGCGTCAAATGGGGCTTCATCGAATGCTACGTCAAGCCGGGCGATGATAAAGTCCATGAATTCAAAGAGTTCGTCCTTGGTGTAAGGGATATTGTCGTTGACATCATACTCAGGAACATTGTGTAATTTACCCAAGTCCTCATAGTATAAGCGGCATTTATCCCACAGCTTTGCTTCTTCCTCGCTTGGAGATAGGTAGAATGCTGTGTAAAATAAAGCATGGTAAGCGATATGCCAGAAGCGATTACCGTCTTCTGCATTGTGCCAAGCACTTTCAGGGCAAGCTGTTATGGATAATCTAAGCATCTTGAGCGATGCCGAATATTGCGAACGAAGAACGCAGGAGATGTGTTGCATGATGTAGTTGTATAAAAGAATAGCACGCTGATTTTTATGATTGGATAAGATATAGAATGATTAAGAAAGCAATTTTATTTGTATATCAAATTTGAGTCATTATGAACAGAGTGAAGAATCGAAACATGATGAATAATCATACTGTTACGCCATCAGCTAGAGTCGATTCTTCACTCGAAGATTCGTTCAGAATGACATGCTTCCACAAGTATTTCTGTAGTGTAACCCACAACAGAATACATAAAAATCAGCGTGCCACAAACGTCAATTATCACCGTAAAATTACCGAAAAATCGCCTATAATGAGGCAAGCACAGCGCGGATTTCTCCATAGTCTATGTCTTCACCAAGTTCTTCTTTCAATGGTGTAATTGCACTTTCCGGTGATAACTTATGACGTATAATACCAGCCGTAATCCGCTCTATTTTCTCTTCAGGTACGAGTTCTGTAATTTTGACCTCACCTGAAGTAAGATACGTCGCAAGATGTCCCATAATCGTCGAAGGTGCAAGCTGCCGTGTAGTAGCTATATCTTGCACAGAGTTACCCTCTCGCCACAATTCAAGTGATGCACGTTTTGTATCAAAATTCCTGCGATTGAAACGATCATTCGAGGTCGGTCCCTGTCGCTTTTGTACTTTGAGATGTATGCGGGATTTGAGTCCGTTGTCCGAACAGTACAAAAGTATTTCACGAAGAAAATCATCGCCGTATCGAGCTAATTTCACCTCGCCAAATCCTGATATCTGAGCAAGTTCGCCGGTAGTGTGAGGCATATACGCCGCGAGCTCGACAAGCACTGCATCGCTGAGAACCATAAATGCGGGTACATTTTCTCGGTCAGCTATCGTTCGGCGGAGAATTCGAAGGCGTTCAAAGAGCTTATTGTCTTGTGAGTCGAGTGCAATTTGAGCTGATGAAGTGCCGCTTCGATCACGTCTAACGCGTTCTGTAGGAACAATTTGCGCACTAATATTCGGTTTGATGAGTTCGACCTGCGCACTGGCATAAAGCACATCACGACTTTTATCGGTGAGCTGTAAAGTAGGATATTGGTCATTCGTTTGGCGAATATAGCCGAGAGTGATGAGCTCCTTGATATAAGACCGCCACATATTCGCGCTTAAGTCATTGCCTGCCCCAAAAGTTTTGATATTGAGATGTTCAAGCTTGATTTTACTGGAGTTAACTCCTCTTAAAATATCAATAATATACCCAATCCCGAACCTCTCACCAGTGCGAAGAATTGCCGACAAAGCTTTCTGCGCGATGACAGTACCGTCGTGCTTTTCACGCGTTGTGAGACATATATCACATGAGTCACACGAGGAAGGATATTCTTCACCAAAATACTGCAACAGCCACTGCCTCCTGCAAGTATGAGTCTCACAATAATCGGCCATCAATTGTAATTTTCGCTTGAGAATCATCGTTTGCTCAGGATTTCCTTCAATTTCACAGAATTTTCGGAGCTTCATCACATCGCCGCCACTGAAAAACAACACCGCATCACTCGCGAGTCCGTCACGACCGGCACGGCCTGTTTCCTGATAATATCCTTCGATATTTTTAGGGAGGTCGTAATGTATCACAAAGCGAACATTAGACTTATCGATTCCCATCCCGAAGGCAATCGTTGCGCAGATGATTTTCACATCGTCTTTTTGAAAGAGCGTTTGATGTTTTGTACGTGTGGCAGTATCAAGCCCCGCATGATACGGCAACGCAGAAAACCCATCCGCTACCAAGTCCTCAGCAAGTGAAGATGCTCCGGCTCTCGAGAGTGTGTAAATTATTCCGCTTTCATTCGGACGGGTGAGGAGGTATTTCTTGAGCTGACGGTAGGTATCTTGTTTAGGGAGAACAGTATAAGTGATATTGGGTCTATTAAAAGAGCTCACAAAAATATTCTGATGACGGAGGGCGAGTTTCTCGACGATATCCTTCCGCGTCAGCGTTTCGGCAGTTGCAGTGAGCGCTATCACCGGTACATTCGGAAAATGAGTCTTAAGCGCTGAAAGCTGCAAATATTCGGGACGGAAATCGTGTCCCCACTGAGATATACAGTGCGCCTCGTCAATCGCAAACAGCGACACCGAACATGAATTTAACAGCTCAATAAACCCCGTCGAAAACAGGCGTTCGGGCGCGATGTAGAGCAGCTTGTAGGATTTATTGCGCAGTCCTTGAATCACAGCATTTTGCGCGCCTTCATCCATCGATGAATTGAGGTAAACTGCAGCCACTCCGTTCAGGCGCAAAGCATCGACCTGATCCTTCATGAGCGCGATGAGCGGGGAAATCACGACTGTCAGACCGTCAAGACAGAGCGCGGGGATCTGATAACACAGCGACTTACCGCCGCCGGTGGGCATGAGAACAAAACAATCTTCGCCGCGGAGAACAGTGGAAATGACTTTTTCCTGTTCCAATCGAAAGCTCTCAAATCCAAACACGGAATTGAGAATGTGCAGAGGTGTATGCATATAACTTTTGGTAAAAAAATGAAAAATTGAGGATTAATAACCTGCAAAAATACATGTTTGCTCATAAAAACGCCGAACGCCTCAGAAAAAATCACGAGAAAATAGTAATTTGCGACTTAATTGCGCTTGCGAACTTTTGCGCCCCTAGCGCCTTTTGCGTTAAATTCCCGCGGCTTGGACGGCAACGGGTGACCGCAAACGCACGTTTGGAATATAAACAACAGAAACATAATCTATTTATTATCATACATCTATGAAAAAATACTATACTATCTTAATCGCATTTTTGACCGGAATATCAATCAGTTTCGCTCAATACAGGGAATTGGATAATGAACAAACTGCAGTGGCGCATCGCCGGTGGATGGAGTCGGCGCACCCGACACCGGTGGGCTTTGTCGAGCCGCCACTATTACCTATTCATTCGCTCAAAATACCGATCGTTCTTTCGATAGAAGCAAATGTATCGGCCTTTGAAAATGTGAATCTTGTCGAACCCGAGACGGATCAGTTACCGGTGCAGAACGAATCGTCGATTGCCATTAATCCCAAGAATCCCATGAATATAATTGCTTCAGCGGTCGATTACCGCAATGGAAGTTCGACATGGGTGTATGTTTCGTCCGATGGAGCGAAAACGTGGAAGAATATAAACCTCGGCAAGCCATTCGTTGGTTGGACTTCGAGCAACGATCCTTCAGTCGCATTTGGAGCTGATGGAACCGGATATTTAATGTATGGTGCATTTGGGAATCGTGCGGCTGCAAGTCCGGAAAATGGTGTCGTGATTGCGAGGACAACCGACGAAGGCAAAACATGGAAGGCGCATATACCGGTCATTTTGCATCAGGGAGTTCAATCGCCTGATTCTGCGTTTGAAGATAAATATTACGTTACCGTCGATAATTCACCAACCTCTCCGTATTTCAAGCGCTTATACACGCCGTGGAAACGTGTGACGGTGCGCGACTCGGCCACGCAAATTGTCGTCACTCATTCAAGTGATAGCGGAAATACATGGTCAATTCCCGTCAACGCAAGCGCGCGGCTAAGCGGTTCGTCCGAGGATACTACGTTTGGACAAAGTTTTCCGCTGGTCATTACCGGTAAAAACGGAGAAGTCTATACGATTTGGAATTACGGTCCAAAACACAGCATAGGATTCTCAAAATCCATGGATGGCGGGGAAACTTTCAGCGCGCCGTCGATTATCCAAACCTATAAACCACTTGGTGTTGCGCGGAAAATACCCGAAGGTATCCGTCACACTCTCAAGGGTGTTGTGCGGGTGGAAAGCTACCCTTCGATGGTATGTGATATCGGCTCTACCCATCCCGGACGACTCTATTTATGCTGGGCGGCGGATGAAACGCCGAATGTCTATTTTTCCCGTTCAGACGATGGCGGCACGACATGGACGACGCCGAAAATCGTGCATTCAGACACCACGAATGACCAATTTTGGTCATGGATTGCAATTGACCGCACGAATGGTGAGCTTGCAATAATGTATTCGGACAGCAGGGACGATGCGCAGAATATTCTAACGAACACGTATGTGAGCTACTCGAAAGATGGCGGTGATACGTGGCTTGACCGCAGAGTCGGCGATGTGGGCGCAGACATGCGTCGTAATCCTTTTCAGGGTAATGCTTTTGCCGGTGATTATTCGGGTTGTGCGTTTCATAATGGTATAATTTATCCCTCATGGGTCGATATGCGTAATGCCACTGTCGGCACAGATAATGACGCCTACACGGCAATAGTCAACACTCGTGCGCTCAATCCTGCCAATCCGTTTACGGCTTTAACTATACCGCAAGCGCCGACAACAATTCAACTTGCATGGGGCGCGCCGACAACCCGTGCCTTCGGTCAGTCGCTCAATCCTTCGGAATTTACTTTCTTGCTTTATCGTGATACGACCTTTGTAGGTTCGCTTGCTTCGAATGTTACCACCTATACCGACACCGGTCTCACGCCTTATACCAAATATGATTATTCCATCAAAGTCGCCACATCGCAGGACACAAGTATTGCGCGATTGGCATCGGCGTATTCCGGTGGCGCGCGTCAGCCGTCGGGCGGAGCGCTGATTTCGGCGAAGGGAAATGCGGATAATCGCGTGAATTTAACCGTGAAAATTCCAACTATGCGTGCCGATGGTGTGACGCCGCTCGTGAATCTCTCCAAAGTAGCAATTTATCGAGATTCGGTGTATGCAGGTGACGCTCAGGTCTTGCAAACAGATACCGGGAAAGTAGTTACTGTTGTTGATAATCCACCTGCCCGTGGCTGGTATCGCTATTCCATTGCCATCAAAGACGGTGCAACGCCGGAGAATCTCAGCGATCGAACGGGGGAAATCGTATGTTATACCGGTATCATTACGCCTGTACTTACCGAACAGTTCGACACCGCGCCGCTCCCGAAATATTACTTCAGTGAAAAATGGGGAATTGCCTCCTTTTCGAAGAGTCCGACGGGTTCGCTGTCGGAGTCACCTGTCGGACAATACCTCGGCCGCGCGCGTGATACCTTCATGCTCTTTCCGGTATCAAAAGGCGCCGGTGATATACAGATGAGTTTCTGGCATGCTGCGATCATCGACCCGTCGGATACCGCCTTTGTGGAAGTCTCCCGTGATGGTGGATTGGCATGGGAAGTCGTTGCTGCATATAATAATTCCAAATACGCGCCATGGGCGGATGCATCGCTCAATGATCAGGATTGGAAACCGGAAACAATCACCGTCAATGGCATCGACACAGCGATTTTCCGTTTTCGGTTTATCTCGAATTTCAACCGCCATCAAGACGGCTGGTACATCGACAATATCAATATCCCGAGTGTAAGCAGTGTAGATGAGCAAGCAGAAAACAAGGGCATTATCATCTATCCAAATCCTGCACAGACTATGATTTACGTGCAGATACCGGATGAATATTCCGGCGCACGTCTAACGCTCTACTCGACGCTTGGTACTGCCGTGACACCCGAGAGCACGACTGGCGCGCTCGATGTATCCACGCTTGCAAGTGGCATGTATTCCATGCGTATCGCGCTGCCGAATGGGGACGTGGTGTGGAGGTCGGTGGTGGTGGGGCGGTGATTATCCTAAAAACCGAGCCGCTCGCGAAGAAGCGAGGGGCTCGGGGGGATTGGTCTGGAATAAATTCCAGCCCTACAATTTGGGTCGAGCCGCCGGCTCTTTTTGGTATTTGATTGATGGAAGATGTAGGTTTGATGTATCGTCACCGTCTAGGGAATACATTGAAAAATCAATAGATACCAAAAAGTTCCGCTAGGAACGGATGAAATTGTAGCAACGGATTTTAATCCGTTGGAAAGATATTAATCCATTGAAAAAAATCAATAAATACCAAAAAGTTCCGCTAGGAACGAACAAATTGTAGCAACGGATTTTAATCCGTTGAGAAGGAACGCCCGAAATTGTAGCAACGGATTTTAATCCGTTGGACAAGTGCAATAATTTGGCTAAAGCCCTTGCCACCATCCATTTCCACTCCAGCTGAAGCTGGAGTCCAGTCAGGAATATTGTCGCCTTTCGGCATTTAATTCACACACTACGTCCTGACAGGTTTTCTTCAACCTGTCAGGACTTTTTTGCTGATTAAATTTGGCTAAGACCCATGCCACCATCCATTTCCCCTCCAGCTGAAGCTGGAGTCTAGTCAGGAAGATTGTCGCCTTGCGGCATCCAATTTATTCTTTACTTCCTGTCATGTTTTCTTCAACCTGTTAGGACTTTTTTTGCCGGTTAAATTTGGCTAAAGCCCTTGCCACCATCCATTTCCACTCCAGCTGAAGCTGGAGTCTAGTCAGGAAGATTGTCGCCTTGCGGCATCCAATTTATTCTTTACTTCCTGTCAGGTTTTCTTCAACCTGTTAGGACTTTTTTGCCGGTTAAATTTGGCTAAAGCCCTTGCCACCATCCATTTCCACTCCAGCTGAAGCTGGAGTCTAGTCAGGAAGATTGTCGCCTTGCGGCATCCAATTTATTCTTTACTTCTTGTCAGGTTTTCTTCAACCTATTAGGACTTTTTGGCTGGTTAAATTTGGCTAAATCCCCCGCCACCATCCATTTCCACTCCAGCTGAAGCTGGAGTCTAGTCAGGAAGCTTGTCGCCTTGCGGCATCCAATTTATTCTTTACTTCTTGTCAGGTTTTCTTCAACCTGTCAGGACTTTTTGGCTGGATAAATTTGGCTAAAGCCCACGCCACCAACCATTTCCACTCCAGCTGAAGCTGGAGTCTAGTCAGGAAGATTGTCGCCTTTCGGCATCCAATTCATTCTCTACGTCCTGACAGGTTTTCTTCAACCTGTCAGGACTTTTTGGCTGGATAAATTTGGCTAAAGCCCACGCCACCAACCATTTCCACTCCAGCTGAAGCTGGAATCTAGTCAGGAAGATTGTCGCCTTTCGGCATCCACTATCTACGTCCTGACAGGTTTTCTTCAACCTGTCAGACTTTTTGGCTGGATAAATTTGGCTAACACCCATGCCACCATCCATTTCCCCTCCAGCTGAAGCAGGAGTCTAGTCAGGAAGATTGTCGCCTATCCTCTCCCGAGAGTATCGCGTCTTCGCGATGCCCTCGGTTTTTGGGTACTGCTTTCCAGAAATACACCTATTCGTGGAAACCGAGGGCATCGCGAAGACGCGATACTCTCGGAAGGAGCGCGATGCCCTCAGGGGAACTAATTCCCATCCTCACCGTAGCCCGCCGTGCTCGTCTTGGCAGAGCGCAATATATTCCGTATTATTGCTATCGCTTGCGAGCGTAACATATCATTTTTTAATCACTTCAATACAATGGGGCAGAGTATGGATCTTGTAATTACCAATCTTTCGAAAACCTATCCGAATGGCGTGCGCGCCCTCGATAATATTTCCCTCACAATTCCACAGGGGATGTTTGGTCTGCTTGGACCAAATGGCGCCGGGAAGTCGTCGCTTATGCGGACGATTGCAACCCTGCAAGAACCCGACAGCGGGTCGATTCAATTCGGCGATGTGAATGTGCTTGTGCAGAAGGAAGAAGTGCGCCGGATGCTCGGGTATCTCCCGCAGGAATTCGGACTGTATCCGAATCTTTCGGCAGAAACTATTCTCGACCATTTTGCTGTGCTTAAAGGAATTACGAATGGACGCGAGCGCAAAGAACAAGTACAGTATCTCCTCAATCGAACCAATCTATGGGAGAATCGCCGCAAGCATGTGGGAGGTTTTTCGGGGGGAATGAAGCAGCGGCTTGGGATTGCAATTGCCCTTCTCGGCAGTCCAAAACTGATTATAGTTGACGAACCCACCGCAGGACTCGACCCAACCGAACGCCACCGCTTCCTCAATCTGCTCAGCGAACTCGGCGAAAATATCGTTGTCATTCTCTCGACGCATATCGTGGAAGATGTTCGTGAATTATGCTCCAGTATGGCCATTATCAACAAAGGCAAAGTCGCTCTCAGCGGTTCACCCGAAAGCGTCATCGAAAACATGCGCGGTAAGATCTGGAAACGCTTTGTTGCAAAGTCCGAAATGGATACAATTGCCTCCCAATACGCTGTAATTTCTACCCGCATGGTTTCCGGCAAACCGCTCGTGCATGTCTATTCCGATACACCGCTTGCTGATGGTTTTGTCAATATCGAGCCGGACCTCGAAGATGTGTATTTTCATCAGATTGCGCAGCTTCAGTTATCTGCTTCATCATCATCCGAAGGAGAATAAATTATGCTGATAAATATGCTCCTTTTTGAAATCAAGTATCAATTCCGCAAGCCGGCGACCCATGTCTTCGCGCTGTTGATGTTTATGCTTGCCTTCCTCTTTCTTAGTACCGATGCCGCCTCGTTTGGTGGCGCAGGACCGCTTATCAAAGCGAATTCCCCGTACGTTCTCTCGCAGATATTCCTCACAATGTCGATTATCGGACTCATCATCCTGCCTGGGGTGACCGGTACATCCGTGATCCGCGATATGGAAATGAAAACGCATGAAGTGCTCTATGCTACTCCGCTTACGAAGTTTGCGTATATAGGTGGTCGCTTCATCGGCACCTATTGCGCGGTGATGTTTATTTACTCGGCTGCTGTTGTCGGCGCTTTGCTCGGCACGATGGTGGGTCCGGCTTTTGGATGGATTAATGCAGACAAAATCGGCGACCCGTACCTGATGTATTACCTGATGCCGCAGTTTGTATTTGTGGCGACGAATGCGTTTTTGTTTGCTGCGATTTCTTTCGGTGTGGGGCTGCTGTTTCGGAGTTTTATTGCGGTGTATGTGCAGGGTTTTGCGCTTTTAATCCTCTGGTCCGTCTCGCAGAATTTCACCCGGGAAATTGAGAATCGCACACTTGCTGCGATTCTTGACCCGATGGGATTCCGCGCGTTTAGTATGTATACCGAATTCTGGACACCGATTGAAAAAAACACGCAACTCATTGGATTCACCGGAGAAATTCTCATCAACCGGCTCGTGTGGATGGGCGTTGCGGCGGTGATTTTCGCAATTGCCTATTCGCTGTTCAAAATGAATGTGCAGGGAATTACCCTGCGCAAGTCGAAGAAGAAATCGTCGATTCCTGTCGAACCTGCCGCGCCGGCACAAGCGCCGCATCAACCAACGCTGGTCTATGGTCTTGCGACATCAATTAAACAATACCTTGCGCTCTCGAAATTGTACATCGCAAGTATTATTCGTGAAAAACCCTTTGCGGCAATTGCGCTCATCGGACTCATGAATTTCGGGATTAATGCCTATTATGCTAATCATACGGAAAATATGGACTTGCAGCCGGTGACGTATCTCATGATTGATACGATGCGCAATGTATTTACCATCTTTTCGCTGATAATTTCGACACTTTATGCGGGTGAACTCGTGTGGAAAGAGCGTAGTATTCGCCTCGCGCAAACATTCGACGCGCTGCCAATGCCGGTATGGGTGGGCATCGCAGGTAAATTAACCGCGCTCACAGCAGTGCAGGTCGTGATTACGATTATCATGATTTTCGGCGCTATACTCACGCAATTATTCCAGGGTTATACCAATTTCGAACTCGGACAATACCTCCAATATCTGTGCATGATCGCCCTGCCAACGTATTTACTGACCAATATCGTAGCGCTGACGATTCATGTGCTCGTGAATCAGAAGTATGTGGGACACATGGTGGTAATACTCTTTTATATTTTCAAAATTGTGGCGTCAGAGCTTGGATTCGAACATCGGATGTGGGACTTCGGTTCGTCGCGCTTCGGCATCTACTCTGACATGAACGGCTGGGCTCCGTTTTACGAACGCGGTTTCTCGTATTTACTTTTCTTTCTTGCAGTTGGCGCTGTGCTGACTTGGATTGCAACGAGCTTTACGGTGCGTGGTACGGAGGACCGATGGAAGCTTCGTCTCCGCAGTTTTCGCGCCCGGATGAGCAAGCCGTCGATGACATTTGCGAGTTCGGCGATGATGCTGTCGCTCGGCTACGGCGGGTTTATATATTATAATACAAACTTCCTGAATGTGAATAAAACGAGCGATCAAACCGAGGAAGAAACCGTGAAGTATGAGAAGACCTACGGGCATTTGCGGTCGTCGCTGCAGCCGAAGATTACGGCGTTGTATGTGAATTGTGAATTGCACCCATACGAACATTGGTACACGATGTCCGGCGTGCAGACGCTCAAGAATCGCGAGTCGGTGCCGATTGATTCGCTGATTGTGAGCTACAATCAAGACCTTACTCTTAATCGGCTTACATTCAATCGTCAGCTCACACTTTTGCTCAATGATACTGTTACCGGTGTGAAGATTTATAAGTTTGTTACTCCGCTTGCGCCGGGTGATTCGATGAAGGTGGACTTCAGCATTGGGCATTATCGTAAAGGATTTAATAATACGAATATCAATACGCGGATTATTGACAATGGCACATTTCTCTACACGGATGTGGCGCCAAGTTACGGTTACATTGCCGATGCCGAGATGAGTGACCCAAGTGATCGCAAAAAGTACGGTTTGCCGGTGAAGGAACGTATCCCGTCGATTACCAACGATAAGGCAAAGAATGAGAGCTATATCACCGCAGGCGCAGACCTTATTGATTTTGAAGCAGTTGTGAGCACCGCGCCTGATCAGATTGCGATAGCTCCCGGGTATTTGCAGAAGGAATGGACGGAATCGACGCAGTGGGGACAGCGGAAGTTTTTCCATTATAAAATGGATCAGCAGATTTGGAATTTCGTGGCAATTCTCTCCGGCAAATATGCTGTGGCGCGCGATGTGTGGATGTCGCCTGAGGGTAAGAAGGTGAATCTTGAGGTTTACTATCATCCGGGGCATGACTATAATATTGCGAATTTTATGGAGTCGGCGAAAGGTGGATTGGACTATTATTCGAAGAATTTCAGCCCGTATCAGCACTCGCAATATCGGGTGATTGAATTCCCGCGCTATGAGTCCTTTGCGCAGGCATTTCCGAATACGATTCCGTTTTCGGAGTCGATGCAGTTTATTGCGCGGCAGGATAAGGACCCGAATACCGACAACATTGATTTCGGTTTTTTTGTCAATGCTCATGAACTCGGTCATCAGTGGTGGGCGCATCAGGTTTTGGGTTCGAATCAGCAGGGCTGCACGATTATGTCCGAGTCGCTTGCCGAGTATTCGGCTCTCCGTGTGATGGAAAAGAAGTACGGACAGGCAATGACGCAGAAGTTTTTGCGGTATGAATTGGACGGTTACCTCCGCGGCCGCTCGAACGAGACCCGTGCCGAACAGCCGATTGCCTACAATGAGAATCAATCGTATATCCATTATAATAAAGGTTCGCACACGTTCTACTGTCTAGCAGACTACATCGGCGAAGACACGCTGAACGCCGCGCTTGCGGAGTTTATCCGCACCTGGGGCGGGAAATTCCGTCCCTACCCGAATTCCCGTGATTTACTCCCGATTCTCCGCAAGCACACGCCCGACTCGCTGCAAGGACTCGTCACGGATTTGTTCGAGAAGATTACGCTCTACAGCAATGAAATCGCATCGAGCACAGCGAAGAAAAATCCGGACGGAACGTACGCAGTGACCGTGAATGTGAAGTCCAATAAATTCTACTCCGACAGCGTGGGCAATCAAACAAAAGTTCCGCTAGCCGACTGGATAGACATCGGAATTTTTGCCAAGTCCAAGAAGGGCACGCTCCTCGATAACCCATTGTATTTCAAAAAACATAAAATCACAGCCGAGACAATGCAATTCACGTTTACCGTAAAGGAACAACCAATCAAAGTGGGCATAGACCCTTTCTACAAATTGGTCGATAGGAGTCCGGATGATAATGTGAAGTCGGTGGAGGTGCAGTAGAGGGTTTTGTTTGTGGAAAGCCGTCTGGAATTGTATTTCAGGCGGCTTTTTTTATATCCGATTGTATCAGTCCGGTCGGTTGTTTCAACCGACCGTGGGTACTTTCCGCTGAAACGTCCTGCAATTCATTCACCATCAGTTGAAAGTAAAGCTATTCTCATTCATAAACTCCTTATAATGATTTGGGTGTATAGAGAATTAGGTGTATTTTGCAGGAAATAGAAGACAATCTACATAGCCACTGAATTTGGAGAGATAGGGCTGTATGATTCATCCTTAAAACATGTAATAAATAATACATTAAACTCATGCAGACAGATTTGACTAACGAACAAATCAATGAATTCAACCAATTGTTTAATAGGGCTAACGAACGGATGGAGGGAATTGTAATACTTGGTGATTATAGACCAAGTAGCTTAGGTTTTTTTGATAAATTGAAAGTTAAGAAATCCATCAAAGATTATGAAAAATGTCTTTCCATAATGCCAAATCATTGGCAAAGCATGTTGTTATTAGCTAAAGTACATCAAAGACTCGGCGAACATTCAACATCGTTATCTCTATTGGAAAATGCCTTAACAATCGAATTAACAAACCACAATATTCCGCAAGAAGCATCTCTGGAGTGCATTCATTTAGACAATATTGAGAAAGCTATCATTTATTCTGAAGAAGCAATTAAGAGAAAGCCGAATGATATTGTATTGCTTGGAAATCATGCAATGAATTTATTGATAGCATCGAGAGATAAAGAGTCGATTGAGACGATAACTCATGCTATAAAACTTGACCCTCAAGACGGATTTAATCTCCAATTTCAAAAAGTAATTAATGAAGTAATTAATGGTAAACGAAGCAGACCTACATGCAAAAATGCAATGAAATAATTTCCACGTCCGGTCAGTTTTTAAAACTGACCGTAAACACTTACCGCTGAAACGTTTGCATGATAGAGAAATTGAGGTAGTATTTCATCTGTACATTCTCTCTCATCGATGATTGCTCACGCGTATCAATGCAATTCAGGGAAGATGTTGCAAGAGGTATTTATGGCACGTATGTACGTTCAGTTTAAAGCAATGACCGGATGGGGAATCGTCAATCAACAGATAACAACCAATGAAAACATATCTTTTTGTATGGAATCCGAAACGGTGGAAATGGGAAACGCTTGAACAAGAAATTGAACAGGTTGACTTGACGGGAAAATGTTCTCAGCGCTGGAGTTGCGGTAATACAAAATCAATTCTACCGGGGGACAGAATATTTTTAGTTAAACTTGGGACAGAACCCAAAGGAATTATCAGGGCAGGATTTGCCACAACTGAACCTTTCCTCGAAAGACATTGGAGTGGTGAAAACAAAGAGGCGTTTTATATTGACATTGACTTTGAAGTTTTATTAAACCCGGATAAAGAACCAATTCTATCTCTTGAAATGTTGAAGACAGCTAATTTGTCGGAGCAAACTTGGACGCCCCGAGCGTCAGGAATTTCAATAAAAACAGAACTTATAGATGAACTTGAAGCAGTTTGGTTCGACTTCCTAAATACACAAAATATTCGGCACAATCCATTTGTTCCTTCAGACAATGAAACTCAAAAAACCTATTCTGAAGGAACGCCAAATCAAGTGATTCTAACGAAATATGAGAGAAATCCATTTGCAAGGAAAAAATGTATAGAGTATTATGGATTATCTTGTGTTGTATGTGGTTTTAATTTCGAAAAAACCTATGGGCAAATCGGCAAAGACTTTATTCATGTTCATCATTTACAACAAATCGCGAACCTAGGAAAAACGTATGACGTTAACCCAATACAAGACTTACGACCTGTTTGTCCGAACTGTCATTCGATGATTCATAAACGTAAGACAGCTTTTACCTTAGACGAGATGACTGAGATTCTAAAACAAAATAGTAGTAGTGAAAATAACAGACGAGAATAGAATATCCTCCAAACATCGTGAAAACTCTCCTCGAAATACTCGAATTTTATACTACAGAAATCTTCCAAGCTGTTCTTATCGGGCATTCAATATTTTACATTTGGAACTTGATTCGCAAGAATTTTCTGAACAACATTCACAGAGAAGTTTCTTATCCGATTATCGAGAAGAAGTTGTTGCATTTATTAGGTATTATGTACATTATTTGCTTTGCTGTTCTGACAATCTATAGACTGAATAATTCGAATCAATATGGGATTAATTATCACGATAGAATGTTTGGAATGTATGGATTTGCGTACTGGACATTTCCAATAATCGGCGTAGGAATTTGTAGCATCAGGCAAGTTGATTTTAAGTGGAAATCAATTGTGCTATTTGTACTGTCAGTGGTGTTTTTAATTCCGATGGAAACTGTTGCTCAATCTTTAACTCTACAAAGAGATTATCTGCCGATGACCGGAGAGCAAGATTCGATGTGGATTATTTGGTGGCCAATCGTGCGAAATTATATTGTTTTTATGATGATGTATTTGCTGGGTGTTGAATCTATTCATCGAGTGATTAATCGGGTCAATAAAAATCCCAGCGGGATTCAACATTTGTAGCAAGATAGATTGATATGAATAGTACGACCCCAATAGGTGGCGAAGAGTGGTGGTGGCGTGCACTATTTCTACAAACATTTCATCACTCTGTGATGAGGGAAATTCGAGTACTACCCTTCTTGATGAGCATTTCTACAAACGTTCCATCACGCTGTGATGGAAGAGATTCGATTACTACTCTTCAATGATGCTCATTTCTACAAACATTCCATCACGCTGTGATGGAAGATTGTTATGAAAGCAAGTGATTGTAAACTCTGGAACATACTGGCCGAACAAGAAATTCGAACGAAATATTTGTAATTTTAATTCATACTTTTATCAACAACTTATAGTAATAAGTACAATGAAAAAATCTACGTTAGTAATTGCAGGAATTGCTTCCGGAATATTGTTTACCTCTTGCTCGGAAAATGAGAATAAAAACAATGCAGAGGCGAATCAAAAAGACACAATTAAAGAAACATTTTCGATTGCAAATCTTGTAAAAGAAGTCAAAACTGTTCCTGATTCAATCATTGAATATCTTCATAAGCAACACCATTCCCATAAGGTACTTGAACGAAGGATGGTTCCGCCGGGTTTTGAGACGTCCACTTTGAAATACTGGAAGGATTATGTCAAAAAAGTTGAAGACTTGCCTGTGATTAATCCCGGACCCGGTGAATATGTACATGTGATGGAAGGTCAAAATAACGGATATAGAAATCTTGTGATTGGCATTACCGAGACATTTCCGGGTGGTGCGCCTCCTATGCATACTCATGAAGGTGAAGAATCTCATGTGCTGCTCGAAGGAGAAATACTCTATGCTCTTGGTGATACTATGTTTACCGTCACAGCTCCCTACATAGTCAATATTCCTCCGATGGTACCGCATGCATTTAAAAACATTGGTAAAAAAACAGCAAATCTTGTCGTGATATTTCCAACGAACGTCTGGAAATATGATGTTGTTGATTATTTCCCTTTTGATAAAAAAGAAAAGGGTCATTCTCATGATCACGACCATAAAGACGGCCATAAACATTAGTAAGGTCAGTCTTTTGCATTGTTCTATAAGTTATGAAGTGTAATAGAGAAGAATACGGACAACATACAAATGAGAAAAATAATTGTTTTATCGATGATCACTTTAGATGGAGTAATGCAAGCACCCGGTGGTCCTGAGGAGGATAGATCTGAAGGTTTTAACTATGGCGGTTGGACTTCGCCGTATAGTGACGAAATTGGCGGTAAGGTGGTACAAAATGAGTTGAGTCAAAAAGTAGATTATCTTTTAGGGAGAAAAACCTTTGAGATTTGGGCTGCGTACTGGCCTCAACATGCAGACTTTTGGACTGGAATTAATGAAGGAACAAAATACGTTTTGTCTAAGACCATGAAAAAGTCAGACTGGAAAAACTCCGTATTTATTGAAAGTCTGGAAGATATCAAAAAGCTCAAAAATTCGGTAGGTCCTGACATTCAAGTTTGGGGTAGTAGTAAACTTATACAGCTGTTACTTGAAAATGATTTAGTGGACGAACTCCGGCTCAATATTTATCCCTTGACTCTTGGTGAAGGAAAAAAGTTGTTTGACAATGGCACTATTCCGACAGCTTTTACAGTAATGGACAGTACTATTACAACAACCGGAGTGATTATAGCCAATTACAAACGGGCTGGAAAAGTCATAACGGGTACAATTGGATTGTAGGGTGTGAGTATGCAAACCCAAGTGACTCTTGTCACCAGGAGGTTCATACCTGCAAACGTTTCATCATGCGGTGATGGAAGAGATTCGAATACGACCCTTCAATGATGGGTATTTCTACGAACGTTTCATCACGCTGTGATGGATGAGATTAGATTACTACTCAACTATGGTGCTAATTTTTACAAACGTATCACCTTTCTATGATGGAAGATGAAAATACTCACACCGCACTCGACCGACCGACAAAAAACAAGCCGCTTGAAACTACACCTTCTAGCGGCTTTTCTATGGTAGTTGAGTGTGTTTCCGATTGATAGAAACATGCCGAAATAAAATTGAAAGCTCCATACGTGTATTTGCGTATTTTTGCCCGTCGGAAGAAGGTGCGACGATCTGTACAGCCGTGGAGATCCTGAAACAAGTTCTAGTAGATTCAGGATGACAGACGAGGAAAGCACGCGTGAGTATTCATTCAGTCATCCACAATAATAGTCAGCGAATCGAACATATTTACTTCTTAAAAACAGTTGACATTTATGAAATTAGTAAACAACATTGCAAGAATTGGAAACGTTCCCGGAGATGATGAGAATATCATACACCAAAAACAATTTTTGGTGTATGAAGGGGTACTGATGAGTTTGGGTGGGTTGATGTGGGGCACCATCGTTCTCTTTCTCGACAGACAGTTGCAATCCATTGTTCCGTATGGCTATATCGTGCTTACTCTCTGTAATCTTCTCTATTTCTATAAAAGCAAAAATTTCATGTTTGTTCGCAGCTTTCAGACGTCGATAAGTCTGCTGTTGCCATTTATATTCCAAGCAGTGCTTGGTGGCTTCCATGCCTCCGGTGGCGTGATGCTTTGGGCGATGCTCGCCGTAGCCGCCTCGCTGAGCTATCAAAATATGAAGAGCAGTATCTACTGGCTGGTACTGTATTTAGTGCTTGCTATCCTCTGCGGTGTATTTGATAGCGCGTTCATACTGTGGATTCACCCCACTACCTCCATGGAAGTATCGATGATGCTCTACACGGTCAATATCGTGGTGATTTCTGCTATTATATTCGCTCTGCTCATCTTTTATATCCTAAGAAACAATACCTATTTGCTGCTCAAGCAAACACACCTTAAGCTCGTGCAAGCGGAAAAAATGGCTGTTCTCGGACAAATCTCGGCCGGTGTTGCTCATGAAGTCAATACGCCGCTCGGAGCAATCAAATCATCAGCCGAAGAATCCTCGAAAGCGTTTGGAGAAATACTTCCTGATTTTATTTGGCTTACTCAGTTACTGAGTGACAAAGAAAAGGAAATGTTTGTTGAATTTGTGTCTACGACGAAGCCAAGCACGCTGACTCTCTCAACAGCGGAAGAACGGGAAATCAAGAAAAAAATGAGAGCCCGGCTTGAGGAACTCGCCATACCAAACTTCCGCTTTATAGCCGATAGAATGGTGCAGGTGGGAATTTATGATGTGACGCCTGCATTTGAAAAAATCTCACAGCAGGAACATTTTGAAAAGCTGATGATGATTACCTATAATATTTTAAACCAACAGCGAAATAATCAAACGATACAAATGGCAGTAGATAAAGCTTCCCGCATTATCAAAGCGTTGAAGAACTATCTGCACACGTCAGCGTCCGGCGATGCGGAAGCAATCAATCTCGCTGACAATATAGAGACCGTACTTACTATCTATCAAAACCGCTTAAAGCAAGGTATAAAAGTATTTAAAAATTACGATGACGTGCCGGATATCATCGGCTACCCCGACCAGCTTAATCAGGTGTGGACAAATCTCATCGTGAATGCGGTGCAGGCAATGGATGGGAAAGGTATCCTCGTCATCGGAATAAAAAGAATAGATACTATCGTAGAAGTGAGTATAAAAGATACAGGCAGAGGAATTCCACTGGAAATTCAGGATAAAATATTTGACCCTTTCTTTACAACGAAAGTATCGGGAGAAGGCAGCGGCTTGGGGCTCGATATTATCAAACGTATCGTGGAAGATCACGGCGCTACCATCTCCTTTGAATCGACGGAAGGCGAAGGCGCTACCTTCTATGTACAACTGCCTATTACGAGATAATAATGAACAAGTATGAAGATGGTTCGAACCAGCCATATCCACACTCCACACTTGCTTTTCTTCATACTAAAGTGGTAGGAGTGTTAGCAAAAAACGTAATCATTCGTTTCCTGCTCGTTGTGGGCTTCTGTTTGCTTGGGCATGGCAATAGTTCAGGACAGCAAGTCAACATTTCCTTCCCTCAGAATATTCTCCATAAAAATTATTCCTTGCAGAGTCTATCAGTTGATTCGATTCATAATGTGCTCCAAGCATACGATAGCCACATTATGGATTCGGTCATTACATCGTATGAAAAGAAAGCTGCTGCCGGCAGAGATATTCAACTTCACTATCTCTTCATGCTCAAGCATTGTTTCTACAAGATAACAACCAAGCCGGAAGATCCTGCAACTGAAAAGTACGTCATCTCACTCATCAATGAGCTCACCGATCGCAATCTCACCAAGTTTAAATCAGAGGCACTGCACATGTTGGCTATGTGTTACTGGTCAAATAAACGCTATGCATCGGCACTCGAGTACTTTATCTATGCGCATGATATTTATACTACTTTCTCCGCTGAAGAATTTCCGCATAAAGCTGAGTATCTCTATGATTTTGGTAGCATGCATTATTACTTTCGTGATCTTGTGGCAGCCAAGCGGTATTTTCTAGAAGCATGGCATACCATTCCACCCGAACTGATCCTCAATAAAGTGTCCAAACTCAATACGCTCGCGCTCGTGTATAGTGGTCTTGATGCGATAGACTCATCTGACTATTTCTATACGAAAGCGTATGACCTTGCGGTACAGACCAATGATGAAGTATGGATTGGAATCATCAGCGGTAACCTTTCCAATAATTACTATAAACGGAAAAAATACGATGAAGCAATGGCACTGATACGAAAGAATATTGACTTCAGCGAGCGGTTTCATGAGATGATAGACCTCGCAACATCCTACAGCCGCTATGGCGAACTCCTATTACTCAAGAATGAGGTGAAAAAAGCATTGGAAATGGAACTCAAATCCTTGGAGATTATCACGCAAAAGGATGTTGCAGAATCATGCCGTCACCGTCAGAATTTATCCGAATGTAGCCAAAGCGTATGCTGCAAATGGCAATATGGCACTCGCATATTCTTACAGCAATTTGGCATATATTGCCAATGAAGCATGGCAGAAAGAACGGAATGCCATTATCCTCTCCGGTGTACAACACAAGGTGGATATGGAAAAGCACCGAGCGGTCATTCAGAAATCGGAGGATGAAGTATCGCATCAAAAGTTTCTACTGTATTCGGTTGCCATAGGATTACTGATTGTGCTGATCGCACTTGGAATGTTTTTATCCCAACAAGGCAAGCTCAAGAATACCTATACCAAACTTATTCAATCCGAAAAAATGGCGGTGCTTGGTCAGCTTTCAGCAAGTATTGCTCACGAGGTAAACACTCCGCTCGGCGCCATCAAATCATCGTCTGAAGAATCCATCGAAGCGTTTCCGGAGATTCTGACCGAGCTTTCGTGGCTGATGCATACTCTGAATAAAGAGGACAAAAAGGCATTCATGGAATTTCTCGTTACGTCGAATCCTGCCGGCCAAACCTTATCGACCAAAGAAGAAAGAGAAATCAAGAAAAAGATACGCGATACATTTACCGAACTCGGTGTGGAAAATAACCGTTATCTTGCCGATAGATTAGTACAAGTCGGTATATACGACATACAACCGGAATTGGCAACGATAGCAGGTCATCCGCATTTTGGAAAGCTGATGCAGCTAACTTATAATATCCTCAATCAACAACGGAGCAACCAAACAATACACCTTGCAGTCGAAAAAGCTTCGCGTATTGTCAAAGCCCTCAAGACCTATATCCACACTTCCAATAGCGATGAAATGGATACCATCAACGTACGCGACAACATCGAAACAGTGCTCACAATTTATCATAATCGATTGAAACAGGGAATACAGGTCGTCAAGAACTATGACGACGTTCAAAATATAGTTGGATACCCCGATAAGCTAAATCAGGTGTGGACCAATCTTATTGTCAATGCAGTACAGGCAATGGACAATAACGGAATTCTGAATATCGGAATACAACAACAAGCTGACTATGTGGTTGTTAGTATTAAAGATAGCGGTAAGGGAATACCGATTGCCATTCAATCAAAAATATTCGACCCTTTTTTCACCACGAAAAGCAAAGGTGAGGGAAGTGGCCTAGGCCTTGATATCATCAAACGCATTGTCGAAGAACACAATGCTACAATATCGTTCCAATCGATTGAAGGCGAAGGAACGACGTTTTATGTAAAAATCCCGGTTAACAAAATGTAGTCATCTCTTTGTTCCAAAATTAGAGCAAACACATTGAAAACAATAGTAAAAATAATAAACGCATTTGCGTTTAATCCAGATGACACAGAAGAAACACGTTCTTTAAAAAAACTCATTCTGGTTGTGTCGTGTACATGCTCTCTTTGTGGGGTAATTTGGAGTGCAATGTATTTCTATTTTCTTGGACTTGGGATTACAATGGTTTTTCCATTGCTTTTTGCTGTGATAATGAGCGTTGTGATACCTTTTTCCCACTGGAAACGCACGCACAGTCCGTTAGTTTATGCGCAATTGATATGTATTACATGGCTTTCGGCCTTTATTCAATGGAGTCTTGGTAGTCTGCATGACTCCGGAATTGTGATACTGTGGAGCTTGTTAGGTGCTGTCGGTGCGATTCTGTTTTTACCGATGAAGAAGACGCTCAGTTGGCTGGCTATGTTCATTGTGATTGTCGTTGTTACGGCTGTTATCCAGCCACAGTGGACCAACGAGGCACGTCTTCTTACCGATACCGCACGGATGTGTTTTTACCTCATGAATCTTAGTATTCCTTCGATTGTCATATTCATTACCGTGGGGTATTTTGTGAATTCCAATCAAGAGAATATCGTGAAGGTAAAGCAGACGTACAGTAAGCTCATCAATTCCGAAAAATTAGCTGCTCTTGGTCAGGTGGCAGCGGGTATCGCCCATGAAGTGAATACACCGATGGGTGCTATTAAATCATCAGCAGAAGAATCCGAGCATTCCTTTAATGATATACTCACTGCCTTCACGTGGCTCACAAAAGCACTGTCCGAAGAGGATTTGGGAATGTTTATGGAATTTATAACGACAAGCGATGCAACAACCATCACGTTGTCGACCAAAGAAGAACGTGAAATTCGGAAAAACCTGCGAGATACGCTTACTGAGCTTGGTGCCGAGAATGCCCGCTTCCTCGCCGATAGATTAGTGCAGGTAGGTGTCCATGATTTGCCTGCCGCATTGACACGATTTGCCAAGCATGAGCATTTTGAGAAACTTGTGATGCTTACCTATAATATTCTCAATCAGCAAAGAAGCAATCAAACGATACAACTTGCCGTGGATAAAGCCTCCCGCATCGTCAAAGCGCTCAAAACATACATGCACTCTTCGGGTAATGAAGAAATGGATACAATCGACCTGCGGGACAACATCGAAACGGTGCTTACTATCTATCATAACCGTTTAAAGCAAGGCGTACAGGTGGTGAAAAATTACGAAGATGTTCCGGCCGTGATTGGCTACGCAGACCAGCTCAATCAAGTGTGGACCAACCTCATCATCAATTCCCTGCAGGCAATGGATAATAGGGGAATACTTACCATAGGCATCAAGCAAGAAGGCGATTTCATTACGGTGAGTATTAAGGATACCGGGAATGGGATACCGGCAGCAATTCAATCAAAAATATTCGATCCTTTCTTCACGACCAAGGGTTCGGGTGAGGGAAGTGGCCTGGGTCTTGATATCATCAAACGCATTCTCGAAGAACACAATGCTACAATATCCTTTCGTTCTATCGAGGGCGAAGGAACAACATTTTATGTACAATTACCAATTACAAAAACAACATGAAAAAAATACTCAATATCGTGTGCGTGGATGATGAGAAGATCGTTCTCGACAGTCTCAATTCACAACTAATCCGCAATTTCGGCAATAATTTTAATTATGAATTTGCCGAGTCTGCCGAGGAAGCGTTAGAAATAATTGATGATCTTCGTGATGATGAATATGAAGTAATATATGTGGTGATCTCCGATTGGCTCATGCCGGGTATGAAGGGTGATGAATTACTCGAAGAAGTGCGCAAAAAAGTGAAGAATGTAAAAACGATACTGCTTACTGGACATATCGACAGTTCGGTAATTCAGGATATTGAAAAGTCCGACAGAGGAATTAAGTGTATTTATAAGCCGTGGAACGAACAAGAGTTAATGTCACTAATTAAAGATTAACCATGGAAAATGCAGTTATACTATGTATCGATGACGAGCGTGTAGTTCTTAATGGATTACAGTCGCAGCTCAGCAGAGAATTTGGAGTGCAATACTCGATTGAGCTCGCCGAAAGTGGTGAAGAAGCGCTTGCATTGATAGCTGATTTACAAAAAGCCGGACATCATATTCCGATAGTTATTTCCGATCAGGTGATGCCCGGACTCAAAGGGCATGAAGTGCTCAAGCATATTCATAAGGTTTCGCCATCGACGTATAATGTGCTCCTGACCGGACAATCGGATTTTGAAGCGGTGACCGAGGCCATCAATTATGCTAATTTATATCGCTATATCGCAAAGCCTTGGGAAAGTAATGACTTGATTATGACCGTCAGGGAAGCAATTAAAGGATATTTCCAGGATAAGCAGCTTGAAGAACAGAACAGACTCCTTGAACGGCATAATAAGGAGTTGGAAAAGCTAGTAGAGGAGCGTACAGTAGAATTAACGAATGAAAAACGAAAAAGCGACGAACTCCTGCTCAATATTCTTCCGGAGCAAATTGCTTCGGAACTCAAACAGAAAGGCGAGGCCACGTCACGCCATTATCAAATGGTATCGGTGCTTTTTACTGATTTTCAGGGATTCACGAAATCTGCTTCAGAAATTACACCGCAGGAATTAATTCTTACGCTCAATGAATGTTTTTCAGCATTTGATGACATCATCGGCAGGCACAATCTTGAAAAAATTAAAACGATTGGCGACGCTTATATGTGCGCCGGTGGTTTGCCGGCATCGAACACGACCAACGCGTATGACGCCGTAGCAGCCGCCATCGAAATTAATGATTGGGTAACCAATTGGAATGCCAATAGGATACAACAAAAGCTCGAAACATGGGAGATCAGAATAGGAGTGCACACAGGTCCAATCATAGCCGGCGTGATAGGCAAAAAGAAGTTCGCTTATGATGTGTGGGGTGATGCAGTTAATATCGCCGCACGCATGGAAGAAGCCGGAGAAATCGGCAAAGTCAATATTTCGCAAGAAACATATATGTTGGTAAAGGATGAATTTAAATGTACGTATCGCGGCAAGCTGACGGCAAAAGGAAAAGGTGAAGTTGATATGTATTTTGTGGAAATGACTTGAGAAGGAAGGAGAACAACGGGTTATACATTGTGTAACACATCTACGTACACCATTCAGACTTTAAGAAAGTAGCAAGCAATACTCAACATTTTAAGAAACAAACCATGAAAAAAACAATCGTACTTATAGTAGCATTAGCTACATCGTTCTGTCTTGGCTATGCATACAACTCTATTGTTTCGAACACGTTGGACGATACTGCCAATATGAAACGTGTCACCAGTATTGGCGGTATATTTTTTAAATGTAAAGACCCGAAAAAATTGAGAGAATGGTATAAAACCCACTTGGGTTTGAACACCAATCCTTATGGAACAGTATTCGAGTGGCGACATGCGACTGATTCATCTAAAAAAGGGTTTTCTCAATGGAGTCCGTTTAATGAAAAGACGAAGTATTTCGAACCTTCCACCAAAGAATTTATGATAAATTACCGGGTTGATAATTTAGCAGCACTCGTGGAAGAACTTAAAAAAGAAGGAGTTACTATTACTGATACTATACAATCATTCGAATATGGGAAGTTTGCCCATATCATGGATATTGAAGGAAATAAATTGGAATTGTGGGAACCAAACGACATCGAATATGAAAAATTAGGAATTCAAATTGGAAGCGAGACCACGAAATAAAAGGTGAATTTTCAACACGATTGTTAATCAAATTGTTTTGCAATATGTTGTGTAATAAATGAGGATTTTACACACATTTCGGTAATAATCCCAGAGGGTTTAAACGTTTGTAGCAAATATGTTTGATAAGAATGTCACGACCCCAGAGGGGTCGAACAAGCGTTTTCCCGTACACAAAAAAAAATACATCACGTTAATAATCCCAGAGGGATTAAACGTTTGTAGCAGAATCAAAAGCGATACCTACAAAGAACAAAATATAATATTTCAATTCATCTAATTATAATTAATACAATGAATTACTTCAATACTTCATTTCTGGATTTCTTTAAAGAATTGTCTGCAAATAATTCGACTGATTGGTTCAATGAACACCGCAAAACGTACGAAACGGAGGTCAAAAAACCTTTCGCGAGTTTTGTTGCTGAAATGATCACCCGCATTCAAAAGTATGAACCCGCCATTACAATTCAGCCGTCCGACGCCATTATGCGCATCAACAAGGATATTCGATTCTCAAAAGACAAAACGCCGTATAATACTTACGTGGCGGCGAATATTTCACTCTACGGCAAAAAAGATAAATCCTATCCTGGGTTTTATTTCCAATTATCAGACAAAGCAATTGAAATATTTGGCGGTGCCTATATGGTCGAGCCACCTATGCTGCACAGTATCAGGACATATATCGCAGGTCACCTCGAAGAATTCTCGGCGGCGTATAACGATCCTCAATTCAAACAAAAGTTTGGAACAATTCTCGGTGAAAAACACAAGCGAGTTCCGGAGGAATTTCAAAGTATTGTTACGCAAGAACCGCTCATTGCCAACAAACAATTTTATTATGCAGCTACAGTAACTCCTGATTATATAACATCTAACGAATTACCCGAAAAGATGATCGAGTATTATTTGGCAGCTAAAAAAGTAAACGAGTTTTTACAATCATCTCTTAAAAAATAACTATGGCATACAACGAAAATCTCGCAAACAGAATACGCAAATCCCTTGCTTTACTGCCAAATATTGAAGAGAAAATGATGTTCGGCGGAGTGTGCTTTATGCTCAATGGCAAAATGTGTGTTGGCGTGACCAAAGACGAAATGATGTGCAGAATAGACCCCGATATTTATGAATCAGCGCTGTCAAAAAGAGGATGCCGTGAAATGGTATTCACCGGTAAACCTATGAAGGGATATGTATTTGTAAGCGAAGATGGTATGGAGTCGAGTAGTGATTTCGACTATTGGATACAGCAATGTGTAGAATTCAACGCAAAAGCGAAAGCTTCAACGAAGAAAAAAAAGTAGTACTAATTTGAAGTCATGAATGGTAGAATTATTGGCTAGAAACAGCCCTCATTTGTAAAAAAATATGAAAATCTTGTTACGCATCCTGACAATTGTAATCTGTTCAGCCATTTCTTTATCCGCTCAAACAACATGGTATATTTCAACCGTTGGTTCTGATGCAAATACGGGAAAAAGTGCCGCCACAGCTTTTGCCACAGTGAGTCAAGCATTTTCGGTATGTGCTTGTGGAGACAGCATTTATATTCTGGGAGGAACGTATCACCAAAAAATAAATACGTACGCTGTATGTCCGGATAATAACCGTATTGTAATTCAAGGAGATGTGTCGAATCGCCCTCTTATAATCGGTGACTCTACCCAAACCAATAAATATGCAATCGGCGCTCATGGCACCGGTTTTACGTTCAGGCATTTGGAGCTCACGAGTCCCTATCCGAATATCTGCGACCCGTCAAATATGGTGGTGGCAGGCAGTGGTGATAATATGAGTTTTATAGATGTTATCATTAGAAATTCCGGTTATGACGGTATGAAAACGACGTCTGATTGTGCTACATCAACATGGGCAAATAATTGGAAAGTCATTGATTGTCAAGTAATTAATAATGGACTTGGGTGTCCGGCAGAAATAAAAAATGGCGATGGAATTGATTTTACGGAATGCCATGATTGTGAGATTATAGGCACGACGATTAGCAACAATATGGGACATCAACTCCAAATCAAATTAGAAGCAAGAAATGTAAAGGTTGAGGATTGTAGAATTGAAGGTAATCTGTTGATTCAAATTGGCTTACCTGGAGGTTCGCCGCAATGTGACCCAACGGCATTAAATGCCGATAGTGTATTTATTAGACATAATATCATTGTAGCTAAGGGAGATACAAGTGAGTTTATCTTCAAGCTTGCCGATGTATCTCATCTTGTGATTGAAAATAATACAATCATAAAAGATAGTATTTCATCTGCTAATCTTGGGTTTGTGGCTTTTGGAGGTTTTGGAGGTAATTCGAATTTTCCAAATACTCCAAAAAGTCCGGTTATAATTAGGAATAATATCTTTGCAAATATGAGTACTACACGGTTTTATGCCGGACCCGACACCACGTATTTTGACCCTTTCGGTATCACCCCAACCAATGTAACCGATAATTATAATTTATTTTACGATGTGAATGGTGAATATACTAAACCGGTTGATGGTGGTACGTCCTCAATTGTCGCGAATCCAATGTTTCGTGACTATCCTAAGAGTTATGAATTATCTACAAATAGCCCTTGCATCAATGCTGGTGACCCTGTAAGTCCTTTAGATCCGGATAGTAGCCGCAGTGATATAGGAGCAAAATACTATCGACTTTCAAGCGCAGTACCAGAGTATGACACACCTTCTGAACATCAATTCAAGCTTTCCTACACCCCGACAACAGAAATTCTAACCATTACAACCGGCAATCAGTATCAACTCACTGAAAGACTTCAACTTTATACTGTGATTGGAGTATTGATGCAAGAAGTGCCAATGTCCAACACAACGTACTTCAATATGGCAAAATTCCCGAAAGGGTTGTATTTTGTACGGATGAATAATAATGGATTTGTGGGTAAGTTTTTGAAGGAATAATTGCATGTTTTGCAATAGTTCGAATGGTTTACAAGGTCTGGAATCCCAGAGGGATTCAAAGTTTATAGCATTGTAAAAGCATTAGTATAGTACGACCTCGATGGGGTCGAAGAGTTATTAGGGTACTCATTTCTACAAACGTTTCATCACGCTGTGATGGAAGATTATAATGATCGTATATACTTGGCACGGTAACACAAAGAAGTTGCCCCAAGATGATTACAGGGAAGTATTTACAGAAAGTAAACAGAAAAAGTATGGAAGAAAAATTCACTACTTTATGAATAGTAAAATACCATTAAACCTAATTTGAAAAAGTATAACTAAGAGCCAACGTAATTTTTTATTTATAATTTAGGGATGTATATGAAAACAGTAAAATTGATTCCATTTTTGCTAACGATAGCATTGATTTTTGGAGCTATTGGATGCAAAGATAATTCGACCGGTACAGTCGAGGAAAGCATTGAATCATCTCAGGATAATGCTCTTGTCGAGGGTGAGTTTACATCCGTATTTTCGTTTTTTGATGCACAAAGTGAGACCACGTTTCAGTCGAATATCAAAGGTGATGCAACGATTCAAAAATTGGATAAAAAGTCAGAATTATTGCCGGATTGTGCAACTGCATCGTGGGATTCGGTGGCAAAAATTCTAACAATTGACTTTGGAAATGAAAATTGTCTTTGTAAGGATGGTCTATTAAGAAGAGGAAAGATAACAGCACAGTTTAGCGGGAAATTCAAGGAGATTAATTCAAATGTAGTACTATCGCTCGTTGATTATTATGTGCAAGATATGAAGGTAACCGGTTCGAAAACAGTTACGTTCCTCGGTACTGCGAAGGTGAACATTTCAATTGAGAATGCTTCAGTCGTTACCCCCACAGGTACTATATCGTGGAATTCGAACAGAACAATCGAAAAGACCAAAGGCATAAACACACTAACGATTTGGGATGATGAGTACGTGGTGACGGGTTCGGCAAGCGGTGTCAATCGAAAAGGCGTTGCGTTTACGGTTACAATCGACACTCCATTGAAGAAAAAAGTAATCTGTATGACAAAGGATTTCATATCCGGGATTCTGACCATCCAGAATGATCAAGGAGCGACACTTTCGATTAATTATGACCCACTCGGTACGGAAGCGTGTAATAAATTAGCGAGCGTGACTGTGAATGGAAAAACGCAGACGATAGTACTCCGCTAACTTTCAGTCGGTTAAATAGATAGTTTAAATTGAAGCATCAGATTGCATAGTTCAATCTGATGCTTTTTCTATTTTGTACTAGAATTCTAGAAATTCATTCGAATTTTCTATACGGTCAGATTATAAAACTTAGCGTAATACATACATACATACATACATACATATATACATACATACATACCTACCTACCTACCTCACCACCACCATCGACACCACCTGCTGATACATTCCAGCTCGAATTCTCCAAAAATACACACCAGTTGGTAGGTCTATTTCAGAACTGTATATTCCGGCAGTGAGATAATTATCAACCACTTTATGAACAAGTGTACCAAGATTATCAAATACTTCGAGGCGCACTTCACCGGTAAGTCCAATTCCAAATTCTACTGTATGTTCTTTAATAGTAAGAAAATAACTCTTGCCTGTCTCTTCGGCTGCACGAAAACCTTTACCGCAGATTCCGTCAAGGAAGAGTACATTCCCTGTAGACGGAATAATGGTCATGCTGTCACAGAGTGTGGATGTTGCCGAGTCGATGCTGAGCTTCATGCTAAAGACAGTATCCGGCGTATAGGGCAGGTAGGTCATAAAATTAAGCATAATATCACCATCTTCGCCTGCTCCGGAAAGTAAGAGAGAATTCTTCGTTTCATGTGGAAAGGACAATGATATTCCATTTGTTTGCGAAGCATTCAAATAGCTCACCACACGCGTATCATAACCAAGCCGGAGCTGCCAGTCAGTGGAATACTTGGGAATATGAATCCTCGCCTGAAATTGCCGACCAGGAATAATGCTAATTGTATCCGGCAGTAGAGTAAATGCGAGGGTGTTGATTGGTAAGACGGTCAGCAGAACAGTATCATAGCTCAAGCAACCATCGGCATTTACCACTTTGAGTATATAAGATGTGGTAGCTAAGGGTGTAGCAGTGGTTTGACTCGAGGCAGGGTCGCTCAAGCCATCGGTAGGGCTCCACATATAAATATTTCCGGACACAGGCGGCTGACCGATGATGACTTTATCACCCGGACAAATTGACTGGTCTTTGCCCGCAAATGCAATAGGAGGATCGGTAACTTTTATAGTAACTAATCCTGAATCGATACAGTTTCCACGTGAGATATAGACTGTATAAGTAGTTGATATTTTTGGGCTTGCTGAGGGATTTGGAATAGTGTGGTCATCAAGTCCTGTAGTCGGTGACCATGAATAGGACATCTCCGCCTGACGCGACGGGCGAAGCTGAGTTGATTCACCATTGCAAATTGTCGTGTTCTGTGATACAACCGGAATGATACTGTCAAGTGTAAGTGATACGGTATCAAAGGAGATACAACCGGCTATGTTCGATACGCCGAGTATGTAAGTTGTTGACTGCATAGGTGTTGCTTTTGGATTAGCTTTCGATGGATTATCCAAGCCATTGACCGGTAGCCACGAGTAGGTGAGTGTAGGATCATTGGGTGCGCCAAGTTGAATTTGATCTTGTTTGCAGAACTTTTTGTCTGATCCCGCTATAGCTGTCGGTATTGAATACACGACAGCATGTGTAAATACAGTATCACTGCCATTTTCATTATGAGCGATGAGTCGTACTTGATGGATGCCGGGACTTGCAAAAGAAACGGAAACGATACTATCGGTGCTCGCGCTTGGTGTTCCATTTTCAAATGTCCATTCACGACTTGTGGGGTAAGCGGTGCTTAGATCTGTAAATACCAAAGATGCACCCACACATCCTGTGTCGGGCTGAGTACGTGCCTCAGGCGGCAGACATTTCATGAGAGGATTCGGAATATTCGAGGGAACATTGAATATATAATCCATGAAATTAGGAAGTCCTAAATAAGAAAGTCCTGATAAGGCAACTACGTTCGCACGATAGCCGCATGCAGTTCCTTTGAGGTTAGGTTGGTCGATCACTCCAACGTATGTACCACCATTCTGTGTGGTATAAATTTTCCCGTCAGGTGCGAGCTGCAGAGCACCTGCAAATACTCCGGCATTTAGAATTGTAAAGGAATTACGAATAGAAGTCGAGTCTGGTAAATTTACTTCATATTGATAAACATAATTAGTGACACCGATTGCCGAAGCATAGAGCTTTGTATTGTCAGGTGAAAAAGAGAGCCCGTAGAACGTATTGCTTTTTAAGGGAGTATTCACTCGTAAATATTTCGACAAAACACCGGTTTTCGGATCAAAATCAAAAAGTGCCAAGAAACCTCCTTTTTCTGTTGACGCAAGAGCAAGCTTACTTCGATTGGGTGAAATTTTCATGTATCCACCCGTAAAGTTCGAAATATCAGGCACATACCGTGAGATAACGGGATTCATTGCAATGCCATTGGAAGTAACATGAAACGCATAAAACGTTCCTGTTTGACGCTCATGCGTCACTACCCAATATCCCAAACCCTCGCAGTCTTTCGTACCGGTCAGCTTTTCCGAAACTCCGTCCAAGAGATGGGTGTTTTTGGCAAGAACTTCACCCCCGGGTGTTTCGAGACTAACGAGTGAATAGGAGAGAGCCGAGTCACCGGACTCAGACTCCGATACGGTAAAGAGGTAATATTGAAGATTATTAGCAGGATTTGGAATGATAAGTGTACTCTGCGTGGCAGAAAATCCACCCTGTAATCCGGTACCATTGAGCATGATAGTATGGTTTGAATTCCAAACAGTAATCCCATCGGTATAAAACAGTAAAGCACCGGTCGTTGCATCTGAAATAGCAGAACACCCTTCAAGAGTAGAAATCTGTCCATCTGAGAGAGATACGGGAGCGCCACCTGAAAATGAAAGACCTGATTTCTTCCCAAAATACCAATTATCAGCTTCGTGCTGTGCTAGCGAGTCGATTGGAAAATAGATGAGGAGTAGAAAGCAGAGTAGATGTAGCTTCATGGGAGATCCTTACTTATAGGAGGTCATTGTGAAATGCTGCCTGTTAAAAATATAAAAGCAGAAATTCTTGTGTTTTATTGAACCATTCAATATGGATAAAGTTCACATAAAGCACTCTTAGTTGTGTGTGTATTACAACCAATCCGTTTCTCAAATTCTATGAAACATCAGCTATTGAAATTTTGTATAGTCTGCATGGTAAAAATTCAACACCTCATATCAACCCCAACATCTCCACAGCCATTTGGTATTTCTTGGCAGGCGGCATAATGTACACACCCTGCACCATTGGCTTTGCTTCGCGGAGGAATTCTACGGCAATCTTCATCCCTTTCTCCATTGACTCTTCGACTGATGACGTTGAATTCATCTCGCGGCGCACCCACTCGGGGACGACCATGCCGGGCACTTCATAATGGAGGAATTCAGCGTGACGGGCAGTACGGAGAGGGATGATGCCGAGCATGAATTTGAGGTTGAGATTTTCGGTGCGGCGGAGGAAATTCTCGAGGGTGCTGAGTTCGAAAACAGGTTGAGAAAAACAACTTCCGCGCCTTCTTCTGCTTTTTGTTCGAGCCGGTTAATCTCACGATCGAGGTCATCTGCAGCAGGATTACAGGCACAGGTTATGAGAAATTGAGTAGGTTTACCAAGAGGATTCCCCATTAAATCCATGCCTTGATTCATGCGTTTAATCGCGCGGATGAGCCCGATCGAGTCCACATCATAGACGCTGGTGGAATTTGGATAGTCACCAATCGATGTCGGATCACCGGTCACGGCAAGAGGATTCCGCAATCCCAGGGAATAAGCGCCAATGAGGTCAGACTGCAATCCCACCATATTTCGATCCCTGCAAGCAAGGTGAGTAATACATTCAATTCCCACTGTTGATTGAATAATATGCGAAATAGCAATAGGACTAATACGAACGCGCGCTCTTGCTCCATCAAACACATTCACTGCGTCGATACCGTTGTCCTTGAGAAATTGAGCTGCAGCTATGACTCCGGACATCTCAAGTCCGCGTGGGATCTCGACTTCGACGGTGGTCATGAATTTTGAACCGATATTTTTGGCAAAATTGGAACGCTCATCAGGTGGATTCTCAAATTTTGGCACTACCTTCGGAATTTTCAATGCTACTTTATTTCCTCCGATTACGGTAGTCTTTGCCATACTTGCAATTGCGCGAATATGCTCAACGCTCGCCCCACCGTCTGCGCCGATGATTGTCACACCGGATTCGATGATTTTCTTGGCAACTGAAGCTACATATTCGGGTTCGGCATTGTAATTGGCTCTGCCGTCAATGAGGGTTGGAATGGCAATATCCGGTAGTGAACAAAGCGGTGAAGCAGTCACGGTCATGGAACGGATAATATCGAGCATACGATTCGGTCCGACGGTCGAGCTTGCGCCTATTGCAGCTACGTTGCGTCCTGACATACGGCGTGCGCAGTCGGCAGGGAAGGACGTCGCAAGGACGCTCCCATCTTCGGGGAATGCTTTAAGTGCAATTATTGGAACGTCTTGACTCACAAATTTTGCGGCATCGATTGCAATTTCCAATTCATCACTATCGACAAATGATTTGAGCATTAATACTTCGGCACCACCATCGAGGAGTGCTATGATTTGTTCGATAAATACTTGCCGCGCATCTTCCGGCGTGAGAGTACCAATTGGCTTAAAAAAGCGACCTGTTGGTCCGACTACTCCGGCGACATAACCCTTATGCAGGGCAATTGTCCGCGCTATCCACACGCCTTTGCGGTTGATTTCATAGACTTTATCGGAAAGACCGTACTTTTCGAGGGCAATGCGGTTGGAGAGAAGTGTGTTTGTTTTGAGGAGTTCTGCGCCGGCTGTGAGGAAGTCGCGGTAAATCTGTTCGACGAGAACCGGATTTTTGAGATTAAACACATCGGCAGGCAGCTCATGAAAACCGCGACGGGCGAGTTCGTAGGCGACCGAACCGTCGGTCACGAGCGGAAATGTAGAATTAAGACGTTCGGCAAAGGAGAGTTTGGACATTGAGAATTATAGAGTTCGGGCTAAAGGGTTTTATTGAGAATTACGCAGCTTGTTCACTAACGGCAAATGCCTCGAGTGTCCACGTCTTGAGCGGATAATAGAATAAATAGACAGCGCCAAGAAGCATTGCCGCATCTTCGCCGACTTTCAGCCAGCCAACTTTACTTGCTTCTGCTGCACTGGTTGCTGATGTTTGTGCGAAACAACCACAATCTATATTGTACCCGCGGATGATAGCGGAAATGATAGCGATGAGAAAAACGACGAGCATACCGCCGATAATCGCTGATGAGGCTTTGATGCGAACACCGAGAATGAGAAAAAGTCCGGCGACGAGCTCTATCCATGGCATAAGCAGCGCCATAATATTGAGACTAAAGGTAGGAATGAGATGATAATTAGCAATTGACTTAGCGAAGATGTCCGGTTCGGCGATTTTCGCTACGGCAAAAATATAAAAATACAACCAAGGACAAGGCGAACGCTGAGGTTCAGAATAGGATTTTCGAGGAGTGTTTTCATTGAGTTCTCTGATAATGTTTGAGAGGAACATTCCAATAATTTTTTGCCAAAAATACTGCTTTCGACTCATGTAAAAAAGTCTAAAATGATTGAATCAATTATGACGGCTCTCGAAAGAATTAAAAAATAAATTTATGTCGCCGAATTATCCTTCAATTACTTGGAGATGTGCAGAATTTCCCTTAGTTTCGAACCTGTTAATCTTAATTGTGGGAAGTGTGATACATTCATATTTTTTTGGAGACTACTACTATGAAAAATTGGATTACCGGTTTGTCCTTATCCGTGGCTGTGCTTATTGTAGGTTGCGGGAAATTAGATGAAGTAAAGCAGGCTGCTGAGAACATGAAAGAGCTCGGAAAAGCTGCAGAAAATATACAAGAAAAGACAGATGCCAATAATGCCCGCCGTGAAGAACGCCGAAGAAGAGGTGATACCCTCGCAATGCCATATCAAGAAATGCAAAAATACTTACCCGAATCACTTGCCGGCTACACCGCCAAAGATCCCACCGGCTCTACGATGAATATGGCAGGAATGTCGTATTCGAATGCTGAGAGAACCTATACCAAAGCAGGTGCCGACGGTAGTGAAGAATATGTGACCGTCACTTTGCTCGATTATAATGCAACAGCTGACCTTTATACAGGAATGACAGCATTGTGGGGAGCAAATATATCGATGGAGGACCAAAATGGATATTCGAAGTCGTATGATGCAGGGGTCAAGGATGTGGCGGGATGGGAACATTACGACAAAAACGGTAAAAATAGTGAACTTACCTTAGCGATGGGCGGTAGGTTTATACTAACGGTCAAGGCAAACAATCAAAGTAATAATGATCAGACAAAATCAATTGCCAGATCAATGAAATTGTCAGATTTGGCAGCTAAGTAATTGCAAATAATGGCATTATCAATGTGGTAATGCCCTTTTTTATTTCATAATTTCTACGAGGTCCTGTATGTTTGATGATACAATGTCGCCCGATCCATCGGACGTTGAAAAGAACAAAATTATGGGGATTATTGCCTATCTTGGATGTTTGTGTATTGTACCGCTTGTTGCGGCTAAAGACTCGCCTTTCGCCCGCTACCATACAAATCAAGGTTTTATCCTCCTTTTATGCTGGATTATTATTGGCATCCTTGAATTTATGGTCAGTTCGTCCATGGTCAGTATGGGTCTTCTTGTCATTCGATTAGGATTGTTATTCCTTTCAATTCTTGGGATAATCAATGCAGCCGGCGGCAAAAAGTGCAACCAGTTCCCCTTATCGGTGGTTTTACAATTATCAAGTAATAGTTCTAAATTTTACTGTGAATACTTTATAAAAGGCGGTGATCTCATCGCCTTTTTTTATTCCTATTTATCAACAATTTCAATTACATTCCTTATTCTTAACTATCGATATGAATACTCCTGAAATCCATAACAAACCATTCAATCATATAGTGTTCGGATTCGTTGCTTGTCTGGGAGTATTCTTTTTTTATCAGCTCTTTGGCGGTGGTGCCGTAGCGTTTTTATTGTTGTTTAAACAAACAGAATGGATATGGCTCGTGCAGGGCACCGGACAATTTTTATTCATGCTCATACCGGCAATTCTCGTGATGAGATATTCGCCGCTAGGCAAAATTGGTTTGCTCAGATTGGGAGGTCATACGACGGCCATGCAATGGGTGGCGGGATTATGTGGAGTCCTGAGCATACAGATTTTTATCACCGGATTCGCACCTCTACAAGAGGCACTCGTACCTGAAAGCTTGATGGATGTCTATAAAAACATGCAAACCCAGATGGAAAATATCTATATGACAATCTTAGGAGGAGTAGGAATTATTAGTTTTCTCAAGGGGTTACTCGCCGGTGCGATTATACCGTCATTTAGTGAAGAGATTCTATTCAGAGGTGTAATGCAATCGTCATTAGAGCGTGTATTTTCTCCATTGAAAGCAATTCTTTGGTCAGGTGTGATATTCGGAATTATCCATTTTAATCCTACCTATATCATCCCGCTTATCGGTATAGGTATCTATCTTGGCATTTTGGCATACTATACACAATCTCTATTTTTACCAATCGCAGCTCATTTTCTCAATAATCTCATCGCCGTTGTCGGTATGAATTTCTTTGATGAAAGGTCAATGGCAATTAGTAGTGTTGAGATTAGTTTGCCGATTGCAGGACTCCTTTGTACGACAGGACTTGTGGGAATTGTGGTTGCTTCGATAGTGGTGGTACGACAAGGAAAAATAGTGTCACCTGCAGAAGATGGATAGTATCGTAGAACGTTGAATTTTTACATTGTGTAAAAGTTAATAAGATTCCCATAAACTAAAACGATAAACAGGCGAATCAATGTTGATTCGCCTGTTTGTGTATTCTGCTGGAAAATTCAATCAATGGTTCACTACCACTGACTTCACCACCATGCCGGTCGCCGAGCGGAACTGTACAAAGTACATTCCACTGGCGAGAGAAGATATATCCACAATAGTATTATCACCAACTATATCTTGGACAAGCACTTCCATGCCGAAGCTATTGGCCATGCGCAGGGAACGTACGTTATGCAGTCCGCTCACAGAGAATGAATTCGAGCTTGGATTGGGCGAGAGCGTGATACCGCTTTCGGGTTCCCAGGGCTGCTCTTCTACCGCTGTCGGTGCAAGTGGAATATCGACTAAGCCGTTGGGGTTGAAGATGTAGATTCTGTAGTTGGCTAACATCCATACATTCATTTTATTATCGATTGCAACCTGAATGACGCCAGAAGGTAATGGAGAGGTGGTTTTGTTATAGGTCGTCCACCAAGTTCCGTTATCACTACTTCGGTGAAGTCCATCTTCAGAGCCAAGCCATACATTACTGTTGTCATCGACGGTAAATGATGTAAAACTTGAACTCGACGGAGTATAAATATGTTTCCATTCTGCTCCATCGCGATAGCCAACAGCAAACCAGTTTGAAGTTTGATTGGCGCGAGTCCAAATTCTGCCAGTTTTATCGCACATAATCTGACTTACGGTATGCATAAGCAGTGGAGGTTTACTTTGTGAGTTTATCAGTTCCTGAACAGTGTCCTGAACGCGGACAATACCCGAATGATTGCCACAGGCAACCCATATATTATTGGATGAATCTATACAAAAATTAGAAGAAAAGGTCTCTTTTTCAGGATGATATGGATCAGGTGGATATTGTTGTTTGAGGATAAGGGATGTCCATCTTGTGCCGTCATACCGAACGAAAGAGTATATCGATTTGTCATCCTTCGACATAAATACCGGTTCGCCATTTCGATCCAACTGTACAGAAAGAATTTCGCCAAGTTCGGGGGTATTTGCATTGTTGAACAATGTAAGGAATTTACCGTCGAAGCGGGCAATGCCCCTAGAGGTCGTGAACCAATATATACCTTCGCTATCAACGACATAACTTCGAAAACCAACACTTGAGCCATGGCTACCACTGGGGATAAGGGTGTTTAATTGTGGGCAGAAGGAGGTGGTTTCCCACTGTTGTTGTTTGAAAATACTAGTGTAAAGGGTATCTCCTATACTGGATTTGGTGTTAGGGTTTCCATACATCGCAATGCGGATATTGCCTTCGGTATCATTATCGAGCCTGTAAAATGGATATGAATACTCATTTTGAACCGGCAAACGCATTGTAGTCCATAATGCGTTTTTTATCGTGGTAATTGTACCTGTAGCAGAATTTGAAAGACCGGCATTTTTACCGGTTACTGTAAAAGTTCTTGTACCGGTATCTAAAGCAGTCGGGCGCACGGTGAGCGTAATATTCGAATATGGAGGATTGGGCGCGGTGTTCGAGAGAACAGCTGTACCCCCAAATCCATTCTTTACAACCGATAAAAACACCGAAGCGTTATACCCGTTCTCCGGTGTGATGATGATTGAATACGTCGCCGTCTCACCGACGACAATAGTCTGAGCTGGAGGCGTAATTGCAATAGTAAATGATTGAGCCGAAAGTAGGATAGGACTAAACAAGAGTGTGAAGAACAGTATCAAAGGTTTCATAATAACCTCCAAAAAAATAATGAATAATGCCGTGTGAGGGCGGTAATTTGTGCGATGGAATGTGTACGTTATTCGATGATACGTTGTAAAAAAAATAAGATAACCGTTCTATTTTTCCTCAAAATAGGTAAATGTAATACCACTGCCAAATAAAAAACTAAATTCCTGTAGATATCTTGAAAATGAACGGGTTGGACGGCAACAGGTGACCGCAGATTACGGCTTGGAATGCCGATGAGGGAACAACTATTCTTCATTAATTCAGCAGTAAGTATCCTCAACCAGCCGGACAGTCTATCTGTTTACAAAAGCCAACACCAGCGGAAAACATAGTGATGTCATCCAAAAAAGATAGAGCGCAAGCCCTGCATAGATTGCAGCAAGAATGTCATCGGCAAGTACCCAAAACGCACCACGGCGACTGTTTATACGGTTGATAGGGAAGGGTTTGAAAATATCAAAACACCGAAAAATGATAAACCCAAGCGACACCCAGAACCAATTATGAGGTATGTATGGAACACACAATACGAGCCACATTCCGATTACTTCATCTATGACAATACAATGTGCATCTGCGCCTCGAGTTCGCTCTACATCTCCAATGAGTATGAGCCCGGCTATAAAACATATCACGGAAAGTAGTAGTAGATAAGGAGTTGTGATAGGAGTGAAAAGTATCAGGAGCGCTGCCAGACTTCCATACGTCCCGGGCATTTTGGGTAAAAAACCCACACCAAAGACCGATACAAACGACATTCTGAAGACATTTACCGCATCATTTCGCCAGAATTGTTTGACAATTGAAATGTTGGTGATGAGATAGAGAATGGTCGTCCAGACTGTGTATAGTGTAAGCGCGAGCATCATCAGATGGGTCGCATCGGAAACTAAAAGCCAACCGAAAAAATCTCTGAAATTTGGTGGAAATTCACTACTTCCTTTTAAAGCAAAAAGTAAGAGTAAGTAGGAGATAAATATCATTTGAAGGAAAGTCTTGAGCTTGGCCGAACTCGACGTCACGATCGAATTGTCAATAGAATCGGCATACACACGGAGGAGTGTCGTTATGATATCTCGCGCTACGACTATGAGCACCATCCAATAGGAGATAATATCAAGTGATGCAAAGGCAAAAAAAGCAATTGCAGTAAGTACTTTATCGGCAAGGGGGTCGAAGAAAGCACCAAACGCTGATACTTGTTTCCACCGTCTCGCAAAGTAACCGTCGAAATAATCAGACATTGCGCCAATGATAAACACCAGCACAGCAAATCGCACACCTACCTGACTTTCCGATCGCAAGAGAACGAAAAAGACGGGAGCGAGGAGAACCCTCAGAAAGCTGATAAAATTAGGTAGTGTAAAATGCAAAGGATATCCACAAAATAGACAAACGTAAATCACCGTTCGGGCTTATAATGCCGTTCAAAAGTAGTGAATTAAATTGGAAAATTTGACGAATTTCGTCGCGGGAGCTAATTTCCGTAGTTTTGCAGCCCAAAGCAAAACATTTTATTGAATCAAGAGGAAAAAACAATGGCATTTCAACCGGTAGATTATTACAATGTCTATGATTTATTAACAGAAGAAGAACGTTTGGTGCGAGAAACAGTCGCTGATTTTGTCGATAATGAAGTGATCCCAATTATCGAAAAACATTATCAAGACGGTACATTCCCGATGGATTTGGTAGAGAAAATGGCGGATATCGGGATGTTCGGAATTACACTCCCACATGAATACGGCGGCGCCGGAATGAATAATGTGTGCTATGGGTTAGCAATGCAAGAATTAGAACGCGGAGACTCCGGAGTCCGAAGCTTTGCCAGCGTGCAGAGTTCGCTCGTGATGTATCCAATATATACCTATGGCAGCGAGGAAATTCGCATGAAATGGTTGCCAAAGCTTGCAAGCGGTAAAGCAATCGGGTGTTTTGGACTGACCGAACCAGATTTCGGTTCGAACCCATCAGGTATGATCACCAATGCTAAGAAAATCGATGGAGGATACCTGCTCAACGGCGCAAAAATGTGGATTACCAATGGAAGTTTGGCGGATGTAGGAGTAGTATGGGCAAAGCTCGACGGCGATATCTGCGGCTTTTTAGTCGAAAAAGGGATGAAAGGTTTTACTGCTCCGGAAATGAAAGGCAAGCATTCACTCCGCGCCTCAGTTACTAGTGAATTAATATTCCAAGATGTAGAAATCCCTGAAGGAAATAAACTAAATATCCGTGGAATTAAAGGTCCGCTATCATGTTTAACCCAAGCAAGATATGGTATTTCCTGGGGAGCAATCGGTGCTGCTATTGGCGTCTATACTTCATCACTTAATTATGCCAAGTCTCGTATTCAATTCGACCGACCGATAGCAGGATTTCAATTAGTACAAGAAAAACTCGTATGGATGCTCAATGAAATCACCAAAGGACAATTACTTTGCTACCAATTAGGACGCCTGAAAGATGCAGGAAAGATGAATCCCAACCAAGTCTCGCTTGCAAAACGGAATAATGTTGATATTGCTATTCAGGCAGCACGTATTGCTCGTGATATTCATGGCGCTAATGGTATTTTGGATGAATATCCGATCATGCGACACGCAGCTAATCTTGAATCGGTAAGAACTTATGAAGGAACACACGATATTCATACATTGATTTTAGGTGCAGATATTACCGGTATTCAGGCATTTAAGTAAATTATTCAGGGGAAATTGCATTCGCAGTTTCCCCCGTTTTTTTATACTCTCCACCTCAATTCTCAACAATAGGAATCCATGGCAAAATCAATTGGCAAGCCAATTCAAAGCGATCTGAACAGTGATAAAAATCGTGATTCTAATACCGAAGCACTTCGAGTGATAATTGCTAAAGGTGAGAAAATAAAGCTCGGCGGTGGGAAATCTTCCATCGAAAAACACAAAGCAAAGGGCAAGCTCACAGCGCGTGAACGTATTGCACTCTTGACTGACGAAGGTGCTGATTTCTTAGAAATCGGACTCTTCACGGCGTATGATATGTACAAAGAGCAGGGCGGCGCGCCGAGTGCGGGTGTCGTCTGCGGGATTGGAATCATCCACGGTCGTGAATGCGTGATTGTAGCCAATGATGCGACAGTGAAGGCCGGTGCGTGGTTCCCCATGACAGCCAAAAAAAACATGCGAGCGCAGGAAATAGCTATAGAAAATAGACTTCCGGTGATTTACCTCGTGGACTCAGCCGGTGTATTCTTGCCAATGCAAGATGAAATTTTCCCGGATAAAGAACATTTCGGTCGCCAATTCCGCAATAATGCAGTGCTTTCAGCCATGGGCGTTCCACAGATTGCAGCGATTATGGGTCCATGGCAGGCGGCGCCTATTTACCAATCATGAGTGATGAGGCGATTATTGTCGAGGGTACAGGCAGTGTATTTCTTGCAGGTCCTGCGTTAGTCGAGGCAGCAATTGGTGAAAAAACCGGAATCGAGCCGCTTGGTGGAGCAAACATGCATGCGTCGATTTCAGGTGTCATTGACTATAAAGTAAAGAATGATGACGAAGCGCTTTCGACGATACGTTCATTGGTTTCGAAATTCTCACCAACTAAAGGACAAAAGAATATATACGATCGAGTTGATGCAATTGCACCAAAATTTCCGATGGAAGATATTTTTTCAATCTTACCTGCTGATCGTGCTAAGCCTTATTCTATGTATGAGTTACTCACACGACTTCTTGATAATTCCGAACTCGATGAATACAAAGCTGACTACGGAAAAACTATCATTTGTGGTACTGCGAGGATTGATGGCTGGGCTGTTGGTATAGTTGCCAATAATCGTGAAATTGTACGTTCGGGCTCAGGCGAGATGCAAATCGGCGGCGTGATTTACTCCGAAAGTGCCGATAAAGCTGCGCGATTTATTATGAATTGCAATCAACGCGGGATCCCGCTGGTGTTTTTTCAGGATGTGACCGGCTTCATGGTTGGCACCCGCGCCGAACAAGGCGGTATCATCAAAGACGGCGCCAAGATGGTGAATGCGGTCGCGAATTCAGTCGTTCCCAAATTCACCTTCATCGTTGGAAATAGTTATGGAGCAGGGAATTACGCAATGTGTGGTAAGGCGTATGACCCACGACTGATTTTCGCCTATCCATCGGCGCAGATTGCGGTGATGAGTGGTGGGTCGGCATCAAAAACCCTGTTGACAATTAAGCTTGCATCACTTGAAAAAGAAGGAAAAAAGCTGACCGATGAAGAACAAAAAGTGCTGTTAAAGGAAATTCAAGACCAATATCTTGAGCAGACTTCTCCGCTTTATGCGGCATCGCGATTGTGGGTGGACGGGATTGTTTCGCCGCTTGAGACAAGGAAAATTATATCGCGTGGTATTGCTATGGCAGCTCATAATGACCAAACACCTGAATGGAAATCAGGCGTTTTGCAGGTGTAAAAATTAGCTTAACAAAATTTCTTTTGCTGATAGATTATCTTTGTAGTAAATTCACATTCAAATTAACAGTTTCAATCACATTCTTGGAGATATTCCATGCAACGTAAAGTTTTCTCTACTCTATTACTTTCTGCTTTTTTGATTATCCTCCTCTCCGGTTGCGGCAAAAAAACGCAAGACTCTACCGCCGATAAATCGGGACCATCCTATAATACTAAACTTTGGAAAAAATTTGACAACATTCCTCCAGGCGCAGACCCAAGTGTAGCTGATACTCTCGGCGGCACAGGGTTTGAAAAAGTAGCAGAGAAAATGGGATTTGTGACCTATACTCCCAAAGAAGAAGAACTCAAATATTTTGGTGATCCACGGGCGACAAAAGGTGGAAAAATCACAACAATTATTAGCCGTTTCCCTTTCAATTTCCTACCTTTTGGTCGTAATTCCCACTTAACTGAAAATTCAATTATCAGTACCTTTGTTTATGAAACCCTCCTTGGCGCTCATCCGATTACCCGCGACTATGTACCATCGCTCGCTACTCATTGGAAAATATCTGACGATAAAAAAACTTTTACGTTTCGCTTAGACCCAAGAGCTCGATTTTCCGACGGTATGCCGCTAACTGCAAATGATATGGTTGCGACGTACAAACTCATGATGGATGAAACTATTTTGGACCCTTCTCAACAGCTTACATTCGGAAAATTTGAACAACCAATAGCCATTAGTAAGTATATTTTGGAAGTAAGGTGTAAAGAATTAAATTTTAGAAACTTACTATATTTTTCAGGTATATATATTCTTCCGGAGCATGTGATTGGTAAATTAACAGGTACTGAATTTATCGATAAATGTCAATTCTCCATGCCACCCGGCTCCGGTCCGTATATATTACTAGACAATGACATCAAAAAAGGTCAGCAATACTCGCTCACACGCCGTGATGATTATTGGGCAAAAAATGACCCGCTGAGTAAATATGGTGCAAATTTCGACCGTATTCAATTTGACGTAGTCGAGGATCAAACTAATCTTGAATATGAAAAATTCAAAAAAGGTGATCAAGATTTCTTTCTCTTTACATCGCTAACCACCGAAAAATGGTTGAAAGACAAATATGACGCAGTCGATAAAGGGTGGATTCAAAAGCGCCGAGTATTCTGTGATTCACCTTTTGGAAATGCCGGTCCTACTTTTAACATGAGAAAGCCTCCGTTTGATGATATTAGAGTACGTAAGGCATTTGCTCATTTATTCAATAGAGAGTCTATTATTAAAAATTTACTGTTTGACGAGTATTTCACAACAGATTCACATCACGATAATTCAGTCTTCGAAAGTCCCGAAAGCCCGGTAGTCCGTTTTAATCCTGAGCTTGCAGCTTCGTTACTTAAAGAAGCCGGCTATACTACAAAGAATTCAGATGGAATTTTAATGAAAAATGGAAAACCCTTTGTGCTTGAATTTGGAATTCCTAAGCAAGTAGAAAAATTTGTATTGATTTACCAAAAGGACTTACGCACGGCCGGAATTGACCTACAGTTAAAAGTTCAAGATGGCAATACATTATTCAAGAATGCTATGGCTCGTAATTTCACAATTTGGTGGCAGAGCTGGACAGGATTACTCACACCAAATCCGGAAACTTCCTATCTTTCAACGCTCGCCGATAAAGAAGACAACAACAACATAGCAGGATTTAAAAATCCACGAGTCGATGCATTATGCAATCAGTACGACACTACGTTTACCCGTAAAGAACAAATCAAAATTATCCAGGAAATCGATAAAATTATTGGCGAAACGTATGCAGATGCGTTATCCTGGTATCCAAAAGGAATTCGTATCGCCTATTGGAATAAATTTGGAATGCCTGAGTCTGTTTTAGGTCGCTTTACTCAATTCGGATATCTGGACCTTACAATTTTTGGCACATGGTGGTATGATGCCGAAAAAGCAAAAGCTTTGGAAGAAGCTAAAAAATCAGGAGGTTCGATGCCAATCGGCAAAGAAACAGTTGACTACTGGAAGAATTTTAAAGAAAACTAAGATTGGCAATTCGGGCAATATTCCGGCATGGAATATTGCCCGAATTTATTTCTAACTGAGTCATTCACGAACAATTACAACTATGGCAGTATATATTTTACGTCGTTTACTATTGGCAATACCTACGTTCCTTGGCTGTACGTTGGTAGTATTTTTTATAGTACAATTAGCTCCGGGTGGACCTTTAGAAGAAGAAATCAGAGCTCTGAAAATGGGAAGTGGCGGTGAAGGAGGCGGAATTTCGCAGCAGGCGGGTAGTGTGACAGCCCTACCTCAGGATGCAATGGATATACTTAAAGAATATTATGGTTTTGATGAACCTCTATGGAAGCGCTACCCAATCTGGCTGGGAGTATATCCACGTAAAATAGATAGATTTTTAGTAGTACCGGGCGTTGCACGAAATATCGGCGATGGTAAATCGGTGATTGTGGTGCAAAATGGATCAAATTATACGGTAGCAGATGCCGCTAATCCTACAGTTCCACTCGAAGGCTGGAAAGTACGTAGTTATAAGAATGATAAAGGCGAACAGAAATTGCAGATTTATAAAGAGAAATTCAGTGGGATTTTAACGCTAAACTTTGGTAAGTCTCATAAATATAATGAACCTGTATTAAATCTTATTCAAAGCCGTTTGCCGGTATCGATTCAATTTGGTATAATATCATTGATATTGACCTATACATTTTGTGTGTATTTGGGTATTCAAAAGGCGATTAGGCACGGTTCTCCATTTGATTTTGTTTCAAGCGCGATAGTATTTGTCGGATATTCAATTCCCGGCTGGGCTTTGGGTGCTGTAATGCTTGTCGTGTTGGGTGGAGGTACTGGTATCGGTTTATTTCCACTTGGCGGTTTTCAATCTCAAGACTATGATCAGCTGACTCTCCTCTCGAAAATTGGAGACCGAGCGTATTATTTTGTGTTGCCAACGATTTCCTTTTGTATCGGAGCATTTGCCACAACGACAATGCTCATGAAAAACTCTCTTCTCGATAACCTCAGTCAAGATTATATCCGCACTGCATTTGCCAAGGGTCTCAAAGAACGCCGAGTGATTTGGGTGCATGCTATGCGTAACTCCGTCATACCTGTCGCTGCAAATTTTGGTCATATTATTGGAATTTTCCTGGCAGGATCGTATGTGATCGAGCGCGTATTCAATATCCAAGGAATTGGTAAACTATCGTTTGAAGCTGCTCTGTCACGCGATTATTCAATTCTCTTTACCTTTACTGTGATTACAACTTCTCTCAGCTTGATAGGTTCGCTCTTGTCAGATGTTATTCTCGCCACCGTTGATCCGCGTATCCGATTTAAGTAATAATTATTGAAGAACTTACTCTGAAATTATCTCCGGGGAATCTATGTTTTTTAGAAAATCAAAACCTCAGTCTGATCAAAAAATACCAACGATTATGCAACGGCGTTGGCGGAAATTTAAGAGTCTCAAACGTGGATATCTAGCTTTTCGAGTATTGAGCATAGCATATTTGTTATCATTCTGTTTGCCTATTTTGGTGAATAATCAAGCATTAATGATAAGCTATAATGGACAATGGGCGTTCCCTGCGGTGCGTGCATTTTTTGTAGAGTTACCAATTGTAGGACTTATTGTAAGTAGCAAAACGTATCAAGGAGTCACTTTCGGCCAGGAAAATAACACGAGCGAATGCCGGTATCGTGATTTAAAAGTTCAATATCAGCAGCAAGGGCAAGGTAATTATGTGATTATGCCGTTATATCCCTACGGACCACGCGATATTGTGGGAGCTGAGGGAGTGAAAGAAGATGTATTTTCCAAGCCGCTTGCTTCTACATCCGATGGTGGGTTTCGACTCTTTGGTACGGATGATTCGGGGGCTGATGTATTTTCCAAGATTGCATACGGATTTAACATTTCGATATCATTTGCGCTCTTACTCTCTCTAATTGAATATCTTATCGGTGTACCGCTTGGAGCGGCTTTAGGATATTTAGGCGGAAAATTTGATATGTTTATGCAACGGGTGATTGAAATATGGGCTTCGCTACCACTGCTCTTTCTCATTATCATTATCGTATCAATGACGAAGCCGAGCTTTGGACTGCTACTCTTCCTCCTATCAATTGTTGGTTGGGTTGGAATTACCACCTATATGCGAGCTGAATTTTACCGAGAAAAAGCGAAAGACTATGTGGCGGCGGCGGTTTCAATCGGCATTCCTACCTGGAAAATCATGATTAAGCACATCCTCCCAAATTCTCTTGTACCATTGATTACCTTTTTCCCATTCACATTGATTGGTGGGATTACTGCATTGGTGAGCTTGGATTTCTTAGGATTCGGTCTGCCGCCCGGTACGCCAAGCTGGGGAAGTATGATATCCATTGGTCTCGATCATATCAATGACGGATACTGGTGGTTGACAATCGTTCCACTGACGGCAATGTTTTTTACACTCATGCTCACTGTCTTTATCGGTGAAGCCATCCGTGAAGCATTTGACCCGAAGGTGTTTTCGAGGTTGCGGTAATAGCAGTTGTGTCCTGTCGCCGGTCTGGACGGCAATGGGTGACCGCAAACGATGGGTTGGAATTTATGTAACAGCATCCCAAATCGTCGTTATGCTCCTATATTATAAGTGAATTACTGAATATCACAAAGGAAAATCAGCGTGGAACAAGAAAAACTATTTGAAATTAAAAATCTCCGCACATACTTCAATATCGAAGGCAAAATGGCGAAAGCTGTTGATGGTGTATCCTTCGATATTTACAAGGGTGAAGTGCTGGGTTTGGTCGGAGAGTCCGGTTCGGGTAAGTCCGTAACGGCGCTTTCGCTTATGAAGCTCATCCCCGACCCGCCGGGAAAAATCGTCGATGGTGAAATTCTCTACAACGGGCGTGATATTCTTAAGCTGAGTTATGAAGAAATGTATGATGTGCGCGGGTATGATATTGCGATGATTTTTCAGGAACCGATGACATCGCTCAATCCGGTGTTCAAAATCGGCATGCAAATCGGCGAAGTGATTATGGCTCACGAACATGTCTCCAAAGAAGAAGCACGCACCCGTTCGATCGAAATGCTCCGATTGGTGGGTATTCCCGCTCCCGAAAAACGCATCGACGACTATCCTCATCAGTTTTCTGGCGGAATGCGCCAGCGGGTAATGATTGCAATCGCGCTGGCGTGTAATCCTGCCTTGCTCATCGCCGACGAACCCACCACAGCACTTGACGTAACAATCCAAGCGCAGATTCTCGACCTCATGCTCACGCTCAAAGAAAAACGTAAAGAAGCCGCTATCTTGCTGATTACTCATGACTTGGCGGTAATTGCTGAATTGTGCCAACGCGTCGTGGTGATGTACGGCGGCAAGATTCAGGAAATTGCCGAAGTCGTTGAGCTCTTCGACAGACCTCTCCATCCTTACACGCGCGGGCTCATGAATTCAATCCCTCACGCTCACAAGCAGGGCGAGAAACATGAGCGTTTGGAGGCGATTCCGGGTAATGTGCCGAGTATTTTAAATTTCCCGATTGGCTGTAAATTCTGCACGCGGTGTACGGAAAAGATTGAAAAGTGTGATACGGTCGAGCCGCCACTTGTAGAAATTACCAAAGGGCATTTTGTACGGTGCCATTTAGTTCAGCCGGAAATCGCAGGAGGACAAATCCATGAATAACAAAGACATATTATTAGAAGTCAAGAACTTACAGGTTCACTTTCCAATCTTCGGCGGCGTATTTCAAAAGAAAGTCGGTCAGGTCAAGGCCGTTGATGACGTGAGCTTTACGATTCATCGTGGTGAGACACTTGGTCTTGTAGGAGAATCCGGCTGCGGCAAGACGACCGTTGGACGTGCGATTATCAATATTCTGCGTCATGTGTCGCCGGATGTACATTTGGGCGGCAGTGTGATTTATCACGAAAAAGACGGTAAGACGACCGATCTCATTAACTTATCGACCAAGGACATGCGGCAGTACCGTTCGAAAATTCAGATGATTTTTCAGGATCCGTATTCGTCGCTGAATTCGCGCTTGTCGGTCAAACAGATTGTCGCTGAGCCAATCGAATTACACAAGCCGGGAATGTCCAAAAAGGAAGTGAATGATCAAGTCGAATGGTTGCTGCAAAAAGTGGGCTTGCAACCCGAATACGCAGCTCGTTTTCCGCATGAATTCTCAGGCGGACAGCGGCAGAGAATCGGGATCGCGCGCGCTCTTGCGACGAATCCTGACCTTATTGTCTGTGACGAACCCGTCTCAGCGCTCGACGTGTCGGTACAGGCGCAAGTAATTAATTTGATGGAAGACCTGCGTGATGAATTCGGGATTTCGTATTTGTTCGTGGCGCATGACTTGTCAGTGGTGCATCATATTTCGACAAGAATTGCTGTGATGTATTTAGGAAATATGGTGGAGATTGGTGCAGCGGATAAAGTATTTTTCGAACCGAAACATCCCTATACATCGGCGTTATTATCAGCAGTACCGCAACCCGACCCACGCCGAAAAGACAAGCAACGTATTGTATTGCAAGGAGATATTCCGAACCCGCTCAACAAACCGAGCGGCTGTAGTTTCCGCACCCGCTGTCCGATAGCGAAGCCCGAATGCGCGAATTCTATTCCGCAAATGCAGGATAAGGGGATGGGGCAATTGGTGGCGTGTCCGTATGTGTGAGGGGAGATAATTTAATTCTATGCACGATAATACTTCCATAATGGTAAATCATCAAGTCCTAATATGGGCTAGGGATTCTATTGCCATGAGTAGAAATCAAGCATCTGAAAAAACAAAAATATCAAGTAAAAGATTAGTACAATTGGAAGAAGGTGAAAAACAGCCCACCTTGGATGAATTAAAAGAGTTGTCTAAAGCTTACAAAAGGACTCTTGCAACGCTTCTACTTTCAATAGCCCCTAAAGAAAAGCCATTACCAACAGACAGAAGAACCGTTGACTCTACAGAGATTGGGAATTTTCATGAAAAAACGATCTTGGCTGTTCGCAAAGCTCGTGCATTAGCTCATTCATTGTTAGAATTAAAGCAAGATGCAGGTATTCAGCCAACTCGATTTATTTATTCAGCTTCCATCATGGAAACAGCCAAAGAAGTTGCAAGAAGATTACGAAAAAAATGGAACTTAGAAGAAATTAGAGGGATAAAAAATATCAATTTAGCTTTGGAAGCATATATTGAAAAAGTTGAGTTTTTTGGTATTGCTGTTTTTCAACTAAGTTTAACACAAGATAATCTTAGAGGGTTTTCTATAGTTGATGATGTTTTGCCAATCATTGGAATTAAAAGGGGGGCTGAACAGCCAACAGCAAAAATATTTACACTATTTCATGAGCTAGCACACATTTTATTGAAGGATGGAGGTCTATGTGATTTGTCCGAGAATACCAATCAACTAATCGAAAAATGGTGCAATGCATTTGCGGCTGAGATGCTTATGCCAACCGATGAACTTTTACAGATGGATATAGTCTTGAAGATGAAACGGAAAAATGAGATAATTTGGGCTAAGAAGGATTTAATTGAGCTTGGTAATTATTTTCATGTTGGACCATTGTCAATACTCAGAAGTCTGCTAGAATGTAACTTGACTACTTCAGAATTTTACAAAGAGAAGCATAAAGCATGGAATAAACCGACATTCGGCAAAGCCAAAAATTCCGAAGGAAGGAATATTGCCAAAGAAACCTTCAAAGAAAAAGGCAGAGCTTATATTACTTTAGCATTTTCTGCATATGATCAGAATAGAATCGATATTAAAGACTTATCAGACTTCCTTGGGGTAAAGTTATCTACTATCCCCAAAACTCGACAACTGTTAAGTGCCTAACGATGCAATTATCAATTAATTCAGGAAATACTGTTTATGTTATTGATACAAGTGCTTTAATAATACTTGATTTTACATTTAAATATGATAATCCGGTATTTAAAGCTATATGGGAAGAAATAGAGGAGCTCATTGGACAAGGTAGTTTTAGAACTATTGATTTTGTGGAAGATGAAATTAACAGCTATCAAGGCAACGAAGAATTCATTAAAAAATGGATTAAAAAATGGAAGAAACAACTTATCGTAGAAACAGATGCTAATTGTATAAATGAAGCAATTCCAATAATTAACGATCAATATACCACTGGTTTTTTTGATTCAAAGAAGTTAGCAGCAGGGAAAGATGAAGCCGATCCTTATTTAATTAGTTATTGCAAAATCAATAATTGTACTCTTATCACATGTGAGAGTAAAGTTAAGCCCAATAAAATGCCTGCGGTAGCAAAAAAATACGGTGTGAAGTGTATTGATATAAATGAGTTTTTAATGGAGCGTGAGTTAAAAATGGAACGAAAAAAAAGATAGCCCCCATTTGTACTAATTATTCCTACGTTCAAATTAAGTTCATATTACAAAAAAAAGGCGTTCCGAAGAACGCCTTTTTCGATTATCGCTTCGCTTCACGCTTTTTCTTGCGTTCGGCTTTTTGGTCTGCTTGCCATTGCTCGTATTTTTTCGCCTGACTTGACGAAAAAACAGAAGCGATGCTTGCCTCTAAAGCTTGCTTCCGTACTTTACCGGCTGCACGCTTTGCCTTCGGGTCGGTCTCGACGGCATTGGCGGCTTTCGCTTTCGCACGGGCATCTTTATTAAGGGTTTGGATTTTAGAAACTTGCTCGTCGGACAGCGCAAGCGCGTCCTTCATTTCTTGCAGTTTCTTGCTAACATGGGGTTTTTTCGTGCCTTGCTCATGCGTTGAATGAGCTTTTTGGGCGATTGCAGACGTCGCGGTGAGCGCGCCAAAAACGAGAAGGACAATGAGTCCTTTGAGGGTGGTCTTCATAGAATTGCTCCTATAAATAGTTGGTAAATAGTGTGACAGTAAAAGTGTCACTGTAAAAATGTCGATGTAAAATTAGCAGAATATTTTATTTCTGCCAAATTATTTTTTTAAGGTTTCATAATTTTGTTTTTGACAATTTTGTGGATTGGCTGAAATAATTTTCAATCAACGGCTTTTTCGTTTGTCATCCTGAACTTGTTTCAGGATCATGGTTCCAAATACTAAAAATTACGACCAACTATTCTCTCAATATCTGCTCCTAACCATTGTCAACTATTCGAAATTCATTTATTTAACGTCCGTTTCCTTTAATCCTACATCCAACCTATGAACACACTTACAACCGGTATTCCGCAATGTCTTGAAGTGCTCGCAAGCGCGAAAACTATCATCATCACCACGCATCAGAATCCTGACGGTGATGCCATAGGTTCGGCTCTTGGATTGTATCATTTTGCCGTTAACCGTGGTATCAAAGCGACGATTATTAACTTCAGTCCGACGCCTGCCAATCTTCAATTTCTGCCGGCAGCGCATGGTATCGAAGTCTATACGCCTGAATCACATGACGCGCTGATTGCCGCCGCGGATGCAATCTGTATTCTCGACCTCAACAGTATCAATCGCATTCAGACGATGGGAGATGCGGTACTTGCGTCACCTGCCGTGAAAGTGCTCATTGACCATCATCAGAATCCGACGATCGATGCGGGTGTGATGGTCGTGGATACGGATTCGACTTCAACATGCGAACTCATTTTCCGGATCATTGATGCGAGCGGATTGGGCTTTTCGCCGGAGAGTGCGATGTCGATTTATACGGGAATTATGACCGATACGGGTGGATTTCGCTATCCGAGAACCGATGCTGAGATATTTCAAATGGCGGGTAGATTACTTGATTATGGCGCAGACCCGGTTGCAATTGCCGAGAATGTGTTTAATTCGTCGCCCTTTAGTCGCACTGTCCTGCTCGGGAAAGCGCTTGGATCGCTAACATTATCCTACGGCGGCAAACTCTCCGTCATGACCGTCACGGCAGATGATTTCCTCCAAACCAATGCCTTAGAAGAAGATACCGAGGGTTTTGTCTCCCACACGCTCTCCATTACCGGCGTCGTCATGGGTATTCTTTTCGTCGAATTTCCCGGGAAGAACGCCATTAAAATTTCCATACGTTCCAAAGGCGACGTGCGCGCCAATGACCTCGCCGGAGAAATCAACGGCGGCGGACACCTCAATGCAGCAGCGGGGAGAATGTACAACCGCTCACTCGAAGATGTACGAGCGGAAGTAGTTGAGAAGGCAGTAAAGTATGTGGTGTAAGGGGTAGATAGAATAGCATTAGTAAAATCTTCAATCACAGAGTGATTGCATGTTAGTAGAAAATCGAATCCCCTCCCGTTCTTCGACCCCTCTTGGGGTCGTACAATTTCTCGCATTCATCCTTGCTACAAAAGTTCAATCACGCAGTGAATTGGGTAGGATTTTCAATATCCTTGACCAGGAATACGCCACTCGGCGAATACTCTGCAATCGTATTATAAGTAACAGTTTACGAATAATTTCTGAATCCGGTTAGAAGGGAATAATTTATTCTTTGATATTTAAAAAAGATTACTAATTTTGTAAGTGTTCTCAATCTCACAATAAAAAATATACAAAGATTTCAGTTCCACTAGAAAACATGACTCGAGTACTATATAACATCTAAACATGTAACAGTTTGTTTTATTAACATTATCAAGGAGTAAGACTATGAAATGTACATATACAATTTTCATGGTTATCTTGTGTTGTATTACATTTCTAAGCTGCAGTGAAAGCAACACAACAAACAACCCTACAAATAGTTCAAATACCCTGACGTGTGGAAATAATTTACCAACTACAGTAAACTGTCACATCAGTGAACATATACAGTTTCGGTTGCTGACCTATCATCAGTGAACGGGATTATTTCTATTGGTTCCTTCTGTACCTTTGAACACTGCACATTGATTGCCACTTATACTGTTCCGGGAACATCTGAAGCATTTGTTTCAATGGGTGGGGCAATAATCGTTCAAAACGCGAGCGGAAAAACCGATTCTCATTTAACAACCTAAAATTTTATACGCTTTCGGACACCACGAGAAAGAAGATGATATCGATGGATGTTGTCTGCAATTAAGTCTGTGGTAATAAGCTCCAACTCTATTATGTCTTTACGTCAATTTAGTATGATGTAAATTTTCAATCGTAAGGGCAGTTGTTTCAACTGCCCTTATATATTTATTTCCCGTCCCTCCTGACAATACACCTGTCATCAATTACTTGCCATATAAATACTTGCTGAAAAGATTTACTAAATCAAAAAAACATCAAATCACAGAATTAATTAATCGCCGAATATCTTGCACTCGTTTCATAGGTAAGTGTTTACAACCAGTTCAAAGGACTGGTCGGACGGAAATTACAAGTAGTAGCCATGAGCAAAATCTTGTGGGCTTTATAAATTATTCAGCCACAATGCCCTTTGAAGGCATCATGGCTGAATTGTTGACAGGTGGGAAATTCACTGACTATTCAATGCATCACAACAATCGGTGTGTGACGCATACCGGTAGCCGTAGAAATGCGGAGAGAATATACTCCGGCAGGTACGCCGGCAACATCAAGCGTACAAACGCTGCTTTCGACATTCCATGCGCGTATCGTCATGCCGATGCTGTTGATGAGTTCGAGGTGATTTGCGCCATCAATTCCCGTTATAGTGAAGGATGTTCCCGCCGGATTGGGTGTAATTAAAATATCTTGAGCTGTGTTTTCTGATTCACTGACTGACGTTATCTTTTCATATTTCCATACACTTGCAAGCGCTGTACCTGCGTATAGTGTGCTACCTTTTGCATACAGTGATGTGATGTTGAGATGCTGAAGTCCTGTGGTAAAGGGTGCCCAGTTGTTACCATTATCCGAACTCAAAAATACGCCTGCATCTCTGCTTCCGGCGAAAATTGTGCTGCCGATTGCTGTCATCGAAGTGATATTTTTGGTTGGAAGACCCCCATTAGCTTCCTCCCAGGTATCACCATTATCATTACTACGGAATACTCCGCTGTCGGAAGTACCGGCAAAAATAGTAGTACCACTTACTGCAAATGAAGTTACATACGTTGGAGTATTCGGCAAACCTGTATTTGCCGCCTCCCAACTGACGCCATTATCATTGCTTCTCGATACGCCACCTTCCGTACCTGCGAAGAGCTTGGACCCAAGGAGACCAAGAGAATGCACATATTCATTACCAAGCTTGGTATTTACCGGTGTCCAATTCTCTGCCAAATCGATGCTCCGGCTCACGCCACCCCCAATCGAACCGGCAAAAAGTAAGTTCTCCCGCGTGACCATTGAATGTACGTCAATATTCAACAGGTGAATTCGCCCTTCATTAGCCACGGTCCACGTAGCACCACTATCCGGGCTGCGGAAGAGTCCGTCGAAGTCGGTACCGGCAAAGACAATGGAGCCAATCATAGCAAGCGCGTGAACCTTCTGATCGGTGAGCCCCTGATTGACCTGAGACCAGTTAGCGCCATCATCAGTACTGCGGTAAATACCTGATGTACTTGTACCAACGTAAAGTAATGTGCTATTTCCGGTAAAACAGGTAACCTCGCCGACAAATGAACCGCTGCATTGCTTCCATTGAGCATGCAGAGACGTGGAAACGCAGGATAGCAGACCTCCAATGAGGATCATGCGAACAAAGAGTAGATAAACATGATTCATAAAAATTATGGAAAAATAGAGTTAAAAAAATGAATAAGTTGTTGAAGTAGTAAGGGATTAAAACCACTCTCATCGATATTGTTTCTGTGAATAATTCTCTACAGTGTAAGCAAATCTATACACATTGTACCGGTATCGCGGGATTCTCTGATTCTAACGCTCAACTAGCTGAAGATGCAGGTTCTATAAGGTTTGGAGCGTGCTTGAAGGTTCTATTTCCTCTCAATACCGGTACAGGAAATCTATGCTTCACGATGAGAATACCGCTCCTCATTGAGGAATGTTCCAATTTCCATGCCTAAACATGTACCGATGCTAGGTTGTGGTGTAATGGTATGCTGTAATCTCGGTTGGAATAAAATATATGTTCCCGTGTATGTCCACGGCAGATGAAGCGGTTAGTGTTCCTCGGGAGAAAGTGGACACCTCAATGCAGCAGCGGGAAGAATGTACAACCGTTCACTCGAAGATGTACGCACGGAAGTAGTTGAGAAGGCAGGGAAGTATGTGGGGTAAGGGGTACATAGAATAGCATTAACAAAATCTTCAATCACAGAGTGATTGCACGTTTGTAGAAAATCGAATCCCACCCGTTGTTCGACGCCTCTTGGGGTCGTACTGGTCGGACGGAAATTGGGAATCCATCAACTTTTCCAATCATCGCGAATCAGTCACCGAAAGTCGTCCAACGTGATAATTTTTAATGAGATAGAATATATTGACATGCCGAAGAATTCTACTTTGACAGGTGATTGTAGAATGGTATATTGCAGAAAATACAGAATTAGTCAAGATATAAAGCTACGAAAGGTAAATATTATTATGAAAATCAAGACTTGTATCGTAAGTATTGTCGCTCTTCTTTCATTCCAACTCGTCTTTTCACAAACGCCGAAACCAATCGGTACAAATTTGAATGAACTCACGTATTACAGTACAGAGCTTGTATTTACCGATAATTTCAAACAATCGGCACCATGGATATCAAGCAATGCTGATGGTAGTGGTGATTGGGATACCAAAATCAGTATCCCTTTAAATTCTAAGGGCTATCCTCTAGAAATCCCGTATAATGACGGCGTACATTCACCACAGAAAATTAAAACATTAGTAGCAGCTCTCGGTGATAATACCATTCGGGGTGTCTATCGATTAAAAGTATCGGGTAACGGTAAAATTCAGCTTTCCGGCGGCGCTTCCGGTATCTATATCTGCCCTGTCGATACTCTTGTCAACGTGAAAGCAGATGTGATTCTCAATATTATTCAATCGATTAAATCTGACCCGATTAACGACATTAAATTTATCCTTCCAAAGTACGTAAATAATTATAATACAAGTACATACACTACAGAATTTCTTGATTTTATCGCCGATTTTCAGATGCTCCGTTTTATGGATTGGACGAAAACGAACGGTACTGATATCGTCACATGGTCAGAAAGAAGCACCTATCCATACTATACTCAACATCAGAAAACAGGTGTTGCATGGGAAGAAGTTGTTGCACTTGCCAACCATACCAAAAAAGATATTTGGATTAATATTCCCCATAAAGCTGATGATTCGTATATCACCAACCTTGCCACTTTACTTAAAAGTACACTCACATCGCAGTGTAAAATTTATCTTGAATACAGTAATGAAGTCTGGAATGGAGCATTCGTACAGCATCACGAATGTGCTGAAATGGGCAAGAATTTGGGTTATACGGGGCAGGAATGGGAGCGTGCATGGAAAGTAACAGCCAAGCGCTCGGCCGACATCTTTAGAATTTTCGAAAATGTCTTCGGAAGTGATAGTCAATTGGTAAAAGTTATCCCTTCACAGGCAGGTGCAGATGGCTGGCTGAGCAATCAGCTCGTAACGTATTTCAAAGATACGGTCTATAATCCAACCGGTGTCAAAGCGAATGCGATTGCAATTGCTCCCTATTTCGGTGGCGGTATCGCCGATCAGATTGTAACCGAAAAACTTGTCAGTACCATCACGACGAGTGAGATTCTTCAACGCATGCAGAGCTCACTCAAAGAAGCGTATGCCAGGATGGAAGGCAGTAAAAAAACAGCAAATTCACATGGATTGGATTTGATATGTTATGAAGGTGGTCAGCACTTGACAGCAACGGGGAGCAATGTAAATAATACAGAACTTACCGCCAAGCTGATAGCTGTTAATCATGATCCCGGTATGGAGAGTTTGTATTGTCAGTATTTTGATAACTGGTATAAAAATTACGGTAGTATGTTCTGCCATTTTACATCGCACGGCATGTATAGTAAATGGGGCAGTTGGGGTGTAAAAGAGTCGATGTTTGATACACTAAGCCCTAAATACCTAGCCCTGCAACGTTGTGTTTTTACCACTTCCAGCGTGTCCGTTGCGGAAAATGAAACAGCTGAATCGTCGATTACAATCCATCCGAACCCAACATCAGGAAGTATTACTTTTTCAGTTCAGGCAAATGTGCGACTCACAAATGCAGCCGGCTTAGTGCTAGCCGAGAAAAAAAATACGACAACAATTGACCTCTCAAATCAATCTGTGGGCGTGTATTTTCTAACACTTACCGACAATAATGGACAAGTACTCCGACACAGTAAAATTATAAAAGAAAACTAACCGTACCTGAAAATCTTCAATCACAGAGTGATTGCATGTTTATAGAAAATCGAACCCCCACCAGTTCTTCGACCCCTCGTGGGGTCGTACAATTTCTTGTTTTCATCCTTGCTACAAACGTTTAATCACGCTGTGATTGGTGGGAAATTCCGTCCAGGTTAGGTGCTAAAACGTACGTCAATTATTTACCAAATAAACACTTACAGAGTACACATACTATATCTAAATAGAATCACATCACAGAATTGAGAAATCGTTGAATACCCTGCAACCGTTGTATTTGCAAGTGGTTGTGATATGTTCAAAGAACTGTTCGGACGTGAAATTCAAAGAGGTAAAATGAAACATCTATTTATTACACGTATATTCTTAGTAGCTTGGTTAGGGATGTTCTTTGGCTGCAACTCCGACGAAAAAACACTTCCTGACTTACAATCCGGCAAGATAAGCATCTATGATACCAATGCACTTAAAAAATTAGATGTAACTCAGTTCTACGGAAAAAGTGTAGAACAATTTCTCAATATCATCCAAGAGCCGTATATCGATTACTCATTTATCGATGAACCCCCTTCTATTCTTCAGGGATGTGTTTTTACCTACCCAAATAATGTTAATCAACTCAAAAATAATGCAGTTAACGACAGTACGATGTATTCCAACAATATTTCTATTTTCATTCTATTTGATTCAGTACGATGGCAAAAACGAAAAATGACCCCTGCACCATTGGATTCATTGGGTTATTATGATATTCATAAGCATTGGGATATAAACCTATGCAAGAAAGAAACGATCTGGCAAATTGGAATACATATAAATAATAGACCAGTCGATATGAAATTCTTTGGTCCACGAAATACGAAGAAAAACAAGGATAATCGATAGATACATACAAGCCAAAACCGACAAAATTCTTCAATCACAGAGTGATTGCACGTTTATAGAAAATCGAACCCCCCATCCGTTCTTCGACCCCTCTTGGGGTCGTACAATTTCTCGCATTCATCCTTACTACAAACGTTCAATCACGATGTGATTGGTGGGAATAATCTCTGCCCAGTATATAGAAAATAACCTACTCAAACAAACTCTCAATCTTATTCCTCCTAAAACCAAAGTGCTTGTAGCATAATTCGGTTGCTTCGCGGCCGCGCGGTGTGCGGTGGAGGAATCCCTGCTGAATAAGAAACGGTTCATAGACTTCCTCGATCGTGCCCGACTCTTCGCCGACGGCTACCGCGATGGTATTGACACCCACCGGCCCGCCGCCGAATTTCTCCATAATCGTCAGCAAGATACGCTTGTCCATTTCATCGAGTCCGAATTCATCCACTTCGAGCGCTTCGAGCGCCATTTTTGCGATTTTTTGGGTGATGGTGCCATTGCCCTTGACCTCGGCAAAGTCTCGGTTGCGACGAAGTAAGCGATTGGCAATACGTGGGGTTCCCCGCGAACGTGACGCAATCTCCATCGCGCCGTCATCTTCAATCGGCACACCGAGTAAATTCGCCGACCGCTTGACAACGGTGAATAATTCTTCGGGTTCATAGTAATCGAGCCTGTTGATGACGCCGAACCGCGAACGCAGCGGCGCCGTCAGAAGTCCTGCTCGGGTCGTAGCACCAATAAGCGTAAATCGAGGCACCGAAAGCTGAATAGAACGCGCGGCAGGACCCGAATCAATCATGATATCGAGCCGGAAATCTTCCATCGCCGAGTACAGATATTCCTCCACCACGGCCGACAAACGGTGAATTTCATCAATGAATAAAATATCGCCTTCGCTGAGATTGGTGAGCAGGCCGGCAAGGTCGCCCGGCTTTTCGAGCACCGGACCGCTTGTAGCCTTGATCTCACTGCCCATCTCTTTGGCAATAATATAGCTTAGCGTGGTTTTGCCGAGACCAGGCGGGCCTGTCAGCAGAACGTGGTCGAGCGCTTCTCCACGCTTACGTGCAGCGGAAATAAAGACTTTGAGGTTCTCGACAATTTTATATTGACCGGTAAAATCATCAAACGAACTCGGCCTGAGGGTGAGGTCTAATTCTTCGTCGATGGATTTTTCGGGTGATGTAGATTCGGAGCGTGCAGTTTTTGCCATAAAGGGAGTCAATTTTGATGGAACTTTCCGTATTTTTACTGCAAAATAGCTCAAAAAATTAGCTTCCATCCTACGAAAATTCTCGATGAATACAATTTCGGTCCATAATCTCACGAAAACCTTCCGTTCGCATATCAAGCAGGAGGGACTCTCGAATTCCATTAAGTCATTATTCCACCGGGAGTACAAGGAATATACTGCGGTGAATGACGTGTCGTTTGAAATTGCCGAAGGCGAACTCGTCGGTATGCTCGGCGCCAATGGAGCCGGAAAAACATCGATTCTCAAGATGCTGTCGGGTTTGCTTACGCCTACGTCCGGCACTGCTACTGTGCTCGGCTTCACGCCCTGGCAACGTAAAAACGACTTCCGTCGTAACTTTGCGATTGTCATGGGACAACGGAATCAATTATGGTGGGATTTGCCGGCGGCGGATTCATTTCTGCTGAATAAGGAAATTTATTCAATCCCTGAGAATGACTTCAAAAAGCGGCTCGATAATCTTGCTGAACGCTTATCGGTGACCGACAAACTCCACGTGCAAGTGCGCCGGCTTTCTTTGGGGGAGCGTATGAAATGTGAGTTGATTGGTGCATTGCTGCATTCGCCGAAAGTAGTGTTTCTCGACGAACCCACCATCGGTCTCGACGTGGTGGCACAACATGCACTCCGGGAATTTGTGGCAGAATTCAACCGCGATTCAGCCACAACTATCATCCTGACAAGCCATTACATGGACGATATCGAGCGCCTCTGCAAGCGGGTGATATTGATCGACAAAGGGAGTATTATCTTCGACGGCGCACTCTCAGGTCTCGTCGAGGAATTCGCTGCCGAAAAATTGCTGACGATAAAATTCACCGAAAAGGTAGAGCAGTCCGACCTCGCAACGCTTGGCACGATTACGGAGTTCAACCCCGAGCAAGCATCACTCAGGATCCCCCGCGCCAACATAGCCAGTGTAGCAGCAGACTGTCTCGGGCGTTTCCCGGTAGCAGATATTACGATTGAGGAAGTGCCGATAGAGGATATTATTCGGCATATATTTAATAGGTGAGGGGGAAGTCGGTAAGTCGTAAGTCGATAAGTCAGTAAGTCGTAAGTCGGTAAGTCTGTAAGTCTTGAGTAGTGAGTCTTCAGTCCCTTCAGTCCCTTTCGTCCTTTTAGTCCCTTTAGTCCTTTCAGTCCCGTTAGTCCTTTCGTCCCTTTAGTCCCTTTAGTCCCTTTAGTCCCATCAGTCATTAATCGTCATCTATTACCACACCCTACCGAGACCTAGGTAATATTATCAATAATCTACCCCTCAAACAGCCATAATACTCGCTATCACGCGCTCTGCTCCCTCGCACTCAGCGTCGTGTGTGTAGTGTTTGTAGGCATTGGCTTGAGCGTCGCGGCTCTTGGCTTGGGTGAGGTCGGGATGCTCGATGCAATCGGTGGCTGCGCGGATAAAGTCTTGCATGTCATTGGGTTCGTAGAGGTAACCGTAGGCGCCGTGATGGAGCAAGTCCGGCGTGCCGCCGCGATTCGTACCGATGACCGGCGTGCCGTGCATGAGCGCTTCGAGGGTAACCATACCATAGGTCTCGCTGCGGGTCGCCATGATGAAAGCGTCGATTGCCCGATAAAAAACACTCACATCATTACGGAATGGACGGATATGCACGGCGGATTGCACGCCGAGAGCGGCGGCACGGGCAGCGAGAACATCGGCATAGTTTTCATTCGTGCCGAGAGTTGCTTCGCCGACGATGAGCAGATGCACCTGCGGATATGATGCCCGGAGTGCAGGTAGTGATTCGATGAGAAATTCCTGTCCTTTCATCGGGTCGAGGCGTCCTATAATTCCAATAATGAATCCATCTTGGGGAATTGCAAGCATACTGCGGCATTCCTCGCAGGTGAGCGTGAGATTCACATCAGTTTCGACGTCGATGCAGAGTGGTACGATGTGGATTCTGTTCGAAGGAAAGTGGGTGCGCTCGGTGATTTCATTGGCGAGACTTTGGAGCGGTGTGATCCATGCGTCGAGCTTTTTGTAGCGGAAGGTGTGCAGTGCGTCGCTTTTATTCACGCCGATGCCCATTTGCTGTAGGTAGATTGTTTTGATGGTGCGCTTGGTGAATCGCGCGAGCATTTTGACATTCGCCGCCACGCTTATGTCGCGATTGGTGAAGACCCAGAGGATATCGCGCTTGTCTTCCGTGAGCTGAGACAGTACTTTCGAAGCAGATTTAATATCACCATATTTCCAAGGAATAGTAATCGCTTGCACGCGAATGGAACGTTCACCGCACATCGTCCATATCCGCGAATCGGGCACTGCATAGACGATGACATCCCATCCACGCTCAATCATCCATCCAGCCAGACGCAGCATATTCATTTCGAGGCCACCCCAACTTGTGGAGGTGCAGTAGAAGGCGAGGCGATGGGAAGGAGGAGTAAGCATGATTACAATTTCTCAGGATACGATTATTGTTGTAATTATATAGAGGTTGTAGTATTCCCCATCACTACCGCAATGCCGCAAGAATCTCAGAAAGTGCCTGCGCGGCGGTGCGGATTTCAGCTTCGGTTGTGTCCTTGCTTACCGAGAAGCGCACGGCGGCGCGTGCTTCGGCGGCGGGAAGTCCCATTGCGCTCAGGACATGCGAGGGTTGCAAGCTGCCGGAGACACATGCCGAACCGTTCGAAGCGGCGATGCCATGAATATCGAGAGATTGGAGAATGGACTCACCGTCGAGCTTTTCGGCATCGAGGAAGGAAATATTGAGAATATTCGGAAGAGATTGGTCAAGCAGAGTGTTAAATCTGATGTTGCTGATAGTTAAAGATAGGAGTTCGCGCAATAACGCAATGCGCGATGCCATAATTTCCGAACGCTCTTTCATCTCACGCACTGCATTCCGTGCAGCCACTTGAAAGCCAACTATCAGTGCCGGCGATTCTGTGCCTGCCCTGCGGTTACGTTCCTGACCTCCGCCATGTTGATGCGCTTTAAAGTCAATTCCCTTGCGAATAAAGAGTGCGCCGACTCCTTTCGGACCGTGAATCTTGTGAGCTGAGAAGGACGCGAAGTCGATAGGTAATTCCTGAACATTAAACGCAATTTTTCCAAAACTCTGTACGGCATCAGTGTGAATAAACGCGTCGGTTGCGATCTCGCGGAGACGTGCGATGGGCTGTATCATACCAGTTTCGTTGTTGGCGTGCATGACACTGATGAGCGGACGCTTGGGAACTGATGATAGAATTTCTCTTGCTACATCAATATCCAAAATTTTTTGAGTATCAATGGGTAATACTGATGAAGAGATCCCGAGTTTTGCAATTTGTTCGCTTGGATGGATTATGGCGTGGTGTTCGATAGCGCTGTAGCAGATGGATTTGGTGAGCTGAGATTCAAAACATGCGCTGTGGAGGACGGTATTATTCGACTCTGTGCCACCGCTTGTGAAGATGAGTTCGGCAGGGTGAGCACCTATAAGTGAAGCGATTTCTTCACGCGCATCTTCAATAGCGACTCTTGCTTTGCGACCGATGGAATAGACGGAGGATGCATTGCCGTAATCGTCACGAAACCAAGGCAGCATGGATTCGAGAACTGATTCGTCGAGTTTGGTCGTCGCGCTATTATCAAGATAAATCATCAGGTTACTTTCTTTCTTCGATTTCCATGGAGACAGGGGGTTCGAAGGTTGAAGCAGGGAGTTTAGGATTCTCATCGATGGCCACGACATGCATTTCAACTGTCAGACCATTGACTTCTACTTCGCTTTTGAGAGGAATATTTTTCCAGACATAATATTTACCTTTCATTTTCATACGTGGCATATCCATGGTCCACACATCACATACCCGTTCGAGAATTGTAGCAACTCCTGACTTTGTAAGCCCAAGGTCTATCATCATCTTATCGTTGATTTTACTGAAGTCGATGCCACTCGAAGGTCCAGCCGTAGCAGAGGATTGCTTGGTACCGGTATTTTTCTCGAGGTCGAGATTATAAGTATAGCCATCTGCCGTGATAATTCGGGAATTAATTGGTATTCCTGACATTTCGCCGATTGTTTCTGTCATTTCTTTAGTACCGTAATCATCAAAAAAGAGGGTAGTCATGGTCCGCGAACCTTTCGTCATGCCTTCCATGGCAATCATACCGGACTTGATGAGATATTTTCCAGATGGAATGACTTTTTTGGATTTTGACTTTTGAGGAGTATCTTTTGCTGAAATCGATGGTAGGATAAAGGTAATTAACAAGAATGCAATGATGTATTTCATACAAATCTCAAGATTAATTTATACATGTAACAAGTTTATAATTATGAAGTTATGCAGTGTTGAGTTTGACGGATTTTACACTCGGAATTTTCTTTCGAAGTATCCGTTCAACTCCTGCTTTCAAGGTAACGTCTGATGCACTGCAATGAGTGCAAGCGCCACTTAATTCAACAATCACTACTCCATTTTCAACTGCTTTGAGGGTAATTTTACCGCCGTCGCGCTCGATATATTCTCGTACTTCTGTCTCAATCGTCTGTCTTACTTCATCGAAAAGCTGTTCGTCGGATATGATTGTAGTATGGATTGGCAACATAGTTAACCTCACGAATTCGGCTTAGTTTGATTGTAGAGCATATCACAATAAAAAAGCCACCTTGAAAATCAAGGCGGCTTTGATACTGAAAGTACAGCGTACGGGAATCGAACCCGTGCCGCCGCCGTGAAAGGGCGGTGTCCTAACCGCTAGACGAACGCTGCATAAAAAGAGAGCGCAAAAATACGAGGATTTGCCGAAATGACAAAGATTTTTCCTGAATTACGGTGTAGCTCGTAGAAATAATAGAATTTCATATTCTGAGAATTAATACGAAAGCTGTTGGAATATAATGTTACTTACCATAGAATTACACTGTGTCGTAATTACAAATATCATTACTAGTTTCAAGTATCTGATATGCTTATCAGACGTTATTAGATAACGAATTCCAATACCTTGAAAAGAAATTATTCACTAAGTACTATGGTTTGTCGATTTGAAAAGAAACAAATAGAAATGAATCGTACAATATTGCTGAACAATGACATAATCAATATTCAAGAAACGTATATAAAACTAGAGATTAATTTTCTCACTAGGAAGTATTTGTAAAATATAGAGTAAGAGCAGTTCTTGTTTTGAATTTGAATGATCAATCGTTTATCACAAATGATACTTTTCGTTGCAATTGTTTCCATGTAACGCAGATTCGTTAATTTGCTCCAACTAATCACCGATAGGCAAATGATATAGACTACGTAGTAATGAGATTAAAACTATTGGGCTGTGAATTCAAATTTCTAAGACGTTAATCAGTATCATGTTACATGTGAATTCGTTTGTTGAGTTTGTAATATACATGTACATTTTATGAAAGAAAATTGTTGAAAATAGCGCACTTCTGTAACTAACTTTCAACAAATTATATATCAATTCCGGAAACGTTACAATAATGTTAAACCATTTTATTAGCTCCTTTCTCGTAGCCGCCTCATAATTTGTACAATCCATTTTAATATAATCTATTCTAATTATTCTACTACTACTATCTTGGGAGAATCTCTTATGAATCGTAGAAACTTCTTTACGTTAGGCGTTCCTCTTGCGGAAACCGATGCTTTGAGTCAAGAATCATCGCCGCGAAATCAGGCTCAGCCGGCATTTGCAACACGTACAACAGCAGGACTTGAACCATACGTTCCGTCAGCATCCAATCCTTGGGACTATTCAAAAGCAGCTCATTTACTCCGTCGATGTATGTTTGGGCCGAAAGACACGGAAATTCGAAAAGCAGTGACCGACGGACTCGACGCTACAATAACCCAACTCCTTACACCATTTACTCCTTCACTCACCGAAATCTCTTCCTGGGCAGGACAAGATCCTAATGTACGCCCACCGAATAATAATAATCAAAGCACCGAATTCCAAGCATGGCAGACTGCGAAGTTCAACCATCGTGATCAGCTTATCAAGTGGTGGGTAAAGACAATTGCAACCTCTCCGGTTTCGATTCAAGAACGCCTCATTTTCATGTGGCATAATCATTTTGCGAATGAAATCAATGTTGTTGATTTTGCTGAGTTTATGTTAACCCAAAATCTACTTTTCCGCAAGTATATCTTCGGTGATTTCAAGCAAATGGTGAAGGAAATTACCAAAGACCCTTCGATGCTCATTTATCTGGATGGTACTAAAAATTACAAATCAGGCAATAGAAGTCAGATTAATGAAAATTATTCGCGTGAGCTTCAAGAACTCTTCACATGTGGTGTCACAGATTGGAATAATAATCCAAATTATACAGAAATGGATGTAGCCGAGGGAGCAAGAGCTCTCAGCGGTTGGGTGATAAATCCAAGTCCTAAAGGAGCATATTATTTAGGGCTGACCAGTGCGTTCACTCAAGGTAGGTGGGATGCAGGTAATAAAACCTTTATGGGTAAGACTGGAGCATGGAAAGCAGATGATATCGTCGATATTATTTTTGCTGAACGCGCCGATCAAACAGCAAAATTCGTGTGTACGAAGATTTACCGAACCCTCGTATATGATATTCCGGATCCTGCAGTGGTCACAGCAATGGCCGATACATTTAAAGCTAATAACTGGTCACTCAAGCCGGTAATTGACCAACTAATCCGAAGTGCTCACTTCTTTGATGCGACTAATATTGGTGCAATGGAAAAAAGTCCGATTGATTATTTAGTGGGAGCTGTCAGAATGCTCGGACTCACTGATATTCCAGACTTTGATGTAGCGAAAACCGGTAGAATGAGTGCAGATTTATCACAACGTCTTTCCACAATCGGTCAAATCCCACTTGGACCTCCGAATGTCAAAGGTTGGCCGGGAGGACGAACATGGGTGAGTACTTCAACTCTCCCGATTCGTCAAAAGTTTATGCTTGATGTAATGGATTCTAAGATAATGCTCCAAAATACCAAGTATTATAAATTTGATGCAATTGCATTTGCTAAATCATTCCCGTCTCCGAATGATGCCACAAAACTAGCTCAAGAAATATCAAATGCTTTGCTCAATGTACCTCCGTCACAAAAAGAAGCCGATGCGTTGCTCGAAGCATTATTACAAGGCGCTAAGACATACGAATGGAATATCGACGACCCTACGTTTCAGGCAGATAAACATATCCGAAATCTTCTGAAGGCAATTGTTCAGCTTGCAAAGCATGAATTATATTAACCCAAACTAAACTACTAACTCTAAATATTAAAAGGATTATGTTATGAAACGCAGATCGTTTTTACAAAAAGTAGCCGCTACCGGTATCGTCCTGCCAATGGCATTGGGTTTCCCAAAAGTTCGTGCTTTTGCTCAAGCTCCCGAGGGCTCCCCATTCGCTCGAATTACCTCAGCAAATAAAGATCATATATTCGTGATTTTACGCCTCGCGGGAGGAAATGATGGATTGAATACTGTCGTACCCTATACTAATCAAGATTATTATACAGCAAGAGCAGAGGGAAGCCTGTCAATTCCTGCTAATGAAGTAGTGAAACTTCCTGATTCTTCAACACTTGGACTTCATCCTGCGCTTGCGCCGCTCTTGCCTCTCTATCAAGAGAAGAAAATGGCGATTATCCAAAATGTGGGCTATACCAATCAAAATCAATCCCATTTCCGTTCGACCGATATATGGTTATCTGGTTCAGATGCCAATGTCTATAGTAATTCCGGCTGGTATGCCAAATTCCTCGAACAGCAGTATCCGGATTATCCGAACACATTGCCAACTGACCCATTTGCGATCGAATTTGGTACGTATCTCAGCACAACACTTATTGGTGAAAAAAACAACATGGGTGTCGCGGTGAGCAATTTAAGCTATGTTCCCGGACTCCCCGACACTGAATCCTCAGCCAATACTCATGCAGGTGAGGAAGAAGAATATGTCCGAGAAGTGATCCGACAATCGAATATATTCTCAAATGCTATTATTGCTGCAGGACTAAAGCAAACAACAAATAAATTTACGTATCCTGTTAATAATCAACTTGGAGTCGTACTTTCTGCTGTCTCTCGCATAGTTGCTGCCGGACTCTCTACCCAAATGTATATCATTAATATCGGAGGGTATGATACTCACTCCGGTCAGCTTGACGGGCAAAGTAATCTCCATCAGCAAATGGCCGATGCTGTGCTGGCTTTCCAACGTGATCTTGAAGCATTCGGTACGGACAAGAAAGTATCTTTGATGACGATAAGTGAATTCGGTCGACGGGTTGTTTCGAATGGTACAGGAACTGATCACGGTTCAGCAGCTCCAATGTTTGTGATAGGCACAGGCGTCAAAGGTGGAATAATCGGTACAGACCCGGTTCTCACCGACACAGAAGGAGCCGGTAATCTGAAAATGAAGTATGATTTCCGTCAGCTCTATGCATCAGTTCTTGGCCAATGGTTCGGCGCATCTGAGGCAGAAATTACGCCGAACGCACTTCCTCGACATTTTGAGCAATTGCCTATATTTCATACCACTACCGGCGTCGATGATTTTGAAACGAATACATCGCTCCTTACGCTTGGACAGAATTATCCGAATCCGGCAAGCACGCAAACAACGATCCCACTTCAAGGTGTACTTAGTGGTATGACCGCACAATTCAAGCTGACGACAATTGACGGTAAAGAGGTGATATCTCAACAAGTAATGCCCGGACAAACTTCTATTTCAGTCGATACACGAGCATTAGCAACCGGCTCGTATCTCTATTCAATTACGACCGGCACTTCACGACGAACAATGAAAATGACAATAGAGCGGTAAAGCCGAAACTGCTCTCAATCAAAGCCCCGTTTCTGATAAAGTAGCGGGGCTTTGTTGTGGAAATCAGCTAATATTTTTTATTTATTGTTCTGCATATTCCCAACGTCTGCGGGTATCTTCCTTCATTGAACGTAGCCGAAGTGTGCCGTCCAAGTGTCGAGGAAACTTTTCGGAAGTTGATTAAACACAATAATTTATGTAATGTATTCCGAGATTATTAGAAATTATTCCACATGATGACTGTTGTGGTATTCTATTTGCGGAAATTTAGACAGAATTTTCAAGAAAATTAAGTAAGAACTCCACAATTAAGGACATTTATCATGAATGAAACAGTGCTTTATATTGACCCGCAAGGGCAAGTACAATTAGATGTACAGTATGAGAACGAAACATTTTGGTTACCTCTTAATGATTTATGTATATTGTTTGAAAGAGATAAGTCAGTTATCTCCAGGCACTTAAAAAAAATATTCAAGGAAGGTGAACTCTTAAAAGAATCAGTTGTTGCAAAAAATGCAACAACTGCAGGCGATGGCAAAACCTATCAAGTAGAATTCTACAACCTCGATGCGATTTTATCTGTTGGCTACCGTGTAAATTCCAAACGTGGAACCCAATTCCGCCAGTGGGCTACCCAACGCCTAAAAGATTATCTAACAAATGGTTACGCCATAAATCAAAAACGTTTAGACCAATTACAGCAAGTCGTTCAACTCATAAGTAAAGGTGGAAATTCACATGATTTGCAACTACAAGAGGCAAAAGGTTTGTTGGATATTCTGAGCAATTATACTCAAAGTTTTATCCTACTCAATCAATTCGACAGTCAGAGTCTGACAATCGACAACCTTAATGAAAATATAACCTACATTATTCACTATGAAGAAGCAATCGAAGCAATAGCCGAACTCAAAAAGCAACTGATTTTTGCCAAAGAAGCAACCGACCTTTTTGGAAATCCTAAAGATGACAGTTTCAAGGGTACGTTGGGTAATATTATTCAAAGTTTTGATGGAGAATATGTGTATCCGACTATCGAAGAGCAAGCGGCGCATTTGCTCTATTTTATCATCAAGAATCATCCGTTTAGTGATGGGAATAAACGTATCGGTGCGTTTATGTTCGTGTGGTTTTTGGAAAAAAATAAGCACCGTTTTAAGAAAAATGGAGAATTGAAAATCAATGATAACGCATTGGTTACTTTAGCATTATTAGTTGCCCAAAGTGACCCAGCAGATAAAGAACTTATGATCAAACTTGTTGTTAACCTGATAGTAAATAAGTAATTAGGGAATATTACAGAAAATGAAATCATCGTCTTTCCCAGATGAAGACCGTTGAGCCATAAAACCCGAAACTGCCCTCAAATCAAAGCCCAGTTTCAGATAAAGAAACGGGGTTTTGTTGTGGAAAATTCACCGAATGCAAAATAATATTTGCTCACTACGATTTGGTGTACGATATTGCTGTTAACTCAAGGTATTTTTTTTACAATTACCATATTCCGATGAACGAATCAAAACCATTACCACTCCAATATATCAAAGGCGTAGGACCGAAACGAGCAGAGGCACTCGCCACTGCCGGTCTCCTCACCGCTGCCGACATGCTCCGTTATTATCCACGTTCGTATATTGATAGAAATACTGTAGTTACACTCGCTGCGCTTGGCGCGAAAGTGCGTAGATCCAATCTCTTTTCAGGTGAAATGGATATATCTCGTGCCGAAGAAATTAATGTGAAAACAGAAATCACCGTCGTCGCTCGTATCACCAAAGTCCGTGAAAATACTTTCGGTGGCGGTAGTCGGTCGATGCTGATTGCCACCCTTGGGGATGATTCGGGAGGAACGGCCGAAATCATTTTTTTTCAAATGGTGAATTATTTCAGAGTCGTCCTTCGTGAAGGAGTGTTGGTCGTCGTCAGTGGCACTCCAGAGTATGATGACAAGTACAAAAAAGTGAGTTTTCATCATCCGGAAGTGCTCAAAATCGATGAGGAAGACGAACAGTTATATAAGCAGGGTAAAATTCTACCCAAATACCGAATCACACAAGCGATGAAAAACGTGCATTTGTCGATGCGGCAGATTCGGTCAATCGTTGAAGATGTGATAGAAGTAGAATTACCTAAACTAAAAGAAACAATTCCGCTGTCAATTCTCCAAAAACTCAACCTGCCATCCCTCGCCGATACAGCTCGTAATTTACATTTCCCCGAGACGACTTTAGCCGTCGAACAAGCTCGTAAGCGTATGAAATTTCAAGAATTATTCTTCTTTGAAATGATGCTTGCTCTCCGCAAACGTGGTGTGAAAATTCTCGAACGCGGATTAGTGATTAATCCCAAAAGTGAGCGTGCGAGAATACTGCTCGATAATTTACCCTTCGAACTCACATCCGCTCAAAAAAGAGTGATTCGTGAAATTGCAGAAGATTTTGTAAGCGGTAAACCTATGAATCGTTTACTTCAGGGCGATGTGGGTTCGGGGAAAACACTCGTTGCGCTATTTGCAATGCTCATGGCAATTGACGCTGGCTATCAGACCTTGCTCATGGCACCGACAGAGATCTTGGCTGAACAGCATTTTCATACACTGTCCAATTTTTTAGAAGGCATGGGAATTGAAATTGTTCAGTTAATCGGTGGGCAAAAAGCGAAAATGCGTCGGGAAATAAAAGAGAAAATTGCAAACGGTCAAGCTAAAATTATTATTGGTACTCACGCACTATTTTCAGGAAATGCAACGGACGAATCACGAACGGTCGATTATCATAAAGTCGGTCTCGTCGTGGTTGATGAACAGCACCGTTTTGGTGTGATGCAACGCTCAAAGCTGCGTGAAATGGGAATCCGTTCACATACGATTGAGGGGACTGAGTTGCCTATATCACCGCATGTGCTCGTCATGAGCGCGACGCCAATTCCACGTACACTTTCAATGACACTTTATGGCGACCTTGACGTGTCGGTGATCGATCAAATGCCGGTCGGGCGTAAACCTATAATCACGCAAGTGGTTTTTGAATCGAAGCTTAGTGAGACATTTCAATTCATTCGTAAGGAAATACAGCTCGGTAGGCAGGCATTTATCGTCTATCCACTTGTTGAGAAATCTGAAAAAGTTGATTTGAAATCAGCAGTCGAACACTTCGAACATTTACAAAAAGAAGTATTTCCGGAATTTAAGCTCGGTTTGCTCCATGGTCAGATGTTCTGGTATGAAAAAGACGACGCAATGAAAGCATTCAAAAATAAAGAGTTTGATATTTTAGTAGCGACGACCGTGGTCGAGGTAGGAATTGACATCCCGAATTCAAGCGTGATGTTGATCGAAAATGCTGATAGATTTGGACTTGCGCAATTGCATCAGTTGCGGGGAAGAGTAGGGCGTGGAGCTGAACAATCGTACTGTTTTTTGGCAACGAAAGATCATTTTCAATATTTACTTGGCAAGAAAGAAGTTGAATTATCTGAACGCTTAAAAGCAGTAGTACGACTGAAAACAATGGAGGAAACTACAGATGGATTTAAGATAGCAGAGGTCGATATGAAGCTGCGCGGTCCGGGTGATGTGATGGGTACTAGGCAATCCGGAGTGCCCGATTTTGAATTTACGGATTTGGTTAGTGATTTTGAAATTATAGCACTTGCAAAGCGCGAAGCATTTGGTCTCATTGAGCAAGATCCGCATTTGAGACGGCCAGAACATCAGCAAACACGTATGGAATTTTTACGGCAATATGCAGGTGAAAAGGGCTTTTTTGATGTGGCGTAGTGTGGGAGGTTTGAGTTCTGTGTGCTTATAATCAGCTATAGCACTAGTTAGAGCTGACTTTCAGTTAAACGAACAACAGTAACTACATGAAATTAATAGATTTCTGCCGTAAGAAAAACATTAAGAGTTCGAACTACCGATAAGGAATCTCTATAAAATTGGTTGATTCGTATTGGATTGTCATCGTAGTACTATAGCGTAATTTTTTAGAATCATCAAGAAAGGTGAAAGGTATGTCAAGCCCTGGTGGGACATTTTCAATCGAAAGAGTCTGACCAGGCAAAATAATTCCTTGTGAAACACCATTCACGTATGCATGAAGTGAAGTTCCATCTAACGCATAAAGACCATCGGCCTTAAATGTTACTTTCCCTGGATCGCATGCTACTTCGAAGTAATAATATTGATTATTGCCTACGGTAACTGTTGATTTAAAGGTTGTTGGAAGATTGATAGTAGTTGCAACTACGTCATGATTACCTGAATCCACCCTTATATACTGTGATTCTCCTGATTTGATAAGTCCAATTGACTGTTTGTCCACTGTGGCTGTTGCAGACTCGCTAATCGAGTATGGTCCTTTAAGAACAACATAAACACGAGAATCGTGAACATCCGCAGTAGTCGGATGCGGAGAACAGTTCAACGGATCGCAATGGGAACCTGAAATCACAGGAATTATCACCAAACAAAATAAGAGAAGTTGATATAGCTTAATGTATTTCATCTTGTTACCCCGAATTGTTATGTTTTACATTTCTTATTACGATTAGTTCGAAAATACATAAAGTTTTTTAGATAAATTGCAATTTAGTTTATGATAAAACTAGACGTTACATCAAATTGCGACTTTGTTAGATATTAATCTTAAAAATCCTAAAAATCGCATGCAAATTTAATACAAAGAATTCTACTTTCCTACGAAAACGGTTTTCGGTATCGTAATCTAAATCAATACTATCCTTAAAGTTACTACTGACGTAATCGCTTCTTATTTTTCTCAAAAAGGTCACTTGTTTCTTAATAATCACACAGAGATTTTATATGTTCAGACACCTACAATATTTGACAACATTGCAAAATTAAAACCAATAAATTACAAAAGATGCGATACCGGAAGGCGAAAATTAACCCCTGCGGAATAATTGAACATTCGAGCCGAAGCGTAGCCGAGTGCAGCACGTACCGAACCTATTGAAATATCAAAATTTACTATTTTCCAATTGCTACCGATACCGGCAGATATACTCAGGCCTTCAATGCCTCCAGCCTGCATACCGAGCCGCCATAAAAGACCTTTGTCACCGACTTGCATCCCAAGACCAAACCGAGGATTAGTTGTATTTGCGCCGATGGATTTGAGTCCTTGGGTGAATTCAGCCATGATCGTAAGCGGCATTTCCAAGAGACGCAAGCGTAGCGGCACTGATATTCCAAAACGAAGGCGCATCGGAAGATCTGTTTGGAAACCACCGGTCTGCGCATTTCCTTTGAGTTTATCTATTTGAGAATTAGTGACTTGTGTGACTCCGACAATTGTATCACGAGCATCTGATGTATAAATTTTCGATGTAGTATTCCATGAAATCCACCCGTAATCGAGAAGTGAGCATGCAATCATCGCCTGACGTCCGCTGCTGTCCGGTTCAGTCAGATTGGTGGTACAACCAAAGTCAATACCCATCCCCACACCCGTCGTCTCACCCCCGAAGCCGGTAAAATTCCCAATACTGAGTTCTTGAGGCGCACTTCCCGAAAAACGTGCTTGATAGCGTACATTGACTGCCCAATTGTAGGTCGAGTCCCAAGTCTCAGGAATATATGGCGTTAGAGTCGCAGAATTGGATGGGTCAAGTTCCTGCATCAGCGAACCTCGAATAAATTTCAACGTTGCGCCGATTGAGAAATAATTCATGTATGAGCGGTTCACACCCGAAATCTTCATATTCTGTGCGTAGGTCACCCCATAGCTCGACGTCATGAGAGCAGAATACTGCCCACCTGAAATTTCAAGGCGTTCTTTCCCGGCGTAACCATTGAAAAGTTGCGAGAATTTATCGGGGAATTGGAGCTGTAATTGGAGTGAATTAATAATACTAAAGCCAAGTGTTCCGGAATTCGGCAGGGTGAGTACAATTCCGATTGGCATTGTCTCCACCTGTGCGACAATAGTGCTATTATCGACTTTCTGAGCGAAGATATCCCTTTCAGACGGTGAGAGATAGCGCGGATTCCAACTGCCGTACGCATCGACACTGCCATCGCCACCAAAATAGTAGTTAATATCCTTAATTGTGAACACACTACTGCCGATTAAAGCACCGGCAGACATGATAGTCCAATGTAATACATAAGTTGTATCTGAGGTGTAAATATTTGCGGGATTTGAAGATAGCGCGTCTGTTCCTCGTGTGAACGCTACACCAGCTTTGCCGAGTGCCATACCGGAAATATCGAGCTGTGATTGAGCGGTAAGTGAGGGCATACTCAAAAAGTAGAGTACTGTGATGCAAAAGCTCATGCATAAATTACCGAGCATCAGTATTCCCCTTAAATTCAAGCATTGCTCGCACATGGAGATAATCACTGGTGAGGAATCGTCTGTAGGTAGTAGTAGTACTAGTTGGGTCGGTATTGAAGGATACGTCAATTCCAAACCGAGCAGAAGAGAGAATTGTAGCTACTTCAGCAGAATCCACATCAAGTGAGAACGCTGATTTGGTCTCGCCACTGGAGATACCGTCATTTGCATAAGGAGCCGATATGAATGAAATGGAACCTGTTTTCGGGATCTTAAGTGTCACATTCCCTTGTAAATCATAGAATTGTACGACACAACCAATGTTTGCAGGAATGCTATTTTTCGTTTCCATTGTGAGCTTAGCCCACGTAAGATTTTTTCTGACGTTTTAGAATTTCTGACGATACATTCATCGAGTCAATTTTATGAAAATTACCACCTGAAACAGTCAATGTTAACGGGATTCTCACTTCAGCCGTTCCATGAAAATAATCTTGATTACGTACGAGAAATGGTGTGTTCGTATTCGTCGTCACACTCGCTTCAATACGTGCATACTTTGGGAATTCTGGAATATCGAGAGCTCCGAGAGGGATACTGAGTGTCGTCTGAAAAGGTATGGTCGTTGCTCCGCTAATAATAGCTGATCCAATACCTTGTGAAGGAATATTGACTATTGCGAGTACTTTACCGGATAGATCAAGCAGGGTAGCTTTTCCACTGAAATTCGCACTCACACCGGCTGAATTGAAGAGCTGTACTTCGAGATAGGAGTCTTTGGCAAGCAGGCGATTGAAGGTGATTTTATCTATATTTCCTTGAGGAACGAAATCCACCGTAGAGCTAAAGGCAATACTTGTCTTTGGAAGTGAAATGCCGGATGCAGATGTAAGTCCAAGCGAAGCAATGACTCCGCTGAGTTTGAAATTGTCATTTTCGTCGAAGACTTCTTTGGCAGTTGTTGGTATCGCGTCGGTGTGTACATCGATTGCAAAGTGTAATTCTTTGATTTGACCATTATTCATTGCAAGGTCGATAGAGTCCGGAGTGAGACGATATTCAACGCCACCTGAAGTAAGAGTTATTGATTTGGATTGATTTTTGGACAGTGGAAACTGAGACGTAAATTCCATTCCGTCAGTCAATCTGTGGAGCTGTGGAAGACGGACAGATACCATACCTGAAACAGGAAAGGTATTGGTTAGATTAAGCTGCGCAGTAAAAGCCCGGAGGACAGCTTCTGTCAAAATCGCATTGTCGGTAAATACTGTAGTGGCATAGAAATGCAATGTTTGCTTCGCAATGGATACTTTCGCTTGACGGAGTGATGTATTCTGTAGAACCACGCGAAAACGCAGAGTATTTGTTGAGTCATAATTCACCTGAGTACCGTTGGATCCTGTCGAACGCAGAACAGCTTTGATGCGTGAATCCTGCGTGAGTCTCTGTTCGGAAATATTGAGTATAATCGCTCCTCCTACACTTGTAGAATCACCCCGAGTTTGCATAGTTGGAATTGAGCGCTGAGCGATGGTAAGTGGAAGAAATATATCTTGTTGCCCGGGAGTTGAAAGAATAAATCCTGCTGAAGATTGAGCAGGCAATGTACCGATTTCGAGGTTGATCGGGAAGTTGTTGGTGATAATTATCTGAAGTGTAGCTGAGCGGAAGATAGCGTATTCACCATCATTGGTTGACAAAACCGGTGACTCGATATAGTCTGAGCCGGCGCCGAGTGAAGGGATAGCCGCTTTTGCAGGTGGAAGTGGGAGTGAAGGATAGAATACTCGAAGTGGAATAGATGCAGTATTGCCAAATCTAATTTTATCAAGAACTTGTGATTGTTCAAGAGCTGTGCTGGTATAATTAACCGTCATCGAAGGTAAGCGAAGTGAGTCACCGATCATTGTCACCGGGAGCTGAGCACCTTGCACCAATATTAAATTCCCAAGACCATCCTTGCGAAGAAGCGCTGAGTCTTGTACCATCTGATCGAGGGTTATGAGAGAATCGATAAGCGGGAGGGTGAGACCGAAGTCAAATATTGGCGCGACAAATCTTGTGGGTAAATCATTACAACTTGCTATAAATAATGCAAGTATAGTAAATGAAGTCAGGGTAGGTTTTCGAAAAAAATACCGTAGAAATTTCATCAAATGGACTCCGTGAATAATTGATGCCGGTAAGAAGTGAAATTCAGCAGAAAGTTACATCCTGACCAAATGCAAAATACCAAATTTTATTTACAGTAGAGTTGATTCAGGGGGGTGACAGTGTTGAGAAAATCCACGGTAATTTTACGACTCAAAGAACAATGAAAATCATAAAAATCTGCTCTATCAGCGTATTATTCTTTCGCTTCTTTCGACCCGGTGTAAAGTTCGAATTCAAACAACCGGCAATCAATATCAGCATTAAAAAACTCCACACGGCGCTTGGCACGTAATCCGACACCTTTGCCTAAGTCCATATTCCCCGTGAAGATATATCCGTAATAGCCACTGCATTTTTTCTTGAAGAAGTCGCCGATTTCTTTATAGACGGTTTCGAGGTGTTCGATATCGCCGAGGCGCTCGCCGTATTCTGGGTTCAGCATCACTACACCTCCACCTGCGGGAACGGTGGTGTCTCGGAAGTCACAGCAGTCGATTTCGATCAACCGGTCCACACCGGCGAGGCGGGCATTTTCACGAATGGCATAAATAGCTTTTGCATCGTGGTCAGTGGCGATAATCCTGCCGTTGAAAGGGATGATTGCTGACGTGGCAGATTTTATAAGTGATTGCCATACTGCAGGGTTGTATTCCTGTACATGCATAAAGCCAAAATTCTCCCGTAGCAGTCCCGGAGCTCTATTGGTCGCAATGAGAGCTGCTTCGATCGCAAGGGTACCGCTGCCGCACATTGGATTCACAAAATTGGATTTTCTATCCCAACGAGTAGCCATAATTGTTGCAGCTGCTAATGTTTCACGCATAGGTGCCGCGTGTGGGAGCTTCCGGTAGCCACGTTTGGAGAGTGAATCGCCGGAAGTGTCGAGATAGATACAGCAATCATTACCTTTCCAGTAAAGAAAGACGACAGTGCGGTCCGTGTCTGAGCCGGAGTCGGGACGCTTGTTGGTTTTGGTGCGAATTCTATCGACAATTGCATCTTTGCATTTGACATTGGCGAATTGCGTGTTGTTGATACTTGGCGTCTCGACTGCAGATACAACACTGACGTAACCATCATCCGGAACAATGGTTTCCCACGGAATACGAGAAGTATGATAATACAAATCAGCCGGTGTCACCGCACGAAAATCTTTGAGTGAATAAAGCACACGGTGTGCTGTGCGCAGATGGAGATTAAGACGAAGTGTATCGGCGAAAGTACCTTCTATGGATACACCGGCGAATGACTCACCGATAATAGAAAAGCCGAGCTCAATGAGCTCGGCTTTGAGGTATGATGTCATTCGTTTTGGACAAGTGATTAGTATTCTTGATGTAGGCATTACATTTATTTAAATATCTTCGTTAATAGATTGATAATGAATCACTTGTTGTAGAATTTGATATTGAATTCTAGTACAAGAACATCAATTCTCTGTACTTTGGCAGTGGCCAGCTTTTGTCATCGACTAATGACTCCAGCATATCGGCGTGTGAGCGAACTTCTTCGAATAATGGCTTTAATTTGTAGTAAAAGTCAATTGAAATCTTCGCTTCATCATGAGTAGCTTTTATCTCATTGAAGGTCTGAATCATCGTTTTCGTCGAACTCATTAAACCGTTGAGATGTTCCGAAATCGTTTGCAAATGATTTTTGGTTCCCGTAGATTGACTCGACAGCCCAACTGATGCAAGCCCTTGAATATTAGAAATTAAACTATTTTGATACTCAATAACAGAAGGTATAATTTGAGTATTTACAATTTCAACCATTACTTTATATTCGATTTCGATTTGTTTGATATATTCCTCGACATAGACATTATACCGAGAGATCACTTCTTTTTCTGTAAAAATTCCATTCTTGACAAATACATCAATCGCTTTTTGCTTGGTATATTCTAGCAAAGCTTCACCGGTCGAGCGGATATTGGCAAGTCCGCGTTTTGCAGCTTCAGCAACCCAATCATCACTATAGCCATTCCCATTAAATATTATTTGTTCAGAAGCAATTAATGTACTTCGTAGCACTGTTTTAACGGCTTCCATAGTTGCAATTCCTTTGGACTTAAGCATGTCAACTTCTGATTTGAATACTTTTAACTGGTTGGCAACAATAGTGTTAAGTACTGTCATCGGATGTGATACATTGACGGAAGAACCTACTGCTCTGAATTCAAATCTATTACCGGTAAAGGGCATGGGAGATGTTCTGTTTCTATCGGTATTATCCTTGTTTATATTTGCGACTTTGGGCACATTCAGTACCAATTCATCGCTTTTCTTTTTGAATTGATCGAGAGTATTATTTTTAAAATGTCCCAAAATTTCATCTAAAAATTCACCGATATAGACAGAAATAATCGCTGGCGGTGCTTCATTTGCACCTAATCTATGTTCGTTGCCTGCATTGGCAATGCTCGCTCGTAATAATCCGGAATGGTCATTCACAGATTTTAAGAAGTTGACTAAGAAGGTCAGAAATTGGAGGTTGTTTTCAGGCGTATGCCCAGGGTTGAATAAATTTTCACCGGTATTGGTGGCGAGTGACCAATTGTTATGCTTACCCGAACCGTTCACACCGGCGTATGGCTTTTCATGTAATAAAGCACGAAGCTTGTGACGTTTTGCAATTTTATCGATGATGTTCATCAATAAAGAATTGTGATCAGCGGCGATATTTACGGACTCAAAATAAGGTGCGCATTCAAATTGCATGGGTGCCACTTCATTATGACGCGTAGTAATTGGAATTCCCATCATGAGGCAATCATCCTCAAAATCATGCATAAAATCAACGACTCTCTCCGGTATCGTACCAAAATAATGATCTTCTAATTGCTGTTCTTTTGCCGGAGGATTACCAAAAAGTGATCGACCGGACATCATTATATCCGGACGTGCATTGTAGAGGGTTTCGTCAATTAAGAAATACTCTTGTTCCCAACCTAATGTAGGATATACCTTTGTCGCTTCATTACTAAAATATTTCAGGACGCCTAAAGCAGCATTATTAACCAAATGAATAGACTTGAGTAGCGGAGTTTTTAAATCTAAAGACTCTCCATTATAGGAGACAAAAATTGCCGGGATGCAGAGAGTTTTACCATGACTCGACTCTAAAATAAACGCAAATGACGAGGGATCCCAAACTGTATAACTCCTTGCTGTGTGTGTGCTTCTCAAGCCACCACTAGGGAAACTCGAGCCGTCCGGCTCTTGCTGAATAAGTATCGAACCATTAAAGCTTTCGATTGCATTACTTGACTTATCTAATCTGAAAAAAGAATCGTGCTTTTCGGCTGTTTTGCCGGTAAGCGGTTGAAACCAATGTGTGTAGTGAGTTGCACCATTATCGATTGCCCAATTTTTCATGCCGAGTGCAATCATTTCTGCTGTTTTTGGGTTGATACGTTCTCCACTTTCGAACGCCTCCATGAGACTTTCGTATGCATCTCGCATCACATATTTTTTAATGGCTGTACTTCCGAACACGAGTTTCCCGAAATATTCGGAAATTGGCTGACCAACTGTATCACTGAGGAATCTTTTGTCAATAAAATTCTCATTGACTTTTGTAATTGTATCTTTTCTCATAAGAGTAAAAAAATATATAATTAGTAATTAGAATTGATATGTATTGAAAGTTGATAATTCAAATCAGAAATTAAGACGATATATTTGCCAAATTCACAGATGTAAGTATTTTAAAAATATGGTTATACATAATAATCCACGTTAGATATTCCAGAACTTTTACTACTTGGTTTGATATATAAAAAATCTACTGACCATCGATTGATTAAGGAATAAAGAGGGAATCCAGATTTTAAAGAATAACTACAAATCCATTCTACTTTATTTCCCAATAAACAGTAGTACGGAGGACTTGCACCCAATCGTCGAATTCTTTATTCTGCTTATAGACATTCGCAATTTGTTCTATTTTTTTGCTGTCTTGCTCGAGGGTTGGCTTGTGTTCGGGGATAAACTTCTTGCGTTGAATCAGGTGATACGCCGGCTTAGTTGGGTCTGACATATAAGGGAGCGGGTCTGAAACTCCTCCATCGGGTAATTTTTCGATTACATTTTTGAGTTCGGCCGGGATTCGGGAAAGTTCGATTGCGCCCATTAACCCACCAAAGCCCTGAGTTTCTTTTTCTTCAGAGTATTTTTTAGCCATATCTTCAAATTTTTCACCCTTGTCGATTCTTACTTTCAGTGCAGCGAGTTCAGTTTTAGCGCGTTCGTTATCATCAGCACTACGACCAATTTTGAAGAGTATATGGCGAGTCTGCACTGCATCTTTACGTTTGTCGATTGTCTGAATTAAGTGGTAACCGAATGGCGTCTCTATAGGTTGTGATGTTTCGCCTGTCACGAGAGCGTACGCCGCTTTTTCATATTCAGGTACAAGCTTACCTTTGTCCACCCAGCCGAGCTCACCACCTGCTGAGGCAGACCCTCCGTCACCGCTATAGCGTTTTACAAACTCTACAAAGTCAGCACCACGGAGAATAGAGTCTCTGATTTTCTGTGCCAGCTTGAGTGTTTCATCTTTTTGAGATGTACTTGCTTGTACGAATTTTACGATATGTGCAAGCTCGGCTTGCGGAGGAATTGGTGGGATTGAGTCGCGGAACTGTGTAAAAAACTCTTCGACTTCTCTGGCACTTACTTTAATCGCACCGAATTTCTGTTGTCGGATTTTTTCCCAAAGAATACGTTTACGAATTTCATCGCGGTAGTCACGTTTGATTTTAGCGAGTGACATTCCGTAGAGTTCTTCGATACGTTTTTCTGAGCCGTACGATTGTACAAGTCCTTGTATTGTATAGTCAAGTTGTTGAGTAATTTCTTCGTCGGATGCCGTGACGCTATCTTCAATTGCTTTTGTAATCACGAGGCGTTCGTTAATAAGTGCGTCGAGCACTTTTTGGCGGACTTTCGCATCATTGGGATTTATGTCTTTTGATTGTTGTACCAGAAGTGCTATATTCGATTGGATATCACTTTCGAGGATAATTTCTTTTCCTACAATAGCGACAATTCTATCTATCGATTGACCTTCTGTTAGCTGCGCAGAAACGTTCTCAACAGAAATTAGAATTAACATCACAACCGAATATGTGGCGAGTGAGAATTTGAATTTGTTCATATCTTATTTACCGACTAAACTTATATAATATTAAAGATGTTGATTGATGTATGTATAACTGTATAATATATTAAAGTGTACTGAATATATAATCTTATTAAATGACTGCCCGTTACAACGGTTTCATCTGTGGGAAAAACAAAACATCACGTATCGATTCTTCACCGGTTAAAAGCATAACTAAGCGATCAATTCCAATTCCAAGACCTGCTGTAGGAGGCATACCGACTTCTATTGCATAGAGAAAGTCTTCATCTAAAGTCATCGCTTCATCATCGCCATCAGCTCGGCTTGCTGCTTGCTCCTCGAGACGTTTGCGTTGATCGATAGGATCATTGAGTTCGGTAAAGCAATTTGTCAATTCACTTCCATTAACATATAACTCAAACCGTTCCACTAGCCCGGGTTCAGTTCGATGCGCTTTCGCCAACGGTGACATTTCAACCGGAAAATCCATGACAAATGTTGGTTGTATTAGGGAGGGTTGCACACATTCCGAGAATATTTCATCGAGAATCTTCATCTGTGATGCTGTTGATTCGACTTCGACGTTGAGCTTGCGTGCCGCACTATGCAACTCATCCCTTGTTAAGTTACGAAGGTTCATACCGGTAGCATCCGAAAGTAAGTCGAACATCGATGCTCTTCTGTAAGGAGGGGCTAGTTGTATTGTTTTGCCATTGATTTCAACAGTTTGCGAACCGTTTGTTTCTTGTGAGATGGTACTGATGAGCTGTTCTGTCATTTCCATCATCCATATATAATCTTTATAAGCGATGTAAATCTCGAGCATTGAGAATTCAGGATTATGGGTCTTGTCCATTCCTTCATTCCGGAAGTTCTTACTGATTTCATATACTCCTTCAAAACCTCCGACTATTAAGCGCTTGAGGTATAATTCGAGGGCAATTCTGAGGTATAATTCTATATCAAGTGCATTATGATGAGTTACAAATGGGCGGGCGGAAGCGCCTCCGTAGAGCGGTTGGAGAATAGGAGTTTCGACTTCCATCCAGCCCTGATCATCAAAGAAGCGGCGCATCGTTGAAATAATCTTAGACCGCTTTCTGAAAGTATCACGAATTTGAGGATTGACGATTAAATCTACATAGCGTCGGCGATATCTCAATTCCTTATCTGCAAAGGCATCATGAATGATTTTATTGCCGTGTTCATCAGTTTCTTCTTTTGCAATAGGTATAGGAGTCAGAGACTTACAGAGTAGCATTGCTGAGCGTGCATGGACACTTACTTCACCGGTTCTTGTGCGAAAAACATAACCAGTAATACCAATAATATCACCGATATCGAGCAAATGTAGATACTCGTAAAATATTGGTAAATCGTCTTTTTTGAGATAGATTTGAATCTTACCTTCTGCATCCTGAATATGACAGAACGTAGCTTTTCCCATTTTGCGAATTGCCATGATTCGTCCTGCGACAGTGACGTCGTTCAGGATTTCGGGCTGATCGTCAGAAAAAGTTGATAAAATAGATGAGGAAGAATGAGTTTTCTCAAAAACTGGTGGATAGGGATTAATTCCTGCAGCGCGGAGTTGCTCTAATTCTTCAAAACGGCGAAGTTCTTGGTCATTTCGAGTAAATTCGGACATTGATGTATCTAAGGAATAGTAAGAAATTGAACGTTTAGAACGCCCAAAATTAGCTAAAAGAACGCAGAAATACGATATATTACCTGAAAAGTGGAAAAAATTATGAGTAAAGTTTTTTTATTACTTGAGAAGCCAGTATTTTTGCGGTTTGCAAAACTAACCCTTTTCTATACTTTCGTGGATTTTGTTTGAAAAAACCCTTTGTTCCCAGACCTTATGGCTCGTCAGGCAGTACATTCCAAGGCAGAAATCGCCCACAGGAAAAAGCGCGTGCTCATAAGATAAATGAGGAAATCAGAGTTCCGCAGGTGCGGGTGGTAGATGAAGATGGCAAAATGCTTGGCATTATGACCACCTTCGCAGCATTGGATCTTGCCAATGCAGAAGAAAAAGACTTGGTGGAAATTGCCCCTCAGGCAGAGCCACCTGTTTGTAAGATTATTGAATATGGGAAGTTCCTTTATGAGGTCCAAAAGCGCGAAAAGGAACAGAAAAAGCAGCAACATCAGCAATTGCTGAAGGAAGTGCGCTTTAAATGGCGGACTGACACCCATGATTTTGATTTTAAAACGCGTCATGCAAAAGAATTTTTGGATGACGGTCACAAAGTAAAAGCCACTGTCGCTTTTAAGGGAAGAGAAATCGTTCACCAGGAAATTGGGCTTGCTCTTTTGGAGCGCTTTGTAATTGCTCTTGCCGATCATTCCAAAATAGATCAGCCGATACATCCTGAAGGCCGCTCGCTTTCGGTAACACTTGCTCCGGAAAAAGCAAAAAAGAAGCCGGTGTAAATCAATTTGATTCTAATCTCTCATTTTAATTACAATTAATTCAAGGTGTTTCATGCCCAAAATGAAAACGAAATCCGGCTCAAAAAAACGCTTTACCGTGACCGGTAGCGGTAAAATTCGCCGTAATCATGCCTTTACGAGCCATATTTTGACTTCAAAAACCCGTAAGCGAAAACGCAATCTTCGCAAAGCAGGGTTAATAGATGTTACGGATATGAAGCTCATCAAGCGTGCTCTTGCTTTGTGCTAAGAGTCAAAGTACATTCTCTTTTTTGTGGTGAAGGGGAATATCAGAAGCTCTCCCTTTGCCCTCATTTTTATTTTAAAGGAACAACGTCATGCCACGTTCAACACATAAAGTAGCTTCGCACCGCCGCCGCCGCAAGTTTATAAAGCTTGCAAAAGGGTATTGGGGAGCGAGAAGTAAAGTCTGGACAATTGCTAAGAACCATATTGAAAAAGGGCTTAGCCACGCATATAGAGATCGTCGTCGTAAAAAACGACTCTTTCGCAGTCTCTGGATAGTTCGTATTAATGCAGCCGCTCGATTACACGGCACTACTTATTCAAGACTTATCAATGCACTCAAGCTAAAAAATATTGTGATTAACCGTAAAATTTTAGCAGATATGGCAATGAATCAACCGGCAGTATTTGCAGTAATTCTTCGCAAAGCTGTAGGTTAAATTTCAGATTTTTTGTAAGTTGCAAGGGCGTTCATGAAATGGACGCCCTTTTTATTTTTATTGAACAAATTATACACTCGATGCTCCAAGAAATTACTACTCTCAGATCACAAATCGAAACAGAACTCCCCGCTGTTACTTCTGCTGAATTACTCGACCAATTCCGCCTCCGTCATCTTGTCAAAAAAGGTACCCTCACCGGCTTGATGGAACGCCTGCGCGAAGTTCCCAAAGAAGATAAGCCAATTGTTGGTAAAGCGTTAAATGAACTCAGACAATTTGTCGAACTGGAATTCACACGACTCAAAGATAGCTTTGACTCTTCCCAAGCCGCTACAAAACTAATAGATGTGACGTTGCCGGGCAGACGTGAGAAGCGGGGAAGTGTGCATCCGGTCCAGCAAACCTTAGACGGCATTCTCTCGGTATTTCGAAAAATGGGTTTTTCCGTCGCCGAAGCCGCTGATTTGGAAGATGATTACCATAATTTTGAAGCCCTGAATTTTGCGCCGGACCATCCGGCTCGCGATATGCAAGATACCTTCTTTATCAAAGACGAACGCAGCGATCTGTTGCTCCGCACACATACTTCTTCGGTGCAAATACGTATGATGCAGTCCCAAGCTCCTCCAATACGCTCCGTGATGCCCGGACGTGTTTATCGCAATGAAGCTGTGAGTGCTCGCTCGCTGGCTGAATTCCATCAAGTGGAAGGATTGTGTATTGACAAAAATGTGACCTTTGCCGAACTTAAAGGCACGATTATTACTTTTGCCAAAGAAATGTACGGCGCAAATTCCAAATTCCGCTTTCGACCGTCGTACTTTCCATTCACTGAGCCGAGCGCTGAGGTTGATATATCGTGCTATTTGTGTAGTGGAAAGGGTTGCAGAATCTGCAAATACTCCGGCTGGCTCGAAATCTGCGGTTGTGGGATGGTGCATCCAAATGTGCTTAAAAATTGCAACATCGACCCTGAAGTCTATAGTGGATATGCGTTTGGCTTCGGTATCGAACGTGTGACAATGCTCCGAACTGGTATAGATGATATCCGCTTACTCTATGAAAATGATGTGCGTGTACTCGAACAATTTTAAACTCATCCATTCTCAATTCTAAGGTAACTCTATGGCAACATTGGCAGGTGACGTCCCTAAAAAATGGTGGAAGTTTTCTCTTACCACGCAAATACTAATCGGATTGGTGGTAGGATTGGTTGTGGGCTGGCTATTTCCGGAGTTCGGTACGCAGATATCCTTTCTTAGAGATATTTTCCTCAATCTCATCAAGTCCATAATCGCACCACTCGTCTTTTCAACGATTGTCATCGGTATTGCCGGCGGTGGAGACCTGAAAAAAGTAGGGCGAATGGGCGCCAAATCGATTCTCTATTTTGAAATTGTGACAACAATTGCTTTATTCATTGGTCTAGCAGTCGTCAATATCGTGCAACCGGGAGCAGGTGTAATACTCAATGCAGATCCAAGTACACTCGGCGCGATAGCCGACAATCACCCTAAAACACTGATTCAAACTGTTGTTCATGTGTTTCCATCGAGTATCATTGAGTCAATGGTACGCGGAGACGTACTTCAAATTGTCGCTTTCTCAGTCTTATTTGCAATGGCTGTATCTGCTGTCGGAGAAAAAGGTAAGCCAATTCTCAGGTTCTGCGAATCGCTGGCACAGGTGATGTTTAAGTTTACGAATTTCGTTATGATGTTCGCTCCGTATGGAGTGGGAGCTGCAATGGCAGCAACAATCGGACATCAAGGTCTGGAAGTACTCAAGAATCTAGGTATGTTGATCGGATCTCTTTATATAGCACTTATTCTGTTCGTTGTGTTAGTTCTTGGATCTGTTGCACTTATAGCGCGAGTGCCTGTTAGGCAGTTCCTGCGGGCTATCCGCGAACCTTTCACGATCGCCTTTGTGACGACAAGCAGTGAGTCTGCTTTGCCGAAAGCGATGGAAGTAATGGAACGTTTCGGCGTTCCCAAGCGGATTGTGGGCTTTGTGATGCCCACCGGCTACAGTTTCAATCTTGACGGTACAACCCTCTATCTTGCGATGGCATCTGTATTTGTGATTCAAGCGGTGGCATCATCCACACCTGGTTTTCATTTTGGAATTGGTCAGCAGATTATGCTCATGCTTTCATTAATGATTACTTCAAAAGGTGTAGCAGCCGTACCACGCGCTTCGTTAGTGATCTTACTTGCTACTCTTAATAGTATTCCTGACTTACCTCCCGGTATCGGTGCAGTAGGTGTAGCAGTCATTTTCGGGGTGGATGAACTCATGGACATGGCACGTACTTCGGTGAATTTACTAGGTAATTGTCTTGCCACCGTCGTCGTCGCGCGCTGGGAAGGTGAATTTGATGATGTTCGAGCATCGGTTTTCGGCACACCAAATGAAAAAGCGCTCGATCTAGCCGAAGGCGAAGTAGCGTTTGTCGAGGCGGAAGAGCTTGGGTGAGGTTGATTGAAAGCAAAAGCACTAGAGACTCAAATGAACAAAAATAATCCCTTGATGAAACTTCATCAGGGGATTATTTTTTGTAAGTATATCTATCGAAAAACTTTAGTCGGTTTGGTAATTATACCTGTTGTTGTGTATGATATTACAAAATACACACAATAAATAAGCATCGATAACCAATCGAATGGAAAATTAATAATTAAAAGTTAAAAGTTAAAGGTGAATTACGCATGAATTATTCTGTAATGCATTAGATTGTGATATTCTAAATTATAGCGGTTTTTTGAGGAAGTATTCCTCTCAATTTCCACATCATTACCGAACCCAACAATATCATGCAGATCGAGATCCATTGCGCTTGAGAAAGACCCGCATACAATGGATTAATTCTAATAAACTCAATACCCAAGCGCTCTAAGCCAGCCAATATCAAATACATACCAAATAGCCAGCCGGCTTGACTCGGACGAGTGCGGAATTTCCATAATAATCCAAAACAGAATAAAGCAATGAGTGTTTCATAGACAGGTGCAGGGTGTACCGGAATATCAATCGGCACAGGCTGACCGGGGAAAATTTGCTTGAAATACGTGACTAATTCAGGGTTTTTTGCAGCAAGGGTAGAAACATAACCCTCAGGATACCCCATTGCCCACGGTAGATTGGTCGGTATTCCATAATCTCCGTCGCCGGCGAGCTGACATCCAATGCGACCTATACCATACGCTAAAATCAATGATGGGGCTGCTGCATCTGCAAGTGTAAGGAAATTAATATGTTTCCTGCGTGCATAAATATAAATCATCAAAATTGAGAGAAGAAGTCCACCATAAAAAGTGAGTCCGCCAGGATTAAAAATTGCTTCCATCGGGTCAGCTAAAAACTATTGGTAATTTTCGATAAGATGGAAAAGCTTTGCACCTACCAAGCCGCCAATAAATGCAAAAAGTGTAACAACTGAAGCAGTCTCTTCATTAAAACCACGACGTTTTAAGTCCTTAGTAAATAAGTGGTTCGCTGTTAAAAAAGCGATCGCAACCATTAGTCCAAAACTATGAATATGTATAGGTCCAATTTGTCCGATTTCCGGGTACATTTCTACTTTCTAAATATGAAGAATTTAATACATTTATATGAGGTACGCATTGCGTTCTACGATGCATCTTGAGAAATTTGCTGAAGAAATGATGATGCATGTCTGAATTCGTCCTCGAGTTCGAAGGTGAATACCTCTAAATCTAAGTCTTTTAAAGCCAAGTTAGTTTCGCAAAGTATTGACCAGGCAGGTTCTTCGGCGAGCTTTACTTCTTTTATCCCTTCGTCAATTCCCGAACCCCACACCTCGCACAATACATCTGCTATTCTAATAACTGCCGTGAGTTCACGTTCGCGCGCTTCGGTTATTAGCTCCGGATGATGATGAAATGTGACGATATCTTGAAGTTGTTTTGGCAGCTTCCACAGACGTGCGATGAGTTCGCCGGTAGTTGTATGATTCACCAAACGTTTCCATTTCCGCATCAATATCACTCATACCCTTTTCGAGCGTCAGCACTTTACTTTGTGCATAGCGCTCGGGGTCGAATTGGATCATTGCCATTTTACCAATATCATGAAGAAGTCCGCCAATAAATTCAACATCACGAAATTGACGCTTGATTTTCACAGCTAATGACTTCGCGACCATCCCGGTACTCGAAGAATGATTCCAAAATTGCTCCATATACGGCGCACTCTGACTACGGGAGTGCATCATGAATGTACTAAAAATTGCTACGCTAAGTACTATATTAGCAATACGATTAAGTCCGAGAGCAAGTATAGCTTGATTGAGGGTAGTGAACGTGGAGCGGACGGCGTAGAGCGGTGAATTTGCCATCTGCAAGATTTTCAGGGTGAGCGATACATCCGTTTCGATAATTTGGGTGATTTCTTTCAAATCGGCATTATCACTTTCGAGAAGTGCAAGTACTCGACCTGCAACTGGCGGCAGTGTGGCGAACTCCTGAGCGCCTCCGATTATATCAAGTATTGACATTCTAATCCTTTAATAGTACAATTTCTATCTCAAATTTACCGAAATAAATTCAATTCGACGTTCGAATAGACTCTCATTCGTGATATTTACTGATCGCATTGAAGGTAAGAGAATTCGCAAGCATTTCTCATGATTATTACAACAAAAATAAATCTGACTTCTTGGTTATTTCGGTATAAGTATCTGATAAGAACCATTCTTAGGCGCCGGCAGATTACGCTTTAATATCCATGGATTGAGAATCTTAACATCTTTATAGGTCGTGCCGTGCTTCATAGCCCATTCAGACAAGTCTGAAATTTGCGATTCCCACGATACCATCTTAACTGCCGTATCTCTGTAAACTGTTTGTTTGTCTAAGGTTAATCCATATTTATCCGCATGTTCCATTAATTCTTTTACCATTGCTATTCGAAGCACATAGCGTGAAGTCTCTTCGTTGAGATATAAGTCATAGAAGCTTGTTTTTTCCTGAAAATCAAGATTATTACCGACATTTTCATGTCCCATATTATACCCGGCTGCGGCAAGAGTCCAGGATTTATACTTTTTGTAACCACTTCGTAAATATTCAATTGCAGCCCGTGTGCTTTTTTCCGGGTGGCGGCGTTCATCTACATATTCATCAATTTGCAACCCCATACGTTTACCGGTAGCCGGAATAAATTGCCACATCCCGACAGCATCCTTTGTCGAACGTGCCATGTAGAGCGCACTTTCAGCAACAGCCAGGTATTTCAAGTCATCAGGAGCATTGTCCTCTTTGAGAATTTTCTCAAATAAAGGGAAATATCTGCCTGCACGCTTGATGTAAAGTATTAATTGACCGGGAGTTTGAAGATTTATGTAGAATTCACGTTCGGCTCGTTCTCTCACTTCAGGAATATCGAGCGGCACTCTCTCACCACAGAAGCTGAGATAATCCGGGAATTTTAAAGATGCAAGATACCGTGCATAATTACCATCTTCATTTTTTAAGGTAACATTTGTCTGAGGTTGGGAGCGTATTTTGGAGGGTTCGGCGCAGGATACGAACTGAGTTGACAAAAGAAACGAGAGGACGAAGCAAGAAGTAAGTATAATTGTTTGCATAGAATTACCATGATTTTTTGAGGGAAACTACTCGACTGCACATCGAGCTTTCTCGCTCTTCATTGGTTGCAATAATTACTCCTCCACCACGAGCAATCTGCCGCTCAATGAGTCGGAGTACTGCTTCCACGCCTACAGAATCGATATTCGCTGAAGGCTCATCTAAGATTAAAACTGCAGGCTTATGTTGAATCGCAAGCACATATTTTAATCTCTGCTTCATGCCCGATGAGAATGTTCGAATATGGTCGTGTTTACGTTTTTCTAGAGAGAATTGCTCCAATGATCGAGCGCAAAACTCCTCCTCAAATTCTATGCCGCGAAGGGAAGCCGAGAGTGAAAGATGTTCCCAAGCAGTAAATTCTTCATAAAGATTCAAATAGGGAGAGACCATCCCGATATACTGATGTAAGTACTCTCTATCAATTGATTTGCCGCTAAATTCAAATTGAATTTCACCTTTGGAGGGAGTCAGTACACCACAAAGTAAACGCACAAGTGTCGATTTTCCTGCGCCGTTTTCGCCTACGATTCCGATGAGTTCGCCATTGTGCAATTCTATATTCACGCCTGAAAATACATTCACGCCGAATGTAAAGCTTTTGCTTATATCATTCCCGGACAGCTTGAATTTTGGGACCGAGGCACTCATTCGTATCTTTCTAATTTAAACGATTCACCGAGATAGCGCTTGCGGACCTCTTCGTTGTTGGCAAGTTCCTCTGCCGAACCTGATGCGAAGATCGATCCATCTATCAAAATATACGCTCGATCAGTTATTGAAAGTGTTTCATGCACATTATGATCCGTAATCAATACGCCGATTCCACGATCCTTGAGTTTGCGGACAAGTATCATAATTTCTTCTACAGTAATAGGATCGATACCGGCGAAAGGTTCGTCAAGAAGGAGAAATTTTGGATCCGACGCAAGTGCGCGAGCTATTTCACATCGTCTGCGTTCACCGCCGGAGAGCATATATCCCATACTTTTACGAATATGAGTAATTCTATAATCTTCAAGTAATTGCTCGAGTCTTTCTTTGCGTACTTTTCGTGGGAGAGATTGTAATTGTAGGATAGCCATGATATTATTTTCCACAGAAAGCTTTCGGAAAATCGAAGGTTCCTGTGGTAAATACCCAATCCCTAGACGTGCTCTTTTGTACATCGCCTTGGAGGTGATATCTTTGTCATCGAGCATGATTGTACCGCTGGTCGGACGTACCATACCGGTAATCATATAGAAGGAAGTAGTCTTGCCTGCTCCGTTAGGTCCAAGCAAACCAACTACTTCTCCGTCACTTACAGACACGGTAACGTCCTTTACCACTGTTCGCTTGGCATAACGTTTGACGATGTTTTCGGCGTGAATTCTACTCATCGCCGACCCTTTTCTGCTTTTTCAAGCTTCATTTTTTTGGTAATTTTTTCATCACCGCGGAGAAGAGTGACACTGAGAGTTTGTCCTACCGCACCATCCGAAATCACTACTTGTAAGTCATCAGTTCGATTGATTTTTGCGCCATCGACCTCGAGTAATATATCTCCGGGTTCGATCCCCGCTGCCTCAGCTGAGGAATTCTTGGATACTTGTACTACGACAACACCTTCTTTTTTATCTAACTTATATGACCTGGCAATACGTTCGTCGATTTCTTGGACGAGCAATCCGGGCGTAAACTCACGGTCAATTTTTCCTCCATTTTTGAGTAAATCAACGATACGTTTGACCCGATTGATGGGAATGGAAAATCCAATACCGATGCTTCCTGCGCCACGACCATTTTGAGACGTTGAAAAAATCACCGTATTCATTCCAATAACTTCACCGTTAGAATTGACTAACGGACCACCCGAATTACCCGAACTAATCGCTGCATCTGTTTGAATCATATTGCGATAGACACGTCCCTCTTGCGGGAAACTCACACCGGTATTACTCACGACACCGACGGTAATTGTTGGCTTGGCATTAATATCAAAGAGTCCGAACGGATTACCAAAAGCAATAGCCCACTCACCAATGATCACATCGTCGGAGTTGGTGAATTTTAGATACGGGAAATTTTTACCTTTGATTTTCAGGAGGGCAACATCAGCAGTTTTGTCGGTGCCGATGATTTCAGCATCGTACTTTTCGCCGTTGGTCATAGAGACGACAATTTTTTTTGCCGAACCCGCTACGTGGTCATTTGTTAAGATGAATCCGTCCGATGACATGAGAAATCCTGTTCCGAGTCCGTGCACTTCTTGATTATACATTCTGCGAGGGAAATTACGCATAAACTGTTCAAAAAACGGATCATTGAACATCCCGCCAAACGGATCTGAAGAATATTGCTGTACTTCCGTAACGCTAATACCAACGACTGCAGGACTGCAAATTTTTACTGCTTCAGTAATGGCATTTTGCCTTGAACTCGTAATATCACCCATGGACTCACGAGGAGTGGCGACTTGAGATTTGACTTCTGTATAAATTGGGGCTTCTGGAGCTGTACGTGTGCAGCTAAGTAAAGGAATGGTAGAGAGTTGGGAGAGAAATAATAAAGCAGCAAGACGACGAAATTTCATTGTGTATCCTTTCGATAGAATAATTATTGAGAGGTAAATATTGTTTCAAAAATAGACACATTTGACGAATAAACGGACGTGAAAATTGCCTGTATAACAAATTTTAAGAATCGATTTATTAATTCAAAATTGACATTAAACTATTGCAATTGTATTTTAGAAAAGTATCGATTTTTACTCAAATTTATCGCATCTACTTATCGGCACAGATAAATCGTTATATTGATTATTAAATAGAGTATCTACTAGCAAAATCACAACGGTTGAAAGACTATTGTAATAAACATAGAATCTCAGCTAAACACTACCTCCAAACTCATATCCAACCATTAGTATGCGACGTATTCCAAAAAAATATAAAGAAGATGATATTGAATCTTTGCGAGATTTTAGTAAAGGTGAAACATATCAGTATAATATTAAACTTCTTTTAAAATTAGAACTTATAGAACAAAGTGATACGCAACCTATTCTCACGACTGATAATGGCAAAATACTTGGCTGGCAGATGAGCGAGCTCGGAAAACAGCTATTACTATTGCATCCTGAGAAGTAATGGAATCATCGTCGTCTTTATTTGAATAACAACGATAATTTTATGTATTCCAATAGGTTAGCATTCGGTCATTAACCATTGACTTCGAGTGGTCGAGCAACGGTAATTCCAATATGTGTCGGCACGGTCTTGAGATAGGTAGCAATTGTTTTGTCCAAGAACACACGTTTACGAGTGAGTGAAGCGTGTAAAAAGCGAAGATTACCACGTTCATCCCGAAGTGCAATTCCGGTATGTGCATAGTCGAGTCCTTCTTTATTGGTGGCAACAGCGATAATATCACCTGTTTGAAGTTTTGGTTGAATCGCTTTTACATTCTCAGATGGAATGTAGTAATGTTTTTGAGAATTAACGACTTGCTCGTATTTCGCAATTTTGGGAATGAGGGTGGAATCACTGACAAGGGGAGGATAGTACTGCGGATGATTGGACATAAATGATACGTTGATGGGGAATTCCACCCCGCCGAGCTCTTGAGTAATGTTTTTCACGATACCTTTTTCGACGTTATTTGCTATCCAGTCAGCAGTATAATGCAAGCGCGAGGTATAGCCGTCTAATTTTCCGTCACGGTATCGTGTGCGAACAATTTCATCGGTCAAATCTTGGAATTTCACATCACCTTTTCTCATAATACGAGCAATACCAAGTACATTTTCAAAAAAAGTAACGCAATCTAATCCTGTTAAATCTATACGACATACTTCCTGATCGCCTTCTAAAGTTCCACCTACATATGGCGTGCCGAGCATGAGCATTCCAACTTTACCCAAACGCTCGCCGATAGATAGCTTTGCTATACCTGCTGCCTTCGCATGAGCAATTATATGGTCGAAAATGTACCATGAAGTTGCATCTTTATCACTATTATTCTCTAAACTAGAAAGTAATTTTTTTGTATTCTCAACGACGAGGTCAGATGAAAAAAGGAAGGGAGTAAGGGCAAAATATCGTAAAAAGTCGCGACGGAACATAGGAAACCATAGAAAGTTGGACGAAAATGAACTCAAAATCGGAGCGCACTTTTTATACCAATTTACGATATTTTACTGAATAGCTACTTTATGATGACTATCGGCGCAGACTTCACTAAAAAGATACTAAAGCAAATCTTTGTTTTTAGTATAAAGCGAATTGTACTCTTCCTCATTAGACAATTTTTCTATCAAAAAATCAACCCACTCTTGTGTATATAGATAATCTTTGTGAGGCTCATCGTAAATACAATATTTAGATTCTGTTTTTGCAGGATGTGAAGATTTTCCTTTCGGGCGAACTTTGAATTTATTCCAACACCGAGTATGAGTGTCATTATTGAATTTATCAGTTTCATTTCCACGTCTTAATACTCTAATATTTCCTAAGCCATTTTGCACTAATTTAATTACCTGTTGAGGTTTCATCCTATCCTTATTTGAAACAAGAACTTGTCGCTCTACTTCAACAATTGAACTTAATGCTTCAACAGTTCCTACAAGTTTTAAAGTTGGTTTTCCTTCTGTCTCCGAGAAATTACCCTCTTGAATAAATTGAATCTTCGGTAGTAAAGTTTCATCTATAAGAAAACTACCATTCTTCCCACTTACTATACCATCAGTTAAATTTAACAGTCCGACATTTCCAACACCTATAGTAGCTGTCTTTTCAAATAAATTGAACCATAATTTTCGTTCTTTTTCCTTCTCTTTTTCAATCATTAGATACAAATCGGAATATTGAATTTCTTTGGTTTCAGCTTGATAACGGTAATAAATAGCGGACTCACGTAAAATATCCGGTTCACCTACTTTCTTGCAAATAATTGGTTTTTTAGTTGCTTCCTTAACATGGATAATGCCAATCTGATGATTCCCAAGTGGTCGGATTTCAGTTTCCCAAATTATCTCTGGTGCAAAGAAATCTGAGATTCTTTCATTTAGTCTTTTCTTGTCCTGATGTGCTTCCTCAAATTCTGCTTTAATACCTAAAACTTCATGTGGCTTATTTTTTACACCGAATACAAGCATTCCACCTTGATTATTTGCAAATCCTGCAATTGAACGTAAACATTTTTGAAAAAAACATTTCTCCCAAATAAACTCACTCTTAAATTCGAGCTTGGTTGATTCACGTTGATGTACGTTACCTTTTGCCGTAAGTGTTAGTTCTATCATATACTACTCCAATAGGATTAAATTCTATCGTAAAAAACCAAACTCCACAATCAGCGGCAGCAGCTTTTGCTTCAGCACTTCATGGGCTGACTTTACCGCCGCAAGCTCCGATGTACCAAGGTCTTGGTCTGATAATGAAGAACGGATTTGCCACCATCCCGCATCATACGTTTCGATTCTGAACTTTGTAGTATTCAGTTTATTCAGATGAGCGTAGAAAAATTTATACGCCTCTCGTGCTGCTTGTATCACCGCTTTCGCCTCGGTTGATAAAGTACGCCCGTGTAACCACTTCGCTACAAAACGGTCGTCGCCGTGCATCAACGTCGTGGAAATATCACTGTCAGTAATCGCCCAACCCGAAACTTCCTGCTTGAGAAAAGGATAAAAATGGTTTTCAATCTGGTAGGTCTGCCTTTGATACAACACATTTCGAATTGAAACTGTTTGATTGCTTGATGAAAATAAGCTCCATATAATACAATCGGTTGTAAATTCTTCTGTAAGTTCTTTGTCGGGTTGAAAAAATTGATCGCGGTCATTTAGCCACGTAGCTTTGGGAAGCCGTCGAACAGTATGCACTATCAAGGCCTTCTCGAAATTCTCGGGTATAACAGATAAAGCACCGGCACTTGCATACGGACCGGAAAGTAATGCAGTAAAGTTTTGGTTCTGAAAATCATTGCCTTTACACATTAGGGATGCTAAAAAATTAGGTGCAATTCTATCTCTCACGTCAGTGTTGTCTGTCTTCAACGTAATTGCTCCGCCAAAAGGGGGAAATATTAATGTAGCATTTGGTCTGTCCACCCATTTACTCAAAATCTGTCTCGATGCTCAGAGACAATAGTTTTCAAGTCAATTTTTTCAACATCAGTATTAAAGACATCAAGCGCAATATTTTGTGTTTCAATGTGTTGCGTCGTTTGCAAGTTCCAAATCAAGAAACCAACAAGAAATGCAGTAGCCTTTTTAGTTCCTGAGAAATTTGCCGAAGAGAACACAAAACCACGTTCAAAACCAAATTGAAAGATAGCATCACGGAACTTTTGGTCGTTGTTGGCATTGATATATTTGAGCGTGGAGAAGAGTCCAAGGTGTGCATTTTTATGAGCAAACTCATATTTGATACGGAAGAGGAATTGAGCAAAGAGTTCACGGGAAACTTCACCAAGATTTTGCCCGTGCATAAGCTTTCGGATATGAGTGTCGCTCACATCCGATTTACTGCTTTTACCGCTCGTCGTTCCGGCTGTTTGGCTCGTGGCAAAGGGTGGATTAATGAGAATTATCCATTCGATTTCGGGATTAGCAAGGTCGCGGCGGAGCTGTTCGGGTAGCTTCCACGTAATCCCAAACGGTAACATATCCTGAGCAAAAATATTCCCGATATCATCATTGAGATAATCATATTGGAAGATAGTTGAAGTCGGAAATAGCTTTCCTAAATGTTCTGCATCTTCTTTGTATAATGTTGAGAGATAAGTATATTGCAGCGCTTCAGTTGGGAGATGGTATTCGAGATTTCCTGTTCCCGCCGCCATATCCCAAAGGCGAACATTACCGCGTATCCACCATTGATGTCCGACCGTTTTTTCTACATATTCCAGCCCCTTTTTTGCAAAAGCAACGGGTGTGAAAAATTCACCGTGAAAGCGGCGCATTGCCTCGTCTGTTAGGCGGTCAATCTTGGCAAGTATGCCGCGAATAATGGCGGGGTTTGTGACTTTTTCAAAGGTTTTCCAGAAAAATTCATAGTCTTTGGCGAGTATTTTCTTGGTGCGTCCATCGCCTCCGCCGAAGTCAAAAAACACTTTACTTTCACTTGCGATATAGATAGTGCGTCCTTGTTGAATATCGCATACGAAGTATCGAGAAGTTTTGAGTCCGTTTCGCACGCTTTCGCCGAATATTTTGTTCCAATACTCATATACTTCTTCAAAATTATCTTCGGTAATTGCCTTTTTCTCTATGACATGAAATGCTTCTTGTCCGGCTAGTATTATGTGGAGTCGCTCGGCAAAGAGGGTGTAGTCTTGTGATTCAAGAATATTATAAATATGAAGATTACGCAGTTCGTCAGTTTGAAAAATATCATTAATCAGATTAAGGTCGGGATTACTTGGCGCCAGATCCCAATCATAGATTCCATCAGTTTCAGAATAGAAATTTCTCCACTTGGTAGTCTCGGTTAGGATAGCTTCGTTTTTATCGGCAAGACATAGAATTGGTGGGATTGGTTTTTCAGTAAAGCTGAATTTCAGGCGGCGAATATAATAAAGTATTTGGGCTACAACAGTTGCACGCGTTCTGAGATTCGTAAAATTCTTATCAAGCTTGAATTCAAAGAGAACATAAGGTGTATAAAGGTCATGCTTCGCGGCAGTATCATATCTGATTCCAAAATGGCGTGCGTAGCCGTTTTTGATATCTTCTTCTGTGCTTCCTTTTTGTAAATCGGAGACAAATTGAGTAAATGTTACATTTTTTTTTGCCACAAGAAATATTATTTATGTTTAAGAAAATAAAAATCACTGCTCCAAAAATAGATAATTCTACCAATTATAGTAGAAAAAAGTTAAATCTTTGTCAATTACTCATTTCCCTGCAAATCTACATGGCACAGTTACTTGAGAATGGTTATTTTTGCCGATATTCCTGAATGAACAACATCAATTCCACTTATTAAGGTCAAAGTTATGAAACGTTTACTCCTCTTCGTCGGCTGCATCGTAGGATGTATGCTCATCGAATCTACATCTCTCACTTCTCAGCCCTCTACTCCACCTGAAGGAGCTTCCAAAAAACCCAAAGAAACACCATTTACGGAAGCCATCGAAGGATACACCAAAATCGAAGGTTTATTCACATTCTATTGGAAAGAAAGTGAAAGCAAATTGCTGATGGAAATCAAGCCCGAACAGTTCAACTTGCTCTATTTGTGCAGCATAACACGCCAAAGCGGAGATGCATATCTCTTCGACGGGAGTTCGCAGATTGGTGAATTTCCATTTGTATTCCAACGAGTGGGCAATCGAATAATGCTCCTCAACAAAAACGTATCCTTCCGCGCTGACAGCAACGAAGTAACAGCCCGTACGATCAAACGGAACATGTCTAATTCGTTGGTCGGTAGTGCGAAAATTAGTATCCTTCCGAATCCTACCGGCGGCGGTATTCTCGTCGATGCAGAACCCTTTTTCATTCAAGATGTTGCGCTCGTCGGCGCGATGACCGATGCTATGAAAATGAACTTTTCGCTCGATAAAGAAAATTCCTTTTTTGCCGAAACAAAATCGTTTCCTTTAAATACGGAAATTGAAATTAATCTCCACTTTAAATCATCAAAACCTCAACGCATATCGACGCTTCCGGACTCGCGAAGTATGATGCACCGTTATCATTACAGCATCGCGGCAATTCCTCAATCTCCAGGATTCACACCGCGGAAAGCAGATGACAGAGTAGGACATTTCACGACTATTTTCCAGGATTACAGCGATTTGATGCTCGAGACTCCGTATAAAAGATTCGTCAATCGTTGGAATTTAGAAAAAGAAAATCCGGATGCAAAACTCTCCAAACCCAAACAACCGATCGTCTATTGGCTCGAAAATACAATTCCGCTTGAATATCGGGAATGGGTAAAAGAAGGTGTGCTGATGTGGAATTCTGCATTTGAACGAATCGGCTTCCAAGATGCTATCGTCGTCCAACAAATGCCGGATACTGCAGATTGGGACCCAGCCGATGCACGTTATAATACTATACGTTGGATGATACAACCCGGTGGCGGATATGCAGTTGGTCCTTCCCGTGCGAATCCTTTTACCGGACAGCTTTATGATGCAGATATCCGCATAAGTGCTGATTTTTTAAGACACATGCATCGTGAATTTTCGTATTTTATTAATCCTCTTACCTCGCATAACGATGAAAATTCAATCAATGAATTCAATGGCAGTAAAGGTAATAATGCGAAAAATTTATGTTCGTATGCTGAGGGTGGAGCGAATGAATTAGCGTTCGGACTAAACATGCTCAGCATGAGAACAGGTGAACTATCTCCCGAACTCAAAGAAAAGTATGTCCATGAATACGTAGTTTCCCTCGTGGCTCATGAAGTAGGACATACGCTCGGCTTGCGCCATAATTTCAAAGCAAGTTCGATCTATACACTCGATCAGCTTCACGACCCTGCGTTCACTCGCTTGCACGGTACATCCGGTTCGGTGATGGATTATCACGCTGTAAATCTCGCTCCAAAAGGGAAGAAACAAGGCGATTTTTACCATCTTGTTCTCGGAGATTATGATTATTGGGCAATTGAATATGCGTATAAACAGTATGATAAGAAAGAATTTAGTTCTGAAAATGACATGCTCGAGTCTATCGCAGCCAAATCCACCAATCCCGAACTCATCTACGCTACCGATGAAGATTGTTTTGGGAATTCAACGCGGGGTATCGACCCGACGGCGACGCTTTTTGATCTCAGTAGTACACCGTTGGATTATTATGTCGAACGTATGGATATGGCGCAGGAATTATGGAAATCAATTCCTAAAAAATTGGACGTCAAAGGTAATCGCTTCCAACAGTATCGCATGATGTTTGGTCAGGGAATCGGAGAGTATTTCGGCGCAGCCCGCGGTATTCCACGGTATATTGGCGGTATTTATACTAATCGAGCACGTGTGGGAAATGCAGCGCAGAAAATTCCATATACGGTAGTGCCCGCTGCCGAACAGCGCAAAGCATTGCAATTATTGACTTCCAGGATATTTTCTGCCGGTGAATTCACGTTTGCTCCCGACTTGCTGAATCGATTAGCCGGTGAACGTGACCAAGATTTTGAAGGCACACCTTGGTCATCGCGGCTCGATTATCCTGTCCATTCTACCGTTTCTGCCATTCAATCTTCACCTTTTGGATCGCTCTACTCTGTAAATGTCCTTACGCGGTTGCAGGATAATGAAGTGAGATTTGCAGCGGGCGAACAGCCGTTTACGATGGCTGAGATGTTCGCCTCAGTGCGCGATGCCATCTGGAGCGAAGTAGCAAAAGCTGAAAATATAAACAGTTATCGCCGTGAATTACAACGTGATCACTTGAATACGCTCTCCCTATTTCTCGTTAAGCCGCCGGTAGGAACGCCAAATGATGCAATTGCGCTCGCACGAATGGATCTTTCATTACTCAAAAAGCAAATCGAAAGCGCCGGTAAATCCAAAAAATCGGATGCGGTTACTAAAGCTCATTTAGAGGAAATTGCTGCGAAAATTGATGCTTCACTTAAAGCGCAAATACAAACGGGCATGTAATGAACTAAATGTAATTTCAAATGGTTATGCAATTATGTCCAATGTGATTGATGAATTAGAACAGCAGTATCGCGCATCAAAAGAAGGCATCGAAAAGCTGTCCGCCGGTATTTCATGGCTCATGACACTTGTGAAAACCGATGACGGTCGTGCTTTAAAAATTGCAAAGGAAATTCTACAATCATCAAGGTCAATTGGATACAAACAAGGTGAGGCGAATGCACATTTGGTGATTGGTCGCACTTTTGACCTTCAGTCTGATTTTGCTTCGTCGCGACGTGAGTTCGAGTTGGCTCGGGATATATTCGAACAAATCAATGATTTAGAAGGAGTTGGAACGGCGATGTATCTCATAGCCGAGTCCTACGATCATGAAAGTAATTATGATACTGCGACGGCAATGTATGGCAATGCCGTAAAATTTCTCGAACGCTTCGAAACGCCAAATAGTAAACATACTTTATGCCTGACTCTCAATGGGTTGGGCATTATTTATTGTAGGTTGGCTGATTATACCGATGGCTTGGCTTGCTTCTATCGCGCGCTTGAACTTGAAAAAGAATATAATGACAGTAGGATTCGGACGCAACTCTATGCCAATATCAGTACAGCATTTATGCATGTTGGTGATGTGTCGGTCGCGCTCGAGAATTACAACAAAGCTCTCGAACTCGCCGACGATATTCAAGACGAACGCACCATAGCGATAATCCGCACCAATATCGGCAGTATTTATTTTCATTTTCGAGATTATCCGAGTGCTATGGCTCATTATCTGCAAGCACTTCAGTATTATTCTGTTCCTTCCCGAAAGCTCGATGAAGGATTGATAGCACTGAACTCTAATCTTGGTTCAGTCTTCGACGCACTAGGAAATTACTCTGTCTCACTTGGCTATTACAGCAAGGCACTCGCTCATGCACGCCAACTCAAAAGCAAGTGGAGTAGGATGTTGCCGTATTATGGAATTGGTTGTATTTACTTGAACTTACACGAACCTCAAAAAGCTGAGGAGTATTTGCTTCAGGGGCTCGCCCTTAACCGCGAACTCGATGCCCGTCGAGAAGAAGCCGATACGCTCATTATGCTTGCACAATGTAGAATAGATACTAAAATGTACGACGAAGCAATCGAATTACTCCATCAATCACTTGCACTTGCGCATTTACTTGAGTCAAATGTGACGACGGCTGTCGCACTTGAAAAGCTCATCAATTTGCCAATTGAAATCCTACCCAAAAGTACTCTCGCACAATACAAACGTCAATTTCACCATATCATGAGGTCAATTTTGGCGAATCAACGCGAGAATTCGGTCAAGCAGGATTTGTTGAAACTCGAGGTGCAGTATTCGCTGCGACAAATGCAGTCTATCAAGCTGCCCAAAGCAGAATTTGACGACATAAGTAGTACTTTTTTAAAGAGTAACCAGCAGAGAGTGGACTCGATTTCACAAAATTTAGCACATAGTGAACAATCAAATATCAAAGCGCCGGATACTATATCGGTTTTTACGTTTGGTAGCTTTCGCCTCGTCATAAATGGTCGTGAAATTGACCGCAATGACTGGAAAAACCGCAAGAAGGCGCGTGATATTTTTAAGTATTTACTCGTTCATCATCGCAAAGCTGTTCCTTTTGATACACTTATCGATGTCCTGTGGGAGGATGCAGGCGCTCGCGATTTGCTACCTTCACTCTGGAATGCTGCATCAGTCATCCGAAAAATTCTCCAGCCCGATTTACCGGCACAGACACATTCTCAATATTTACATGTCCAGGACAATTGTTATACACTTGATTTAGGGGAAATAGTATTTCTTGATTTTGTTGAATTTCAATCACTTATTGCATCCGCGTACGCAACCGATGACTTCAATCGCAAAATTCCATTTTTAGAGAAAGCAATTGCACTCTATCAAGGAGATTTCCTGAAAGAAGATCGCCTTGCAGAATGGACAAGTTTTGAACGTGAAAAGATGCAAGAACAGTATTTGAATGCACTTATGATCGTAGCCACTGACTGTCTCGAACGTAAACAGCGTTCAAAAGCAACTGAGTACATTCGTATGTCACTCGAAGTAGATCGCGTCTATGAACAAGCGTATGAAATACTATTTACAATGAATAGCTCGCCTCACGATAGACAAGAAGCTCAGAAATGGGCGAAATTCTGCACAGACTCTTACAGGAAAGAATATGACTCTGAGCCACCCGAAAGACTGAAAAAAATGATGTTTTCTTTACAAACAGATTAAATTAACTCTATGAGAATACTTGGAATAGACCCGGGCAGCATTGTATGTGGTTATGGAGTGATCGAAAGCATCAACAAAAAACTCACTCTCATCGAGTATGGCGTAGTCGAAGCCAAAAAGCTGCATCATGAGCTCCCGAGACGACTCGAAACAATTTTCGAACGCCTCTCAAGTGTGATCGACCGTGCCCTGCCGGATGTAGCAGCATTGGAAGCAATCTTCTTCGCGAAAAATGCACAATCACTTGCCAAGCTCGCGCATGCTCGAGGAGTTGCAATGCTTTCTGCTACACTCAAGCAAGTACCGGTCAGCGAGTATTCCGCCAAAGAAGTCAAGCGTTCGGTGACAGGGAATGGCAATGCCAGCAAAGAACAAGTCCAGTACATGGTTCGCACCATGCTCAACATCGAAGAAACCCCAGATTTCTTTGACGCCACCGACGCACTTGCGGTCGCAATTTGCCACGCACTTAAGTCGGATATTCCGCATGCAAAAGCCAAGTCATGGAAACAATTTATCGAACAAAACCCACAAAAAGTAGTGAAGAAAATCAAGTGATACTGTTTCAGGTAATTTTTGTGGTTTGGATAATGCACAACTCTGGCGAGGGCTTCCGAAGCCGATGTCATCCTGAACTCGTTTCAGGATCTCCGTGGCTTGTACTGTCTTGCTTTACCAATAGCTTACGGGGATGCTGAAATAAATTCAGCATGACAAGCGACCAACTATTGATTAATCAATATGAACATTATACAATACAGTCTGCATATCTATACTTTCTATGCATTTCAATAATTTCATTCAATTTCTCGAAACTCGGCTACATCAACCCTTGCCCGGGACTGTAGCGCAAGCGAAGATGATGCCTGAGGTGAAGGGATTGAAATATCATCCACTTAAAGCGCCACCTGACCATGCAAAGCCAAGTGCAATTCTGTGTTTACTTACTCCCTCAATAAGCGGTACTATTGAAATAATGCTGACCCTTAGAAGTGATTCACTGACCACTCATAAAGGGCAAATCAGCTTTCCTGGCGGACGAAGTGAGAAGGGTGAGCTTCCCCATGAAACAGCATTGCGTGAAACATTTGAGGAAGTTGGACTAAGCCCTGATGACATTTCTGTGCTTGGTTCGCTCACACAATTATACGTTCCACCTTCAAATTCGTTGATTTATCCAATTATCGGATTTTCAGCCAACCGCCCATCGAATCTCACTCTCCAGACAAACGAAGTGCAGGAAGTGTTTTACACAGAAATTCCATTTTTTTTAGATCATCAAAACGTAAAAATTGGTGAATGGGATCGAGGAGGTACGACGGTACTTGCACCGTATTGGGATATTCATCCACTCTCCAAATTATGGGGCGCGACAGCCATGATTCTCAGCGAAGTATGCGCTTTGTATGAGGAGTATGAGATGGGAAGGGAGTGAATATGGTGGAGATTATCCTCCAGCTGAAGCTGGAGTCTAGTCAGGAAGACTTTCGCCTTTCGGCATTCAATCTTCGAATTTGTTTCTGCGTATCTTGTTGACTAGACTCCCGCTTTAGCTGGAGGTCGAA